>CBDBLV010000001.1:0-250238 GCA_965207225.1 Dehalococcoidia bacterium
AATGACGCCTAAAAGGGTTTCCGGGAATTTTGCGGGGCGCAGGGCAAGGGGGAGGAGCCGGTGTTTGATTGTTTTGCGTTTTCAGGTACGACTTTGATTGTTTAAGGGACGGGGAGGGAACCATCACCCCGCATTCCAAACCGGGGAGGGGATACCCCTCGCCCCACAGAAGAACCCTCACCCCCTTGATCCCCCTCTCCCCCTCGAGGGACTCGGGGCAGGCTCTTAGGGCCCTTAAGGGATAGGGGGAAGAAAAAACAAAGGCAAGCGCCTGCGCCATGGCGCAGGCGCTTGCCTCTAGTTTGGTACTGGGGGGGAAGGGAGGAGATGGGGGTGTTCAGTTGTGGGGTTTGGGTATTCATTTTGTTCTGTCTGTTGGGGTTTGGGTCGGCGATGGAAGGTCCGGGACTCGGATGCAGGACCTCGATGGCACCTACGCCGACGCTGGTGGCATCGGCGGCTGTCCTGCCTTTCCCTTCACGCATGCCTTGGGAGACTTGCCGCTGTCGAGGGCGTCTCTGCGTGGGGACATCCGTCCACCGCATCAACGCTCGACCGCTGTACGGGACGGCATATCGGCTCGATTACCGCCGTGGGCGGATGGAGCCGCATAAGGGCGCTAAGGCCCTGCATAACGAGTCAGAAGACTCGCGGAATTCCTCGACGAGGGTAAAGTCGGCGAGGCGTATACGCCCGGGTAAGGGGCGTCGTATCGGCAAGGGCGTCGTTATAGAGAGGCCTGCTGCCGCATAGAGTCGATGGACCATCCATCGCCTGGAAGTTAGGGAAGGGACACGGGACCCGGGGGATGAGGAGATAACGCCTCCGGCTTGAGCCTCGGGCCTGCGCTAGGGCCGTTGGGATGGGCTGGGGGGTTGAGTCCTCGGTGTCGGGTCTCGGGGGCTTCCCTGGGTTTTTGGTTCCTCCTTGTGTCACGGAATATTAGTTCGAACTGCGAAACAGTTTAGCACGGTTGTAATAGGAGTCAAGGGGTTTTTGGCGCGGTTTTTGGGGCATGCGCGGCGGGTTAGCCGGAGTAGGCCGACCGCCGCCCCAAGGCGACCCGCCGGTCGCCCCTACGAGGAGGGGATGCCCTCGGCCCCGCGGGGTGAGAGGCACCCCCTCCTGCCCCCGGGATTTAATCGGTTCCCGCCCACCCGCCCTGTCTTATTGAATTATCAGGAATTTGCCTCGGCAAATTCCTGATAATTCGTTGCCAAGGGGGAAGCTAGTGAGGGGTCTGAGTGGCAAAGAGCGGGGGGTTGGGGAGAGGCGCGGTAGATTCCTCGCGGAGCCTCGGAATGACAGGGAAGGGCGTGGGCTGGCCGAAGACTGAGGTGGCGTATTGGTGGGGCGAGGCCCCCCCCGCTCGACCCTTCGAGCGGCTTCGGGATGAGCGGCCCCGTCCCGGGGATGGATTCCCCTCCGACCCCCGACTTCTCGAGGGCAGGCTGGAGTCGGGAATGGCGGAATGGGAAGGGGGGATGTGCGAAAATGGGGAGGTGAACGGGTTAGATATAGATATACCGAGGTCGGGGGCGGGGGATGGGGGGCGGAGCTTCTGGCGGTCCAAGAGGATGGTGGCAGTGGCGATAGTGTCGCTGCTGCTGTTTACCGGGCTGGTGGCGGTACTGGTGTGGGGGGCGTTGAGCAGGGAGTCGGCGACGGGGGGGAGCGGGGCGACACTGCCGGGTCGAGAGGCCCCTGCCTTCACGCTGGAGTCTTTTGACGGGGGCACGGTGTCGCTGTCCGACTTCGAGGGGCAGCCGGTGATCATCAACTTCTGGGCGTCGTGGTGCGTGCCCTGTCGACAGGAGGCCCCTGCCCTGGAGGCCGTCTGGCAGAGGTTCCGGGATGACGGGCTGGTGGTGATCGGGATCAACCAGCCGAGAAGCGACCCGGAGGAGCAGGCCCGGGCTTTTCTGGCAGAGTTCGGCGTGAGCTACCCGAACGTGTTCGATACCCAGGGCTTTTCGGGAATCGACTACGGGGTGTCGGGGATACCGGTGACGTTCTTCGTGGACCGGGAGGGGATAGTGGAGCGGAGGTTTGTGGGGACGTTGACGGAGGGGAGCCTGATGGTGTGGGCGGAGGAGCTGGTGAGGGGTGGGGGGTTACCGTAGCCCCCACCCGCACAGGGGAACCCTCACCCCCTTGGTCCCCCTCTCCCTCAGGGCCATTGAGGGAGAGGAGGAGAGAAGAACAGAGGCAGAGGTTGGCGCTTCTGCGCCAACCTCTGCTTCTAGTTCAATACTTGGGGAGAAGGGAGGGATGGAATCCGGGTCGGGGGGCGGAATGGCGGTTATGCATAGGTTTCATCGAGAAGGGCTGGCCCCGCACCCCCACAGGGGAACCCTCACCCCCTTGGTCCCCCTCTCCCTCAGGGCCATTGAGGGAGAGGGGGAGAGAAGAATAGAGGGAGGCGCATGGGCCTTGCCCATGCGCCTCCCTCTAATTCAGTACTCAGGGGACAGGAACATCCCCGACCCGGATTCCTCGCGGGGCATCGGAAATAGAGGGGAGTCGGTGACTGGAATCCGGGTCGGGGGGCGGAATGGCGGTTATGCACAGGTTTCATAGAAGGAGATGGCTGGCCCCCCAGCCCCGCCGAGGAAGCCTCACCCCCTTGGTCCCCCTCTCCCTCAGGGCCTCTAGTTCGTTACTGGGGGGAGAGGAGGAGGTGAAATGCTGAGATTTAGCGACTATTTCGGGGGGATGGATTCCCCCTGCCTTCGCAGGGTCAGGCTCTGCCTCCGCAGGAATGACGGAAAGTGGGGTGGGAATGATGGAAAAGGGGTGAGTTTGTGTGGGAGTCGGGGGGCGGGATAAAATGGGCGTATCACCGGAGGAGACCACTGTCTTGGCGGAACCTTTTGAAATCGCGCGCAAGATCCAGGAAAACGTAGAGAAGGTAATAATCGGGAAGACGGAGGCGGTGCGGCTGGCGCTGATTGCGCTGATGTGCGGCGGGCACATACTCATCGACGACGTGCCGGGGGTGGGGAAGACGATGCTGGCGAGGAGCCTGGCGAAGAGCGTCGGGTGCAGTTTCAAGAGGATCCAGTTCACCCCCGACCTTCTGCCCACCGACATCACGGGGGTCTCGATATACAACCAGAAGTCGGACGCGTTCGAGTTCAGGCCGGGGCCCCTGATGGCGCAGGTGGTGCTGGCCGACGAGATAAACCGGGCCACACCGAAGGCGCAGTCGGCGTTGCTGGAAAGCATGGAAGAGGTGCAGATCACGGTGGACGGGGTGTCGTACCAGCTGCCGCGTCCCTTCATCGTGATGGCTACGGAGAACCCGCTGGAGCACGAGGGCACATTCCCGCTGCCCCAGGGACAGATGGACCGGTTCCTGATGCGCATCAGCCCCGGGTACCCGACCGCGGCCCAGGAGCTGGAGATCATAGACGGCCAGAGGTTCATTCACCCCATCGAGGCGCTTACGGCCGTGAGCACGCCGGAAGAGATCATTTCGCTGCAGGACGAGGTGCGGAAGATATACGTGGACAACCACCTGAAGCGCTACATAGTTTCGATTGTGGACTCGACCCGGCACGACCGGGACATATACCTGGGGGTGTCTCCGAGGGGATCGCTGGGGCTGTTCCGTTCGTCGCAGGCCAGGGCGTTCCTGGAGGGTCGGGACTACGTGCTTCCCGACGACATCAAGGAGCTGTGCAGGCCCGTGCTGGCGCACAGGATGATCACGAGCCCCGGGGCCCGGTCCAGGGACGTGACGGGAGCATCGTCCGTGGCAAAGATACTGGAAACGGTTCCTGTGCCCGGGGTGAAGGTGGGGTAGGGGAGCCGGAGTCCCGGGCGCCAGTGTTGTTGCAGGGTAATCCGTGAAGTTCAGGCTGAAACTTCCCGCCATGACCCGGCTGCGGGTCGTAGTTGCAATGCTGACCATCATCACGCTGATGGCGGTATCGACGAACTACGGCCTGTACTACAAGATGAGTTACATCCTGGCGTTGCTCCTGGCGCTCAGCTATGCCTGGACGTGGCTGAACGGGAAGTGGGTCTCGATCCGTGTGAGGCGGAACGTGGTAGCGGCACGGATGGGGGAGTGGCTGGAGGAGACTCTGGCGATATCGAACCATAACCGTGTGGCGCCCGTGGTGTGGACGGAGGTGCAGGAGAAGAGCGACATGCCGGAACACGGGGGCGAGATGGTGATCAGCCTGCCCCGGGCCAGCTACGGGGAGTGGACGCTGAAGACGCTGTGCCTTCAGAGGGGGAAGTACAGCCTCGGGCCCCTGGCTATCGTGAGCAGCGACCCCCTGGGCCTCTTCCAGAAAACACGGTGGTTTGGGGAGGCGCAGCCGTTCACTGTGTATCCGTCGATAGTCGAGCTGCCCAACTTCGCAGTGCCTTCCAGCGACCTGCCCGGAGATGCAACGTCCCGGCAGCACACCCAGGTTGTGACGCCGGCGGCGTCGGGCATCCGGGAATATATGCCAGGGGACAGCTACAGCCGGGTGCACTGGCGAACGACGGCGCGGATGGGGAGGCTGATGGTAAAGGAGTTCGAGCAGGAGGAGTCGGCGAAGGTGTGGATAGTACTGGACATGGAGAAGGGGGTACACCGGGGGTCGGGGCCCGAGGGAAGCGAGGAGTACGCAGTGACGGCGGCGGCGTCGATCGCGGACAAGTACCTTCAGCAGGGCCTGCCGGTGGGAATAACGGCAGTGGGAAACATAGAGCTGAACCTGGAGCCGAAGCCTGGGCTTAACCAGTCGGACCTGATAATGAACGGGCTGGCGGAGATAAAGGCCGAGGGGTCGACGCCCCTGTCCGACGTGCTGAGGGACAACGAGGTCTTGTTCAACAGGTATTGCACCCTGGTGGTGATCACCCCAAGTCCCGACGGAGAGTGGATGGGGTCTTTGAGCCACCTGATGCAGAAGCGGGTGCAGGCGGCGGCAGTACTCCTGGACGGGGAGAGCTTTGCGGCGGAGGTGAACGGGAGAGGGCCTAACGGGATGCGGGCCTCGGGGGTGGGGGGCCCGTTGCCGACGTGTGTGGTTAGTCGGGGGGAGGAGCTGGGGGAAGCGTTGAATATCGAATATGCGGGGAAGGCGGTCTAGGGGCGGAGTATGGCTTTAGCGAGGCCCCAGCTAAAGAGGCACGTACAGGACTTCGAGCCGCTCGGGGGTCTGCCGCGCTCGCAGTACGGGCCGAAGGAGGGGTGGCTGACCTTCGTCATCGTGCTGCTGCTGGTGCTGTCGGTGGTGTGGTCGGTGGAGACGGCGCACTGGGTGTCGGGGATGCCTTCGTTCAGCATGACTGCAATCGTCGCCGTCATTGCGGGGATGGTGCTGGCGAAGGTGAAGAGGCGGGCGATACTGCTGCACGGGGTAAGCGCCCTGATAGCGTACGTGATGCTGGTGTGGCAGAGCCGGTACCTGACCCAGGATGGATGGTTCATTGCGAAGACCAGCGACATGGTGAGCAGGACGCAGGAGTGGGTAGGTGCGGCGGGGTCGGGGGGGATAAGCGCGGACCCCCTTCCCTTTGTGATCATCGTCTTCATATTCACGTGGATAGTGACGTACCTGGGGTCGTGGTTCGTGTTCAGGTCGCTGAGGTTCTGGCCCGCGGTGATACCGGCGGGGCTGGCCCTGTTCCTGAACCTGCTGTACCTGCCGGAGAAGTTCTGGGTCTTCTTCTACCTGTTCATCCTGATGGTGGTTCTGCTGTCCATGAGGATGTATTTCCTGAGGAAGAGGGCGGCGTGGGACAGGAAGGAAGTGCCCTACGTGAGGGGCATATCTCCGGCGTTCGGGTTTACGACCTTGCTGCTGGCAGCGATTATTCTTGCGACCGTGGCCCTGGTGCCCCGCACGGACTTCGGGCCCAGCGTCATGAGACAGGGATGGCAGGTGATGAGCATCCCGTGGAAGGCGATGGAGACGGAGCTGGGTCGGGTGCTGTCCTTCCTGCCCGCGCAGATACCGTACACGATCCACAAGTTCGGGGATGCGTTCCCGTTCAGAGGGGCCAGCAATCTCGGGAATCACGTTGTGATGATGGTGTCGGCGGACCAGCCGGCTTACTGGAGGGCCGAGACCTTTGAAGTCTACACGCCGAATGGATGGCTGACGGGGGACAGGACCGACCTGAACGAGGCGTTCCTGCCGGGAGAGGACGAGGAGGTGGCCGTCTATGAGGGGACGGAGCTTATAGAGCAGACGATAGAGATGGGGGTGAGCTCGGATGCGATCTTTGCGGGGTCGAACCCCCTGCACAGCAGCCGGGGGTTCGAGGTGGAGATATCGCCGCCGATGACGTGGGAGATCGATCTGTCGGTCTCGACGGACTTCAACGCGTTCCCGCCGGACCTTCAGGACGTAGCCCGGGCCATAAGGGCCGACGCGGAGACGGGAACGCTGACCTTCACCAATGCCCTGGCGGCGATGCCGGAAGACACGATAATCCAGGAGATCGAGAGAGAAGGGACACGGGCGAAGAAGGTCGTGCTGTCCCGAAAACCGCCCAACCCGCCCGATATCACGGCGCTTAGACCGCTCCGTGACCTGAACCCCGAAGACGTTTATACCGCCGTCTCCTACAGTTCGTCGGCGTCAGAGGAGGCGCTTCGGGAGGCGGGAATCGACTATCCGTCCTGGGTCACGGACAGGTATCTTCAGCTAACCGACGACCTGCCGCAGAGAGTTCGGGGGCTGGCGGAAGGGCTGACGGACAACAGGGAAAATCCCTATGACAAGGCCATTGCCATAAGGGACTGGCTAAGGAAAACCCCCTTCTATTCCACGGACATCGAGGCGCCGCCGGAGGAAGCGGACGGGGTGGACTACTTCCTTTTCGAGACAAAGAGGGGTTACAGCAGCTACTTCTCATCGTCGATGGTGGTGATGTTGAGGTCCATCGGGATTCCGTCCCGGCTGGCGGTCGGGTACACGACGGGGGACTGGGACGAGGGGCTTGGTCAATACGTGGTGATAAGCGCGCACGCCCATTCCTGGCCCGAAGCCTATTTCCCGGAGTACGGCTGGATTCCCTTCGAGCCGGTGCCGAACCAGAGCCCGATAGTCAGGGGCGGCTTCATCAAGGGCGATGAGACCGAAGGCATAGAGGACGTGGCCCGGCTTATCCAGGGCGGCGACCCTCCGGGGCTAGGCCAGGATGACCCGGGGGCCGTGGGCGCGCTGTCTCTCGGGCCAGTGCCGGGATGGGTCATAGTGGTAGTGCTGGGGGCAGTCGGGGGGGTTGGGGTGGTAGCGGCAGGCATAGTAGGGTGGGTGAGTTTCGGGCTGAGGAAGGAAGGGTATGAGGGTCGGGTCTACAGGAAGATGGCGAGGCTGGCCAGACTGGCGGGGCACGGGCCCAGGCCCACGGAGACGCCCCGGGAGTTTGCCCTGAACCTGGCGGTGGCGATGGATGCCGTGGAAGGGAACATCGAGCGGATTGGGGATGCGTACGCAGCAGGGAGCTACCGGCCGGGCGATATGTCCGAGAGCGAAAGGGAGTCGTTGAGCGAGGCGTGGAACGAGCTTCGGAGACCGCTGTTCATCTGGTCCATCAAGCAGAGACTGACAGGTTGGAGAAACAAAGCATGAAATACGCTGTACTGGAGACACCGATAGGGTGGATGGGGGTGGTTGCCTCGGATGAGGGGGTGAGGAGGCTGACTATTCCGCTGCCCACGCCCGACGAGGCCATGCAGGGCATTGCCTTTGAGGCCAGCACTGCGGAGCTGGACAACGGTTACTTTGCCGAGTTCGAAGATAAGCTGCAACGGCTCTTCGACGGGTACGAGGTGGCACTGGAGAACGAAGATCTGGACCTGCCCGACGCCCCGGAGTTCACAAAAGCCGTCTGGAAAGCGACGCGGGAGATACCGCGCGGGGAGACGCGAAGCTACGGCGACCTGGCCGCGGCGGTCGGGAGGCCGCGAGGAGCGCGGGCGGTGGGGCAAGTCATGGCGTCGAATCCCGTGGCGGTGCTTATCCCATGTCACCGCGTGATAGCCAGCGACAGGGGTCTCGGGGGGTACGGGGGACACATCGAGATGAAGAAGCGGCTGTTGAAGCTGGAAGGAGCGGAGGGCGTGAAAGGGGTCTCCTGAACTCTTTTCTCAGCCCGTGACTCCGAAAATGTCCGCCGAAAGCGCCGGTCATCCACTGTTTGCCCACCTGTTCAGCCCCATAAAGGTTGGCAGCCTGGAGCTTCGAAACAGAATCGTCAACACCGCTCACGGAACGGGGTTCACCAAGGACCACGTCTTCACCGACCAGCACGTTCACTACTACGCGGAGCGGGCCCGGGGCGGGGCGGCGATGATCATTACGGAGAGCGCTTCCGTACACCCGACCAGCAACATCGGGATGCAGGACACCCTGTGGGGTTACGACCAGGTGATCGTTCCCGCGTACCGGAAGGTGGCGGAAGCGGTACACGAGCACGGTGCAAGAGTCATCGTTCAGCTCAGCCACCAGGGACGGCAGGGGGGCACGGTAGAAGGGCTGCCGAGGTGGGCGCCATCGGGGGTTGCGTCCCGGGAGTCGATCTACGGCAACAACGAGACCCCCCACGAGATGGATGTCGACGAGATTGCGGAGCTAGTCCAGGCTTTTGCCGATTGTGCGGCGCTGGCAGAAGAGGGCGGATTAGATGGTGTGGAACTTCACGGCGCGCATGGCAATCTGATCCACCAGTTCCTTTCACCACTTACGAATCAGAGGACGGACGAATACGGCGGCGGGCTGGACAACAGGCTCCGGTTCGCGATGGAGGTCACGAAGGCGGTGCGGGGACGGGTGGGGCGGGGGTTCGTAGTCGGGATGCGGATAAGCGGTGACGAGTTCGTGGCCGGGGGCCTGGACCTGGAGCAGATGAAACAGATAGCGCGGCGGCTGTCGGGGGAGGGGCCGCTGGACTACCTGAACGTGAGCAACAGCACCTATTCAGACCTGGGCAGTATGGCGAACCACATGCCGTCCATGTACTACGAGCCTGCACCCTTCGCCCGCATCTGGGCAGGGATAAAGGGTGCGGTAAGCGTGCCGGTGCTGGGAATGGGCCGGATCACCACCCCCGAGCTGGCCGAAGACCTTCTGGCAGAGGGCAAGACCGATCTGATCGGGATGGTCAGGGAGCTAATCTCAGACCCCCGTCTGCCGGAGAAGGCGATGTCGGGAGCGGTGGAAGAGATCAGGCCGTGCATAGGGTGCATGCAGAGCTGCATAGGGCGCCGGATGAAGGGGCAGTACATCACCTGCATCCACAACCCGGTGACGGGTCGAGAAGGTGAGTGGGGTGAGATTACTCTTGCCACTAGTGTCAAGTCGGTGCTGGTGGTAGGTGGGGGGCCGGGAGGGCTGGAGGCTGCCAAGGCAGCCGCGCAGCGAGGGCACCGGGTGACGCTGGTTGAGAAGGAATCGAGGCTTGGGGGGCAGACATTGACCGCCGCCCAAGGCCCGATGCGCAAACAATTCGCCGACATAGCCACCTTCGCAGAAGCCGAGGCTCGCAGAGCGGGCGTCGATATCAAGCTGAATACCGAGGCGACTGTAGAGTCGGTGCTGGAGTTCGAGGCGGATGCGGTTATCGTAGCGACGGGGGCGGAGGCGTTCGTGAGCATGGAGGATATGCCCTCGGGGCCGGAGCTTATGACCGCACAGGAAGTGCTGGACGGAAACGTACCGAGCAACTGCAGCGTAGTAGTAGTCGATACCCGCGGCCTGCACCCCGGGAGCGACGTGTCGGAGGTGTTGCTGGACAACGGAAACCGGGTTGAGATGGCAACGACAGCACCCTATGCGGGGTCGAACCTGCAACCCCTGGTGTGGCGGAAGATCTACGAGCGCTTGCTGAACAAAGGCCTGATGGTGTCGGCGTTCACGGAGTTGGTGGGGCTGGGGGAGGGGTCGGTAACGTTGAGGAGCACAGTGACGGGTCGGGAGGAGAGTCGGGAGGGTGTGGACGTGGTGGTGTTTGCAGACAACCGCCGAGCCGCCGACGGGCTGTACAGGGAGTTGAAGGGTCGGGTGTCGGAGTTGTATGCGGTCGGGGACTGCCTTGAGGCTGTCCCATAAGTGGGAAGTGACGGATAGCGCCCCGGCAGCTGTTCCGACGCGACATCTACGAAGAGATGAAGATGCCGCTTAGACCAGGGTTCGCTTTTACGACCCCAGCCGGGAAGTGATAGGGGAATGCTGGATTGAAGGGTGAGAGTTGTGTAGTAGCGGCAGTTGCTGTGAGAGAGTGGGGAGAGGCACTAGGCCGCGGATACTTGAGTGGAGGGGTCGGCTCCGGGTCTCCACGCCTTCCAGATAGTGCGGAGGTTGAAGGCGATGGCAAGCACCGTCCATTCGGCCTTCACGTTGGCAAGGCCACGCAACAGGAACCTCCGAGCCCTCAGTTGTTCCTTAAAGATCCCGAAGACCGGTTCGACCAGGTACTTCCTCCGTTTGTAGGCCGTCGTGGCTGCCTCGGTAGACATCCATTCTCTGTGAGCGCGCAGTACATGGTCGCGTGCCCCGATTTCTAGCTTGCGTCCCCGTGGGTAATCCTTGGTGCAGACCCCAAATGCGGGGCAACTGCGGCAGGCCGAGGCAGAGGCTGCTCGGTATACCCGGACCGGCGTTCCGGCGTTTGTGGACGAGCTGGAGAAGCGCAATATCTTTCCATGAGGACAGACGTACCTGTCGTTGCCCTCGTCATAGGTGAATCGGTCCTTGTGATAGGGATTGTCCAGTGGTCGGGCCATATCCGGCATTGCCACTTGCTGACCTTTACGGTGACTCGCCTCCAGGTTCCGGCCTCCACAATAACCGGCGTCTGCCAACGTCAACGGAGTCCTGGTTCCTGTAACACCCTCTGCCTGTTCCATCATCGGGGTCAACTGGAGGGCGTCATTGACTTGGTCCACAACGTCTACGGCGGTCAGCAGCATGCCGGTCGTCTGTCCGCCTGGTGCCAGCGGTGACACCATAGCTTGGGCGTTGTAGCTGGGCATGAAGCCCTGACGGGTCCTCATGAGTTTTGCATCCCGATCGGTGAGGTTGATGCGCTTGCGATTCCGCTCAGAAGCCAACTCGTCCATCGCATGACGAATCTGCTCCCTCAGCGTTTGCTTGTTGGCTAATTCTTCCGGCAGATGTAATGCGGGGGTATCCTCACCTGCTTCGTTCTGAGCTTCAAGGTCGGAGATCGCCTTCTCCACCCTGTTCAATAACCGACCCAACTCCCCCGCATCGTAGGTCCTATCTCTTGCCGCATTGGCCCCCACCTTAGTTCCGTCAACCGCCTGCACCGCCAGATCCACCAGCTTCATCGTCACCGCCGTGCGCACAGTGCGCTCGAACAGCTTCCTCATGGACTGCCTGTGTTCCTTGTAGAACCGCCACAAGGTGTTGTGGTCAGGATGCTGCCAGCCGGTCAGCCACAGATACGGTATCTGGTCCCGGCAGGCCGCCTCCAACTTGCGGCAGGAGCGCACCCCGGTCATGAAACCGTACAGCCACACGCTCAACAAAGCGCGGGGATGGTAGGCCGGCGCTCCCATCGGGTCGCCGTCTATCTCCACGCCGAGTTCAGCCCAGCCTTCCCTATCCAGTGCGTCCACAAACTCGGCCACGAATCGGGCTGGATGGTCTAACGGCAACAGATCGTCAAGAGTCGGGGGCAACAGCCACATCTGTTCTCGGTCCATATCTCGAAGCGGCATCTCCATCTCTCCTTCGTCGATGTCGCTTCAAAGGTACACCTAACAAGGTTCCATTCACCACTCCCCAACTTCTGAGACAGGCTGGCCTTGCGCCCCGCACGGTGGAGCAGGCGATGTACGAGGGGCACGGGGTGGGGCGGGGGATTTGATCCCCGCGTGCCCCTTTTGATGGAGACCCCGCCCAACCCCGGGATCCCTCTCCCCCTTGATCCCCCTCTCACGCCAGAGGCGCATCGCCGACCCTTAGAGCCTTCAAGGGAGAGGGGGAGAGATAAACAGAGGCCGACGCCTGCGCTCTGCGCAGGCGTCGGCCTCTAGTTTGGTGCTGGTGGAGGGAAACGACCTGACGGCGACAGCGCTATCGCTTGCACACCATTGGTCGGATAGACTTCGGGCATGACCTGGCTGGCTTTCGGACTAATCCTCCTGTCCGCCTTTTTTCACGTTACGTGGAACTTTCTGCTGAAGCGAGGCGGTAACCAGGAGGCATTCGCGTGGGGGATAGTGGTCAGCGGCACCGTGATGTTCGTCCCACTGGCCCTAGTCCTGTTCTGGCTGTACCCGATAGACCCTCCGGGATACCTGTTCGTCCTGGCTTCCACAGCATTCCAGAGCTTTTATTTCGTAATGCTGGGTCGGGCGTATTCTCGGGGTGACCTTTCGTTGGTCTATCCTGTGGCCCGGGGCATCGCGCCGATGCTCATACCCGTGCTTGCAGTGCCACTGCTGGGAGAGACCATAGCCCTGCTGGCCGTGCCGGGATTCGTGCTCATAGTGGCAGGGCTCTACGTGGTCTCCTGGTGGGGCAGATTCCGGCGAATCCTCGCCGGACCAACGAAACTCCTGCTTGACGGAGGAGTTGGCTACGCGGTGCTCGCCGGACTGGCGATTGTCGGGTATTCGCTGGTGGACAAACGAGGTGTGGAGTATGCCCAGCCGTTCCTTTACATGTACCTGCAGACCATTGGGGGAGCTCTTTTCCTGGCTCCCTACATAATCCGCAGGCATGGACTGGCCGCAGTGAGGGAGGAGTGGAGAAGCAACGCCCGGCCCATACTGGCAGCGGGAGCGCTGGTCTTCATCGCTTACGGGCTGGCGTTGACGGCTTTCTCGCTCGCGCAGGTCAGCTACATGGCGCCCGCGAGGGAGTCGGGGGTGGTGATGGGGGTGCTGCTGGGTGTGCTGGTGCTCAAGGAGCGGTTCGGAAGGGGTCGTTTGCTGGGGTCCGGGTTTATAGTCGGGGGTCTGGCGTTGATCGCGGTAGCGGCCTAGGACTCCTCTACCTCTTCACCCTCAAGGACGATGCGGGCCTCTTCGAGCATGTCTTCCTGGACGAGGATGCCGCAGGGTCGGAGGGAGAGGCCGAGGAAGGCGCTGGTGTCGCCGGGGCTGAGCCGGAATGGTATGCCGCTGTTGGCGAGAAGGCCGCCCCACATCTCTGCCATCAGCTGGTCGGGGGCGGTGGCGGCTAGGACCCATTTCATGGGCTGAGGCTTCCTATGGCCCTAGGATTCGACCAGGGTCACTGCGCCCTCCCCGAGACTTGGCGAGAGCAGCTTCACCAATTTCGGAGAGAACTGCACCCGGACTTCGGGAAGTTCGAGACGCGTTGTTCGCGAACGTTCCTCGATTTCGAGGAAGAGGGGGCTTGGGCCGGGGAAGCCCCTGGCGAGGGTGATGGCGTCTTTGAGGACCTGGGCGTCGTGGGCCTCGTCGCCTGTGGCACGGACCTTCAGCCAGACTTGTTCGGCTTTTGCGGGGTCGGGAGGGGGATGGATTCCCCACGACTTCTCGGGGGCAGGCTCTGCCTCTGCGGGAATGACGGAGGGGGGTGGTGTGGCATCCGCCCCATTCCGCTCGATTGACCCCCTCGAGGGACTCGGGGCAGGCTCTTCGACAGCCTCAGGGCGAACGGAATCCTCCCTACCTCTTTCGCTGGTCTCAGGGTGAGCGGCACCGTTTACGGGTGAGCTTTCCGTTGAAGTCGGAGCTTGCCCGGGATGGGCAACGCCGTTGGTAGGAGTTTGTTCGGTCGGCTGGGTGCCCGGGTCAAGAGGGGTGGGTGGGGACGAGGAATGGATTCCCGCCTCTGCGGGAATGACGGAAAGGGGTGGGCCGGCGGAATTCTCGGTGGACCCAGGCACATCTTCTTCGGGGGGAATTTCGAATTTTTCTACGTGGTTGCAGTGGACGGAGATGCGGTCGTTGTTGCGGAGGCGTACCCGACCCTCGACCTTGAGGATCGTGCCCTCGGCCCAGAGGCTTTGGGTCCTTTCGTAGACCTCTCTCCACGCCACTATCTCGGTGGTGCCGGTCACGTCTTCCAGGACGGCGGATACAAAGGGGTCGCCCTTCCGCGTCGTGCCGATGCGGAAGGAGGAGATCTGACCGACCAGCGTGACCTTCCTGCCGTCGAGCTCGGGCTCGATATCGCCGCACAAGTTGGGGGTGAAGTCGCCGAGATTGCGGTGAATCCGGGATATGGGGCTCTCCGAGAGGCTGGCCCCGAGCAATTCCTTCTCCCAGGCGTCCGGTTCACCGGGCTGGATTCGCATTTCCTCAAGCTCGAGGTCGGGGAGGGGGGTGGCCACGGACTCGCCCCAGAGGTCGAACATGGTTGACTGGCCCGAGTTCTTGAGGTCCCACTCCCGCTGGGACATCGACAATATGCGGTCTATGCCGCCAAGGAGGGCGCCGCGCCTTTCGAGGGAGTCCAGGGCCCCGACCTTTATAAGGCTTTCCAAGGCCCGCTTGTTGAGGCTGTGGAGGTCGGCCCGACGGCACATATCCTCGATCGACTTGAAGGGGCCGTCGGCCTGCCGGGCCTCGACCAGGGGGCGGACGGCGCCGTCTCCGACGTTCTTGACGGCGGAGAGGCCGAAGCGGATGGCGCTGGAGCCGTTGTTGCGCTCCATTGTGAAGCCGAGGTCGGAAGCGTTGACGTCGGGGCGGCGGACTTCGATATCCAGCTTGCGGCATTCCTCAACTGCGGCGGCAGTGTGCTCTGCATTGCCGGAGTGGCAGGAGAGCAGGGCGGTCATGAACTCCACCGGGTAGTTGGCCTTCAGGTAAGCGGTCCAGTAGGAGATCATGGCGTAGCTGACGCTGTGGGCCTTGTTGAAGGCGTAGCCGGCGAAGGGCTCAATCAGCTCGAAGACGTAGGTGGAAAGACTATCGTCGAAGCCGTTGGTGGTGGCGCCCTTCATGAAGCGCTCCCGCTCCTCTGCCATCAGGGCGGCTATCTTTTTGCCCATGGCCTTCCGCACGATGTCGGCCTGCCCGAGGCTGTAGCCTGCGAAGGTGCGGAGTATGAGCAGGACCTGGTCCTGGTAGACGATGACGCCGTAGGTCTCCTTGAGGATGTCGGTGAGGGCGGGGTGTGGGTAGGTGACCTGGGCGCGCTGGTGCTTGGCGTCTATGAAGCGGGTGATGTGCTCCATCGGCCCGGGCCGGTAGAGGGCGATCATGGCTGCTACGTCGTTGACGGTGGAGGGCTTGAGCTGCTTGATGTACCGCCGCATCCCCGAGCTTTCCAGCTGGAATATGCCGGTGGTCTCGCCGCTGGAGAGCAGTTCGAAGGTCTTCTGATTGTCGAGGGGGATGTCGTTGAGGGACATCCTGCCGCCGCCGCTTTCGGCGATGATTTCCAGGGCCTTGCCCAGGATGGTGAGGTTGATAAGCCCGAGAAAGTCCATCTTCAACAGGCCCAGCTTGGCGATTGGGTCCATGGAGAACTGGGTTACGGCTATCTCCTCGCCCTCGCCCCGGGTCGACCTCTGTAGCGGGACGTAGTTGGTAAGCGGCTCCTGGGAGATGACGATGCCCGCGGCATGGGTGCTGGCGTGCCGGGCGACGCCCTCCAGCTTCTGCGCAGAGTCGACGAGCTTGCGGACGGCGTGGTCCTGCTCATAAGTACTGTTGAGCTCCGGGCTGGCCTTCATGGCATCGTCGATGGACTTCGCCCCGAAGGGGACCTGCTTGGCCACGTTGTCGACCATGGAGTAGGGGAGGCCCAGGGCCCGACCCACGTCCCTTAGTGCAGCCCGAGCCCCGAGAGTTCCAAACGTGATGATCTGGGCCACGTGCTCGGCGCCGTACTTGCGGGTGACGTAGGAGATCAGCTCGTCGCGGCGGTCGTCCTGGAAGTCCAGGTCGATATCGGGCATTTCGTTGCGCTCGATATTCAGGAAACGCTCGAAGACGAGGCCGTATTCCAGGGGGTCGATGTCGGTGATTCCGAGGCAGTAGAGGACCACGCTCCCGGCCGCGCTGCCCCGCACCCCGAAAAGTACGCCGTGCTCCCGGGCGTAGGAGCAGATATCCATCACGACCAGGAAGTAGTTGGCGAACTGGGTCTTCTTGATGACGTCCAACTCATCTTCAAGGCGGCGGCGGGCGGCTTCTCCGGCGTCGGGGTAGAGGCGGCGGAAGCCCTCCTCGCAGAGCTGGCCCAAGTAGGCGTCGGCATCTTCGCCGTTGGGGGTGGGGAAGTGGGGGAGGCGGAGCTTATCGAACTCTATGGAGAGGTCGCAGGCATCGGCGATGCGCATGGTGTTTTCGAGGGCCTCGGGCATGTCGGAGAAGAGGTTGCGCATCTCCTCTGGGGTCTTGAGGTAGAGGGAGTCGTCGGACATTTTGAGCCGCTTCTCGTCCTGGACTGTGGCGTTGGTCTGGATGCAGAGGAGGATGTCCTGGACGGCGGCCTCGTCGCGGTGGATGTAGTGGACGTCGTTGGTGGCGACCAATGGGATTTCGAGGTCGCGGCTCATGCGGACCAGGCCCTCGTTGATGGGTTTGAGCATGTCGAGTCGTGGCGCTGGATTTCGAGGTAGTAGTCCTGGAAGACCTCGCGGTACCAGCGGGCGGCGGCATAGGCGTCGTCCATCCGGCCTTCCAGGATAGCCCGGGGCACCTCGGCCGTAGGGCAGCCGGATAGGACGACGAGGCCCTCATGGTGCTGCTCGAAAAGCGAGCGGTCCATGCGGGGCTTGTAGTAGAAGCCGTCCATATTGGCCTTGGTGACCAGCTGGATCAGGTTTTGGTAGCCGGTCTCGTTCTTGGACAGTAGGGTGAGGTGGTAGGGAGACTTCTCCTGGGGCACCTTGGCCCGACGGCTCCCGTGGGCAACGTAGACTTCGCAGCCGATGATGGGCTTGACGCCGCTCTTCCTGGCTGAGGAGTAGAAGTCTATGGCGCCGTAGAGGTTGCCGTGGTCGGTGAGGGCCATGCTCTCCATGCCGAGGTCTCGGGCCTGTTCCATGAGGAGAGGGATGCGGCACAGGCCGTCAAGGAGGCTGTACTCGGTATGGAGATGAAGGTGTGTATACAAAGATTATTGCCCCGCCCGGCACCCGAAATTATACACCGCCAACCCCCTATGTCGGCCCCAAATTTGGTCCTTTTTGAGCAATTGCGGAGTGGGAAAAAGGGGTCCGTTTCTTGCCGGCATCCCCGGGAGGAATCAATGGACGATACGAGCAAAATATGCTAGTTTCACTGCCAAATCGAAAGGCGCGGCAACAGGCCCGCCGACCTCAAGGGGAATCCGTCAATTGAAGTATTTCTTAAGAAAATTCGTCGGCATTATGGCCATTGCCGCCCTGGTGGGGGCGATGGCCTTTATTCTGGCCTGCGGAGGTGAGGAGACGGCCGAACCCGAACCGGAGCCCACGGCTACGGCCTTGCCTCAGGCAACGGCCACATCCCAACCCACCCCCGCTCCCCGGCCTACGGATACGGCCGTACCTGAGCCTCAGGCCACGTCCACGCCGCAACCCACCCCAATACCCCAGCCCACCCCGATACCCCAACCCACGGCCACTCCCAGACCGGAGCCGACGCCCACCCCGAAACCTGAACCGACACCCACTCCCGAACCTATCCCCGAACCCGCCCATGCCCTGGCAGGCCTGGTACTCAATGCGGAAACCCTCGGGCAGCAGGTCATGGATGGAGTATCCCCAGAAGAAGCAGCCTGCGTAGAGGATTCCCTAGGTGGACTGCTCTACCAGTTCTTCCTGGAGGCGCCTTTCACAGAGCTCATAACTTCCGGCCAGACCCAGGCGGCCGGACAATTCTTCGGCTGCCTCACGCCGGAGAGCGTGGTCCACCTGGGAAATGCGATGGAGGAGTTCCAGGCCGGTGGATACAGTCCCCAGGAAAAGTCTTGCATGGTAGATATCTACCTGGAAAACCCCGATGCCATGTACAGGTGGCTGGGTATGGAGCCGCCGGCAGACCTGGTCACTACTGGAGATGACGCCGACTCGGTGGCTATGGAGATTGCCGAGTGCCGGGAATCCGCGGGGTAGACCGAGGCGCTGAGTTGTTCTCAGACTCGCTCTGCAGTCCCTACGGGCCCACGGGCGGGCAGATCGGGGACGCCCCGCGCGGTCCGGGGAGGAGATGCATGACTGGCGGCCGTCTGCTTGCCCCGATAATTGACACCCCAAAAATCGCTTGGCTAACCTCGGCACGCTTTTGCCGCAGAAGGGCAGGACCTTGATATTGGTCACGGGGGCCACGGGATTCGTTGGGAGGCGGATAGTGGCGCGGCTGGTGGAGCGGGGGGAGGAGGTGAGACGGCTGGTCAGGCCCGGGCCGAACAGCCAACCCTCGGGGCTGCCCGCCGTCCATTTCGTCACGGGAGACGTGTCCGATATCGACTCCCTGAAAGCCGCGTGCGACGGCGTGGATATGGTGGTGCACACCGTGGCCGTCATAAGGGAAAAGGGCCCCGCGACTTTCCAGAGCATCAACGTGCAGGGGACACGGAACGTGGTGGAGGCGGCTGAGGAGTCGGGGGTGCGGAAGATAGTCCACCTGAGCGCGATAGGCGTCGGCCCCGACCCCAAATACCCATACCTGCGGTCCAAGTGGGAGGGTGAAGAGGCGGTGGTCAATTCGAAGTTGCGGCACGTCGTGCTGCGGCCTTCCCTGGTTTTCGGGCCGGGGGACGAGTTCATCAACGCCCTAGCTGCTACGATCAGGGTCGGGCCGGTGGTCCCGTTCATTGGCTCAGGGAAGGCGAGATTCCAGCCGATCCACGTGGAAGACGTTGCACAGTGCGTGGACAGGGTGCTGGTGGACAGGTCCTACGATGGAGAGACCATCGAGATCGGTGGCCCGGACATCCTGAGCTACCGGCAAATCACGGACATGATTATCCGGGCCTTCGGGAGTTGGAAGGTGAAAGTGCGGGTGCCCGAGTCCCTGATGCGCCCTGCCCTGCCGTTCCTGAAGCTGGTCGCGCCACACCCGCCGATAACCAAGGTCCAGCTGGACATGCTATCCCTGGATAACATCACGGCGAAGGACTCCGTAGAGGCCAATTTCGACTTCAAGCCCCGACCCCTGGAAGGCAATATGGACTACATCCTGGACATGGGGTGGGGGGAGGCGCTGGCGATTGCGACGGGTCGGAGGCCGGCTAGAAGATGGCCGACCGAGGCATAGGCCCTTCCTCCAGCGTTACAATATAGGGAAGACGCCAGCCGATGCGAAGGGGACCCCTTGGACTACCGCTCCGCGCTTAAATACATACTCGGGCTCACCAACTACGAAAAGTCGTTGAAGGAGCTGTACTCGCCGGGCAACGTCGACCTGGAGCGGGTGAGGGTGCTGCTGAGAAGGCTTGGTTCGCCCGAGAGCGGGCTGAAGATAGTCCACATCGCCGGGACGAAGGGGAAAGGAAGCACGGCGGCGATGATATCGTCGGTGCTGAGGAAGGCCGGGTACCGGGTCGGCTTGTTCACCTCCCCCCACCTCCACACCTTCCGGGAAAGAGTACAAGTGGACGGTGAGCTTATATCGGGGGAGGACTTTGCGGCGGCCATCGAGAGGGTGAAACCCCACGTTGAAGAGCTGAACGCAGCCGGAGAGCACGGTTATATCACCACATTCGAAGCCCTCACCGCTATGGCCCTTCTCTACTTCGCTGAGCAAGGAGTGGAAGCCCTGGTCTTCGAGGTCGGGGTTGGGGGCAGGCTGGATGCTACCAACGTGGTCACGCCGGAGGTGAGTGTTATCACGTCCGTAAGCCGGGACCACACCGAGCTCCTGGGCGAGACCCTGGCGGAGATAGCCGGTGAGAAGGCCGGAATCATCAAGCCGGGAATACCCGTGGTGGTCGCCCCCCAGCGGCCGGAGGCTGAAGAGGCAATCGAGAGAATCGCCAGGGAGCGGGGTTCGGAGATGGTGAACGTGGGTCGGGAAGTGGTGTGGAGATCTTTGGAACATGGGGGGTGGGGACAGAAGCTGCTGGTGAGGGACTTCGAGAATGAGTACCGGGTGTCGATGCCCTTGATCGGAGACCATCAGCAGGAGAACGCTGCCACGGCGATAACAGCGTTAAGCGTACTGCGGAGTAAAGGGTGGCGGATCTCGGACGGCGACATCGTGGACGGGTTCGGGGATATCCGGTGGCCGGGCCGGATGGAGGAGCTGGGGCGTCGGCCGCTGGTGATAGCGGACGGCGCGCACAACGGCGACTCGGCACGGAGGCTGCGGGAGGCGCTGCAGAAATACTACGAATTCAGAAAGGCGGTGCTGGTGGTCGGGGTGTCCGCGGACAAGAACGTGGAGGACATAGCGTCGGAGCTCGTGCCCCTGGCCCCGACCGTCATACTCACCAAGTCCCGACACGCAAGGGCCGCAGAGCCCGACTCCATAGCCGATGCCTTCAGGCGACCTGATATAATCGTCGGGACCACGGGGAGCGTGAAAGAGGCGCTGCAAAGGGCCCGGGAGCTGGCCTCCGAGGAGGACCTGGTCTGCGTCACGGGGTCGCTGTTCGTGGTGGGAGAGGCAATCGAGGCGGTGAAACGGGTGCCGGTGGAGATCTACTAGCCCGACCCCCGATTTGGCAACAAAGCAGATCGCAAAGAGCATGACCGCATCGGAATCAACCCCTCAACTGACCGACTACAAGGGACGCCCGCGGGTGGTGGTGACGGGTATCGGGGCGGTGACACCGTTGGGCACTACGGCCCGGGAGTTCTGGAAAAACCTGGTGGATGGGGTGTCGGGGATCGGGCCGATGACGCTGTGCGACACCACCAACTACCCGACCAAAATCGCCGGCGAAATCCCGGACTTCAACCCCCGCGAAAAACTCGACGCCCGGGACGCCAGGCGCATGTCCAGGTTCAGCCAGATTGCGGTGACGGCAGCGCTGGCGGCTATCGAGGAGTCGGGGCTGGACATGGAGTCGGAGGACCCGGCGAGGCTCGGTATTGTGCTGGGCAACGGGTGCGGCGGCTTCCCGGATATCGAAGTCGGGGGCCGGACGGTCGAGACCAAGGGCGGGATGCGCCTCAGCCCCTTCTTCTTCCCGATGATCCTTCCCAACATGGCCACCTCGCAGGTGAGCCGGATACTGGGGCTCAAGGGATTCACCAATACCGTTACGACGTCGTGTGCGGCGGGGACGCAGGGGGTGGGTGATGCGCTGGAGGTGCTGAGGAGGGGGTCGGCGGACGTCATGGTGTCGGGGGGGACGGAGGCGGGGATCAGCCAGCTTGGCCTCGGGGGGTTCAGCGTGATGAAGGCGCTGTCCACGGTCAGCAACGACGATCCGACAAAGGCCAGCAGGCCCTTCGATGCAAAGCGGGACGGGTTCGTGCCGGCAGAGGGCACGGGGATTTTGATCCTGGAGACTCTGGAGCACGCCCTGAGCAGGGGCGCGAACATCCTGTGCGAGGTCACGGGCTACGGGGTCTCCTCCGACGCCTTCCACATGGTCCATCCCGACGACGAGGGCGCCGGCGCAGCCCGGGCCATGACATGGGCCCTTGAGGACGCCAACGCGAAGCCCGACGAAATCGACTACATCAACGCCCACGGCACGTCGACACCCCTCAACGACTCCATCGAGACCCGGGCCATCAAGAGCGTGTTCGGGGAGGCGGCGTACAAGGTGGGAATAAGCTCGACGAAGTCGATGATCGGGCATGCGCTGGGAGGGGCGGGTGGCATGGAGTCGGTGGCCTGCGTGATGTCGATAGTGGACGGGGCCATGCACCCGACTATCAACTACGAGTACCCGGACCCCGACTGCGACCTGGACTACGTCCCCAACGAGGCCCGACGCCAGCCGGTCAATAAGGTCCTCTCCAACAGCTTCGGGTTCGGCGGGCAGAACGCGTGCCTCGTGTTCGAGGCGTACGTCGGATAGCGCTCCGACCTTCCCCGCTCATACTTCGAGGGTCTCAGCACGAGTGGCCCCACGACCCTAAGGCAACAACAGAAGCAATGGCCTGAACGCGTCGCACTCAGGGAATGTGTCTTCCTGAAAGAATGACGGTACTGCCGTCAGTTGCTGATGTATTCGACGCGGGGGAGCATCACATCGAACATGCGCTCAAGGGCCATGGTGTGGCTGCACATGTTCCAGGAAGTGAAGAAGCTGCAGTTGCACCGCAGGACGCCGTCGTCATAGGTAACGTTGTGGCGCTTGTGGGCGCCTCGGAAGCTGAGGCTGAAGTTGTTGAACTGGACCCTGTCGGGCTCTTCAGCGTAGGCCTTGGCCTTCTGTATCTTACCTATGAGGCTCGACTGCATTTGCGCTCCTTCCGGCGTGGCTAGAAAAACGGCTCCCAAGACTTCTTGCGCCGGGCCCCGGGTGCCTATTTGATTTTAACTATACCGGGTCTCGGGGGTCAACGAGGGGGGGTGGGGAGGTGACACTTTGCTACAATGGTCTATCGGAGAAAGTCACCACAGATCATGGTCGTAGCTCTATTAGATATGCCACAAGAATGAACCGTTCAGGAACAAATTAGTAGTTGAGACTTTCATGAATTTGCTTGTTGAAATTAGTTCAGATTTAGTAAACGAGTCTACAGACTTATCCAACATATTGAGAAAGGCAAAGGTGCTCGCGAGGGCACTAGGATTGCCTGAATTCCGAGAGTGGGTCGATTTCGAACTCAATGGGTACTTGGACAGGGACGCTGTTCCAAGCTATAGGAAGGTCCGCGCCACTAACTTTGGGACATTTGCCGGTCCGTTCCAGAGTCAGATCAAGAACTTAGTTCTACCTACCTACAATTTGCCCCCAGAAGTCAAACAATTCGCCGAGAACATTATTTTCTTTGAAGGTATTGGCGAACTAGAGGCTCTTGTGGCCCAGGGTGCAAAATCACATCAAATCAAGTGGCAACAAGAAATGATCCTATTAGCACAACAATCGCTCCAATTGGCAAATGGCATGGTTCTAGTCGATGCGCACCAGCCAGTACCCTCGCATTTAATCCTAGGGATACTTGACCAAGTTAAGAACAAACTCTTGGACTTTGTGCTTGATCTACAAGAGAGCGACATAACTTCAGAAGACATAAGCAATCACACAGTTAAGCCTGAAATAGCTCGAAATGTCTTTAACAATATCAACATATATGGGGACCGCAATGTTGTGGCTAGTGGCGCTCATGTAAACCAGAACGCAAATACGGTCGAGAGTGGTGATCTTGATTCCCTACTGAGCTTCCTCCGCGAATACAACATCCACGATAATGACATTTGTGATTTGAAAGAGGCTATAACCTCAGAACCCACCGCCCACAACGGGCATTACGGGCCCAAAGTGCGGGCATGGCTAGGAGGCATGATTGCAAAGGCAGCATCTAAAGCATGGAACGTTGGTCTCGATACCGCATCTAGAATACTGACAGAAGCCCTCCGGGCCTATTATGGATCCTAGTGAGTATTCTTCCTTGACAGCCCATGGCCGAGGCCTGAGGGTGAATTAGTGCTCCCGAAGCGCGATTCAACTCCGCCCGGAAGTTTACGCGATTTGGGCTGCCACATTTGATTTGCAAAATATTCAGAGCGCAATCAAAGGGTGCGTGATGGTTCAGATAACAACTCGAGTATCGGACTCAGTAGCCAGAGCTTTGAGTGACGCGGCATCGCGTGAAGGGATGAGTCGGGCTGAACTGGTGCGCGGGATAATTAAGCAGTACGTGGAAGATTTCGATGACCTCTCGACGGCGTTGCGGAGGCTGCAGAACCCGCTAGATCCTGTTGAGGACTGGGACGAGGTCAGGCGTGTTCTTATCGATAAGGGCTAGGGGTAAAACAGCCCCTCCGCCTCCCGAGTCAGCTCTTCCCGGAAGTCAGGGTGGGCTATGGAGATGAGCTCCCGGGCCCTCTCCCGGTTGGACTTGCCGAGGAGTTGCGCGACGCCGTATTCGGTGATTATGGTGTCGGCGAAGGTGCGGGGGACGCTGATGATGGTCCCTTCCTCGTGCTGGGCCACGATCCTCGAGGCTATCCCCCCGAGGGCCGTCGACCTGAGCAGCGTTATCCCCCGACCCCCTTTTGACATGATGGCGCCCATCTGGAAGTCGAACTGACCGCCAGTGCCGCTCATCAGCCGGCCCCCGAACACTGTCTCGGCGTTTATCTGCCCCGTGAGGTCGACGGAGAGGGCGTTGTTGATGGAGACCATGTTGTCGTGCTGGGCGACGGTCGTGGCCCGGGCCACGTACTCGACGTCCAGCTGCTCGATGAGCGGGTTCTCGTGGGCGTAGTCCAGCTCCCGGTAGAAGGCCCCGAGAAGCGCCCCGAAGATGGCCTTGTCCTTGTGCAGGTTTTTCTTCGCCCCGGTTATCACGCCCCGCTCTATCAGGTCGATGATGCCGGGAATGCCCATCTCCGAGTGCCAGCCCAGGTCCTTCTTGTCGTCAAATGCTCCGACCGTGGCGAGGAAGCGGGTCGGGGTGCCGGTGCCGATCTGCAGCGTGCTGCCGTCCTTCACCAGCTCCGACACGTAGCCCGCGATAGTCTTCGCATCGTCGTCGGGTTCAATCCAGCACTGGTACCGGGCAAAGCGCTGGATCTGCTTTGCCTCTCTTTCCACCAGGTGCGGCAGGTGCTCGGCGAGGTCTCGGGGGTCGAGGTTGGGGACGAAGTCGTCGAGGAGGGACCGGACTTCCGGGTCTTTCACAGAGTCCATCAGGTCGTTCGCCTGCTCATCGGAAAGCTGGGTCGGGGTGTACTCCACGAACTTGTCGATCTCCGAGACATGCACGAAGTTGTGCCCGTAGGTCCTGATCTGGCTCTCGTCGACCTGGGCAATGACCCTCTTCGACCGCCTGACGAAGCCCCGCTTGTTCCACAGGTGCCCGCCGAAGCTTACGTATCCGTTGGAGTCGGGTGGGGAGGTGACCACCATGAACACGTCCATGGGCGCCACGTCACCGTAGTCCGTCGTATAGCGCTGGAACTGGGTGGAGAAAATCATTGGGATGTAGTCGACGATGCGCCGGTCCAGCGCCGACCGGCCCATCTCCCCGAGAATCTGCTCTATAGTCACCGTGAAGGAGTCCTGCCAGTCGGGGTTGAACCAGCCCGGGTCCTCGATCGGCGCGTCGCAGGTAATCTTGATGTCCTTGAGCTCGTCGCGGCGCGCCGCCAGGGCGTGGATCAGGGTGTCAGGGTGAGGGTAGATGGGGATGTAGACCCTGTCCCCCGACTTAACGAGTTTGACGGCCTCCCCCGGCGAAACGAGGTTGCGCTTATAGTAGTCCTGCCAGCTCACGGGCGGCCTGCGACGTAAGGCCCGAGCTTAGTACCGCACCCGACCCGGGAACGTCAGGTCCCAGTAGGTGGCCGTGGGCTTGATCTCGAAGAGGTGCCAGAAGTTCTTGATGTTGTCTGGGTACACCTCTCGCTCGAACCGCTCCCAGTCCTCCCTCGAGTTCCACCCCGTGACCTGTGACCCGACCCTCTCCTCGTCCCTCGAAATCAGAACGCAGACAAACCGGTTCCCCTGCGCCTCGACCAGCGGCGGCATCACCTCTTCCTGATAGTGCACGGGCAGAGTATCAATGACGCCTTCGTGGAGCTTGAAATGGCTGGTCCTTACAAACATCGCAGACGGATTGGCCAGAGACTCCACGTTGACCTGCAGTGTCCCGGGCCACAGCACGTCCCAGTAATGGACCTCGAACGGCCCGTCGAAGCCGCCTTTCCACCGCTCGTACAGGGCGGGCCGTACGTTGTTTTCGAAGTTGTCGCAGTCCTCCTTGGACTCCCAGGCGCTGATAAACAGCCCATTCTGCTCGTCGTCGGGGGAGGTCATCACGGCGAAGAGCCGGTTGCCGGGGGCGGCCGTAATCGGCCCCATCATTTGCTCCCGGATCCCGTCCTTGAGGTCGGCCAGGCCCTCGGGGGTGAGGCGGTACCTGCTGGTGCGTACGTACATGGCAGTCTTTCCAGTCTTTCGTTTAGAAATTCGCTATCACGGGAAACTTGATGTTCCAGAAGGTGGCCACGGGCGGCTCTTCAAAAACGTGCTGCACCTTGCCGAAGACCTCAGGGAAGACGTTGTTCAGGTAGTTGTCGCAGTCTTCCTTGGAGTCCCACCCCGACACCTGGGACCCGACCCTCTCTTCCTCCGCCGAGTGAAACACGAACAGGAACCGGCACCCGGGCTGGGTCACTACCGGCTGCACCACTTCCTCGTCGAAGTTGTTGTAGACGTGCTTGACGCCCTCCGGCGTGAACTTGAAGCGGCTGGTGCGCACGTAACAGTTCGGGCCTGCCGCCGCCAGCGGGTTGAACTTTAACCTGCCCGGCCAGTTGACCTCCCAGAACCTCGGTACCGGGGGCTCGTCGAAGACCCAGTTCCACTCCTCCCACACCGCGGGGTAGACCTCGCTCAGGTATCGGTCGCAGTCCTCCCGGGAGTCCCAGCCCGACACCTGCCTGACCTCCAGTGGGTTGTCGGCGTTCATGAGTACGGCGCAGAACCGGCCTCCGGGACTGTCGAGTATCGGCCCGGCCACGTTGGTCTGATAGCCCTTTTCGACCGAGGGAACGGACTCCGCCTTGAGCAAGGCCCTTCGATCCATAACGAACATGCGAATCTCCCTGGCTAATGTGTCGGGTATTGAACAGCCGGGCCATTGTAGCACGGGCCCCGACTACCCGGCCCCCGACTCCGCGACTGCGTCTTTCGAGACCTGGTGCCGCTTTCGGAGAGGGATCTCTTTCAGCCCGACCAGCACCACCGCCCCAACTATCGCAAACGCCGACGCCACGATGAACACCTCCTGGATGGAGGCAGCAAGGCTCTCCTTCATCGCGTCAACCACAGTTTCAAGCGCTGCTCCCTCTCCCGTTTCGTGCAGGCGCTCCTCCAGAAGAATACGGGCCTCGGGGTTGATGAGGGCGTTGGGGTCCCTTAATTCTTCGGAAAGCTCGGCGCCCATCAGCTGCCGGGTCTCGGGTGAGAGGTTGTTGGTGAGGTGGGTTGTGAGTCTGGACGCAAGCAGCGACCCCAGCACAGCAACGCCCAATGACCCGCCGATGCTCCTGAAGAACTGGACGAAGGCCGTGACCAGCCCCATCAGGCCGTAAGGAAAGGCGTTTTGCACGACGATGGTGAAGAGGGGAAAGGTTATCCCCAACCCTGCACCCACTATAACCATGTTCCGGGCCATCTCGGCGTTGGTGGTGTCTGTGTTCATGGTGGCCAGAAGGACCACGCCGGCTGACATGATGCCCATGCCGGCCAGGGCCAGGTATCTGTAGCGGCTCCAGCGCGAGAGGAGTTGCCCTGCCAGCGTGCTGCTTACCACCGCGCCCAGCATCATCGGCGTGAGCACCAGCCCCGAGTTGGTCGCCGAATCCCCGAGCACCCCCTGCCCGAACAGCGGTATGAACATGATGATCCCGAACATGGCCATGCCGCTGAAGAAGGTGGAGAACGAGACCACGGCGAATATGCGGTTGCGAAACAAAGATAGGGGGAGGAGGGGTTCGGGGGCGTGGGTCTCGATAAACAAGAAGAGCAGGAGCATGGCGATCCCGAATACCATGGGCGCGATGACCTGCCCCGACACCCACGGGTATTCCTGCCCGGCTAGGGATATACCCAGCATGACCGGTATGAGCCCGCCGATGAGGGCGATGGTGCCCCAGTAGTCGACCTTCTGACCGATCCCGGGCCTGGACATCGAAGGCATTGCAGCCATGAGCGCAACAAGCGCCACGCCGCCGACGGGCAGGTTGATGTAGAAAATCCATCGCCAGCTGAGGGTGTCGGTGAGGTAACCGCCCACCAGGGGCCCGACAATGCTCGCTATCCCGAACACCGCCCCTATCAGCCCCTGCCACTTGCCCCGCTCGGCGGGAGGGAAGAAGTCGCCGATAACGGTGAAGGTGTTGGACATGAGGACGGCCGCGCCCGCGCCCTGCACGCCCCTGAAGATGATGAGCTGGAGCATGTTCTGGGACACGCCAGCCAGCGCAGACCCGAGCAGGAACACCCCGATCCCGATTATGAACAGCAGCTTCCGCCCGTATATGTCCGACATCCGGCCCACGACCGGCACCAGGGATGTCGACATTACGAGATACGCGGCAACAACCCAGGATATCTGGCTGAGCCCTCCCAGGTCCGTGACGATGCGCGGCAGTGCGGTGGCGACGATGGTCATGTCCAGCGCCGCAAGGAAGAGGCTTAGCATCGTGCCCAGGAGGATGAAGGCGATGCGGGCCCTGTTCAGCCCGCCGCCCGAGGCTAAAGCCGGTGCAATGTCCTCGTCGGCCGTGGTGGAGGGTGGGGATGTCTGGTCGGGGTTTTCCAAGTCGTCGCTGCTCTCGGTTATGGGGCTGTGCGCACCCGGTCGATGCTACGCCGTAAGCATGGGCGAGTCAAAAGGGGGTCGGGTGGGTGCTATGATTCAGCCATCATTCGCTCAATCCGGAGCACCGTGATTTGAACGGCACTGGAAACCTCGTACTTCACAACGCCAACGTGATAACCCTGGACCCGACCAGGCCTCGGGCCTCGGGGGTGGTGTGCGAGGGGGGCCTTATCCCCTCACTCGCTCTAGGGGACGTGGCCCGTGCCCTCGCTTCGGGAGAGTACGAAGAAGTCGATTGCGAGGGACGCACGGTGCTCCCTGGTTTCATCGACGCCCACGTCCATTTCCTCGCCTACGCTTCCTCCCTCACTGCCGTGGACTGCTCCCCCAATGCCATTTCGTCCATACAGGAGCTCGCCGCCGCCCTCCAGGCCCGTGCTCAAGCGACCCCCGAGGGAGAATGGGTCCGAGGCGCGGGCTACGACGAGTTCCGACTAACCGAGAATCGGCACCCGACCCGCCATGACCTCGACCCTCTGATCCCCAACCACCCCGTGAAGCTGGGGCACAGGTCGGGGCACGGGACGGTGCTCAACAGCCGGGCGATGGCCCTGGCCGACATCACCATCGAGACCCCCGAGCCCCTGGGCGGATATATCGAACGTGACCTCACAAAGGGAGAGCCGACGGGCCTCTTCATAGACCTGGACGACTGGCTCGACGAACGGCTTGGGCCCCAGCCCCGGGGCGACGAGATGGCACCCGCCGCCCGGCAGGCCGCACGAGTCTTCCTGTCCAGGGGCATCACCTCCTTCCACGACGCCTCGCCCTGCAACTCCCTGAAGCGCTGGGAGTTCTTTCAAACGCTGACCACTGGGCCGGAGCCCTTTCCCCGGGCCGTGATAATGCCGGGCTTCCATCACCTGCGAGAATTCGCAGAGTCGGGGCTGGGGTCTGGGGCGGGGGATGACCGACTGAGGGTCGGGCATTGCAAGATTATTCTGTCCCAGGCTACTGGGACGCTTCAGCCCTCGCACAAAGAGCTGGGAGAGATGGTGAGAGAGTCCGTGGAGCTAGGATTTCCGGTGGCGATTCACGCGGTGGAAGAGGCGGAGGTGGAGGCAGCAGTCGGAGCATTGGAGGCGGTGGAGGTGTCGGGGCTGAGCCACCGGATTGAACATGCCTCGATTTGCCCGCCGTCCTTGATAGCCAGGATGAAGGGGGCGAACATTATGGTCGTGACCCAACCCGGCTTTATCTACCACAGCGGGGACAGATACCGGGAACAGCTAGACGAGAAGGAGATCACAAACCTGTACCCGCTAAAGGCGTGGCTGGAAGCGGGCTTGCAGGTGGCAGCGTCTTCGGATGCACCAGTGGTCCCACCCGACCCGCTCCTCGGGATCCAGGCTTCTGTGCTGAGGCTGGCGAGGACCGGGCAAGAGGTTTCTCCTGAGCAGGGGATATCTATAGGAGAGGCGTTGAGCCTTAATGGGTCGGTGGAGGGAGGGGTGGGAGTCATCAGGCAGGGCGCTTTGGCGGACTTCGCCGTCCTGGACCGGGACCCGACCCAGGTGCCCCCGGAGGAAATCGACGAGATCGGGGTGTGGAAGACGGTGGTCGGGGGTGGGGCCGTTCATTCTCTCGTCGCGAATGTCCCCTATAATTCCCCAGGATAACCTACCCAAACGAAATCAAGGAGATCGTCATGCCCATCGCCCGTGGCCCCATGGAGGTCAATATCGACGCCGAACCCCCCTTCCTCGAACAGGATGGCCTGAAATTGAACCGCAACACCGTGCGCAAAGAGTTCTCCGGCGACATGGTCGGCACGTCGGAGGCGCAGATGATCGCGGCCTTCACAGACACACCGGGTTCGGCCGGCTACGTGGCCATCGAGTATTTCACGGGGTCGGTGGATGGGAAGTCGGGCTCCTTCGTGCTCCAGCACATCGGGCTGATGAACAGGGGCGACGCCCAGCTCGCGGTTACCATCGTTCCTGACTCGGGTGCCGGAGAGCTGACCGGAATCTCAGGCACGCTGGAGATCGACAACGATGATGGCCAGCACTCCTACGTCCTCAACTATGAGCAGGCTGGCAGCTGACCCCATAAAGCGCTAAGTCCGACGCCTTCATCCCAACCGTTCCGAGGCCCGCGAAGGGTCTGCTCTGCTTGCTTACCCCTCATCCCCACCCTGAGACCGCTCTACTTCCACCCGGCCTAGGAACCGCCTCACCCCCCTCCCCCGACCGCGCCCAGCCCAGGGGCGATCACGTAATATCCGTCGGGTTTGGGTGTCTTCATAGCGCCACGAGCCGGCATCCGTCCCTCGGTGTGGGCCCGCTCATCCCGAGCTCAGTCGAAGAGCCTGCCCCGAGTCCCTCAAGGGATCGAGCGGAGGGGTGACCCCACCCCTACCTCGGTCCGTCCACCTGCACCGTCACAATGTCCGCCCCGTGGTACTTCTGATGATGTACCGACGACGCGTAGTGACGCAGCAGCCTGAAGGAGATCTCCCGGCTGTCCGTTATCTCGGGCTTGTTGCCCATGAACGCCAGGTGGTCCTCCAGGTTCACCTCCCCGGCCACCGACAGGAACTCCAGCTCTGCCCCTCCCCCCGCCGACCGCGCGCTCACCACCAGCCTCCGAGGCGAGTTCTTGTCCAGTTCGTCCCCGGCCTCGCTGATCAGGCTGGTCAAGGTCTCCTCTCCCACCAGCACCAGCCGCTTCGTAGACGCATCATCCCATTTGGCATTACTTGCAAATCCTCTCAGGAAGTCCATCAGCTTGGGCAGTGTTTCCATGTCCAGCACGGCCCGCAGCCGCTTGCGTCGGGGGCCCGTAAGCTCCAGGAATGCAGTCATCCCAACGGCAACCATCGCCCCCGACGTCATACCGTTGCCCAGCAGGACGCTCAGGAAGCCGTCTCCCAGCAGGTCCGGGAATATCCACCCGTTTTGGAACCCCGTGCCCAGCCAGAACGACACCCCCGCCACCGCAGCCTTTCGGTGGTCTATCCCATCCTGGATCACTATCTTCATCCCCTGCACGAAAAGCAGGGCTATAAGAACGGTGATGTAAGCCGCGGCCACGGGCGCCGGTATGCCAACCAGTAGCGCAGTGAACTTGGGAAAGAAGGCCACAACTACGAATATCACCCCTATAATCACCCCCACCCGACGCGCCGATATACCCGTAACCTCGGCCAGGGCGATGCTCGACGAATACGTCGTGTTAGGCAGCGTCCCCCCCAGCCCCGACAGCAGGTTCCCCATTCCATCCGCGTTCAGGGCGCCTTGCACCACCCGGAAGTCCGTCGCCCGCGGCCTGCGCTGCGATACCCGTTGGATGGCCACCCCGTCCCCTACTGTCTCGATCGCCCCGACCAGGGTCACAACTACGAACGCCGGGAGCAGCGCCCAGAACTCGCCCCCCGGCGTAACGTCGATTCCCGGCCACGAGCCCACCGGAGCGCCGACCCACGATGCATCCAGTATCTGGCCGACATCGTAAAGCCCGTAGGGTGCTCCCACTATGGACCCCACAGCTATCCCGATGATGGGCGACCACAGCCGCCAGGCCGGAGGAGCCTTTAGCACCATTCCCGCTACTACCAGGATGGTGACCCCAGCAGAGAGCGGAGCGGCCGCTCTGGACGTGCCCTCCGGGACCTCGTGCAGGGTGTCGAATACCACCGGCATGACCGTGGCGGCAATCAGCATGATCACCGTACCCGACACCACCGGCGTGAATATCCGCCGCAGCAGCGACAATCGGGAGGCCAGCAAAAACTGAAACAGCGACGAGATGACGATGAGGCTCGCCATCGTAGAGGGCCCGGCCTCCGTGAGCGCCGCAACGCACACCGCTATGAACGCCCCAGACGTGCCCATTATCAGCACGTGTCCCGACCCAACCCGCCCCACCCTGACCGCCTGGAGGGTCGTGGTGATGCCGCTCACCAGCAGGGCGGCGAATACGCCCCACGTGATGTAGCTGTCGGGCTGGTCGGCGATCCGGGCCACGATGACCACCGTCAGCACCACCGGCGCCACGATGATCGCCGCCGCCTGCACCCCCGCCCCGAGGGCTACCGGAAGCGGAGGCTTCTCATCCGGTTCGTAGCGTACGTTCTCGTTTTCGCTAACTACACTAGCCAAAAGCTATCTGTTTTCCTATTCTTCTGGCGTCGCCATTTATATTCCCTGTGCAGGCTATTCCGTCGTGGGCGCATCTCTCCATGTCATCCCGAGGCCCCGCGAGGGACCTAGGACTTGCCCACTCACGCACTTCCTCTCCCGACACCCTCCTACTGCGCGGGCTCGTACCACCCCGACCCGAATAACAGCCCATCGTGGAGCACGGCCCACGTGTGCTTCTGCTCTTCCTCCCCCGACTCCGGGTTCCGGATGACGTATTCCACCCATTTCCCGGCATCTGTAGCCGACCGTAGATCATCGCCGTAGAAATATCCCGTGGCGTCGAATCGGAGGTTTGGGTCTCGGAACCTGAGGGCCGGATTGTAGTGAGATATCGTGTAACCTTCATCGTTGATAATGAACACGTACCACTGGTCGTCTATGCTCTCCTCAGTATTGTAGTACTCGACCGTCCGCTCAAGCCCGACCGCGTTGTACAGGTTTATCGCCGACTGCACGAAGGCCTGCGTGTAGGCCGTATTGTCCGACTTCATGGGCCCGGGCTCGTACCACCCCGACCCGAATATGAGTCCATCGTGCTCTACGAGCCATGAATGCTTGGTTTCCACCACCCCGGACTCGGGATTCGCGAAAGTGTAATCGAACCATGCGCCGGTCTCCGAGGCGGAGGCGAGGATCGAGGCCCCAACAGGGTAACCGTTGGCCCCCACCACCTCCGATTCGTGCATGCCCACCAGCCCGGGATTGGCGGCAATCGCCACTTTGTAGCCGTTCTCGTCGATAATGAACACGTACCACTGACCGTCTATGCTCTCAGGCGTGTTGTAGTACGCAACGGTGTCTTTGAAGCCGATGGCGTCGTATAGATTTATCGCCGACTGCACGAAAGCCTGCGTGTAGGCCGCATTGTCGGACTTGCTGGGCCCCGGCTCGTACCACCCCGACCCGAAAGTAAGCCCGTCATGCCTTACCATCCACGAATGCTTTGCCTGGATACCGCCCGTGGCCGGGTTGGGGAACGTGTAGCTGAACCACTCGCCATCCTCGTGGGCCACCGCTGCTACGGCGTCTCCGGCTGGGAAGTTGTTGGGCCCGACAGCCGCGGAGACCGGCCCGCCGACCAGGCTCGGGTCTGGGGCATAGGCGATGAAGTTGTCGTCCCCGTCCAGGATGAACGTGTACCACTGCCCGTCAATGCTGTCCTGCGTGTTGTAGTAGGCGACGGTGTCTTCTAGCCCGACTGCATCGTACAGGCCGATAGCCTGCTGCACGAATGCCTGGGTATAGGCGGGCTGGTCCGACTTGCTGGGCCCGGGCTCGTACCACCCCGAGGCAAACAGAAGTCCATCGTACTCAACGGCCCAGGTGTGTTTTCGCTCCACGGCCCCTGTGCTTGGATTTCGGAAGCCGTAGGAATACCAGGTCCCATCTTCGTCTGCTACCGCCGCCACTGCTTTGCCCGCCGGGAAATTATTGTTCGGCCCTGGTATTTCATCCACCCTCTGGCCCACTAGTGCTGGATTGGCCGCCTGCGCAATCATCAAGCCGTCCCTGTCGGCGATGAACACATACCACTGTCCATCGACGCTCTCCGGCCTGTTGTAGTAATCAACAATCGCGTCCAGCCCCTCGGCCTTGTACATATCGATGGCCTGCTTCACGTAGTACTGGGTGTACTCCTCGACCTCGTACCTGGCGGGCGCGGGTTCCGGCGCACCGTCCCCTATGGCTGCGCCCAACCCGGCTCCAAACAGCTCCAGGAACCCCGAGACAAGTTCCTCGTCCACCTCCGTCATTTCCCCCGACGAACCTTGTGGCCCTGCCGGCCCCTGTGGCCCTTGCTCTCCGGCTGGCCCTTGTTCTCCCTGTGGGCCTTGCGCGCCCCGGGGCCCCTGCTGACCCGCCGGGCCCCGAGCCCCGGGTGGCCCCTGCTCCCCCGCAGGCCCCGCATCCCCCGCGCAAGCCACCGCCGCCAGGACCAGCGCAATTACCAGAGTAGCTGCGATAAGAATACGCATTATCAATTCATCCTATTCAATGTCGTGCAAAACCTAATTTTTCGACGATATCTTGTATCGATTTGAACTCAGCCCAATAAACCACGCAGTAGACTATCACAAAACCGATTGTTGGTGATTGCCCATCCATCACCTACTTCCCCAAGGAATTCCCCCATTTGACACCCCCCTCCCCCGACTATAATGTTCCCTCTATCTCCCCTTCTGTCGGAACTCGCACAAGCAAAGCACCAGGAGCCCCCCATGCCCGACAACCAACCCCTCCCCCCGACCCCCGTATACAAGGTCGCCGCCATCCAGTACGCCCCGACCCTCTTTGAAAAAGAGAAGAACCTGCTGGACCAGCTCGAAATGGTCGAAGAGGCCGCGAAGAACGACGCCAAACTTATAGTCATGGTCGAAATGGCCACCACCGCCTACTGCTTCTTCGATCGCGCTGAGATCGCACCCTACGTCGAACCGATCCCCGGCCCGACCACCGACAGGTTTGGCGAAATCGCCGCCCGTTACGGCTGCTACATAGTCGTCGGGATGCCCGAGGTCGACCCCGAGACCGACATCTACTACAACTCCCTGGCCCTGGTCGGCCCCGAGGGCGTGGTCGGCAAGTACCGCAAGACCCACTCCTTCATCTCCGAAAACACCTGGGCCAAGGACGGCGACCTCGGCCTCCCTATATTCCGTACCGAGTTGGGAAACCTTGGCGGCCTTATCTGCATGGACGCCTCCTTCCCCGAGACCGCTCGGGTCCTCGCCCTCGAAGGTGCCGACGTCATCTGCTTCCCCACCAACTGGCTTCTCGAAAAGGCCCCCGCCCCAGCCTGGATAACCCGCGCCTTCGAAAATGGCGTCTTCCTGATTGCAGCCGACCGCTGGGGCAACGAACGCACCGTCGAGTTCTCCGGCGGCAGCGCCGTAATCGACCCCGACGGCGCCGTCCAGTCATACCTCGACACCGGCAACGGCATCGTCTACGGCACCGTAGACATCTCCAGGGCCCGGGACAAGCGCTTCACCGAAGAAGAGACCGGCGACAAGCTCCTGGAACGCCGCCCGACCCTCTACCACGACTCCCTCCTGAACAGCTACCTCTTCAACCCCGACGACTATTTCAAGCTCTACGGCCAGGAAGGACTCCCCGAAGGCAAGGAGTCCACAGTCGCAGTGTGCCAGCTTCAGGCCCGGGCCGCGACCGGTGAAGACGCCCTCTCTTCCGTACAAAAGATGATCGAGGGCCTCGACTCCCCAGCCGACATCGTCGTCCTCCCCGAGTTGGCCCTGTCGGCCCCCGTGACCACCGATTCTGAAGCCAATTCCCACGCGGAAGACCTCCGCGACAGCAAATCCCTCCGCCTGTTGGCCGACCTCGCGCAGAAACATAACGCCCACGTCGTCACCACCATCATCGAAAAGGACCTGGGCAGGCTCTACAACACCGCCGTCCTCGTCGGCCCCGAGGGCTTCGTCGGCGCCTACCGTAAGGTCCACCTCTCCGAGGACGACCGCCCGTGGGAAACCCCCGGAGACGGCGGCTTCCCCGTCTTCGACATCCCCGCCGGACGAGTCGGCCTCATGGTCGGCCACGACGCCATGTTCCCCGAGGCCGCACGGGCCTTCGGCGTCAAGGGCGCCGACCTCGTGTGTGTGCCCGGCGCCCTCAGGTATCCCCGCATCATGCCCCTTGGCCCGACCGCCGTCCCCTTCGAAGACCCCATCATCAAGGACGCCGACGAAGTCCACTGGCACCTCCTCCGCTCCCGCAGCGAGGAAAACCACCTCTTCCTCGCCTTCGCCAACCTCTGCGGCGACGACTACATGGGCCGCAGCGGCATCTTCGACAAGCAGGGAGACGGCTCCCTCCGCCATGAAGTCGTAGCCTCCGAAGATAAGCCAGAGGCCGTGACCCTTACCCTATCCACCCTCCAGGCCCCCGGCCTCGAAAGACCAACCACCCCCGGCAGGCTCAAAGACATGGTAAGAATGCGCCAGACCTACTGGTACGGCCCCCTCGTCCGCCCCCAACCAACCCAAACCCCTTAACCCTCCATTTCCGACTCCGATCGGGAGTCCACCCCCCGGGGCGGCGGGCCCGCTCACCCTGAGGCCACTCGAAGGGTCGAGCGGGGGGGTGGTCCACGCAGTGTTTATCCGTCACACCCTTCGACAACTGACCACACCTGCTCCACTGTCATTCCGACGCCCCGCGAGGAATCTGGGGTGGGGATGTTACTGCCCCCAGTACTGAACTAGAGGCCCACGTGGGTGCCTTGCACCCACGTGGGCCTCTGTTCTTCTCTCCCCCTCTCCCTCAATGGCCCTGAGGGAGAGGGGGACCAAGGGGGAGAGGGTTCCCCTCCCGGGCAGCGGAGGGAGGCGGGGGTGCCACCCCCCATCACACCGGCCACCTCTCCAGGCTGTAGCACATCTCCCAGAACAGGTACTCGTACCGGCTGCTCGTCAGGAACGCCTCCTCCATCAACCCCCTCGTCGCCGCCGATCCCTCCCTCCCCAGCCTGTCCACCAGCTCCCGACACTTCCGCACCTCCTCCCCGTACTCAGGGTCCGTGTACTGCTTTATCCACCTCACGTACAGCTCGTCCTCGGGCATCCCCCTCTCCTCCAGCGACTTCCCCATCTCGTAGTAGCCCCAGAAGCACGGGAGAAGGGCCGCAATAATCGCCTCGAAAGGCTCCGTCGACGCAGTCCGCATCAGGAAGTCCGTGTACGCCTGGCACGTCGGCGCCTTCTTCTCCGCCACCAGCTCCTCCACCCCGATCCCGAAGTCCCGGGCATAGGACCTGTGCAGCGCCATCTCCTTGTTCAGTGTGTAGTCAGCGTGGAACGTCAACCATGCAGAAAGCTCGGGCCCCGGGGCCTTCGCCGCCGCCAGGTTGTACACCCGAGCGTAGTCGATCAGGTACAGGTAGTCCTGCCTCACCCAGAACTTCAACCTCTCCACCTCTAAAGTCCCGTCCCCCACCCCCCTCACAAACGGATGATTGCGCTGCGCCTCCCATATCGAGTCCCCCAGCGCCCTTAAATGATCGCTGAATCTTTCCTGCAACTTGCTTCCTCCGGTCGAATTCTTCGTCAGTGTTCTGTTCAAGTAAATTCTAACCCGCTTTTCCCCCGCCCCGGACCCCTGTCATTCCGATGCCCCGCGATGTCGTGGATGGGCCCAGTGCGTGAATCGGGGGCTGGGCCTCCCATTCCTCACTCCTTCACTCTCTACTACAACCATGCTATTATTGCCTCATGACAATCACATCAGCCGACCCCACCCCCATCTTCGCCGACGCGCTCCAAATGCAGGAAGCCGCCCTCCGGCGCATGGCTGCCGGAGACATACGTGATGCCTCCGACAAAGCCTGGTGCGCCGCCAAGCGCGCCACCGATGCCCTCATCCTAGCCCGCACTGGTCAATTACCCCCCAAGTCCCCCGACACCACCCGCTCCCTCCTCAGGCTTGCTGAGGACAATGCCGAATTACGCGGACTACTGGGAGACTACACCACAAGGCGTGACGTTCTCCACGGAGACTGCTTCTACACTGGCCTCTGTGAGCCCGCAGACGCAATTGAACGACTCATCCGGGAAACAGCGGACTTCATCCAAGACGCCCAAACCCTCGCCCACGCTTAACCCCCAACTCGTCATTCCGGCCCCCGGGCCGGCTGAAAGTGCGCCTCTGGCGTGAATCCACCCCCTTCCCCCAGTACCGAACTAGAGGCCGACGTGGGTGTAGCGCACCCACGTCGGCCTCTGTTCTTCTCTTCCCCTCTCCCTTATAGGCCCTAAGAGCCTGCCCCGAGTCCCTCGAGGGGGAGAGGGGGATCAAGGGGGTGAGGGTTCCCCTATGGGGTCGAGGGGCATCCCCCCAAAGCCGCACATTTGCTCTTGACACACCTGTCCGACCGTACTATCATGTTCTGCGTTCGGTCGAATACAAACTCACGTCATCAAAGGAGGAACCAAAAACCTAGGGAAGCCCACCCGACCCCACGGGTCCCGTGCCCCTTCCCCATCCATCCAGGCGATGGAAGGTCCATCTACTCTACGCGGTACACCCCTTTCCAGGGGCCTCTACCGAATCGGTGCTCCCTATCTTGGGACGCCTATGTCGCTGGCAATGGCTTGCCGGCGAAATTCTAACGGCCCGGCGTTACCGGGATTAGGGCCTCAGAGCCCCTACGCGGCTCCACTGCCGTCACCGTCCGCGGACTCCGTTCCGCCCATGACGGTATCGAGCCGAATGCTGTCCCGCTCAGCGGTCGAGCGCTGATACGGAGAACAGAAGTCCCCGCGCAGAGACACCCTCGACAACGGCAAGTCTCCCAAGGCATGCGTGAAGGGAAAGGCAGGACAACCGCCGATGCCACCAGCGTCGGCGTAGGTGCCATCGAGGTCCTGCATCCGAGTCCCGGACCTTCCATCGCCGACCCAAAACCCAACAGGCAGAACAAAATGCAAACCCAAACCCCACAACACAACATCCCCTCCCTTCCCCCCAGTACTGAACTAGAGGCAGAGGTCGGCGCTGTTCTTCTCTCCCCCTCTCCCTTCCCCCCAGTACCAAACTAGAGGCAAGCGCCTGCGCCATGGCGCAGGCGCTTGCCTCTGTTTTTTCTTCCCCCTCTCCCTCAGGGCCATTGTATAGACCGGGGACATAGGTTACACATGTTCGGAGACATAGGTTACACCATTAGGCATAGCGATTCTGTAAGAGGAGGGTTTCTATGCCATGGAAGGTTGGAACGGTCATGTCTCAACGGGAAGAGTTTGTGGTCCTGGCCCAGTCCGAGGGTGTGAACATGAGTGAGCTGTGTCTGCGCAGCGGGATCAGCCGTAAGACCGGCTACAAGTGGCTGAGACGATACCTGGAAGGGGGTAAGGGGAGTCTGGAAGACCTTTCCAAGTGTCCCCATCACTCGCCGAACCGCACCAGCGCCGATATGGAGCAACTGGTAATAGACCTTCGAAGGGAGTTCCCCACCAAGGGGGGTCATGTGCTGGCCAAGATGCTCAAGGACAGAGGGTACGGCGGTGTACCGGCCAAGAGCACCGTCACAGCCATCCTCAGTCGACATGGACTTATAGAGCCGGCCCAGAGCCTCAAGCACAAGCCCTACCGCCGCTTTGAGCACCCCCGGCCCAACGACCTTTGGCAGATGGACTTCAAGGGACATATACCCATGTCCAGTGGTGGAAGATGTCACCCTCTGACGATCCTCGATGATCACTCCAGGTTCTCCCTGGCTGTAAGGGCTTGCCCAGATGAGAAGACTCCCACGGTCCGTGGCCACCTCACCTCTGTATTCCGCCGTTACGGCATGCCCGTCACTATGCTGGTAGACAACGGCGCCCCCTGGGGCCACGACCTCTACCATCCCTTCACGCCCTTGACCGTCTGGTTGCTGCAACTGGGAGTCAGGGTGATCCACAGCAGACCCCACCACCCCCAGACTCTCGGCAAGCTTGAACGCTTCCACAAGTCCCTCAAGAGCGAACTGCTCCAGGGAAGCATCTACACAGACCTGCACCACTGCCAGGGCAGCTTCGACACCTGGAGAGACTTCTACAACCTCCAGCGTCCTCACCATGCCCTGGACCTCAATACCCCCTCCAGCCGATACACCCCCAGCCCCCGGCCCTTCCCCGAGGTCCTGCCTGCCATCGAGTACGACACCAATGACCAGGTGCGCAAGGTCGACGTCAACGGCCGCATATGGTTCAAGGGCAGAACCTTTAAGGTGGGGAAAGCCTTCCGAAGAAAGTGTGTCGCCCTTAGACCCGGGTCCAAAGACGGCACGTGGAAAGTCTTCTTCTCCGTACAACCCATTGCTACCATAGATCTAAGTAAGTAGGAAATGTGTTACCTATCTCCCCGAACAACTGTTACCCTTCTCCCCGGTCTATACAATGGCCCTGAGGGAGAGGGGGATCAAGGGGGTGAGGGTTCCCCCCCGCACCAGGCGAAATTCCCAGAAACCCCTCTAGGCGTCATTCAATCAAACCAGCTACGAGTTCAATCAATGTTCAATCAATCCCCCGACCCCGAATCTTGACACTAAAATGCCTCTAATGTACACTTCGCGCCGGTTTGCGCCCTCCTCCCGAAGCCATTGGAGGATTCCATTAACGTCGGTTGTCGGGGATGGGCGGGCGTGAAAGCTCTTGGGGGTGCACGTGACTGACAAAACCGTAATCTCTGAGGCGATGAAGAACGCCATCGGCGTATCCTCCGCGCCAGCTTCCTATGATGTTGAAAAGGGCCACGTCAAGCGCTTCACCGAGGCCATCGGTGACCCGAGCCCCCGCTGGAGCGGCAATGACGGCGTCATACCCCCAACCTTCCTCCGAATGTGCATCCCTAACGACCTCGAGGAGCTGGAGATGCCCTTCTCCCGTGGCCTCGACGGCGGCAGCGAGTGGGACTACTTCGTCCCTGTCCGCGCAGGAGACACGATAACTGTCACCCAGTCGATTATCGACTTCACCGAAAAGCACGGCAGGCTCGGCACCATGCTCATCGAGACCCGCCAGAACTCCTTCGTAAATCAGCGCGGCGAACTCGTCGCCACCGAAAAGACCGTCAATATCAGCTACTAACAATTCTTCGAGAGGTTGCCAATGAGCGAAGCCATTTACCAGATGATGAGCAAGGACCTCGGCAAGTCCACAACACCCGTCACCTATGACGTCGAAAAAGGCCACGTCAAGCGTTTCGCCGAGGCCATCGGCGACGAAAACCGCCTGTGGAGGGGCGTCACCGTACCCCCAACCTTCACCCGGGCCTTCATCCCCAGCGATGAGGATGAAAGCCAGCCCCGTCCCGCCGGCATCCGCGTCCTCGACGGCGGGAGCGAGTACGAGTATTTCAAGGCCATCCACCCCGGCGACCAGATCACCGTCGTCTCCAAGATCGCCGAAGTATTCAAGAAGGAAGGCCGGCTCGGCACCATGACCTTCCAGGTCAAGGAGGTCTCTTTCACCAATCAGGACGGCGAACTCGTCGCCACCCGCCGCGACACCGGCATCTACTACTAGGACCCCAAGGGAATATCCCAGACAAAGCTGAAGGCAGGAGGATAGAGAATGGGACAGGTCTATTTTGAAGACGTATCCGAGGGCATGGACATCCCCACCCTCGAAAAGAACCCCACCACCCGACAGCTGGTCCAGTACGCCGGCGCATCGGGCGACTTCTACGAGATCCACTACGACAAGGACTACGCCATAGGCAACGAGCTACCCGGCCCCATCATCCACGGCGCTCTCAAGAACGCCTGGCTCGGCCAGGTCGTCACCGACTGGATGGGCGAAGAAGGTGTACTCAAGAAGCTCAGCTGCCAGTACCGCGGCATGGACGTCCCCGGCGTGCCCATGTACATCAAGGGCAAGGTCGTCGGTAAGTCCTCCGACGGCGGAGAGAACCTCGTCGAGTGCGAGATCTGGGGCGAGAACAACGAAGGAAAGGTCACCACGCCCGGCAAGGCCACCGTGGCCCTTCCCTCCAGAGGCTAGAAGAAAGTCCGCTTTAACTCAGGAACCTAGACCCAAATCGGCCGCACAAGGCCGCCCCGCAAGGGGGAGCAGGAGGAAAATATGGCCCAACCTTTAGAAGGAAAAGCAGCGGTCGTTACCGGCGCCGGCAGGGGCATCGGTCGGGGCATCGCCAAGGCCCTCGCCGCCCATGGCGCTAGCGTCGTCGTCGCCGACCTCGGAGCAGCCCTCGATGGCTCCGGCGGTGACCAGGGCCCTGCTGACGAAGTAGTTAGCGAGATTAAGGCAGCCGGCGGCAACGCCGTCGCCTGCTATAACTCCGTCGCCACCATGGAAGGTGGCGAGAACATCATCCAGACCTGCGTCGACAACTTTGGCAAGATCGACATCCTGGTCTGCGTCGCCGGTATCTTGAGAGACCGCATGGTCTTCAACATGACCGAGCAGGAATGGGACGACGTCATTGCCGTCCACCTGAAGGGCACCTTCACCTGCGTGAAGCACGCCTCCATCCTGATGCGGCAGCAGCGCGGCGGAAGGATTATCACCTTCTCCTCCAGCAGCGGCGTCATGGGCACCACCGGCCAGACCAACTATGGCGCTGCCAAGTCCGGCATCGCCGGTCTCACCAAGGTCGTCGCCCGGGACCTCGGCAAGTACGGCGTCACTGCCAACTCCATTCTCCCCTCCGCCGACACCCGCATGACCATGACCGAAGAGGTGCGCAAGGCCCGGGAGATCCGGCAGGCCGCAGGTCTCCCCGAGGAGTTCTCTGACGAGCCCCAGGACCCCGAGGACATCGCCCCCTTCATCTGCTACCTCGCCAGCGACAAGGCCGCCAACGTCAACGGCCAGACCTTCTCCGTCAGGGGCAGGCTCATCTCCCTGGTCAACCAGCCGAGAATCATCGGCGCGGTCACTAAGGATGGCCTCTGGACCGTCGACGAGCTCCTGGAGGCCATCCCCAACTCCTTCGGCAAGAAGGTTAAGAACCAGTACGTGGGCAAAGCCTCTTAGGACGGACGCTTAATTCTTAGAACATCAGGGAGAACGGAATGACAGATACACTTAAAGGGAAAGCGGCCGTCGTAACCGGCGCCGGCCGGGGCATCGGCCGGGGCATTGCTCTCCTCCTCGCCCAGGAAGGCGCCAGCGTCGTAGTCAACGACCTCGGTGGCGCAGTGGACGGCAGTGGGGCCTCGCAGAGCCCCGCCGACGAAGTGGTCGCCGAGATCAAGGCAGCCGGCGGTGAGGCCGTAGCCAACTACGAGTCCGTCGCCACCATGGAAGGCGGCGAGCGCATCATCCAGTCCTGCGTCGACAACTACGGCAAGATTGATATCCTCGTCTGCGTTGCCGGTATCCTCCGGGACCGCATGGTCTTCAACATGACCGAGGAAGAATGGGACGATGTGATTGCCGTCCACCTGAAGGGCACCTTCACCTGCGTCAAGCATGCCGCCATCCTCATGCGACAGCAGAGGGGCGGACGGATTGTCTGTTTCAGCTCCACCTCGGGGCTGTTCGGCAACTCCGGCCAGGCCAACTACGGCGCAGCCAAGGACGGCATCGCCGGGATAGTGCGCTGCGTATCCCAGGACCTGGGCAAGTACGGCGTAACCTGCAACGGAATCTCCCCCTCCGCCGCCACCCGCATGACCCTCACCGAGGAGGTCCGCAAGGCCCGGGAGATCCGCGCCGCCGCCGGACAGGCCGCCACCGAAGAGGAGAGGCTCGACCCGCCCGAGGGCATCGCCCCGGCCGTCGCCTTCCTCTGCACCGACCAGGCCCAGAACTTCAACGGCGAGATCCTCCACGTCGCCGGCGGTTTCGTCGGCCTCATGAGCCATCCCGACGAGGTCAACGACCTCTACAAGCAGAGTGGACGCTGGACCTTCGATGAGATCGCGCGGGAGTTCCCGGTGGCCATCGGCGAGGACCTCGTCAACCCCGCCCCGCCCCAGCCCCCCAGGCAGTAACCCTTTCCCAAAGGCAAATACAAAGGGCCGCCGACCTTGGGTCGGCGGCCCTTCGCCGCTTCAATATCCTTGGCGGCTTGCCCTAACCCCTGGTCTCCCCCACCCCCGACCGCTGCCCACCCTCCACCTGCCCGTTCACCGCAACCGGGAACCTCTCCCACCTCGCCCGGGACAGCTCCATCAGCACGAACGTCTTCCCTTCTCTCCTCACCCTGTCCCTGGCCATGAACCCGCACTTCTCAAAGGACCGCTGTGCCCTGCGGTTCCACTCCAGTGTGTGCAGGTACACCGTCCGCAGCCCCTCTACGTTGAACAGGTGCCGCACCAGCAGCCTCACCGCCTCCGCCCCGTAGCCCTGCCCCCAGTACTCCTTGTCCCCTATCATGATCCCCACCTCGGCCTGACCCCTGTACGGGTCCAGGTCGTAGTACATGCAATTGCCTATGTGCCTGCCCTGCAGGTCGTCTATGGCGAACTTGTACTTGTGAGGCTGCGGGAACTGCAGCTCGTCTGCGTAGAAGGCTTTGTAGCTGGCAAACCTCGTTGTGAGCGGCTGAGTAGCGTCCAGCCGGGCCAGCTCCTCGTCCGTGCGCCACAGGTAGTCCTGGTAGGCGTCATCCAGCCTCTTCTCCCGCAACACCACCTTCTTCCCCCGAAGTATCACTCCCGACCCCTCAGCCGCTCTATCGCCTCGGCCACTATCCGCTCTTCGTTCTTGTAGGTCAGCGTCTTCCTCGCTTCCTCCGCTTCGAACCACTTCACAACGTCAAACTCGGGGTCGTGCTGCTCCATGGAGCCCCCCGTGGCCCGCATCAGGTAGAAATACACAGTCTTGTGGTTCCTCACCCCCGACGCCACGAACCAGTAGCTTATGCTCCCCAGGTCCTCCTCGATAACCGCCTCCAGCCCCGTCTCCTCCCGGGTCTCCCGCAGCGCCGTCTCCTCCCGGGTCTCCCCCGGGTCCGGAGTGCCTTTCGGCAGGCGCCAGCTCTTCGGGCGAAGGTGACCACACAGGGCGATCTCCACCCCTCCCCCGTTCTCTCGGTAGACCACGCCCCCCGCCGATACAGGGTGCGCTATCTTTAATGCTTGATTGCTCGTGGGTCTCCTCCCCGCCGAGATTTTAGGCGTGAGGCCAATGCCGGTCAAATTGCGCCGGCTGCTCCCCCGGCCTAACCCTCCCCTTCCGTCCTCGCCACCGACACGTCGGTGCAATAAAGCGGCGGAGTCCTCAGCGATCCCCCTCGCCACTTCGCCTCGCTTCCAATGGCTATCAGGTTGTTCAATGTCTCGTAGACGTTCCCGGACAACATGCTGTTCTTCACCCGACCCACTATCTGCCCGTTTTCCACCTTGTAGCCCAGCAGCACGTTCCCGCTGTAGTCGCCGGCCAGGATGTTGGTCTGCCCCGCCCCCAGGAACCTCTCCACCACCAGCCCCTCCTTCATGTCCGCAATCATCGCGTCGAAGGTCATGTCCCCCTCGGCAATGGAGATCACGCTCGTCGACGGTGATGGCAGAGACCCCGACCCCCTCGCCGCGTTGCCTGTGGTCTCCGCCCCGGCCTGTGCCGCCGTCTTCAGATCGTAGATGAAATTGCTGGCGACACCCTTGTCGATGAGCGGTGTGACCCTGGTGGGCACCCCCTCGTCGTCCCAGGGTCGGCTCCCAGGCCGGTAGGCAATCGTCCCGTCGTCATACAGGCTGAACCGCTCGTCCACTACCTTTTCTCCCAACCTCCCCACCAGCGGCGAAGACCCCTGCACAACGGTCTTGCCATTGAATCCCACCAGCAGCGGCGAAAGAAGCAGACCGGCCACCGCGTCGGGCGTGAAGACCACCGGAAACTTCCCAGTGGTGACCTCCGCCTCTCGTTGTGCCATCTCCAGCTGCCCCCTCACCCGGGCCACGATCTCCGACGCATCCTCAATCGGCCTGCACGAGCTCTCCCCTTCCCCGACGAACAACATGTCCGTGCCCCGTACCAGCGTCCCGCTCAGCCCCAGGGAGAACACCGTCTTTTCGTAAGAGGCGTCCACCCCCTCGCTGTTCATTATCCTCACCTTCACCACCGACTGCGACGCTCCCGCATCGCACAACACCTCCGGGTGCCCCTCCAGGATCCCCTCCACCATCTCCTGCGACAGCTCGACCATCTTCTCGATTGGCACCTGCGGTACTGCGGGGTCGAAGGTCGGGACCTCCGGGTGCTCCGCCGCCGAGGGTAGCCCGAACTCCGCCTTCGCCCCGTAGGGCGCCACCTCCACCGCCCGACTCACAATCCCTTCCACGTCTTCCACCTTGTTCGTGGCCGAAAAGCCTATCCGACCGTCCTTGATTATCCTCAGCCCCACCCCCCGCGCCTCCTTGGTCTGCATATGCTTCAGCCTGTTAGTCTCAAAGGCCACGGGTATGGACCGGCTCTCGACCCAGAACAGGTCCGCTGCGTCTGCGACCTTGCGGGCGGCGTCCAGTATCTCTTCCAACTAGGCCCCTCCCACCAGGCATTTGGCTATTCTGATATGCGGGCTTCCGTTGGACACCGGCAGCGGCGACTGACCGCCCTTCCCGCACCCTCCGCCCTGGTTCATGTCCAGGTCGTTGCCCACTGCGTCCAGGTTCTTCAAAGTCTCGAACACGTTGCCCGACAGGGTCACGGGCCGCAGTAGTTCGGCGACCTTCCCGTCCCGGATCATGTACGCCTCCCGAGCGGAGAACGTGAACATCTCCATGCTCGTCATCCCGCCGTACCAGTCGCAGGCATACACCCCCTCCTTCACGTCGGCGATCATCTCCTCGAAGGTCGTGGCCCCGGGCTCTATGAATGTGTTGGTCATGCGCACGATCGGTTCGTAACGGAAGTCGATGGCCCGGGCATTCCCCGAAGGCGCCTCACCCATCTTCGCCGCAGTCTCCCGAGAGTGCAGCCTCCCCACCAGATCCCCTTCCTTTATCAGGTACGACCGAGTGGATGGTACTCCCTCATCGTCGTATTTGTAGCTGCCCCTCAGGCCCGGCACCGCTGCCCCGTCCACGATATTTAGGTGTTCACCCCCGAACTTCCGACCCAGCACCATCACCTCTTTGAGCCGGTCGTTCTCGTATACGTGGTCCGACTCCGATAGGTGCCCGAAGGCCTCATGGGTGAACACCCCGGCCAGCACTGGGTCCAGGATCACAGTGTATTCGCCACCCTGCACCCTGGGCGCTGCCAGCAAACTCGCAGCCTTCTCCGCTATCTCCCTCGAATCCTGGTGCAGCCCCTCTACCACCGAGAAATCACCGCTGCTCCCGAGGCTTACACCCGCCTGCTGCACCTCCGACCCGTCCCTCGCCGTCGCCGACAACCTCAGGCTCACGTCCACCCTCTGCTGCTCGATATAGCTACCATCCGAGTTGGCGAAGACTACTTTCTTGTGACCGTCCCCATAGGCGATCAGCGTGGTTTGGATGCCCCCTACCCCCCACATCACCTCGTTGTACTCATCCATCAGCCCTTTTTTCTCTGCCAGGGTCAGGGTCCTGGGGTCCTTCCCAAGCTGGGGCTCAACGATGTCCACTATAGGGTCGACACCCGCCAGCTCGCTGGTCTCCTGCCCCACAATCCGCGCCTGACGCACCGCATCTTCCACCCGTGCCCCGAGCCCCTCGATGGTGTTGAAGCTCACGAACCCCCACCCCCCGTTCACCAGCGCCCGGACGTTCCCGCCCAGGCTCGTCGTCATCCCCACGTCCTCCAGCTCCCGACCCCGGTAAAGCAGCCTCGTCGACTCCCCCTCCTCGATCCGCACTTCCACGTAGTCCGCCCCGTGACCCTTCAGGGCTTGGGATATCTGGTCGCGTAGGTCGGGCATAGGGCTTCCTCCGAGTCGGGCCAAATCGGGCCGGAAGGGCAGTTTAACAGGCTCCCGCCTTATTGCGAAAGGGGCCGGACTTTTCGGTGACTTGTGAAATATTGTTTGATAGGATAATTCTGATGATATAATAAAACATATCATATTAGTGATGAATGATACTATCTTCGCTCCTCAATTTAACACTACCACGCTGTTGCGGCAGCGCCTCGAGGCCCTTGACCGTAACCACTGGCTCGTCGAGAACATGCTCCTTATGCCCAAGCACGAAGCCTGGCTCAAACGCGATGTAACCGTCAGCCGCGCCTCAGGCACCACCAGGATCGAGGGTGCGGGTCTCGACGAAAGAGCCGTTGGCAGGTTACTCCGGGACGGCCGGCGCTCCCGGGACCAGGATGAGCAGGACAACGTCAACGCCTCCCGGGCTTACGAATTCGTCGACTATCTCAGCGATGAGACCGACATTCCTCTGGATGAGTTCGTCATCCGACAGCTTAACCGGGAGTTCATGTACGCCGCCCCCGAGACTCTGACCCCGGGCATATACCGCAAGGGCCAGAACACCGTCGGTAGCTATACCCCGCCAAACCAGGGTGACGTGCCCGGCCTGATGAGGGCCTTCGGCCTATGGCTCAGGTCGGAGGATGGGACAGACCGTGTCCTTAAGTCGGGGATAGCCCATATCCACCTTGTAGCCATTCATCCCTTCTGGGACGGGAACGGCCGCACGGCAAGGGCCCTGTCGACCCTTGTGCTCCAGAGGTCGCCCTACCACTTCAGGAGGCTCCTCTCCCTGGAGGCTGACCTATACCACGCCCGAGACCTCTATTTCTCCACCCTCGAGCGCACCCTCGGCCCAGCCTTCTCTGAGCCATACGACGTGACCGGTTGGCTAGAGTTCTACACCGGCCTCATGCTGGAAAGCTCCCAGAAGCTGATTAACTGCCTGACCGACTGGCACAGGCTCACCGCCCCCGTCCTCAACACCCTGGAGTGCCACGGCCTTAAGCCCAGGCAGGCCGATGGCTTATTGTACGCCGTTCGTGCGGGCAGCATTACTAGGGCAGAATACATAGAGGTGACCGGCGTCCTCCCCATTACCGCCTCCCGAGACCTGGCCCAGCTGACTGAGTTGGGCCTTCTGGCGGCCGTGGGTCGAGGCAGGGCAAGATACTACTTGCCTGTAAAGCAGCAACCGGGCGATCCTGACCCGCAACAGGAGCCTCTTCCTGGGTTAAGATAATATGCAGACCAGCACCATCACCGGAGACTCCCATGCCCACCCCCCACCCCAAAACCCCCACCCGACGCCGCAAGCCCTCCCCCCTCTGCGGCCGCACCACAAAGCACATTCCCATCTCCGACCTCATAGCCCGTCTCGAGCCGCTCTACGGCCCCCCAGCCGCTCCCCGCCCCTACGACCCACTCTCCGAGCTTATCTTCACCGTCCTATCCCAGCACACCTCTGACATCAACTCCTACCGCGCCTTCGCCAAGCTCAGGGAGACTTTTCCTACCTGGGAAGAGGTCCTTGACGCCGATGTAGAAGCCCTCGCAGAGTCCATAAAGATGGGCGGTCTTTCGAAGGTCAAGGCCCCCAGGCTTCAGGAAATACTAACCGACGTCCTGGAGCGGAACGGTTCCTGGGACCTCTCCTTCCTCGGCGAAATGCCCATGCCGGAAGCCAAGAAATGGCTCCTGGAACTCCCGGGCGTCGGGCCCAAGACCGTGGGCTGCGTTCTCCTCTTCTCCCTCGGCATGCCCGCCATGATCGTCGACACCCACGTCCACCGAGTCGCCAAACGCCTCAACCTAATAGGCCCCAAGGTCTCCGCCGACGATGCCCATGACATCCTCGAGGCCAAGGTCCCCCCCGACGACGTGCTCGGTGCCCATATCTATATCATCGCCCACGGCCGCCAGGTCTGTAAGGCCCAACGCCCCCTCTGCGACATCTGCGTCCTCGAAGACCAATGCCCCTCCAGCGAACTCCGCCGCAAGCCCAGGTCCCGCAAAGCCAAGACGTGAGCCTCCTCCTTGAATTCCCACCCGGATATTGGCAGACTATAGCCTCTTTCCAGGCTAGGGAGATTCCGATATGAAGACCGCCATCCTCAACGTTACCGGCTACGCAGGCGCCGAGCTCGCCCGACTCCTCCACAACCACCCCGAGATCGAGCTCACCTCCGTCACAGGCCGCAGCGCCCAGGGCCAGATGCTCGGCGAGGTCTTCCCCCATCTGTCCGATATCGATCTGGTAATCGAAGCGGAGCCGGACGGGGAAGAGATGGTCTTCTCCGCCCTCCCCCACAAGTCCAGCGGCGAGAGGGTCGTGCCCCTCGTCGAGGACCGCTCCCGCGTCGTAGACCTCAGCGCCGACTTCCGTCTCCGCTCTCCCGCCGAATACGAGGAGTGGTACAACACCCCTCATGCCAGCGCCGCCCTCCAGGAAGAGGCTGTCTACGGCCTCACCGAGCTATACCGCTCCGAGATCGGCACGGCCCGGTTGGTGGCCAACCCCGGCTGCTATCCCACCTCAGCCATCCTGGCCCTTGCCCCCCTGGTCAAGGAGAAGCTCATCGAGCCGACCATCATCGTGGACAGCAAGTCCGGCGTGTCGGGGGCGGGCCGGGGCCTGAGCCTGAACACCCACTTCTCAGAGGTCAACGAAAACGTCAAAGCCTATGGTATAGACGGCCACCGGCACCTCCCCGAAATCGTCCAGGAGGTCGCCCTCCTTGACCCGACCCTCGACGCCCGGATCACCTTCCTACCCCACCTCATCCCCATGACCCGAGGCATCCTCAGCTCCTGCTACGCCACCCTCTCCGGCACATCCATCTCAATAGACGCCAGTGGCCGCCGGCAGCTGACCGACCTCTACCGTGAATTCTACGCCGACGAGCCCTTCGTCCGTGTCGTCGACGTGCCACCCCAGACCAAGCAGACCTGGGGCAACAACTACTGCCTCGTCTACCCGACTCTCGACCTCCGCACCGGCCGCGTGATGGTCGTGAGTTGCATCGACAACCTCGTCAAGGGTGCCGCGGGCCAGGCCATCCAGAACATGAACGTCATGGCCGGCTACCCGGAAGAAACGGGCCTCGAGTCCCTCGCCCTCTTTCCCTAAGCCTGTTGCATCTCCCACCTCCCTGCGGTTTAATACCTCGGGCGTTTTTTCGCCCGACACCACCGCCAGCCCCTATCGTCTAGCGGCCTAGGACACCGCCCTTTCAAGGCGGAGATCACGGGTTCGAATCCCGTTGGGGGCACCAGCTTTTTCGACAGGGTCTAGTGCGTCTATTCAAAGGAGACCCACATTGTCCGCCAATGACACCAAAGCCGACGTCGTAATCATCGGTGCAGGCATCGTCGGGTGCTGCATCGCCTACTACCTCGCCAAGCGCGGCGTTAACGTCGTCCTCGTCGAAAAGGGCGAGGTCGCCGGCGAGCAGTCCTCCCGAGCCTGGGGCTGGGTCCGACAGCAGGGCCGGAACCCGAGGGAGATCCCCCTCGTCATGTTCGCCAAGCAGCTCTGGACCGGCCTGTCCGACGAAATAGGCGCCGACGTCGAGTGGATCGAGGGCGGCTCCCTCAAGCTCGCCTACACCGACGATGAACTCTCCGAGTTCGAAGCCTGGGCCCGGGAAGCCCGCGACCTCGGCCTCGATACCACCGTTCTCTCCAGGGAAGGTGTAAAACGTGAAGTCCCCGGCCTCAGCGGCCCCTTCCTCGGCGGCATATTCACCCCCGACGACGGCCAGACCGAGCCCCGTCGCGCCACCGAGGCCATCGCCAATGCCGCCAGGGAAAACGGCGTCTCCCTTCGCACCGGCCACGCCGTCGAGAGCCTTGAAGTCGAGAACGGCGCCATCAAGGCCGTCGTCACCGAGAACGGCCGCATCGAGACCGACAAGGTCGTCTGCGCGGCCGGGGCCTGGACCGCCAAGGTCGCCCGGATGATCGGCGTCAACGTCCCCCAGCGGGTCGTCAAGGGCACAGTGGCCTGCACCGAGCCCGCCCCCTTCGTCTCCCACTGTACCGTCATGACCCCCGAGGTCACCTTCCGCCAGAAGCGCGACGGCACCTTCTACATCTCCAACGGCACCCATTCCGACTACTACATCGACCTGGAGGCCCTCCGGGACGTGGGCCTTTTCATGCGCAACTTCCTCCGCATCCGCAAGAGGACCAACGTACACCTGGGCAAGGACCTCCTGGACGACATCATGCGCACTCTTCCCGGCTCCCCCGCCCGCTCCCGACCCTTCGCCCACACCATCGGCGTCGAGCCCAAGCCCAACAACGACTTCGTAGACCGCTCCATCCGACACCTCCGCAGGCTCCTGCCCTCCGTCGGTCGATTGGAAGTCCAGCGCACCTGGGCAGGCCGCATAGACGCCAGCCCCGACGCCACCCCCATCCTCGGAGAGGCTCCCGGCGTGAAGGGCTTCTACGTCGCCACCGGCATGAGCGGCCACGGCATCGCCATGGGCCCGGGTGTCGGCCTAGTCATGTCCCAGCTAATCATGGGCGAAACTCCCAGCGTCGACCTCCACCCCTTCCGTCTCTCTCGCTTCAAGGAGCGGGACGCCGCAGACTGGCGCAAGACCCTCTAGCCGACCTGCCCCGTTGATTGATCTCGATTGAATTTGATTGAGGTTGATTGAAGAATGAATGAACTTGATTGAACGTTGATTGAACTCATAGCTGTTTTGATTGAATGACGCCTAAAGTGCTGAGCAAAAGTTTTCGCGGCCCGGAGGGGCGGGGCGGCGGTTGTTTGGATGTGGTTGGGCATGGGTGGGATTATAGCATACAAGTTCGTATGATGGCAAAAGGGAGAGGTCACGGTTGGGGGGGAGGATGGGGTAGAAGTAGCTCCTATTAGCAACGATAGACTCTCCCAAACGATGGCTTAAAAGGGTAAAACTCATTGGGTAAGAAAAAAGAGTCCGACAATATGCCGAAGGAATTAAAGGCAAATAAGGTTGATTATGGAGTAGCTCTAGTGCGCGGGAGTACAAGCCTTATCCCTTTGGCGGGGTCCGTTGTTTCCGAATTTATCGGAACGGTGGTGCCAAACCAAAGGTTAGACAGACTTGCGAAATATATTGCCGAGCTTGAACGCAAGCTAAATCGCTTGGAAATAACACTCGAAGACGCTCCATATCACGATGAAGTATTTTCGGATCTCTTTGAAGAGGCGTGTCGACAGGCGGCTCATTCAGTTAGCGAAGAAAGAAGATCCTACATTGCTACGCTGATTGCAAGTGGCATGAGCCCCGAAGGAATTGAGCTTGCCGAGTCGCGACATCTCTTGAGGATTTTGGGCGAACTGAGCGATGTAGAGGTGATATGGCTGCGATATTACAGACAGCCCACAATAGGCGGAGATGAGGAATTCAGGGAAACGCATAAAACAACTTTGCATCCCGCCCCGCCAGGCATAAATTCTTCTCCGGAAGCCCATGCAAAGTACGCCTTGCAGCAGAGCTACAAGAAACACCTTGCCCAGGAGGGTTTGCTCGACCCTCGATACGAAACGGAGCATCAAACGGACATCCCAAAATTTGACACAATGACCGGAGCAATGAAAATCCAAGGCTACCAACTATCTCCACTAGGTCGACTCCTATTGAAGGAAATTGGTCTTGGTGAGGATGAGTAGTTGGCAGTCTTTAACAATACTCTTCACTCCCAGGCCCCAACATAAGGTAGCGACCCGAGACGATTAGAGCAGAGTGATTGAATTCTTAAATGGAGTCGCTGACGACGTAGTTGCTACGGTTGTCTCGTTTCTGATATTAGCTCTAATTGGGCTGTTAGCAGCGAAATTCCGACGCCCCCTCTGGCAACTTGTCCTCGCAAGCAAATGTCGTTTAGGCCATGCGGCCATTTGGTCTCATTGTGCAGTATTCACAAGGCATCGAATGGAAAGACATGTAAAAAAGTACGATTCTGTCTTCCTTGTTGGATGGGACTCTCCGGATAGGCCAAAAGGCCGCTGGAGATGCAAATGCGGTATGCGCCGCAAGGTGGAAGACTTGCCGAACGACGATGCCGAAGTAATCGCATGGAGGCGTCAGACCATGCATCTCTGGTACAGTCAACAAAGGCACGGGAATTTGCAGTTAGATTAGATTCGGGAGGCTGGAAGCTACTGAATCCTCAAGCAACCGATAAATACCGCAAGTGATAACTAACTGGACACATTGCGCGTATTATGCCTGCATATAGAAGACTCTGGTGCCCCTAGGTACCCGGGGATATCCCCACCCCCAGTGCCACCACCCCCTAGCCATCGACCCTCTACCGGATAGATGGATCGCCGGCGACCGTCGCCAATACCTGGTCGAAGGTCTTGATCTCCCGGACGCCGCGTCTGCGGCAACTGGCCAGGTGGCAAAGGCCCCGGGCTTGCAGTGCGGGGTGCCGCTCATGGAGACGCCTCGCAAGGGCCACGTCCGCCTCTTCCAGTGGCCAAACCTCAACCGCGGCGTTTGCTATCAGCCCCAGTGCCGCATCGAAGGTTTGCAGCCTTTCGCTGGGCAGGTACGCATGGGTCAGCTCCTGCATGACCTCTGCCGAGGTGCATAGCGGGGTGCTGCGCCGGTTGGCTTCGACGAAGAACTCCTGGGCATTTTTTCGAAGCGCGTGGGGGCGTCCCACCGCGTACATGAAAACGTTGGTGTCGACGAAGATCACGTTCCCGCAACTCCCCTTCCACGCGACTGGTTGATGACCTCCAGGTGCTCATCCCAGTCCGGCTCCTTACCCGGCCCTTCCAGAGAGGCACATGATCGGAAGAACTCCTCAACGTCTTCAGGGGTCTCGAATAGCTTCACGCGCCGGCGCATAGCAAGGCGCTCGCGGGCGGCGGCTCGCAGCCACGCACTCAGGGACATTCCCTCACGCCTCGCCTGCTCAACGAAACGTTCCCTATCTTCGTCTGCCATCACCAGCTGTACTCTGGCCATATCGCTCTCCCGCAAATCTAAATAAAGTGTGTAACAAAATTACACATACTTTCGGCGCAGGTCAAGGGACCCTGCAGCTTGGCGCCACATGCAAGATGCTGACACCCCACCCCTGCCATCCCCGAAAAGTCGGAAATCAATCTCTCCCCGAGTACTGAACTAGAGGGAGCCGCATGGGCGCAGCCCATGCGGCTCCCTCTGTTTTTCTCTCCCCCTCTCCCTTACAGGCCCTAAGGGAGAGGGGGATCAAGGGGGTGAGGGTTCCCCCGGGGAAGCGGGGATCTCCCCGCCCCAATGTGCCATCTCCCCCTTGCCCCCACCCTACCCCTCCCGCTATTGTAACCACCATCAAATCCCACCCCTCCCTTCACCCCCGAACCAACTAAAAGGCCTTTCCTCAAACAATCAAAATCCCCGCCCGTAAGGAGACACCGATGACTGACCTCCCCAACGAAAGGACCTTCGGCGCCGTCTTCCCCAACGAAGAATATGACACCCGACGCGCCAAGGTCCGCCAGCGCATGGCCGACCGAGGCATCGACGTCCTCTACGTCAGCTCCCCCCGCAACATCACCTACCTCACCGGCTTCGACATCATCTGGTTCTACCACGCCTCCCCCACCGGCCTCGTCATCCGCGCCGACGACCCGAAAGTCCTCTTCTTCGACTCCTACCATGAGCGCATGGTCAACGACTTCTGCTACATCGACGAGGCCGTCTTCTACGCCACCTTCCCCTTCCACCCCATGGGCCCCCAGCTCGACACCGTAATCGACACCATGAAAGACCGGGGCCTCCTCAAGGGCTGCGTCGGCATCGAGAAGTGGGCCTACGCCCCGTCACCCGCCATGATGCAGGCCATGGAAGAGAAGATGTCGGGCGCCGGGGCCCGGGTCGTTGACGGATCCTGGATTGTCGACACCGTCGGCCTTACCAAGTCTCCCCTGGAGGTCGCCTGCGTACGTAAAGCCGCCGAGATCGCTGACACCGGCATTATGGCAGGTGTGGAAGCCGCCGCCCCCGGCATCACCGAGCTCGAGGTCAACGGCGCTATGCAGTACGCCATGGCCAGGGCCGGGGGCGAGGAGACCGCCATCCGGTGCGTAGTCAGCAAGGAGGGCTTCCGCATGCCTCACAAGCCCACCACCCGACTCCGCCTCGAGGCAGGCGAGATCATCTTCGCCGACGTGTGCGGCGTCTACAACCGCTACCATGCCGATCTCTGCCGCTTCCTTTGCCTTGGCCAACCCGAGCAGAAGACCGTAGACCGCATGAAAGCCCTAGCCGAGAGCATCCCCTACGTCCAGGACAAGGTGAAGGTGGGAGATCCCCCCACCGCCATCGGCCGGGCCATCGACGAATATCTCGCCTCCATAGGCCTCACCGGCGAGGTCGACCGCGGCGGCTACGACGTCGGCCTCTCCCTCCCCCCCGACTGGGTCGGCCACACAAGAGTCGTGGGAGGCGGCTTCGTCGACGAGCCCATGCAGCCCGGTTTCGTCACCAACTACGAAATCTTCTCCCGGGGCAAAGACCCCCGCTCCGCCGGCCTCATAGACACCTTCGTCATGACCGAAACCGGCCTCGAACTCCTCTCCAAGCTTCCCCTGGAGATACTGACCAAAAGCTGACATCTGAAATAGACTGTATCCACCAAGAGACAGGAGATGGTGACATGTTCGTAAGAGCCGTAGACCAGCTCGCAGGTACCGACAAGGAAGTCAATTGGCAGGACGGAGACCTCTGGCTCCGAGCCGCCCGACTCGTTACCAAGGCCGACCTCGTAGGCTTCTCCCTCGCCGACGTACGGCTCTCCGCAGGATGGGAGATCGACTGTCACTACAAGCACCACATAGAAGCCAGCTTCGTCATCTCCGGCAGCGCAACGGTTACGGAGTACGCCACCGGCAACAGCTGGGACGTTGGCCCCGGCGACCTGTACGTCGTGGGGCCGAAGGACAAGCACCACGTCTCGACCAGGACCGAGTTGCACGGCGTCACCGTCTTCAACCCTGCCCTGGTTGGCAACGAAAAGCCCGACGAGGACGGCGCATACCCGCCTTCCGGCGAAGTACCCCCGGCCTGGGCTGGTGAGTCGGGCCGGACGATGTTCCTGAAGCGGGTCGCCGACACCCGCGTGGTCGGCGTCAGCTACGGCGCCGCCAGGGCCTACCGATACCTCACCCAGGCCGACGAGTGCGGCTTCACCATCTCCACCCCCCGCTCCCCCGCCGGCGACGGCATCGTCCTCCACTACAAGAACCACGTGGAAGCCAACTACGTGATCGAGGGAGAGGGCACCGCCGAAGACCTGACTACCGGCGAGAAATGGGACCTCTACCCGGGCTCCATGTACTTCGTCGGCCCGAAGGACAGGCACCAGGTCAACACCCACACCGGCTTCTACCTTCTCAGCGTCTTCAACCCGCCCCTCGTCGGCGACGAGACCCACGACTCCGAGGGCGGCTACCCCTACACCGGCCCCCTCCCCGAAGCCTGGAGACCCTAAGTGTTCCCACTGTCATTCCGATGCCCCGCGAGGAATCTGGGGTGGTGTCCAATCCCCTCTCCCTCGACGGGAGAGGGCCAGAGCCTGTCCCGAGTCCCCGAGGGAGTGAGGGTGATCCCGAGGCGCGGTTACGAAAACCATATAACCGGAGGTGACACGATATGTTCGTAAGGACCATTGACCAGCTCGCAGGTTCCGACAAAGAAGTGAACTGGAGGGACGGAGACCTGTGGCTCAAGGCCGTACGTCTGGTCACAAAGACCGACGGCGCAGGCTTCTCCCTCGCCGACGTCCGGCTCTCCGCAGGCTGGGAGATCGACTGCCACTACAAGCACCACATTGAAGTCAGCATCGTCCTCTCCGGCAGCGCAACGGTTACGGAGTACGCCACCGGCAAAAGCTGGGAGGTCGGGCCGGGCGACGTGTACGTGGTCGGCCCGAAGGACAAGCACCACGTATCGACGAAAACCGAGCTTCACGGTGTCACAGTCTTCAACCCCGCCCTCGTCGGCACCGAGACCCCTGACGAGGACGGCGCATACCCGCCTTCCGGCGAGGTCCCCCCGGCCTGGGCAGGCGAGTCTGGACGGACCATGATGGTAAAGAGGCCCGAGGACGCCCAGTCAGTCGGCGTCCGGGGCACGGGCGCCACCGCCTCCCGGTATCTCACCCAGGCCGACCAGTGCGGCGTCACCGTATCCATGCCCCGCTCTTCCGAGGGCCACGGCAAGGAGCTCTGGTACCAGAACCACGTCGAGGCTAACTACGTTGTCGAAGGCCAGGGATCCGTCGAGGACCTGAACACCGGCGAAAAGTGGGCCTTGGCCCCCGGTTCCATGTACTTCGTCGGGCCGAAGGACAGGCACCTCATGAGCTTCGACACCGCATTCTCCCTCATCAGCGTCTTCAACCCGCCCCTCGTCGGCAACGAGACCCACGATGACCTCGGCGGCTATCCCCCCACCGGCCCCCTCCCCGAAGCCTGGAGACCGTAGCAAGAAAATAGAGAGTCGGGGTCGAATAGGTCCGCACGCCAGTAATAGACAAATAACCTGGAGGTAAGAGGATGTTCGTAAGAAGGCTGGAAGAGCTCAACGGTACCCCAAATGAAATGATCAGGATGGCCGGCGAAGGACAACTCCATTCCCGACGCATCCTGACCAAAGCCGACGGTTGCGGCTTCTCCCTTTCCGATGTGCTCGCTGCCACCGGCATGTCCATCGACCTCTGGTACAAGCACCAGGTCGAGGCAAACCTGATTGTCACGGGGGAACTGGAGGTCACCGACCTGTCCAACAACGCGAAGTGGCTGCTTGGCGCCGGGGACGCATACATGGTCGGGCCTAAGGACAGGCACCGCATCACGGCAAAGAGCGACGTCCATCTCGTCAGCGTCTTCTGTCCGCCGGTGCTCGGCAACGAGAGGCACGACGAAGACGGCTCCTTCCCCCCGACCGGCGACATCCCGCCTGCCTGGCAAGGAGAATCGGGGCGGACCATGTTCATCAAACGGCTGGCCGACACCCGTGTCGTGCGCATCGGCCATGACAGGGCAAACGCGTACAGGTACCTGACCCAGGAAGACGGATGTGGATTCACCGTATCCACGCCCCGGGGCGAGGGAGGCAAGAGCATAGTTCTCTGGTACCAGAACCACGTGGAGGCCAACTATATCCTGGAGGGTGAAGGCACGGTGGAGGACAAGTCGACCGGGGAGACGTGGGACCTGGCCCCCGGCACGGTGTATGTAGTAGGCCCCAAGGACCGGCACCAGCTTTACTCCGAGAAGGGTTTCTACTTGCTCAGCATCTTCAACCCGCCCCTCGTCGGCGATGAAACCCACGACGAGCTCGGCGGCTATCCCCCAAACGGCCCCATCCCCGAGGCCTGGAGACCGTAAACTACAGATTCCGGAGGCAACCCCATGTTCGTAAGAAGAGTCGAAGACCTGGCAGGCACCGACAAACAGATGGTCCGAACTGAAGGGGCCACGAGGTTACAGTCCACCCGACTCCTCACCCAGTCCGACGGCTGCGGCTTCTCCGTCTCTGACGTCCAGGTCTCCGCAGGTTCCACCGCCGACCTCTGGTACAAGAACCACGTCGAAGGCAACCTCATTATCTCGGGAGAAATGGAACTGACCGACCTTACCAGCGGCCAGAGCTGGGAACTGGGCGCCGGAGACCTCTACGTCGTCGGTCCCTGGGACCGGCACCGCATCACCACCACTACCGACCTGCATGCGGTCAGCGTTTTCAACCCCGCCACCCTCGGCGGCGAGCGCCACGACGCGGACGGCTCCTACCCTCCCACCGGCGACATTCCACCTGCCTGGCAGGGTGAATCGGGCCGCACAATGATCGTAAAGCGACTCTCGGACACCAGGGTCGTCCCCATAGGGCATGGCCGCACCAACGCCTACCGCTACCTACTCCATGATGACGAATGTGGCTTCACCATCTCCACCCCCCGGGCCCCGGGAGGCAAAAGCATCGTTCTCTGGTACCAGAACCACGTCGAGGCCAACTACATCCTGGATGGCGAGGGTGCCGTCGAAGACGTAACCACCGGCGAAAGATGGGACCTCGCTCCCGGCACCCTATACGTCGTAGGCCCCAAGGACCGCCACTTCATCGAGTCCGAAAACGGCCTGTACGTCATGAGCATCTTCAACCCCCCAATCTACGGCCACGAGACCCACGACGAACAGGGCACCTACACACCGTCGGGCCCCATCCCCGAAGCGTGGGAACCCTAACCGCAATCCGCTCCCGCCGCCCACTGTCATCCCGATGCCCCGCGAGGGATCTGGGGTGAGGGTGCTCCCCTTCTCTTTTCTCCCCCTCCCCCCTGATAATTCAATAAAACAGGGCGGGTGGGCGGGACTGCAATTACTCCTTAGGGGTTGGGAGGGGCACCCCCTCCCCACATTGCAACCCCACCCCCCATTTGCTAAGCTTTCACCCACTATTTCCCCAAGCCCACCACCCTTGGAGGGACGCCATGCCCGTATTGCATAAAGACGAAAACATCGAAATCAGGAAGATCGTCACCGGCGACTACGTCAACAACGCCTACCTCGTCGTCTGCCCCAGGACCAACCAGAGCGTCATGATCGACGCCCCCGCCGAGCCCGAGCGCGTCCTTGAGCAGGCCAAGGACACCAACGTCCAGGCCGTCCTCTTCACCCACACCCACTTCGACCACATCGACGGCGCCCAGGCCATCAAGGACGCCCTCGGCGTGCCGTTCATTGTCCACCCCGACGACGAGGGTGAGCTTCCCTTCAAAGCTGACCAGCACCTCGGAGATGACGGCAGCTACTCCTTCGGCAACATCACCTTCAGGACCATCCACAACCCTGGCCACACGCCCGGGGCAACTTCCCTCGTCTGGGGCAAGCACCTCTTCAGCGGCGACACCCTGTTCCCCGGCGGCCCCGGCTACACCGAGTCCCCCGAGAACTTCCAGCAGCTCCTCCACCACGTCGACAATAAGCTCATCAACCTGGGCGACGATGTCAACATCTACCCGGGCCACGGCGACGAAGGCGTCCTCGGCGAGACCAGGCGCCTCCACGCCGGCTTCAAGTCCCGCTCCCACCCCGACGACATCCACGGCCACGTCTCCTGGGAAGATTGATCTCCTCCTGCTGTCTCCCCTGTCATCCCGATGCCCCGCGAGGGATCTGGGGCGGGATCCCATCCCCTCTCCCTCCTTCCTCCCGTAGGGGCGACCGGCTGGTCGCCCTCCCCGCAGTGGTCCCGCTCATCGTGAGCGGAGTCGAAGGGTCGAGCGGAGGGGTGGCCCACGTACACAACCTACCGAGATCCCCGGAGGCCCCTGAATGTCCCTGACTGAAACCCAAACCGTCCCATCCATCGCCGACCAGACCTACCAAAAGACCACCCTGGACTCCGGCCTGCGGGTCATCACCTGCAACATGCCCCACACCCGATCCGCCACCATGGCCATCCTCGTCGGCACCGGCTCCCGATACGAGGACGAAGCCCAGGCCGGCATCTCCCACTTCATCGAGCACATCTGCTTCAAGGGCACCGAGAAGCGGCCCCTCCCCCAACAGATCTCCGAGACCGTCGAGGGTGTCGGAGGCGCACTCAACGGCTCCACCGACCAGGAGATCACGACCTACTGGGCCAGGGTCGCCCTCCCCCACTTCCCCCAGGCCCTCGACCTCCTCGTCGACATGCTCCGCAATTCCCGCTTCGACCCCGAGGACATCGAAAAAGAGCGCCGCGTCATCCTCGAAGAGCTCAACATGGTCAAGGACGCCCCCAACCAGTGGATCGAAGTCCTCCTTGACCAGCTCGTCTGGCCCGACCACCCCCTCGGCCGCGACATCGGCGGCACCCGGGACTCCATCAACGCCATCACCCGCAACCAGCTCCTCGACTACTTCCACGCCCACTACTCCCCCGGCAACACCGTCGTATCCGTCGCCGGTGCAATAGACCACGACGAAGTCGTCGACGCCCTCGCCTCCCGCCTCGACGACTGGCTCCCGACCGAACCTCGCACCTTCGCCCCCGCACCCGGGCCCCAGGACTCGGCCCGTATGGACCTTGAGTACCGCAAGATAGAACAGGTCCACCTCAACCTCGCCGTCCGGGGCCTCCCCGTCACCCACCCCGACCGCTACGCCCTCGACCTCCTCAACGTCGTCCTCGGCGATGGCATGAGCAGCCGACTCTTCGTGGAGCTGCGGGAAAACCGGGGCCTCGCCTACAGCGTCTTCAGCTACAACAACCACTACATCGACTGCGGCGCCCTCTGCGTAGCCGCCGGCACCGACCCCTCCCGCACCTCCGAAACCCTCGGCGGCATTATGAATGAGCTTCAGAAAATCAAGGACGGCATCACCGAGGCCGAGCTCGAAAAGTCCAAGGAGCTGGTCAAGGGCCGGCTCCTTCTCCGCACCGAGGACACCCGCAGCGTCGCCGGCTGGTACGGCGCCCAGGAGATCATCACCGGCCAGGTCCTCATGGTCGACGACGTAGTCCAGCGAGTAGACGCCGTCACCCTCGAAGACACCCGACGCGTAGCCCAGACCCTCCTCACCACAGACAACCTCAACCTCGCCGTAGTCGGTCCCACCAGAGCCCGCAAGGGCCTCCAGTCCCTTCTGAAGCTCTAGCTACAACCCATAAAACCCCATCGGGTTGTCCCACAGCACCTTCCTCTTCGTCTCCTCGGATATCGACTCCAGCGCCAGGAACTCCTCCGTCGCGTGCGGGTACCCGGCGTCCGGGTGCGGGTAGTCCGACGCCCATAGTAGCCGGTCGTTCCCGTACATCTCCACGTAGTACTTCACCCCCGGCTCATCCCCCTCCATCGACACGTAGCACTGCTCCATGAAGTACTCGCTGGGCTTCTTCTTCAGCCACGGCACCTCGTGCCAGCCCCACGCCTCCAGCTCCTCGTCCAGCCTCCACAGCCAGTAGACCAGCCAGCTGCACCCGCACTCCAGGAACGCCACCCTCAGCTTCGGATGCCGCTCCAGCACACCCCCGACCACTATGCTCTCGCTCCCCAGCATCTGCTCCAGCGGGTGCGCCGCCATGTGCATCATCACCCAGTTCCCCAGGAACCGCTGGTCGGCCCCCGGCGGCCCGCCCGCCGTCCCCTCGTGTACCACCAGCGGGATGTCCAGCTCCTCCAGTGTCGAGTACAGCGGCTCATAGTAGGCGTCGTGCAGGTTCCGACCGTTTATCACGTTCGGCCGGATATACGCCGCTATCATCGAGTTCTCCTTCACCGCCCGACTGATCTCCACCACCGACTCCTCAACCCCGTGTATCGGCGTAGCCGCGACTCCCTTCATCCGAGAGCTGTCAGCCGAGCAGAAGTCCGTCAGCCAGTCGTTGTACCCTTTGCATATCGCTGCCGACAGCTTCGGGTCCAGCCCGCTGGTCTTCGGCGTCGGAAAGCTCAGTATCGTCGACGAAGGGTACATCGCCGCGATGTCTATCCCCTCAGTCTCCAGGGCCAGCATCTGCGACTTCGGCCCGAACCCGTCCGCCCGACCCTCGTCATACTTCGCCATCCCCTCGGCGAAGGACTTCCGGGACAACGCCGCGTTCGGTCGCATCTCGGGCGTGGGATAAATCCGCCCCGGCCCCGACAGCTGTGCTCCCTCCAGCGTCGACCCCGTGAAGTCCGGGAAACTCTCATCGGGAGGAATCGCCTTCGGCCCCCGGTCCCGGTACTCCGCCGGTATATATTCCACGAACTTCAGGTCCTCCATGATGTGCATATCCGCATCAAAAATCCTGTACCCGTTCTTCATACCTGCCCCCTGTTATTTCCTGGTATCTGCACCTGTGCCACCAGCCCCTCCCCCGTCCCCCTATAATATCCCACCTCCCATCATTGTCATTCCGGCCTGCGAAGCGGAATCCACCCCTTCTAATTCGTCATTCCCGACCCCGATCGGGAATCCATCCCGAGGGACGGGGCCGGGTGTCCGGCTCCCTTTCCCCTGTAGGGGCGACCGGCGGGTCGCCCAGGGGCGGGGTTCTCACCACTGTACGCACACCAACAACAAGTGCTAATATAGGCACTTAATGGAAGTCAGCAGGCGTAAGATCTTGCAAAGGTTGGAGCGCGAGGGCTGGTATTTGGCCCGACACGGCGGGAACCACGATATTTACAAGCACCCTGATCGCAAGGGCAGAATCACCCTTCCGCGCCATAAGACTATTGCAATACCAGTTGCAGCAGACATTTCGAAGGTAGCAGGCTGGAATGAATAGGAGCGCCATTATGACCAATGAGACACTCCGTTACCCCGCCCTTGTAGCCGGACGGGAAGGCGCGTATGGAGTCGTCTTCCCTGACCTGCCGGGTTGTGTTGCTATGGGCTACACCGTTGACGACGCCCTGGTAAACGCCGAGGATGCCTTGCGTGACTATACCTTGGATGTAGAAGAAGACGGAGAAGTCCTGCCCGGTCCCAGCCTCTTCCAGTCGATTGACGTTCCAAAGGGTAGCCAGCTAGTCTCCATACCCCTCCTAAGAATCTCGGGCCGCAAGGTCCGTGCAAACCTCACCCTGGACGAGGGCGTAGCCGCCTTCATCGACAGCGAAGCCCGACGCCGCAAAATGACCCGCACCGCCTACATCACCTGGATGGCCCGGCGCATCGCCCAAATGGGCGGATAACCCACCCCCCTCCCAAATCAGTCATTGCATAGTTTGCATCGCGTATAAGCTTCAACCAAACACAGCTGAACTTTGAGGCAGAGAGGGTAATTCTATTTGAGCTATGGACACGCGTCATCCGTAAGAGAGTTCATAAGCACTGCAGAAGACACCTTAATAGGTCGGTTAACCAGTGGTATTGCCTCTACCGGGGTGCCCAATCAAAGGACGGCTCAAATTGAAGCTTGGAGGCGGGAGATACGTCTCCTCAAAGAGCAACTAGCATCTCCGCAGTTCCAACACTGGCACATTATTCTGGAGTATGAGATACCTCGTCGCTCTCGCCGACCCGACGTAGTCCTCTTGAACTCTACGACGGTCTTTGTGATCGAGTTCAAGATGGGTGCGCGAGCCTTTGACTCCACTTCTCGCTGGCAAGCAACGTCCTACGCCCGAGATCTCCGGGATTTTCACGCAGAGTCCCACGACCGGAGAATCGTTCCCATGCTGTGCGCTACAGATGCCGAAACGGGCCTGTCCGGCTTTTCCGGCTTGGTGGAGAGCAATCCGGATGTCACCACCTTAGTTAAGACTAATGGAACAAATCTGGGCCAGCACCTTCTTAGTGTGCAGAGTGACGGTGACCATGCTCCAGCAGAATTTATAACTCCAAGGAGGTGGCTGAATTCTCCCTACCGTCCGACGCCCACGATAATCGAGGCTGCAACACTTCTCTACGATGGGCACGATGTTCGCGAATTGTCTCATAGGCATGCGCGCAACCTCGATCAAACTACACAGATGCTCTTCGAAGCCATCCAGGATGCTCAACGGAATAGCCGCCGAACAGTCTGCTTCGTCACGGGCATCCCAGGAGCCGGGAAGACCCTGACTGGTCTCAATGTCGTTCACGGCCAAGGAATGCGACACTCATCCTCTCTCTCTGGAATATTTCTGTCCGGCAACGGACCGTTGGTTAAAGTGGTACGCGAGGCCTTAGTCCAGAATCAGGTCGGCAAAGGTCGTAAGCGGAAAGAATGTGAACATGAAGTCACTACTTTCATTCAAAACGTGCACAATTTCCTCCGATTTCACTTGGAACGGCCCGAAGAGCTTCCACATGAGAATGTAGTAATTTTCGATGAGGCCCAACGGGCATGGGACAGTAAGCAGATGGCCCGCAAACGTGACGTAAACTCCTCGGAAGCTTCACTACTTTGCGAGGTAATGGAGCGTTTGCCTGACTGGACTGTAATCGTTGCTTTGGTGGGTGGCGGGCAAGAGATATTCCTAGGTGAGGCTGGATTGGAGGAATGGGGCCGAGCGCTCCAAGATCGACCTGTTCCCTGGCAAGTGATTGCTTCCCCGGAAGTACTAATTGGTGGTGAGAGCGTAGCAGGGCACAAGTTGTTCGACGGTGCCATTCCCGCAAACGTTGCATTTAAAGAAGAACCTCTAGCTCACCTTGATGTTGTGGTTAGGAATCACCGCGCTCAGCGTTGGATCGAGTGGGTCAACGAGTTTCTGTCACTTCGCTTCGATATCGCAAGAACGCACTTCCCCGTTACGGAAGATTTTCCGTGCTACGTAACTCGTGAACTGACGACGGCGCGTGCATGTTTGCGGATGCATCATCGTCTTGACCCAATGGATAGGACTGGTCTGGTCGCAACATCTATGGACCTGAGATTGAGAGCCGATGGGCTTGAACGATCCAGCGGGTTTCGGTTGAACTTTCCTTACGAAAAGTGGTTTTTGGAGCCAGGCCTAGACGTTCGTTCTAGCTACTCCTTGGAAGTGGCCGCATCGGAATTCGAATGTCAGGGACTGGAGTTGGACTGGGTTGGCTTGTGTTGGGGCCTCGACCTAACACCACTTGAATTGGGAGATGCATGGGACTATCGCAAATTCCGCGGCGCCCGTTGGCAAAATGTACAAAATGAGGCCGAGCGCGATTTCACGCTCAACAGGTATCGGGTTCTGTTGACGCGAGCGCGAAAGGGCCTCGTGATATGGGTACCCAAGGGTGACCATAGCGACCCTACCCGTGACCCCACACAATACGATCGTGTATATGATGCCCTGCGATGCGCAGGAGTACCGGATCTGCCCTCGGATCACTCCGATGGGTGGTCTCTCTGAAGTGATATGGCTCCCAACCCCTTAAAATATTCAATCATCTCCCCCGATTGCTGAGCTCCTGTAGTCCTACTCGTATCACAAACCCCCCTCCCCCCAGTACCAAACTAGAGGGAGACACCTGCGCCAGGGCGCAGGTGTCTCCCTCTGTTTTTTCCTCCCCCTCTCCCTTAATGGCCCTAAGGGAGAGGGGGATCAAGGGGGTGAGGGTTCCTCAGTGGGGCCGGGGGCATCCCCTCCCGTAGGGGCGACCGGCTGGTCGCCCTGGGGCGGGGCACATCCCCTCCCCCCAAATGTGACTTTGCCCCTTGACAGGCAAACATTTGAGCCTTATATTTGTTCTAAGTCTAGACCCGACACCAACCTTAAGGAGGAACCAAAAACCCAGGGAAGCCCCCGAGACCCGACCCGAGGACTCAACGCCCTAGCCCATCCCAACGGCCCCGCGCAGGCCCGAGGCTCAAGCTGTCGTTACCCAAGATCTTTGAGCCAGGTTACCCACGAACATTGAGCCACCCTGAACGCCGATGATACGGATTATGACAGGATGCTATCGGCGGTTCAATCACCTCCCTTCTTGCCGAGGATTTTGGCCACTTTGCCCAGTAGGGCGCGGTGAGGAGAGAGCCTCTCCCGGTAGCTGGTGCCCTCGATGACGATCTGGTAGCTGGTGTTGGCCAGACGGTCCAGGGCGCTGTTGCCCAGGATGGGATCGTTGAAGAGGCCGAGCCACTCCTCGATGGCGCGGTTGGAGGTGATGACGAAGCTGGAGGCCCGATGCTTGCCGACGATGAGCTGGTAGAGGTCCGATGACTGTTGTGCGTTGAGACGGTGCAGGCCCAGGTCGTCGAGGATGAGCAGGTCGGGGGAGAGGAAGGAGCGGAAGGCTTTGTCCACCGAGTTGTCCACCCTGGCTTGGGACATGGCTTTGAAGAAGTCGTATGCGTGGATGAAGCGGACGGAGTATCCGGCTCTGACGGCGGCGTAGCCGAGGGCCTGGGCCAGGAAGCTCTTGCCGACGCCCGCCGGTCCCATGAGCAGGACGTGCTCGTGCCTGGGGATGAAGTCCAGGGAGAAGGCGGCGTCAAGGAGGCGGCGGTCCAGGGTGATTTCGGACGTCCAGTCGAAGTCCTCCAGGCGGCAGGTCTCCTCGAAGCCGGCCCGGTTCAGGCGGGTCTCGATGCGCCGGTTCTCCCTGCGGCTGACCTCGTCGGCTAGGATGATCTCCAGGAAGGCGGCATAGTCCAACTGGTCCCTTCGGGCCAGGGCGATGCGCTCGGGCAGGGTGTCCAGCATGCCGCTGAGCTTGAGGGTCTTGAGCAGCGGGGCCAGATCGACGTTGCGGTTGCGGGTCATAGCGTAACTCCTTCGGTTGGGTGATGGCCGTTGACCAGGGCGAAGACGGAGCCGGGCCTGGCGAAGCGCCCCGGCGGTATGAGGTCGGCAAGGGGCGGCGCATCCTGCTGCTCCAGGGCTTCAACCAGGATGCGCTCGACGCGGTGCACGTCGATGAGGTCCACGTCCAAGGCCTTGCGGCAGGCGTCGTTCAGCCGGTCGGGGGTGTAGCGCTGGGCGAGGCGGAGCAGCTTGTGTCCCTGCCGCACCTTGGCCCAAGGCGTGGGGCCTTCGAAGAGCCGGTCGGCGAAGGCGGCCACCGCCTCTCCCAGCTCCGCCGCGCTCTGCTTGATCTTGTCGGGCCCTCGCAGGGTGTAGGCGATGAACTCCTTTGGGTAGTCGTCGGTGTCGGTGGAGCGTTTGCCCCTGGGCTGACGGGGATGGACCTTGATCAGCTTGCCCCGGTGGTAGATGCGCACCAGCTTGCTGTCCAGCGCGATCTCCACCTGCTGCCCCGGAGGGCACAGGGCCGACGGCACCGAGTAGAGGGCGTGCTGGCAGGTCACGTGGTGGTCGCGCTGCACCTTGGCGTTGCGCCAGCGGGTAACCTCGTAGGGATCGCCGTCCCAGGGCAGCAACGTCTGGCGCTCCTCTGTGTCGAAGACCTCCACGGGCTTGCGCCTGGTGGTGCCGTGCACCCGCTGTCCGGCCACCTCACGGCACCAGTGGAGCGCTTCCTTCCGCATGTGAGGCAGGTCCCTGAAGGAGGCTCCCTTGAAGAAGCGCTCTCTCACGTACTGGACTCCCCGCTCCACCTTGGGCTTATCCCTGGGGTGGCGCACCCGGGCCGGGTCGGTGATGAAGCCCCGGCGCTGCGAGTACTCCAGGAAGCCCCTGGTCAGCCTGGGGTGCAGGGCGTCGGCCCCGGCCACCGCCGCCGGGAAGTTGTCGATGACCAGGTACTTGGGTATGCCGTCGAAGAAAGCCCAGGCCGCCTCCAGTCCGGCGACCACGTCCTCCAGCTTCTGCCCGTGGGTGGGCCAGACGAAGCTGTGCCGCGAGTAGGCCAGCACCACGATCAGCGCCCACACCGTCCGGCGGCGTCCCGTCTCCGGGTCCTCCAGCGGCCCCAGCCGACCGAAGTCCAGCTCCGCCACCTCGCCCGGAGGACTCTCCTCCATCCGCACCGTCCGAAGACTGCGGCCTCGCCAGTTGCGGCGGGCCACGAAGCGCTGTAACGACGAATAGGGCACATCGCAGCCCCGCTCCAAGAGCAACTCCCGGATGCGGGTCAGTTGCAGCCGGTCCCCGATGAGCCACTGCTGAATCTGGTCGGCCCAGGGGGACAGCCTCTCCTCTATGGGCATCTTGGTCTGCCGCGGTCCCGCACGGCCGATGGCCGCCAGCTTGCTCAGCTGCTCCTCGCTGGGACCCGGTCCGTCCCGGGACAGCCCCAACCTCTCCGCCGAGGAGATGTATTTGACCACCGTGTTCCGGGACAGGCCCGTCCCAGTCGCTATGTGGCGCTGGCTCTCTCCAGCCTGCCAGCGCCGGATGACTTCTTCTATCTCCACTCTGAGTACCTCCTTGTAGGCCATCGCGGCACCTCCTTATCAAGTGCTGCAATGGTCTAAGCTGGGGCGCTCAGGGTGGCTCAAAGACCCTGGTTATCTGGCTCAATGTTAGTGGGTATTGTGGCTCAATGTTCCTGGGTATTGACAAAGCCGAAGGTGTTATCTCCTCAACACGGGTCCCGTGCCCCTTCCCTGCCCCCCAGGCGATGGAAAGACGTTCTGGCCTAAGCTGTTCCCGTCAGGCCTAACCCCGCAGAAGCGGGCCCAGGCCTTGCCCCAGGCGCGTTGGTGGCGCGCCAAGTGGGCCGGCGTCGATATGGCGTCCGGCGGCAGTAACCTTCCGTTCCTGCTCACCACAGGAGCAGGTATGGCCGTAACCTGATTGAACACGGCTGATAGAATTTCATTCCTACGGCCCCTGGGCCGGTGCGCCTCTCCCCTGGGCGCATGTCTAAAATCTGCCCGAATGGGAACAGGGGCACAGCCTCCGGCCAGCGTCTTCCATCGCCGACCCAAAACCCGACAAACAGAACGAAAACCGGAAACCCCACAACCGAATAGAGACCCGGCCTGCCGGGCAGACCCCCACCCTTCCCCCTCCCCCCGACCCGGTGATAAAATCACCTTTGGCCCTCGGTACTCCCTTTAGCTAAGGTGTCTGCCTCTCGTGCCTCGTAAGTCCATCTTCGTAAAAGGCGCCCGCGAGCATAACCTCAAGAACATCGACGTCACCATCCCCCGTGACAAGCTCGTGGTCATCACCGGCCTCTCCGGGTCTGGCAAGAGTTCCCTCGCCTTCGACACCATCTACGCCGAGGGCCAGCGCCGCTACGTCGAGTCCCTCTCCGCCTACGCCCGCCAGTTCCTTGGCCGCATGGAGAAGCCCGACGTCGACTACATCGAGGGTCTGAGCCCCGCCATCTCCATCGACCAGAAGGGCGCACGCCACAACCCCCGCTCCACCGTCGGTACCGTCACCGAGATCTACGACTACGTCCGACTCCTCTACGCCCGCGCCGGCCGGCCCCACTGCCCCAACTGCGGCCGCCTGATCTCCCGCCAGACCATCCAGCAGATCGTCGACTCCATCCAGGCCATCCCCCCCGAGACCCGCATCATGATCATGGCCCCCATGGTCGCCAGCCGCAAGGGCGAGCACCAGTTCATCTTCGAAGACGCCCGCAAGGCCGGTTTCGTCCGGGTACGGGTCAACGGCCAGATCCGTGACCTCTCCGAGCAGTTCAACCTCGACAAGAAGCGCAAGCACACCATCGAGGTCGTCGTCGACCGACTCGTAGTTGGCGAAAGTGAGGGTGAAGCCTCCCGCCTCGCCGACTCCGTGGAGACCGCCCTCAAGCTCGCCGATGGCGTGGTCCTCATCAGCGTCGTAGACGGCGAAGAGACCCTCTACTCCGAGCACTTTGCCTGCGTGCAGTGCAACATCAGCCTCGGGGAGATTGAGCCCCGCACCTTCTCATTCAACAGCCCCCACGGCGCCTGCTCAACCTGCACGGGCCTCGGGGCCCGTATGGAGGTAGACCCCGACCTCGTAATCCCCAACAAGAACCTCTCCCTCACCGAGGGCGCCCTCCAGCCCTGGGCCCGCTCCGGAGCCATGAGCTCCTGGTACAACAGCATGATCGAGTCCGTCTCCCGGGCCTACGGCTTCTCCACCAAGACGCCCGTCAGACAGCTCGATGAGGACCACTTGGAGGTCGTCCTCTACGGCACCCGGCGCAAGCCCATGACCATGAGCCACACCGACAAGCAAGGCAAGGTCTGGCAGTGGAAGACCTCCTTCGAAGGCGTCATCCCCAACCTCGCCCGCCGCTACACCGACACCGAGTCCGACTGGGTCCGCACCGAGATCGAGCGCTACATGACCTCCCGCCCCTGCCCCGACTGCGATGGCAACCGCCTCAAGCCCACCTCCCTCGCCGTCACCGTAGGCGGCATCAACATCATGGCCTTCACCGGCAAGTCCATCGGCGAGGCCCTGGACTGGGTCACCGCCCTGGACGGCTCAACGCCATCCATGAACGGCGTCAAGGAGCCCCTCACCGAGCGTGAACTCACCATCGCCGAGCAGATTCTCAAGGAGATTCAGACCCGGCTTGTCTTCCTCCGGGACATCGGCCTCGACTACATCACCCTGGACCGCTCCGCCGGCACCCTGAGCGGCGGTGAGGCCCAGCGCATCCGTCTGGCGACCCAGATCGGCAGCAGCCTCATGGGCGTCCTCTACGTCTGCGACGAGCCTTCCGTCGGCCTCCACCCCGCCGACGACCACCGCCTCATCGACACCCTCAAGCGGCTTCGGGACGTCGGAAACACTATCCTCATCGTCGAGCACGACGAAGCCATCATGCGTGCCGCCGACCACATAATCGACCTCGGCCCGGGTGCCGGAGAGCACGGTGGCTGGATCGTCGCCGAGGGCCCCCTTGAGGACATCATCGCCTCCGAAGATTCCCTTACGGGCCAGTACCTCGGCGGCTTCCGCGAAATCCCCGTCCCCCACTCCCGGCGCACCAGCGATGGGCGCTCCCTCGTCATCAAGGGTGCCCGCGAAAACAACCTCAAGGGCATAGACGTGGAATTCCCTCTGGGTATCCTGGTCTGCGTTACGGGCGTTTCCGGCAGCGGCAAGAGCACACTGATCAACGAAATCCTCTACAAGAAGCTGGCCCAGCGCTTCTACAAGGCCAAGGATCGCCCAGGCCAGCACGATGACATCCTCGGCGTCGAGAATATCGACAAGATTGTCAACATAGACCAGTCTCCCATCGGGCGGACCCCCCGTAGCAACCCCGCCACCTACACCGGCGCCTTCACCCCCATCCGCGAGCTCTTCGCCACCATGCCCGAGGCCCGCGCCCGCGGCTACAAGCCCGGCCGCTTCTCCTTCAACGTTAAGGGCGGCCGCTGCGAGGCTTGCCAGGGCGAGGGCTATAACCAGATCGAGATGCAGTTCCTCCCCGACGTCACGGTCCCCTGCGAGGTCTGCAACGGCAGCCGCTACGGCCGCGAGGCCCTCGAAATCCAGTTCAAGGAATTCAACATAGCCCAGGTCCTCGACATGACTGTCGCTCAGGCCTGCGATGTATTCGAGCACTTCCCACGCATCGCCAGCAAGCTCAGGACCATGCGGGACGTGGGTCTCGGCTACATCAAGCTCGGACAGCCCGCCACCACCCTCAGCGGCGGCGAAGCCCAGCGCGTCAAGCTCTCTACCGAGCTTTCGAAGCGGGCCACGGGCCGCACCGTATACATCCTCGACGAACCCACCACCGGCCTCTCCTTCGAAGACGCCGCCGCCCTGCTCAAGGTCCTCCAGAGGCTCGTCGATGCCGGCAACTCCGTCATCCTCATCGAACACCACCTGGACCTCATCAAGTCAGCCGACCACCTTATCGACCTCGGCCCCAAGGCCGGCGATGAGGGCGGGTACGTTGTCGCCGTCGGCACCCCCGAGGAAATAGCCGCCGTCCCTGACTCCTTCACCGGCCAGTACCTCTCCCCCATCCTCCACAAACCCCAGCCCGCCCCCCTCGCCGCCGGCTAGACCTTCCCGGGGGATGGGCCGATCACCCTGAGCGGAGTCGAAGGGTCGAGCGGGGGGTAGTCCAAGAAAGCCGGACCGCCGCGACCTTCCCACAAATCCACTCTTCACCCCCCTTGACAGCGGTATTAATGATGATAAACTAATTTATATCACAAACTATATTGGCATCTGAAGACCGGAAAAAACACAAGGAGGCTCACCATGCAAGACGTCAAACGTGAACTCACCCCCGAGGAAAGCTGGAACGCAATCCACGCCACCTTCGACCGGGCCCGGGCCTCCATGTACATCGCAGGAATTACCAACATCCTGCTCTACAGCGGCGCCCTCGTAGCCCTCGCTTTCTTCACCCACTACGCCATCGAGACCTTCGCCCCCAACTTCGCCTCTGAGCACCCCTGGTATCCCGGAATCGTCTGGGGAGTCATGGGCGCCCTCGCAATGATCGGCAACTCCATAATCGGCCACAGCGCCGGCAAGAAACTGTCGCAAGGTGATGCCGCCCGCAACGCCGGCATCCGCATCTTCGCCTTCTGGATGACCGTCGTGGCTGCCTGTTTCCTGATCCCTGCCGCAGCCGGCATGTGGAACTCCGACTCCGGAGAAATGATTCCCGGTGTCACCGTGGGCGTAATAGCCCTCGGGTACATCCTCTTCGGCATCCTGTTCCGGCCCATGCTGGTCGCGGTTGGCGCAGGTCTCGCAGCCTCTTACTACCTTCCCGCACATTACGCTGGCGACAACGCCCTGGCTTTTCAGGGAGCGGCCACCCTTGCAGTATGTGTCCTGGGAGCCTTGTGGCTTCGAAGGAGCAGCGCCTCGTGATCGACCAGTATGTAAACCTCGACGAGACCATCCACCAGCCCACCCGACTCCGCATTATGACTATGCTCGTCGCCCAGTCCCCCTCGGACCGCCTTGCCTACCCCTTCATTCAGAAGACCCTGGGCCTCACCGGAGGCAACCTAACTATCCACCTCCGGAAGCTCGAAAATGCCGGCTTTCTCTCCATCACCAAGGAATTCCTGGACTCCAAGCCGCGCACTTGGGTGGAAGCCACCCCCGAGGGTCGACGTGCCTTCACCGACTACCTCTCCAACCTGCTGGAAACCCTGAACTGGAAACCCCCTCCCTAACCCCGACCCAAACCCCACCCCCATTTGACACCCTTCCCGTCAATCCCTACGATTCCACCATGCCTCCCGACAAAGCACCGGACCTCGGCCGCATCCTCGTATCTGAGTCTCAAATCTCCGAAGCAATCGCCCGCCTCTCCTCCGAAATCGCCCGGGACTACGACCTTTCCACCCTGGTCCTCGTTGGCGTTATGGATGGTTCCGTCCCCTTCCTCGCCGACCTCATGCGCTCCTTCGAGCAGTCAGTGATCGTGACAACGGCCCGGATTCGCAGCTACTACGGGACCACGGGCGGCCAGCTGATTATCGACTCCTTGCCATTGCGCGACAGGATCCAGGGTAGGCACGTCCTCATCGTTGAGGACATCCTCGATAGCGGCGCCACCTGTGAGCTGTTTACTCGAAGGCTAACGGAGATGGGCGCGTTGTCCGTTAAGATTTGCGCCATGCTGGACAAGCCCTCGCGGCGCATCCACAACGTCAAGGCTGACTACTTCGGCTTCGAAGTCCCTGACACCTTCGTCGTCGGCTACGGCCTCGACCACGATGGCAAGTACCGCAACCTCCGCAACATCCACGCCCTCAAGAAATAGACTGACAAAGCTTTACTAGTCAGGCATACCGGACTAGTTGAGCGACCGCTCCCTCCACCTCCCTCAGTATCTCCCCTAAATCCTCACCCCCGTGGCCCGGGCCACCGTATCGATGTCCTTGTCCCCTCGCCCCGACAGGTTCACTAGCACTATGTCGTCCCTGCTCAAAGTCCTCGCCAGCTCCACGCCGTAGTACACTGCATGAGCCGACTCCAGCGCCGGGATTATCCCCTCTGATTCGCTCAGAAGCTTGAATCCCTCCAGCGCTTCATCGTCCGTCACTGAGACATACGTCGCCCGACCCGTCGACTTCAAGTGACTGTGCTCGGGCCCGACGCCCGGGTAGTCCAGCCCCGCCGATATGCTGTGCGCCTCCAACACCTGCCCGTTCTGGTCTTGCAGCAGGTACGAGTTAGACCCGTGCAGCACCCCCGGCCTTCCATGTCCCAGTGACGAGGCATGTTTCCCGCTCTCGATCCCCTCGCCCGCCGCCTCCACCCCGACCAACCCCACCTCCTCATCACCGATAAAAGGGTGGAACATCCCCATCGCGTTGCTCCCTCCGCCCACGCAAGCCACCGCATAGTCCGGCAGACGGCCCTCTGCCTCCAGCATCTGTTCCCTGGCCTCCCTGCCTATCACCGACTGGAAGTCTCTCACCAGCATCGGATAAGGGTGCGGCCCGACCACGCTTCCCAGCAGGTAGTGTGTCGTCTGGACGTTGGTCACCCAGTCCCGGATCGCTTCGTTGATCGCATCCTTCAGAGTCCTGCTCCCCGACTTAACGCTCACTACCTCCGCACCCAGCAATTTCATCCTGTACACGTTGAGCGCCTGCCGTTCCACGTCCTTCTCACCCATATATACGATGCACTCCAGCCCGAGCATTGCGCAGATTGTGGCCGTTGCCACCCCGTGCTGCCCCGCACCCGTCTCCGCGATGATCCGCTTCTTCCCCATCCGCTCCGCCAGCAGCCCCTGCCCCAGCACGTTGTTGATTTTGTGCGCCCCCGTGTGCGCTAGGTCCTCCCTCTTCAGGTAGACCTTGGTCCCGCCGGCTCTCTCCGTGAGCGTCGCGGCCAGGTACAGGGGTGTTGGGCGGCCGGCATAGGTCTTGGAAAGCTCCTCCACCCGTGCCCCGAACCCCGGGTCCACCCTTGCCGCCCGATATTCTTCTTCCAGCTCGTCCAGAGCGGGCATCAGGGTCTCGGGGATGAACTTCCCCCCGAAGTCCCCGTACCGCCCCGACTCATCAGGGCACGCGTAGGTCGATGCCGCGTCGGAGCCAGTCATACTGGCTCCCGGATCGCCTTGTCCGCCTGCTCCACCGCCCGTGCGAAAGCCTTGATCTTCCCAAGGTCCTTCTTCCCATCCGTTTCCACACCGCTCGAAACGTCCACCACCGATGGCCCGACCTGCTCAATCGCCCTGCCAACGTTCTCCGGGTTCAACCCCCCCGACAATACGAAGTCGAACTTCTTGGCCAGCTCAGTCGCCAGCCCCCAGTCGAAGGTCTCGCCCGTGCCCCCGTAGTAGGGCCCCTTGGAGACGGTGTCGAGCATCGGCGTGTGCCCTGCGTCCACGATCGCCCCAAGCTCTTCTTCCAAGGTGCGAAGAAGCCCCTCCCCCCTCGCCCCCGCCTCGATCCTGACCACCTTGAAAACCGGCCTCTCAATACCCGAGCAATACTCCAGGGTCTCATCCCCATGAAGCTGAATCCTGTCTAACCCGCAGTATTCGGCGGTACGGTTGACCTCGTCGGCAAGGGCATTTACGAAGACTCCAACGGCCTCAGGCATCTTGCTATCCGACCCATATGCCGTCCGAGCTTCCTCCAATATCCCATGCGCCGCCTCTGCCGTTAGCTGCCTCTTGCTCGGCGCGAAGATCAGGCCAATGAAGCTCGCCCCTTCGCCGATGGCGGTAACGGCGTCCTCGGCTCGCCTGAGCCCGCACACCTTGAATCTAGTCACGGGCCACCCGCTCAAGGCTCGCCGACGCCAGCTCCCGTACCTTCGCTCCCACGTCCCCCGACTTCACCAGCCCCTCCCCGACCAGCACCGCATCCACCCCCCACCCCGCCACCATCGCCACGTCGTCCCGCGTGAATATCCCACTCTCCGCCACCACCGGGACATCCGCGGGGACCAGGGGCCTCAGCCTCCACGTGGTCTCTAAATCCACCTCGAAAGTCGCCAGGTCCCGATTGTTGATCCCGATTAGAGACGCCCCCGCGGAAATCGACATCTCCACCTCGGCCTCCGTATGCGTCTCCACGAGAGCGTCCATCCCCAGCCCCCGAGCTTCGGCTATAAGCGACTTCATTTCCTCCTCTTCCAGTATCGACGCGATAAGCAATATCGCATCCGCCCCCCACGCCCGAGCCTCCCACACCTGGTACTCGTCAAATATGAAGTCTTTTCGCAACAACGGAGGACAACTGGCCCCGATGTCCTCTTTGATAGCAGCCATGAATTCCAGCCGACCCTGGAAGTGCGGCGTCTCCGTCAACACTGATATCGCCGATGCCCCGTTCTCCGCATAAGTGCGGGCCAGGGCCACGGGGTCGAAGTCGGGGGCCAGCAGACCCCGGGACGGCGAGGCCTTCTTCACCTCAGCAATCAGTGACACCCCTTCACCCTGCAGCGCTCTGGTCAATGACCTTGCCCCAGTCTGCCCAAGCGCCCGCGCCTCGACCTCCGCCCGCGGCATCTCCGCCTTCGCCCTCGCGAGGTCCTTCCTCTTTACCGCCACTATCTTGTCGAGAATCGTCCCAGTCTTAGCCATGTCCCTGGTTTCCGCTACTCCAGCCCCTGGCTCACATCTCTCAATTTCTCAAGCCTCTTCATCGCTTCCCCACTGTCAATTGACTCCTGCGCCACCCGTACCCCTTCTCGAAGGTCGACCGCTTTGCCCCCCGCCAGGATCCCCCCCGCCGCATTCGCCACCACCACGTCCCTTGGAGATCCTCTCTCTCCACTTAGCACCGCTGTCATTATCTCTGCGTTCTCTTCAACCGACCCCCCGGCCAGCGACTCCAGAGACGCCGCGCCCAGCCCCAAGTCCCCCGCCGATATCTTGTAGTGGCTAACCTCTCCGTCTCTCAGTTCCCACACGCCCGTCTTGCCGTTCAGCGATATCTCGTCCAGCCCGTCTTCCGCATGCACCACCAGCACCCTCTCTGAACCGAGCCTCTGGAGCACCTGTACCATCTTCTCCCCTACCGCATCCGTCGGCACCCCCAGCACCTGCGCCTTCGCCCCAGCCGGGTTGGTCAAAGGTCCCAGAATGTTGAACACCGTCCTGACCCCTATCTCCCGTCGGGGCTGAACCGCAAACTTCATCGCGGGATGGAACCGAGGCGCGAACATGAACCCGATGCCCGCCTCTTCCATGCACCGCTTCACCCCATTCGGCCCGAGGTCTATCTTGATCCCCTGCTGTTCCAGAACGTCGGCGCTGCCGCTCTTGGACGTCATTGCCCGGTTCCCGTGCTTCGCAACCGCAATTCCCGCCCCCGCCACCACGAAAGCCGCCACCGTAGATATATTGAACGTCCCCGAGTCGTCGCCCCCCGTGCCGCAGGTGTCGACGCTCGGGCCCCGGTAGTCCACCTTCAACGACTTCGCCCGCATCACCGTCGCCAGGCCCGTCATCTCGTCTACCGTCTCGCCCTTCAGCCTCAGCGCAATCACGAACGCCCCGAACTGCGCGGGCGTCGCCTCCCCGGTCATGATCTCTTCCATGACCTGCGCCGCCGCCTCCTCGGTCAGGTCCGACCCCCTCGTCAGTTTTTCGATCGCTTCTCTTATCATCAGCCTACGCCGGGACCGGGATTTCTTGCCCCAGGAAATTCCTGAGCAGGTTTTTCCCCTCAGGGGTCATTATCGACTCCGGGTGGGCCTGGAATCCCTCAACCTGGTACTCCTTGTGCCTGACTCCCATGATGATCCCGTTCGCCGTCCGGGCGGTCACCTCCAGACAGTCAGGGAATCCCTCCTCCTGGATTGCCAGCGAATGGTACCTGATCGCCTCGAAGGGGTTGGATAGGCCCCTGTAAACGCCCTTCCCGTCGTGGTGTACCATCGACGACTTCCCGTGCATGATCTCTCCCGCATACCCGACCACACCCCCATACGCCGCCCCGATGCACTGGTGCCCCAGGCACACCCCCAGCACCGGGAGTCGGGGCCCGAAGTGCCGTATCACGTCCACCGAGATCCCCGCCTCCTTTGGCGTGCACGGCCCCGGCGACACGATGATCCGCTCCGGGCCCCAGCTGGCAATCTCCTCCAGTGAGGTCTTGTCGTTCCGCACAACCTCCACTTCTTGCCCCAGTTCGCAGAGGTACTGGTACAGGTTGTAGGTGAAGCTGTCGTAGTTGTCTATCAGCGCCAACATTGGTGACTAGTCCTATTCCTGCGGCAAATAATTGCGCGGCAACTCCGCACCGACCGCCGCCCTCACGTATATAACCTCCCCGGATATGTGGCTCCCCTCCTCCGACGCCAGGAATACGCACAGGTTGCCTATGTCCTCGGACCTCACCATCCTGCCCAGCGGCATGCCCTTGTCAACCTCTTCGAAGGTGTCTTTGCCCGTGGTCCGGGATATCCCTCCCCATGCCATGTCCGTCGGTACGAGACCCGGGTTCACCGCGTTCACCCGCACCCCCTGGTACCGCTCCTCCTTCGCCACCCCTTTGGCCAGTGCATCAATCGCTGCCTTGGCCGCGTTGTAGTCCGAGTCATTTGCCATCAGCATGTCCGTGCTTCGGGACGAAATGAGGATTAAGTCTCCCCTTACGTTGTTCCTCAGGTGTGGAAGCGCCGCCCGGGAGCAGTTGAACGCCCCTATAAGGTGGTTCCGGATCGTGTAGGCGAACTCGTCGTGGGTAAGCTCGATAAGCGGCTTCCCGTGTCCCTTGGTTCCCGCATTCGCCACCATGATGTCCAGCTTCCCGAACCTCGACACCGTCTCCTCCACCATCGACTCCACCTCCCCGTAGTCCCCCACATCCGCCTTCATGGCGACCGCCGTTCCTCCCGCCGCCTCTATGTCCGCCACCACCTCCGCTGCGGGCCCCGGCGACTTGAAGTAGTTCACAACTACCTTCGCCCCCTCACGGGCCATGCACCTGGCTATCCCGGAGCCTATACCCCTGGAACCCCCGCTTACTATCGCTACTCTTCCTTGCAGTCTCATATTTCCCCTGTCTTATCTTTGTGTTTTTCTTACCTCGTGGTAACGCTTAAGCCGAGTAATAGGGCTTTGGCCCGTTCACGTAGAAAGAGGGCGGCTCTCCCCCCACCGCACCCCGCACATATATCACCTCGCCCGAGATGTGACTCCCCTGCTCCGATGCCAGGAATGTACACAGGTTCCCGATGTCCTCCGGCCTCATCATCCGCCCAAAGGGCATCACTTTGTCCACCTCCTCGACGCTGTCCTTGCCCGTGGTTGCCATCAGCTCTTCCATCAGGATGTCCGTCGGGACCAGGCCCGGCGCCACCACATTCACCCGTATCCCGTTGTAACGTTCCTCTTTCGCAAGTCCTTGCGCCATGCCGTCCATCCCCGCCTTTGCAGCGTTATACGGCGAGGAGTTTGGTGGGAAGAAGTCGGTCTGCCGGGACGAAATGAATATGATGTCGCCCCTCTCCTGCTCTCTCATGTGGTGCAGCAGGCAGTGTGAAGTGTTGAATGACCCTATCAGGTGATTGTTGACAACCCCTTCAAATTCCTCGGGTGTGATATCTGCCATCGGGCCGTATGGCCCCGCTATGCCCGCGTTGTTCACCAGGATGTCCACCTTGCCGAACTCCGCTATCGATCGCTCCACCATAGACTTCACCTGTGCATAGTTCCCCACGTCCGCCTGGATCGCAATCGCCCGACCCCCCTTCCCCTGGATCCCTTCCACCACCTCGTTCGCCAGCCTTTCCGACTGCACGTAGTTCACCACCACCGCCGCCCCCTCCTCCGCCATGCACCGCGCTATCCCCGCCCCGATTCCTCGTGACCCGCCCGTGACCAGTGCTACCCGACCTTCCAGTCTCATATTCCACTCCTCTGCGACGCCGATGAGAAGAACTCCTGCGTCGGCTTTCTGTCCTGCGATGCGTCCACGTAGATCACCTGCCCCGAGATATGACCCCCCGCCTCCGACGCCAGGAACGCACACAGGTTACCCGTGTCCCGGGGTTGGGCTATCCGACCCAACGGCAGGTATGGGTCAACCTCCCTGAAGCTGGAGAAGCCGTACCTCTTCAACAGACCCGTGGCCATGTCCGTCTCCGTAGTCGTCGGCGCTATAACGTTCACCCGGATCCCGTGGCCCTGCTCCTCCTTCGAAAGCACCCGGCCCATCACTTCTATGCCTGCCTTGGCCACGTTGTAGGAGGTCAGCCCCACGGGGAGCATCTTCGCGTTCGTAGATCCTATCAGTTGGATGTCCCCCCGGGCCTGCACCCTCATGTGCGGCAATACCGCCTGCACACAGGTGAATGCCCCCATTATGTGGTTCTCAATGACCTCCCGAAACTCTTCCAGGTCCGCCTCGTGTACGTGGCTGTCCCGACGTATGATCCCCGCATTGCAGACCAGGATGTCTACCTTCCCCAACCCCTCCACCCCTGCCCCGACCATCGCCTTTACCGCATCCACGTCCCCCACGTCTGCCCTGTAAGTAAGAGCCCTACGGCCCAACGCCCGAATTTCCTCGGCCGTGGCTTCTGCGGCCGTCGCATTGCTCACGTAGTTCACCATCACGTCAGCGCCGGCCTCAGCCATAGCTAGCGAGATCGCCTTCCCAATCCCCCGGGACCCGCCCGTCACCAGGGCAACCCGCCCTTCCAACGACCTTCCCGAATCAGTCATTATTTGATCTTCTCTCCTGTCATACAGCGGCCCTCCCCAATGTCATTCCGATGCCCTGCGAGGAATCTGGGGTGGGGCTCCCCTCCTGGCAAAGGCCTCCCACCCATGCCTACCTCTGCGCCCGGGCCTCGGGCGTCACGAACTCCCGCAGCGACGACGGCCCTATGCCGCAGTCTAGGTAGATCACCTGCCCCGACACATGGCTGGCCTTGTCACTGCAGAGCCATACGCACATGTTCCCCACGTCGTAGGGCTGGATCAGCCTGTCGAAGGGCACTATGCCGTCCAGGTTCCGGGGGTCGTCTATCTGTGCCCAGTCCAGCACCAGCTTCAACCCCATGTCCGACTCCACGATGGTCGGTGCAATGGCGTTCACCCGGATCCCGTGCCAGCTCAGCTCCTTGGATATCGTCTTAACGAACGTCCCCATCCACGCCTTCGCGCTGGCATAGGCCCATTCGTCGGGCCACAGCTGCTGAGTCGCCAGCGAGCTTATAAAGTGGATGTCGCCCCTTTTCTGCTCCTTCATGTGCGGCAGTACCGCCTGCGTGCAGTAGAACGACCCCGCAATGTGAGTCCCGTAAACATCGTGGAACACGGCCATCGCATCTTCTGCCATTATCGACTTCGAATAATGCTGACCGGCGTTGTTGACCAGGATGTCCACCCGACCGAAGGTCGCAATGGTCTCGTCCACCATCGCCTGCACCTCGTCGTAGTTCTGCACGTTGGCCTGGTACAGCAGCGCCTTCCTCCCCCGGGCCTCGACGTCCGACGCCGTCTGCTCCGCACCCTCCTTGTTGCGTTGGTAGTTCACCACAATGTCCGCCCCTTCATCCGCCATGCTCTGCGCAATCCCCTGGCCTATGCCCCGGGACGCCCCCGTTATCAGCGCAACTCTTCCTTCAAGCTCCATGATTAGCCTCCAAATTGCTCCTTGGTCACCGCGCCATCCCACCGTCCAGATGAATAACGTGCCCCGAGATATACCCCCCGTCCTCCGACGCCAGGAATGCTGACAGCTTCGCTATGTCCTCCGGCTGGCACACCCTCCCGAACGGGTAGTCCGGGTATATATCCTTGATGTCGTCGACGCCCTGGGTCGCCTTCACCAGCCTCTTCCCCATCTCCGTCTCCACCAGCCCCGGCGCTATTACGTTCACCCGTATCCCGTGCTGGCGCTCGTCCTTCGCCATCGACATCGCCAATGCTTCCAGGCACGCCTTTGCCGTGGCGTAAGGCCCGTGCCCAGCCTCCGCCCTGAACGGCGACGTCGACGAAATGAAATGCACGTCCCCCCGACTCCGCTCCCGCATCCCGGGCAACAACGCCCTTGCGAAATGCAGCGCTCCGAAAAGGTGCACGTCCAGCACCCGGCGCATCTCCCTCGGCTCAGTCTCTCCCAGGTGGTTCCCCCGGGAAGCGACCCCCGCATTGCACACCAGGATGTCTACCCCACCGAACAACTCGATAGCCTCCGACACCATGGCCTCCACCGCAGCGTTGTCCGTCACATCCGTCTGTCGGGCCAGCACCCGACGCCCTAACCCTTCGATCTCCGCCGCTGTCTCCCGCGCCGACTCCTCATCCTTGCGATAATTGAACGCCACGTCCGCACCCTGCGCGGCCAGCTCCAGGGCCACCGCTTTCCCGATGCCCCGGTTGCCGCCTGTGACTATGGCTGCTCTGCCTTTCAGCTTCATTTCTGGGGTGTCCTCCAGGACGGCCCAAATACTACCATGACCGCGCCTCCGCCTCATCGATTGCCCTCATGATCGCACCCGCCTTGTGTACCGTTTCCATGTACTCCAGGTGCGGGACGCTGTCGTACACGATTCCTGCCCCTGCCTGCATGTGGGCCACCCCTTTGTGAAACACCATAGTCCGTAGGGTTATGCAGGTGTCCATGTTCCCCGAAAAGCTGAAATACCCCACCGACCCCGAGTACGGCCCCCTCTTGATCGGCTCCAGCTCCGCAATGATCTCCATCGCCCTCAGCTTCGGCGCCCCCGAGACCGTACCCGCAGGGAAGCACGACCAGAAAGCATCGTAGATTGAGGCGTCGGGCTTCAGTTTCCCTTTCACGTGGGATACCAGGTGGATTACGTGCGAATACCGCTCGATGTCCATGATCTGCGTCACCTGTACCGACCCCGGAACGCTCACCCGGCCGATGTCGTTCCGACCCAGGTCCAGCAGCATGATGTGTTCCGCCCGGTCCTTCTCGTCGGCCAAGAGCTCTTGCTCATTTGCCTGGTCCTCTTCTTCATCTTTACCCCGGGGCCTCGTGCCTGCCAGCGGGTGATAGTCCAACTGACCCTCCTCCTCCCTCACCAGCAACTCCGGCGACGCCCCAACAAGCTGGAATATCCCCAAATCCAGGTAGAACATGTAGGGCGAGGGGTTCACCGTCCTCAAGGCGCGGTAGATGTTGAACGGGTGGACATCCGTCTTCCTGGAAAACCTCTGCGAAATCACCGCCTGGATGATGTCCCCCGCTTTGATGTACTCCTTTGTGACCTCCACGTTTCTCTCGTACTGCTCTTTGGTCACGTTGGGCTCTATCTGGTAGCCCGACGTCGGCCCTCCCCTCAGCGGGGCGAGGAACGGCTCTATCGGCTGCCGCAGCCTGTCCACCAGCTCGTCTATCTTCTCCGTCGCCCGACGGTACGCCGAGGCTAGGTCCCCTTCATCCATCCTCACGTGGGAGACCACCTTGATGCTGTGCTTGATGTGGTCAAAGACCAGCAGGGTGTCGGCGAACATGAATATCGCCTCCGGCAGCCCCAGCGTGTCTACCTCCGGCGATGGCACATCCTCGTAGTGGTGCATCGCCTCATAGCTGATGTACCCCACCCCTCCCCCGTGGAACCTCGGCACCCCCGACGCCCCCGCCACCGACCACCTTTCCATCTCCTCTCGTACCAACTCCAACGGGTTCGCCTCGTCGTCCTGCTGCCCTCGCCCCGTCACTATCTTCTTGTAAGGCTCCGTTCCGATGAAGCTGTAGCGCGCCATCCGTTCCCCGCCCTCCACGCTCTCCAGCAGGAACGAGTAGTTCCCGCGCGCCACCTTCAGGTACGCCGACACCGGAGTCTCCAGGTCGGCCTCAATCTCTCTGTACACCGGCACAAGATTCCCCAGCCCCGAGAGTCCTTCCAGCGCCTCCAGGTTCGGCGTATATGCGCTCTTTGTAACTGTGGTCATGGCACTTTCCCGTTCTCGACGAACAAACCCCCCTCGTCCTCAGGGGCGAGGGGGGTTCTCGCGGTGCCACCCTAATTTATCCGGCCGCACCCGCTTCACGGCATGTAACCGCGAATCGGGCACTGCACTGCGGCTGGCCGGCTAATCTCTAACAGGTACGTCCTCGGTCAGGCTTTCGGCCTGCCTCGGAGATACCCTGGGCCCTGGTAACGGCGCCCCTTCCGTCCAAGCCTACTCCCCCGACTCCCGTCGGCCTTTCGGTTGGCGACTCCCGGGTCCATTCAGCCTCCGCGCTGAGGTCGGCTCTCACCTGCCCCGACTCTCTGGCCCCCGCTTCAGGCTTACTACTCCCGTTCGCTGTCTTTATTTCGATTTTGCTGTAGCTAAAAGGCTAATACGTCTATGCCCAAACGTCAAACCCAGACATCGTTTGACTCTCCAACCGGCAGAGCCCCCGTCCCCGGTTTTGCACTAGGAACGGGGGCCTCCTTTGCTGAAGCGACCTCTTAAGGAACGCTTCTATTGATTTTGGCAGCCTTCACCCCGACCCTATGCCCTGCTTACTGCGTCGCCAGCAGGTACTGCTCGTTGGCCCAGTCCAGGTTTTCACCCAGCCAGACTTCGTCCCACAGAATCGAGTACGGAATGTTGGCGCCGGAGGTCGGCAGTTCGTCTCTGACCTCGTCGTACGCGGGATCATCCATGAAAGCGAAGGACTTCTTGTTGATGGGGCCGTAGGTGATGAACTGGGCTATCCTGACGTTCTTTTCGGGGAAGGTCGCCCATGCTATGGCAAGATTGACCAGGTCGAATTTCTCCGGGTCCTGCTCTTTGAGCCCCTTCGCCACCGTCCATCCGCCTGTTCCGGTCATGAAACCGCACTCCCAGCATATCTCGATGGGCGCTCCTGTCTGCTGGGCGTCGAAGATTCTGCCGTTCCATGCGCTGCACATATCGACTTCGCCCGATATCAGAAATTCTGGGCACTGCGAGCCCGTGTCCCAGTAAATGATGTTGTTTCCGGCTTCCTTAGTCCATTCGGCAAACCAGGCGAAGTCCTCTTCCATCTGCTCCCGAGAAGGCGTCGCGATCTCCAGCTTTCCTTCGGGGGTGTTCAGCAGATCGGGATTCCTGGCCAGTCTCTGGATTTGAATCTGTCCGCCGTAGGAAACTTCGTTCCGCAGAGAGCGTCGTCCGGGGAAATTCTCCAGATCGAAGAAGTCGGCCCAGGTCTTGGGCCCTGTGTCGCCTGGGTACACCTCAGTGTTGTAGGCCAGGATTGTGGACCAGGTAATGCCTCCTCCCGCTATGTAGGGGCCCGGCGCCCTGACGATATCCAGCAGGTCATCGGCGTTTACGATCGCCGGATCGTATGCCCCCAGACTGTCCGTCTTCAGCAGGGCGGCAACCTGGTCGGTCCCCAGGTCGATGATGTCCCAGGCGATATTGCCGGTCTCGGCCTGGGTTCGCACCCTGGCTACTCCCGGACCTGGGCTCTCTTCGATTATCTCCAGGCCGAACATCTCCCTGAGGGGGTCCAGCCACGCCCGCCTGACCGCCGCCTGGAACGCCCCGCCCTCGGATATGAACGTAAAGCTAGAACCTCTGCGCTTCTCCAGTTCCGCCTCTATCTCCTCCAGGGTTGCAGGGTTGTCCGCGGTCCACTCGGACAAGGGTCTGATGCCTGTCTCGGGCTCTTCAGGTTCGGGCTCGGAGGGTGGAGTGGTTGCTGTCGGTTGCGGTGCGGGAGCCGCTTCATCCGGTACGGGCGTCGCCGTCGCCGACGCCCCACACCCCGCCGCCACCACCCCTAGGACCACAAGCAACGTGAGAACACCCAGGGAAATCCGTCGCCTCTTGGCGCTCTTGACTCTTTGCCATGCTTCTCGTTTCATTCGACTCCCTCCTCGTCTGACCGCAGACCGGAGTCCCGTGCCTGCTGCCCCTAGCTACTTCCCACCAGCCGACTTACCTCCATTTACTGCCCTCCTCTCCCCAACATGAAGCGTTCTCTTCTACACTCTTCCGCCCCAAGTACCCTGGATTTAGTTTTCGGATTTCACTTATTGGTCTGGGTAGATTGTCTTCTCTCGTCTCGTTGCTGACCGCGGTCCTGTAATCGATTGAAAGCAAAGTCACTCGGATCAGGGTATTGGTCGTCTGCACACGACCCCGTCGTGCCCCACCCCTCCCGTCCCCACCCCCGTCTGCTATCTTGCCACAACCTCCCCACTCTTGCTACTTAAGCCTCAAAAATGCAAATTGAAAACAAGCGCATCGAGCCTCGGGCCCAAAAGGAAAACGCGTGAAGAAGTTTCGGGACTAAGGGTGTGGACTTGCGAGGCTAACAGAGCCCGTTCGGAGAAGCTTTCCGCCGGATAACGCTCTTCGCCGCCTGAGTTATCCGCTCCGGCGTAAGCCCCCGCAGCTTCAACAGCTGTTCCGCCTCCCCCGACGGACTGTAGACCTCGTCTATCGCCACCATTGACAGCGGGACAGGGCAGTGCTCACCCAGCACCTCCGCCACTATGCTCCCGAGACCCCCGTGCTTCAGATGCTCCTCTGCCGTCACCACCGCTCCCGTGTCCCGGGCGCACTGCAGCACCGTCTCCCGGTCCAGGGGTTTCAGCGTCGAGACGTTCACCACCCGCGCCCCGATCGACTCCCGAGCCAGGGCCTCCGCCGCTTCCAGCGCCATGCCCACCATTATCCCGGTGGCCAGAATCGTCACGTCCGTGCCCGGCCCGAATACCTCCGCCTTCCCAATCTGGAACCGGTAGCCTTCGGGACATACCAGTGGTGTAGCCGGCCGGTTCAGCCGCAGGTAGCAGGGGCCCTTCATCTCGGCCAGGGCCCGGACCGCCTGTGTAGTCTCCTCTGCATCCGCCGGCACCACCACCGTGAACCCGACCAGCGAGCACATCAATGCCAGGTCCTCGATCCCGTGCGCCGACATCCCGTCCGGGCCCGTGATTATCCCCGCATGAGTGACAACTATCTTAACGTTTGCCCGGGCCTGCGCTATCGATATCCTGATCTGGTCGAACGGCCTACCCGACCCAAAAACCGCAAACGTGCTCACGAAAGGAATCTTCCCCACCGCCGCCAGCCCCGAGGCTATCCCCATCATGTTCTGCTCCGCCGCCCCGCAGTCGAAGAACCTGTCCGGGAACTCCTTCGCGAACAGCGTTGTCATCGTCGACTTGTTAAGGTCCCCACCGATGACCACAATGTCGGGGTTGCTTCGCCCCAGCTCCACCAGGGCCTCGCCGTAGGCCTGTCGGGTGGCGACCTTCGTTACCAAGGCTCTAACCTATCTCCGCGAGAGCGGCCTTGAGTTCGTCCGCGTTGGGGGCCTTGCCGTGAAAGTCGGGGTTGTTCTCCATGAAGCTGATCCCCTTCCCTTTCACCGTCCGGGCGATGATCGTGTGCCGCTTCCCATCCCTCTCCGAAGCATTGCTCAATGCCTCCACCATCTGCCTCAGGTTGTGCCCGTCCGCCTCATGCACCTCCCACCCGAAGGCCCGCCATTTGTCGGGCAGCGGCTCCAGGTTCATCGCCTCGTGAGTCCACCGGTCGTTTTGGATGCCGTTCCGGTCCACCACCACCGTGATGTTGTCTAGCCCGAAATGCGACGCCGCCATCGCAGCCTCCCAGATCTGTCCCTCGTCGCACTCCCCGTCCCCGACCAGCACGTAAACGTTGTGCTCGCTCCCGTCCAACCGGCCCCCCAGCGCCATCCCCACCCCTACGGACAAACCCTGCCCCAGCGAGCCGGAGCAGTGTTCGACGCCCGGCGTCGAGTTGTGGCAGTGCCCGTGCAGCCGGCTGTCAACCTTGCGGAAAGTCGCCAGTTCCTCCACCGGAAAGTACCCCGCTTCCGCCAGCGTCGAATACAGGACAGGAGTACAGTGGCCCTTGCTCAGGATGAACCTGTCGCGGCCTGACCACTCGGGGTTGTCGGGGTCGTGCCTGAGCACATTGAAATAGAGCGCCGTCAGGATTTCAACTGCAGAAAGGGAACCGCCCGGGTGTCCACTCCCCGCGGCCGCCGTCATTTCGACAATGTGTCGGCGTATAGCCCTGGTCAGGCCCGACATATCCTCCATGGACAGCTTTGCGCGCGCTCGTTGGCCGTTCGTCATCAATTTGCTGGCAGTGGAGTTAGGGCCGAGAAGTGTGTAATCGAAGCTTCAGTCATTTGGTGTCAGGGCGCCGCCGTCGCCTCTGTGATGACCCATTATAGGGCCCTCTTCCGGCCACTGTCCATAATATGCCGCCCTAATTTGCACTTGACTCTCAGTGCCAAAACGGAAGTACAGCGAGTCCCTCTCCGGGTGGAGGGGCCGCTCGTGCTGATGCTCCTCTTAAGCCTGCCCCGATTCCCTCGAGGGGTATGAGCGGGGGGATGCACGCGTTCCTACCCCGCTCCCTCCTCGCACGCCTCCCGGTAGCTCTCCAGGAAGGGACTCAGCAGGGGCACGAACCTCATCAGCTTGTGCATCGGCACGCCCTTCAGCTTTATCTGCCCCGACAAAAACATCTTCGCCATGTTCCCCCGACCGTATACCACCTGGTGCAGCCGCTCCGCATCCATCGTGATATGCGCATCCGCCGACCCATCTATCGATTCTGCATACCCGAAGTTCCCCTCCGAGTCGAGCACCGTGTACGCCGAAAGCTCGTAGTCCGGGAAGTCCCACCGCAGCGACTTGAAAATCTTGTACAGCTTCCCCACGCTCTCCGTCGACACCTTGCCTCCCGTCAGCTCCAGCGTCCGACGCATCACCTTCGGGAACTCCTCTTTGACCGGTATCTCTACTGCCTCAGGCATGCCCTTTCCCTTCTGCCCAATGCTCTGACTCCTATAGTATATATCCTCCCACCCCGCCCTCCCCTTCCGTCATTCCCGAGTAGTCGGGAATCTAGGGGTGTGATGGTGTGGGGAAGTCCAGTCTTCTCTCTCCCGTAGGGGCGACCCGCCGGTCGCCCTGGGGAGGTGGGTGGCCCACGCATCTACGGATTCTCGCATGCTTCCACCACCAAACCGCACCCCTCCATGTCACCCCGAGGCCCCGCGAAGAATCTCCAGCACACCTCCCTAAACCCACCCCTGCAATCCCACTCACCCCTCCCCCCCTTGGCAAAGACATACCAAAAATGCACTGCATTCTTGGTATGTCAATAAATCAGGGCGGGTGGTCGGGACTCCATTTAGTCCGGGGGGATAGGGAGAAGCGCTCCCCCTCCCTCCCAGTACTGAACTAGAGGCCCACGTGGGTGCGTCGCACCCACGTGGGCCTCTGTTCTTTTTCATTCCCTCTCCCTCGATGGGAGAAGGTTAGGGTGAGGGTGAGACGAGTGCCGAGAGACCAGTCATGCAAAGCCCTCTTAGTGGCCCTATGGGAGAGGGAGACCAAAAGGGGTAAGGATTCCCGCCCTCGGCGGCGGGGATGCTTCTGGACCCCGTCGCCTCTGCCATCTCCAAGCACGCCCTATTGTGTCATCCCGAGGCCCCGCGAGGGATCTCCAGCACCCCTCCCCAAATCCACTTCTATTTCACACCGCTCCCGGCCGTTCCCCCTTGCCAACGAATTACCAGAAATTTGCCGAGGCAAATTTCTGGTAATTCAAAAGACCGGGCGGGCGGGTGGGACTCATATTATTTCCGGGGGGTTGGGAAGGGCACTCTTCCCTTCCCCCAGTACCAAACTAGAGGGAAGCGCCTGCGCCATGGCGCAGGCGCTTCCCTCTGTTTTTTCCTCCCCCTCTCCCTTACAGGCCCTAAGGGAGAGGGGGAGGAAGGGGGAGAGGGTTCCCTCGTGGGGCTGGGGGTATCCCTCCCCCCAACAAATCAGACCAATCCGTCAATCCCATGAAGCACAGTTCAGATATTCCTCCCAAAAGCCGCACATTTGCTCTTGACACATCTGTCCGGCAGTACTATCATATCCTGCGACAGAACAAATATCTCACTATCAAAGGAGGAAACCAAAACCCAGGGAAACCCCCGAGACCCGACCCAAGGCATCGCCCCCGAGAAATCGGGGGACTCAACGCCCTAACCCATCCCAATACCTATCTCCTCTCTTGTAGGGGCGACCGGCCAATCGCCCCCCTTGCGAGGCAGGCAGGTTGCGGCACAAGCGACAGCGTTATCCCCGAGACGTCGGGGACGCCACCTCCTCATCCCACGGGTCTCGTGCCCCCTTCCCTGTCCCCCGGGCGATGGAAAGACGCCCTGGATAGAAGCCAAGCAGACCGGCCATCCCCCGCCGAGAGACCGTCTCGGAGGTCGGTCTGTAGCGAACTTGCGCTATATCAAGATAGGGGTGGCGGGCTGGCTAGCCCCGCTCCGGACAAGTTACCGGTGGTTGGCCCGTCGGCGAGCTTACGCCACACCGAATCAAGCATAACCTGGGGTCGCTGGGGCACTCGGGACCTGCGGGTGCGCCACGTAATAGAAACTCCCGGGGGCTAACGGCCCGATCACTGGCCCTCACTGCGCCCTGAGGGCGCCTGGGAGCGGGTCAAGGCCCGGCTGTCCGCCCGAACAGCCGGAGCACAAATCGAGCAGAAGGGTGCGGCCGGCTGCAATCCGCCCCCGGCGGACCTCCATGGCCCCGGACAGCTGGAACACCGCATGGTAGGGACCACCGGCTCACCAGGTGCGTCTTCCATCGCCGCCCCAAAACCCAACAGACAGACCCAAAACCCGAAACCCCACAACTGAATAAAAACCCGGCGTGTCACCAGCCTTCCGAACGAGTACACCCCTTGAACCCGACACCCAACACCCTGTACAATCGCCCCCGCAGCCGACCGCGAGCGGCGGTAAGCATCTACCGGGCAACCCTACAAAAAGCCCAATGGCCGGTATCATCGGGAACCGGACCGGGCGCTGAATAGCATCTTGTGAACCCTCGCGGTCGGTTTGCGAGGGTTTTGTTGTACGACACGATAACCGACGTACCCGGCATCCGGGTGGGCCACTACACTGACTCCGAGGCCGTCACCGGCTGCACCGTAGTCCTCGCCCTTGAGGGCGCAGTCGCAGGCGTCGACGTACGGGGTGCGGCCCCCGGCACCCGTGAGACCGACCTCCTCCGACCCCTCAACCTCGTCCAGGAGGCCCACGCCGTCGTCCTCAGCGGTGGCAGTGCCTACGGTCTCGCTGCCGCCGACGGTGTGATGACCTGGCTCGAAGAGCAGGGAGTCGGCTTTCCCGTGGGCGTGGGTGTCGTTCCTATCGTCGCCTCCGCCATCCTTTTCGACCTCGCCATCGGCGACCCCACCACCCGCCCCCGCCCCGAGCACGGCTACCAGGCCAGCGCTGCCGCCGATTCTTCCGCCCCGGCCCAGGGCTCCGTAGGTGCAGGCACGGGCGCAACCGTAGGTAAGGCCCTCGGCCAGGAACGCGCCGTCAAGGGTGGCCTCGGGTGCGCCAGCCGACGCGTGGGCGAATACACCGTCGGGGCCCTCGTCGCAGTCAATGCCCTCGGCAGTGTCGTAGACGCCGAAACAGGTGAAGTCATCGCCGGCCCCCGTGAACCGAGCGGTCTCGGCTTCCTGGACAGCGTAGACATCCTGGAAGACGTGAAGACTCCCGTTGCGGCCTCGGCCCTCCAGAACACCACCCTCGCCGTCGTCGCCACCGACGCCCCTCTCACCAAGGAGCAGGCCAACAAGCTCGCCCAGATGGCCCACGACGGACTCGCCCTTGCCATCCGACCCGCCCACACCATGTTTGACGGCGACGTCGTATTCGCACTGTCCACAGGCAAAGCCGTCCCCGTCCCCGACGTCACCCCCTTCGGCGCCGCCGCCGCCCGGGCCCTCAGCAGCGCCATTGTCAAAGCCCTAACCCACGCCTCTAGCCTCGGAGGCGTCCCCTCAATCACATGCCTAAACCAGAACTCGTAACAGGGAGAACACAGAAGAATCGGGGTGTGCAGAGGGGCAGCGCCCCTCGCCGGGAGTCTGAGGGTGTCCCTCAGAATAACTTCTTTTCTCCCGGGGTGGGGGGCCATGAGAAAGTGTCTAAGCATCCTTCCATAGGTAGCAAGGAGAGTCGTAATGCGTAAGACCACTGCGTCCATCATCAAGATGAAACGGGACGGTGAGAAGATCCCCATGCTCACCGCCTACGACTATCCTACCGCCAGAGCCCTCGACGAACTGGGCATCCCCATGATCCTCGTCGGCGACAGCCTGGGCATGGTAGTCCTCGGCTACGAGTCCACCGTCTACGTCACCATGGACGACATGGTCCACCACACGAAGGCCGTGGCCCGGGGCGCCAAGCGCTCCCTCATCGTCTCAGACCTCCCCTTCATGAGCTACCGATGCGGCAACGACGAGGCCCTCAAGAACTCAGCCCGGCTCCTCCAGGAGGGCGGCGCCCAGGCCGTCAAGATGGAGGGTGGGGTCTCGGTGGCCGACACCGTCCGCCATATAGTCGAGAGTGGCATCCCGGTCATGGGCCATATTGGCCTAACCCCTCAGTCGGTGAATCAGCTCGGCGGGTACCGCATCCAGGGCAAGACCCCCGAGAAGGCTGCCCAGCTACTCCGCGACGCCAAGGCCCTTGAAGACGCTGGAGTGTTCTCCATCGTACTCGAATGCGTCCCCGCCCCCCTCGCCCGACTCATCACCGAGCGCGTTTCCGTCCCCACCATCGGCATCGGCGCAGGAGCCCACTGCGACGGCCAGGTCCAGGTCATCAATGACATCCTCGCCACCTGCCCCGACTTCACCCCCCGCCACGCCCGCACCTACGCCTCCATAGGCGCCGCCACCGCCGACGCCATAGCCCGCTACCGTGACGACGTCCGGTCCTCCCAATTCCCCACCGATAAACAGAGCTTCAACATGGATCCCAGCGTCCTCTCCGAGTTGATGCAGTACGCGTAGCCTGCTCTCTCCATATCCCATGCAGGTCCTGGAGACTATCTCTGACTTTCGAGCCGCCCGGGCCTCGACCCCCGGTTCCCTCGGCCTCGTCCCGACTATGGGCTACCTCCACCGCGGCCACATGGCCCTCGTCGAACGTGCAGCCGTCGAGAACGACGCCGTAGCCGCCTCCATTTTCGTCAACCCCACCCAGTTCGGCCCCGACGAGGACTTCATGTCCTACCCCCGTGACCTCGACCGTGACCTCAAGATGCTCGACGAGGCCGGCGTCAGCCTCGTCTTCACCCCAACCCCTGAGGAGATGTACCGCCCCGGCTCCCACACCAGGGTCGACCCCGGCCCCATCGCCAATCTCCACGAAGGCGCCTCGAGGCCCGGCCACTTCATCGGCGTCGCCACCGTTGTTTCCAAGCTCTTCCACATCGTCCAGCCCGACCGTGCCTACTTCGGCCAGAAGGACGCTCAGCAGCTCGTCATCATCCGACGTATGGTCGGGGACCTCGACTTCCCCCTCGAAGTCGTCGGCGTACCCACCGTTCGCGAGCCCGACGGCCTCGCCATCAGTAGCCGCAACGTCTACCTGACGCCCGATCAACGCCAGGCCGCTACAGTTCTCTGGAAAGCCCTCTCTCGTGCCCAGGCTCTCTGCAACGAAGGTGTCCTCTCCTGCCCCGACATCACCTCCGAGATGGCCCGCATCATCAACTCCCAACTCCTCGCCCAACTCGACTACGCCACCATCGCCCACCCCGAAACCCTCCTACCCCTCACCGCAGCCCAAAACGGCGCCCTCGCCCTGCTCGCTGTCCAAATAGGTGACACCCGCCTCATAGACAACCTCCCCCTGATCATCTAACCCCCTTTTCCCGTCATTCCTGACTCCAATCGGGAGTCCATCCCCGGTTGCGGGGCCGCTCGTGCTGAGGCACTCGAAGTATGAGCGGTGGGCGGTTCGCGTTCACCCATCCGTCACCTACGACGACCCCCACTATGCTAAACTCTCCCCGCATTTCACCACGGAGCACCCCCGACCTTGAAAATCCTCGTAACCAACGACGACGGCATCTCCTCCCCCGGCCTCTGGGCCCTCGCCGAGAGCCTTAAGAAGGTCGGCGAAGTCGTAGTCGTCGCCCCCGACAGGCAGCAGAGTGGCGTCGGCAGTTCTGTGACCCTCCACCACGCAGTCCGCATGGCCCCGACTATGTTCAACCGCGACGGCATCAAGTCCTACGCCGTCGAGGGCACCCCCGGCGACAGCGTCATCCTCGCCACCGAAAAGCTCGTCAAAGGCCCCATCGACCTTCTGGTCTCGGGCATCAATACCGGCTCCAACATGGGCAACGATGTCTTTGTCTCCGGGACCGTCGGGGCCGCCTTCCACGGCTTCTTCCGCGGCATCACGTCCATGGCCGTCTCCGTCACCGCTCTCTACGACGTCCACTTCGAACCCGCCGCCCGAGTCGCCTACCTCCTCGCCCTCAAGGCCCGGGACGGCCTCTTCCCGCCCCGAGCCCTCATCAACGTCAACGTCCCCAACAAGCCCCTCTCCCAGCTCAAGGGCCTCCGGGTCACCCGACTCGCCGACGGCTCCTACACCGAGGTTGTCGACGAAGGCAACGATCCCCGACGCCTCTACTACTGGATCAACCGCTCCCGTCCCAACTGGACATCCCAGCCCGGCACCGACATCTGGGCTGCAGAAAACGACCTCATCTCCATCACCCCTCTACACAACGACGTCACCGCTCACTCATCCCTCCCCAACTTGACCGGCCTCACCGACAATATATTCCATGACCTCCGCAACGGCCTGGAGAAGTAGTTCATCTTTCGGCCTCCGAGCCGGAACCTATCTCTGGGCAGGGCGGGGGTGAAGTCCTGCCCCCTCTCCCCAGTACCAAACTAGAGGCATACGCCTGCGCCGAGGCGCAGGCGTATGCCTCTGTTTTTTCCTCCCCCTCTCCCTTAAAGGCCCTAAGGGAGAGGGGGATCGAGGGGGTGAGGGTTCCTCCGGTGGCGTGGGGTGATTTGAGATATCCCGCAACCCGCGATACCCTTCTTCATATCCCTCCGGAGGTAACCACCATGGCCCCCGAAATCCAAGGCTACTCAGACTTCATAGACATGCTTCTGGAAAAAGCCGACTCCCACGCCGCATCTCTGTCAACCGACGCCCTTAACTGGCAACCCCTGGACGCCGACACCAACTCTGTAGCCGCCCTTTGCGCCCACATGTGCGGCGTCGTCCGGTGGTGGGTCCATCAGGGCCTCACCGGCAACGACGTCGGCCGCCAGCGGGACACCGAGTTCGTCGCCCGCGTAGACGACAGCGGCAACATCAACTTCTGGGGCGCCCACAGGACCATCTCCGACGTAATCTCCGAGACCCGCGCCATCTCCAGGGAAATCCTCGCCAACCTCGACCCTGCCGCTCTCACCCAACTGAGCGCCGTCGACACCCTCGGCCCCCGACTCAACCGCTGGGCCCTCGTCCACACCATCGACGAACTATCCCAGCACATCGGCCACATGGAACTCACCATCCAGATGTGGAAGGCCCGGGCGTAAGGCTCCGATTGACTGGCCGAAAATCTGGTGCTAGATTTGTAGCCTGACCGTACCTCCCGGCAACGTAGCTCAGTGGTTAGAGCGGGGTCTTCATAAGGCTTAGGTCGCTGGTTCGAATCCAGCCGTTGCCACCATACTACTATCTCATCAACTTCTTTGCTCTCCTGCCCCCTGCTACCATATCCACCCAAGGCTGCAGCCTTAACTGGGCACCGTTGAGTGCTACGCGAACTGCCGAAATGTAACTGTTGTGCCAGTGTGCGAAGTGTGCTAGTATTTATGCACGCTCATAGCATGGTCAACTTTAGTAGGGAGTTGCTATCTTGCAGGAATCTGAGTTGCCCCGAGGCAAGATCGAACTAACGCTAGGAAACACGAGATTCTCAGCCGAAGGAGAACAAGAGTGGCTAGATCAGCAATTGAGAATGTTTATCGATAGATTCGGCAATTCGAATGACAGCAGTTCAGACAACACTGCTCCACCCCATTCCATGGCGAAGCAAGAGGGAATGTCATTTGCCGAGTCGCTCGCAAGTTATCTCCGCAAAAAGGGTGCTGAAGCGGTGCAGGTTCAACGATTCTTGGCTACTGCAGGATGGCTCTATCATCGTGGTGATAGATCTTTAACAACCAAAGCAATATCCAAGGCCCTTCAAGAGCATCAACAAAAAAGGCTGAGCAATCCGGCAGACTGCCTCAACCAAAATGTTGGAAGGGGGTTTTGCGAAAAGACCCCTTCAGGATTTTTCATAACGCCAGATGGCTGGACGCAACTTGGTGAAGAGGTGCCTGGTGCCTCCGCATAATCTGCTTGGATCATTGCCCGAAGATCTTAGGACACCACTATTGGAGGAATATCAAAGTATTATTCAATCCTATTCAGAGAACAGGTGGTTGCCATCTGAGTTAAGTGGTGGGAGATTCTGTGAGATTGTATTCACAATTGTCGAGGGATATGCAACTAGTAAGTATGCCATTAGTCCCGAAAAACCTCAGGACTTTGTTGCTGCTTGCCGTTCATTAGAGAAGAATACTCACGTCCCTCGTAGCTTTCAGATTCTGATCCCAAGACTCCTCTCCGCTCTGTTTGAGGTGCGAAACAATAGAGGAGTTGGTCATGTGGGTGGTGATGTCGACCCTAACTATACAGATGCAACCTTCGTAGTGACCAGTTGCAGTTGGGTGATGGGTGAACTAATTCGGGTATTTCACAATGTTTCAATTGAAGAGGCCCAGTCTTCGGTTGATAGTCTCGCTCAACGACGTATCCCGCTCATATGGGAAGGCCACGATACCCGTCGAGTCTTGCAACCCAATCTGCTTATCCGTTCTCAGATTTTATTGTTACTGGCTACATCAAAGGGTTCTGTAAATACTTGTGACTTATTGAATTGGATTGAATGTAAGAATGTCCGTTACTTCAAGACTCTATTGCGCAATATGCACAGTCAACGTCTAGTCGAACTTTACGATGACGGCAAGCATGTAGAGATACTACCTCCTGGTAGGAAAGAAGCTAGCGAAATCATTCGCGATAGGACTGCCCAGTTACAAACTGCCTAGAGCCCTTCATCTGCCCTTTCGAATTGAGGCGAGTGTCGGCGTCTTAATGGGAGGTAGGAGAGCCTTGTATACCATGATTCAAAGGCCCCCACGTGACATCCGTCCCGCCCACCATTCTACCAACCTATGACTAACCCAATCAAAACCCTCCCCCTCCTCATCCTCCCCCTAATCCTCATAATCGCCGCCTGCGGCGGTGAACCAGACACCTTCCGTATCGGCGTCATGGAGTCCCTCACCGGCGCCGGCGAGACCTATGGCACCGTCGCCCACCAGTCCAAGCAGATGGCCCTCGACGAGATTAACGCCGCCGGCGGCATCAACGGCCGCATGCTGGAGTTCGTCGTCGAGGACTCCAAGTGCAACGCCGCCGACGCCATCACCGCCTACAACAAGCTCACCAACGTCGACGGCGTCAAGATCATCCTCGGCACCTCCTGCAGCAGCGCTATGCTCGGTGTTGCACCCCTCGCCGAGGCCGACGGCGTGGTCCTCTTCTCCGGCCTCGCCAGCAACCCCGACATCGCCCACGCTGGCGACTACATCTTCCGCACCCAGATCAGCGACATCGAGGTTGGCATCAACACCGGCAACACCCTCTGGGCCGACGGCATACGTCGCCTCGCCACCATCACCGAGGAGACCGACTACGCCGAGGGCGTCCGGCGCACCTCCGTTGAGCAGTTCGAGAAGAACGGTGGCCAGGTCGTCGCCTCCGAACGTTACGCCACCGATGTCACCGACTTCCGCACCCAACTCACCAAGCTCTTCGCCGCAAACCCCGACGCCCTACACATCGCTCCCCAGTCCGAGTTCGCTGCCGGGGCCATCATCAAGCAGGCCCGGGAGCTTGGCTACGAAGGCCCCATCTACGGTGAGACAGTGTCCGTCGGGACCACCGCCCAGGACATCGCCGGGGACGCCGCCACCGGCATGAAGGCCATCACCGCCGCCCCGGACCCCACCAACGCCAAGTCCCAGGAAGTCCTCGCCAACTTCCGGGAGCGCTACGAGTACATCACCCTACCCTGGCACCTCGGCTCCGCCTACGACAACGTCTACATAGCCGCCGAGTGCCTCAGGCAGACCGCCGACGACCAAGACGCCGATGGCTTCCGCGACTGCCTCTATGGCATCACCTGGAGCGGCGCCCTCGGCGACAACTACAGCTTCGACGAAAACGGCGAGGTTGTCGGGCTATCCAGGGCCGTCGTCGAAGTCCTCCCCCCCGACCAAAGGACACCCGAGAACTTCGGCTACCAGGTCCTGACCGGCAACTAGCACATGCGGATTCGATGCGATATTCCTCCTCTACGAAACACATTACCGATGAATACAATTAACGTGACCACGCATAAGGCAATGCCGGTCAAGGGTCTAGTGCCGTGAAGACCATCGAAACCGCCGACTTCAAGGACCAATGCCTAGCCCTGCTGGACAAACTGGATGCCGAAGGCTTGGTCATCACCAAAAACGGCATACCCGTGGCCCGGGTGCTTCCGTTTGAAGGCCCCCATGCACACCTTATCGGTAGCATGCGCCACAAAGTGACGGTAAAGGGAGACCTGTTATCCACTGGCGTCCCTTGGAATGCCAGCTCTCAACCGTGACACCCGATTCCCGCAGACCAGCTCGTAGCTGTGCTTCCCGTCCCACAAGGACCCGCGACCGGGTCTCCTTCGAAGGCACGACCATCGAGTACCGCGTCCGCCGTAGCCCTCGACGCAAGAAGACCATCGAGTTCTCCCTCACCCCTGACGGCCTCCTGGTCTCCGCCCCGGCTCGTGCTTCCTACGCCCTGATCCGCTCGGTCGTCCTTGATAGGGCGCCGAAACTTATCAAACTCCTGGCCGAATCACCTAACGGCGGCCAACCCCTGGCCCTCGTCACCGGCGACGTTCTCCCCTATTTAGGTCGTAGCTACCCCCTGGTGGTGGAACCTGCCCAAATCGCCAGGCCCAAGATCGAACTGCACGCCGAGACCTTTCAAGTCTCCGTGCCCCCCGCCCTCGATGATGAAGAGCGTCGCGTCGTCCTACGCAAAGTCTTCGAGGCCTGGTATCGCGCCCGGGCCCAGGACCACATCCCCCCTCTTGTCGACCAATGGTGGTCCCGCATGGGCCTCAGGAAGAAGTATCGGGTCATGGTCAGGACTCAGCGCAGCCAGTGGGGCAGCTGCGCCCCGGACGGGACCCTCCGTTTCAGCTGGCGCAATATGATGCTCCCCCCCGACGTTATCGAATACATCGTGGTCCACGAGCTGGCCCATCTGTCCGTGATGGGCCACTCCCCCGATTTCTGGGAGGTCGTAGCCCGGGCCCTCCCCGATGTCAAGCACCGCCGCAAGCTCCTCCGCGAAGCCGGCGCCTCCCTTCCCCTATGAACCTCCCCGTCGGCCCCTCCTCCGGCGCTATGGCATAATCTAAACAGCCATGCTGCCGTTACGCCTCCCATTCCCACCCCCAACCCTGCTGGCGTTGGCCCTCCTTTTCAGCCTGCTGGCAGCATGTAGCTCAGACCCGACTCCCACCCCACCCCCAACCCCCACCTCTGCTCCAGCGCCAACCTCAACACCTGGCCCACTCCCCACCTCAACCCTTTCACCCGAGCCGTCGCCCATCCCCACCCCTACCCCCTGGCCCGACGGCATAGTGCAGCTCCCCCACGATGAGGGCATCCACGCCGCACCCCTGGAATGGTGGTACTTCAACGGCCACATTGCCGCGAAGGACGGCAAAGAGTTCAGTTTTCACTTCGTGACCTTTCAGTCAGTTCTCGAAGATGGCTTTACCCCTCGCATTGCGCATCTTTCCTGGGCCGACCACGAAAAGGGCCTCCACCTCGCCGCAGAGCAGCCCGACCTCCCCATCCTCGAAACCACCTCCGGCGAGTTCGACATCACCATAGCCGGCTGGCACATGAGCGGCGACGGTCAGGCCTACCAGCTCTCCTTCCAGGTCGGCGACTACGCCGTGGAGCTTGAAGCTGACGCCCGTAAACCCGCCGTCCTCCACGATGACACCGGCTTCGTCGACCTTAGTGTGGCTGGCAAGACCTTCTACTACTCCCGAACCGACCTCGAGACCACCGGTACGGTCTCCATCTCCGGCGACTCCCTTCCCGTCACCGGCACCACATGGTTCGACCACCAGTGGGGCAACTTCAGCATCGCACCTATAGGCTGGGACTGGCTCAGCCTCAATTTGGATGACGGCTCCGACCTCATGGTCTCGGTCGTCTGGGACCAGGAAGACCGGTCGCATATCGCCACTTACGGCACCTACGTCCCCCCCGACTCCGACCCAGTACACCTCCCCGCCCCCGACGTCTCCCTCGAACCCACTGGTTCCTGGACAAGCCCCGACACCGGCGGCGAATACCCCATGGGCTGGAAACTCAACGTCGACTCCCTTGGCCTTGCTCTTATCCTGGCCCCCGTGATAGAGCGCTCCGAATTCAACATCAGCCAGTTCATTCCCGTAATCTACTGGGAGGGTGCCGTTTCGGCATCGGGCGCCAGAGAGGGCTCTCCCGTGTCCGGCAAAGGCTTCGTCGAGATGGTCGGCTATGTACCCTCGGTGCCCATAGCCCCGCCCCCAACCCCCACCCCCGAGTCCTAGCTGCACTCTAGCCGTCCGGCCCTATACCCTGTATCCTTCCGACCTAACTCGTCCACGGGGGATGCGGCAATGCACAATGAGCTAACGATGAATGAAGCAAATTCACCCTCGTCCCGACTCCGTGCTCTGGCCATCGCGGGCGCTATTGCTGCCCTCATTGCCGTCGCACTTATCGGCGTTGCCCTCATCGCTTCAGGCCCCGACACCCTCCTTGCCCAGCAAGACCCTGATTGCCTCGTCACCGACCTCGGGACTCTGACGTCAGACACTGAGCTGCAGGCCAGCGGACGCTGGACCACCGATGACTGCGACTCGCGTTTTCGCACCGATAGCGATGCTCATACCTTCCGCTTTGAAGTCACGGAAGCCGGCAGAGTCCGCATCAATCTCAACTCCGCGGACGCAGATTCATTCCTTTATCTCATGACCGAAGACGGCGTCCGCATAACTGAAAACGACGACGGAGGGGCAGGCGTCGACGCCCGTATTGAGCGCACTCTCGCCCCGGGCATTTACCTCGTTGAAGCAACCACCGTCGGGGGCCGCGCCCGCGGCCCTGCCAACTTCTCCCTCTCCGTCAGCTACGTCGAAGGCTGTGACATCATCGACTTGGGAGCCCTACTCTCGGGCGCCGACCTCACCGCCTCCGGCTCCTGGAACATCGACACCTGTGGCTCCCGCTTCGTCGAGGCCCACCCGGCCTACGGATACTCCTTCACCCTCCCCCAGGCCGGCACAGTGCGCGTCGACCTCGAGTCCGAGGAAGGCGACCCCGTCCTATCCATGGCTTCGGCCACCGGGAATGTCATTGGCGCCAACGACGATGGCGGCGGCGGCCGGAACGCCCGCATTGAACAATTCCTGCAGCCCGGGGTATATCTGATTGAGGCTACGACCTACCTGGAGCGCGACCTTCAGCCCCTGTCCGCAGATTTTAACCTGACCATCCACCTCGTCTCCGAGGAGGAAAAACAGGGTAGGGTGCTCATCAAGGTCGAGGCCACCGGCGTGCCCGAACAAGCGATAGCGGGGGAGCCTCTCACCGTTAACTATCGCGTCGGCAACCTGGGCGGCGGTAACTTGGCCGATGTTGGCGGAAACGCCATCGTCTACGTCGTCGGGCCCCGGGTCTTTGAAAGGACCGACGCAATTGATGCTTCCGAGGACATCTGGCAGGCCGGTGGGTCTCATCATTCCAGCGAGGATCTGGCCACTGCTGCTAGCACCTCCATCGAAGAATTGACCCCCCTGGAGGTGACTTTCCGCGAATCCGGGCCATCCTGGGTATTCGTCGCAGTCATCGCCGACGATGAGGATGAGAACGAGGTAAGCTGGCACGGCGTCTGGCACAATCTCATGGTCCTCAGCGGGCCGACCTTTGACTCGGTCCCGGTGAGGGTGGGCAGTTCTATTTACGAAGTCTCTGCAGCGGCAGATGAGGAGGGAGAGGTCGCCAACTCTGTAACTCCCGTATCCAACCCTGGTGCCGAAGTGGATGAGGACACCGAGGCCAAGGCGGTCTACGCCGCGGGAGTTCGAATGCGGATGCTGGACGGTATCTTCGAACGAGAGGCCATCTCCGAATTGTCGGTTGGCTTTGCCCGGAAGATGTTGACCCTGGAGGGTCCATCGTCCGATTCTCTACTCAAGGCATTCACTGAGCAATACACTGCCGCCATTGCCGATTCCGGCCTGAACGAGGGTTTTGCCGCTGGCGAGGCTATCAACCCCGCCATGATCGAAGAAATGCTTATCGACTCAGCGGACTTGGCATCTGCCCATTATTCCTCCATGGCCTCTTACTGGATGTCTCATCAGATATGGGCTGAGCATGGCAGGGCGCTCCTGTTCACGGAGGCGATTACCCTTCATTCCCACCTTAACTACGCCGAGGCTGCGATCGCACCCACGGTCAAAGCCGGTCAGATAGTGCGTGCCGCCCGTGACGCGCAGCTCGGGTGGGAAGCCCCTGATGTCCAGGAAATGTTTGAAGAACTTGACGGGCAGGCAACCTGCGGCAGTACGAAGAACGCCCTGCGCAGCGCCCTACATGCTGCGGGGGTGGAGGACGTTGACGGAATGCTGGACCTCGACGCAGAAATGCGCTCCGTCCTACCTGTATTCGGCCTGACCATCGACAGTGTGCTTTGTTCCATGGATGCTGTTGACAATGACATCTCGGGTTTCTTAAGGCTGTTCTCAATAGCCGGCAACGATGCACTGCAGGAATTGCTGTTCCCAGAGCCACCAGCCACAGCTACTCCACACCAGTTGCGTATCATTGCCCGACTAGGCGCTGACGGCCGGATAGAACACGGCGTCGAGACATCCGGCGGCGAGCAGGTGCTGCCCGACGCCAGACACATGCCAGCCGACGCTACTGTCGGCCAGTGGCTGCTCAGCAGTGACGTAGAGATAGAGGATACCCTGATAGGCCAGATTCGCACCCGACGCCTCTCCGACGGTCGTGTCGAAATAAGTTTCCTCGCCGCCACCGGCCAGATCATCACCCCCGACATCCGTTTCCTGGCCTCGGACATCCCAACCGGTGTCTGGCTTCGCACCAGCGAGATAGAAGTCCCGCGAGTGACCGAAAGTATGGGCCAACTGGAATAGCCGGGAGTCCAAGCCCAAATAGTCCTGCCGCCAAAAGCAAAGCCACCGGGGGAGGATCCCCCGGCGGCTTTCTCACTTCTAAGCAGGTTTGGAAAGCTGCCCTCTATGCGCTCGGGTCTTTCACCGTCCGCAGGTAGGGCTTCACCGTTTCCCAGCCGTCTGGGAAGAGCTCCTTGGCCGCATCGTTGTTCACCGCGGGAACTATTATCACGTCCTCACCCTGGTTCCAGTTGGCCGGCGTCGCAACCTTGTGATTCGCCGTCAGCTGGCAGGAGTCGATGACCCGAAGTAGCTCGTCGAAGTTCCGACCCGTGCTCATCGGGTAGGTCAGGCTCATCTTAATCTTCTTGTCCGGCCCGACCAGGAACACCGTTCGGACCGTGGCGTTGGTGGCCGCCGTCCTGCCCTCGGAAGAGTCCCCTTCGTCCGCAGGCAGCATGTCGTAGAGCTTGGCTACCTTCAGGTCCTCGTCGGCGATGATGGGGAAATTCAGCGCTGTCCCGGCCAGGTCTTCTATGTCTGATGCCCAACGCTGGTGGTCTTCCACTTTGTCGACGCTCAGGCCCATGACCTTGCAGCCGCGTTTCTCGAACTCGCCCTTCACGCTTGCCACGTGGCCCAGCTCGGTCGCACAGACCGGCGTAAAGTCCTTTGGATGCGAAAAGAGCATTGCCCAGCCGTCGCCGATCCACTCGTGAAAGTTGACCGTGCCTTCACTGGTCTTTGCCGTAAAGTCCGGGGCCGTATCGTTGATGCGAAGTGCCATAATTTCCCCCTCTCTTTCAAATTTCAGTTGATGGCGCTCTCCCGCCTCAACCGCTTGGGTCAGCTATGCGACTCGCGTCCGAAACTTTAACAGAACTTACCCGCAAGGGATAGGCCGCTGCGATAGAGGCCCCCAACCCCCGCTTCAGCTATCCGCTCTCTGACTTCGCGTCCTTTGTCGAGGCGTCGGCCCACATGTGGCAACCCGTCACACCCATGGTTATCGGCAGCAGAGTGTCCACCACTGCCCATATCACCCACCTCTGGTGGTTGCCGCTAGCATCGGGACCGCCCAGGTTGTCCGCTCCCAACCCCAGCAGTGCAAACCAGTTGTGCAGGAACAGTATTGTAATGCCGGCAGTGAGGTAGAAGAGCAGGTTGACCTCCAGGTATCTCCGGCTCACCGGCTCCCCCGCATCCCGTCCCCCCTCCCGACGCTTCCTGTCGTAGTTGAACAGCAGGGCAAAGCCCAGCGCTATCACCATCAGGATGTCCAGGATCTCCCAGACGCTCAGCGAATCGAAGTCGTCGGGCAGGAATCCACCGATAATGAAATATACGGCGACTGCTACCGCCAAACCGACTAGGTACACCGCGACCAGTTTCTTTATTGCTTCCATGAGCCCTCCATTCCCCGTTTCTCGACCGATCTCCTCACACTATAGCGGCATCTTTGCCGTTCTCCCACCCCCATAGCGCCTTTCCTCAGCGGGGCTACTGTTCAGGCATGATAGAATCTGATACATCTTGATGATAGTCGCGGTCGCCACCGAAACGGCAAGATGACCAAGTACCTGGCAAGAATAAGTGCACGCAGACCGTACCTAATCGTAACGCTTTGGCTCATCCTCGCCGTCATTGGCGGTGGGCTCGCCGACGACGCAGGACTCGGCCTCAACTTCGGCTTCGTAGATCTCCTCAAGCCCGCCACCACCACGGAGCTCACCCTGGGCAGTGGTGCCGAGTCCTCACGCACAGACAAGTTGCTGGAAGAAGGATTCGGCGACACCAAGCCTATACACGAGATCATCATCGTTCAATCCGACTCCCTCACCGTTGACGACCCCCAATTCCGCAACAGGGTTGTCTCCCTCGCCGCCGAATTCGCAGACCTCGGCCCCGAGATCATCGCCTCTCCTCCAGAGCACTACTTCATCCCCGAGGTTCTTCTCCCCCTCCTATCCCCCGAACAACTTGCCCAGCGCGAGCAGACCGTATCCGCCGACCGGAAGACGGCCATCATGCGCCTCACCATAGCCGGAGAATTCGACGAGGCCCTGGAAAACGTCGAACCCGTCCTCGAAATCGTCAAGAAGACTAACGATCAGGACGACTTCGACATCTTCATCATCGGTGATGCCACCATCTCCCACGAACAGAACGAGATCGCCGAAAACGACCTCCGCCGCGGCGAGCAAGTCGGAATCCCCGTCGCTCTCGTCATACTCATAGTCCTTTTCGGCACCGTTGTCGCCGCCCTCATGCCTATAGTCCTAGCCCTGGCTTGCATCATCGTTACCCTGGGCATCACCGCCCTCATAGGTCAGGCCCTGGACCTGGTCTTCTTCATCACCCTGATGATCATCATGATCGGCCTGGCCGTGGGCATCGACTACTCCCTCCTCATCGTCTCCCGATTCAGGGACGAGCTCGACCGCGGCCTCGATAGGCAGACCGCCATCGAACGCGCCGGCGAGACCGCGGGCCGCACCGTGCTCTTCAGCGGCGTCACCGTAGTCATCGCCCTCTGCGGCATCCTGATAGTGCCCTTCGGATTCTTCCAATCCCTGGGTCTCGGGGCCATCTTGGTGGTTCTTGTCGCCATGGCCGGTACCCTCACCCTTCTCCCTGCCAACCTCGCCATCCACGGTGGCAGGATCGACAGATTTCCCATCCCCTTCTTCGGGAGAAGGAAGGCCAACCCCTCCAAGGTTTCCGGCGATGGCCTTTGGGAGCTCGTGACCCGCGCCGTCACCCGGTACCCTGTCATCAGCGTCATCGCCATTGGCGCACCCATGGTCGCCGCCACGGTCTTCTACTTCCAGATAAACACCGGCCTCAACGGCGTCGACGCCTTTCCCGAGGGCGCCCAGACCCGGGATGCCTTCTTCGTAATGGAGGAGCACTTCTCCTTCGGCCTCGTCAATCCCACCGACATCGTCATAGACGGCGACATTGATAGCCCTCAAGTCCAGCAGGCCATCGCAAAACTGCAGGCCTCCCTTGGAGAAAATCCCGCTCTGTCCCTTGACCCCGGCCCCCTCATCAGCGAGGACCGGGATCTGGCAAGGCTCACGGTCTTCATCAACGGCGAGTCCCGCAGCCAGGATGCAGTGAACGTCATCGAGACCATCCGAAATGACTACGCCCCCGACGCCTTTGACGGCGTAAGCGCCGAGGTCTTCGTCGGTGGCATTAGCGCCATCGCCGCTGACGTCTTCTCCATCGTTGACCTGTACACGCCCATCGTCTTCGCCTTCGTCCTCGGCTTCAGCTTCCTCGTCCTCATGCTGGTCTTCCGCTCCATAATCATCCCCATCAAGGCCGTGTTCATGAACCTGCTCTCCGTAGGGACCGCGTACGGTCTCATGGTCCTGGTGTTCCAGAAGGGCGGCGCGGACCTGTTCGGCTTCCAGCACGCCGAGGTCATTGAGATCTGGATGCCCCTTTTCCTCTTTTCCATCCTCTTCGGCCTCTCAATGGACTACCACGTCTTCCTTCTCAGCCGCATCCGGGAGCGCTATGACCAGACCGGTGACAACGCCGAGGCCGTAGCCTACGGCCTCCGGTCCACCGCCAGCATTATCACCGGCGCCGCTCTCATCATGGTCGCAGTCTTCGGGGCCTTTGCCTCGGGCGAGAGCACCATCAACCAGCAGATGGGCTTTGGGCTTGCCGTCGCCGTTTTCCTGGACGCTACCCTGGTGCGCTCGATTCTCGTCCCCGCCAGCATGGAGGTCCTTGGGAGACGCAACTGGTACCTACCGTCCTGGCTCCACTGGCTCCCCGACCTCCGCGTCGAACCCGCAGAGCATGAAGACATTTCCCCTACCAACCCGGAACCCGCAGAGGCCCAACCCCGATGAACATCCCGACCTGCTACACCGAGGAAGGCGGCTACGCCCAGGCGCGACTCCTGAACCAGGAGATGGCCGACAACTACCTGGCTCACACCGTTATCGGAGATCCTCTCGCCGACGCCGCCATTGAACAACTCTCTTCTTATAGCCAGAAGGAAGCTTCCCGCTTCATACGCGCCGGCATGCGCCAGGACGAAGAGGAATTTACCCAGGCCCCTCCCCTCCTCCGGGAGTTCTTCCACAGCCAGGACACCCCTCCCGACTGGGTCAGGGACGTCGACTTCGGCCCCGGAGTCCGCATGTTTCACCGTAACTCTAGGCTTGTCCTGGGCGCCATGGTCGGCGGCACTCTTGTCGAAGGATTCACCACCAACATTGCCAAATCATTTTTTATAACCGGCCGCCTCCGTGAACAGGGTGTCAGGCGGCTGAAGCAGAACAATCGGCACATGGTCGAAATATTCATGCCCGGCGGCATGGATAGAGCAGGCGATGGCTGGAAGTTGTCCGTACGCATCCGGCTGATTCACGCCATGGTCAGGCGACTGCTAAACGCATCCGGAGACTGGGACAGCGCAGCCTGGGGGGCGCCCATCAGCGCTGCCCACGTGGGATTCGCCATTACCGCCTTTTCTGCAAGACTCCTAGTTCACCTGAAAAGTCTCGGCGCCGAATTCAATGACGAAGAACGGGCTAGCTTCATGCAGGTGTGGCGCTATTCAGGCCACCTTATGGGCATACCGGACTCGATCCTCTTTCACACGGAAGAAGATGCCCTGGAAATGTTCAAGATAGGCGCCATGTGTGAACCTCCTCCCGGGATGGAGTCCATCGTCCTCGCCCACTCCCTGGTCAACTCCGCCCCATTGATCGCGGGAGTCACCGAACCGAAAGCCCGTGCAGACCTCGCCGGGTACGTCTTTCGCGTATCCCGCGCGCTCATCGGGCCCAAGACCGCCAAGAGCCTCCGGTACCCTTTCTTCCCCACCTTCGGGGTCCTCTTCTGGTTCAGGCTTCAGGACCGCTACAACCGTCTCATGGACAGGTTGATCCCCGGCCGACTCCAAAGGAAGAACCCTCTTCTCACCCTGTTCAATGTGTCTATGTTCGATGAGGAAGGCATAACTTTTCGGCTCCCCGACCACGTTTACGACGAGCGGTCCAGCCGGTGGTAGTTGGCATGTTTGCGTCCCGCATTGCGTTATCCCAAGAACGTCCTTAGGTGCTATAATGCCGCCGGAGAATCACGTAGCCTAAACCAATCCCGACCAACCTCTTCGGCAGGGCGGAGTGCCGGAGAATACATTGCAGGGTGTGGCAAATCCAATTAGGGGGCCCCAATGGTGACGAACGAACAGGAAGGCGGACCGACAACCTGGTCTGTCGCCGATACCAAAAATCTGACTATAGAGGGTGAACGTAAGTCAGGCACGCTGATAGCCAAAGCCTCGGGCCGCATTGACGGCAGCAACGCCCGGGAATTCCAGGATGCCCTGGAGACCTTCCTGGAAGGCGAGGTGTCTTCCTTGGTCTTGGACCTGGAGCATCTTTCCTATATCAGTAGTGCAGGTCTCAGAGTTATTCTGCTGGTTTCCAAGAAGTTGCAGCGAAACTCCGCCCAGTTTGGCGTCTGCTCCCTTTCAGTCTCTATCAGTGAAGTCTTTCAGATAAGCGGCTTCGACAAGATTATCCGTACTCACTCAACCCAGGCCGATGCCCTCTCCGCTATCAACGCCTAAGCCCGGCTTTCGTCCCCGGTCCTACCCTCCTTCCTGGGAAGAGGCATTTCAATCCCGCAAGTTCCCCGTGACCCGGTACAAAATCGGCTAATTTGACATGGAACCCCCATACAAAATCCTCGTTGTAGACGACGAACCCGACCTCGAACCCCTTATGCTCCAGCGCATGCGCAGGGACATCCGCAAGGGTCAATATGAATTCGTATTCGCCCATGACGGCAATGAGGCCCTCGAACGCCTCGATGAGCACAAAGACGTTGATATGATCCTGTCCGATATCAACATGCCCGGTATGGACGGACTCACCCTCCTCGAGCAGATCCCGAAAGTTGACCCCGAGCTTCGCGCCGTCATGGTCTCAGCCTACGGCGACATGAAGAACATCCGCACCGCCATGAACCGCGGTGCCTTCGACTTCGTCACCAAGCCCATCGACTTCGAAGACCTCCGCATTACCATCGACCGCACCCTCCGTCACATGGCCGAATGGCGCGAGGCCCTCGCCACGCGCGACAAGCTCGTCGCCATTCAGAACGAGCTTGGCGTAGCCCAGAAGATCCAGCAGTCCGTCCTCCCTACTGAATTCCCCACTAGCGATGCTTACGAAATCGATGGCCGCATGGAGCCCGCCCGCGAAGTCGGCGGCGATTTCTATGACGTCCTCCGACTTGAAAACGATAGGATCGGCCTTTCCGTCGCCGATGTCTCCGACAAGGGCGTACCCGCCGCACTCTTTATGATGTCGACCCTTACCGCCCTTAAAGGCTCGGCCATAGGCCTCGGAGACCCGGGCGCCGTCCTCACCGAGGTTAACACCCTCCTCGAAGAGGAAAACGAGGCCGCCATGTTCGTCACCCTGTTCTACGCCGTCTTTAACCCCGCCAACGGCCTCTTTACATACGCCAATGGCGGCCACAACCCGCCTGTCATCGTTCACGCCGACGGCTCCTCGACTATCCTCCCTGTCACCAACGGCGTTGCCTTGGGCATCGCCCCGGGCTGGGAATACGACGAGGCCGCAGTCACTCTCGCCCCTGGAGAGACCATCATCCTCTACACCGACGGCGTAACCGAGGCCATGAACGCCGAGGGCGAAGAGTTCGGCCTCGACCGCCTTTGCCAGATACTTAGCCAGTCTCGACCTACGGGTGCAAAACAAGCCAACTCCATAATCTTCGACGCCGTCAGAGATTTTGCCGGCGACACCCCCCAGTCCGACGATATAACCTGCCTCACTTTCCGGCGGAGCGAGTCCTGAACCTTGAGCGCTAACCTCTCCATCAAGGTCAAGTCCGACCGTGAAGAGCTCGACGGCATCACCGCCGCCGTTGAGGCCTTGTCCGTCGACGAAGCCTGGTCCTCGGACCTCCTCTTCCGCATCAACCTCGTCATTGAAGAGCTCGTCCTCAACATCATGGACTACGGCTACGATGATGACCAGCATGAAATCGAGATAAATCTCAAGTCAGACTCGGAGGCCGTCACCATCGACATCCTGGACGAAGGTCGTTCCTTTGACCCCCTCCATGATGCCCCCGTCCCCGATATCAACGCTCCCTTGGAAGAGCGCTCGGTCGGGGGCTTGGGCATCCACCTGGCCAAGACCATGATGGACGAACTCTCCTACCACAGGGAGGACGCTCGCAACCATCTCCAGCTGGTCAAGCGCCGCGAGGAATAGCCCACGCCTCGTTGACAGATGAAAGCCAGGAGGCCCGGCGCTCAGCGCCGGGCCTCTTCTTTTCTCTTCAGGCCACAGGTGAAAGTCGAATGTCTCACCCGATCTGGTAGTGAAAATACGTCAGGCTCACCAGGTCGTGCAACTCCCGGCAGTGTCTTCCCGCCCGGCTCAGAAACTCCTGACGGTCGTGCCAGTCGTGCCAGTCGTATTCAACCATCGCCCCGAGCCTTCCCGCAAGCCTCCTCGCTGCAGCCCCGGAACCCTCGTCGGGCGCAGGCCCGAATCCCGACAGTTCCTGCCCGATCCTGACCGCCGACCCGATCAGCGAGCTCGGCAGCTGCGGGTCCGTTACCAGCAGGTCCAGCACCCGGTGCGAGTCTACTTCCAGCCCGTGCCTGTTCGCATACGCCTCGAATGCGTTGTAGACCCTGAGCAGGGTTGACCAGTCGGCATCCGAGTCCTCCTTCAGAGTTGCCGCTGTCGCCAGCTGCGCTGCCAGCAGCGAAATCAGCAGCTGCGCCCGCTCCATTGCCTGCCCCAGCTGCATGAAGCGCCATCCATCGTCCCGGTACATCGTCGTGTCCGCCACGCCCTTGAACCGGTTGATGTCCCCTACCGTCTCCGCGTAGAAGTTCTGGGGAGAGGTCGACCAGATGTCCTGCATCCCCATTTTCTGGATCCGCAGGTATGACACGTTCAGCGACATCCACATCTCCCCGCTTATCCGGTTTCGCATCTGCCGCGCATTCTCCCGACCCATCCAGAAGCACTGCCACACCGACCCCGAGTTCGACCTCTCGAACGTCAGGTCATCCGCCAGCGTGAAGGAGTCCGCCAGCAGGAAGTCGTCATCACTGTCGACCTCTAGTGCGCCCCCCGGCGGGACCCGACCCAGTGTGGCATAGATCCTTCGCCATCCGAAGTAGATCTCCCCCACTGGTCGGTCCACCAGGGCCTCCGTCTGCAGCTGCAGCATCCGGCTCAGGTGCCGGGCCCGCTCCAGGTAGCGGCCCATCCAGTACAGGCCCGCAGCGCTACGCGAGAGCATCTGCTTTCTTCGGCTCCGTCTCCTCGTCGAACTCTTCCGGCATCAGCACGAACTCGGGGTATGACTCCATGCCCAGCTCCCCGACGTCCTGGCCCAGCTCTTCTACCTGCCGCGATATCCGCACTCCGAGCACCCTGTCCAGCACATACCACACCGTGAATGCGCTGCCAAACACGAAGCCGCCAATCGCAGCTATGCCCATCAGCTGGACGTGGAACTGCGCCTCGCCGGGAGCGGTGAAACTCACGGCAATGGTGCCCCAGACACCCGCGATCAGGTGTGCCGGGATCGCCCCTACCACGTCATCCAGCTTCAAACGTTCCAGCAGCTTCAGACCGGCCGTGCAAACCAGGCCGCCTATGGCCCCAACCACTATTGCCCAGAAATGGTCGGGATTCGCAGGCCACGCCGTCACCGCAACAAGTCCCGCTATAGCTCCGTTCAGACCCGCAAACAGGTCTATCCGACCCAGGATCGGCCTCGAAACCGCCAGCGCCGTGACCACCCCTGCCGCTGCGCCCAGGTTGGTGTTCACTAGGACAACGCTCATTGCTACCGCGTCGAGCGCGCTCCCGAGCGCCAGCTGGGACCCGCCGTTGAACCCGAACCAGCCCAACCACAGGATGAACACGCCCAGCGTCACCAGCAATACGTTGGAGGGCGGCGTCGCCTTGACGCTCCCGTCCCTGCGGTACTTGCCCAGCCTTGGCCCCACCAGCATGATCCCCGCCAGCGCCGCCCAGCCTCCCGTGCTGTGCACTATCGTCGAGCCCGCAAAGTCGGAGAATCCCGCCTGTGCCAGCCATCCCCCTCCCCACGTCCAGGACCCCACTATCGGGTAGATGAACCCCGTCAGCGCCAGCGTAAACAGGAAGAACGGGAGCAGCTTTATCCGCTCCGCTATCGCACCCGATACCACAGACGCCGCAGTCGCCACGAACACCATCTGGAAGAACCAGTCCGACATCACCGAGTAGCCGTTCCCGACCACCTCACCCACCGCACCCTCATCCTCACCAATTAACGCAATCTCGGCTTCCGACGGTCCGTACAGGAATTCGAACCGCCCCCACAACCCGACATCCCCCACGTCCGTGTACATCAGGTTGTATCCGATGAAGAAGAACGCCAGCCCCGCTATCGAATAGATGCCGATGTTCTTCAGGCAGATGGTCGATGCGTTCTTTGTCCGCACCGACCCCGACTCCAGCATCGTGAAACCGGCGCACATCCACATCACCAGTGCTCCCCAGATCAGGAACGCAAAGGTGTTCAGGATGAACTGCGACTCTTCGTCCACCCCCGCTGCATGGGCGATGGCCGGCCTGGCCAGAAAGGCCCCCATTGTCACAAGTCCGACCAATGCGATTAAGATTGCGGGTCTGCGAATCACAAGCATGTTACAGGCCTCCTGGCTCTTTGTGTTTTAAGGGACCCTCATCTATCCGATACTCAGTCTTCCAATACCCAGAAGTCTTTCCCTCCGCCCCCCTGGCTCGAGTTTACCACCAGGCTCCCCCGGCGCAGCGCCACCCGGCAGAATGCCCCCGGCACCAGCCGCGTGTTCTGCCCGTGTAATACGAATGGCCGAAGGTCCACGTGCCGGGGCTCGAATTTCCCATCTATCAGGCAAGGCGACCTCGAAAGCGCGAGCACCGGTTGCGATATATAGTTCGCTGGGTCTGCTCGCAGCTCCTCTGCATACGCCTCTCGTTCCTCCGCCGTCGAATGTGGGCCTATCAGCATCCCGTATCCCCCGGAACCCCCCACCTGCTTGACTACCAAGTCTTCAAGGTTGTCCAGCGTGTACTCCAGGTCCTCCGGGCGCCGGCATAGCCGTGTATCGACGTTTTGGAGGATCGCTTCTTCGCCCAGGTAGAACCTTATCATGTCCGGCACATAGGCGTATACGCTCTTGTCGTCCGCCACCCCTGTCCCGGGAGCGTTCACCAGTCCTACGTTGCCCAGCTTGTAGGCATGCACCAGCCCCGGCACCCCCAGCAGCGAATCAGGCCTGAATGTCAGCGGGTCCAGGAAATCGTCATCCACCCGGCGGTATACCACGTCCACCCTCTTCAGCCCCCCGGTCGTCCGCATGTATACCATGCCCTCTTTCACAAGCAGGTCCTGGCCCTCCACCAACTCCGCCCCTATCTCCTGGGCCAGGAAGATGTGCTCGTAGAACGCAGAGTTGTACACTCCGGGCGTCAAAAGGACGATGGTCGGGTCCGTCCGACCGCTCGGGGCCATCTCCAGCAGCGTCTCTCTCAACGCCCGACCGTAGTGCTCCACCTCCCTGACCCTGGAAGTCCTGTACAGACGCCTCAAACTGGCCTTCGCCGCCTTACGGTTCGCCAGCATGTACGACACCCCGGACGGCACCCGCAGGTTGTCCTCCAGCACCCGCCACCCGTCATTCGTCCTCACTAGGTCCGTGCCGCAAATGCCTACCCATGTCCCGTACGGCGCTGAAAAGCCTCGCATCTCCGTTCGATACTGGGGACATCCCATCACCACGTCGGCGGGTATCACCCCGTCCCGTATGATTCGTGCCTCGCCGTACACATCCTCCAGGAACGCGTTAAGCCCCTTCAGCCTCTGCGTAAGCCCGCGCTCCAGGAGGCCCCACTCCTCGCTGGACATGGCCCGGGGCAGGCAGTCTATGGGGATAATCCGCTCGTCCGCCTCTTCGTCCCCATACACGATGAAAGTTATCCCTTCCGTCGAAAAAGAGCGCATGACGCGCTCCTGGATGCTGTGCAGCTCCTCGGCGGAAAGTCGGGTCAGCGTCTCTACAATCTGCCGACAGTGCTCCCGCGGAGCACCGTCCGGCAGGAACATTTCGTCATATATCGCAGGATCGAGATCGTAGGTATCAAAATCCACGGCGCCAACCTAACTGAGAAAGTGCGATTATACCAGAGCAGCTATACGGTATCGGTTTGGGCCCGCCCAACTCCTAAGCGTCACAGCCAAGCCCCGACTCCCTTTTCATCTATAATTTCTACAGCATGAACGCCGGAATCACCGCAGGGGCCATCGCCGCCATAATCGCCGTCCTCGTCTCCATCCCCCTCAAGTCACCCGACGACGCCCTCCTAAACTCCGCTACCGTCGGAATCGCATCCCTTCTCGTTGGCCTCCTCTCGGCCCTCATGTGGCGAATGCTCATCAACACCGAGAAACACGTCAAGAATTACCTCATCCTTTGGGCAGTCTCCTCCGTGACCGTCGGCTCCATGCTCATCTCCGCCTTCGCCGTCCAGCTCGACAACCTCGTCCCCTTCGCCCTTCCCTTGACCATCATCGTCTGCGTCATCACTGGCGTGCTCACCCCCGTATGTGGCCGGGACCCTTCCCCCCTGAAGTGGTGGGCTGCCCCCGCCGCCGTAGCCCTTGCCCTTGCCCTCGCCATTCCCCTCGCCGAGGTCGGAGACCAGGAGTCCGGCCGCCTCGAGCTCCCCCCGAAGACCCGACTTGTGCAGCCCGCCCCCGACCTGTACCTTGAGGCCACGTAAACCCAACCGGAGGTTCCTGATGCCCAGACCCGTCCCCCGACTCACGGGCCTGTCTCTTATTCCCGCCTTGGTTTTCCTCCTGTTCTTCCTTGCAGCCTGCGGGTCCGTGTCAATAGAATTCGAGACCACAACCTCTACCCCTGCCCCCGACCCCACCCCCACGCCTGCCCCGGCTCCCACAGCTACAGTTGCACCTGTTGACACCCCCACCCCTTCCCCTCCCCCCGCCGACGATCCTCCGGGCCTCGGAAACTACGAAGGGTTCACCTACCACGTCGGCGTCGGTTCCGAGGCCACCTTCACCGTCGAGGAAAAGCTTGCCAGCCTCCCCCTCCCAAACGACGCCGTAGTCCGCACCACCGCACTCTCCGGGGAGGTTCATTTCGACGGTCGGGCCTCCGTCATCGAAATTGACCTCCACAAGATGGAGAGCGACCAGCCCCGACGTGACCGCTATATCCGCGAGCGCATGTTCCCCAACGACCCCGTCGCCATCTTTAGCCTCCCCACCACCCTCCCCCTCCCCGACGGCTTCTCTGACGGCGAGGAAATCACCACGGAGATTACCGGCCAGTTGGAGATTCGGGGCGTGAAGGCTCCCGTCACCTTCCAGATCGAGGCCCGGGACGATGGCGATGTAGTCCACATCCTTGGCCGCACCTCCTTCGTCTGGTCCGACTTCGATATCCCCGTCCCCAACGTCGGTACATTCGTCCGCGTTACCGACGAAGTATCCGTCGAGATTCTCCTCGCCGCCCGCCCCGCCGACCTCTGGGAGGACCACTCGTGAAATTCGGCCTCTTCATAAACGCTCACCACCCGCCCGGCGAGTCCGTCTCCCTCCCAGGTCGGGTCTTGTACAACCCGAGTCCTCCCTGTACCTTGACTACATACAACGTGAAAGGAGGTCACTGATGCCGAGATTCGCCCCGCGGCTCGCGGGCTCTTCCCTGGTCCCGGCTGTCATCCTCCTCCTGCTCTTTGCCGCCTGTGGCTCGGTCGAAATAGACATTGAACGCACCACATCCACCCCCGGACCTGACCCCACTCCTACCTCGGCTCCCGCACCGGCCAAAACTCCCGCTGCAAGCACAGAGCGGGATGACTCCCAGGCGCCTACCCGAGGCTCCTATAAGGGCCTCACGTACGTCGTGGGCGAAGGCTCGAAGGCCACTTTCACCGTGGAAGAAAAGCTTGCCAGCTTGCCCCTGCCCAACGATGCAGTGGTACACACTACCGCTCTCTCGGGGGACGTCAACCTCGACGGCCGACGCTCCCTTATCAAGATTGACCTTCACAAGCTGGAAAGTGACCAGTCCCGCCGGGACCGCTACATACGCGAAAGGATGTTCCCCAACGACCCCATAGCCGTCTTCACCCTGCCAACTTCCCTACCCCTCCCCAAGGGCTTCGCAGAGGGCGAGGAAGTCACCACAGAAATTACCGGAGAGCTCGAAATTAAGGGCGTAACTGCTCCCGTCACCTTCCAGATCGAGGCACGGGATGACGGCGACGTGATCTACATCATTGGGCGGACCTCTTTCGTTTGGGAGGATTTCGGGATGACCGCGCCCCGGGTGGACAGCTTCGTTCAGGTTACCGACGAGGTCACCGTTGAAATACTGATCGCGGCCAGGCCTTACTGGGGTTGAAGAAAGGACCGGGAATGAAATTCGGCCTCTTCATCAACGCCCAGCACCCTCCCGGTGAGTCCGTTGCCCTCCGCCTCGCCGACGCCGTGGACCAGGTCCGCCTCGCCCGTGACGTCGGCTTCGATATGATCTGTGCCGGACAGCACTACCTCTCTCACCCCTACCAGATGAGCGCCATCATCCCCCTCCTCGCCCGCCTCACGGCGGAGGCCGAAGGCATGGAGATTGCGCCTACCGTCCTCCTCCTCCCCCTCCTCAACCCAGTGGACATCGCCGAAACCTCCGCCACCCTCGACGCCATGTCCGGTGGCCGCTTCATTCTCGGTGTGGGCATCGGCTACCGGGACGAGGAATACACCGCCTTCGGTGTCAAACGCTCAGAGCGCATCGGACGCCTCAACGAAGCCCTCGAAATCATCCGTCTCCTCTGGACTCAGGATGAAGTCGAATACCAAGGCAAGTATTACCAGGTCCCGAGAGTGAAGGTCGCCACCCATCCTGTGCAGAAGCCCCACCCTCCCATCTGGGTCGCCGCCAACGGGCCTCCGGCCATCGCCCGAGCCGCCCGCTGGGGCTATCCCTGGGTCATAAACCCCCACGCCACCATCGGCATGATCAAGGACCAGCTCGACTACTACCGACAAGTTGCTGCAGAAGCCGGCCAACGAGTCCCGGAAAGAATGCCCATGATGCGGGAGCTATACGTCGCCCCCGACTCCGCTGCCGCCTACTCCGAAAGCCGTCCCTACTTGGAAAGCAAGTACGCTGCCTACGCCTCCTGGGGCCAGGACAAGGCCCTCCCCGAAGGCGAGTCCTTTTCCGTTCCCTTCGACGAGCTCGCCCGGGACCGCTTCCTCATCGGCAACCCCGAGGAAGTGGTCAACGAAATCTGCCGCTACCGCGACGAACTCGGCGTCAACCACCTCAACTTCCGTCTCCAGTGGCCCGGCACACCCCACGCCAACGCCATGCGCCAACTGGAGCTGCTGGGCAAAGAAGTACTGCCCCATTTCCGCTAGTCTTCAAGGAGGACTCAAATGGCCCTGGCCAACAAGATAAACCCATTCCTCTGGTTAGATGGAAGGGCCAAAGAAGCAGCCAACTTTTACGTCTCCATCTTCAAAGATGCGAATATCCTTAACGTCTCCCAGCTAGAGGCAGGCCCCGCCGAAGGAAACCATTTCGTTGAATTCGAACTGGAGGGACTCAAGTTTGCCGCTGTCGATGCCCTGCCCGCATTCGACTTCACCCCCGCCATCTCCTTCGTGGTCTCTTGCGACACCCAGGAAGAGATCGACCATTTCTGGGAGTCGCTTTCCGAGGGAGGCGAGAAGGAACAATGCGGCTGGCTGAAGGACAAGTTCGGCATCTCCTGGCAGATAGTTCCTTCCCTCATGCCCAAACTCATGGCAAAGGCCCAGAAGGAAGTGATCGAAGTCCTCCTCCCGATGAAGAAAATCGAAATAGCCAAGCTACGTGAAGCCGCAGGGTTGTAGACAAAAATGACCAACCTGCTCATCAGAGACCGCACCGCCGTCGGCATAGCCGTCCCCCAGATGTTCCCCCCAGGCCCCACCGACCTCGGCCTCATCAAGGACCACCTGACCCTCGTCGAAGAACTCGGTTACGAAAGCGTCTGGACCCAGCACGGCGTATTCGCCACTGCGCCCAACCTCGATCCCTTCACCCTCCTCTCTTACGCCGCCTCCTACACCAACTCCATCAAGCTTGGCATATCCGTAGTCGTCCTCCCCTACCACGATCCCGTGAACGTGGCCAAGCTGTCCGCCAGCGTCGACCAGATATCCGGCGGCCGCTTCATCCTGGGTGTCGGCATCGGCGGCGATGGGGAGGCCTACCCCGCCTTCGGGTTTGACGAATCCCACAGAGTCACCCGATTCGAAGACGCCATAACCCTGATCCGCCGCCTCTGGTCCGAGCCTTCCGTCGATTTCGAAAACCAATTCTGGAAACTGGATAACATCTCCGTAAATCCCAAACCCGTGCAGAAGCCAGGCATCCCTATCCTATTCGGCGCATCCGCCCCCTCCGCCGTCGAGCGCGCCGCCAGGATGGGCGACGGCTTCATGGGTGCCGGCGCAGCCAATGCATCTGACATCGCCGCCTTCAGAAAAGTTCTCGTCAACCTCCGCAATGCCCTCCAAAAACACGGCCGGGACCCGAGCGCCTACCCCATCTCTAAACGCGTTTACCTCGCCATAGATAACGACAGGGAATCGGCGGAGCGCAAGATCCAGGAGTGGTTCGTTGACCACTACCACAGTGCCGAACTCGGCATGACCGTCTCCCTCATCGGCTCCGTTGATGAGATCGTGGACAAGCTCGGCCCTCTGGTCGACGAAGGCCTGGACATGATTATGTTCAACCCCGTCTACAACCTCATCGAGCACGCCCAGGTCATTGCCGAACGCGTCGTCCCCCAGCTCTAACCTCCCGTCATTCCGGCCCCTGATCCATAGTCCATCCCTGGTGTGGGTGTTCCGTTCGCCCTGAGCTGAGTCGAAGGGTCAACCGAACGGAACGGGGCAGAGGTTCCCCTCCACGTGCAGGAAACCCCAATGCCTGCTATCATCTACCCCGCTTTACTCACGACCACCCTCAGGAGACCCCTGCCATGCAGACCCTTGCCCAGTTGCTTGACTCCGGCGCCCCGGAAAAAGCTGCCATCGTCGTCCCCGGCGGCCCGACCCTCACCTACGCCGGGCTCCATGACCAGGTCGAGCATTTGGCTTCTGCACTGTCCAACGCGGGCCTTGCCCGAGGCCAGGCCGCATCCATAGTCCTCGGCAACGACATCCGGTTCGTAACCACCTTCCTCGCCGTGGCCCGACTCGGCGCCGTTGCCGCCCCCCTCAACCCCAACTACACCGAGGACGAGTACCGCTTCTACATGGAAGACGCCGGCGCTTCCCTCGCCGTTCTCCCCCCCGAAGACCACCCCGCCCGTGCCGCCGCCCAGGGACTTGGACTCCCGTGTATTGAGGCCCTGGACTCGGGCGACGGGACCGTCCGCCTTGAAAAAGAAGGCGTAGCCCTCCAGGCCGAGGGCCAGCCCGATGGCCCCACCCCCGACGATATAGCCCTCTTCCTCCATACCAGCGGTACCACCAGCCACCCCAAAGGCGTTCCCCTCAGCCACGCTAACCTCGCCGCCTCACTGGACAACATCGTCGGCACCTACGGTCTCTCCGAAGAGGACAACGCCCTGATGATTATGCCCCTCTTCCACGTCCACGGCCTCATTGGCGTCCTCTTTTCCACCCTTGCCAGCGGCGGCACGAATATTGTTCCCAGCCGCTTCAGCGCCAGCAACTTCTGGCCCGTAGCTCGAGACCACGCCGCCACCTGGTTCTCCGGCGTCCCGACCATGCACCAGATCCTCCTCACCCGCGCCGACAGCGACAACGCCCCCCGGGGCACGTTCCGCTTCATGCGCTCCTGCAGCGCCGCCCTCGCCCCGACCGTAATCGAAGGCCTCGAGGCCCGTTTCGACTCCCCCGTCCTTGAGGCCTACGGCATGACCGAGGCCTCCCACCAGATGTCCTCCAACCCCCTGCCACCGGGAGAGCGATTCGCCGGGACTGTGGGCAAGGGCACCGGCGTGCAGATTGCCATTATGGACGAGGCCGGCGCCAAACTCCCGGACGGCGAGCGTGGCGAGGTCGTCATCAAGGGCCCCAACGTCATGGGCGGCTACCGCAACAACCCCGAGGCCAACGCCTCCTCCTTCACCGATGGCTGGTTCCGCACCGGCGACCAGGGCTTCATCGACACCCTCGGCTACCTCAGCATCACCGGCCGACTTAAGGAACTGATAAACCGCGGCGGCGAGAAAATCTCACCCCTGGAGGTCGACGCCGTCCTCGCCCAGCACCCTGCCGTCCAGGATGCCATCTGCTTCGGTGTGCCCGACGTCAAGTACGGCGAAGAGGTGCACGCCGCCGTCGTCCTGAGCGCTGACGCCTCCCAGGAAGACATCCAGTCCTTCTGCCAGAAGCACCTCATCGACTTCAAAGTCCCCAAGACCGTCCACATCGTCGACTCCCTCCCCCGCACCGCCACCGGCAAAATCCAGCGCAGAAACGTCGCCGCCCAGTTCAGCTAGGACGCCATTACCATGCAGCAAAACTATCGCCCCTGGTCCCGAGTCTTCACTCTCGCAGTAGCCGTCACCCTGCTTATAATCATCGCCACAGCCATCATCAACCCCCTCTTCGACCGCGTGGTCAATTGGGGAATGCTCGCCGTCGTTTCCCTGCTGATTTTCGGTGTCCTGGTCGTCGCATTCCGCCGCCGCTGGTTCTAGCAGCTGTGCCATCCGACCCTTGCGCCCCGACGCCATCCCCCCATATCCTGTCCCCAATGACACCCCCGCAACACACCTATGCCGTCATTCCTGCGGAGGCAGGAATCCATCCCGGGCCGCAACACACGTACCAACTTGGCAACCCACCCCCTCCCCGGTGTGGGGCCACTCGTCCTGAGCGGAGTCGAAGGGTCTCAAGAGCGGAAAGGTCGCGGTGCCCCGTACCCCTAGCTCTCGCAGTTATGCAAATCCCACCCGGAGGAAAGAGGGCCGGAGTCTACCCCATCCCCGCCCCCAACAAGAATCTCTCCCTTAAACAATCAAACCCGTGCCTGAAATGGCAAATCAATCAAACCTGCACCCCTCCCTCCGAAAGGAGCCGTAAATGGAGCTAGCCCCCGGCCTTCACTCCCTCCACGTCGACATCGAAGGGTCCTTTTTCTTCCGTAACTACCCGCCCAACGCCTACCTTCTCACCCACGGTGAAGGCGCCCTCATCGACACCGGAAACGGCGATGATCACTCCATCAGCAGCCGCCTCGACCAACTCAAGGAACTCGGCAACCCCGACTTCCGATACATCATCCTCACCCACCCCCACCCCGACCACCTTGGCGGCGCCGAAAGGCTCAAGCAGCTCACCGGCGCCCGCCTCCTCATCCACGCCGATGACGCCAACACCGCCAACGAAGAGTTTGAAAACACCCGCATCGACGAAACCCTTAATGACGGCGACGTTATCGACCTCGGTGGCCTGGAACTCGAAATGGTCCACACCCCGGGCCACACCCACGGCCATACCTGCATCCTCAACCGTACCGACCGCTCCCTATTCACCGGCGACCACATCCTCGGCACCGGCACCACCGCCGTCAGCCCCGACCGCGGCGACATGGCCAGGTATATCGACTCCCTGCGCAAGCTCCAACCCCTGGACATAAGCGCCCTTTACCCGGGCCACGGCGCCCCCGTCAAACAGCCGCAGGCCAAGATTAAGGAACTCCTCGACCACCGCCTCGAGCGGGAACGCCAGATCATCGGCTTCCTCTCGGAGGGCCGAAGCACCGTCGACAGCCTCGTCAAGGCCATCTATCCTGAACTCGACCAGGACCTCCTCTCCGAGGCCCAGGGCCAGGTCAAAGTCCACCTCATCAAACTCATCAACGAGTCCAGAGTCCAGTCCCACGGAGACACCTACACCCTGGTCTAATCCCTATCCCTCATACCTCCCGTAGGGGTGACCGGCGGGTCGCCCTCCCCGGTACGGGCCCCTCTCACCCTAGGTATGGAACTCAGAACATGACCATGGTCATGACCATGTTATTATGTAGTCATCCTCTCATCGGGAACACCGCAATGAACACACGAGATGACATAGCTACGGGTCTCAGGACCATTAAGGCCTCAGAGTTCAAGGCCAAGTGCCTCAAGCTCATGGACGAAGTTGCCGAGACCGGGCAGGACATCGTCATTACCAAGAACGGCCGCCCCGTCTCCCGACTTACACCCTACCGCAAGCCCCCCCACACCTTCTTCGGCGCAGACAAGGGCAAAATCAAAATCCTCGGCGATATCGTCTCCCCTATGCCGGCCGAGTGGTTCGAAGACCCCGAGGAACGTGATCAGGACCTCTTTTGATACTCCTTGACACCCACGTCGTCATCTGGCTGCGTACGGGCGACCGAAGGCTGGGACGCCGGTCGCGGCGTGAAATCGAAGTGAGGCTGCAAGAGGGCAATGCTGCAATTTCTGCCATTTCCTTCTGGGAGGCCGGGATGCGAGCCCAAAAGGGTAGGCTCAACCTTGGACAGCATCTGGATTCGTGGAGAGAAGACGTCATCCAGAATGGCATCGTTGAAATTCCCGTCAATGGCGTTATAGCTGCTCGGGCAGCTCTCCTGACCGGAATGCACGGAGACCCTGCAGATCGCATCATCGTCGCCACCGCCCTCGAAGGCCACCGACTCCTCACCGCCGACGACCGCATCCTCCGCTGGTCAGGCCAGCTCAGCACCCTCGACGCCCGCACCTGACCCCCGTATCCGTGCCCTACCCATAGGGGCCCCTCGCCCCGTGTTATCATCCCCCCAATGCAAGTTGGCAAGCTCCCTCCCGACCTCCTCCACAAGCTCCTCTCCTCCTCCCCACCCACCGACCCCCGGGTCCTCATTGGCCCGGGCATCGGCGAGGACGCCGCCGTAATCTCCATGTCCGACGACCGCGTCCTCGTTGCCAAGACCGACCCCATTACATTCGCCTCCAACGAAATCGGCTGGTACGCCGTCCACGTCAACGCCAATGACATCGCCGCCACGGGCGCCGAGCCGCGCTGGTTCCTCGCAACCCTCCTCGTCCCCGAGGATATGCCCCAGGCCCGGGTCGAAGACGCCTTCCGTCAGATCTCCAACGCCTGCGCCGACATCGGAGTCTCCCTCATCGGTGGCCACACCGAGATCACCTACGACATCAACCGGCCCATCGTCATGGGCGCCATGCTCGGCGAAGCCCACCCCTCCGACCTCACCCCCACCTCCGCCGCCCAGGTCGGAGACGCAGTCCTGCTGACCAAGGCCATCGCCATCGAGGGTTCCTCCGTCCTGGCCCGGGAGTCCGCCCCGCCCCTATTTGCCAGGGGCATTAGCGGAGATGCCGTTGAACAGGCCAGCGTCTTCCTCTACGACCCCGGCATCAGCGTCCTCAAGGACTCCCGTATCGCTCGGGCCGCGGCAAAAGTTCATGCAATGCACGACCCCACCGAGGGCGGCCTCGTAACTGGTCTTCGAGAGATCGGTTGGGCCTCCGGCACGGGTGTCCGCCTGGACCTCCCCTCCGTGCCCATCCTCCCCGACTCCCTCGCATTCTGCCGCGCCCTCTCTCTGGATCCCCTCGGCCTCCTCGCCTCCGGTGCCCTCCTCGTCACCCTCCCCCCCGAGAACGTCGCCTCCGTAGCCTCCGCCCTGGAAGCCGCTTGCATCCCCGTCACCCGCATTGGAGAAATCACGCCCCCGGAGGACGGCTTCGTTATGATCACCCCCGAAGGCGAACGCGAAATGCCTGACTTCCCCATCGACGAACTGGCCCGCTTCCTCTCATCCCAATGACCTACAAACTCCTCGCCCTCGATATCGACGGCACCATCTACGAACGTATTACCGATACTTCCCTCACCGAGCGAACAAAGCGGGCCATCGCCCGTGTCATGGAGACCGGCGCGGGCGTTACCCTTGCCACTGGACGCACCTACAACTCCGCCCTCCATTTCAGCCGGGACCTGGGTCTCACCCTCCCCATCATCTGCTACCAGGGCTCCTTCACGTCCAACCCCGTCACGCATGAAATAGTCCGCGAGACCCCCGTCCCCCTACCCCTCGCCCATCGCCTCATACGCCTGCTCAAGGCCCAGGGACTGAACCCCTATGTCTACGTCCGGGACCATTTCTACGTGCAGGAAATTACCGAGGCCGTCCGCCAATCGGAGAAATACCTCAAGATTAAGGCTGAACTCCTGACCGACCTCATCCGCGACGTAACCGAACCACCCACCAAGATAGTCGTCACCGGCGACGCCGAGGTCATCGGTGGTGTCCAGGCCTTGGTCGATTCCCACTTCAACGGCGACATCGCCGCCATGCACACCTACGACTACCTCTGCGAAATCGGCCACCCCGACGGCAGCAAGGGCGCAGCCCTCCAGCACCTCGCCGACTCCCTCGGCGTGAAGAGAGAGGAAGTCGTCGCCGTCGGCGACAGCCCCAACGACGTCGACATGATCCAGTGGGCGGGACTCGGCGTGGCCATGGGCAACGCCCCCGACAAGGTCAAGTCTTCTGCCGACCACGTCACCCTCCCCGCCTCCAACCACGGCGTAGCCCTCCTCCTCGAAACCCTCCTCTCCGAAAACCGCTTCACCCCCCTCCCCTTTCCCCGAGTACCAAACTAGAGGCAGACGCCTGCGGCTTGGCGCAGGCGTCTGCCTCTGTTTTTCCTCCCCCTCTCCCTTGAAGGTCCTAAGGGAGAGGGAGACCAAGGGGGTGAGGGTTCCCTGGGGCTGTGAGGGGCTACCTTCCCGTAAACTCCGGCTCCCGCTTCTCCATGAAAGACCTCCTCCCCTCCTGCGCATCCTCCGAGTCCGATACCGGCTTTTCTATCAACGTCTGCAGCGTCAGACCCCTCTCCCAGTCGATAAACGCATTCATCGACTGCTTCATGTACGCTATCGACGTCGTCGCCCCCTTGGCTAGACGCTCGGCCCATTCCGCCACAGCGTTATCTAGCTCCTCGGCGGGCACGGCCTTGTTCACCAGCCCAATCCGCTCCGCTTCCGTGCCGCTTATCCAGTCTCCCAGGAACAGTATTTCGCACGCCCGCCGGTACCCTACTGCCGTCAAAATAGAGAACGTCCCCGACGCCAACCCGCGTTGCACATACGGTATTCCCAGCCTCGCATCCTCCGCCGCAATAACCAGGTCCGCCCCCAGCGCCACCTCGAACGCCCCGCCCAGCGCGTACCCGTGAAGCTGAGCGATCACCGGCTTAAGGAAACCCCGTAGCGCCTTCACCATCCCCGGCGGCCCCTGCAGCTGCGCCGATAGCGAGTCCGTCGCTATCCTTCGCGATGTCTTTCCCATCCCCTTCAAGTCATCCCCCGCACTGAACGCCCGACCCTCCCCCTTCAGCACCAGCACCCGCACATCCGGGTCCGACGCCGCATCCGCCAGGGCATCCAGCATCTCGTCGAAAGTCTGGTGGTTCAGCGCATTCAGCTGCTTCGGCCTGTTCAGTATAATCGTCGCAATTCCATCGGTCTTCTCATAGAGGATTAACTCATATTCCATGCAAATGTCTCCTGGGATCGATACTTTTCGGCGCGCCTATGATACACCCACCCCTCCCATCCCGAGGCCCCGCGAGGGATCTAGGACTTGCCCGCTCACATTCCCCTCAACCCTCAGCAATTAGTGTTAACCTTGTATTAGAGACCTTTCACTAGAATCCGACAACGAGGCTCACCAATGAAACACGAAATCCTCTACAAGCCCTCCTACTCCCTCGCCGTCCTCAGCATGGACCGCGGCGATGAGATCGTCGCCGAGTCCGGCGCCATGGTCAGCATGTCCCCCACCATCAACATCGAGACCTCCACCCGGGGCGGCGGCCTCCTTGGTGGCCTCGCCCGCAAGTTCCTCACCAACGAAAGCTTCTTCCTCAACACCTTCCATGCCGACGACGCCGGCGAGATCACCCTCGCCCCTGCCCTCCCAGGAGACGTCTTCCACACTGACATGCGCAACGAAACCCTCTTCGTCCAGTCCGGTTCTTACATGGCCTCCTCCAAGTCCCTCAACGTCGACACCCAGTGGGGCGGCGCCAAGACCTTCTTCTCCAAGGAAGGCCTCTTCCTCATCAGGGTCCAGGGCTCCGGCGACCTCTTCCTCTCCAGTTACGGCGCAATCCACACCAAGGAACTTAAGCACGGCGAGAGCTACATCGTGGATACCGGCCACATGGTCGCCTTCGACGAAAGCGTCAACTACCGTGTCACGAGAGTCGGCGGGCTGAAGTCCACCCTTTTCAGCGGCGAGGGCCTGGTCGTCGAGCTCACGGGGCCCGGGAGAGTCCTCATCCAGTCCCGCAGCGCCGACTCCTTCCTCTCCTGGCTAATCCCCAATCTGCCCAGCCGTTAGCCCAGGGCCCAGAGCAGCAGGCTCAGGCTCCCGACATAGACCACCGTCGCGCTGAACCCGCTCAGGAAATAACCCCACTTCTCGCTTTCTATTAGCCGCATCAGCAGCGTGGACACTACCACCGCCGCCAGGGGCACGATGTTCACCAGCGCCACCGTCGGCACCTCGACATCCAGCTCCTCCTGCCCCGTTATCGCCCAGTATGTCGGGATGTTGAACACCATGAACCCTATAACGGCTCCCACCACGAACAACAGCGGGTCAACCCGTTTCGGCGCACCGTACCTGAACGCCGCCAGTATCCCCGCTGACCATATGGACAGGGTGTAACCGTAGGGCAGCACAATGCTCTGCACTACCGTAACTACGGCCTCTCCGAAATTCATCTACTAGATAGCCTTCCTCGCGCTTCCAATGTCCGGTCAGGTCAAACGCCGGCTTTTTCCCGACCCGTAATACCCGACATCCCCACTCCCGTCAAGCATCACTCCCCCGCCAATCCATCCCGCCTCTCTCTCCTTTTCCTCCGTATGGGCAGGTCTCGTTCCAGTTTTTCCAGGCGATAGACACCCTGTCCTGTAATCCTCCTACCCCTAGTACTGAACTAGAGTCCCACCGTGCGCCTCAGGCGCACAGTGGGCTCTGTTCATTCCTTCCACTCCCCTTTCCCTTAGTACTGAATTAGGGGCATACGCATGGGCAATGCCTATGCGTATGCCCCTATTCTTCTCTCCCCCTCTCCCTTAAGGGCCCTAAGAGCCTGCCCCGAGTCCCTCGAGGGGGAGAGGGGGACCAAGGGGGTGAGGGTTCCCCTGTTAATTCAGGACATATTCATTTCAAAAGAACAAGAGAGGCATGACTCCGATTACCTCCCTGGGATGGGGGAAGGATATCGCCTTCCCGTATAATCACCCCACCATGACTACCAAGCTCGGCATCGGCCTCAGCGGCCAGGACATGACACCCCTCGAAGTCGTAGAGTGCTGCAAGCTCGCCGACCAACTCGGCTACCACTCCTTCTGGCTCTCCGAGGGCCACGGCGGTGACCAGTTCACCACCCTCACCGCCTGCGCCCTCGCCACCGACAACATAAAGCTCGGCACATCCATCATCAGCGTCTACGTCCGCAGCGCCCCAACCATCGCCATGGCCGCCGCCTGCCTCGACCACTTCTCCAACGGTCGTTTCATCCTGGGTCTCGGGTCCAGCCATAAGGTCCAGGTTGAGGGCGAGCACGGCATACCCTACCACCTCCCCGTCACCCGACTCCGAGAGTACATCGACGTTATCCGCTCCCTCCTCCGCGATGGCAAGGTCTCCTACAAGGGCAAAGCCCTGGACATAGGCAACTTCGACCTCTGGTTCCCGACTCTCCACCCCCGGGTCCCCATCTACGCCGCCGCCGTCTTCAACAAGATGCTCCGCGTATGTGGAGAGATCACCGACGGCACGATTCTCACATGGACCACCCTCTCAGGTGCGGCCAACGCAGCCAAGGTCGTCGCCGAAGGTGCCCGAGCCGCGGGCAGAGACCCCTCCAAAGTCGAAATCGCAGATCTCATAACCACCGTCGTCTCCGACAATGACACCCCCGACCTTGAAGGCATCCGCAAGGCCACCGCCTTCTACGCCGGCTTCTTCCCCCGCTACAACCGGGCCCTCGCTCAGAACGGCTTCCCCGACGAGGCCGCCGCCATCCGGGCAGCCTATCTCGAAGGCAAACGAGGCCCAGCCCTCGAGTCCCTCGTCCCCGACTCCATGCTCCGCTCCATCGCCATCACCGGCGCCCCCGACGAATGCCGGGAACGCATCCAGACCTACCGGGACTCCGGCGTCACCCTCCCCATCATCGCCCCCCGCACCTCCGCCCCCAACGCCGCCGAAAAAGCCCAGGCCGTAATCCGCGCCCTGGCTCCTTAAAGGGGGTGGCGGAGAACCACTAATGTCACTGCACTTGGTTAACTGGAATGTCGAATGGGCCACGACCCGTTCGCCCCGGTTCCCTGAGATCCGTAGTCGGATAGAAAAGCATGACCCGGACATCATCTGCCTCACCGAGGCGTATGACTCCTTGCTTTCCCACGACGGCTACACGATCTGCTCTCAGTCCGACTATGGGTATCCCATCAAGCAGGGCCGCCGTAAAGTCTTGCTGTGGTCGAAACATCCCTGGTGCCAGACTAGCGACTCGGGCATAGACTCGATGCCGCCGGGAAGGTTCATATCAGGCATAACGCAGACGTCACTAGGTGAAGTAACCGTCGTCGGAGTCTGCATCCCGTGGGCCATGTCACGCGTCAGGGGATCATCTATCGAGAAACGCAAGATGTGGGAAGACCATCAGCAGTATCTGTGTGGCCTCGAAAAGGTGCTTTCGGAGACTTCCACCCACCGTCTGATTCTGATGGGAGACTTCAACCAGAGGCTGGTGGGACCCGGCACCGCCCCCGCCGACCTCCGATCGGCGCTCAGAGCAGCCATACCTTCGGGCGTGACCATCGCGACTTCTACACTCGGCTACCAGGGCCGCAGGACAATCGACCACATCGCACTAAGCGACGACCTTGTAGTGGAGTCCCTCGGAACCATCAGCAACCTTCAGGGAAGCCGGAAACTGTCCGACCACTTCGGCATCTTTACCTACCTATCCGGACGGGATACGCAAATTTCAGTATCTCAACGTTAGTGTCCTCTCCCCCCTCCCCCCATGTTACCATTCCACTAACCAAACCCCACCCCCACCCCACCGGAGGTGCCCCGTGAACAACACCGACCTCGCATTCGCCCCCGCCTGGCAAGTCCGGGACATGATCGCTTCCAAGGAACTCTCCCCCCGGGAGCTGACCGACCTCTTCCTCGATCGCATCGACTCCCTTGACCCCAGGCTTAACTCCTACCTCACCGTCACCGCCGACCTCGCCCGCGAGTCCGCTGCCGCCGCCGAGGAGGCCGTGACCCGCGGCGACGACCTCGGGCCCCTCCACGGCGTCCCCATCTCCATCAAGGACCTGGAGTTTTCGAAAGGCATCCGCAGCACCATGGGCTGCTACGTCTTCCGAGACCACGTCCCCGACGAAGACTCCGTCGTAGTCGAACGCGTCCGGCAGGCGGGCGCTATCATCCTCGGCAAGACCAACACCCCCGAGTTCGGCCAGTCCGGCACCACCGAGAACCTCCTCGGAGACGCCTGCCGAAACCCCTGGAACACCGAGCGCACCAGCGGTGGCTCCAGCGGCGGCGCGGGCGCGGCCCTCATCGCCGGCCTATGCTCCCTCGCCACCGGCTCCGACGGCGGAGGCTCCATCCGCATCCCCGCCAGCTTCTGCGGCGTCTACGGCATCAAGCCCACCCAGCTCCGGGTCCCCCGCTACGGCAGCGTCGGCCGGGGCCCGGCCACCGCCAACCTCTTCTCCCAATCGGGGCCCATGTCCCGCACCGTCAAGGACTCGGCGCTCCTGTTACAGGTGCTCTCGGGCCACGACCCCCGGGACCCCATGTCCCTAAAGGCTCCCGTCCCCGACTTCATGTCCGGCCTGAACGACGGCGTCAAGGGCCTCAAAATAGGCTGGACTCCCGACTACGGCTACGCCCCCGTCGACCCCGACGTCCTCCGCATCTCCGAGGCCGCCGCCCGAAACTTCGAGGCGATGGGTGCATCCGTCGAGGAAGTGGATGTTGGTCTTAGCAACCCCTTCCGCGCCTTCTGGACCATGTTCAGTACCGCCGCCTACAGCAGCTACGGCCACCTCCTAAACCACCAGGCCGCCGACCTCACCACCTACGGCCGCTACAGCCTGGAGCAGGGCAGAGCCGCCACCGGCGCCGCCGTCGCCCAGGCCCTCCACGTCGTCACCATGGTCAAGCGCCATTTCGACGAGCTTCTCGACGAGTACGACCTGCTGATGAGCCCAACCATGCCCACCGTGGCCTTCCCCGTCGGCCAGCCGCCCAAGGAGGTTGATGGCAAGGGCCTGCCGCCCCATCTCGGCTACATCCCCTTCACCTTCCCCATCAACATAAGCGGCCAGACCGCCGCCAGCATCCCCTGCGGCTTCTCCGACGGCATGCCCGTCGGCCTCCACGTCATCGGCAAAGCCGGCGACGAAGCCACCGTCCTCCGGGCCTCCGCCGCCTACGAACAAGCCCACCCCTGGGGCGACGCCCGACCCCCCGTCTCCTAGCCCATTCACCGGGGAGGGGTGCAATCCGCTCATTCTGAGCAGGGTCGAAGAGCCTGCCCCGAGCTCCTTTTGATTAAAGGTTGATTAAACTTGATTGAGGTTGATTGAAGAATGATTGAACTTGATTGAAGGTTGATTGATCTTGATTGAACTCATAGCTGTTTTGATTGAATGACGCCTAAAGTGGTCGGGAAAAGTTTTTTGCGGCGTCGAGAGCTGTATTTCTGACTGAATTTTCATGGTCCTTTTCTCGGGATGGGGGCGGGGCCTGGAACAAATATAGCACCTATGTTCAGGGGAATCAATAGTGCGGCGTCACGGGGAACTCCCACCCCTGGATTCCCGACTCCGACCGGGGATAACGGGGGTTGGGTGGTGTGGGGTGTCCCAAATCCGACGATGCCTTAGAATCTACTGCGGCCCTGAGATACATCGCCATGCCCCGACAATCCGAGCCCAACGTAAACAACGCCCTCGCCGATCTCTTCCGCCGCATGTTCTCGCGCACCAACGTCATCTCCGAAAACACCCAGGTCATTACCGACCAACCAGGCCTGAAACCCGACATCCTCGTCAACTCCATCGGCCGCTCCCCCGTCGTTGTCGAAGCCGAATACCTGCCCGCACACACAGCCGAAGCTGAGGCCAGATCCCGGCTCGGCCTGGAAGTCGCCAGTAACGGGCGCATGATCGAAGCCGCCATTGCCCTCCGATATCCGGAGAACCTGAAAGAGACCACCGACCTCCCCGAGGCCCTCAAGTCTTCCACCCTTTCCTGGTGTGTCTTCACCAAAGAACCCGAGGAAGATAAGCGCTTCCCCGAATCCGGTTGGCTCGACGGCTCCGTGGAAGACCTGACCGACCTTATACGCCTCGTCTCCGTTCCCCAGTGGGCCGTCGACCAGGCCACCGAGATACTGCGCAACGGCATCGACAACGCCGCCAGTATCCTCGACGAGGTCGCCTCCCTCCGCCCCGAGACCGTAAAGGACATCGCTGCCCGCCTCGGCATGACCGACGTTACCCAGACCCGCCGCATGGCCTGCGCCATCATGGCCAACGCCATGGTCTTCCACGAACGCATCGCCAAGATGCACCCGGGCATCAATACACTCCAGAAGGTCTGCGGAGACCACGTCTCCAACCCCCAGCAGCAGGTCCTCGCAGCCTGGGACGCCATCCTGAAGATCAACTACTGGCCCATCTTCGCCATCGCCAGGGACATACTCGGCGAGCTTCAGTCCGGCGATGCGTCACGCATCCTCAAGCGCCTCCGCAACACTGCCCAGGAAATCAATGCCGCCAGGGTCGAAAACGCCCACGACCTCACAGGCCGCATCTTCCAGACCCTCATCGCCGACCGTAAATACCTCGCCACCTTCTACACCCTCCCCGCCTCCGCCTCCCTCCTCGCCCGGCTCGCCGTCGCCAAGATGCAGGGCGTCGACTGGTCCGACAAGGAGGCCATCGGCAAGCTCCGCATCGCCGACTTCGCCTGCGGTACCGGCACCCTCCTTTCCGCCGTCTACGAGCAGATCGCCGCCCGGCACGAACGCTCCGGCGGCAACCCCGCCGACCTCCACAGCGTCATGATGGAGGAAGTCCTCTACGGCTGCGACGTCATGCCCTCCGCCGTCCACATCACCTGCTCCACCCTCTCCGGCATGGAGCCCGCCGAGAAATTCGGTAAGTCCCGGCTCTACGCCCTCCAGTACGGCCGGCAGGACGACGGTACGGTAAAGATCGGCTCGCTGGAGTTCCTACAAACATCCGCCCAGTGGACTCTCTTCAACACCAGCGACCCCGCCATCCAGCTAACCAGCACTGGCGAAGAGTCCACCCCCCAGGCCATCGCCAACATCCCCGACGAAGGCTTTGATCTCATAATCATGAACCCACCTTTTACCAGCAATTCCACAAATGAACGCATTCATCTCGATACATTTGCCCCGGCCTTCGCGGCCTTCGGTGCGAGCAAGGAAGACCAGAAACAAATGGTCAAGCGCATGTCTAAGTTGAAGAAAGGCACGTGCTATCACGGCCACGCAGGTTTGGCTTCAGCATTTGCAGCGCTCGCAGACAGAAAGCTCAAGCCAGGTGGAGTCTTAGCTCTCGTATTGCCACTTACATCATCTACTTCCTCTTCCTGGGAAGGGTTTAGAGAGATGATTTGTGAAGATTACGAGGAAGTAAGCCTGCTAAGTATCGCTGCCAATGGTTCTGAAATGTCCTTTTCTTCCGACACAGGAATGGGGGAATGCTTGATCCTCGCACGGAGGCGCGGTCCTGATGCCGATATGGCACCTCAGCCTTCCGAGGCTTGCTTTATTTCCCTCCCGAGTCGGCCAGAAGGATTACCTCATGCTGCCAGTATTGCCCTCACCATGAGGGATGCGGAGCAGATTAGAAGATTAGGTGATGGCCCTTACGGAGGCACGTGGCTCTCGATAGGAAAGCAGAAGATAGGGGAAATTCTTAAGCTCAATCGTTTGGAAGGCGAGTCATGGAATGGGGTGCGAGTTCTGGATTATTCCCTAGGACAAACCGCATACGCTTTGAGCAATGGTCAGTTATGGTTACCCGGATGCCGGTTCTATTTCCCATTGGATATAGTCAAACTAGGTGAAATTGCACGTCTGGGTTTGTATAACCTAGACATCATAGGAAGGCCACCACAAGGACCTTTCGACAAATTAGGCCCTAGCGCGACAGCAACTTATCCAGCGTTGTGGAACCACAACGCTGAGAAGGAAGCTCATCTCGTATGCGTGCCAGACTCACAGTTACAGGTTCGCGCTGGAATGGAAGGTAAGGCTGAAAAAGTCTGGAGGCACGCTGGCAGGTCACACATTAACCAAGAGTTTACTTTCGGCTCACAAGCTCTTGCCGCTGCATTCACGGATCAGTCAACGATGGGAGGTAGAGTGTGGCCAAATGTCAACTTTGACGACAAGGATATGGACTTTCCGTTCATGTTGTGGGGTAACAGCACGTTGGGTTTGTTGTCCCATTGGTGGCATGCTAGTAGACAACAATCCAGTAAAGCTACTATCGCAGTCCGTAAGGCTGAATCCCTCCCCACCCTCGACCTCCGCAGCCTCACTGACGCCCAACTCACCAGGGCAGAAGAGATCTTTAACGAGTTCCGTGACAAGGAACTCCTTCCCGCCTACCTCGCAGACGCCGACCCCAACCGCGCCCTGCTCGACAAACGCGTCATCTGCGGCCTCCTCGGCTTTGACGACGATATCTACCAGGGAGTACGACGCCTTGCCGCCAAATGGTGCGCCGAACCCTCCGTCCACGGCGGCAAAAAGCGTCCCGCATCGGCCAAATTCGTCGCCTAGCCCCTGCCCCAATCCCCGTAGGGGCAGCCCCTCGTGGTTGCCCTGGGTAGTGGGGCCGCTCATGCTGAGGCCACTCGAAGTATAAGCGGGGGGCGGCGAGCGATAAGCCAAGTCGTCAGGTAATATAGGTGTTCACATCCTCGAATACCCTATAGAACCGGAGACCCGACATGCCCGGCATAGCCTTTCTCGGCGGCAAAATCTTCACCTCAGACCCCAAAAACTCCGTAGTCACCGGCGTCTACGCCAGCGAGGGCCGCATACGCCGCATCGGCCCCGCCGAGGAGGTCCGCAAGCACCTCCCCCCCGACACCCGCGTCGTCAACATAGAAGGCCAGACCCTCCTCCCCGGCCTCATGGACGCCCACAACCACCTCGTCTACGCCGGCATGGCCATGGAGCAGCTAGACGCCCGCTACCCCGTCGTCGGCTCCGTCCAGGAGCTAGCATCCGGCATCGCCAACGCCGCCGAAGAGACCCCCGAGGGCGAGTGGATTCGCGGCTGGGGCATGGACTACGCCAAGTACCCCGGCGCTCAAATGCCCACCCGCTGGGAGATCGACGACGTCAGCAGCAAGCACCCCGTCGTCATCGTCCACACCTCCGGCCACTTCGCCCTCGTCAACTCCATCGCCCTGGAGCAGGCGGGCCTCGACGACTACGTCCAGGACCCCAAGGGCGGCCGCTTCGTGCGAGACGAAAAGGGCCGGCTCACCGGCATGCTCCTCGACTCCGCCCAGCGACTCGTTATGAAAGGCTCCGTCGATGTCGGCAACCACGGCCCCGACCCCGGACAGGACATCCCCGTCGAGAAGCTCGTCGAGACCATCGACTTCACCTGCAAGGCCTACCACAGGGAGGGCCTCACCTCCATCGTCGACGCCCAGGTCACCGCCCGCGAGATGCCCGGCTACGTCGAGGCCCGCAACCGCGGCATCCTCACCGTCAAGACCCACTGCATGTACCTGTCCAACCATTTGAAGGACGTCAAGGGACTCGGGGTCCTGGGTTTCATGGGCGACAAGCACCTCTCCGGCGGCAGCATCAAGTGCTACTCGGACGGCTCCCTCATCGGCTGCACCGCCGCCTTCAAGAGCCCCTACATCAATCCCCCCGACTCCTACGGCTACACCTACTGGGACCGCGACGAGCTGAAAGACCTCCTCGAAGAGGCCCACACCCTCGGCCTCCACACCGGCACCCACGGCCAGGGCGACATGGCCATGGACCAGATAGTCGGGGCCTGGGAGCAGATCCTAAAAGAGCACCCGAGGGAAGACCACCGGCACCGCATCGAGCACTGCGGCTACCCCGTCGAGTACCTGGAGCGGATGTCGACGATCGGCATCCTCGCCATCTCCCAGCCCTCCTACCTCTACTACAACGGCGACGGCTTCCTGGCCAACCTCAGCCCCGCCCGCGCCCGCAAGCTCATACCCCTCAAATCGGAGCTCGACCTCGGCATTCCCATAGTCCTCAGCACCGACTCCCCCGTCGTCACATACCGGCCCCTCGACAACATCTCTGCCGCCGTGTCTCGGGTCTCCCTGGAGGGCCAGGACATGGGCAAGGACGAGCGCATCAGCGTCGAGGATGCCATCCGGGGCTACACCATCAACGCCGCCTACAGCGCCTTCCAGGAAAATGAAAAAGGCTCCATAGAGGTCGGCAAAGCCGCCGACTTCACCCTCATCGACGGCGACATCCTAAACACCCCCGGCGAAAAAATCCGAGACCTCTCCGTAGCCATGACCATCGTAGACGGCGAAGTCCTCTACGACTCCTCTGCCCCTTAACATTCTTTCTCCCCCCAGTACCAAACTAGAGGCAAGCACCTGCGCCTTGGCGCAGGTGCTTGCCTCTGTTTTATTCTCCCCCTCTCCCTTGAAGGTCCTAAGGGAGAGGGGGACCAAGGGGGTGAGGGTTCCCTGGCTGGGTGGGGCGGCAGGGTGCGCTCTCAACTGCGTTACAACATTCGCAGTACTCAATAGGCACCAAAGGCTCCGGCACTCTTGGTCTGTGGACTTGCAGCCACCCCCTTCCAAGTGAGTAGGATATACCAGCATGCAGGGCCGGCCGCGCAGAGCAGACAACCATGGGGTCGTCGGACTGTTCGCCCCGGTGTGCTATTGACGCATATGCCGGTCCAGAGTTCTCCAGAGTTCTTTTCAAGCGTTGGACGGTGTAGTAGAATTGTGACTCGTGGAAGAATACCTTGTTGGAGGAGCCGAAGAGTGGTTACGCCGGTCCGGCTGGCCGGAGTTGGCGCAGGCTCTGGGCCGACTGTCAGGTGAGATATGACGACGCCAGACACATTTGCCAGGACGCCGCAGGTTCGGGAGACTTTCGTGTTTCCGGACCCGCCGGAAGACCCGGAAGACAAGATGACCAGCTTTGACCATCTGACGATCACGGGAAGCGCGCACTACCTGGCGATACACTTGGGCAACCGGGAGACGACGCTGGTGGCTGGGGAGCACTACCTGGCCTTGGCACCCACCCGGAGCCTGGCTGGTGTGAGGTACCCCGACCTGCTGGTGGCCTTCGGGGTGGACCCGGAGGCGTACCGCAGGAGCAACGCCTACGTGATCTCGGAGCAGGGGAAGGCGCCGGACTTCGTGCTGGAGGTGGCGTCGAGGAGCACGGGCCGGGTGGACGTGGGGGAGAAGCGCGATGACTACGCCCGGTTGGGGATCACTGAGTACTGGCGTTTCGACGAGACGGGAGAGTATCACGGGGCGAGGTTGGCCGGTGACCGTCTGGTGGAGGGCCGGTACGAACCCATACCGATAGAGACCGTGTCCGATGGAGTCCTCCAGGGATACAGCCCTGCGCTGAACCTGTACCTGAGGTGGGAGGGTGGAGCTTTGGTGTTCCACGACCCTGCGACGGGTCGTCCCATCGCCAGCCTTGAAGACGAGCGTCAGGCGCGAGCGGAGGCGGAAGCTCATGCAGAGGCGCAGCAAGTCCGCGCCGACACAGAGCAAGTCCGCGCCGACACAGAGCAGGCCCGCGCCGAGGCAGCCGAAGCCCGTGTCCAGGAGTTGGAGGAGCGGCTTCGGGGCCAGGGAGCGTAAACCTTTGGCGCGCCCGCGCCCGCGTCTTCCTCTAATAGACCCTGCGACCCAGTCCGGCCGCAGCCCCGAACCCGAGAAAACGATCCTATTGACAACGGCATAGAAGATAGATTATGGTCTTGTCGCGTAAGGATATTTAGTATCAATACTGTATCAGTAACGAGGATGTCTTGTTGCAGTTTGGAATTCTTGGCAGCGTGGGGAAAATCCTGTAGAATCGGGGCCGCAGGCAGATTCCGCCTTCGCCTTTTTTGTTGGCCAATAATGAGACTATGTATCAACACAGGCATGGGTATGCAAGTCAATAACGACGTTGCGTTGGCTGACGCTAGGTCCTGTCCCGGCAACCACCGGAATCGTGAAACAATCCCTGTGCCAACCGGCGCCGCGCCAGCAGGCGGAGTAAAGTGCCGTCGGGTCCAATTCCGCCTGGGCTCCAGAATCGGGCAGCAAGCCCCCCCCCCCGACTCTATCCTCGGGCAAACCCGCATCGGGTAGCTTTTCTCTACTGCCCGCCGGCTTTTCGCGTTTGACAGCCGATGCCTGTCGCGGCGTTCCTTTCCGTCAGGAGGTTCCCCTCCGCTGGTGAAAGCGGCCTGGCAACACGAAACGTTCTCGCCAGAGGGGAGTACCAATGCAGGAAACCCAGACACGCCCTGAGCGCCAGGCAATGAACAGCGAACCAACCAAATTGAGAATTCGAAAGCAAGGAAGCAAGGAGAATCAATGAACACCTTTACTAACGCGTCAATGCCCCTAAGACTTTTCGGCGTCGTCTTGGCGCTGGCCCTAGTAGCGGTGGCCGCCCTGTTGGTCACCCCCACCTCGGCGCAAAGCCCGGACAACACCTACGACGACCCGCAGCCTTGTGGGTTCGGCCAAGGCGCATCCACTGCATTCCAGGCCGAACCGCACGAGAAGACCACCGGCCACTACGCACTCTTTGACGCCTACTGGGAGGATACGGGGCCGGATCAGGCGCAGACCCCAGGGCTGGACCCTGACCAAACCCCTGACAACACCGGTCTCCTGCACACCAACGAGTGCCCGCCGCTGTTGACCACCGAAACGCAAGACCTCCAAACCGTAACCACCCTGACCGACTCCGGCGTCGACATCGACGAGCTCATCATCCACGTGGAGGACTCGCGCAGGGTGACCGTGGTGGAAGGCGACCCGGATGATCGCAGCACTCACCATTTGCGTTTGGACCAGTACGAAGAGGTTAGGCACTACGTAAATGTCGGCCAACAGGTCTGGTGGCTGCGGCTGGACGACCCGGACCTCAGCGGGAACCAGAAATCCGACCTCACCCTCGGATTCTCGACGCACCGATTCGACAAGAAGTACTGGACCAAGGTTAGCTACGAGTTCAGGCTCTTGCGCAACCCCGGCATTGCCCCGAGCGAGCATCCCCACCTCCTCGCCTACCGGGCGCGCCAGTCGGGTGTGCCCGGCGCGACCAAGGTCTGGGACAGCGCTGAGGCAGGCATCGCATCCATGGAGATGGCGCCCGGCGAACTCATCAATGACCTACAGTGGGTCTTCACCAAGCCCGGGACCTACGAAATATCTGCTCAACCCGTGGGGTACGTGCGCAACAAAAACCCTCACGCTGAAGGCGATGAGGAGTACGACGCGAACTGGAAGGCGATCAGTGCAAACGTCACCGAGGCCGGCGAGGTGAAGAAGTACGTCATCCACGTGGGGCCTCTCGTCGAGGTGGAACCGCCTCTGTTGGGCGTCAGCCGCAGCGTGCCGGAAAACTCCCCGGCCGGAACCAACGTCGGCGACCCGTTCCTGGTCTACTCGGAAGCGAGTGATCTGGGGTACAGCCTCTCCGGCGTCGGCCACGAAAACTTCGTAGCAACGGCCACGACCGACGCGGACCCCTACGGCGTCCAAATCAAGGTGGCCGAGGGGGCCAGCCTGGACTACGAGACCAAGGCCACCTATGACCTCACCTTGGGAGTGACAAACAAGATCGACCACGAGAGCAATCCCGACCCCACCGTAGACGACACCCTGGTGGTGCGGATCAGTTTGGACGATGTCGCCCCCACCGTGAGCCTTGCAGTCGATAATGCCAGCCCGGCGGTGGGTGACACGGTGACCTTTAGGGCGGTGTTCCAACACTTCGAAGAAGTAGGAGAGTATCTGTATGATTTCGACAGTCTGTCGAATTCCGATACCCTCACTGGGCGGGTTACCACCAACAACGCCATTGTGTACACCACCACCCGAAATAGCGCCCTAACGGAAACTTTCACCTTCAGTGCCACTTACGACGTTGATGATGATGGCTCGAACCGACGTGTCATTCACGCCGAGAATGTCACCGTCACCTGGGGCAACCCGTAGTATCGGATGGCGGTTGCTGTGGCCCTTAGGCTTGTAACGCTGTGCCTGTTTGCAGCGCTGGTCGCGATGGCGACCAGTGCTGCCGAGCCCGCTTTTGCTGCCCCCTCGCCCCCGGCGAGCCGAATCTCCCTGGACAGTCTGCCGAAGCCAAGAGGAGCCTCAAACGTCTGGTGGGAGCTCTTCGTGCGCAACGATCCAGTCCCCGGTCACCCACCGGCGGCGGCTTATGATGTAGTCGTTCGCATTACCGCCACGGCCAATGGTCAGGAGTACAAGCAGCACACAACTGTTAGCAACCCTTCAGCCCAAATCCACCGCCTAATTGAATGAGAATACCTCGTTGGAGTCGGCTGCAAAGCTGACTAAGATGGTAAGTGACAATCCCAAACCATCACCAACGAGGTGCAGTTATTATGCAACATGGAGTCCTACCGTTCCAGTACAGGGCAGAGAACCGCATCGGGGGCATGACGGCGCTATCGGGGTTGGCAGTCTACCTGGAGATGGCCGAGGCAATCGGCCTTGGCGAGTCGATCAGACGCCACGTGAGGGTCAGAGAGGGAGGCCAGGGTTGGACGGACCGTCAGATGGTCACCTCACTGACGCTGTTGAACCTGGCGGGCGGCGAAGGGGTGGACGACCTTCGCGTGCTGGAGGCGGACGAGGGCCTTGGCCGGATGTTGGGAAGGGTGGAGACCCACCGGCAGCGAGCTTCGGAGCGCAGGGCGGTGCGCAACCGGTGGCGGCGTGACCGACACCGCTATGTGCCGTCTCCATCGGCGGTGTTCCGGTATCTGAGCCAGTTCCACGACGCATCCCAGGAGGAGGCGAGGCAGCCTCATACGGCGTTCATACCCCAGGCCAACGACGCGCTGGACGGACTTGGGAAGGTCAACGCCGAGATGGTGGGCTTTGTCCAGGGCCACGTCGGGCATAGGCAGGCGACACTGGATATGGACGCGACGCTGGTCGAGACTCACAAGCAGGAGGCGCTCTACTGCTACAAGGGATTCAAAGCCTATCAGCCGCTAACGACATACTGGGCCGAGGCGGACCTGGTCGTCCACTCGGAGTTCAGAGACGGCAACGTTCCTGCGGGATTTGAGCAGCTACGAGTGTTGCGAGACGCGTTGGAGTGCGTACCCGAGGGAGTGGAGCGGGTGATGCTGCGGTCCGACACGGCAGGCTACCAGAACGATCTTCTGGAGTACTGCGCCGAGGGGAGAGACGAACGGTTCGGAGTGATCGAGTTCGCGATTGGGGTACGCGTCACGGACGAGTTCAAGCATGAGGCGGCGCTGGTGGAAGAGAGCGAGTGGCGTCAGTTGCCCCGGATGATGGGGGAGTTCGAGGTGGAGACGGGGCAGGAGTGGGCCGAGGTGGGCTTCATGTCCAGTCGATTAGGTCGCTACAAGGAGGGTCCCGCCTACCGTTTCATAGCCGTCAGAGAACCTCTGAGGCGACCGCCGCTACCGGGCATGGAGAGTGAGTTTGAGCTGTCGGTTCCGGTCATGCAGATGCCGAACCACGGCTGGTACAAGATCAGCGGGATAGTGACGAACCGGGAGCTTCCGGGAGACGAGGTTGTGCGGTGGTACCGTGAGAGATGCGGGAAAGGCGAGGAGGTCCATAGTGTGCTGAAGGAGGACCTGGCGGGCGGGAGACTGCCGTCGGGACAGTTCGGAGCCAACGCAGCGTGGTGGGCGATAACGGTGCTGGCGTTCAACCTGAACTCGGCGGTCAAGCAGTTGGCGCTGGGTGATGAGTGGGTGACCAAGCGGCTCAAGGCGGTGCGCTTCGCTCTGATCGACCTTGCCGGTCGAGTGGTCTACCATGCCAGGAAGCTGCTGATCCGACTGGCGCGAGGTCATCCATCGTTCCCGCTGCTGGTCGGGGCACACCGGAGAATAGCGGCGCTGGCTCACGGCCCTCCCTGAATCTGAGACGGTCCGCGCCACAGCCTATCGGTCAAGCGACGTGGATAACCGTCGTAGGGACGCTGCGTCCTCCTACGAGGCCAAACGGCTCAAAATCGACGCAAAACATCGTAAAGCAGCACCCCAAGACCCTCATACGTCCACCATCGGCCCCGCCAAACCACTGCTAACCCTGTCAGTAGCCAATCGACGCCCCCACCGGCCCAACCGAAAGGTCAGAAAATCAGATTCCTACCTTTAGGCGGTGGATTTGGGTTCAGCCGGGTACATTGACAGGGACGCTGGAGAGTGGGTCATCCCCTTTATACCGCCGGGGGGCACCGCTGACGTGATCATTCAGCCCGCAGCATTCTTTCCTCGATTCAATCAGGATACACCAGTCCGCCTGCACGCTGAATTGGTTTCACATCGTTACCTCGCCAGCGAAGCAGGCAGCCAAGGGAGTATTGAAACCGAGGATTGGTACATTAGGGCTGCGAATGCTTATCTTTTTGCATGGCCAGGTGCAGAAGTAGGCGTAAGAGTTCGCAGCCTTAACAACAGGGTTCCAGCGTTAGGTACGCAGACGCAGACCACGTTTGATGTTCGTGCGATTAATGTACCCTACAATGACCCAGACCCAAGAGTTCTAATAGTACCAAGCAAGCAGATTGGCAAAGTATGGGATGTGAAGATCAAGATCGATCTTTCGCCGGGGTTGTCTTTAGCTCCCGGATGGACTGCGCCGACCGGCACATCCTTTGACGCCGAAAGCGGTATCTGGAATGTGGGGTTAATTAGTGGCGCAAATACCGGTACGACAATGTCTTTGCCGGTACTCCTCGCCGCGGATAACGTTCCCTTGGAGCAGCGGTGCCTGACGGCGACGGTGGTGAGCTCCACACCCGACTTCGAGCTGGACCCGGGGGTGCTGGTGAACGACTTCTCCACCAAGTGCCTGGGCGAAGATCCGATATTGAACGAGGGCGATATTGCTGTTTTCAAGTACGTTTCCTGCGTTGGCCGCACATCTTACCCCTGCACCAGCGATGACACACTGGAATTGGTGGCAAAGCATGAAGCGGCATTCTGGCAGCCTGAAGATGTCATTGTCCAAGTCAGGGACGTCCAGGGAAGGGTTGAGGCGGGATGGAGCACCGGCAAGACGGCAAGGCACCTTGCTTCTGTTCCTTCGATCCCTGGTGTTGGTGTCATCTTCGAAGTCATTGATAGCGGGTACAACGCATACACTTTTGCAATTAGCGACGTGGTGCCAAAACAACGGCCCGGCAAATTTACAGTTGTGGCCGGCAACGAAGGAAACATTACCATCTTGGACGCCGACACAATGCTGTCCGCGGGACCGTACAACCTTAATGAACCAATTCCCGCATTAGTAGTTTTCGGCACTTTGGGCACATATAAGGTAAAGATAACCGTTGGGGCTACCAAGTCGGGGACGGCGTACACCGACAGCGGCGTCTACACCTTCCACGTGGGGCCGATAGCGGAGCTTGCGGTGCGGGACGGCGGTCGCAGCCCACTGGCGGCGCCGGACCAGCAAGCCTACACCATCCTCGCGGCCAACAACGGACCAGACGCGGCTGGGGCCGTGCGGGTAACCCTCACAGGCGTACCCCAGGGCGCGGAGGCCATCGTCAGTGGCAGCACCAAGCGCGTGGACGACGAAGACGTCAGCGGCAGCGATGGAAGGTACGCGCAGGGCGACTGCGTAGACGGATTCTGCGAAGCCACCTGGACCATCGGAAAGATGTCCGTTTCCTCTGGCAGGACCTCCATCGGCAAGATGCCCTTCCCCACGCTGACCCTGATCGCCCCGGACGGCGCGTCCACGTCGGGCATTGAGGCCAGCATCGAAAGCACCGAGCCCTACTCGGTTACCATCGACGGCACGGTCCACTCCACCGCCTACTTCGACTACATCGATGAGAACAACAGCGCTCACATCGCTGCCCGGGCCGGAGCCGGCGGGCCAGTGCCGGGAACGCCACAGGACCTGCAAGCGCAGTTCTACACCGTTCCATTCACGACCGCCCTCGTGTGGTGGACCGAGCTTGAGTCGGTGAACGGCTTCCCTGTGTCCCGCTACGAGGTGTTCACGGAGCGGCCGAATGGTGGAGCCTGCCAGGCGCCGAGTACGGACCAAGCGGGAGAGCGGCTCACGGGAACGACGTACGCGGACCGCCGTGCGAAGGAGGGCGAGCTCACGTGCTACTACGTGCGGGCAGTGAATACTCATAAAGTTCCCGGCTACTGGGCGGGGCCGGTGATGGCGACCGGCGACAGCCCGGACCAGCCGCGGCTGTCGGTGCAGGGAGGCGATCCAGTCGACGAGGGCGACGCCGCCCAATTCACGGTCAGCGCCTCCCCGGCCCCCGCCGCCGGAGACAGTCTCACCTTTGGCTACACGGTGATCCAGCGTGGCGACTACGTAGCCGACAGAGAGTTGGGCCAGAAGCATGCAACCATAGGCAACAGCGGCCGCGCCACCATAACCGTCCTCACCGTGGGGAACGATACCGACGACGCCGACGGGGAGATATTCGTCACCCTGAACAACGGCGAGGGCTACACGGCGTCTTCGGCCCGGTCGGCCAGCGTCGTGGTGAGGGACGACGACAATCCCTCGGTGTCCTTCGCCGACGACCCGGCCACCGTGAGCGAGGGAGATGGCACTTACGACGTGGTGGTCAACCTGGTTCCGGCGCCCCATGCCGCCACCAGCATCAAATACCAGATCGGGGGCGTCGCCGAGGCCGGCGAGGATTTCACGATCGGCGGCCTGAGCAACGGCTTTGGGTCGGTCTGGGTCGGGCCCGGGCAAAGCAGCGTTCCCATCCGGGTGCGGCTGAGCGACGACGGCACGAGCGAGGATGATGAGTGGGTGGACATCTACCTGCGCGCGGGAGAGAACTACGACGTGGGAACTCCGTCCCGCTACACGCTGACCATCACCGACAACGACGGCCCCGGGGCGCAGTTCGCCCGGGCCGATAGCGAGGTTGGCGAGTCCGACGGGAGCGTGGGCGTCACCGTCAACCTGGTCCCGGCGCCCACCGAGGACGTGACCATCAACTACACCCTTGGCGGCGGCACGGCCACGCGGGGCACTGACTACAGCATCGAAGGCTTAACCGGCTCTTCCGGGTCGGTGACGGTCTCCGCCGGGATCAACAGCGTCGGCATCCCGGTAACCATCAACCCCGACGGCGACTCCGAGCCCGACGAGACTGTGGTTCTGACGCTGCGGACCAACGCGGACTCGGACTACACCGTCGGGACGACTCGGACGCACACGCTGACCATCCTGGACGACGACCGGCCGAGGGCGGAGTTTGCCTCCGATGCATCCAGCATCATGGAGGCGGACACCGAGCACATGGTGGAGGTCAACCTCCGCCCTGCCGCGCCCGCGGGAGGGCTGACCTTGAGCTACGGCTTGGCAGGCGGTACGGCAACGCGCAACCGGGACTACCGCGCCTCCGGCACGGTGCAGGCGGAGGCAGGCGACATCAGCGTTCGTATCCCGGTGGAGATCATCCGCAACGGCGAAAGCGAGCCGGAGGAGACGGTGGTTCTGACGCTGCGGGTCGGCTCGAGAAACAACGTGGGCGAAGAAAGCGTGCATACGCTGACCATCACGGACAACAACCTGCCTATGGTCGCCTTTGAGACGGCGGAGGCCAGCGTGAGTGAGACGGGCCGCACGCACCGGGCGGTCATCACCCTGGACCCGGCGCCCCACGAGGATCTCACCATCGGCTACACCGTTGGTGGCACGTCCACGGAGGGAGTGCACGGCCAGCACGGCCCGGGCGACGACTTCACCATCAGCAACTCCGGGACGGTCACGGTCCCGCGCGGGCGGAACCAGGTCTTCGTGCCGATAACCATCGTCAACGACTCAGACGCCGAGGGCGACGAGACTCTGACGCTGACGCTGGACGGCGGCGACGGCTACGCCCTCGATACGTCGGCGAACATCTACGAGCTGACCATCCTGGACGACGACGCGCCGGAGGTATCCTTCACGGCGGCCTCGGGCGAGCCGGACGAGGGCGCCGGCACGCACGTGGTGCGGGTCAGGCTGGACGGGCAGACGGACAATCCGGTGACAGTGGGCGTCAGCGTCAACTTCCCGCCCAATATCGGCTCTGACAACACCGATTACCACAGCGCCATCCCCGGCAGCGTTACGATTCCGGCGGGGACGCTTGAAACCGAGCTTACGGTGACCATCACCGACGACAACCTCAACGAGGCCGACGAGGTGGTGGTCCTGACGCTGGAGCCCGGCACGGGGTACTCCCTGTCGCAGGACAAGCCCACGGAGTACACGCTGACCATCGTGGACAACGACGCGGACGAGAACACCCCGGTGGCCAGTCGCGACCATCCCCATGCCCACGGGCAGGGCTCGACACATTTTGAAGTCTACGAAGGCCATACGCGGATCCCGACGTGGTACGTGACCAGGAACTTCGCGGGGGATGTGATCTTCCAGTACGTCGGCGGAACGGCGACCCTGGACGAGGACTTCCGCTTGTTCAACATAGACGATCAGATCGAGAAGGTGGGCGACACCTTCACGGTCCGGTCCCTTGAGTCCCCCCACGACTCCGACAGGGAAGCGGGCCTCCGTTGGGCCAGGTTCACGTTCGACCCGATACGAGACCAGGAGCGGGAAGGCGGCGAGACGGTTATCCTCCGGGTGCTGAACGGCCCGGACTACACCGTCGAGGAGCCCACCGAGCTCACCATCACCATCATTGACTAGAAGCAACCGGCCGGCGTCCCCACGGGGGCCATGGGCTGAAGGCGGCAGTTCGGCTGCCGAGCATTGGACGCCAACGCGCCGGTGCTGATGCGGACTTGGTGAAACGCAAAGAGAGCGGGATACATGCCGGTAGAGAGGGAGGCCATCCAATTCGGATAGCCTCCCTCTCTTGTACCTAAGCGGTCGCCGCCCCCGGCCGCATCAGCAGTGCGGAGTAGCCCGGGGCCACCACGTGGTCCACCGACACCTTCCCCGTGCCGTCGTATCCGGTGCGGAAGGCGTACTCCACCTCCGCGCCCCAGGGCACGCGCCCGCCGACGCGCACCGCACCGCCCCTGGCCGTGCCGTCTCTACCGCGAGCGCCGTGCACCACCATGCCGCTGCGCTCCCCCTTCTTCCAGCCCAGCACCTTCAAGGCCGCGGGCATCACCCGCTCATCGGCCTTCGTCCGCTGGAACAGCGCCCCGTGGAGCTTCCTCAGAACCACGGCTGACGGGGTGCTTCTGCCGTTCATGATCTGGGAGAGGTGGCCGGAGCTGATGCCCGCCCTACGCGCCACCTCGTTCTGGCTCACGTTCAACTCGTCCATCCGCTCCCAGATGAACTGCCGGTCTACGTCGGGGCACTGGGCGGACGCGACCTTCGCACGTCCCTCAAGCACGGCCTCGACCCTGGCCTGGAGCTTCACCCCCATGCTCCTATGGCCGCGTGACACCTGGCTCAAGTACCCGGCGGACACGCCGACCTTCTCGGCCAGCTCCCTCATGGTGATGCCGAGTGCGCGTGCGGTCTCCCGGATGAAACTGCTGGCCTCACCCTCGACCACGTCGCACTTTCGGTTGGCGCACCGTGCGGGGGCGACCCTGGCCGGAGCGTTCAGGACCGACTCGATGCTGGCCTGCACCTTGGGTCCCATGTTCCTGCGGCCACGGGCCACCTGGGTGAGGTAGCCGTATGAGACTCCAGACCGGTCGGAGAGCTCCAGCATGGTGATTCCTATCTCGCGTGCCCGCTCCCGGATGAAGGAGCTCTCGCTGTTCACGACGCCGCCCTGTCTGTAGACGACGCCCTGTCCGGGGACCTCGCCGAGGACCGCCATCGCCTTCTCCCTCAGGTTGGGGGTCCAGGGCTTCTTGCCCGTGCCCACCTGGGAGAGGTGGCTTGCGCTGACGCCCATCAGGGCCGCGAGCTCCTTCATGGTGAGGCCCCGCTTCCTGGCCGCCGCCCTGAGCTCGCTCTCCGGCCTGCCCCTGCGCTCTTCGGGCGCTGCCGCATCCGTCGTGGTTGCCGTGTCCTTGGTCCGCTTGGTCCTCGTCGTGGTTGCCGTCGTCATGTCGCTTCTCCTTTGAATGAAGAAGCGGGACGGCCGCCACCCCCGTGGGGTGGAGACAGTCCCGCTCTGAATTGGCGTCCCGAATGGCCGGGACTGTCTCCGTGGGTTTTGTGTTGTCGCTGTGGCCGATGGCCGGCTGCGGCGTCCTCCGTATCGCTGTACTGGGCAGGCTCTACGTGGGGAAGCCGCGCGCGGGCAATGTCAGTGCCCGCCGTGCGTTGGGCATAGTTCCTCCTGGGTGGGTTAGTGGATGGGTGGTGCGGGACCGGGGTCCCGCAAGCAAGGGGGCGGAGCGGGCAAGCTCCGACGTGTGAAACGGCGTGGAGAGCCAGGACGAGGGGAGCGCTAGCTAGCGTCGTGCTCGACCCATGCAAGCAGAGTCAAGAGGGCGGCGCGCGCTGCCTGGGGGTGCAAGGTCAGCCGCGCCGCCCGGCGTCACCTGGGGTGTGCGCCGAGACCGTGGTCAGGGGCAGGCTTTCCCCAAGGGTCTCAGCCCCCGGAGGCTGCGCTCGGAGACTACCTTGCCGGGCCGCCAGCGCATCCCCAGGACCGCCGCGACCTCCAGCGTCCCGTCGCCGTGGGCTACCAAGGCGGCGGCTCTCCCGACGCCCTGGGTGTAGACCATCGCTCCCCGGTCACCGAACCGCCGCTTCACCAACGGCCTCCACTCGGAGAACGCCCAGCGAGCCGCGCTCGGCGTCAGTGTCGCTACGTTCACGCTTCCCAGCGCCGCCAGCGCGCCGTCGATGTCCCCCGACTGCCTGAGCCGCCGGGCCTCGTGGATGGAGCGCGTCACGCTCGCCTCCACCGTCTCCGTCTCGACCCCGAAGCCCATCGCTTCAAAGAGCCGGTCCACCAGGTCCTCCAGGCTGCGCCTGGGCCGGTCCACCTCCATCGTCCTATTGCCGATTGCTGCCGTTGCCGTGGTCATCGTGTACCTCCTGTGCCTTTGTTTCTGATGCCTTGAATCCGTTGCGCCCGGTTTCGGGAAAAGAAGAAGGGGTCGGCTCCAAACCGGAGCCGACCCCTCTGATTGGGACGGGCTATGTGTTTTTCATGACTGTCAGCGGAGGAACCTCTTCCTCCGATGGCGCATCATGTGTCGTCCCGTCAGCAACGAACCGACGCTGAGCGCGAGGCAGGCGAGGATCGCCGCTTCCCAGTCGTGTCCCAGCAGCAGCGGCACGGCGAAAGCCAGCGCGACAGCTGCGTACGATTCGAGTCTCCACCGGGGCCAGTATCTGATCCACCAGAGCCTGTCGATCTTCCCGTCCAGGGGCTCGTAGGCCCACCTGATCGGCCATCCTGCCTGCGCACCCAGCACGTCCGCCGCCATCTCCGGAGAACAGTCCCCGGTGTGGCAGCGCACGTCGATGCCCTCGCCGTCGGGTCTCTGCCGGAACGCCAGGCCGTCGTCCCTCAGGCTGTGGCATGTCGCCGTCGTCCAGAACCAGCCGTCGTGGAACCCGACCCGATGCGGCAGCCGCTTGGCTATCCACAGCGCGCTGGGTCCCACGTAGATCTCCTTCACGTCCATGCCCGTCCTTTCGTCGATGTCCGTCAACGTCGATTCCATGTGCTCATCGCCTCCTTCCTCAATGTCGTGTGTCCGCAGTGCTTCCATGTCTTCAATGCCTCCTTCGTATGCTTGAACTTCGAATCCGCCGACTTGGTGAACTTTCCAATGCAGGCTCCATCCATCCCGCATCCCGGCTGAGCGTGATTCGGCCAGCATGGGGGAGGAAGCGGCCGGTCCTGGGGCGTAAGGGCTCCGGGACAGCCACGAATTCGTGAGGGCCTGGCCTGTGCGACGGGCGCACCTCGACCTAGGTGTCCGAGGGGCTGAAGCGAAACGCGCCTCTGCCGCTGCGAATGTGTCCCTCCGGGGTTTGCCTTCGGGAGAGCGCAATGCTCAATCCCTCCGGTCTGACCCCCTGGGTGGCTTTCAGAGAGCGCGGTGCTCGATCCTACGCAGCCTGTCCCGGATTCGGGGGACGGGAACCCTCCAGGTTTCTCGGCACGAAATCCTGGCAAAGCCTGAAACTGACTCCATTATTGCCGAACGGTTGAGCTGATGGAAGGGTTTCACGGCGCCCGCACCCAAAGTGTTCTGTCCGGTTCCACGAAACCCTAAGCGCGCCCCGGCCACCAGCGGCTTCGCCACAGGCCGCACGTCAGCGCCTTCCACAGCAGGTATCTCCAGGCCAGCGCCCTGCGGACCTCGTGGAGGGTGTCCTTGCGCCAGGTGAGCTGTGTGCTTCGGTAGAGTCCGTGCAGCGGCTCCGTCTCCGGCGGCAGGGTCATCCCGTACTCTTCGAGCAGGGCCACCTCCAGGCTACGGACCCGCGCCTCGGTCTCCAGCCACGCCAGGCCCTTACCTGTGCCAGTGTGCCCCGCCTTCCAGATTTCGCGCCACTCCTCGATGAGGGGCCACGCCTCGCCGAAGACCTCCTCGTCGTCGGGAGCTGGCTCCTTCGTCACCAGATCGGGATACAGCCGCTTCGGGTACCTGGCCATCGGCGACGGCTTGTCCGTCGCCGGGGCCTTCTCCGGCGCGTCTCCGGTTGCGTCCTGGGCCTCTGCCGGTTCCGCCGTGGACTCCCTCGTGGTCTCCAGGCGAGTCAGCTTACCCTCGACCTTAGCCAACGCGCGGCCCTGCTCCCCACCCAGGGTCTTGACCTCGCCCCTGACGGCATCCAGACCCTCGTGAAGCTCCTTCGCCAGACTCTCCACGCGACGCTCCAGCGCATCGTTGCGCTTCCGCTGGCGGGCGGCGGCCGAGCCTGCGCCCTCCTGGAGGCCCCGCTCCAGCGCCTCTCGGACCCGCCACGACATCCCTTCGCCGTCCATGCACGCTCCCACCGTTCGTGGGTCGAGACCCAACTCTTCGGCGGCCCTGATGCGTCCCTTCGTTCGCACCATGTCGTGCAGCAGCGCCTTGAGCCGGAGGACGTATTCCTCATCGGCGTCTCCGCCCTCGGTCATGACCTTCTCACTCGACTCCATCAGTCCCTCCTCCTGCAACTTGCAGAGTTTTGCAGCTTTTCGTCGATTTCGAGCAGTTGCAACTTGCAGATTCCAAACGTGAGCGATGCATATTTCGTCGCAACCGGCCCCTGCCACAAAGTGTTCGCTGTTCACGTCCTGTAGGGGCTGCTTTCCCCCTGTTCCAGCTTTGAAACACGACCGATCTGCAACTTGCAACCAAACCCGTTTCTCTGTACTACCCCATGACATCACGGCTGCCCCTTGGCGGGTATCCCCTGGAAGGGGCTATCACGAATGAAACGGTTGCATGGATGAATACCCCTTCCGAGGGATAACGCTCGTCTTTTCGGCCCTCCACACTCGATGGCAAATCATCGCGATTCCACCCGTGAGGAGGCGTCAACTTGGAACGGTACTCGACCATCCGGCGGACCCTTAGAAGAGCCAGGAGGCTGATGCCCCTGGCCGCCGCACTGCTGCTTGCGGCGCTTATTGCCGTACCCCCGAGCAACCTCGCCCTGGCCCAATCGCCGCCCGGCAACGAGATCACCCTGGTCAACGAAGACCGGGAATTCGTCGAGCGCAAGAAGGGCGGCGAGTTCGTCGCAAGACCCATCTTCGACCGCAAGGTGGCCGACCTCTTCTACGCAGTCCGGGACGCCGACACCGGCGACTGGATAAGCGCCATGTACCGGGTCCGGGGCGGCGAGAAGAAGCGATCAGACGGTTGGGAGTACTCCTGGGAGTATCCCAAGCTGGACGAGCAGCCCGACCTCGACCCCGACCGGGCCTACCTGCTGGTCATGCTGGCGCACGCCGAGGACGGCAAACGGGGCGACTTCTACGCCGTCGTCCCCATCCACCAGCCGGGACGCATCTGGGACAAGATTCTGAGTGCCCTCAACCCCTCCCGCTGGGCCAGGGCCGCAGCCGGGTGGGTGATCGAGGGGGTCCACGGGACGCTGTGCGGCGTGGTGGAGCGGGCCTCGGGCGAGGACGCCGACAACTGTGAGGGGAGCTAGCCCATGAGCGACATCCTCACCGGGACTCCTCCCGACCTCACCTACGCACATGACCTGGTTCAGCAGGCGTGGATGGTCGTCTGGGCCATTACGTCGGGCGCACTGGTGGTCATCCTCGGCTGGATGGGCCTCTCGCTCATCGTGTCAGAGCACCTCGGAAGGTCTCAGACAGGTTGGCGGGAGATGGTGCCGAGACTGGTGTTGGGCCTTGTTGCAGCGGCGTCCTCCCTTTGGTGGTGCGCCCTGGTCATCGACGTTGCCGACGCCGTGTCCGGCTTCGTCGCGGTATCTCTGAACGTCACCGCCGGAGACATGCTCCGCTCAACCCTCAAGACTCTGCTCACCGCCGTGAACGCCGGGAGTGTGGGGATGGCGTTGCTGCTGGCCCTTCTCTACCTGGTCTACGGCTTCTTCGTCCTCTACGTCATCGTGCAGATGATCCTGCGCCTCGCGCTGATAGACATTCTCTTGGCTTTGGCTCCCATCGCGTTGGGGCTGTGGATTCTGCCGCACACGGCGGGCTGGGGCCGCCACTGGCTCAGGCTGTTCATGACGACGGTGTTCCAGCAGGCGATCCAGCTCATTGCGTTGGCCCTGGGGTTCGGGTTCCTGAACGAGGTTGCTCAGATAGCCGCCTTCGAGCCGGTGCAGGACCTGGTGTGGAAGCTCCTCATGTCGCTGGCCTTCGTCTACATGGCGACCCGCGTGCCGTCTCTTCTTGGGAACGCCGGGACCTTCGACGCCTGGCTGAGCACCCTCTACTTCGGGATGAACCTACCCGCGTCGATGGTGCGGTCGGCCCGGACCATCGGGCTTGTGGCGGGCGGAGCCGCCGGAGGTCCCGGCGGAATGGCCGTGGGAGCGGTTGCGGCCAGCGCTGGTCTGTCGGCTGCGGCGAGCGGTCTCAACTCTGCGGCGTCGATGGCCACCCCATCGGGTGGTGGGGACATGGGCGGCGAGGCCCCTAGGAGCGCCAACGAGTGATTTTTCAAAGAAGGCGAGAACCCATGAGGTGCGGGCTAAGAAGCCCGGCCCAATCGAAAACGAGGAGGTGGGAGCGATGTGCAGGTAAGTGATCTAAGGCAACCCAACCGATAGCAACGAGCAAGAGACTCCGAAACGGAGATCAAAAGGAGAGACGTAATGGAAGAACTGACACAGACCATATCGAACCTTGTGGGGATCGGGTTGGGAATCGTGGGGGCCGTTGGCGTGGGCTTCTTCATCTACGGGGCCTACCTGTACCTGACGGCATCGGGAGCGCCCCACCAGATGGAGCGGGGCAAGAGCGCCATGATGACCGCCCTGGCGGGCGTCGTGCTGGCCATGGTGGTGGAGCTGGTGATGAACGCCGTGGTGGGTTCCCCGGTGGAGATCGACGTGCCCGACCCGGCCACGCCCACGCCTGAGACCAAGAACAGCTAGGCGAAAGGGGAAGAAAAAAATGAGAGAACACGAGGTACCGACTCACGTGCAGGCCGAGGACAGGGTGCTGCTGTGGTTCACCTTCCCGCAGGTCGTGGCGGTGGTGGCGGTGTGCGCCCTGTCCTACGGCGCATACCGCTACGCCCCGGTGGGGCCGTCCGAGGTGAGGATGGGACTCGCCGTCCTCATGGGCCTCATCGGGCTTGCCGCTGTCGTGGGAAAGATAGGGGGTCGGCGGCTGCCGTTGGTGGCCGCCGACCTGCTGAAGTACCGGCTGGGGGCGAGGCTCTATGCGGGTCCGGTCTCCCAGTTGGTGCTGTCCGAGCCGCCCGCGCCTGCGCAGCCGGTGAGGAGCGGCCCCGGCCCCTTGAGCCTGATGACGAAGAAGGTCGGCAGAACCCTGCGCCGCCTTCGACGGAGGCGCAAGCTGCGGAACAGGCGTAGGGACCGCCGCAACGGACGGATGCCGTTTCGTCCCCATGGTTGGTTCGGCAAGCGCCGCCGCAAGGAGAACAGGAACAGCCAGGGCCACGGACCCAAGGGCTGGATGGCGGTGGTGGCCGCCGTCGCTCTGGCGGCGGCCACGGTCGTCCCTCAGGCAGCCCTGGCCGACGGCCACGAGCCGTGGCGGGATGAGATCGACTTCGAGGTGACCGAGCCGGTGGAGGGCAGGCGGATATTCGTCGAGGGCCTCACTGTCTCCGGCGACCGGGCCGCAGTGAAGCTCAGGGCGGCGACGGACCTGGACATCCGGGTACGCGCCTTCGGCGGCAGCCAGGGCACGTCCCTGCGCTTCTGGGGTTCGGCGTCCCTGGGCGAGGGGGAGACCATCGACTACTCCCTGCCCCTGCACGGCCCACTGCCGTCCTTCACGGTCTCGTGGGAGGACACCCTGGGGCAGGCGGGGGCGCTCACCATAGAGCACGACCGCATCCCGTACCCGCTCCCTGAATTCGAGGGAGAGCTGTGCGACCTGAGCGTGACCTCCCTTGGCTGGACGCCAGGAGCAGTCAGCGGCGTGATCGAATCGGAGTGCGTGTCCGACATCGAGGAGCCGGTCGAGCTTCAGACGGTGGCCGGACACGAGAGTGTCACCGAGACGGCGCTCATGGAGGCCGAGGTGCCTTCCATAACCGGGTCGGTAGTTGCCACGACGAGAGCATCGACCGCGAGCGTCGCATTCGTCCCCGACGGGGAGACGAGCTTCCGGCTCGCCGCGCCCACCGGCGAGGCGATTCACGCTCTGAGCGTGGACGTGAGCCTTGAGGCGAACCTCAGCATCCCCATCCCGCCGCTGACGACGCTCACCCACCACCCGGAGCGGACGGAGGAGCGCACCGAGACGGTGAGCCTGTGGAGGCCGGGGGCGAGCGACTCTGACAGCGACAGCGAGACCATCACCGTCACCCACGACGATGGCACGACCACGGACCACACGGTGTCCGCCTATGCCTACGCCCATGTGCCGGGCACGACGATCCAGAAGCAGGTCACGCTCACCATCGTCCATCCCGAACACGTCAAGGCCGAGACGACCGACCGAGCGCCCCTCACCAGGGCAAGGGAAGAGTCCCTATCCCTGGCGTCCGCCGTCGGGTCCGACGACGCCTTCGCCGTCCTGATTTTGCCGGAGCCTGAGCCGGAGGACCCGCCCGCTGAGCAGACTTCCGGCGGCGATCTGACCGACTGGTTCCGAAGACTGGGATGGGAGTGGCCCTGGTGAGGCGCATCGCGACCATAACGCTGTTCGCCATATCAGCCCTCGTTTCGATGGGAGCTACGCCGGAGGAGGAAGCGGTGCTTCACGCCTTCGACGCGGTGTTGACCGCGATGGCCTACGCCGCTGCCGGACTCTGCGTGTTCGCCATCGTCTGGGCGGGGTTCGTCCTGATGGCCGAGGGCGCGGAGGAGCGGGGCGGCGGCAGGGCCAAGAGCGCGGTGGTGATGGCCGTCGTCGGCCTGGTGCTGGTGCTCCTGGCCAAGGGCGTCGCCGCGCTGCTGAGAAGCGGCATCGTTCCGATTCCTACTCCCTAGACATCACAAGGAGACGACGTTGAAGCAGTTGCTCAAGAGAATCACGAGGCGCGGAGGGGAGAGTCCACTCGAAGTGGCAGCCGCCCCGCAGGACATTTCGGAGGCCGACCCCTCCTTGGCCTCCGAATCCACCGAACCCCGGGTCCCCGCGCCGAAGCCTATACCGGAGCTACCGCTCTTCTTCATGTTGTCGCACCTGGACGACGACGGCCCCGTCCGCCTGGACGGGGTGAAGCTCGGCGTGTGCGAGGTGATGGGGCTGGAGCTTGACGAGCCGAAGCTGGGGGCCTTCGCCGGGGCGCTCAACGCCCTCGACTTCCCCGTGCAGCTACTCATACGCCAGCACCCGCCGCGTCTTGGCGGGCTGAAGGACAAGCTCAGGGATGCACAGCCGGAGAACCTTCCACCGCAGACGAAGGCGGCCGCCGAGTCGCTGAACCGGCTCCTCACCGACCTGGAGGCCCGGGACGGCATCCTCGACCGGCGCTTCTACGCCGTCTGCGAGCACGCTCGCATCGACGAGCTGCGCGGCCTGCTGGCGCGTGCAGGACTCTCCGTCCATCCACTGAAAGGCCGCCAGCTTCGCATGTTCCTCGTAGCGGCCACCCTGGGAGGCACCCCCACAGACGTGGACGAGAGTGAGGAGGTCGAGGTGCAGGTCAACCGACGTGACATGCGCGTCGGCGGCCGGCTCGTTCGCTCCCTGCACCTGGGCAAGTGGCCGAGGTCGTTGGCCCCAGGGTTCCTGCAAGGGTTGATGGCGGCGGGAGCGCCCATGGACCTGTCCATCCACCTGGGGCCGATACCGGCGGAACAAGCCGCCCGCACCCTCGAATGGCAGAAGGTCCGCTTCGAATCGGCGCAGTCCCTCTCCTTCAAGCGGGGCAGAACCATGTCCCCCGAGGCGGAGATCGCCCTGGAGGACGTGACCCGGCTCAGGGACGAGGTGCAGCGAGGCCGGGAACGTCTCTTTCACTCGTCGCTGTCCGTCACCCTTCACGCCAAGGATGAAGATTCCCTGAAGGAGATGACCCAGCGAGCCAAGGCGCACTTCGCCGCCACGTTGGGCAAGCTGGACAACCTGGCCTTCCGTCAGCGGGAGGGTTTTCTGTCCACGCTGCCCCTGGCGCTGAACGCCGTGGCCGAGTGGCGCACCCTGGACACGTCGTCCCTGGCGCGGCTGTTCCCCTTCTCGCCGCCGGACCTGGACACCCGCAGCGGCACCCTCTACGGCATCGACATGCGAGCCTGTTCCCCCGTGGTCTACGACCCCTGGGACGGCACGCACCTCAACGCCAACACCGCCGTCCTCGCAAGATCGGGAAGCGGCAAGTCGTTCGCAACCAAGCTCGGCGTGCTCAGGGGCCTGACGCGGGGCGTCACCGCCTACGTCATCGACCCGGAGGGCGAGTACGCGGACATGGCGAGGGCCGCCGGAGGCAGGGTCCTGTCCCCCGGCGTGGAGGGCCAGGGCATGAACCCCTTCGTCATCGACCGGGGAGACGACGAGGAGCTGCTCCAGCGCATCGGCAGCCTGAGAAGGCTCATCGAGGTGATGGTGGGAGAGAGCCTCGGCGCGGAGCGCAGGGCCTCCCTAGACCACGCCCTGGCGGGCTACTACGCCCAACACAGGGAGCGCACCGGCTTCAGGGATTTTTACAAGTATCTCGAAGGGCAAGCGCCCGACATCGCCCACCTGCTGCGTCCCTTCGCCACAGGCAGCCTGCGCAACCTCCTCTCCGACGAGGGGGACGACCTTCTCGGCAACGAGGCGTTGGTGACCGTCTTCGACCTGCGGCTCTTGGAGCCGGAGTTGCGACCAGCCGCCGCGATGGTCTGCACCGAGACGGTGTGGGCGGCGGCCGCCCAGAATCCCAAGCCCCGCCTGCTGGTGGTGGACGAGGTGTGGAGCATCATGCAGCACCCCGAGGGCGCGGCCTTCATGGTCAGCATGGCGAAGCGCGCGAGAAAACACCGGCTGGGGTTGCAGTTCATCACCCAGGACGTGCAGGACCTGCTCTCCGAGGACTCTTCGAGGACCATCACCGGCCATTCGGGAAGGGCATTGCTACAGAACGCCGCCTTCAAGCTGCTGCTTCAGCAGGACGCGGCGGCGATAGCCACCGTGGGTGACGCCTTTGACCTGCCCGAAGACCTCCAGCGCTGGCTGCTGTCCTGCCCCCGTGGTGACGGGCTGCTTCTGGCCAGGGGGCACCGATTCCCGGTGCGCATAGAGGCGACCCCGGAGGAGACGGAAGTCATTGAATGGAGGCCGGGAAAGCACTAGCCGGCAGCGTTGAACACGAAACGAGACGGCCCGATAGAGGCCGGGAAAGGGAGGAGACATGACGAGCGACGGACACGGAACAGGCGAAGCGAGACATAGCGACTACGGACCGAGTGAAGACCTCAATAGAGAAAGGAAGAGAACATGAAGATGAACCCGATGAACTGGCTGACGAACGATGAAGGAAAGAAAAAGCCGGTGCTGCTGGCGGTGACGCCGCCGAGGAAGGACGAGCGCACCATGCTGGGCGTGGAGAACATGCTCCAGTCCATCGCGGTGCCCGAACCCTTCTCCCTGGAGCTTGCCGGGGACGCCGACGGCGTGACGCTCCTGACCCGCTGCCTGGACGACCAGGTGGTGCGCGGCCAGATCGCCGCCCACTACCCCCAGGCCCGCATCGAAAGGGTGCCGATGGATGAAGACCCGCTGCGGCTGGGGGAGGACGAGCGGGCGTGGGGGATGACGATCCGGGCCGACGGCCCGGAGTACGTCCCCATCCGCACCTTCCGGGACGACGACCTGCTGGACCCCGGCTCCGACCCCATCATCGCCCTGCTGGGCTCGCTGTCCAACCTGCGCCGGGACGAGCGCGTCGTGGCGCGGCTGATGCTGAACTCCCTGGGACCGGACTGGTCGCAGCACCACCAGGAGAAGGCCCACAGGCCCGCCGTGGAGCAGAGGCGCGACCCCTCCTACACCTACCAGACCAGGCCCCTGCGGATGGACGGCGTGACCATGGCCGTTCTGGGCGTGGGAACCGTCGCCGCCCTCCAGGGCTACCTGTGGGTGCAGGCGGGGCAGACCTGGAAGGCCGTGCTCCTGGGCATCGGCGTGAGCGGCGGACTGGCCGCCGCCGGCTGGCTCTGGCACCGCATCAAGAAGGCCCGCAACCGCGTCTACGACCCGAACCTCATCAAGGAGAAGGTCTCCCGCGTCGCCTTCGCCGGGGAGATACAGGTGACGGCGATACTGCCCGCCGACGCCGGACCCAAGCGCGCCAATGAACTGCTGGGGCAGGTCGCCGCGGCCTACCGCCACTACGACCACCCGGCGGGGGCCAGGCTCAAGGCGAGCAGGGTGAGGCCCGTCGTCCCCGATCCGGAGAACCTTCACCCAGGCCCCGGCCTTTTCGGGCGGCGCAGCGTCTTCGGGATGCGCGAGGCGGCGGCGCTGTGGCACCCGCCGGGAGCGCGTGACGAGACTCCCCTCGTGGGGAGGTCGGGTTCGAGGGCGCTCATCCCCTCCGCAAGGAACGTGAAGGGCGGCGCGCTGGTGGGCGACACCACTGCCGGAGCGAAGAGGGATATCCGCTTCCCCGACGACCTGCTGCGCCGCCACCACCTCTACGTCGCCCGCACCCGCATGGGCAAGTCCACCCTGATGCACCACGTCGTCAGGCACAAGATGGAGGAGAAGGCGGCGGGCAGGGACTCAGACGCCATCGTCGTCGTCGATCCCCACGCAGACCTGGTGGAGGGCATCCTCCAACACGTGCCGGAGAAGATAGCCGGCAGCGTGCGGCTCATCGACCTTGCCGACGAGCGGGGATCGCCCGGCGTCAACCTGCTGGACACCCGCGTCTTCTCCGACCGCGACCGCACCGCCGACTCGGTGGTGCGCGTCGCCAGGGGCCTCTGGGACCAGTGGGGGCCGAGGATGCAGTCCATCCTCGAACAGACCGTCAAGACCCTCCACGAGGCCAACGAGCAAACCGACGCCGACGAGCAGTACACCATCCTCGACGGCCTCAAGCTGCTGTCCGCGGACAGGAAGTCCAGGGGCGAGGCGCCGTCAGAAGACCAGAAGTTCAGGGACAGGGTGCTGGCGAAGGTGAGCGACCCCTACCTCAAGGACTGGTGGGAAAGGGACTTCAAGAACTGGACCCACCAGTACCGGGCCGAAGCGCTGGCCCCGGTGCAGACCCGCCTCAACTACTACGCATCGTCCAAGCGGGCGCGGGCCATCCTGGGACAGCGCCGCTCCACCATCGACCTGCGCAAGACCATCCTCGACGGCGGGATACTGCTGGTGTCCACCGCCCAGGGGACGGCGGGCCGGGACGTGGCCGCCCTGGTGGGGTCGTCGATCCTCAACCTCGTGGACGCCGTGATCCGGGAGCAGGGAAGCCTGCCGCCCGACAGGCGTCGCGGGGCGCTGGTCGTCGTGGACGAGATGCAGTCGATGCCCGGCGTGGACTACGAGAGCATGTTGTCGGAACTTGGGAAGTTCGGCGCGTCCTTCGTGCTGGCGACCCAGAGCCTGGCCAAGCTGGACGACCTCTCCCGCACCATGCGCGACACCATCCTTGCCAACGTCGGCTGCCTCGCCGTCTTCCAGGTGGCGGGGAACGACGCCCGGCAGCTGGTGTGGGAGCTTGGCAAGGATCGGGTGACAGAGGACGACATCACGTCGCTGCCCGTGCACCAGTGCTACGTCCGCGCCACCGTGGGCACCGAGCGGATGGACGCCTTCTCCATGGCGGTCAGGAAGCCGGAGCCGGGAGACGTCGAAAGGGCCGAGCGCATCCGCGCCGCCGCGTCCTCCTACGTCACGGCGGCCAGGGACATCGCCGCAGGGAACGCGGAGTGCGACGGGAAGCAGGAGCAGCAGGGGGAGACGGAGAACGGTCAGGCCAAGGCCGAGCATAAGAAACCGGGGCAGCCCCCCAAGAATCACAAGGGGCGTACCCGGAACCCCAAGCCGTCGAAGCCCAAGACCGGCGACGGAGCGTCCTCGTGAACCCCGACGAACGCACGCTGCTCTTGATGCGGCGGCTGGCCTCCATGCCGTTTCTCGACCGGCTGGAACTGGCCGCCGTGTCGGGTACGCCCGACCGCTCCACCTACTATGCCGTGGACGATCTGGAACGGGAGGGCCTGGCGGTTTCGATCTCGCACGCCACCGACCTGCTGCGCACCACCAGACGCTACTCTCTCACGACCGCCGGGCTGAGTCGGCTCGCCGCACGGGAAGACGTGGGCCTGAACGAAGTACTCCGCGAACACCCGGTCTCCGCTCAGTGGCGGCGCATCCTGATGGAGCGGCTCGACGCCGTGGGCGTCATATACCGGCTGGCGTCGTCCATCGCTGCCGAGACGGGACCCATCCGGCTGCGCTGGTACAGGGCCGCGCCCCTGGACGCCTCCGTCGAGCTCGCCGACGGCAGGACCCTCGGCGTGGTCAGGCAGGGGCTCACGTCGGACAGGACGGGGTTCGCAAAGCGTCTCTACCGGCTCGGCGAAGGGCCGCTTCCCGGAGCCGTCCTCATGCTCGTGTCCGACGAGGTGCGGCTGAGGCACGCCCGAAGAACGCTGGCCGACTCTCACCTGCCGGCCGTCCTCGCCCTGGAGCGGGACGCGACGTGGGCAGGCCCCTCGGAAAGGGTCTGGCGTCTGCCCTCCGTCGCCGCCGCCCTCGACCTGCGCTACGTCCTGTCGTCCTACCTCGAAACGGGAGGACGGCTGATCACCGAACCGGAGCCGTCGCGGGCGACCCTCCCGGAGGACTTCATACTGGAAAGCCCGGGGATGGGGACGCCCGACTGGCTGCTGCCCGCACTGCTGAAGCCCGCCGGGAAGCGCGTCCTCGACCTGCTCTTCGACTGGCCGGGCATAGCCCCGGGCGACCTTCGCGGGCTGCTCGGCGTCTCCCGCGGCCGGTTCTACGAGATCGTTGCGCCCCTGGCCGAGGCCGGGCTGATCGAACGGATCGTCATAGACGGCCGCCGTCTGGCCCTCAGCGACCGGGGGCTGGCATTGCTAGCCCGCAGGGACCGCACCTCCGTGGGCGCGGCGAGGAAGCGGTGGAGCGTCTCTCCCACCGACGCAGCAGACGACGCCGTCGAGTGGCGCAACGTCTCCGGCAGGAGGAGCCGTCAACTGCTCAGGAATCTCGATCACACGGCGGCGGTCCACGGCTTCGTTGCGGCCCTGGCAAAGCAGGCGCGTTCCCTGGGCTGGGAACCGGCGCAACTCGACCCGCCCATGCGGGCCGCCAGGCACTTCCGCCATAGGGAAAAGCTGCGCTCCGTCCACCCCGACGCCTTCGGCATCCTGCGCCGGGACTCCACGACGTGGCCCTTCTTCCTGGAGTGGGAGCGCCGCGCCGTGCGCCCATCGACCATGGCGGCCCGGCTCGCCCCCTACCTGCGCTACTACTCCTCCGACAGGCCCGACGACGACCACGGCGCACGGCCCGCCGTCCTCGTCGTCCTCCGCGACGACGTCACCGCCATCAACTTCCTGCGGGTGGCGAGGGAGCGGATGACGGAGGCCCGCGTGGAGATGCCCCTGCTGGTCTCCCACGAGGGGCTGCTTGCGCGGGAGGGGCCGCTGGGACGGGCATGGCGCACTCCCGATGGGTGGGAGGCCGTCCGCGCCCTTCCAAACATTCGAGAAAAGAATACGAGAAAGAGGTAATGAACCATGCGTCTGTACTACATCGACGAGTCCGAGGGACCCACCTGCTACGTCCGCTCCGCCCTGGGCGTGGACGCCGAACGGTGGAACGACCTGTTCGCCGACATCCAGGAGTGGAGAAGCGAACTGCACGAGGGCTACGGCATCCCGACCGACAGGGAGCTCCACGCCTGCGACCTGCTGGCGGGGAGAGGGATGCTGGCCCGAAACGGGGAAATCAACGCGCGACTCACGCCCTCCCAGGGAGCCGAGGTCTTCAGGGACGGGCTGCGCCGCATTGAGGACGCCGCCCGCACCGGCGGCGTGGAGGTCATCAACGTCTGCCTGAGAAAGTCCGACGTGAAGGCGCACGAGCAGGTCAGCCTCGACCGGCTGCTCAACCGCATCAACGCCTCGGTCAAGGCGGCGGGGGGACACGCCTTCCTCATCTTCGACGAGGGCAAGGAGCGGATGATCACACGGGCCTATAGACGGCTCAGGATATTCAACCCCGTGCCCAGCAGGTACGAGCGGTGGGAGGAAGGCGAGAGGACCAGGAACATCCCCGTGGAGAACGTCATCGGAGACCCCGCCTTCAGAAGCTCCGACTCGGACCACCTGCTCCAGATGGCCGACCTCGTCGCCCACGCCCTGCTCAAGCAGGAGGAGGAGCCCGTCCCCAGAGTGGAGACCCACGGCATCCGCGAAGCCTTCTCCATACTCGACAAGGCCCTCAACCGGAGAGCGTCAGGGCACGATCCCCAGGGCATCGTCAGGCGATGAGTGGAGGCAGGGGCGGGTCGTTGGCCATGTCACAAGGCCCGCGCCCCTATTCCTCTACCTTGTCGTCAAGACCTCGCCCATAGATCATCAACTCGAAGCCGCCCGGCACGGAGCGAGACAGCTGCACGATACCGTAGTAGCTGCCACCCTTCGGTCTCGCCCCTCCCCTCAGCCACGTCTGAACGGTGCCTTCCTTCACGCCCAGGAGCCGGGCTAGGTCCTGCCGCGACAGGCCCGCCATCTCCAACAGGCGTTTCAGCCGTTGCGGAAAGTCCTCCGGCCAGCCCGGTGAGCGGAAATCCTTGAGGCTCCCTTCATGTCCTTCGACTGTCATTGCGCCACCTCCTCGGTTGATGTTTCCCGATCGGCCTCCTCGTCCAAATGGCAGAGGTCGGCCCGTTCCCAAGCCCGGCTAAGCGGAATCCCGCAACCCTTTGTCGGCGCTGCCATTCAGGGAGTCAGCCACTGCTGCGACCAGCAGGGCCATCGCGGTGGGCAGGTAGAACAGCCCGATGGAGAGTATCCCCACAAGGCATAAGGCCAGGAGAGCCAGCGCCGATATCCACAACAACGCCTTTCGCCTCGCCAGCCCGGCATCGGTGAAACGGATGACCAGCAGCGTTAGGCCAGAGAACAGAATGGGAATGAGCAGCAGCCAGAGCACGTACAGACCATTCACTTCCACCAGGGTGGCGGTGTGCCTTGTCACCTCTCCCGCAGGCTCACCCGGCATGGACAGAGTGACCGATACACCCCGATAGACGGGTGCGAAGACGAACCAGAGCCCGGCGACCCAGGCCAGCGCATGGGCTACCCACGCCGAGATCGCGGCAACTCCGGCTCGCTTCATCATTCCATCCTTTGGGCCAAGAAGCGGAGGCTACGCCCCGTCCAACTCGTATTCAGGGCCAACCCACCGTATCCGCACCCACGTCATCGTCGTGTACATCAGGTGGTTGTAGCAGCGCGAAATGGCCTCCCTGGTGTATTCCTCTATCTCCTCGTCGCCGACCCCGCCCTCCCTCAGGGAGTTTTGCACCCGCTTCAGTATGCGGGACGCGTCGGGGTTGTCCGGGCTGTAAGTCTCCGTCCTCCTCGTCGTCTGCGTCATTCCCGTAATAGACGAAGGGGTACGCTTCCCAGATATCGACCTCGATGTTCGGGTATCTCACTCCCAATTCGATCATTCTTCCAGCCATTTGCTCCCCTTCATTCGCTTTCACAATGGGGTCTGGACGCTGCTGGTCAACAGCTACTTCTAGGTGATGCGGGCATTCACTCCATCGGGAGGGGCGGCTGTAGCCAAGCCATCTCCTGCGGCACCCCGAAGTGCTCGGCCACCTCCCAGAGCTCGCTGAGGCCCTCGGCCATCGCCTCGTCCACGTCCATCAGCAGGGCGCGGGCGAAGTCCTCCGCCTCCCGCTCGAAGAGGCTGCCCAGGCTGGTGTGGTCCCGTATCCACAGGTGGTTGCCGGAGTGCAGCAGCCTGTGGCCTATGGCATGAGCTATCACCCAGCGTCGCCAACGGGAATCGAGCCGCTCGGCCACGCCGATGTACCGGTCCATCTGCATCTCCTCCTGGACATCCAACGGCCAGGTCACCACCTCCAAGCCCAGGATGCTGGCCACGGTCTCGGCGTCCACCCGGCCCGACAGCTTCAGCTTTCGCCGCAGATCTCTGGCCTTCCGCTGCGCTCGCTTCATCTTCCGTTCCTCTCCGTCCTCCGCCGCTGCTCCCGCACGAAGCGGATGAAGTTCATGATGGACTCGATGTCCTCCATGGGAAGGCCCTCGATGGCGTTGCGGAAGGAGACGTCGGCCTCCTTCAGTATCTCCGCCTCCACCACGTCCCGGCCAAGGAGCCAGTCGGTGCTCGTCTCGCACTGGTAGGCAAGCTCCAGTAGATGCTCCGGGGTGGGCTTCATCTTCCCCGACTCCCAGGACCAGACGGCGTGGGAGCTGACCCCGACCAACTCGCTCACTTGTTTCTGGGTGAGGCCGACCTTCAGCCGCGCCTCCTTGATGCGGGCTCCGATGCTCTTCCAGCGGTAGCCCGGGTCTATGGTCATGGGTTCCGGCCTCTCTTGGTCAACGCTCATAGGCGATCATAATCCACGATTAGGAGTATCGCACACTTGTTCTTGACAAGCTACTTGCGATATGATTACACTATATCATAAGTGTAGCTTAGAGTACAGGAGACTATCTTTCCCCATGAAACGCACCGTCGTCCTGCTCAAGACGAGAGCCCTCTGGGAGCGGCTGGCCCTGCTCGACCGCTCCCAGAACTGGCTGGCCCGCGAACTCGGCATCAGCCCCGGCTACCTGTCCTACCTGGTCAACACAGGCCGCGCCCCGTCCGGGCGCATCAGGCGGCGGATGAGGACGGTCCTGGGAGTGGAGGATTTCGATGAGTTATTCGAACTGGAGCATCCCAATGACGACAGCGCTTAGCTCTCCCCGCCTGCCAGCGTATCCCGGCGATCCGGTCATCGACGGCAGACTCGCGCCCTTTCTGAGCGGGGAACTGCCCGACGACTTCGCCCAGCGGCTCATCCGCCTCAAGCTGGCCAGCGACCTCACCTGGGAGGAGTTCGCCGACGTCCTGGGCGTGGAGCTCAAGCAGGTGTTGAGGTGGACCCAGGGAACCAAACCATCCGGCGGGGCACACCACTCCCTGGTGGAACTCGCGCCGTGGATACCCGGCGGCCTGGAAATCCTCATGGGAGAGGGTTTCCTGGACCCCCTCAGGAAGGAGTAACGCATGTCTCGCAAGCGAACGAGGCGACAGAGAACGATCTCCGTCCTGACCGGCGACTTCGGCAAGGGACTGGAGGACTTCAAGGAGGCGTCCGGGCTGCCGTGGGCCGAGATCGCCCGGCTCCTGGGCACCAGCACCCTCAACCTTTGGCGATGGCGCAATCGGGGAGTCCTACCCAACATGCACCACCTGCTGGCCCTCCAAGAACTGGCCGATAGCAGGGGTCTCGGCCACCTGCTCCCGACGGCCAAGCTGCTTCGGCCCTCCCAGCACCCGTAAGGCGCTGCACCCCTGGCATAGGGCCACGCCCCGTCCTCCAAGGCCCTGCGATGCTCCCCGTCGAGTTTCATGCGTGAAATCCCCTTCCGAGGGATAACGCTCGTCTTCCCCACCGCCCACACTGACAAGAGCACGCCTGTTCGCTATCTGAAGACGAGCCCCGCCTTCGGCGTCGAACATGCTGAACACGCCACGAGAAGTTGCGATCTTGAGAGACACCAAGCACAGGACGAAGCGGCGAGACCGCAAGAGCGACGCCCCGGATATGAGGGTTGTCGGGATCGACTTCAACCCCGGTCCCGACGCCGAGGAGCGATTGCGCCGCCTGTTCACCATCCTGGTGAGGCTGGCAGACGACGAGATCCCCGCCCTTGGCGCGGAGCATCAGGTGGACGAAGGCGGCGAGGAGCGCACCGAGGTTCTCCCCACCGGCTCAGACGGTCTCGAAAGTCTGCCGCCGCACAATTGATGCTGTTTATGCAAATATGTTATGCTGAAGCATCATGAGAACCAGAACCACCATCTCCCTTGACGACCGGCTTGCCAAGCAGGTGCGCCGCGAGGCCGAAGCCCGCGGCATCAGCATGAGCGCCTTCATAGCCAGGACGCTCGACGACGCGCTCAAGCGCCGCGAGCCGTCGGAGCCGCCGCCCTTCCGGCTGGTCACCGTAAGCGGCGTCCACGCCCGCCCCGGAGTCGATCTCGACCGGACCAGGGCGCTCGACGCGCAGGAAGACGAGGCCCGGTTCGGGCGCGGGAGCCGCTAGTTCGAAATGCTGCTTCCCGACGTGAACGTCCTGATCTATGCGCACGTGGAGGACTCGATCCCCGAACACGCCGAGTATGCGGATTGGATCACCCGCCTTGCGACGGGGCCTGAGCCCTTCGCGCTCTCCGTCCTCGTCCTTTCCGGCTTCGTTCGCGTCGTGACCAACCCCAGGGTCTTCGACCCGCCTTCCACTCTCGACCAGTCCTTCGGGTTCGTCTCCTCCCTCGTGGAGCGTCCGACCGCGCGCATCGTGGGACCGGGACCCGACCATCTGGACATATTCGAGAGGCTGTGCAGGCAGTCCGGAGCCGCAGGGAAGCTTGTAGCCGACGCCCAACACGCCGCCATCGCGGTCGAGCACGGCTGCACGATGGTGACCACCGACTCCGACTTCAGCCGGTTCCCCGGACTCAGGTGGCAGCATCCACTGAGTCCCGGCGAGCTTTAGGCGCCCTTCGTTCCTCAACGGGAGCCTTCGGTCTGCCGGCAGCCTCAGTGCAGGCTTCATTGCGTTGGAGGGAGTCGAACTGGCAAGCCGGGTGTCTGTTTTGAACTTCCGCTAGAAGGATAGGCAACAGAGGGAGGCAGTCATGGCGAGAAGCGCCTGTAGCAACACACAGAAGCAGCGGGCGGCCATCTATGCCCGCGTCTCCGACAAGAGCCAGGCCGAGGAGGACAAGACATCCATCTCCGAGCAGGGGAAGGCCAGACATCGCCTCCCGCTAAAGACGAAGAGTGTGAGAACGGCAATGGCGGTTGACTGGAACGGCCCGGTAGCAGCGTCATCACCAAGCCTGCGGGATGGTGATGACGCCGATGTCATCCCTGAGCGTGTCGGGAAGCACGCTCTGGCGCAGGTGGCTCTTCCACAGGCGCTTCACGTAGGTCGCGGCGTCGGCCAACTCCTTCGGGCTTCTGTTCCGGGGATCGGGGTTTACCAGCGTGACGCGAATCCCGAGGTCGTCCCGCACGTACCGCATCGCACCGGCGAAGTCCGCGTCGTTCGACACCACGACCGCCTGCTCGTAGTCCCGGTTGACCCCGTCCACCAGAAGACGGGTGGCGAGGTTCACGTCGGACCCCTTCTCCTCCGAGTCCCTCACCAGGACGTGAGTCGGCAGTTCCGCCACCGGCTCCGCCAGCGGGCGGCGCTTGACGCCGGACCGGAAATGTCCGTAGTAGGCATCGAAGCCCGAAAGCGTCGCCAGAGCCCTGAGGTACGCCTGCTGTCGCTGCCGTTGGGATGGGTTGCCGGGGCGAGCGTCAAGTCTGGCGGTGAAGTAGCACACTTTGTTGATGTCGTCTTGAGGAAAGAGGGTTTCCGCCAGCCTCCGAAGGTCGAGCCACCGGAACGGCGTGTCCTTCAGGGCGCGGTAGTAGAGATTGAAGCCGTCGATGTAAACGTTGGTGATCAATCCCGACTCCCTCACAAAGACAGAGACCGCCCGGAAGGACGGTCTCGACCCTACCGCCGAAGAGATAGGGGTGGTTCAATCAACCTATCACGAGACGGCGGAGATGTCAACTGAAACCTCTTTGACGACGCCCCACTCGTCGCGGTATCATGAGAACGAAGTTGGCCCGGCGATGCTGCAAACACCCCGGGCCGTGGCCCCACCTGCGGCAGCAGGCAGCGCGTCGGTATTGTACTACCAGCAGACCCGCTCCCGACAGGAGGCGGGTCTGTTTTAGTTTCTGAGAGATTGATGGAGGTTTACATGGCGAGAAGAACCGATAGAAACGCGCCCAAGAAGCGAGCGGCCATCTATGCCCGCGTCTCCGACAAGAGCCAGGCCGAGGAGGACAAGACATCCATCTCCGAGCAGATGGGCGACATGGAAGCCTACTGCGAGGAGAGGGGCATGGCCGTCGTGGCACGCTATCAGGAGGTCGGTCGGGGCTGGTCGAAGAAACGCCCGGAGTTCCAGAGGATGCTCGCCGACGCCAGGATGGGACGCTTCGACACCATCGTATGCTGGAAGTCCGACCGGCTCAGCAGGGGCATGTACCCCGCAGCCGCCCTCATGGAGGTCGTCGAGGCGTACCGCATCGGCATCGAGGCTGTCATGGACGCCATCGACATGAAGACCTTCGGACTCATGGCGGCCATCGGCAAGATCGAACTGGACAACTTCAGGGAGCGTGCCTCTATGGGCAAGCGCGGCAAGGCCAAGCAGGGCAGGCTGCCCACCGGGTCGCCGCCCTACGGCTATCGCGTCGACGAGCACGGCAACCCCTACGTCTACGAGCCGGAGGCCAAGTTCATCCGCCGCATCTTCCGACAGTATGCCGAAGAGGGCATGACCGCTCCCGCCATCGTCCTGGGGTTGGAGCGGGACGGCGCGCCCCTGCCGCCCAGGTGCTCCAAGTGGCGCAAGGAGCGAGTCCACGCCATTATGAGCAGCGAGACCTACAGGGGCACCTACTGGTACGGCAAGAGCAGTTGGGTGACCACCGAGGACGGAACCAAGGGAACGAAGAATCCAAAGGACACCTGGATAGGCATCCCGTTCCCACCCCTCGTGGATGAGAAGACCTGGGAGCGGGTGAAGGCGCGCAAGTTCAAGCGGTTCAGCCACTCCAAGCGCAACACCAAGACCTTCTACCTCCTCCAGCACATGGTCAGGTGCTCCGAGTGCGGGTTGTATCTCCACGGCAGGGCGCAGAGCAAAAAGTCCCAGTACTACAACGGGAAGCGCTACGCCTATACCCTCGACCCTCCCCACCGCTACTACCGCTGCGGTGGGATGACATCCCACAAGCTGGAGTGCCGTAGACCGGGCTTCATCAAGGCCGAACGGCTGGAGGAGTTCGTCTGGAGCGAGGTCAAGAGAATGTTGCAGAATCCCGGCCTCATCGTCGCTGGCATCGAGTCGCTGGGCTCTCAGGAGGACGACGGCTGGGAGAAGGAGATCGACAGGGTCGAGCGCGAGCTCAACAGGGTCCAGTCCGAGGAGGACAGGGCCATCAGGCTATACGTCTCGGCCAAGATCACCGAGGCCCAACTCGACCACCAGCGTAAGTTCATCACCGAACGGCTGGAGACGCTCCGCAGGGACTTGGACGACTACCGGGCGCAGCAGGCGGCGCTGGCCGAGAAACGCATCCTCATGGAGAATATCCTGGCATGGGCAAGCAAGGTCGGAGACCGTCTCGACGAAGTGCCCGACGAGCAGCGCAAGGACATCCTGAAACTGCTGCTGGACCAGGTGGTGATCGACGGCGACAATAACATCCGGTTCACCCTCGGCATCCCCGCCGAGGATTTGGTGTCAGTTAAGTACCCCGAATCAATACCCTAACCCTCTTGCACGGAGACCCCCCGATGCCCGACCAAGAACTAACCCGCTGCTTCGGCTCACCCGACGACCCCCTCATGATGTCCTACCACGACAACGAATGGGGCATCCCCTTCCACGACGACCGGAAGCAGTTCGAGTTCCTCTGCCTCGAAAGCATGCAGTCCGGCCTCTCCTGGAAGACCATCCTCGACAAGCGCGAAAACTTCCGCAAGGCCTTCGCCAACTTCGACCCCGAGAAAGTAGCCTCCTACACCGACGCCGACATCCAGCGGCTCCTGTCCGACGCCGGGATCATCCGCAACCGACGCAAAATCGAGGCCATCATCAACAACGCCCGACGCTTCCTTGAAGTCCAGCGGGAATTCGGCTCCTTCGACGCCTACATCTGGCAGTTCACCGGCAACAAGGTCCTTCGTCGGGACCACGAGACCATGCCCGCCCAGACCCCCGAGTCGGAAGCCCTATCCAAGGACCTCAAGGCCCGTGGCTTCAAATTCATGGGCCCCGTCGTCGTCTACTCCCACATGCAGGCCACGGGCCAGGTCAACGACCACCACCCCACCTGCTTCCGCGCCCCCAAACCCTGACCTTCTTTCATCCCCCCCGAGCCGGAATCCATCAAGGGGCGGCAGCACGGCTTGTCACCCCTCTATTGCATGTAGTAATCTAATCATGTCATGACCGATGCCATCGTCTTCGACAGCCACCAATTCGTCAGGAACCTTATCGCCAGCGGATTCACCGAGCGTCAGGCCGAGGCCCTCGCCAGCGAGCAGGTCCAGCTGCTCAACGCCAACCTAGCCACCAAAGCCGACCTTGAAGCCGTCCGATCCGACCTTGAGGCGAAAATTACGAACGTCCAGGCCGACCTTGAAGTGAAGCTGGCTAATCTTGATGTGAAGATCGCAAGCACCAAGTCCGACCTGCTGAAGTGGATGTTCGCCGCCCTCATTGCTCAAGGCGGGGTCATCGTCACCCTCGTCACCCTGCTCTAACCCCCCACCCAGACGTAGCTAACAAATGACCACCATTGAGGAACGAGTCAGCTACGTCGAAGGGAAACTTGATTCCCTTGCCACTAAGGAAGACTTGGCAAACGTCAAATCCGATCTAATGGCTGAAATCAGCAAAATTGAGCCCCGGATCATCAAATGGATGATCGGCATGGTGCTTAGCTCCGTGACAATTGCCACTACCCTTGCCATCTTCATCCAGCGCCTTATAGACTAGAGGACCTCCCCACCCTGTGGTACAATTAAGTCACACTGCCACCCCACCGGAGCCAACTAATGACCACTGCGGACGAAAGACTGGCCCGACTGGAAGGCGCCTATGAGCACTTGGCGACCAAGGCCGATGTAGCCGTCCTGAAGTCAGAAATCGCCAACCTGAAAGCCGACCTCCTAAAATGGATGGTAGGCATGATGATTAGCTCCGTGGCCCTCGCCGTCACCGTCGCCATCTTCATCCAGCGGCTCATAGACTAGACGACCCCCCCACCCCCTCCCCCGAGGCCCGGGGCCGCTCACCCTGAGCGGAGTCGAAGGGTCGAGCGGGGGGAAGAAGGTTGACCCCCCAACCCCCGACACCCCACCAGGTACCCAAACCCCCTCTCCCTCGATCACCCCCCCGTCATTTCCGACCCCTATCGGGAATCCATCCCCGGGGCGGCAGTGACGCGTACTCAATGAATGCAGCTTAGTTATAATTTCCACAATCGGATGCTATAGGAGATTCAGTGATGCCCCGTATGCCGAAGCCACTTCTTTGGTGGTCCGACGGAAACAAAGCAATTAGCTCTGCACTCACCAATAAGGAGGTGTGGCTCTACGGAAGTGGAGTCCGGCAACCTGCACCGTTTCAAATTCGTCGCCGCAACTTACTGACAAGAATACCTAGACTCGGTCAAGGAAGATTTGGGACTTGGGTCACCGATATACCTACTGAGTATCTAGGTAACGGAGAGATGCGCAGTCAGTTTCCCTGGCAGGCAACCTACGTTTCTTTCTCGCCCGGTTCAAGTGAATACTTCTTTACAGATAACAATGAAGGGGTTTCTGGTTCACTAACCGTGTCTAATATGCCAAATGTCAAATGGCGGCAGGCGAAGCATGGTGAAATGGCATTGAATCCAAAACTAGATTTGGGAGGATATATAAGGGCCATATTAGGAAGATTCAAACGAGATTATGAATTCACAATTGAAGGGGAATTGATTGCTCCTCAAGACCCAGATGTAGAAATAACACTGCTTGAGCCTGGCACATCAGAACTGCTTTTGCGTAATACGGCCCAAGACATTCTCTTCAATGAGTTCGGAAGAAGAACCATGAGTGAACCCCGAGCTGCTGAAGAACGAGACCCTCAGTACGATGAATTATGGGGACTGGCTACTCACAAAATCCAACCCCTTGTGGAAGACATGCCTCAGTCCTATCGACATACACGCTACCTAGCATCAGCAATGCGCCTCATCAATTCATATCTGGGACGAAGATATGTAGACTTTGCGATTCGTGGTTCAAACCGCTTTACTGTAAATGAGGATAAACCTTACCCAATCTCGATAACCCTTAGAGGCGACGGCCCTGTAAAGTTATTGTTTGCTCTTCAAGTTCGTAATACTGATACTGGTACAACGTCTATCTCGGAGTTTATGCCGGTAGTAGTTAAGGAACCGCCATTCTATTGAATGGTTTCCTCATCATCCCACCCCCGACTCCCCATATATAATGCCCTCCGAGGCCCGCCACCGTGCAAATCATAACAACCCCAACCTTCGACTGGCTCGCAGAGCACGCCCGAGCCTGTAGCTCTCGCCTGCTAATCGGCAGCCCCTTCGTCAACGATGGCATCCTGCAGTTGACCGACCTCGTCCCCAAAGAGGCATCCCGCACCCTCGTCACCCGCACTGACCTCCGTGACTTTGCCTTGGGAGCATCTAGCCTGGATACCCTTTGCTCCCTCAGTAAAGATGGAGTGACCATCCGCAGCCTTCATCGGCTTCATGCCAAGATATACGTCTTCGACTCTTCGGTTGCATTGGTAACTTCCGCCAATGCCACCCGCGCCGGCATGTGGAGGAACTTTGAATGTGGCTTGGGCATTACCGACAGTGTGACCGTCAGCACCTTGGCAAAGTCTCTGCTTAGCGGATTTGACACCAGGGAAGAAGTGGACGAGGTTGGCCTCAAAGAGCTTCAGGGCATGTATCGCCATCTGGAATCAATCAAGGTAATCGTCACCCCTCATCCGAAGCCTGGTGACGACGGCCCTCCCCCGTCCAAGCCCACCTTCTCGATACCCGACAAGCAGGCACTCCTGAAGGGGTTTACCGGCTGGCGAAGACTCACCCTGGAAGGCGTCTTGGAAATGCCGGAAGACGGGTTCATGATGGACCAGTTGATAGAGGTTTGTGGCCCGGAGGCGTCTAGGAAATACCCTAAGAACCGTTTCGTTACCGAGAAGCTGCGCCAGCAGCTTCAAGTCCTGCGCAACAGGGGACTAGTCGAGTTCGTCAGCCCCGGAGTCTACCGGCGGACGATGGACGCCGCCGACCTAAGCAAAGAGTCGCCTTGAACCGTCCGCCGGTGTGAGCCGTGCATAGGACAGTTCCGCGTACTCCTCCATAGACTCCGCCCCCCAGAACCTCCGACCCAGCCCCAGCGCCGCCACCCCCGTGCTCCCCGACCCCACAAACGGATCAAACACTATCTCCCCCGGGTGAGTCGACGCCCTCAGGCAACGTCGTATCGATGCCAGCGGCTTCTGCGTCGGGTGCTTCCCAAACCTCTTTTCGTCCCGGCCCGGCGGAGGCATCGTCCACACTGTCTTCATCTGCCGTCCGCCGTTCTCCTCCCGCATCACGTCGTAGTTAAACGTGTGCCGGTGCTTGCTCCCCTTCTTCGCCTTCGTCGCCCACAACAGCGTCTCCGTGGAATGCGTGAAGCACCTGCGCCCCAAATTCGGCGGAGGGTTCGGCTTCTCCCACTGGATATCGTTCAGGATCCGGTACCCCAGCTGCAGCATCGCCATCCCGACACTCAGGTAAACGTGTACCGTCCCCGTCACCCAGATCGTCCCCGCCGGCTTCAGGATGCCGTGGCACTCCGCCAGCCACTGCCTCGTGAAATCGTGGTCGCTCTCCAGCCCCCTGCTCCGGTCCCACTCCCCCTTGTTCACCTTCACCATCCTCCCCGCCACGCACGTTATCCCGTCGTTCGAAAGAAAATACGGCGGGTCCGTCCACACGCAGTCGACCGACTCGTCCGGTATCGACGACATCACGTCGAACGCGTTGCCCAGGTACAGGCGAGACAGGTTGTCGGCGGACTGCCAGAACGGCTCGAGGATTTGCAATAGCCTAGATCAAGCGTTCACACAAGCTCGATCCGATCCTACCACAAAAAAGATCGACTGATCTACATAATGTTGTATCCCATTCCCAACACCAATCCCGACACCATATCTATGATGATCGCAACCCGCTCCCACCCCACCCCCGGTCCGGAATCCCCTCCCCCCCAGTACCAAACTAGAGGCAAGCGCCTGCGCCAAGGCGCAGGCGCTTGCCTCTGTTTTTTCTCCCCCTCTCCCTCAATGGCCCTGAGGGAGAGGGGGACCAAGGGGGTGAGGGTTCCCCAGTGGGGCCGGGAGGCATTCCCTCCCCCTCCGCCCAGTACTGAACTAGAGGCCCACGTGCGTGCAGAGCACGCACGTGGGCCTCTATTCATCTTTCCCCCGCTCCCTTAAAGGCCCTAAGAGCCTGCCCCGAGTCCCTCGAGGGGGAGAGGGGGACCAAGGGGGCGAGGGCTCCCCTCCCCGGGCGGAGGGGCCGCTCATGCTGAGGCGACTCGAAGTATGAGCGGGGAGAGGCCCGCGCTTGCCAACCCGTCTAGCCCCTTCATCACCAACCGTCCCCTTCTCCCCTGTCATTCCGATGCCCCGCGAGGAATCTGGGGAGGGGGCCGGCCCCCTCCCCCCAAAAATTTGACATTGCCCATTGACAAACAAACATTTGAGCTTTATATTTGTTCTAAGTCTAGACCCGACACTAACTAAAGGAGGAACCAAAACCCCAGGAAAGCCCCCGAGACCCGACCCCGAGGACTCAACGCCCTGGCCCATCCCAATACCTCTCCCCTCTCTTATAGGGGCGACCGGCCAATCGCTCTCCCTTGCGAGGCAAGCAGGTTGCGGCACAAGCGAAAGCGTCATCCCCGAGAAGTCGGGGACGCCATCTCCTCACCCAACGGGTCCCGTGCCCCTTCCCTGACCATCCAGGCGATGGAAGGTCCACAACATTAAACGGCACGCCCCTCATATAGGAGCCCTGCCGAAAAACCTCGGGCCTTATGGCCCTTGGAAAAATCTCCCCCGTCGTTCCCTTCGGAGATTCCCATTAACCTAGCGACGGCAGCGAGAAAACACCTCCCCACCCCTCCGAGTGGGCTAGGAAAACTGAGAAACTGATGGTAGAGACGCCCTCAGGCGAGGTCTCCTCGCTTGTCTGCCATGTGACACAGGAACACGGGGCTGAACCAGGCTGGCCTCCCGCCCCCTGAAACTGAGTCCCGGACCTTCCATCGCCGACCCAAAACCCGACAGAACAATCAAAACCCCATCCCCACAACCGAATAACCCCCTCCCGTGCGGCTCCTTCACCCCTGTGCTACCATGCCCCCATCCCCGACCCCGCGGAGGCCCCCATGCCCAAGAACCTCTACTTCTCCCAGGACGAATACGAGCGACGCTGGAAGGCCGTCTACGACTCCATGGACGAAAAGGGCTACGAGACCGCCGTCATCTGGGGTAAGACCGCCGGCAACTACGAACGCCACGGCGACCTCCTCTACCTCACCAACTACTACTCCAACCTATCCGGCCACTCCCTGGATGTCGAAGGCCACCAGCAGGCCCGCTCCTACGGCGCCGTCATCCTCCACCGCGGCCAGGAGCCCGAGCTCATCATGGACATGCCCAGCTTCGACATGGACCAGCTCGCCGTCGATAAGGTCGAAGGCCACCGGGACCCCATCTTCGGCGTCACCGAGGCCCTCAAGCGCCTCGGCGTCGAGGGCCGCGCCGCACTCATCGGCACCGACTTCCTCCCCATGAAATACGCGAAGCAGATGGAGGACCAGACCCCCGCCATCGAGTGGGTCGGCGAAGATGAGTTAGTCCGGGAGGTCCGCCAGATCAAGAGCGACCCGGAGATCGAGCTCTATCGGAACGCCGGACAGACCATGACCGAAGCTATATCCGCCCTCATGGACGCCCTGATTAAGGGCAAGACCGAGGCCGAAGCCGCCGCCGACGCTGCATACATCATCACCAAGGCCGGCGGCCGATTCCACATGATCCCCGTCTCCCACGGCGACTCCATCTACTACTTCACCCGCTCCCCCATCTCCGGCTTCAGCCTTGACGGCGCGGAGCCCGGTGACATGGTCCGGGGCTGGGTCTACGGCGCAGTCTACCAGGGCTACTGGATGGACCCCGGCCGCACCGCCGTCGCCGGCCGCGCCCCCACACCCGACCAGAAGGAGCTGATCGAAAGCTGTTACGGCATCGTCGATGGCATCATCAAGGCCATCAAGCCCGGAGTCCGAGTCGACGAGGTAGTCAAGGTCGGCGTCGACCTCATGGAGAAGGCCGGCACTGAGGAAAACCAGCTCGCCGAGATGTTCCCCCTCTTCGGTCACGGCCTCGGCCTCTTCTGGGAGCGGCCCTCTCTCCGCATCGGCCTGGAGACCGACGAAGTCCTCCGCGAAAACATGACCCTCGGCGTCGAGGCCTTCCTCTCGAAAACGGGCGTCGGCGTCGCCGGCTACGAAGACAACATCCTCATAACCTCCGAAGGCGCCGAAATCCTGACCCCCGCCCCACCCCTCTGGTGGTAACCCTCCGTCTATTACCCCCCAACCCCACCCCCTGCTATAATGTCGGTTCCCGGGCCATTAGCTCAGGTGGTTAGAGCGCAGTCCTGATAAGACTGAGGTCCCTGGTTCGAGTCCAGGATGGCCCACCATTTTTGACGGTAGACAGAACCGAGCCGTTCAGGGCCATCTCCTCGGCGTTTCTCCCTCCTACCGGTCCATCCTGAGGCATGGGGATGGTGTACCGGAGGAGGGCGTTGTCGGGCATGACGACGATCTCCTTGACGAAAGACTCGATGAAGGCCCTGCGCTCGGTCAGTTCGCTCTCCTTCAGGAACTCGCTCATGTCCTGGGCGTAGGCAGCGATGGTCTCCACGTCGTCCAGCACCTCCCTGCGCTGGGAGAGGATGGTCCTGGCCTCGGCCGCCGAGTCCTCAAGGCGCTGTTGACGCTCCCGGTGCTCCCTGATGCGTTCCGAGGCGTCGGCCATGTCGAGGTCGGTGTTCTCCACCAGGTGCCAGACGCGGCCCAGCTTGCGCTTGACCTCATCAAGCTCGGCCTCGATGGTCTCCAGCTTCTGCCGCTGCTCGGCGGCGACCCCATCCATCTCCTCATCCACGATCTTGACCAGTTCGGTGATGTTGGACTCGGTGAGGACGTTCTCCCGTATCCTCTCCACCACCATCTCCTCGAAGCGTCGTGCGTTGAGCCTGGGGGTTGCGCAGGCATCCTTGCCCCGCTTCATGATGGACTGGCAGACGTAGTAGGCGAACTGGCCGCTCTTGGCGTCCTGGCCTGAGAGCGCCCTGTTGCAGGACTTGCACCTGACCAGCCCGCTGAGCAGGTAGGAGCTTCCCACCCTACGGGGGTGGTTCCTTTTGGGAGCGCGGGAGCGCATGAGCCGCTTGACGCGGTTGAATTGGGCCTTGGAGACGACGGCGGGGAACGCCTTCTCTATGCGTACGGGGTCGGACTTGACCTTCCCTGTAGTGCCCCAGAGCAGCGTGCCCGTGTAGACCTCGTTTCTGAGGATGAAGTGGACGCCGTTCTTGGACCAGAGCTTGCCGGTGGCGCTGGCGATGCCCTCGCCGTTGAGGGTGCGGGTGATTTCGGTCATCCCGGTGGCCGACTCGGCCATGTCGAAGATGCGCTTGACGACGGGAGCAGTGTCAGGGTCGATCTCCAGTGTGGGCCGCTTCTTGGCTCCGTCCTGCACCATGACGCGGTTGTAGCCGTAGGGCGTCCGGCTGGCGACCCAGAAGCCTCTGGAAGCGGCCTCCCGCATCCCCCGGCGAACCTCTTCCGCAAGATTTTCCGAGTAAAACTCATCGACCGACTCGATGATTCCCTCAAGGAGCCTGCCTGTGGCGGTGTCGTCGGCCTGCTCGGTGATGGAGACGACGCGGACGCCCTTTCGCCTGAGCATGGACTTGAAGGCGACGGCGTGCTCGCGCTTTCTGGTGAATCTACTAAATTTCCAGACAAGGATTTCTCTAAACGGGGCCTCGGGCTTGGCGGCCTCGTCGATCATCTTGCGGAACTCCGGGCGGTCGGCGACGCGCCCGCTCTCGGCCTCGTCCACGTACTCGCGGACGACCACGTAGTCGTTCTTATGGGCGTACTCCCTGAGCGCCCGCAGCTGTGCGGCCACGGACAGGTCCACGTCCTGTCTGTCGCTGGAGACCCTGGCGTAGAGGGCCACGGGGGTGTAGTCGCTTCTATTGTTCATCTGTGAGTCCTCCTCCTGTTTCCTGTCGTTCCCGTGGGCCACTACTAGCCTGCAACACCCGGCATCGTCGTCATCGAACCCGTGTCTTCCCCAAGCGCGCTGACCATTTCACGCGGAAGGATGCCCTCGATCTGTTCAGCCTCGGAACGCTCGGCGTGGTAGAGGTCCCAACGGAGTTGCAGGTTCATCCAAAAGCCGGGCGAAGTGCCGAAGAACCTAGAGAGCCTCAGGGCGGTGCTTGGCGTGACCCCCCGCTTCCCTCGGACGACTTCGTTGACCCTCTGATAGGGCACGTGAATGGCATTGGACAGGTCGCGCTGAGTCATTCCGAGGGGCAGCAGGAACTCCGTCAGAAGCATCTCGCCCGGATGCGTAGGCTCTCGATCGGTGGGAATGCGTACCATGCTCATTCTCCTCTTCAGTGATAGTCGGTGATTTCGACGTCGGCGGGTCCGGCAGGTGTCCACGTGAAGCAGATTCGATACCTGTCGTTGACGCGAATACTGTGTTGCCCGCTTCGATCTCCGGCCAGCCGTTCCAGGCGGTTGCCGGGAGGTATTCTGAGGTCTCCCAGAACGGAGGCGGAATCGATCTGGTCAAGCTTTCGATGAGCCACTCCCCATATCGGCATGGGACATGCCCGCAGGGCCGCTTGAGTGGATTGCCCGTTGAAGATGTCCTCTGTACCGCCGTCTCTGAATGAGACAATCATAAGTACATAATAGCACGGCTTTCGTGCTATGCCAAGATGCTAGCTTCACGCGGCCATCTCCAACGAGTCTGCCGGGGACAAGGTTGGGCGGGACGTTCACCGCCTGCCCTCGCCGTCATCCTCTGAGTGAGCCGCGTTCCTGCGCATGTGGGCGCGGACGGCGACCTTGGCCAGGATGCGCAGCCCCTTGCGTATCGTCCTCCGCTGCTGAGGAGTATAGGACTCCATCGGCCTGTCGGAGGACGACTCGGGAGCGTCCCTCCCCGGCCTCTTCTTTTGCCGGTTCCTCGTATCTTCTCTATTGGTGTCTTTCATGTTGCCTAATCTCAGCGGCGGTTCGTTGGGCCGCTGGCCTCTCGTTCCAGGTGTATTGGGTGGCCGCCGGGCACGGACGGATGGGTGCGAGCGCCCGGCGGCGTTGTGGTGTCCTACCCCGCCGCGCCGCCGATGCGCCGGTTAGGGCGCCGGCGGGGGGTGCCGGCTAGCTCCTGAAGTGGGTCATCCGTAGCTCCTCCCCCAGGAGGATCGGAAGGCATCCGATGCGGTTGGCGAAGATGACCAAGGTGAGCATGGAGCCTCCGCTGGGCGCCCAGCCCTTGAGCCACCTTCGCAGCAGCTTGTAGTCGATGCCGGTGACCCTGCACAGGCCGCGCCAGGAGAGGCCGCTGGCCTCCTTGAGGCGCACGAGCCGCTGGGGGAAGTCCTCGGGCATGTCGGCGCCCTGAAGGGGCTCCGTCCCGCTCCATCCGTCGATGTGATCGATGTTGGTCATGTCTATCCTCCATGTCGTAAAGCTTTGGGTTGTTGTTCCCAAGGCCATGTGCATCCGGCGGCGGATGCGACCGGAGGGCGGTCGCTCCCCACGCGCCGACTTCGACATGGGACCGGGTCTGTCTGTAACGACCCCGGCGGGCCGGTTCCGGGAGGTGATCACCGAAGTGAGCCGTCTCCTGGGGCCGCCGCGTCGAGCCGGACGGCGCTCCGTCCTCCGCTCCTCCGGGGGCCTCTTGCTATATCGTTATCCGGTGAACGCATCGGCTTTCCATCTCCTATCGGGTATTGAGCGGGAGTTTTCGCGCCGCTCCCTGCGTCGTTCATTTCGCTTCCGTCGGCAGGGACTGGGGCGGCTCCCATGCGGCGTCCGGGGTGCGCCAGGCGCGTCCCAGCGGTCCCAGGGAGTCGATGGCTTCTTTGTGGGAGACCCACAGGGGGACCGTGACCCGGCTGGCCTGCATCCGCTCCCTCGCCACGCGCAGGAAGTGGGTGGCGGCGATGTCGTCGTCGAAGACGATGAGAACGGCGGGTCTGGCCCCGTGGTCGTCGATGGGACGGTGGGACGAGTAGTAGCGCAGATAGGGGGCGAGGCGCGTCGCCATCGTCGAGGGCCGAACGGCCCTTCGCTCCCACTCCAGGAAGAAGGCCCACGTCTCTTCGGCCCTGCGCAGGACGCCGAAGGCGTCGGGGTAGACGGCGCGCAACCGTTCGTCGTGGCGGAAGTGGCGGGACGCCCTCCTGGGCGGGTCGAGCTGCGCTATCTCCCAGCCCAGGTGCCGGGCCTGGGCCGCAAGCGCGGACAGGAAGACGTGGACGGCCTCGGTGTGCTCGATGTTCCTGAGAAGCTGGCGGCTCCTGCTGCCGGTGAGGTTGCGCCACTCGAAAGGCCCTTTGGCGTCCTCCGGGGCGACGCTCAACCTCCTCCTCGCCGCCGCCACCGAGGTCCTGTCCCTGCGGGCGAGGAGGGCCAGTCCCCGGTCGGTGAGGGCCAGCCGTCCCTCCGCTTCGCGGGGCCTGACGACGAGGCTGAAGCCCTCCAGTGGATTGACGATCTGGGAAGCCCGCTGGGGCGATACGCCCAACAGACCGGCGAGTTCGCCGAGGGCGATCCAGGGCCAGTCGAATACCAGGTCGAGGGCGCGCTTCTCGGCGGGTCTGAGCGTCACGGGCAGCATGTGGTCGGCCATGTCGGCTACCGTTCCCATGACGGGCAGGTCTGCGGGGACCGACGCCAGTCCGGGCTGCGGCTCCCCCGGAAACGCGCCGCGGGGGTCGGTCCTGTCCAACGAATAGCGCAGGCCCACGGCTGCGTGGACCTGGGCCGGAGTCCAGATCGGGGCGTCTACGTCGGCCATGACCGTCTCGCGTTCGACGGCCAGGAGGGACGGAACGTCTGTGGTCGAGAGCATCCTGCGGGCGTGCCTGAGACGCACGGCGTCCGTCGTGAGGACGAGGACGACTCCGGGCATGGGTTCGTCCTTCAGTCGCCAGAGGCGCTGGGCGAAGACCGAGCGGTCGGCGGTGAGTCCCTGCCTGACGATTCCGACGGTCCTGCCGTCGGGAAGTTCCATACCCGCGTCCAGCTTGGATGAGCGGTACCAGCGGAAACGCAGGGGGTAGGCAACGTCGGAAGCGAGAGATGCGACGTGGTATATGGAAGCCAGGGCGTCCATGCGCTCCATCAGGCTTCGCCGCCACTCGGCGGAGACGGGGTGTGTACGCACCAGGTCGTCAAGCGACATCCCGTCCTCATCTGCAAGCCTGCGCAGCCCCGCCCCGGTGAGGTGGAACCTCCGGGAGGGTGGAAAGGGATCGACGGCGTGGAGCACGGAGCCGCAGAGGCCGTCTGCCTGAAGTCTCTCCACGGCCTCGTGGACCGCGCCCTTGGACCGGCCCGTGACCGGGACCATCTCCCGGCGATTGAGGTAGGGCATGTCGGCCAGGATGCGGATGATCTGAGCTTCCAGTCCCGCGGGTCTCATTCTCCGACCTCCTCGTCCTCTTCGTCGGTGTGGTTCTCGGTCGCCTGCTCGTCGTTCTCCTCCCGTTCGGCCTGCTCCAATGCCTCGACGCCCTTGTGAAATTCGTCCACCTTCCCGTGGCCCTCGGCGTCGGCGTAGTCTCCCTGGCGGGCCGATACGGTGTAGCCTTGCGTAGCTGCACGTATGCGGTCGGCGACCGATGGGTCTCCTTCCTCAGGCTTGCGCACCTCCATCGAGAAGGCGGGCATCCGCTCGGTGCCCACGGTGGCGCGGACGTAGCAGTGGTGCACGGGCAGGGACACGACGTCGTCCTCGGACACCCGGTCCTTGCCAAGCTCCCACACCAGGGTCCTGGCGTCTGAGCCGGCCACCTGGAAGACGGCGAGGCACCCCACGTTGGCGAGGATGGTGTCCCGCATGGTGCGGGAGAGGTCGTCCAGCTTGGCCAGGCTCTGGGTCGCCAGCACGAAGGACGCTCCGAACTTCCCAAGCTCGCTGAGCATCGACTCGTAGTCCACGCCGGGCATGGACTGCATCTCGTCCACGACGACCAGCGCGCCGCGACGTTCCCTGAGAGACAGGCTTCCCTGCTCCCGTATCACGGCGTCCACCAGGTTCAGGAGCGACGCGCCCACCAGGGCGGCCACGTCCCTGCCCACCGTTCCCTGGGAGGTGGAGACCAGCAGCACGCCGCCGTCGTGGATGGTCCTTCTCAGGTCGATGGTGGAGCGGCGCTGCCCGAGGATGGCCCTCGCCCGCTTGGAGGACGCGTAGTAGGAGAGACGGGTCTGGACGGGGGCCAGGGCCTCCGCCTTGTACTGGCGGCCCCACTTGCCGAAGTCCCTGGCCCACCACTCCAGCAGGTAGGGGTCGGAGACCCTCTTGCGCACCTGCTTGGCGAACTCATCGTCCGAGAGCAGCTTCAGGCCGTCGAGGATGGTGTACTGCTGTTCGGCCTCCATCTGCTCGTTGGCCTCGTGGAGGGTCTTGACGGTCTGTTCCAGGATCGACTGCATCCTCGGTCCCCACTGGTCCCAGAGGCCCTTGGCCACCCGCACCACCGAGTCGGCGGTGCGGTCGCGGTCTGCGAATATGCGGGTGTCCAGCAGATTGACGCCGGGGGAACGGCTCGCGTCCGACAGGTCTATCAGCCTCACCCTGTCGGCTATCTCCTCCGGGACGTGTTCGAGGATGCCCGCCACCAGGTCGGTGTGGGGGTCTATGACGACGATGGCGTCTTCGTCCCTGCCCGCCGCCTTCTCCCGCATCTTGTGGGCGACCACGTGGTGCATCAGCGTGGACTTGCCCATGCGGGTGCGGGCCACGTAGAGGTGGTGACGGCGCAGCAGGTCGTCGGGGAATCTGATCTCCCTCTTGGTACCCGCCGTGGTGTCGCCCACCAGCGCACCGCCCCTGACTCCCTTCGCCGACGGGCTGAGCGCCCGTGCGCCGGACCGCTCCACCAACGGCGTCTCGTTCCCCGCTCCCGGCGGGTGCCAGAGGCAGGCGGCCTCCCGCACCCCCAGGACGCTGCGCCTGCCGAACAGGCCGGGGCCTGTGGGATGCAGGTTCTCCGGGGCGGGAGCGACGGGCCTTACCTTGCTCACCTTGAACCTCGCCCCTGCCGGGTTGTCGAAGTGCCGGTAGGCGGCGGCAACCCTCCTCATGAGCTCCTCGGCCCGCTCGCGCCCCGTGTCGTCCGGCATGATCGCCGTGACCCGTATCTCGGCGTCGAAGGCGATGCGGGAGACCTTCTCCCTGATGAGCAGGGGGTCTTCGACCCGGTTCCTCGCCTTCTTGAAGCGGTGCCATGCCCAGCCTCCGACTCCAAGCCCCAGGGCCGCGCCGACGCCGATAAGCACGGCCTTCCACGTCTCTCCGTCCTGCACCCACAGGTAGCCCTGGAGGGCGGCCAGTGCCCCGATGCCGAGGACGGCCATGGTCACCCCGTCCATCTGGAGCGGCTTGGTCTGGTAGGTGTAGGAGGGCTCCCGCTGCTCCTGGCCGGGCCGCTTGTGGGCCTTCTCCATGTGGTGCTGGGACCAGTCGGGGCCGAGGGAGTTCAGCTTGAGTTGAGCCACCACGCGCTCCCCCTCGTAGAGGGACGACAGCGCGCCCATGAGGGCAATCAGAGGGTCGGAGCCGGGGTCGAGGAGGTCGTCGTCCCGGAAGGTTCTGAGGGGCACGTACTCGGGGCCGTCGGCCCGCAGCGTCATCGACCACGCCTGCTCGCCGTCTCCCAGGCGCAAGGGATCGTTGTTTGGGTCCACCTTCTCTATCCTGGCCTGGGGGTAGTGGGCGGAGATCTGGCCGCGTACCACCCTGTCGTCGATGCACCGGGCCATCAGCGTCACGCCGTCCATGTCTCCGGCCAGCTCCAAAGAGAAGGGCTCAGGCACCGCGATGGACTGGAGGAGGTTCTCCACGCCCAGCAACGTCCGCTCACCCGTCCTCGGCGGCGTCACCGCAAGCAGCGCCGGGGTCTTGTCGGGGCTTCCAAATAGTTTGCGTATCGGGTTCTGTTTCATTTCTGTTACTCCTCCCTATGTATGGGTCTCTTCTGCGTTTTCGCCGTCCTATCGCTGTCCGCCCGGCCTCCACTCGATCACTGCCGTCTCCTCCGGGGTGGCCTCGATGCGGACGGGGAATCGCTGTCCCCTGGCCAGAAGCAGGCCGTCGCCGCGCGGGCAGGAGAGCAGCCACCTCTGGAGGTCTTCGGGCAGGTCGAAGGCGTCACCCACGGTGCCTATGGCCGCCGCGTCCTGCTGCAACAGCAGCTTGAAGGCGGCGTTTTGCAGCAGCGCCCTCCCCGAATGGCCAGTGATGGTCCTGGAAGAGTCCTCGGACAGAAGGTCCTGCACGTCCTGGGTGATGAACTGGAGCCCTAGCCGGTGCTTCCGCGCCCGCTTCGCCATGCTCACCATGAAGGCGGCTCCTTCGGGGTGCTGCATGATGCTCCACACCTCGTCCACCACCAGCAGCCTCGGCTTGGGGTTCTGGGCGGCCGCCGCCCACACCGTCTCGGTGCAGACCATCGCCGCAGCGGGCCTAAGCTCCGGTTCGAGGAGACGCAGGTCGAAGACGGTGACGAGTGCTTCGCTCCCCAGCAGGTCGTCCCCCTCGTCGGAGAGGAGGTTGCGGAGGCTGCCGGTGGCGAAGGGCCTCAGCAGGTGGGCTATGTCGGGGGCTTGCCCTTCAAGGTATGTGTAGAAATCACGGAAGCCTGTGCGTTCGCGGTGCTGGGCGTAGTAGCCCGCCAGGGCGTGGTCCAGGGAGGCCCTGCGCTCCGCTCCGAGGCTCTCACCCACCATCACCTCGATGAGCCTTCTCAGGCTCCCGATCCTCTGGAGCAGCTCCTCGTCGTCTCCCCGGTCGATGACGAAAGGGTTCATGCCCTGGCCTTCCACTCCGGGAGACAGCACCCTGCCTCCGGCGGCGCGAGCCATGTCCGCGTACTCCCCCTCCGGGTCGATGACGTAGGCGGTGACGCCGCGCGTCAATCCCCTGAGCACGCCCAGCTTGGTTGCGAAAGACTTGCCGCTGCCCGACCGTGCGAGGACTGCCGTGTTGGCGTTGAGATGGGTGCCGTCCCAGGGGTCGTAGACCACGGGGGAGCAGGCCCGCATGTCGATGCCGTAGAGGGTGCCGCTTCTTGTGTCCAGGTCCGGCGGCGAGAAGGGGAAGAGCCTCGCAAGGCTGGACGTGTCCAGGGTCCTCCACTCGGCCACGGCGTTCAGGGCAAGGGGCAATGTCGATAGCAGCCCCTCCCGCTGCCTGAACGCCAGGTTGTCCAGCTTGCCGAGAGTGGCGGCAAAATGGGCCTTGGCCCTCTGGGTCATCTCCTTCAGCGACGCCTCGTCCTTCGCGTGGAGGGTCACGGATAAAGAGGAGTGAAATAGGCGCTCCCTGCCCCTCTGCACCTCGTTCCTGAGCCTGGTCACGTCCTCCAGGGCGATCTCGGCCTCGGGCGACATGGTTCGCCCCCGCTTGAAGGAGAGTGATTGCGCCGACTCGAATCTGACCTTCTGCCATTCGAGGGTGCGGGCCGCCTGCTCGGCGGGGATCGGCCCCAGATGAATGGACAGGTCCATGGGCGCTCCCGCCGCCATGAGTCCTTGCAGGAACCCCGGGGCCAGCGATCTCGGCCACTTGCCCAGGTGAAGGGAGCGGATGAGATGCGTGCCAATGCGCATGTCGCGCCGGTTGACCTGCACCTCGATCTCTTCGTTCTCGTCCACGTCAACAGGCGAGCCACCCAGGGCTGCGGCTACAAGGAACATTCGAAGCTGCCTGCCCCTGAGGGGGTGGACGGAGAGTCCGGCCCTCGCCAGCAGACCCCGCAGCTCGTCGATGCGGGCGTGCCCGCAGACGGCGTAGAAGCGCCGGTCCAGGATGCCGTCCCGGGCCTCCAGGTCGGTCAGCAGCCGGTTCAGCGAGTCGGCGGCGGCTCTCGTCTGCGGCGGCAGGTCGTCGGGTTGGGCCGCTTGCAGCTTCTCCCGCAGACCGCCAAGGCGCGGCGGGTGCTGGCGCATGAGCAGCTGCACCGGGAAGTCGAGGGCGTTGAGCGCCCCGGCGAAGGCCCCCAGCTTCGGCTCGTCGATCTCAAGCCCCATCACCTCGCACACTCCCACCTTCACCCCGTCCAGCCGCACGGGGCCGTCCTCCTCCAGGTGCGACAGCATGAAGAAGAAGGGCAGACCGGGCGGCGGCTTCGGAACCGGAGCGGTCCCTTCGGGCGGCGCGGCGTCCGCCGTCCGCTCCGTGTTTCGTCTCTTGATTCGTTCAAGCAGCTCTTTCAACTCGGTTGTCTCCTTCGTGCTAGGGGGTGGGGAACGGGCCGATGCCGCTGCGCAGCAGTGCGGCGACGGCCTTGGCCAGCAGCACCAGCACAAGGCCCACGGCTGCCATGACCACGGCGGTCCTGGCCCTGCCGCCGCCACGCTCCTCCGCGCCCTCGGCCATCAGGACGAAGCCCGCCCAGACGACGGCGAAGACGGCGAGTCCGGCGGCGGCGTAGGCCATTGCGGTCAGCACCGCGTCGAAGGCGGCCAGCATCGCTTCCTTCTCCGCCGGGGCCGCGCCGACGGTCGCCAGCGCAGCCCAGGCAAGGAGGATTGCCGTCCATGCCCGTCTCACCAGGGCCACTCCCATCCCAACCGGCGGAACCAGTCGGTCAGGTCGCCGCCGGGCGTCTGCTCGGCGGGCGGGTCTTCGGGCTCAGGCTGAGGCAGTGCCAGCAGGGCAAAGGCGTCGTCGGAACCGATTTCCGAGGCCAGCGATAGCGACTCTTCCCTTGTCCTGGTGAGGGGTTCTCGGTCGGTCGTCTCAGCCTTGACGTGCTCGGGATGGACGATGGTGAGGGTCACGTCCCTCTGCACCGTCTCGCCGGGCACCGACAGGGTGGCGGAGACGGTGTGCTCCGTGGTAGTTCCGTCATCGTTGGTGACGGTGACCGTTTCGCTGACGGTTTGGGTCGTCCCCGGCCTCCACAGACTCACCGTCTCGGTGCGCTTCTCCGTCCGCTCCGGGTGGTGGGTGAGCGTCGTCAGCGGAGGGATGGGGATGCGGAGGGTAGCCTCAAGACTCACGTCCAGGCTCACGGCGTGAATCGCCTCGCCGGTGGGCGCGGCGAGCCGGAAGCTCGTCTCCCCGTCGGGGACGAATGCGACGCTCGCGGTCGATGCTCCCGTCGTGGCAACGACCGTTCCCGTGATGGCAGTCACCCCGGCGTCCATGAGCGCCGTCTCGGTGACGCTCTCGTGTCCGGCCACCGTCTGAAGCTCGACCGGGTGCTCGACGGCGTCAACGCAGTCGGACTCGACGACGCCGGTGACGATCCCCGGCGTCCAGCCGAAGGAGATCACGTTCAGGTTGCACAGCTCGCCCTCGACTTCGGGGAGCGGGTACGGTATCCGGTCATGCTCCCAGGTGAGCGCTCCCGCCTGTCCCAGCGCGTCCTCCCAGGAAACGGCAAAGGAGGGCATTGGTCCGTTGAGGGGCAGCGAATAGTCGATGCTCTCTCCCTCTGTCAGCGTCGCCGAGCCCCAGAAGCGCAGGGTCGTGCCCTGGCCGCCGCCGAAGGCTCTCACCCGGATGTCCAGGTCGGTGGCCGCTCTCAGGGTCACTGCGGCCCGGTCGCCGGAGACGGTAAGCGCCTCGACGAATATCCGCCGTCCCTCCACCGGCTCCGTGACCTCGAAGTCGATCTCGTCCCGCCAGGGCTCGTGGCCGTCGGCAAGGACCGACTGGGGGACGGTCGCGGCCATCGCCACTGCGACGACCGCCATGACCGCTATCCAGCCCTTCGGTCCGTGGCCCTGGCTGTCGCGGCCCGCCTTGCGGGAACGGCGCTTGCCGAACCAGCAGTGGGGTCGGAATGGCTTTCTTTCACCGTTGCGCTTCTGCTTCCTGCGGCGGCGCAGCCTCTTGAGGGTCTTTCCGGCCCGCCTCGCCATCAGCCGCAGGGGGCCGGGGCCGCCCTTCACCGGCTGCAACGTGACCGGCGGCTCAGGACGCACCAGTTGGGACACAGGCCCGGCGTAGACCCTGGCTCCCAGCCGGTACTTGAGCAGGTCGGCGGCCACCAGCGGCAGCCGCCGACCTCCTATCTTTCCCACCACTACTGCGATGCCCATCAGCCCGAACAGGACGGCGAATCCCATCCGCACCTCGTTCGGCCCAACGGGGGCGTAGCGGTATGCGCCGTAGGACAGGGCGCACACCGCCACCACCGCCACGATCTGCGGGAAGGTGAACCACAGCAGCACCCTGTCCTCGGCCTGCACGTGGGTCGGTACCTCGTGTTCTCTCATTGCTTTCTCTCCCTTCACCTATTCCTCGGGGGTGGGTGTGGCTGGGTTGGGCACGTCGATCTCCACGGGGTTGCCCACCACCGCGTTCATCACCAGCTCGACGACCCCGTAGGCCACCATCGCCAGGACGATGCCCGCCAGGGCGGTCATCATGGCGCTCTTGCCCCGCTCCATCTGGTGGGGCGCTCCCGATGCCGTCAGGTACAGGTAGGCCCCGTAGATGAAGAAGCCCACGCCCACGACTCCCACGATCCCCAGCAAAATGCCCACCAGGTTCGATATGGTCTGTGTCAGGTCTTCCATCTGTTTTCGCTCCTCTCGTTCTTCGAGCCTTTCGCTCGTCTCTATCGGTCTCGTTCTCGTTGTCCTTCTAGCTGCACATCTCTCCCCCTCCGTCGTCGCGTTGGTCGGCGCACTCTTTGCCGCGCCTTGGTGATTTCGTTGTCCTTGTTGTTGAGGTCACTCGTTGGCGCTCCTAGGAGCCTCGCCGCCCGCGTCTCCACCGCCCGACGGGGTCGCCATCGAAGCCGCCGAGCTGAGGCCGCCAGCCGCAGCCGACAGCCCCGCGCTGGCCGCAACCGCTCCGACCGCAACGCCTCCAGGCCCGCCCGCCGCTCCCCCAGCCATCAGCCCGATGGTCCGGGCCGACCGCACCATCGACGCGGGCAGGTTCATGCCGAAATAGAGCATCGACAGCCAGCTATCGAAGGTGCCGGCGTTGCCAAGCAATGACGGCACCCTGGTCGCCATGTAGACGAAGGCCAGACTCATCAAGAGCTTCCAGACCAGGTCCTGCACCGGCTCGAAGGCCGCTATCTGCGCCACCTCGTTCAGGAACCCGAACCCCAACGCCAACGCGATGAGCTGGATCGCCTGCTGGAAGGTGGTCGTCATGAAGAGCCTGAGCCAGTGCCTTCCCCATCCCGCCGTGTGCGGCAGAATCCACAGACCCAGGGCTATAGGAGCCAGGGCGAGAAGAATGTCGATCAACGCAAGGCGTAGGATCATCTGCACGATGACGTAGAGGACGAAGAAGCCGTAGACCAGGTAGAGAAGGGCCAGCAGCAACGCCATGCCCACGCTCCCCGCCTGAACTGCGGTGAGCAGAGTCTTGAGGGTGGAGCGGAGCATGTCCCCGGCGGTGACGTTCAGAGATACCGCGACGAAGCCGGACACGGCGTCGGCAACGTCGATGACCAGCGCGCACCACCACAGGGAGGACGCGGCGGCCACAAGCCCCAGCACCAGACGGGGGACCATCTCCCGCCATCCGGCCTGACGGCTGCCAAGGTGCTCGCTGACGATGAACGTGAGGCCCATCCAGCCCAGGATCACAATGAGCGCGCCCGACGTGACGGCCCAGACGACCATCCACGCCTGCTGGACAAGGTCGTGGGCGTAGGTGAGGTCGGGAGGAGTCCCGGTGAGGATGTCGCTCATGAGCTAACTCCCCTCACAGTTGTCGGCGTCCTCCCCCGAGGCCCGCTCAACGACACCGCACAGCGTCCCGTGGACTCCCTCGATCACCCAGCCGGCTGCGGCCCTGGCCCAACGGGAGGGGTTGAGGGCGCTCAGAATCTTGTCCCAGATGCGTCCCGGCTCGTGGATGGGGACGACGGCATAGAAGTCGCCCCGGTTGCCGTCCTCCGCCACCGCCAGCATGACCAGCAGGTAGGCGCGGTCCGGGTCGAGGTCGGGCTGCTCGTCCAGCTTGGGATACTCCCAGGAGTACTCCCAGCCGTCGGAGTGCTTCTTCTCGCCGCCCCGGACCCGGTACATGGCGGATATCCAGTCGCCGGTGTCGGCGTCTCTGACGGCGTAGAAGAGGTCTTGGAGCTTGCGGTCGAAGAGGGGCCGTGCGACGAACTCGCCGCCCTTCTTGCGCTCGACGAATTCTCTGTCGGTGTTGACCAGGGTGATGTCGCCAGCGGGCGGCGATTGGGCCAGGGCGAGGTTGCTGGTGGGGACGGCCACAAGCGCCGCCAGCAGCAGCGCAATCGCCGTCGGAATGAGCCGCCCTGCCGGCCGGAGCTTCGATTTCTGCGCCAAGACGTTCACCTCTCTGCGGTTTCGTGCGGCCTATCGGTTTGGGCCGCCGCAGGAGAGTGTGAACAAATCAAACGCCGAAAAAGACCCCACGCATGGTGGCACCATCCATGCCCTCTTATCTGAGGCCCGTTTCGTGCAGTATTGGGGGTGTACAGGAAATGGACTTTTGTGACTGAGTGGTCAAAGTCGTGATTTCGTAGCTAAATCAGGGGCAAAACCCCCTCTACAGGAGGTGAACGGTGAGCAATCTGATGAAAGGGCGGAGTCCGGTCTCCAATGACAAAAAGAGGCTTGAGGTGGGGGTGCATGACGCGGCCAAAATCGACGGCCCGATGACAAAAACGGCCGAAAAGTCCGCTTGAGGTGGGGGTGCGTTACGCGGGGCGAGAGATCGGGCGAATCACGGACTTGGTGGAATTCATAGCTGGAACGAGTTTTCGGAGAAGGAGGAAATTGCCATGAAGACGACCGAACACGGCATCGAGGACAGCAGAGACGTGGAGAACATGTACCACATGAGGCTCATGACGTTGCTGCAAGAGCTGGTGCGGGAGCGGGGATACAAGGGCGCGGCGCGGGTGTTGGAGATCGACCAGCGCACGGTGGCCGAGAGCGCCAGGACGGGACGGCTGTCGCGGCGGATGCGGGAGGCCCTGGAGCGGGCCTTGCAGGAGGGCGTGGGTTCTGCGGCGGCCCGCCAGCGAGAGCGCAACGACGCCTTGGAGGAGCGCCTGGGGGAGTTGGAGAACGCGGTGGAGTCGCTGGGCAAGGAGGCGCGCAGGCGGCTGTCCAGGGTGGAAGGCGCGGTGGAGGCTCTGGCAAAGGAGGGCACAGTGAGTCCGAAGACGACCGGGGCCGGTCACGCCGGCGCCGGTCCCTCGGAGCAGAGCGCTGATAAAGGAGAGGATGCAGGGTCAGTGAGCGAAGGAAGTCCTGCGTCAAAGTCCTCGATGCGGCGCGAGTACCCCGAGCTGGTGACCCTTGAGCCCGCCGATGACGACGAGGAGGTCTTCGGAGACGCCTGGTCCCTGATCGTCCGGTGGCGGGCGTTGAAGGAGTCTCACCCCAACGAGGGAAGGGGTTTTGAGTGGCTCGTCGAGCGAGAAAGTCTGCTGGAGGTAGAACTGGCGCTCCTCGAAGAACACGGGATGACGCTCCCCCCGGAGAAGCAGCCCCTGCACGGCCTCGACCGCAGCGGCCAGGTCAGCTGGCGCAGGAAGGCCCTCTTCGATACAAAGAAGGCGCTGGCCAGGCGCGAGATCGTGGGACGGGTCGTGGGCTTTCTGACACTGAAGTGGTCGCGGCCTTCGCCGTGATGCTCCGCATTGCGGATGCGGGAGTGAACTTTGAAGCAATTTTCGGGGTGGGGGCATGCGTGGGGTCTTTTCGGCGTCGGAGACCTGCGATAATTGCCTCACTGTTTGGCTTTCTCCAAGGTTTCCGACCATAGAAACCTGGGTGCGTGATCCCTGTTGCACGGGCTTTGCCCAAGAGGGAATGCTGGCAATGCGGAGTTTGACGTTGGTCCTTCGCAACCAGCGCGGGCCGATTCGACGGAGTTGACGCAAGGGCCTCCGTCCCCGGCTCAGTCCGGCGGTTGAAGTTTGACGTTGATCCCTCACCCGCTGGGCATAGGTCTGACGGCTGGGGTTGATCGCCTCATCCGTTGGGCCAAGGAGGACGGGTGCGCATGAGCGCCTCGTCCCCGGCAAACTGGTCGAAGTGCGCCTGGAGGCTGTCCCATAAGTGGGAAGTGACGGATAGCGCCCCGGCAGCTGTTCCGACGCGACATCTACGAAGAGATGAAGATGCCGCTTAGACCAGGGTTCGCTTTTACGACCCCAGCCGGGAAGTGATAGGGGAATGCTGGATTGAAGGGTGAGAGTTGTGTAGTAGCGGCAGTTGCTGTGAGAGAGTGGGGAGAGGCACTAGGCCGCGGATACTTGAGTGGAGGGGTCGGCTCCGGGTCTCCACGCCTTCCAGATAGTGCGGAGGTTGAAGGCGATGGCAAGCACCGTCCATTCGGCCTTCACGTTGGCAAGGCCACGCAACAGGAACCTCCGAGCCCTCAGTTGTTCCTTAAAGATCCCGAAGACCGGTTCGACCAGGTACTTCCTCCGTTTGTAGGCCGTCGTGGCTGCCTCGGTAGACATCCATTCTCTGTGAGCGCGCAGTACATGGTCGCGTGCCCCGATTTCTAGCTTGCGTCCCCGTGGGTAATCCTTGGTGCAGACCCCAAATGCGGGGCAACTGCGGCAGGCCGAGGCAGAGGCTGCTCGGTATACCCGGACCGGCGTTCCGGCGTTTGTGGACGAGCTGGAGAAGCGCAATATCTTTCCATGAGGACAGACGTACCTGTCGTTGCCCTCGTCATAGGTGAATCGGTCCTTGTGATAGGGATTGTCCAGTGGTCGGGCCATATCCGGCATTGCCACTTGCTGACCTTTACGGTGACTCGCCTCCAGGTTCCGGCCTCCACAATAACCGGCGTCTGCCAACGTCAACGGAGTCCTGGTTCCTGTAACACCCTCTGCCTGTTCCATCATCGGGGTCAACTGGAGGGCGTCATTGACTTGGTCCACAACGTCTACGGCGGTCAGCAGCATGCCGGTCGTCTGTCCGCCTGGTGCCAGCGGTGACACCATAGCTTGGGCGTTGTAGCTGGGCATGAAGCCCTGACGGGTCCTCATGAGTTTTGCATCCCGATCGGTGAGGTTGATGCGCTTGCGATTCCGCTCAGAAGCCAACTCGTCCATCGCATGACGAATCTGCTCCCTCAGCGTTTGCTTGTTGGCTAATTCTTCCGGCAGATGTAATGCGGGGGTATCCTCACCTGCTTCGTTCTGAGCTTCAAGGTCGGAGATCGCCTTCTCCACCCTGTTCAATAACCGACCCAACTCCCCCGCATCGTAGGTCCTATCTCTTGCCGCATTGGCCCCCACCTTAGTTCCGTCAACCGCCTGCACCGCCAGATCCACCAGCTTCATCGTCACCGCCGTGCGCACAGTGCGCTCGAACAGCTTCCTCATGGACTGCCTGTGTTCCTTGTAGAACCGCCACAAGGTGTTGTGGTCAGGATGCTGCCAGCCGGTCAGCCACAGATACGGTATCTGGTCCCGGCAGGCCGCCTCCAACTTGCGGCAGGAGCGCACCCCGGTCATGAAACCGTACAGCCACACGCTCAACAAAGCGCGGGGATGGTAGGCCGGCGCTCCCATCGGGTCGCCGTCTATCTCCACGCCGAGTTCAGCCCAGCCTTCCCTATCCAGTGCGTCCACAAACTCGGCCACGAATCGGGCTGGATGGTCTAACGGCAACAGATCGTCAAGAGTCGGGGGCAACAGCCACATCTGTTCTCGGTCCATATCTCGAAGCGGCATCTCCATCTCTCCTTCGTCGATGTCGCTTCAAAGGTACACCTAACAAGGTTCCATTCACCACTCCCCAACTTCTGAGACAGGCTGGGATGGGACTGCGACCCATTCGAGGCTAGGGTGGAAGACGGCAGGTTGTATGGTTTAGGCTCAGTGGATATGAAGGGCGCTCTTGCGGCGACCCTCATCGCGGCAAAAGCCTACGCCGGCCTGGATACCGGCGAACCCTTAACCCTGATTTACACCACCGATGAGGAAACCGACACCCAGGGAGCGCGCCGCATCGTCGACGAATCAGAAGTGCTTGGTTCCGTCGGGCCCCGGTACTGCATAATCGCCGAGCCGACGAACCTGCAGGTAGTCAATACTCACAAGGCGGCTATCACCTTCAAGGCCACGGCTCAGGGGAGGGCGGCCCACAGCTCCAGTGGCAAAGGTGTGAATGCGAACATCGCGATGATCCCCTTCATCCACGAAATGGGCAGGCTCTATGAAGAACTGGTCGAGGACGAGGCGTACTGGGACCCGGACTTCGAGCCTCCGTTTCCGGACTGGAATATCACCATAGACAACCACGGCACGGCAGCCAACGTGACCGTGCCCCTGAGCACTTGTCGGGTGAATTTCCGCTACAGCCGTGCCTTGGATCCGGGGGCAGTGATGGCTAGAGTCAGGGAGTCGGCAGAAAAGGCCGGTGTAGAGCTGGAATCCTGGAGCAGCGGACCCCCGCTCTATCTCCCGCCCGAATCCGAACTCGTGCAACTTGCGCTGGAAGTCACGGGCGAACAGGCGCCCATTTCCGTGCCATACCGAACGGATGGCTGCATGTTGGCCGAAGCTGTCCCATGCATCGTGGTTGGCCCCGGCGATCTCAGGCAGGCCCATACGGTAAATGAGTGGGTAAGCGTGGAACAGCTTCACCGGAGTGTCGACCTATATCTGAAGTTCATTCAGGCCGTCTGCCGCTAGGGCGGCTTCTCGCCTCAAGGAGGCCGAAATGTGTGCTATGCGTTACCCGACATGGGACGAATTCCTGGGCGACTGGGAAGAATTCATCAAGGGCAGTTTTGGGGACAGGCCGATGTTCCCGACCCTTGCGCCCGAAACACCCACGTTCATGGGCCTGCCCGAGGCCAAGTCCCCTGAAGACCTGAAAGACGTGGATGCAGCGATTATCGGGGCGCCCTACGTAGCTACCACCCATGAGACCTATGCGGGCGTAGACCGGAACGAATGGCTTTCGGCGCCGAAGAGAGTGAGGCAGCAGTCTGCCCGGTATCAGTCGGGGTACATCCAGGAATTCAGGATGGACGTGTTCGACCATCTGAAAGTGGTCGACTACGGAGACGCCCCAATACCCGAAGAGGTGATGAAGGTGCAGTCCCCCGAAAACATCCTCAAGGCCCAGGCCGCAGTGGAGATGAAGGTGGGACAGGTGCTGGATGCAGGGGCCATCCCCGTGGTAATCGGGCAGAACTCGCCTTGCGGCTCCTATGCCATCGCAAAGCCGATAGCGGAGCGCACGGAGGGTTCGGTGGGGTGCGTAAGCCTCGACACCCACTGGGACATTCAACCCCTGGATTTCCTGTCCCAGGACCCGAGGATCGCGGGGTCTGCGAGCTGGAAGCACAAGATGTACGAGTTCCACGAAAACATGCACCCCCAGCATCTCGTCGAGATCGGTGAGAGGGGGATGCTGGAGAGGAAGGACCTGGTAGAGTCGTACATTGACCGAGGGGCAAGGTTCATATCATCGTGGGAGGTGCGGGACGATCTGGGGATGAGGGGTGTGGCCCATGAATTGGACCGTGCCTACAACGGCACCAAAGCTGTTTACGTCCACTTCGACATGGACGTAATGGGGGGTGCAGGTCCGGCTCCCGGGGATATCCTTGGGGAGGCGGTTGAACCCATAGGACTATCGGATTTTGAGATAATCAAGATAGCACACGAGGTTGGAAAGCGAGGGGTGTCGGGGTTCTCGTTTATCTGCATTCCCCCGGGGTCGGCGGTGGTCTACCGGGTGATCGTATACGTGATCATGTACATGCTGGCCGGGGTAGCGATGGCCAAGAGGGATGGGACGTACCTCTTGAAGTAGGGATATGGGGTGACGAAGGGAAGGGTCGGCCGGCTCTGCCGGCCGACCCTTCCCGTTTCGGTTGAGAGAGATAGACCCAACCCAAGTGTTACTCGGCTCCCTATGCCTTCCTGAACCCCGAGCCGTACATGATATTCCCGTAGTAGTTGAACGATTTTCTCGCCGCGGGGTCATCGAAGTGGTAGTCGGCGCCCAGCTGTCTTGCGGTGGCGAGGCCGCTGACGAGGCAGGTCTCCTGGCTGTTGATCAACGTGTGTGCTCCGCAGTGCCATGTTCGTCTCCTGCCCTGGATGAATCGGAATAAGGGGACAAGCAACGCAACGTGGCGCACGTCATGGACTATATGCTGAAAGGAGAACTTTGCCAGTACCTTTCTATCGTCAATGGGCTTGTGAGGGTTATAGGTTACGAGGCAAGGCTTGTCGGAGTTACCGGCCCAGGGCTGCTGGTTATGCATGATGTAGGTGATTTCATAGTTGTCCGGTTTCTCACCGTACTGTTCGATGTGGTTGCTGCGGGTGGTGAGGGGTTGGGCTTCGTTGTCGGGGAGGACTGAGGAATCGTGATGCACGACGGCCTTGTGATGGATCTCGCCGTCGTACCGGGTGGACGAAAGGATGTAACGCTCCAGGGACGTGGGCTTGTCGAGAATCCGCAGGGTCTGGTCCGCGTTGCATGCTAAGACAACCTCGTCGAACTCCTCTAGATCCCCTGCTTCGTCTTCTACGACGGCCCGTGAATTTTCCCTGTAGAGCTTGTGGACGGGGCGACTCAGGTAGATCTTGTCTCGGAAGTTGGCCGTCAGGTTCTCGTAGATGCGTCGGGTGCCCTGGTCCCAGGTCTGCATAGGGGTGGCGGACTCTATGTTGAAGAATTCGAGGTACCGGGCGAACAGTGCGGCAGGCATATCGAAAATGTGTGTCGCCAGCACAAAGTTGATGAACATTGGCTTGAGGACCTTGTACCTGAAGTCGTCGGAGAATCTGCCCAGGTCCAGAACCCTGCCCATGCTTATGTAGTTGAAGGGGTTGACTGCATTCAACAGCTGTGATTGAGAGCGGGTCAGCCAGCCAAACCAGTGCAGATACCTCAAGAGCCTCTGAAATCGCTCGATCTCGGGTTGCAGCTGCCGCCTGATGTCGGAATCAAAGTCATGGGCGTAGATGCCTTCGCCGTACTTCACGCTGTAGCTGAACTTAGTGTCGACCAATTCAATGCCGAATTTCTTCATAAGTAGGACGATGTGGTCGTAGACCGAGGGAATGCAGGCGGTCACGGAGATATCGAATGGGATTGAACTGCCGTCGTCCTGGGGCATATCGACGGTGATGGCATTGCCGCCGACCTGTTCCCGGGCCTCGAACAGACGAAAGTCAAAGCGGTCGGGGTGATGATGCAACGCCCACGCCGCCCCCAGCCCCGATACCCCTCCTCCGATGATGGCGATTCTGCGTGGCATAGCCTTGGCGTTTAGCTCGCCTCCGGGCCTGGTTCGGCCTTCGGCCCAATCACGGTTATGAATTCGAGCCTAGTCCTATGTGTGTCACCGACAATAAAGCGGCAACGCCGGAATCACTGTGAAAGCCTAATAAAGAGAGGACATAAATTGAGATGCGAAAGGGTTGTCAGTTTTGGTGGAGACGGGGGAGGGTCGAACTCCCCGTCCAGAAGGTGGCCCCCAGGGCGTCTACAGGCTTAGACGGAACTTAAATCTCACCTACCGGGCCGCAACCGACGACGGTGCCGGTAGACCAGCTGATGAGTCTTAGCCTGGCCCTATCAGCGACGGGACAGGAGCACCTCGATTTGCATCGCCCTGAGACGGCCTTCGAGGAGAGACCGAACAGGACGGGTTACCTAGTGTCTAGGCAGCCAGTGCCAACTGACGTTTGCCAGTTATATCTTTGCCGTTGGTTTAACGAGTCCCACGGCGCCTCGGCCTGCAACCCTGGGTAACCGTGGCTCCTGTCGAACCCACGCGTCCCCATGAGGCAACAATGAATTTTAGCATAACGGACCAGCCGGGTTGTGGCGGGCCGTCGACTAGCTGCGCCGGACGGCCTCCTTGAGGACGGCCCGCTGCATCTGGCGGTCGGCCTCCCGACGGGCGATTGCCGCTCGCTTGTCGTAGAGCCTGCGGCCTCGGGCCAGGCCCAGCTCCACTTTGGCCCTGTGGTTCTTGATATACATCCTCAGCGGCACAAGGGTCAGGCCTTTCTCCTGCACCTTGGAAGTCAGGTCGTCAATCTGGCCCCGGTGCATTAGGACCTTGCGAGGGCGCATTGGTTCGTGATTGGCCCTGTTGCCGTTCGCATAGGGGGCTATGTGAGCGTTGAAGAGCCACAGCTCACCGCCTTCGGGTCGGGCGAAGGCGTCCCGTATGTTAACCCTGCCGTCTCGTATGGACTTAATCTCCGTACCCGTAAGGACGAGTCCGCCTTCGATGGACTCCAGGATGTCGTATTCGTAACGGGCTCTGCGGTTGACGGTTATGGTCTTCATTGCAGCCCCGATGCACTAGCCCGAAATGGCAAGCAGGTGCTCCACGGCCGCTTCCAGTTGGACGTCCTTCTGGGCTGCAAGGTCGGCCTCTGTGAAGGAAACGAGGATGTCGGGTTCGATTCCGAAGCCCTCGATGACATCACCGTCGGGGGTGAACCAGCGGGCGAAGGTGACGTACAGGCCCGACCCGTCTGACAGGGGGTTTAGTCTAGTAACACTGCCCTTGCCGAAAGTGGGCAACCCAATGAGCTGCGCCCGACCTCGGTCCTGGAGTGCACCTGCCAGCACCTCGGCGCCGCTGGCGCTGTGGGCATCGACCAGGACGGCCAGCGGGATGTCCAGAGCAACGCCGCCCGACGTTGCATTCCAGTCGGTACGGGTGCCGTCCCTCTCCATTTCAATCAGGACCAGGCCGCCATCCAGGAAGATGTCGGCAACCTGCACCGTTTCCCTCAGAAGGCCTCCCGGGTTCTGGCGCACATCCAGTATTACTCCCCGAGCTCCTTGCTCTATAGCCTCTTCCAATACTGACTCAACCTCGGATGGGGTGCGTCGGGTGAAGAGATTTATCCTGATGCGGTAGATGCCATCGTCAAGGGTCTCCGAATAGACGCTGTCGATGGGGATGTTTCCTCGTACGATGACCACGCGCTCGGGATCGTGTTTCAGCAGGTGCTTGATCAGGAGCTCGACCGGTGTGCCCTCTGGGCCGCGGATGCGCAGTATCGACTCCTGTAGGCTGATGGTATTGGCCTCTACGCCATCGATTTCCAGGATGATGTCGCCGGCCAGGATGCCGGCGGCCTCGGCGGGGGAGTTCTCCATGGGGGAGATGATTATCGGGTACCCCTCGCTGTTGGTTCCCACATAGGCGCCGATTCCATGGAAGGAGCCCTCGAGGTCCGACTGGTCAAGCCGCAGGTCGTCACGGGACAGGTAGGCGGTGTATGGGTCGGCCAGGGCCCCGACCATTCCCTTGATGGCAGCGATGTTCAAGTCGTAAACATCCAGCCTCTCATCCTCCGGTCGGGTGTAGGCATAGGCGAACACTTCATAGGCCTCTTCAAGCTCATCGCCGCCTGGAACGGAGAAATAATTCTCCTCCAGCTCCAGGTCGTACTCAAGGGCCCGGGCCTGGGCAATCGAAAGAGTCGATTCCTCCATCGCATCAAGGATGCCGAAAATGGCGCCGTCGCTCAGGACACGTGGGTCAATGTTGTCGATGTCTACGTACTCCCGCTGGACAATGCGCCAGGCCTCGAAAAGGGCCCGGGTCTCGTCGGGGAGGGCGATAGTGCGGGGTTCCTCCGGGGGAGCGACGGTGGCCGTCGGGGGAGATTCGGAAGGGGAGTCGGAAGACGGTGATTGTGCGGTCGCAGGGTCTTGAGGAGTCGGGTCTACTCCATTTCCGCCGCATGCGGCGGCGAACAAGAATAGGGAAGATATCAATAGAGCTAGGACAGTGCGTTTCACAGTTAACATTTGAACCGGGCCTCTAGGACGTGCGAGGAACAGTAGTTTTCCTAAATGTGACCTACGAAAAGTTTAGCACGGTCATCGTGGTGCTCCAATTTCCAATAAGGATAACGTTGACACTAGGGAAAGGGTGTCCATAGAATCTTAGTCCCCCGATTCCCCTGGCCAAAGCTCACCCGTTGGAGAGGCTGACATGGCTGTCGGCAGACAGATTTACGAGTTGCACCTGCTCGATGCTTCCATTATCGATACAGAAGCTGGGTTGGCCTCGGTCAACCGGAAATTGGCGGACGAATCGGAGGTCCGCGTAGCCGAGGCCAATCTGCAGCGCGCTAGGGAGAAGCTGGCTGAAGTTGAGCGCCGCCAACGGGAATCCGAGGCCCTGATAGCTGATATACAGGCGAGGCTCGGGCCCCTGGAAAAGAGGACCTACGATGGCAGCGTCACGAACTCGCGCGAATTGGAAGGTATGCAAAGAGAGGTCGAGAACCTTAAGGGGCGCCTCTCCGATGCTGAGGACAACTATCTCGGAGTACTGGATGAACATGACACTGCATCGAAGTTCTTTGCTGAAAGGGAAGTTCAACGATCTGACACCGAGAAGAAAAGGAAGACAGACGTAAAGGACTTGACGGAAGAGAAGGACAGGTTGGAGTTCGAATTGCTGGAGCTATGGGAGAAGCGCGACGGCAAAGCTGCCGAGGTGGACGGTGCTCCCAAGGGTCTGTATGAGTCACTGCGGAAGTCACTGGGTGGACTCGCCGTAGCTACTATAGGAAGAGGGATGTGCAACAACTGCCGGCTATCCCTGCCGATGAACGTGGTGCAGAAGGCCAGGGCTGGAAGGGAACTGTCCCAGTGCCCAAGCTGCACGAGGATCCTGTGGGTTGAGTAGATGAGGACTGGATGTGGGGCAATAGGCCGGAATGAATAGGGTTACAGTCAATTGGGATGAGCATTCCCAGCTTCCGATTCCTCTCTCCGATCCGCCTGTCCTTCGCTAATCCAAATGCCAACTGGCGACCCCAGACAATCGCAGTGTTTGACCTGACCGCTTGCCTAGAATAGTCTTGATTGGGACATTGGAGACTGGGCGGTCGCCTGCCCTTGGGCGGGAGGAAAGTCCGAGCTCCACCGGGAAGGATGCTGGGTAACTCCCAGGAGGGGAAACCCTACGGAAAGTGCCACAGAAACATACCGCCCGCCTCAGGCGGGTAAGGGTGAAATGGCGAGGTAAGAGCTCACCAGTAGACCGGGAGACCGGCTAGCTAGGCAAACCCCATCCGGAGCAAGGCCAAATAGGAGGACTAAGGGACCCGGCCCGTCCTCGGGTTGGCTGCTTGAGCCCGACGGCAACGTCGGGCCCAGATAGATGGCCGCCGTCCGCCTCTGGCGGATACAGAACTCGGCTTACAGGTCTCCGCAAGTCCCTGCGGGGTGGCGCTTGCGCCGCCCCGCGCTTTCTTGAATACGCAATACGCGGACATATATACTGAGCTATCGCCCTCGTTTAGCCTTGCCGGGAGGCAGCCATGACCACCTTGAAAAAGGCCCCTGAAGTCACCGAGATCGACTCCTCCTCTTCCCATCCCCTCGACCCCCTGTCCGCCGACGAGATTCTTCGCGCAGTTGCGATATTGAACCGCGACGAGAATATCGGGGCACGGGTGAGGTACGAGACCGTCGTACTCAACGAACCTCCCAAGAATGCCGTCCTGGACTACGACGGAACACATACCTTCCCCAGGGAAGCTTTCATCTGTCTCCTGGATAACGACAGCCGTCGCACTTATGAGGCCGTCGTCTCCCTGTCTGATGACAAAGTGAAGTCCTTTACCCACATCCCCGGGGTCCAGCCCAAGATAATGCTGGATGAGTTCTATGAGTGCGAGCAAGCTGTAAAGGCCGACCCGGCCTTCAGGCAAGCTCTCGCCATGCGGGGTATCACCGACATCGATCTCGTCATGGTTGACCCGTGGTCAGCGGGGAACTACGGGATAGAGGGCGAGGATGGGATGCGGCTGTCCTACTCCCTTTGCTGGCTCAGGTCCAGTCCGAAGGACAACGGCTACGCTCGCCCTATCGAAGGTGTAGTGCCCGTAGTGGACCTCAACGAGATGAAGGTGCTGCGGGTTATCGACCATGGTGTCGTACCCCTTCCGCCTAACGATGGCAACTACTCCCAGAACTTCATCCACGATTTTCGAAAGGACCTGAAACCCATCGAAATCACCCAGCCCGAAGGCCCGAGCTTCACCGTGGACGGCTGGCACGTCTCCTGGCAGAAGTGGGAGATGCGTCTCGGCTTTACGCCGAGGGAGGGGTTGGTCTTATACGACATTGCATACCGAGACCAGGGGCGTCGGAGGCCTATCATCTACCGGGCGTGCCTATCCGAAATGGTCGTTCCCTACGGTGAACCTAACGGCCCGCACTTCCGCAAGAACGCCTTCGACGCTGGTGAGTACGGCATCGGCAACTTGACCAACTCTCTGACCCTCGGGTGCGACTGCCTAGGCGAGATCTACTATTTCGACGCCGTGACTAATGACACCCAGGGCGGCGTCATGGAGATCCCGAACGCTATCTGCATGCACGAAGAGGACTACGGCATCCTGTGGAAGCATGTCGACTGGCGTACGGGGGAGACGGAGGTGCGCAGGTCCCGGCGCCTGGTGGTCTCCTTCATCTCCACGGTCGGCAACTACGAATACGGCTTCTTCTGGTACTTCTACCAGGACGGGACTATCCAGTACGAGGTCAAGCTGACTGGCGTGGTCAACAACGCGGCCGTGCCCCCGGGGCACGAGCCTGAGCACGGGACCCTGATAGCACCCCAGCTGGCCGCCCATATCCATCAACACTTCTTCAACGTCAGGATGGACATGGCCGTGGATGGGCAAAAGAACTCGGTCTACGAAGTGAATACTCACGCCAACCCCCCCGACGAAAACAACCCCCACCACAATGCCTTCTACGCGGAGAGGACACTGCTTAAATCCGAGCAAGAAGCTCAACGCAACATCGACCCTTACTCCGCCCGGTACTGGCTGATAGCCAACGAATCGGAGACCAACTATCTCGGTCAGAAGACCTCCTACAAGCTGATGCCGGGCGAAAACGTGCTGCCCTTTGCTCAAGATGATGCCTCCGTCATCAAGAGAGCAGGTTTTATGACCAAGCACCTATGGGTCACCCCTTATGATCCAAGTGAGATGAACGCCTCCGGCGACTACCCCAACCAGCACCCAGGCGGAGGCGGTCTCCCTGCGTACACCGAAGCCAACCGCAGCGTTGAGGATATCGACCTAGTGGTCTGGTACACCTTCGGTCATCACCACGTCCCCAGACCCGAGGACTGGCCCGTCATGCCGGTAATGTACTCGGGATTCAGCCTGAAACCCGTGAGTTTCTTCGACCGGAACCCGGCCCTGGACGTTCCTCCTTCGCATCACCTGAACGGGCATGGCAGCAACGGGCAACACAGGTCTTGCCATGCATGAAGCGGATGAGTAGAGCTGAAAATGGAACGGTCGGTCCTGAACTATTCAAGACCGCCGTCCCAGACCTATCAGGCAAGCTGGAACTAAGCGGTCTAGAGGGCCCGGTTACTGTCTTCCGGGACAAGTGGGGCATACCCCACACCCGCGCTTCCTCCGTAAACGACGCCTTTTTTGCCCAGGGCTTCGTCACGGCGCAGGACCGGCTCTGGCACATGGACTGGGACCGGCGTCGGGCGATGGGGAGATGCGCGGAGATAGCGGGGGTCTCGGGGGTGGAGCAGGACAAGATGATGCGCCGCTTCCGGCTGGTCGCCAGCGCGAAGTCCGACTTCGAGGTGGTGAGTCCTGAGACCCAGGCGATGCTTAAGAGCTACGCCGAGGGGGTCAATGCCTTCATAGATACTGCCAGTGAACTGCCCATCGAATACCGCATCCTGAGTTCGAGGCCAGAACTGTGGGAGCCGTGGCACTCTATGCTCGTATTCAAGGTACGCCACATCTTCATGGGTGTATTCGAACGCAAACTGTGGAACGCTCGAATGGTGAATCGTCTCGGGCCTGAGAAGGCGCAGGCAGCCATACCCGTTTCCCTGCCAGGTGAGCTGCTTGTGGTTCCACCCGGCGCCGAATATTCCGGCGCCACGGACAAGTCTCTGCCGGACTTTGTCGAGGGGGCGGAATGGCCCGGGCTTCCTGCCTGGGAGGAGGGCGGGAGTAACAACTGGGCTGTACACGGGAGCCGGACGGCATCGGGTGTACCGCTTCTGGCAGGGGACCCGCATCGAGGCCTGGAGGCGCCCAGCGTCTACTATCAAAATCACATCGCCTGCGATGAGTTCGATGTCGTTGGGCTTTCATTCCCCGGAGTGCCGGGGTTTCCGCACTTCGGCCACAATGCCCGTGTGGCGTGGTGCGTGACCCACGCCATGGCCGACTACCAGGACCTCTACATAGAGCGTTTCAAAGAGGTCGATACTGCGTCATACGAGTTCATGGGCAAGTGGGAAACCGCTGATGTTACAACGGAGTCGATCAGCGTTGCCGGTGGCGCCAAGGAGGAGGTCCAGACCTTTGCAACCAGGCATGGGCCGGTAGTAGCCGGAAACCCGGGCGAAGGAGTAGCCCTGGCATTCAGATACACCGCCACGGCCGAGCCCATCAAGGCGTTTGACTCCATCAGGCAAATGCTCACTGCTGCCTCCGTCGACGAATTGGATGAGTCGATGAAGGAGTGGGTCGATCCTGCCAACAACTTCCTCTGTGTGGATGTGCAAGGCGACATAAAGTACCTTACTCGGGGTCGACTCCCAATAAGACCAAAGGCAAATGCGTGGCTGCCGGTGCCCGGTTGGACCGGCGATTACGAATGGACAAGGTACGTTCCTTTCGAAGAGATGCCCCGCTCCCGGAACCCGGATACCGGGTTCATAGTCACGGCCAACAACCGGATTGTGAACGAGGACTATCCTCACTACATAGGCCTCGACTACGATGGCGAACACCGTACCCGTTGCATTTACAAAGCGCTCCAAGGGACGCCGAGGGCCACGGTAGAGGATATGGCCGGGGTCCATGCTCTGCGCACTTCCATCCCTGCGGCGGCAATATGCCCTCTACTGAAAGAGGTAGAAGCATATAGTGAAGCCGCCGTTGAAGGAAAGCGTCTTTTGCTGGCCTGGGACCACAACATAGACAGAGATCGTCCCGAACCGACTATCTTCACTACCTTCCATGACGCACTTACGGACGCCCGTATAACTGCATTACTCGGCGAGATGGCGCACGATGTGGCAGGGGAGAGTGGCAGGGGTGCGCCATCGTGGGTTGGCCGAATAAAGTCGGGGTTGCACCACTGGCTGGATTCCTTGCCCACCTCCGAGAGAAAAGGCCTCCTTGCCCATGCGTTGGAAGTGGCGGTGACAAGGCTGCGATCAATCCTTGGCGAGGACATCAGTGATTGGGCATGGGGTCGGGTGCACAGGACGAACCCACAGCACGCTCTTTCTGATGTCTTTCCCGAGTTATCTGAAAATCTGAATCCGCCTTCCGTAGCGGCCCACGGAGATGGGTTCACGCCGCTGGCAGGCTCCTATTCGACTGCAGAGCCATATATCATCACTTCTACCTCAATGGCACGGTATGTCTTCGACGCCTCGAACTGGGACAACTCCCGTTGGGTAGTACCTCTGGGGGCGTCGGGGCATCCTGGGAGCCTTCACTACTCCGATCAGGCGGAGACCTGGGCTGACGTCAGCCTGATCCCCATGTTCTATGACTGGAATGTAGTGTCCAGGGAAGCCGAGACCAGACAGTTCCTTTGCCCACTTGCGACTGCACGAAAAAATGGGTAGGCTTACAATAGTCCCGGCAGACTATTGACCGAAGCGCCCGGCATGTGCGATGCTATGGCCGCAGTGGACGGGGCCGAGAAGCAATGAGTTAATCAATTTGCTGACGGCCCCGAAAGACTATCAAAAGGTAGGGGTTTTAATATGCAAGGCTACTGCGTTAAGTGTCGAGCGTCCCAGGAGATGAAGGACGCAGAGCAGATCACCATGAAGAATGGCCGCCCGGCAACCCGTGGTGTCTGCCCGGTCTGCGGGACGAAGATGTTCCGCATCGGCAAGTCCAGCTAGTTTCGCTCTGACCCCGGGTCGTCTGCATTGGGACGGCCCGGGGATGACCTCCAATCCCAATCGTTTCCCGCCGCACTTCTGCGTCTATTGTATGAGGCGTGTGGGGACAGTCCAGTTCCCCCTTATACCAACCTTATCGGCGTGCGGCTATCGCTTCTCGACAGTAACTGCAACCGGTAGATGGTCCGAGGCCTGACTCTCTGCCGAGGAGTAGTTCCTAGACTTCAGGTCAGGGCTCGTCCATACATAGTCGATGCGCCTGCTGGGACCGTCGGACGGGGATGTGAACCCCGGACCCGTCTCCCCTGCGTCCACGAATGAGTCGAGGAGGCCGGCCTCTTCGAGCATCTTGATTTCCCGGTCCTCGGGTGTTCCGTTCAGGTCTGCCAAAAGCACTGTTTGAGGAACCCCGCCCCACCTTGCAAGCACGGCCTCCGTCTGGGGGATTCGGTACTCAGCCTCATCACGAACGTGGTGGAAGTGTGTTGCGATGACGCGCAGCGGGGCCTCGTCCCCAACGTCGATCTCCACCCATAGGAACGCTCTGTTCAGGGGGAAGTCATCGTTATTGGGCATTTCCTCGTTCTCGTAGTGCAATATGGGGTAACGAGTGAGCACGGCATTTCCCCATGCAGAGTCGGCGGCGGGGCCCCATGCGTATTCCATGTCCAGTCGCTGAGAGAGCCAGGACAGGATGTCCACGGCCCCGTCGACCAGCCAGGCCCGGGACACCTCCTGCAAAGCCACGACGTCGGGTGATTCCGCCTCAATCACTTGGGCGATCTCCTCCAAAGTAAAATCACCGGCTGTGCCGAAACCCTGGTGGATGTTATAGGCCATGACTCGCACAGGAAGCCCGTCTCCCGGCTCGACTTCAGGCTCCGTCCAGAATATGGTGAGTATAATCGGCGCCAGCATCATGAGTGCTACGAGACGACCGGCCCAAATGAACGGGGCCCGAGGGAGGGGCCCGGTCTTTGTCCAGATCACCATACCTACAGGCAACGCCACCAGAATCGTTGCTGCAATCACGATTGTACGTTGAGTCACGCCCACGTCTATGTCGTAGGCGGCGTAGTACAGAAAACCCAGAACTAGGAACAGCAGCATCCCCAGGAAGGAGATTAGCGTCGCCAGGGAGTATGACTTGCGTTCCTCATCGGGGTTGTCCCGGGAAGCGAGGATGGCGAGGAGCAAAACCAGCAACAAGTGTCCCGCGGCCATTATCGTCGCGGCCAGGGCGCCGGACTGTTCTTCCAACAACATCACTATGAGCAGCACGGTCACTGCCGGTGCGAGAAGCACAACCACGTGTCTGGGTAACCGCATTGCCAGTGGAACAAGAGCAATACCGACGAGGTTCGCTGCCACTATCAATGACAGGATTCCCGGCTGCTCCCAGCCGATCAAGGCGGTCTGTTGCCCGACGTTCTGGAATAAGAGCATCCCCAGGAAAAGAAAAGGGCCAAGCGCCAGGAGCGGAAGCGAGGCCCGGGGCCCGGGTGGCAGCGCCTCCTGACCTCTACTCCTCATAGCAACGAGTTTCGCCGTCGTCGTAAGGCCCAAAGCAAGCAGTACCGCTACGATATCCGCGCCTGTATTGTGGTGAAATGACAGGTCGACTGTCCCGAAGGCGCCCTTTATTGCCGTGTCCAGGGCGATGCCCGTGAGAAGACCCAACAGCCAGGTGGCCCCTGTTATCCGCCTTCCGCTGGAAGCAATAGAGGTGCTCGCAGGAATTGCCCATAGGAACAGGACCGTGCCGACAATGGACAGGGCGAAGTCGGCGGCGGCGACCTCCATAAATTGGACGATGATCCGGGTGACGAAGATACCCAGAGCACATAACTGCAACAGGCCCCCAGGCCCGATGCCGCGAGCCAGTACAGGCGCCAAAAGGGCGGCAAGGAAGCACAGCAGCGCAATCCCTCCCACCTGGACTGTTGAAAACTCCCGGGCCTCCCTCAGGTAGAAGACCACGCTCGACATGAAGAGCCGCAGCATCTCGATGCCCAGGGCGAAGAGAAGCATTACGAATACAAATTGGAGTATCTCTGCCCGCGCCCCGACACTTTCCTTGCCGCTCGAAATTTGAGAGGTGTTGGCGGTAGTCATTGCTGGCTCTCTCCCATCAGCTCGTCGAGGCGCTCATCGCTTATGCCGAAGAAATGGCCTACCTCGTGGACCACGGTGTGCCTGACTTCCTCTGCGATCTGCCCTTCGCTTTCGCAGATGGCCTCTATAGGGCGCTGGAAGATAAAGATGCGGTCGGGCTGTACCCCGGTGTGGAAAACACTGCGCTCGGTAAGAGGAATACCATCGTAGAGGCCCAGCAGTTCCAATGGATGGTCCAGACCGACCGAACGGAGTTGCTCCTCGGATGGGTAGTCCTTGACGACGCGAACAACATTGCCGTCGCTGAGAATTTCAGCAAACTCCGCTGGAAGGTCCGCAAGTGCCTTGTCCACCAGGGCCTCAAAAAGGCTGCGCTCTATGACTCATCTCCTGGTACTAGCTGTTCCCAGGGCATTATACGGGTTGCGGTACCGACAAACCCGATAGCCAGTCGAATCGCGGACGTGGTCGAGGCGCTATCGGGAGGTGGCAACGCGTGTAAGTTATGGGGGTATTAAACCCGTAGTGGAGGCAACACAGGCAGAGCGGAGGTGGTAGAATCGTCCGGATGTTGGTAAGAACTCTCAGGCTTGTCATCCATGCGTTGCTGTTCCTGATCGCCATCGTAGTGTTTTTCCTCGGGCTGGGAATTGGGCTGCAATACAGCCCGCAGTTAGGGACGGCTTTATGGATCGCTGCGGGGCTTCTCGCGGCGCTTAATCTTGTCTGGCTACTCCGCCGGAGGCCGACGCCAGGCTGATGACCAAAGCCCACGAAATGATCGCGGACGTGCTCCAGGAGGCGGGCGTCGAATACGTTTTCGGTATACCTGGCGGCGGCACGGGGGCCATCTACAACTCCCTGTATGACCGGCCAGCCGTTAAACCCATCCTGGTTCGCCACGAACAGGGCGCCGCAATCATGGCCGACGCCTATGGACGGGCTACCGGCCGCCCTGCTGCTGTCATGGGTCAGGGCCTTTTCATAGGGTCTAATGCTTCTTTCGGCATCATGGAGGCCCAGCTCAGCAGTTCTCCCATGGTGGTCATCACCGACACCTCGGACGGGGACATGGCCCAGCACCCGGCTAATCAGTCGGGGTCTGGAGAGTATGGAAGCGTCGACCTGTTGACCATATTCCGCTCCATGTCCAAGTACACAACGCTGGCCACTTCGCCCAAGGAAGCAGTGGTCGGGCTGCAGTTGGCCATAAAGCATGCAACCAGCGGACGCCCGGGCCCCGGGGTGGTGCTGATGCGAAGCCGCTCGATTGTCGGGGAAGTTGATGTCGAATCGCCACCTTTCATCCATCCCACCCTGGGCTATTTGAACACCATGCCGTCCGTCGCCCGATCCGAGGACGTGGAGGGGGCCGCTTCCCTTCTCGCCGATGCCAAGTTTCCCGTCATAGTTGCCGGGAATGGTGTTCACATGGCCAACGCTCACCCGGAGTTGACACGCCTTGCCGAGATGCTGGGTGCTGGGGTAGCAACCTCCTACAAGGGCAAGAGCTCCATTCCTGAGACCCACGCCCAGGCCCTTGGGATGGTGGGCCAGTACGGTCAACAGGCTGCCAACACCGCGGTTGGACGGGCGGACGTCGTGCTGGTGGTCGGGGCCAAGCTGACGAGCCAGGAGACCGTCGGGGAGACGCCATCGCTATTCGATCCCAAGAGGCAGACGATTATTCAGATCGACATCGAGGAGCGGAATGCTGGCTGGTCCTTCCCAATAGACCTTGGTCTGATAGGCGATGGCAAGGAAGTGCTCTTGCAGATAATCGACGCTTTGGGCGTCGATGGGCGGGACAACTCTGAAAGGGTCGGGGCCCTGGCCTCCCTGAAAAAGAACGCCCTTTTTTACAAAGACCCCGAGCTCTTCATGGACTCCTCTCCCGTAATGCCCCAGCGTCTGGTACGGCTCTTGCAGGAAACCCTGGACCCTTCCACCCTAATCAGTCTTGATGCAGGCAACAACCGGGTCTGGATGTGTCACCACTACCAGTCCCAGGCAACCAAGACATTATTTGCTCCGGGCGGTATGGCCGGAATGGGGTGGAGCCTTCCCGCAGCCCTCGCTCTAAAGTTGGCATATCCGGAGAGACCGGTTGTCGGGGTCACGGGCGACGGGGGCTTTATGATGTCAGTCCACGCCATTTCAACTGCCATACAATATGACCTGCCGGTGGTCTACGTTGTGCTGAATGACTCTGCGCTCGGCATGGTCAGGCACCACCAGGGTGACAAGGTAATCTCTGCGGAGTTTGCCGAGACGGACCACGGCGCCATCGCACGCTCCATGGGAGGCTTCGGGGTGCAGGTGTCGGATTCCAGGGAAGTACCCGGCGCCCTGAGGGAAGCCTTCGCATCGGGCAAGCCGGCCGTGGTGGATGTGATCATAGACCGGGGCCCCAACCCAGACGACTTTCGGGCCACGGCCCGTCGATTGACGGATACCTAGACTGTCAAACTGATTTCCTTAATCAAAGTGGTGAAACATGGCTAACGATTTTGACGCAATCATCATAGGCGGCGGGCACAATGGGCTGGTAGCCTCCGGTTACATGGCCAAGGCCGGGATGAAGACTCTTGTATTGGAACGTCGGGACCAGGTCGGCGGGGCATGCATAACGGAGGAGCTTATTCCTGGGTTCAAGTTCTCCTCCTGCTCCTACGTCTCATGGCTGCTGCAGCCGAAGGTTGTTAAGGATCTGGAGCTTTACAAGCACGGACTGGAGATATTCGGGCTTGATCCCCGTTCGGCCCATCCCTTCCCCGATGGCGCCGGGATGCTCTTCTGGGACGAGGATGAGCGGAATAAAGAAGAGATTGCCAAGCTCAGCCCGCCCGACTCCGAAGCCTACAATGCTTGGAACGCATTCTGGGACAAGGCCGCCGAGATCATGGGGCCATACATGCTCGAGCCTGCACCGACGTGGCAAGAGGTCGACGAGAGAGTCCGGGGCACCGAGCACGAGGAGATACTAAACACACTTCGTACGGTCAGTATGGGCGATCTGCTGGACCGGTATTTCGTGTCCGAGAAGGTCAAGTCCTGCATGGTCTATTCGCCCGACCCCAGGGGACTGTACGTAGTTGGCAATGCTCTGCCATCGGCCTACTATGCCTGCAACCGGTACGTGGATCCCGCCGACACCGGACTCCCGAGAGGGGGGATGGGTGGCCTGACTCGGGCGATGGCAAACTCGGCGCGATCAAGGGGAGTGTCCATAAGGACCGATTCCAGGGTGAAAAGGGTGATCATCAGCGAAGGCAAGGCGGTCGGTGTGGAGTTGGAGGACGGGGAGCAGATCGAGAGTGATATCGTCGTTTCCAACGCCGACCCGTTGCATACGTTCAACCACTTGGTCGGACTTGAAAACCTGGACTCAAACTTCGCTGCCGGTCTCGCGGAGGTGAAGACCAACCTGACACACCTGAAATTCCACTGCGCCCTCAGTGAAGCCCCCGACTTCTCTCGTTTCTTCCCTTCACTGCAATCCAACCAATACCTGGGCATGCTGGATATCTGTGATTCTCCGGCATACTTTCAGAAGAGCTGCGCCGACACCGCAGAGGGCCGATTCACCGATTGCCCCGTCATCGAGCTCCAGGTGCCGTCGGTCTACGACAATTCCCTGGCGGCGGAGGGCAATCACCTGCTCTCGGCCTTTGTGCTGCACGCTCCCCGGGAGCTAGCCTCCGTGTCCTGGGACGACGCCCGGGAGCAGGTCGCGGAAAGCCTCATCGACAAGATTACCGAATTTGCCCCCAATTTCCGGGACGCCCTCATCGACTGGGTGCTGATCAGCCCCGTGGACATGGAGAGCAGGGTCGGGCTGACAAATGGGAACATTCATCACCTGGACCTCGTGTCAACTCAGATGCTCTCTGATCGGCCTATACCTGGCTGGTCCGACTACCGTACACCAATAGAGGGGCTATATCTCTGTGGCGCCGGCACCCATCCGGGCGGAGAGGTTACCGGCGCCCCTGGGCACAATGCTGCCCACAGAGTTATAAATGACTGGGCCTGATTTCCGAGGCCCGCAAATTTCACGAAACGGAGAACAATCCGAATGGCCAGAAACGGGTTCAAGGTCCTGGACAGCGACATGCACGTCATGGAGCCGCCCGACCTGTGGCAGACCTATACCAGCGCAGACTTTCGGGACCGCGCCCCTGAATTCCGGGGAGTCGCCACGAGCCACGGGTTTACGAACAAGTGGATCGTGGAGGACAGGATCTTCCCTGCCTATTCGGACAGAAAGCCCCGGACCGAGGTGCTGTCGGGGCGGCACGAGGCCATAACCGACAGGTTTGCGAAGGCTCGGGCGGCTAAGTTTGACAACGTGACACAACTGGAGGCCCTGGAGGTCGAGGGGATAGACGTGGCGGTCCTCTTCCGCACGTTCGGCGCCCACGTAATCGCCCTGGACGGCATGGACCCCGACCTATCTCTAGCCATCTGCGCCGCCTTCAACGACTGGCTCCATGATTTCTGTTCAGCGGACCCATCTCGGCTGAAGGGCGCCGCCCAGATGCCCATGCACGACGCCCAGAAGGCCGCCCACGAGGCCCGACGCGCAGTTAACGACCTGGGAATGGTCGCCCTCGTCCTCCCCTCCAACCCCGTCAACGACAGACCCTGGTACGACCCCTACTACGACCCATTCTGGCAGGAAGCCGAATCCCTGGGTGTGCCGGTCTGCTTTCACGGGATCCAGGGAGCGTATCAGCAACACATCGGGACCCGGTTCCTGGATGCCTTCGTCATTGCTCACGCCGCCACTCACCCCATGGAACTGATGCTGGATGTTGGGAGCATGATCGGAGGAGGTGTGCTGGAGCGGTTCCCGACCCTCAGGGCCGGGTTCCTGGAGGGCAACTGCAGCTGGCTCCCCTGGTGGCTTTGGAGACTTGATGAGGAGTGGGAGACCTTCGGCCCCTGGGAAAGGACGAAGCTCCAGGGTCCGCCCTCGGACTACTTCCGCCGGCAGAGCTTCATCTCAGTGGACGTGGACGAGTTCATGGTCAAGAACGTCATCGACACGGTCGGGGACGACAACCTGGTACTTTCCACGGACTACCCCCACCATGACTCCATGTACCCGAACGCCCTGGACACCTTTCTTGAGATGGATGTTGTGCCCGAGGCTTCTCAAAAGAAGATCCTCTGGGACAACTGCGCCAGGTTATACGGGATATAACGATTTACATAAAGAGAGGGATAGATGGACGTATCTAAGATAAGGGCCCAGATACCGGTTTGTAGTAACTTGACATATCTGAACACTGGCTGGTCCGGGCCGTCTCCCCAGCCGGTGATAGATGCAATCAAGGCAAGGGTAGAGTACGAAGCGGCAGAAGGCCCGACCAGCAAGCCCGTCCGGGAGTCGGTCCAGGTCATCGAGGACGATACGCGGCAAGCTGCAGCAACCCTCCTGAACGTCACCCCCGACGACCTCTGCCTCACCCAGAACACCACCGAGGGCCTGAACATCGTGATGGCCGGTTTCCCGTGGCAGCAAGGCGACGAGATAATCACCTTTGATATCGAACACCTCTCTGTAATGATCCCCTGCCTTTACGCAGAGAAGAGGTACGGCGCAAAGGTGCGGGTGGTGGAACTCGCAACCAACGACGACTGGGACACGATCCTGAGCAAGATAGAGGCCCAGATAAACTCCCGCACCCGGATGATCGCCTTCAGCCACATCCAGTTCTCCTGCGGCCTTCGCATGCCCCTGGAGGGCATCCGAGCCCTGACCCGGGACAAGGGCATTTACATGCTGGTCGACGGAGCCCAGACGCCGGGGCACATAGCCCTGGACCTTTCGGGTTGGGACGTGGACTTCTACGCAACCCCCGGCCACAAGTGGATGCTCGGCCCCGAGGGCACGGGCGCCCTGTACATCAAGAGGGAACACATCGAGATGATTAACCCTTCGTACGTCGGGCACAGCGCGGTCGACCCCGAGAAGAAGCCCCTGGAATTTGACCTGTCCGGCATGTCAAAGTTCAACGTTAGCACAACCAGCACGGCCCTGATTGCCGGGTACCGGGCAGCCATCGGTTTCATCAGCGATGCGGACCCTGCGGACATCGAGGCCCGGACCGTGATGCTCTCCGGCTACCTCAAGCAGAAGCTGCTGGAGCGCGATGGATTCGAGGTTCTGTCTCCCCTGGAAGGCCCCGGGGTCTGCGGTTTGACTTCCTTCCGGGCAAGGGGAGCTGACTACCAGGACGTAGTAGACAGGCTGTGGGGAGAGCACAGGATCGTAGCTAGGCCCGTTGGGGGCGTGGAGTGCGTCCGCGTCGCCTCAGACTTCTTCAACACGGAAGAAGAGCTCGACAAGCTGGTCGACGCCCTTTCGGGTATGGTTGCCTAGACGGTAAGTCTGCGCTCGACTAGCTGTCCCCGTTTGAAGACGGCCGCAACGTTGGCCAGGCTGCTGGGGTCAGCCAAAGGGTCGCCGTTGACGACGAGGACGTCGGCCTGCTTCCCGGCCTCCAGGGTCCCGACCCTGTCAATGATGTTCAGCGCCCTTGCTGCCTCGCTGGTGCCCGACATCAGGGCCTCCATGTTTGTAAGTCCTGCCCTGGCCAGGGCCTCGACCTCTCTCACGAAATAGCCAAAGGGGTATGCGCCCCAGCCGCAGTCCGACCCTGCCACGAATTTGCCGCCCATGTCCCTCAGGCGTCCGCATTCGTCTATCCGCTCTTGGATGGCCCGCTCGCCCTTGGCGACTTCCTGATTTTCTTCCTCGGTCAGCTCCTGGCCCTCGGCTTTCTCCCTCAGGAGCCTGAGCCTCGACTCCCAGATGGCGAGGGTAGGGTTATTCCAGACACCGTTCTCCACCAGCTTCTCGGCTACGGCCTCATCAAACTGATAGCTCTCGTCGGGAGCGGCGAAGACGCAGTGTGCAATCATGGAAAACCCGGCTTCAACGGCCATGTTTATGCCGGCGGAGCACCGTGCGTGCCCCACGGTATAAACCCCCGCCTCCCGGGCAGCGCCCGTGATAGCCTGCAGCTCTTCCAGGCGGAATGCCGCCGCATAGGGCTGGCTCCCGAGGGTGCTTCCTCCCGTGGTCATGGCCTTCAGGAAGTCGGCGCCCGCGGCCAGGTGCTCTCCGGCCTTCGCCCGTGCCTCCCCGGGCCCCGACACTTCCGATCCCATGAACCAGCAGTGGCCCTTTCGGATGGTGATGGGGTTGCCGCAGGCCAGCACGTCGGCCCCTGCAACAATGCCCGCCGCTAAGTCGGCCTTTAACCGGAATCCCAGGTCATTCCACGCACCATTGTCACAAAGCGTCGTGACGCCTGTCTCCAGGGCAATACGTACGTTTCTATAGGAGCGGTATAAACGTAGTTCGTCATCATCATGGGCGTTGACGTCTTCGCCACGTCGGCTGTTGCCGGGCATGTTGGTATGGGTGTGACAGTCGATAAGTCCCGGCACAACGGAAGCGCCCGGATATTCGAGGACCTGCGCGTTCGCGGCTGCACGGGCCTCGCCCTTGCGCATAACACCCTTAATCGAATCGCCTTCCAAGACCAGCGCCGACTCCTTGTCCGCCGCACCGCCGAGGCCATCTATGATGCGGTCCGCAACTATGATTGTTTTGGATTTTCCATCTTTGTCAGGCAATCGCGAATACCTCCGAATACGGCCTACTAGGCAGATGGTCAGCCGCGTTCCCCTTGTGTCTGCCGGTTTCTCGCGGCGTTTATCTGCCACTGGCGGTCCTGCAGCCAGAGCATGGTTACCGCCGCAGCTGCAATTCCCACAGCCGATACAGCCATGAGCCCAATAAATGCCAATGAGTACAAGACGAATTTGCCCATCTCTCTCCTCCCTGGGGGCCCAGGTACTGGCGCCTCCCTTGAAGCGTCGGCATTCCGGCCTGTTGCACTGCTGGTCGGGGTGGCCGGATTTGAACCGGCGACCTCATGGTCCCAAACCATGCGCGCTTCCCCTGCGCTACACCCCGTTCTTTGAAATCATATTCCCGCCCCCTATGACGGTCAAGAACCGAATGCCACACTTCCGGGTGCGTGGACATGCAATTGGCATGTACTTAGAATTGGCACTAGGGGTTGAAGTTATTCGGGCATGCAGGGCGCAAGACCATGAAAAACCGCAAGATATTGCTGGTATTCGGGGCGTTCCTGCTAGCTGTCGTGCTGAGCCTGATTGTGAGGTTGCTGGACGCCCGCAAGGTAAAGGACTGCCGGGATTCGCCTGGTGCCGCTTCGAGATCAGACGGATAAATCTCTCCTGGAGAATATCGCCAGCGCTATGGCATGTCCCCCCACGGTGATCCCCGCGAGAATTGCTATGGCCGGCCAGCGCACCACCCCATCTTGCATCAGCTGGACCGGGTCGTAGTAGTGAAAGATGGACATGTCGGCCAGCCAGGACATTCCTTCATAGCTGGACCCGATCACGTTCATAATGTAGCCGATGAAGGTAGCCAGTGCGCTGAACGCCAATGCGCTTCCCTGGGTTGAGCACCACGCAGATATCATTAGCGTATAGCTGTATACGGCCAGGACAAGCAGGAGTCCTATAGAGGCCGAGATGGTCAGATAGCCAACTTTGAGGTCCGATTCCACAATGCCTCCCGCCACGGCTGTGGAAAACCATCCGACGACCACCAGTCCCAGAAGGGCCAGGGCAAAGAAAATCGACTTTCCGAGGGCTATCTGATGGCGACGCATGGGAAGAGTCCCCAGTATCAAGAGCAGGTCATCACTGAGCCGGCGCGCCAGGCATCCTGAACCGAAAATCAGTGCGTAAAGGACCAGGTAGATTGGGACCGATCCCAGAGTGGGATAGGGCAGGAATGCCGTCTCCTGCTCGGCGATGCCGGGAGCCCAGAAAACTGATAGCGCTCCGAATACGAATAGCGCCAGCGCCCACGAAGCCAGGGCCAGCCTGCTCATCTTCAGGTGGAGAAGGAAAAGAGGGACATTCATACGTAGGGCCCCGGGCCATGGCCGCGTACCATGTCCATCAATATGTCTTCGATAACGTCCTCCACGATCTCAACGTCTTCGACTGAGAATTTCCCAAGCCTCTTGAGCAGGCTTCCCGCTTCGCCGTCGAGTGTTACGACCCACTCCCTGCCGTTCCGGCTGACTACTGTCAAGTTGTGGGCAATAAAATCCTGAAGCTCCACGTCTTCTCTAAAGACTATCTTCAGTCTCTTGCCGAGCTTTCTATTGAGCCTGCTAATGCTTCTGACGAAGGTCAATTCACCGTTTACCAGGGTCCCGACCCTGTCACCGTGACGAGCCGCTATTCGTGGAGAATCGGTGGTGAGCAGGACTGTGATGCCATTTCGTCGCTCTTCTTCCAACAGGTTGAAAACGACCCTGCGGGATGATTCGTCCAGATGATGGAACGGATTGTCGAGCAATAGAACCATGGGACTGTGCATCAAGGCCAGGACCCAGGCCAGACGGGTCACTTCGGCATCCGCAAGGTTGCCGATTTTTTCGGACTCGTTGATCTTGAGCCTCTCCACCAATTCCGAACGTCGGGGGCCTTCGGACCTGAAGGCTGCCAGGCTAAGGTCCATGTACTCCCGACCTGTGAGGCCCGGGTAGAATCGCTGGCTTCCCAACACGCAGCCGACTCTCTTTCTCACTTCGACGGATTCCGACGAGCAATCGAATCCCAGGATTTCAGCATTGCCGCGCGTTGGTCGCTTGAGGCCCAATAGAAGGTGGAACAGGGTGGTCATGCCTGAGCCGCTCGGGCCGAGGATGGTAAAAGTCTCACCCTCGATGACTTCGAAGTAGACGCCTTCCAAGGCCACGACGTTGCCGAAGTGCTTGGTAAGATCGTGGGTCTGAATTATGGGCTGTCTCCTGGACATATCCGGTGGAATTGTATCGCTTTTGCCCGAGCCCCGCCGCTAGGATTCGGTGTCAGTTCACTGAGAAGAAGGATCCCTGCTCCGTTTTGACAACCTGGATACGGGCGGGAAAGGCCTCTTTGAGTTCGTCGATGTGGGTTATCACGATTATGCGGTCGAAGTCTTCCTGTATTGAGTAGATGGCGTCCAGCAGCTTCTCACGCCCCGACCCATCCTGGGTGCCGAAGCCTTCGTCGATAAACAGGACCCTGAGCGGCGCGCCGGCCCGTCGGGTGAGCAGCCGAGATATTGCGACCCGCAGGGCGAAATTTATTCGGAAAGCTTCGCCGCCGCTGAACATTTCGTAGGGCCGGGCCCCGAGCTCGTCGGCGATGTTAATGTCCAGGGTCTCGATGGAGCCTCCGGTGCGCCTTTCCCTCTGGGTCTCGATTTTCACGTGCATCCGGTTGTCTGTCATGCGGCTCAGGAGCCGGTTGGCCTCTTCCTCGATATCAGGGAGAACGGTCTCGATGATCAGGGCCTGGACACCGCCTTTACCGAAGGCCCGGGCCAGCTCGCCATAGCTCCCCATTTCCCTGCTAGCGCGGTTCAATCGAGTCCGCAGTACCCCGGCCTTCTCCTCCAATGCGCGAATGTTCTGGATTCGCTCTCGAAGACCGGCGAGACGGTCACGACGCTCCCTCAATGCCCGGTTGACGTTGTCCAGTACGGACTCAGTTTCTCTTAGACGCTGAACAATTCCCGGGAGTTGAGATGCTTGCTCTTCTATCTTCTTTATGGTGTTCCTGTCACCTTCCAGACGGAACTGCAGTTCTTCAATGCGGTCTTGGGAGGTCTGAATGTCCTGTCGCGTCTCGTCGCTCCTGGCGCGAGCCTCCTGCAGCTTGAGCCACGAAATGTCGACGCCCTGGAGGGACTGGACCTCTTTGGAAGTCCTGAGATGGGCGTCGGGATCATAGGCAAGAATCTCCAGTTTTCTGTTCAGCTCGTCGATGCTGCTGCGCACATCCCGGCCGAACGATTCATCGGCCAATGCAGACGCCAGCGCCTCAAGCTCGTCAGTCAAAGGTGCAAGTTGCGCCGAGGCCAATTCACCCTCTTTAACGTCCCTCTCAAGAACTGCCACCCTGGCCTGAAGGTCGCGTCGCTTCTCCTCTGCGAGTGTTTGAGACTTCCTCAGCTCCGATCGACCCGAATCCCGTGCCGCTGCCAGTTTAGTGATTTCTGCCTTGTTATGGTCAAACCTGCGGCGCCTTTCCGCGCCCTCCGAGTTGAGCGCGGACCTTACGTGTTCGATGCCCACCTCTGCTAGGGAGGTGCCGCACGTTGGGCACTGCGAGACTCCCTCCGCTAACAGGTCGACCTTCTTCCGCAGCTCCTTCATCTCTTCTACCAGGTTTCGGTTCTGCGACTCCAGGGACCCTATTTGCACTGAGATCTCCTCGACCCTCTGGGACTCCTGGCCAAGTTCCAGCAGCTGCTCATCGACGTCGACCAGTTGGACCGCGCTCTCGGCCAAGCCCTCTTCCGACGCCCCAATTCTTGACGCCTTCTCTTCCAAAGCTCGGGACTCGGCCTTTATCCGCTCCAGCCTTGCGGTAAGAGTCGCCTTTTCGGCATCCAGCTGCCGTTCGAGCTTGAAGCGCTGGTCTGTAAGGAGACCCTGTTGCATCAGCGCGTCCGAGAGGCGTTTTTCCTGCTCCATCGCCTTTTGGAACTGAGCGTACTTCTCCTCAAGGACATCGGATTGGCTTATGAGGCGGTCATATTCGGCGAGCCGGGTCTTGTAGCGATCAATGTCTGCCTGGGTTCGGGAGAGGTCATCTTCGATCCCTTGCAGCCGAGCCCTGAGGCTTTCCAATTCCGACACAGTCGCCTCGATGCGAATCTTGTGGATTGTCAGGTCTTGCACTGCTCTTCGCTGCTCAGCTTCACGCTCCTCCAGCTCCTCCACCTCACCGTTGAGAACATGGAAGTCGGCCTCCAGCGCGGGGCGAGTTCCTATCTCCACCTCGATTTCCCGCAGCGAATGCTCGTACTGGGCGGCTTCTCTCTCCCGGTCCCGGGCCTTCTGCCTGGAAAGGCTCTCCAGTTCGTCGTAGAAGGAAAGGTCAAGGATGTCGGCCAGCACTTCCTTGCGTTCCCTGGGTGTACGCAAGGTGAACTCGTCCGCCCGACCCTGTCGGAGGAAGGCGCTGTTGACGAAGGTGTCGTACTCCAGCCGGATGAGGCGGTTGATCTGTACCTGGGTCTCGGCGATGGTGTTTCCGGTGATGGGCCTGAACGCACCTTCGCCCCCCGCCCCCGAGACCTGGAGCTCCAACACACTCGCCCCCGATCCCCGGCCTCGGGCCCGCTTCCGCTTGCGAATCACCCTGTAAACATCTTCCCCGTTGGAAAATTCCAGTTCGACCTCCATGTCGGACTCGCCAATGTGGATAAGGTCGTCGACTCCCCGTCCCCGCGCTTTTCCCCAAAGGGCCCAAGTCATGGCGTCCAGCAATGCCGATTTGCCGTGGCCGTTGTCGCCGCAGATGCAGGCTACGTGGATTCCCTCCAGGGGGAGCGGCTCCGGGACATCCCGGTAGCACATGAAGTTCTTGACCCGGAGTTTGAGGGGTATCAATTCTCTGGTCTCCGGTGATGCACCGAAAGGCCGGTGGCGGATAGCATCAGTTAGGCTTGACTACTATCTTGCTCGCGGTATCCGTGCTGATCACGATCTCGTGGCGGTCAACTTCCAGGGTGATGGTGCCCTTAAAGTCCGCAACGTCCAGCACTTTCATGGTCCAGGAGGGGGAGACGTTGTGCTCTTCCAGGTATTGCAGGAGTTCGACGTCCTCTTCCGGCACCCGTTTAACCGTTACCGTGGTGCCTTCTCTGACTTCATTCAGAGACTTGAGGTGGGAACGCACATGCTTTGTGTTCGCGTATCCTTCGCTGCCCGGTATCGGGTAGCCATGGGGGCAGGTCGTCGGGTTATTCAAAAGTGCGGCCAGCCCATCAGCGACTTCGTGGGAGATGCCGTGCTCAAGCCGGTGGGCTTCGGAGTAGGCTTCGTGCCAGGCAAAATTCAAAACATCGGTTAGGAAGCGCTCCGCCAGCCTGTGACGACGGATCACCTCCTCAGCCAATTTGTTGCCGGAGACGGTCAAGGAAATCACCTTCTTCCGGGAGACCTTGATAAGCCCGTCCCGAGCCATCCTCCTGACGGTGCCGAAGGCGGTCGCGGGAGAAACCCCGAGGGTCTCGGCAAGGCGCGCGGAAATTACGGGCTTTCCTTCCTCCGTAAACCTGAAAACGGTGGTCAGGAAATCATCCGTCGCGACAGACGTCGGTTTTGCAACTCCCGCCATGAACTTCTCTTTAGCGTCTCACCGGTCTCACCCGACCTCAATCTTAAGTGCTGGCAATCGTGCAAATTCGCACGAAAATTGCCCTGCAAAGGTGTTGACGTACTCTATAAATTAGTCTAGCCTAATCCACAACTTTTTGCGGTTGAACACCCTCATGGTGAAACACAAAGTAACGGAATTATAGCACGACCCCCTTTTGAACATTCCCAATGAAGAAGGGACGACAACCTCCGTGAATCACGTAAGTTTCCATAAATCGGTAGCTCCCTTGGCCCCTCTGACCCTGCTGCTGGTGATCGTGGCCATGATCGCTTTGGCATGCGGTAGTGACCCGACTCCGACCCAGTCATCTCAGCCAGGCCCCACCCAAGCCCCCACAGTAGACGAATCTCAGGCCGACCCCGGAGAACTGGTCATTTACTCCGGCCGGGAGGAGGACCTGATTGGCCCGATAGTCGAACAGTTCGCGACCGCCACTGGAATAGACGTCAAGGTAAACTACGGCTCCAACGCCGCACTGGTGGCCACAATCCAGGAGGAAGGACAGAACAGCCCCGCGGACGTTTACTACGGCTCGGATCCCGGGTCCCTCGGCGCTCTGGAGACCAGGCTCCGAGCCCTGCCCGACTCCGTATTGGCAAAAGTCGACTCCAAGCTCTCATCCAGGCAAGGCAAATGGGTCGCAATTTCCGGGCGGGCTCGGACTGTCGTATACAACACTGAGGCCCTAACAGAGGCTGACCTTCCACCCTCCATCCTGGATTTCACCGAACCCCAGTGGAAAGGACGCATCGGCTGGGCCCCGACTAATGGCTCTTTCCAGGCCTTCGTCACGGCCCTGAGGTTAACTCAGGGTGAAGACGCTGCTAAGGCTTGGCTGGAAGGCATACAGGCCAACGAGCCTCGGGTCTACCCCAAGAACACCCCCATAGTCCAGGCCGCGGCCGACGGTGAGATAGACGTTGGGTTTGTTAACCACTACTACCTCTTCCGCTTCCTGGCCGAAGAAGGAGAAGGATTCCAGGCGCGGAACTACTACCCGACCGGTGGAGATGTTGGGTCGACGATATTGGTGTCAGGCGCAGGGATTCTCGATTCTTCCGAAAACGAGGCCAATGCACGCAGATTCATCGAGTTCCTGCTTTCGACGGTGAGCCAGCAGTACTTCGCAAGCCAGACCTTTGAATATCCGCTGGTGGAGGGAGTGAAGACTCACCCCGAGCTCCTGCCTCTCTCCGAGATCGACGTTCCGGATGTGGACCTCGGTTCACTCCAGGACCTGGAAGGCACGTTGGAGTTGTTAAGGGACACGGGGATAGTCCCTTAGGCTTTCCATGAGGGTAACGCGGGCAGCAGACAACACGGCGTTCCTTCGAGGTCCCGTAGCCGGGGCCCTTGGGCAGATCATGCCCGGGGCCCCGGCCTTTGTCTGGGTCCCGGGCCTGCTCATAGCCGCAGCCCTGGCCCTTCCTCTCATCTATCTGATTCTGCGCGCCCTCGGGGCAGAGGGGGGATTGTGGGAGGTGATAGTCCGGTGGCGGACGCTGGAGATCCTCGGGCGTTCAGCCCTGCTTGCAGTGACCGTCACCTCCCTGAGTGTGGCTGTGTCTGTCCCCTTGGCATGGCTTACCGTCCGCTCCGACCTTCCGTTCAAACGGTTCTGGTCCGTGGCGACCGCCTTGCCCCTGGTCATCCCTAGCTACCTGGGGGCCTTTGCACTAATCGCGGCTTTTTCGCCCCGTGGCATGCTCCAGCAGCTGTTCGGAGGCTTATTCGGGCTGGAGCGCCTGCCGGACGTTCACGGCTTCTGGGGGGCTACGTTGACCCTGACCGTATTGAGCTTCCCTTACGTTCTCCTGCCCGTGCGTGCAGCCATGCGCAACCTTGACCCGGGCGTCGAGGAATCCGCGCGGGTGCTGGGGCACGGGCCCTGGTCGGTCTTCTTCCGCATCACCTTGACCCAGCTGCGTCCCGCAATCATTGCGGGGGCGCTTCTCGTGGCGCTCTACACTCTCAGCGACTTTGGCGCCGTGTCCCTTCTCCAGTACGAGACCTTCACCTGGGCTATCTATCTTCAGTTCAACTCCGCCTTCGACCGAGGCATCGCTGCAGGCCTCTCCCTGGTGCTGGTTGCGTTGGCCGTGGGCGTCCTGTTGACCGACGCCTGCACCCGAGGCAGGTCTCGATACACCAGCAAGGGCGCAGGGGGCAGCAAGCGCACCTCCCAGGTGCAACTGGGTGGCTGGCGATGGGTTGGCTTCGGGTTCTGCTCGATGGTATCCCTGTTGAGTCTCGGGGTGCCGATGGCCGTGTTGTCCTACTGGCTGGTCAGGGGCCTGGCGGCCGGTGAGCGGTTCGGGGCGGTCTGGGATGCGGCGGTGAACTCCGTCTACGCCTCGGCGCTGGCGGCGGTGGTTTGTGTGGCCGCTGCGGTGCCCGTGGCCCTGCTGAGCGTCCGATACCCCAGTCGATTCTCTTTCCTTGTCGAGAGGTTCAGCTATCTCGGGTTTGCGCTGCCGGGGGTGGTGGTGGCCCTTGCGCTGGTCTATTTTGGGGCGAACTATGCACTGCCCCTCTATCAGACCCTGGCTATGCTGGTGTTTGCCTACGCAATCCTCTTCCTTCCGCCCGCCGTGGGCGCCATCAGGGCGCAGCTTCTCCAGATCGATCCCAAGATGGAGGAAGCAGCCCGAAGCCTGGGACTATCACCTGCGAGGGTGTTCTTGACTATCACTTTGCCTCTCATCAGGAGCGGCGTGCTGGCAGGTGCGGCGCTGGTTTTCCTCATCACTATGAAAGAGCTCCCAGCGACGCTGCTGCTGGGCCCCATCGGTTTCAAGACCCTCGCCACCAGCGTATGGAGCGCGTCCGAGGCGGCATTCTTTGCAAGAGCCGCGCTGCCGGCCCTGTTGCTGGTGCTGCTGTCTTCGGTGCCGATGGCGGTCCTGGTGCTGGCTGACGGCGGAGGCGACCGGACTCTTCAGCGAGTCAGGAAGTGACAGCCGTACCGTCTTCCCCGAGTTGATATGTAGGGCGTGGGCGTGAGAAACTTTGGCTGTCCGTAGCGAAAGGACGCCATCGGTTTTGGCCTCGAATTCCCACACATCGCTTTCGGTAGTAGAGCTCAAGCAGGCATCTAAGACCTATCCGGGCACCTCTTTTCCTGCTGTCAACGACCTTTCCTTTTGCCTTAAGGAAGGCGAGATCATTTCCATCCTGGGCCCGAGCGGCTGCGGAAAGACGACTATCCTCCGCCTGATCGCCGGTTTCGAGGTCCCTGATAATGGTGAAGTCTTCCTGCGGAACACCCGGGCCTCCGGGAACGGATCTCATGTTCCTCCCGAGAAACGGGGCGTGGCAATGGTTTTCCAGGACTACGCTCTTTTTCCTCATCTTTCGGTCTCGAAGAATATCGGATTTGGACTCAGGAGGATGAAGGCCTCGGACAGGAAGCGAAGGGTCGAGGAGGTGCTGGATACCATAGAGATGACGGGTATGGGGCACCGGTATCCCCACCAGATATCTGGTGGGCAGCAGCAGAGGGTCGCATTGGGTCGGGCGTTGGCCCCTCGGCCGGTGGTGGTGCTTCTGGACGAGCCCTTCAGCAACCTGGACGCGGCAATGAGAGGCCAGATGCGTCGGGAGGTGCAGGCGATCCTGCGCCGGGAGGGGGCCACGGCGATCCTTGTCACCCATGACCAGCAGGAGGCGCTCTCATTCGCCGACAGGGTGGCTGTTATGAATCGGGGAAGGCTGGAGCAGATCGGGACCCCGGAGGAGATCTTCCGGGAGCCGGCCACCTCCTTTGTTGCCACCTTCGTGGGGCATGCCAGTTTTATTCCGGGCGACGTTGATGGGGAAGAGATCGAGACCGAGATTGGCCGCTTCGCCCACAATGGAGACCTGTCGCTTACCGAAGTCGTGGTCATGATCAGGCCCGACGATGTGAAACTGACGCCCGACCCCCAGGGCCAGGGGACTGTAATGTCCAGGGAGTTCCACGGGTCACGGAACTTCTATTTCATCGAGCTGGACTCGGGGGTAACGGTGAGGAGCAGGCAGCGCTCGGGGACTATCTATGCGCCGGGGCTAAAGGTGAAGGTCGAGCCGAAGAAGTCGGCGGACCCGGTGGTGTTTCCTAAAGACCAGCCGGGGCTCAAACCCAGGGATGTGCCGCCCCCGTCCTCGGCTCCGGGCTTCTGATTCTCACCTTGTGTCGGCTGCAAAGAAAGTCATGCCCGATAGCGAGCCCGTCATAGCCATAGACGGCCCTGCCGCCGTGGGTAAAACGACCGTCGGGAGGATGTTGGCCCAGCGCATGGGATGCCTGTTCGTGGATACCGGGGTGATGTACAGGGCGGTAACGGCAAGAGCCATTGAAGAAGGCATGGACATGGAAGATGAGGATGCGGTCACAGGCCTCGCGGAGTCGATTGGTATCCGTATAGTGGGCGATCGTGGGCCCGACTCCCAGAGGGTCTTGGTGGACGGGCAGGACGTGACGGACAAGGTCCGGACCCAAACCGTGGACAGGAATGTCTCTGCCGTCTCCAGCTATGAGGGTGTTCGGGATGCGATGGTCGCCCAGCAACGGGAGATGGCATCGGAGGGCGGGGTGGTGATGGTCGGGCGGGACATTGGGACCGTGGTACTGCCGGATGCCGGGCTGAAGATCTATCTCATCGCTTCCCTTCAGGCCCGGGCGCGACGCAGGCATACGGAACTGGAGGCCAAGGGCTCCGAAGTCGCCCTGGAGGATACACTGGAAGACATGGAGCGTCGGGACAGGATAGACTCCGAGAGGGAGCATTCGCCCATGAAGCCCGCGTTGGATGCGATACTCGTTGACACGTCCCACTTCACCGCTGCCCAGGTAGTGGATCGCATCGTGGAGCTATGGCGGACAGTAAGCTGACGGACTTGGAAGCATGTGTGGCATCGTAGGATATGTAGGCGCCCGACCCGCCGCCCCCATACTCTTCGACGCACTGCGACGTCTCGAATATCGGGGTTACGACAGCTCCGGGATAGCCGTGATCAACGGCACGGGCAAGGCGGTGGTGGAGAGGAGCGCAGGGAAGCTGTCGGCCCTTGTGGAGAGCGTGGGAGACCGGATGCCGGAGGGTTCGACGGGGCTGGGACACACCCGCTGGGCCACCCACGGCAGACCCACGTCCGGCAACGCCCACCCCCACTCCGACTGCACCGGCAAGTATCTTGTTGTCCATAACGGCATCGTCGAGAATTACCGTGAGCTGAAGATACGGCTGGTGGAGTCGGGCCACGAGTTCACCTCGGACACCGACTCCGAGGTGATAGCGCACCTAGTAGAGGACAAGCGGGCCTCGGGGTTGGGGTTGCAGCAGGCAGTTGCCGGGAGCCTTGACCGGCTTGAAGGTGCATTCTCCGTCGCAGTGGTGGCGGCGGACGAGCCTGGCAAGATAGTGGCCGGGAGGGTGGGGAATGGGGGAGGCATAGTGGTCGGCTACGGTCAGGATGAGATGTTCCTTGCCAGCGACCTTCCGGCAATCTCCCCCTACGCCCGAGACGCGGTCTACCTCAAGACCGGCGAACTGGCCGTAATGGACGCCTCCGGCGCACGATACTTTGACAGGGAAGGCGCGCCCATAGCCCGGGCCCCGGCGCCTGTAGTTGTCGGTGACGTCGCCTTTGCCAAGGGCGGATACAAGCACTTCATGCTCAAGGAGATCATGGAGCAGCCCGAGTCGGTGACCAACCTGCTCAGGGGCCGCATCAGCTTCGACCCCGCGGATATCCTGCTCCCGGAACTCGCGGGGCTCGATGACAAGCTGACTGACATAGACCGAGTGATCATCATAGGTATGGGGACGAGCCTGCATGCGGGAGCCGTCGGGAGCCGGATGTTCGAGGCCCTGGCACGGCTCCCCGCCACCGCCGAAAACGCCTCCGAGTTTCGCTACCGGGACCCGGTCATAGATTCATCGACGCTGGTGATTGCGGTGTCCCAGTCCGGCGAAACCGTCGACACCCTCGCTGCGATGGAAGAGGCCCGGGAACGCGGGGCTTGCCTGATGGCCGTGACCAACAGTGAACACAGCCAGGCGTCGGTACTGGCGGACTGGTCGCTGGACATAAGGGCCGGGCTTGAGATAGGGGTGGCAAGCACGAAATGCCTGACCAATTCCATATTGGCGCTGTATCTGGTAGCCTGTTACGCGGGTCGGGCCCGGGGCCTGGTTTCCGGCGAACAAGTCACTGAAATAGTTGACAACCTGGCCAGCGTCCCCAGCCTCGTGAGCCGCAGCCTGGAAACCGACGCCGCAGTACAAAAGCTTGCCCGAAACCATTACCGGACCGACAACTACCTCTTTCTTGGGAGGGGGATAAGCTATCCGGTCGCCATGGAAGGCGCACTCAAGCTCAAAGAAGTCAGCTACTGCCACGCCGAGGGCTATCAGGCAGGCGAGATGAAGCACGGGCCCATAGCCCTGATCGATGAAGACATGCCCGTGGTGGCGCTGGCCCTGCAGGACGCCCTGTACCCCAAGATGGTGAGCAACATAGAGGAAGTGAAGGCGAGGAACGGAAAAGTCATCGCCATCGCCACCGAAGCTGACGAGACCATCTCATCCATCGCCGACCACGTTGTCCGCGTACCTCCCGCCCCCGACCTGCTTTCCCCTCTGGTGTCGGTGATTCCCCTTCAGTTGTTCGCTTATCATGTGGCCGTGACCCGGGGCTGCGATGTTGACCAGCCCAGGAACCTGGCCAAATCCGTAACCGTCGAATAAGGAGACCCCTGAATGGACATATCCAAGTTCGGAATCTACCTGAACCCCAGGGAAAAGACAGTCGTTAGGATCAACTCTCCCTACTGGATCCCCCCCGCCGAGGAATGGACATACCTGACCCCCGAGGTGAACATGACCCTGCTCAAGATAAGGGACCTGGCCCGGGACAAGGGCCTGAGCGACTCCCCCGACGAGATCATGTGGACCACCATTCCCCTCCTCGATTAGATCCGCAGCCTTCATATCGGAGCATGAGAACGGCGCATTGAGTAACACCAATTGAGGCCGACAGGCGCCCCCGAGCGTTTATGCCCTCGCTGCAAGTCCGGGGAATTCCGGCGGGGATTCAGTACGGTGACGGGCTACTGGGCAGGACAGCTTATCGTGCCGGTGATATGTTCACGGTGCTATTACAACGTAGGGTTTGGGATCGAGTCGGCGCTTCCGAGATTCGAGCCTGCATCCGGAGGCACCACGCAGGCGGCCGGAAGGTCGCACTCGCCGGGGACGACGTATGTTGAAGGGCGGGGCCGGGTGTGGGGCGAGGAGCGCAGCGGGAGCTGCGTCCGCCTGGGTGCCATGCGGGACTGGGTGGTGCTGGGGGCGGCGGCAGCTATAGTAATCGTTATTTTCCTGGGTTACCGGGCCATCGGCGCAGGATAGACGGAGGGCACAGCAATATGACCCAAACACCGTTGCCGGACCGACTCCAGCAGGAAAACAGGGACGCCATCAACCGCTTGAGCGAAAGGGCGTCCTATCTCTCTCCCGAGGCCCTCTGGGAAAATGCGGTGCGGAACGAGGAAGGTGTTGTGGGGCGGGGTGGTGTCCTTGTGGTCAACACCGGCAGGTATACGGGCCGTTCTCCGAAGGACAAGTTCATCGTGAGGGAGCCCTCCTCGCAGGACGATATCTGGTGGGGCCCGATAAACAGCTCGATGGAGCAGGAGACCTTCAGTGCGCTGCTGGGTCGGGTGCTGGGGCATCTGAGGACCAGGGACCTGTACATGCGAGACTGCTGGATCGGCGCCGACCCCCGATACCGCCGTCGGCTCCGGGTCATTACTGAAAGCGCCTGGCACAACCTCTTCGCAGCCAATATGTTTCTGCCCATGCCCCGGGAGGAAGTGGGGGTTGGCGACGCGGACTTCACATTCATCCATGCGCCGGGCTTCATGGCCGACCCCGACCGGGACGGCACCAACTCCGAGGCCTTCATAGTCATCGACTTCGGCCAGCGCATCGTGCTGATAGGTGGGACCAGCTATGCCGGAGAGATCAAGAAGTCCGCGTTTACGGTGATGAACTACCTGCTCCCGAAACAGGGCGTGCTCCCGATGCACTGCTCCGCCAACTCGGGGCCCGAGGGCGACGTGGCCCTGTTCTTCGGCCTTTCGGGGACGGGGAAGACCACGCTCTCCGCGACCTCGGACAGGACGCTTATCGGGGACGACGAGCACGGCTGGAGCGATGGGTCGGTGTTCAACTTCGAAGGCGGGTGTTACGCAAAGGTTATCAGGCTGTCCGAAGAGGCCGAACCGGAAATCTATGCCACCACCCGGATGTTCGGCACCATTCTTGAGAACGTGACCATTGATCTGAATACCCGGGCCCTGGACCTGGACGACGACTCCGTGACGGAGAACACACGAGGCTCCTACCCCCTTTCGAGCATCCCCAACGCCGACCCCGAGGGAGTCGGGGCGCCGCCGAGGAACATCTTCTTCCTGACCGCCGACGCCTTCGGCATCATCCCTCCCATCTCCCGCCTCACGCCTGAACAGACCCAGTACCACTTCCTATCCGGCTACACCGCCAAGGTGGCGGGGACGGAGAGGGGGATCGTCGAGCCGGTGGCGACCTTCAGCCCATGCTTCGGGGCGCCCTTCATGCCCATGCGGCCCCGGGTGTACGCGGACATGCTGGCCCGCAAGCTGCAGGGCGCGGAGGTCAACGTGTGGCTGGTGAACACCGGCTGGACGGGCGGGCCCTACGGCGTGGGCCACCGGATGAGGATCGAGTACACGCGGGCGATGGTGAGGGCGGCTCTGGACGGGTCGCTGGACCGCATTTCGACCGTGACCGACCCGGTGTTCGGGTTGCAGGTCCCGGTGGGCTGTCCGGGAGTCCCCGCCCAGGCGCTGAGGCCCCGGGACTCGTGGGAAGACGCTGATGAGTATGACAGGCAGGCGCAAAAGCTCCTGGCCATGTTCAACGACAACTACCGGAAGTTCGGGTAGGCGCAGTGGCGTTCGGGGCGAGATGAACATGCGGGTCCGGCGCTGATGGGCCAACTGCTTCCCCTCCTGGCCGCAATGCGACCCAGGCAGTGGACGAAGAACTTCGTCGTTCTGCTGCCTCTGGCCTTCACCATCAACCTGTCCTGGGACCCGGGTGACGCCGACCAGGTGCTCGAAGTCGTTGGCTACACTGCGGCGGCGTTCGGGCTGTTCTGTCTGCTCTCATCGGCGGTCTACCTGGTCAATGATTTGGTGGACGCAGAGCGGGACCGCCTGCACCCGAGAAAGGCGGGGAGGGGGGTGGCGTCGGGACGGGTGTCCAGGTGGGTGGCCGGGTCTGCGGCGGTGGTGTTCGTCGGGGCGGCACTGGCCCTGGGTTTTCTCCTGGAGGTCAGCTACGGCTGGGCGCAGGTTGCGTATATCGGCATATCAACTGTTTACATAATCGCACTCCGGCAAGTGGTGATACTGGATGTCTTCGGCATATCCGCCGGCTTCGTAGTTCGGGCGGCGGCAGGGGCGCTGGTCATCTCCGCCGAGCCGTCGCCGTGGCTTTACATATGCACGGGCCTGGGGGCGCTGTTCATCGGGTTTGCCAAGCGGAGGCAGGAGCTGCTGACGCTGGAGGACGACGGCGCCGGGCACCGGGCCAGCCTGGGCTTCTACTCTATCCCGATGCTCGACCAGCTGATAACGATGCTCATGGCGGCGACCCTCATCGCGTATATCCTCTACACCTTCACGGCCGACAACCTGCCGCCCAACGATGCGATGATGTTCACCATCCCCTTCGTGGTTTTCGGGATAGCCCGGTACTTCTACCTCATCCACGCTAAGCAGGCGGGGGGCAGCCCGGAGGATATCCTGATCAGGGACGTCCCGATACTGCTCACGGTGGTGGGATGGGTCGCCGCCACGGTGGGGATACTGCTGGCGTACCGGGGGTAAATGCCCGCCCGTGGAGCGGGGGGTATCCCCTCCTTGTAGGGGCGATCGACTGGTCGCCCTCCCAGGGCGGAGGGGCCGCTCATGCTGAGGCCACTCGAAGTATGAGCGGGGGGAGGCCCACGCAATTCTCATCCGTCGCGCCCTTCCACCCCCCCCACCCAGAACATTTGACTTCTTAGCACCCCCATTCTATAATCTCCCCCAGACCCGGATCCCGACCCGCCGCATCGCCGAAAAAACTGAACTGCCGAACCGGCCGAAAGGACTGCCGTATGACCAACAAGTCCCCTGTACTCTCCCCTGTAGGGGTGCCCCTCGTGGGTACCCTGGGCGCCACCCAGGCGAAGACCCCACAAAACCCGCAACCAAACCTCTTGACACATAACGCACAATAGTGCTATCATACCTGCCGACCGACCCGGGCCCCGACCCCTCGGACCCGCTGCATCGCCGAAACAAACTGAATTGCCGAACTGGCTGAAAGGACTGCCGAATGAGCAGAAAGACCCGTACCCCCTCCCAACCCCCGCGCCCCGAGTCCAAAGAACCCCAGGGCAACCAGACCCAAAAGCCCGGCGCCCCGGACGACTCCCCCAACCCCAACCAGAGCCCCGGAATCACGGGCGAAAGGACCTTCGAGTCCCGAAGCGCCCCCGGCCTGGACAGAGAGATATCCATGCTCCGCGGCCGTCTCCGAAAGTTCATCAAGGCCAAGAAGGTCCGCAACAGAGACGCCCAACTGACTAAGACCCTCGATCTCCTGATTCGCGCCCTCGCCGCCAAGGCTCGCCTCTACCCTGGCTCCTCCGCACCCACCGAGGAGAGCATCGAGAATATGCTCAAAGGAGCCTCCGAAAAGTTCGGCCTCAAGATAATCCCATGGGAATCAAACTGCTAATCAACATCATGAACATCCTCCAACGTAAACCCCACACCGCCCCGCCCCCGGCCATCAAGCCCGAGTCCACCTTTGACGCCGTCCTCGAAATGCGCCTCGCAGAGCTCCAACGGCATGTCGCCGAGATCAAGGGCCGCATCAACACCCTCTTCTTCTTTGTCATGATCGCCGCCATCCTCCAGTTCGTCTTCGGCATCACCGGTGTCACCCCTTGGTAGCTTTCGACGACCTCAGGCCCTACCAGAACCGGATAGCCCAGGCTGTCTTCGATAGCGTCCAGTTCCACAAGGGCCTTACCTTCTCCGTCATGGTAGCCCGCCAGGGCGGCAAGAACGAGATTTCCGCCTGGATCGAAGCCGCACTCCTTTCCGCCTATGTCCGCTCCACCGTGACCGCCATAAAGGCCGCCCCCACCTTTCATCCCCAGGCCCTCATCAGCATCTCCCGACTCGAAAAAGTCCTACGGCGCATGGACGTCTATTACCAACTCGAACGCGGCCGTTCATTCCACGTCGGCCGCGCCCGGCAGCTATTCCTCAGCGCCCACCCCACCAGCAACGTTATCGGCAATACCGCCAGCCTCCTCCTCGAAATCGACGAGTCTCAGGACGTCTCTCCCGATAAGTTCAACCGCGACTTCGTTCCCATGGCAGCCCATAACAACGTCACTACCGTCCACTACGGCACCGCTTGGAGCGACCATTCCCTCCTCGAGCAGGTCAAACAGTCCAACCTCGAGATTCAACGCTCCGACGGCATCCAGCGCCACTTTGAGTTCGACTGGCAGGCCGTAGCCCAGCACAACCCTCACTATCAGCGCTTCATCGAGGCCGAACAGCAGCGCCTCGGCAGCGATCACCCCCTGTTCCTCTCCCAGTACTGCCTCACTCCCGTTTCCGACGATGGAAGGTTCCTGGACAATACCCGGCAGGCCCTCCTTAAGGGCAATCACAGCCGTTGCAGCGCACCCTTGGAAGGGCGCACCTACGTGGCCGGCATAGACCTTGCTGGCGAATCGGAAGAGCCCGCCAACCGCGGGCTAAGGGCCTCCGAGCCCTTGAGAGACTCCACTGTCGTCACCATCGGCGAACTCCGCTACCTTGACGACGGGTTCGGGTCTAAGCTTCCCACCCTTAGTGTGGTCGAGCACTTCTGGTGGACAGGTAAGCCCCACACCGAGATCTTCTCGACCCTCGTTCACATCCTTAAAAACGTGTGGGCATGCCGCAGGGTAGTAGTCGACGCTACTGGTGTCGGTGCAGGCGTCGCCGCCTTCCTGCGTAAGTCTCTGGGAACCTCCATCGTCAAACCCTTCACCTTCACCGCCAAAAGCAAATCACAGCTGGGCTTCGACCTCCTCGCCGCCATCAACTCCGCCAGGCTCCACACCTACAAGCCCGACGGCTCCCCCGAATCCACCGAGTTCTGGTCCCAAATCTCTAAAGCAAAGAGCGTAGTAAGACCCAACCAGACCATCAACTTCTTCGTAGACCCCTCCGAAGGCCACGACGACTTCCTCTCCTCCCTCGCCCTCCTCGTCCAGGCCTCCCACTACATCCCCCGCCGCGCCACCGGCCGCCTGAGGCAAGGCTATGAATAATCCCACCCCCAAACCCTCCCTTTTCCCTTCCCCCAGTACTGAACTAGGGGCAGACGTTGGCGCTTCAGCGCCAACGTCTGCCCCTGTTCTTCTCTCCCCCTCTCCCTTGAAGGCCCTAAGGGAGAGGGGGACCAAGGGGTAGAGGGTTCCCCTCGCGTACCTTAAACAATCAAAGCCGTGCCTGAAAACGCAAAACAATCATATCGCCCAAGCCCTTTCATCTGGGCTCAATTTGAACGCCACCCCGCTCGGAGACGGGTGGGTGAGATTGACAGGTGGAGGGTGGGCAAACTATAATCGGCATCCCTAAACGAGTCTGAAACATGCCTAAAAGGACATACCAACCGAAGAGGCTGCCTCGAAAGAGGAAGCACGGATTCCGGGCCCGGATGAGTACGCGCGGCGGACGATACGTAATACAGCGGCGTCGGGCGAAGGGCCGGACCAGACTGGCCGTTTAGGGCTTACTACTTCGAACATTAAAGAAAGGGGAGCCCGCTGCTGAAGGGTGCGGCCAGGGATCGGCGGCTTCGCAAGAGCCGCGATTTCGATCGGGTCCTTAGGAGGGGCAAGCGCAGGGCAAACGGGTTTCTGGTACTTGGCGCGATTCCCAACGGTCTTGAAGTCAGCAGGTCCGGATTTTCGGTGGGGAAGAGGGTGGGCAACGCCGTCCGGCGCAATCTGATGAAGCGAAGGTTGCGGCAAATCGCGGCCGAGCTGGTCGGGCATGACGGCTGGGACCTGGTCGTAATCGCCAAGAAAGAGGCCGCCGAGGCCGGATACCGGGACCTGAGGGATGCGCTGGGCCGGCTGCTCAAGTCATTCGGGCTGCTGGCCGGCCAGAAGCCGAAGGCTTTTCGAGCATGATCCCGAAGCGCTTTGTCCTGGGCCTGATCGGCTTCTACCGGCAGTTTCTTTCTCCGTACTATGGCCCCGGCCCCACGTGCCGATACCTCCCAACCTGCTCCGAATACGGCCAGGACGCGGTCGAAAGATACGGAGCGCTCAAGGGCGGCTGGTTGACGATCCGACGCATAGGCCGGTGCCATCCACTCTCAGCAGGCGGGTACGACCCGGTACCCTGAAAGGCCATCTCGTTAACTCTGGTAATACACGCCCTGATGAAAGGGCGTCCGTCAACGGCGCACTGAGCCTGCCCCGACTTGTGTCCGGCAGACTGCTGCTAGTCCTTTCGGTCGCTGCACTCCTGGTGCTGACGGCCTGCACCGGGGCGGGCCTGGGCATCACGTTCCAGGGGTGGGGAGGGCCGAGCCCGATAGGCAATTCCATTTATGTACCGACCAAGCGTGACTCGGACCAGGCGACCCTGCAGATCTTCGACGCGGTATCCGGGGCGCTGAATAACAGCTTCATCGTCACCGGGGAGTCGACGGCGATCTATGGGTCGCCGGTGGCGGGGCCCGGGCTTGAGGGGCAGACGACCTTTGTGTCGGTCATATACACGGCGGACGGGGAAGACTACAGTCGGGTGTACGCCATCGGGGCGGAGGGATTCGACAACCCGATCTGGCAGTTCCCGGAGCCGGGGTTGAACTCGGTGGGGGTGATATTTGGTGGGGTCGCATACTCGCAAGCGAGCAACACGGTCTACTTCGGCTCAGACAACGGGATGTTGTATGCCCTGGACGCGAATACGGGAGAGTCCAAGGCGGGCACTGCGGGCGGGGTCTTCTTCCCGGCGCAGAGTCCCATCTGGGGCGCACCGATGGTACAGGGCGGGGTGGTCTACTTCGGGACGATGGACGGCAGGCTCTACGGGGTGAGTGAAAACGGGGGCAAGACCCTGGAGTTTCGGGCGGGGGGCGCCATTGCGGCGACACCGATAGTGGAAGGCGGGGTGGCCTACGTAGGCTCCTTCGACAAGAGCTTCTACGCCGTGCCGGTCAACGGGGGCCTGAATGCCAGGGAGACGTGGAAGTACACGACCAACAGCTGGATATGGGCCGACGCCCTGTTCGGGGAATCCCGAGGGCAGGACCTGATCTTCATCTCCTCGCTGGACGGGAGCGTTCAGGCGGTGGATGCGGCGTCGGGCTCACTCCTGTGGGCGGAGCCGTTTATAGCGACCGAGGGCATTCGCGGGACTCCGGCGCTGGTAAGCAAAACGGGGTCGGGCACGCAGTCCACGACCCTGTCAGACAAGGTGCTGGTGGTGGGGTCAAGGGACGGTCGGGTGTACGGGCTGGACCCGCAGACGGGGGCGCCGGCGTGGGACTCGCCGTTCAACACGCGGGAGTTGGGGGACGGCGGGGGGCAGATACTGGCGCCGGTCGGGCATCGGGGGAACACGGCGTACATAGTGACGAACAAATACGATATATTCGCAATCGATGCGAACACGGGCCAAGGGCTGGCGGGTTTCTCTCCTGCACAGTAGGAGAGTGAAAGAGCAGGCATGGGCATAATCATCGACATCTGGGATGCGATTCTTCTCGGGCCCATGCTGAATGCGCTGATATTCCTGTACGGGATACTGGCCAGCAACTTCGGGTTGAGCATAATCGCGTTCACCATCGTGGTGAGGATTGCGATGTACCCGCTGACGCGGAAGCAGATCAACGCGAGTCGGGCGATGTCCCAGCTGCAGCCGAAGATCCAGGAGATCCGGCAGAAGTATGGCAAGGACTCGCAGAAGGTGACGCAGGAGACGATGAGGCTGTACAAGGAGGAGGGCGTCAACCCGGTCGGGTGCCTGGGGCCGATGGTCGTGCAGCTGCCGATCTGGATAGGGCTGTACCAGTCGATAATCCAGGCGCTGCCCCAGAACCCGGAGCGGCTGGTGGACCTTTCGCAGAAGCTGTATTCGTGGCTGCCGGGGGTTCACACGGCGGTGCCGCTGAACAAGGGATTCCTGTGGTTCGATCTTTCGGAGCCGGACCCTACGAGGATCATGCTTCCGTTGCTGGTCGGGGGTTCGATGTGGGTGCAGCAGAAGATGATGGCGAACCCGTCCACGGACCCGAGGCAGATGCAGATGAACCGGATGATGCAGTGGATGATGCCCGTGATGTTCGGGTTTATCACCATCCAGTTCCCCAGCGGGCTGGCGCTTTACTGGGTGGTATCGAACGTGATTGGGATAGCATTGCAGTATCGGGCGACGGGGTGGGGTAATTTATTGCCGTCGGCGGAAGGCGGTGGTCGGACGGTAGAAGCCAGTGCAAGCAAGGGAGCCGATAGCTCAAAGGAGATGGTAGTCCATGGAGAGCCTGGAAGTGTCGGCCAAGACAGTGGAGGAGGCGATCGACCTGGGTCTGAAACAGCTCGACGCAGATCGCGCAGAGGTCGACGTCGTCGTCGTAACAGAGGGTAGAGCGGGCATACTAGGTATAGGCAGTGAGCCCGCCAGAGTAAGAGTCACACCGAGAGAAAAGACCCCCGAGGCGATTTCCATAGCCCAAGAAGTCCTCGAGGAGATGTTCGACCTGATGGAGGTGGATGCGGAGGTGCGGCTGAGGACGAACAGCATCGCGGGGGAAGATCTGTCCATCGACATCATGGGAGATGACTCGGGGCTGCTGATCGGGCGGGGGGGCACGACGCTGTCCTCGCTGCAGTTCATGGTGAACTTCATCGTGAGCAAGCGGCTGACGGAGTGGACGCCGGTGAACATCGACGTGGAGGGGTACAAACAGCGCCGGTACAAGTACCTGGAGACGCTGGCGCAGAGGCTGGCGAAGCGGGTACGGAACACGGGGAAGCCGTTCACACTGGACCCTATGCCGGCGAACGAGCGTCGGGTGATCCACATGGCGCTGGCCAGGAATTCGCAGGTGACGACGGAGAGTACGGGAGCGGGGAGCGAGCGCCGGCTTTCTATCAGGCCGGCGGGTCGGGGGAGGCGGTAGGGGCGAAGGGGTCGGGTGGGGAGGGGTGGGTATAATGGGGAGGTGTCGCGGGTATTGTGAAAGGACGGGTTATGCTCACGCACGTAAAGGCGAGATTCTGTAACGGGGCGCTGGTGCCGCTTGAGCCGCTGGACCTGGAGGAAGGGCAGGAGGTCAGGGTGTCGGTGGAAGGGGCTCCAAGGAAGATTATAGAAGAGAAAGAAGGTCCTCTGTTGCGCATACTGCGCAAGATCCAGGAACGACAAGCGGAGTTGCCTCCGGACACTTGGGACGACCTCCCCACCGATCTAGCCAAAAACAAGAAACACTATCTCTACGGTCATCCTAAAGAAGAGGAATGATGCGAAGGCTCTTTGCGGATTTGGGATACTTAGGTAGCGATTATGTATCGGGTATCCGGGTGGTCGGTTGGGACGGGAGATAGGAGAGACAGGACATGACTACAAGTGTGAGAGCAAGGTACTCCAATGGCGTGCTTACGCCCCTTGAGCCCCTGGACTTGGAAGAGGGTAAAGAGGTGATAGTGTCCGTTGAAGAGGCCCGTGTTACGGGCAGGGGTGCACAAGCCGTTCTGGAAATATTCGAAGAACTACACAGATCCATTCCCCAAGTTGGATATGAGGATGCGCCAACCGACGGGGCAAGAAACCACAAACACTACTTATATGGCCGGCCCAAAGAGGAGACTTGATGAGGGAAATCTTCGCGGACGCGGGGTACTGGATCGCACTCTTGCACTCCGGAGACCAGCATCACGTGAAGGCAGAGGCGGTGGCGTCCGGGTTGGGGAAAGCCTTAATTGTGACGACGCAAATGGCATTGACGGAAGTGTTTAATGCGACTGCGAGGATGGGCGAGGACGCCCGACGCCATGTCATCCAGTTATCGGATGACCTTGAAAACGACCCTAACGTTGAAGTCATCCCGCAGACTGATGATCAGTTCAGGGCGGCGGTGGAGCGATACGCTTCCCGGAGCGACCAGCGATGGAGCCTTACGGACTGCGCCAGCTTCCTGGTAATGGAAGAGCGGAAGATAAGCGAGGCCCTAGCGTACGACCGAGATTTCGAGCAAGCGGGGTTCTCGGCGCTGCTGAGGGAGATTTGATGGTGGGGGGATGTGGGGTTGGGGAGGCTTGGTGTGATGACAACAAATTGATCAGGAAAAATCAGAAATGACACTTACGAAGAAAGTAAAGGCCCCGGTGCTGGAGAGTGCGGTGGAGACTATCAAGGGGTTGGATGGGGTAAAGAGGCTCCGCGAGCGGTTGGCCGAGACGCACGCTGTCTGGCAACGCATAAAACAAGAGAGGGAGACCCAGCTCAAGACGTACCCCGACAAATGGGTGGCGATGAGCAAGGATGGGGTTGTGGCGGCCGACGACTCGTTGGAGGGCGTTTTTGCAAAGGTTGATGCTCAAGGAATGCGCCGCAGCGCCGTCAAGGTCAAATTCTTCGATGCGCAGCCCAAGACACTGATCCTGTGATACCAGGCGGGTTTGACAGCGCCGGATGGGCTTCGAGAAGAGACCTTTGCGTGACCTGCTCACCACTGGGACACTCCCTGGAATCCGATTGACCCCCTTTGGCGGGGCTCAGGACATACTTCGGGAGCCTCAGCACGAGTGGTCCTACCACCCGCGGGATAGGTTATGCAAATGTCTCATCGTGTGCGAGACTTTGACCAGATAAACATACTCGTCGACTTGGATATTGCTTGATGTACTGCCCGACTTGCGAGTCGAGGAACTCCGATACGGCCCGGTTCTGCGGAAACTGCGGGCAGACGCTGCAGGAGCGGGCTCCTCGGGAGCAGGCACCGGGTCCAGAACCTCCGCCACCGCCACCTACCCCGGAACCACCGTATGACAGCGGGCCGGGATACAGGCCCTTCAGAGATGCGGGCGTTGCCTCTACCCGCGTCCCAAACTACCTTGTCCAGGCGATCCTGGTGACCCTGTTCTGTTGTGTGCCGTTCGGGATTGTTGCCATCGTGTATGCGGCCCAGGTGAATGGGAAGGTCGCAATGGGCGATATGGAAGGGGCGTGGCGGACGTCCCGGAGCGCGAAGAACTGGGCGTGGATTTCCTTCGGGGTGGGGCTGGTGATAACGGTAGGCTGGGTGATCCTGATCTTTGTCGGGGCTGGGGGTTCGGAGTCAGTGCTGGAGGAATGAACTGTCATTATTGTCAGCACGATGTTCACACGCTCACTCGGAGGCCTTCAGCGTGCTGCGGGTCTGGCAATGAGGAAATGTACCAGTTCCGTGCCGACTGGGTGCAGGAACCTCACGCGAAGGGATAACCTCCCGAGCTTGATTAGCAGTGGACGCATCAATGAGTCTTGAATTTGAACTCTTATGGCCACAAATGACGACTATTACAAGTTCCTTGACGTGTCTCCGACTGCCTCCCAGGAAGAGATCAGGAGCGCGTTCCGGCGGATGGCGTTCAAGTACCACCCCGACCACAACAAGGACCCGTGGGCCGAGGCTATTTTCAAGCAGATCAACGAGGCGTACCAGGTACTCGGCAACCCAAGCAGCCGAACAGCGTACGACGCAGAAAGAAGAGCCAGGGCCCAGCGTGCGGAGGAGGCCCAGCGTGCCGCTCGCGAGAGGCAAAGGTACGGGGAAAGCTCGGGGGCGAGGGGAAGTGGATATGAGAGGGGCGGCGCGCATTCGTCGGGAATCAATATCTGCCCGTTCTGCGGCCAGCCCAACTACCAGGACAACAGGTTCTGCAGCAACTGCGGGAGAGAACCGGGAGGCAGGCGCTACACGGGGCGCTATGGGGGCGACGACGCAGAATCTGTGCGTCCTGTCATACCCAACTATCTCGGCAGGGCGATATTTACAACCCTGTTGTGCTTCTGGCCTGCGGGAATCGTATCCCTTGTATTCGCGGCGCGAGTCAATGGAAAAATTAGAAGTGGGGACATCCAAGGCGCTGTGCGGTCCTCCCGAAATGCAAGGATCTGGGCGTGTGTATCCTTTGGGCTGGGGATCCCATTTTTCTCATTTTCCGCACTGGGCATTCTCACCAACCTTGCCGGATAAATGGCGTGTTAACTAAGGCCGAAACAATGCCCGTTAGTCATACAGGTACAGGATAAGGGATTGCTGACGACCGACCACCATAGATCCATAGTGGTGCAGGGGCGAAGGGTGTCGGAAAGGGCGCAATACGTGCTCGCCGGCGCTTTGATTCTTACGGCTGCAGCAGTGCTCTACGTCCTGGACCCACGGGAGCCGGGGAACTACCCGGTGTGCCCGTTTCTCGGGTTGACGGGGTATCATTGCCCGGGATGCGGGACTCTGCGGGCTTTGCACCAGCTGCTTTACGGGAACCCGATGAGCGCCCTGGGGTACAACCTGCTCACCGTGTTGTCCTTGCCGTTTCTGGGCTATGCGTTTGCCGTGGGGGCACTGAGGGCTTTCCGGATACCGGCTCCGGCGTCGGTATTCATCAACTCGAAGTTGATTTGGGGACTGGTCTTCGGCATAGTGACATTCTGGGTGCTGCGCAACATTCCCGTAGAGCCTTTGCAGGCACTGGCTCCATAACAAGACTGAAAGCAGGAGAGTGGCCGTGGCCAATGCAACAACAAAGATAGACAACATTCGATACATCCTCACGCTGGACGGCGGACGGATGATCATCCGGGACGGGGCAATCGTGGTGGAGGGGTCGAGGATCAGTCACGTAGGGAAGGCTGCGGACCTGAGGGATGTCGGGGCTGAGCGGGTTATCGATGGGTCGGAGATGGTGGCGACGCCGGGGTTCATCAACGGACACCTACATATTTCATACGCTCACGCCACACGGGGGATATTTCCGGATACGCTGGAGCCGGTCGACTATCTGACCAACGTGTTCAAGCTGGCCCTGCAGATGAGCCCCGAGGAGGAGTATCACACATCGCTCCTGGCACTTACGGAGTGCCTCAAGTACGGGACGACCACGGTTGTAGACCCGGGCACGACCCGGAACCCGGACGTGTGCATGAAGGCCTACGAGGAGTCGGGGGCGAGGGTGATAATCGGGGCGTCGGTGACGGACCTGCCGAATGCGATCAACGTTCCGCTGATCGGGCTGCAGGAAGCGGAGCAGCTGATGGAGAGCACGGTGAAGGAGTTCGACGGGGCGCTGGATGGTCGGGTGCGGGCGTGGACGATGCCGGCGGACGTGGGATCTTCGTCGAAGGAGATGCTGCAGGCTGCGAAGCGGATAGCGGACGAGAACGGGGCCTGGATGACGATCCACTGCGTGAACTCGCCTGAGGCGGTGCAAGGGCATTTGGACAAATTCGGGAAACGGCCTATTGAATGGCTGGAGGAGATCGGGGTGCTGGGGCCGAACATGCTGCTGGCGCACGTGGTTGGGCTGAACGAGTCGGAGGTGGAGTGCGTGGCAAGGACGGACACCAAGATGGTGATGTGCCCGACGGCAGCGTTGAAGATGGGCGCCGGAACGACGTTCAGGGGCAAACTGCCGGAAATGATCGAGCGGGGTGTTACGGTCGGGCTGGGCACGGACTCGGGGAACAACTCGTGCGTAGCGGAGGTGATGAGGTCGATGTACCTGGCGGCGGTGCTTTACAAGGACGGACGGGGGTCGACGAGCATGGTGCCGGCGGAAAAAGCGCTGGAGATGGCGACCATCGACGGGGCGCGGGCGGTGGGGCTGGAGTCGGAGATCGGGTCGCTGGAGGAGGGAAAGAAAGCGGACATTGTGCTGTTCGACACTCGCCGGCCGGAGTGGCGGACTCTGTTCAACCCGGTAAACAGCCTAGTCTACAATGCGGACGGGAGGAGCGTTCACACAGTGATGGTCGACGGTCGGGTGGTGGTGGAGGGGCAGAAGCCGACCTTCGTGGACGAATGGGAGCTGATGGAGAAGCTGCAGGGCATCGGGGCGGACATGCTTGAGCGGACGGGGACCAGTGTCCCTCAGTCGTGGCCGATAGTGTAGATGTCAAGGAAAGCGCTGATAATCCGGCACGCTGCGCCGGAGACACTGGCTGGCAACTACACCGCGGTGCTGGAGGGGCTCGGGTTTGAGCTTGTGTCGCTGAACGTCTTCGAAAGCGCACCTACCTTTAACAGATTTGATGCGCCGCCGTTGGGAGAAGTCGACTTGATAGTTGCGGTCGGAGGGCCGCAATCGGCGAACGACGATTTTCCTGCAATTCACGCTGAGCGGGAGTACCTGGGCGAGGCGATGGACTCAGGGGTGCCGGTATTCGGGATCTGCCTGGGGGCGCAGATCATGTCCCGGGCGTTGGGAGGGGCGGTGGGGCCGACGGGAGGGTACGAGGTCGGGTTGCGGAAGATATGGGTTACGGAGGAGGGGAGTCGGGACCCGGTGTTCGGCAAGCTGAGAGTGCCCCTGGTGCCAACGCTGCACGGGGAACGGTTCACGGTGCCGGACGGGGCCTCGGAGCTGGCGTACGGTTATATGCTGTGTCGGGATGGGTCGTTTAACAAGTTGAGCATGGCGTTTCGGTATGGGAACTCGTATGCATTCCAGTTCGAGCCGCAGCTGACACTGGAAGAGCTGAAGGTTTGGAATCGGGAGCTTTTCGACGATTACAAAATGATGGGTGCGGCTTTCGACCCGGAGTCGGAAGCGGATACGAACTTGCGGGAGTTCACGGCATATTCGCCGATATACGAGGCGCAGTCGAGGGAGATGTTTTTGGCCTTTCTTGAACACGCAGGCCTAACACAGGCAGGAAGCGGAGAGGGAAGATGAGAGCGCTGATAAATGCTTACCTGATTGACGGGACAGGGGGTCCGACTAGGGGAGGGCAAACCGTATTGATTGACGGGGAGCGGATAGCGGAGGTCGGGGGGCGGGATGAAGTGACCATACCGCCTACGGCTGACGTCACGGACCTGGGCGGGATGACGCTTCTGCCGGGGCTGATCGACTGCCATGACCACATTGCGGGTTCGGTGTACGGGCTGGTGGGGAGGTGGGAATTGGATGCTCCACCGAGCCTGCGACACCTTCGAACTGCCGAGGTGTTGAGGAAGACACTGGATACCGGATATACGGCGATGAGGGATGCCGGCGGGCTGGACAAGGGTTTTCAGACCGCAATTGAGGAGGGCCTTATCCCCGGGCCCCGGATGGTGCTGAGTTTGAGCATCATGTCGCCGACGGGCGGGATTGGGGACTGGGCGAGTCCGTCGGGGCATAGGCGGCCTAAGCCGGGGAACGTAAGCCTTCCGCCGGGGGTGGCGAATGGGGTCGATGCGGTAAGGGCGAAGGTGAGGGAGCTAGACCGGATGGGGGCGGATGTAATCAAGTTCGCCACGACGGGCGGGGCGAGCTCACGCCCGGGGCACGGGCCCAAGGATATTGCGTTCGGGAGAGATGAGATATTCGCGATCGTCGAAGAGGCGCATGCGCTGGGGAAGAGGGCGATGTGCCACGCCATCGGGGGGCTGGGGCTCAGGCTTGCAGTCGAGGCGGGGGCAGACAGCATAGAGCACGGGAGCTATCTGGACGAGGACCCGGAGCTTCTCCCGATGATGGCGGAAACAGGGGCGTTCTTTGTGCCGACGCTGACGGTGTATGCGTTTCATCGGGAGGCGCCGGAGCCGCACTTCAGCGCTCGGGCCAAGGCGATGTACATGCATCAAGTCGAGAGCATACAGAAGGCGCTGGAACTGGGCGTTAAGGTCGTTGCGGGAACGGATGCTGGTGGATACGAACATTACATAAATGCACAAGAATTGCAGTGGCTGGTGGAGCACGGCGGGATGACGAATGTACAGGCTGTAGTGTCGGCGACGGGATGGGCGTCGGAGTGCCTGGGGCTGGAGAAGGAAATAGGGACGGTGGAACGCGGGAAGCTGGCGGATTTAATGGTTGTGGACGGGGACCCGTTGCTAGACATAAAGGTACTGCAAGACCAGGCTCGGGTGAGGATGGTGATCAAGGGAGGGGAGACGCACATTTCGAAGCAGGGGCGGTGAGTGAGAGTTTGGAGGGAGGGGGTGGGAGGGGTTAGAATTGAGGGGAGTCGGGGCTGTAGCTCAGTTGGGAGAGCACCTGCTTTGCAAGCAGGGGGTCAGGGGTTCGAATCCCCTCAGCTCCACCAGACTTGACGGTAGACAGAACCGGGGCGTGGAGAGCCACCTCCTCGGCGTCCCTTCCCCCTATCGGAGCATCCTCCGGCATGGGTATGGAGTAGCGCAGCAGCGCGTTCCCCGGCATCACGACGATCTCCTTCACGAAGGACTCGATGAAGGCCCTCCGCTCGGTCAGCTCGCTCTTGTTGAGGAACACGCTCAGGTCCTGGGCATAGGCCGTGATGGTCTCCACGTCGTCCAGCACCTCCCTGCGCTGCGAGAGCATCGCCCTGGCCTCAACAGCCGACGCCTCCAGCTTCTCCTGCCGCTCCCGGTGGTCTCTGATGCGGGGCTTGAAGTCCTCGATGTCCAGGTCCGTGGTCTCCGCCAGGTCGTAGAGCCGTCCCAGCCTGCGCTTCACGTCCTCAAGCTCAGACTCGATGGTCTGAAGTTTCTGGCGCTGCTCCCTGGCGATGCCGTCCATCTCCTCGTCCACCAGCTTCACCAGCTCCCGGATGTTGGACTCGGTGAGCACGTTCTCCCGTATCTTTCCCACCACCATCGCCTCGAAACGCCGGGCGTTGAGCCTGGGGGTCTCGCAGGCGTGCCTGCCCCGCTTCATGATGGACTGGCAGACGTAGTAGGCGTACTTCCCGCTCTTGGCGTCCTGGCCGCTGAGCGCCCCGTCGCACGTCCTGCATCTGACTAGGCCGCTGAGCAGGTAGGTGCTCCCCACCCTTCGAGGGTGAGTCTTCCTGGGGGCGCGGGAGCGCATCCGCCTGTTCACTCGGCGGTACTGGCTCTTGGAGACGATGGCAGGGAAAGCCTTCTCCACCCTGACCGGCTCGTCTTTGCCCTTCCCGCCGACGCCCCAGAGGAGGGTTCCCGTGTAGGCTTCGTTGCGGAGGATGATGTGGACGCCGTTCTTGGACCAGAGCCTGCCGGTGGGGTTGGCGATGCCCTCTGCGTTGAGGGTCTGGGTGATGTCCAGGATGCCCCGGCCCGACTCGGCCATGGAGAAGATGCGCTGCACCACGGGAGATGTTGCGGGATCGGGCTCCAGGGTGGGGCGCTTCTTGACCCCGTCCTGTACCATGCGCTTCTGGTAGCCGTAGGGCACGCGGCTGGCGACCCAAAAGCCTCTGGAGGCCGCTTCCCGCATCCCCCGCCGAACTTCCTCGGCAAGATTTTCCGAGTAAAACTCGTCCACCGACTCGATGATGGCCTCCATGAGCCTGCCGGTGGCGGAGTCGTCGGCGTGCTCGGTGATGGAGACGACGCGGACTCCCTTGCGCCTGAGCATGGACTTGAAGGCAACGGCGTGCTCCCGCTTGCGGGTGAAGCGACTGAATTTCCAGACCAGAATCTCGGCAAAAGGTGCCTCGGGCTTGCTGGCCTCATCCAGCATCTTGCGGAACTCCGGCCTGTCGGCGATGCGTCCGCTCTCGGCCTCGTCGATGTACTCTCTCGCCACAACGTAGCTGTTCTTGTCGGCGTAGTCGCGCAATGCCCGCAGCTGGGCGGCGACGGACAGGTCCACGTCCTGGCGGTCGCTGGACACCCTGGCGTAGAGGGCCACGGGTATCAGGTCGGTCCGTTCATTCATGGCTTCTCCTTCGTATCGGTCATACTGTTCGGCGTCGTTCTCACCGCGCTGGACTGGCTCCCCAACACTCCGTCAGGGCCTGTTCGGCGTCGATGGACGGCACCCCGGCGACCGGCTCCGCACCCACCAACGCCACGCCCGTATCGTGGAAGCCGAGGTCGGTTGCGGGCTGTGGCTTCTGTCCGGTCCTGGCGAACTCGACCACGGCCTCGACGCCGAGGGATGCCATGCGAACCGGAAACTGCATTGCGGTGGCTCCAAGCTCGCCGCTGGCGACCCTGCTCACGCCGGGACAGGCTCCGTCGATGGTGACGATCAGCACCTCCCGCTCCAGCCCCATGGAGCGGAGCGCCGTATATGCTCCCGCGGCAGCGGGCTCGTTGATGGCGTACACCAGTCGGATCGACGGGTCCATGCGCATCAGTCGCTCCATCGCGCTGTGCCCGCCCGCCTCCGCGCCCATGGTCAATGCGCTGCCGGCGATGCGCGGGTCGTCCTCGTCGTATTTCCTCTCCGGGTCCTTGATGTCGATGCCGAAGCCGTGGAGGAAGCCCTGGTTGCGCATCACGTCGACGGTGACCGGCGTCTCGTAGCCGTCCAGCGTCGCGATCCGCGTCCGGGCCGCCAGCGGCCCCAGCTTCTCCCGCGCCCAGGTGCCGACTAGTTCACCGGCCCGGAAGTTGTCGGTGGCGAAGGTGGCGTCAACCGTGTCCGGCGGATCGAAAGGTGTGTCGAGGGCGATCACCAGCACGCCCTCCGAACGCGCTTGCGCGACCGACGGGGCGAGGGCCAGCGGGTCCGACGGGGTGATGAGGATGCCCTTCGCGCCCGCCTCGACCAGCTTCTCGATGGCCCCTATCTGCGCCTGCGTGTCTCCGTCGTAAGCGCCGCTGTACGTGCGCAGCTCGACGTCAAGCTCCTCGGCGCGCTGAAGCGCCGCATCGGCCATGGTGACGAAGAAGGGGTTGCCCTCGGTCTTGGTAATCAGTCCCACGAGCACAGGCTCGGACTCGTGGGAGCCGGATTCCTGAGCGCAACCGGCAAGAATCACGACGACGAGGCAGAACGACACGGCGACGAGGGACTGCACCCTGGCGTAGAGGGCAATGGGGGTGCAATCCTCCTTCTGCTTCATGGGTGCGTTCTCTTCTCGGTTCATCGCTGTTCGTCCCGGCCTGAGCGCCGCCGCTGCATTCGTTCCTTGATACGCCACTCCCGTTCCTCCATGTAGAGGCGGATGGCCTCCCGGAGCACCTCGCTCAGGGTGCGGCTCTCGTCCTTCACCACCTGTCGCACCTGTTGGGCCATCTCCGGGGGCAGGGAGAAGGTGATGGTGTCGGTGTTCCTCGGCTTGACGGGCAACGTACGCTCCCCATTTTTGTTCATTGATATAGTGTAGCGTCTTACTCTCTATCATCCCCCATCGGCAGTCCTGCCGTCAAGGGAGAGATGGCAGGAACCGGGCCGGGAGACCCTGACCCTGGGATCTTGCTGCGACAGTGTTGCACCATTGCAGCGAGCAATCTGCCAGCGTGGGCAAGGTCCGTCTCAGGTCGTCTGGAGCCGTCAAATGACTCCCCGGATGCCGGATGTAATGTGCTACCCGTGTACAAGGATTTGTGTCAGTTCCCAAAAGGGAAGTCGGGGCTGTTCTGAAGCTGAATCAGGCCGAAACGGAGGGTGTTGCTAAACGAGAGCGAGCACTTCGATATAAGGGCAGGTTCACCCGATTCGGGCAAGACTTCCCAAAAGGGAATTCAGGGCATGGGGCGCGTGGGTCGGGTCTTCAGCAACATAGGAGCCACAACGCAGCGAGCGATCCGGCGGGGCCGGTTAAGGCGGCCGATACGCCTTCTGAAGCTGCCCGGAGCTCCTTCGGGGGCCGGTTTTGATGTCAAGGGGGTGTACAGGGATTGGCGTCAGTTGCAGAAATGCAAGTCGGGGGCGTCTCCAACCTGAAATCGGGCGAAAGGGAGGGGAGGTTGGCAAGTGAGCAAGCAATGTTTGGTCAGGGCGTGTTCTACGGCGTTGGGTGAGAGTTGCAGAAATGCAAGTCGGCAAGATGGCCACATCGGAGCCGCATCGCAGCAAGCGATGCCGAGGCCCTCTGGGACGGCGACAGTACGATGGTTGACACGTCACGCGGCCGAGAGCGCCCTCCAGGCCGAGAAGGAGATGGGCGGCGCTCCCGCCGGTTCTGCAACGAATTGTACTTTTGGGAGCTGTTGGGGGCTGACACGGTAAGTGATGGGAATGCCCTTTTATCCCCTATAGGAAGTCCTGGGAACGGCTCGGTGGGGAAGTTGGAACATGCTCCGGTGGCAAGTTGCGGCTGAGTACGGGTCCTCCGAGTAAGACTGCTGTAGGCAGGGATCGTAGCTGAGAGACGAGGGAGCAGGGGTTGTGTGACGCATTGGCGAAAAGGGCCTGACCGGTCGGTTCTGCAACGGATTGTACTGTGGTGGGCGGAAGCGGAGATTGGTGACCGGTCACGTGGGCGAGTTGTCCCAGCAAGGCTGCTGGGACAGCCCCTATTGGAAGGGTTCGGAACGGAAAGGGCGGTCATTGCGCAGGCTGATACGTCAGAGCCAGGGGCCTTCTGCGG
>CBDBLV010000002.1:0-442094 GCA_965207225.1 Dehalococcoidia bacterium
TCAGCAGCCGGTTCAGCGAGTCGGCGGCGGCTCTCGTCTGCGGCGGCAGGTCGTCGGGTTGGGCCTCTTGCAGCTTCTCCCGCAGACCGCCAAGGCGCGGCGGGTGCTGGCGCATGAGCAGCTGCACCGGGAAGTCGAGGGCGTTGAGCGCCCCGGCGAAGGCCCCAAGCTTCGGCTCGTCGATCTCCAGCCCCATCACCTCGCACACGCCCAGCTGCACCCCGTCCAGCCGCACCGGGCCGTCCTCGCTCCAGGTGCGACAGCATGAAGAACAGGGGCAGGTCGGGCGGGAGTTTCGGCGGGGCGGCTCCGAACGTGGAACGGGTCTTCGTTTCGGTGTTCGCATTGCGCGTCTGAACATCGCCCTCCTCTGAGGGATGCCGCTCTCCGCCTCTCATTCAGGTTCAGAAAAAACTCTTTCAACTTCGGTTCGCTCTCCTTTTCGTCACTAGGGGACTGGGGAATGGGCCGATGACGCCGTGGCTCAGCAGCGCGGCGACGCCCTTGGCGGAGCAGAACCAGCGCCAGGCCGATGACGGCCATGCACCACTGCGGTCTTGGCCCTGCCGCCGCCCCGCTCCTCCGCGCCCTCGGCCATCAGGACGAACCCCGCCCAGACGACGGCGAAGACGGCGAGTCCGGCGGCGGCGTAGGCCATCGCGGTCAGCACCGCGTCGAAGGCGGCCAGCATCGCTTCGCTCCTCGGCCGGGGCCGCGCCGACGGTCGCCAACGCAGCCCCGGCAAGGAGGATTGCCGTCCATGCCCGTCTCACCAGAGCCTGCCCTCAGCTTGACTGGGGGGCCACTCCCATCCCAACCGGCGGAACCAGTCGGTCAGGTCGCCGCCGGGCGTCTGCTCGGCGGGCGGGTCTTCGGGCTCGGGCTCCGGCAGAATGCCAGCACCGCAAAGGCGTCGTCGGACCCGATTTCGGAGGCCAGGGATAGGGACTCTTCCCTTGTCTTGGTGAGGGGTTCCCGGTCGGTCGTCTCAGCCTTGATGTGCTCGGGATGGACGATGGTGAGGGTCACGTCCCTCTGCACCGTCTCGCCGGGCACCGACAGGGTGGCGGAGACGGTGTGCTCCGTGGTCGTTCCGTCGTCGCTGGTGACGGTGACCGTCTCGCTGACGGTCCGGGTCGTCCCCGGCCTGTACAGGCTCACCGTCTCGGTGCGCTTCTCCGTCCGCTCCGGGTGGTGGGTGAGCGTCGTCAGCGGAGGGATGGGGATGTTTAGGGTCGCCTCAAGGCTCACGTCCACGCTCACCGCGTGAAGGGCCTCGCCTGTGGGCACGGCGAGCCGGAAGCTCGTCTCCCCGTCGGGGACGAATGCGACGCTCGCGGTCGATGCTCCCGTCGTGGCAACGACCGTTCCCGTGATGGCAGTCACCCCGGCGTCCATGAGCGCCGTCTCGGTGACGCTCTCGTGTCCGGCCACCGTCTGAAGCTCGACCGGGTGCTCGACGGCGTCAACGCAGTCGGACTCGACGACGCCGGTGACGGATCCCCGCCGTCCAGCCGAAGTGAGGTCATGCGTTCAGGTCGCATAGCTCGCCTTCAACGACGGGCAAGCGGATAGGGAATCTGCTCATGCTCTCGACGGTGAGCGCCCCCGCCTGTCCCAGCGCGTCCTCCCAGGAAACGGCAAAGGAGGGCATTGGTCCGTTGAGGGGCAGCGAATAGTCGATGCTCTCTCCCTCTGTCAGCGTCGCCGAGCCCCAGAAGCGCAGGGTCGTGCCCTGGCCGCCGCCGAAGGCTCTCACCCGGATGTCCAGGTCGGTGGCCGCTCTCAGGGTCACTGCGGCCCGGTCGCCGGAGACGGTAAGCGCCTCGACGAATATCCGCCGTCCCTCCACCGGCTCCGTGATCTCGAAGTCGATCTCGTCGCGCCACGGCTCGTGTCCGTCGGCAAGGACCGACTGGGGGACGGTCGCGGCGGCATCGCCACTGCGACGACCGCCATGACCGCTATCCAACCCTTCGGTCCGTGGCCCTGGCTGTCGCGGCCCGCCTTGCGGGAACGGCGCTTGCCGAACCAGCAGTGGGGTCGGAAGGGCTTTCTCTCCCCGTTGCGCTTCTGCTTCCTGCGGCGGCGCAGCCTCTTGAGGGTCTTTCCCACCCGCCTCGCCATCAGCCGTAGGGGGCCGGGGCCGCTCTTCACCGGCTGTACCGTGACTGGCGGCTCAGGCCGCACCAGTTGGGACACAGAACCTGCGTAGACCCTGGCTCCCAGCCGGTACTTGAGGAGGTCGGCGGCCACCAGCGGCAGCCGCCGACCTCCTATCTTTCCCACCACTACTGCGATGCCCATCAGCCCGAACAGGACGGCGAATCCCATCCGCACCTCGGACGGCCCAACGGGTGCGTAGCGGTATGCGCCGTAGGACAGGGCGCACACCGCCACCACCGCAACGATCTGCGGGAAGGTGAACCACAGCAGCACCCTGTCCTCGGCCTGCACGTGGGTCGGTACCTCGTGTTCTCTCATTCTTTTCCCCCCTTTCCTTCCTCACGTGCTCCTATTCATCTGCTTCGGCGTCGGGATCGGGCACATCTATCTCCACCGGGGAGCCGACGACCGCGTCCATCACCAGCTCGACGACCCCGTAGGCCACCATCGCCAGTACGATGCCCGCCAGGGCGGTCATCATGGCGCTCTTGCCGCGCTCCATCTGGTGGGGCGCTCCCGATGCCGTCAGGTACAGGTAGGCCCCGTAGATGAAGAAGCCCACGCCCACGACGCCCACGATTCCCAGCAGGATGCCCACCAGGTTCGATATGGTCTGTGTCAGGTTTTCCATCTGTTTTTCTCCTCTCGTTCTTCGAGCCTTCCGCTCGTCTCTCTCGGTCGGTGTCCGTCAGCTCCGTCACATGCACATCGCTCTGCCTCCGTTGCGGGTTCGGTCGGCACGGATTGGGCCGCTCCTCTGTGATTTCGTCGTCGTTGTCCTTGAGATCACTCGCCGGCGCTCCTGGGGGCCTCGCTGCCCGCGTCACCGCCGCCCGACGGGGTGGCCATGGAAGCCGCCGAGCTGAGGCCGCCAGCCGCCGCCGACAGCCCCGCGCTGGCGGCAACCGCGCCCACCGCAACGCCGCCCGGGCCTCCCGCCGCTCCTCCGGCCAAAAGCCCGATGGTCCGGGCCGACCGCACCATCGAGGCGGGCAGGTTCATCCCGAAGTAGAGGGTGGACAGCCAGGCGTCGAAGGTGCCGGCGTTGCCAAGAAGGGACGGCACCCTGGTCGCCATGTAGACGAAGGCCAACGACATCAACAGCTTCCACACCAGGTCCTGCACCGGCTCGAAGGCAGCGATGGCGGCGACCTCGTTCAGGAACCCGAATCCCAACGCCAGGGCGATGAGCTGGATCGCCTGCTGGAAGGTGGTCGTCATGAAGAGCCTGAGCCAGTGCCGCCCCCAGCCCGCCGTGTGCGGCAGAATCCACAGCCCCAGGGCTATGGGGGCCAACGCCAGCAGGATGTCGATCAACGCAAGGCGCAGGATCATCTGCACGATGACGTAGAGGACGAAGAAACCGTAGACCAGGTAGAGAAGGGCCAGCAGCAACGCCATGCCCACGCTCCCCGCCTGAACTGCGGTGAGCAGAGTCTTGAGGGTTGAACGGAGCGGTGACGTTCAGTGATACCGCGACGAAGCCGGACACGGCGTCGGCAACGTCGATGACCAGGGCGCACCACCACAGGGACGACGCCGCTGCAACGAGGCCGAGGACGAGCCTGGGGACCATCTCCCGCCAACCTGTCTGAGACCTTCCGAGGTGCTCGGACACGATGAGCGAGAGGCCCATCCAGCCCAGGATCACGATTAGGGCGCCGGACGTGACGGCCCAGACGACCATCCACGCCTGCTGGACAAGGTCGTGGGCGTAGGTGAGGTCGGGAGGAGTCCCGGTGAGGATGTCGCTCATGAGCTAACTCCCCTCACAGTTGTCGGCGTCCTCGCCCGAGGCCCGCTCCACCACGCCGCACAGCGTCCCGTGGACTCCCTCGATCACCCACCCGGCTGCGGCCCTGGCCCAACGGGAGGGGTTGAGGGCGCTCAGAATCTTGTCCCAGATGCGTCCCGGCTCGTGGATGGGGACGACGGCGTAGAAGTCTCCCTGCTTGCCGTCCTCGGCGTGAGCCAGCATGACCAGCAGGTAGGCCCTGTCGGGGTCGAGGTCGGGCTGCTCGTCCAGCCTGGGATACTCCCAGGAGTACTCTCAGCCGTCTGAGCGCTTCTTCTCGCCGCCCCTGACCCGGTACATGGCGGATATCCAGTCGCCGGTGTCGGCGTCGCGAACGGCGTAGAAGAGGTCTTGGAGCTTGCGGTCGAAGAGGGGCCGTGCGACGAACTCGCCGCCCTTCTTGCGCTCGACGAATTCTCTGTCGGTGTTGACCAGGGTGATGTCGCCAGCGGGCGGCGATTGGGCCAGGGCGAGGTTGCTGGTGGGGACGGCGACCAGCGCCGCCAGCAGCAACGCAATCGCCAGCGGAATGAGCCGGCCATTTGACCGGAGCTTCGATTTCTGCGCCAAGATGTTCACCTCTCGTGGTTTGCCGCGATTCGCCGGATCGCAGCCCTCGACAGAGAGTGTGAACAAATCAAACGCCGAAAAAGACCCCACGCATGGTGGCACCATCCATGCCCTCTTATCTGAGGCCCGTTTCGTGCAGTATTGGGGGTGTACAGGAAATGGACTTTTGTGACTGAGTGGTCAAAGTCGTGATTTCGTAGCTAAATCAGGGGCAAAACCCCCTCTACAGGAGGTGAACGGTGAGCAATCTGATGAAAGGGCGGAGTCCGGTCTCCAATGACAAAAAGAGGCTTGAAGTGGGGGTGCATGACGCGGCCAAAATCGACGGCCCGATGACAAAAACGGCCGAAAAGTCCGCTTGAGGTGGGGGTGCGTTACGCGAGGCGAGAGATCGTGCGAATCACGGACTTGGTGGAATTCATAGCTGGAACGAGTCTTCGGAGAAGGAGGAAATTGCCATGAAGACGACCGAACACGGCATCGAGGACAGCAGAGACATCGAGAACATGTACCACATGCGGCTCATGACGTTGCTGCAAGAGCTGGTGTGGGAGCGGGGATACAAGGGCGCGGCGCGGGTGTTGGAGATCGACCAGCGCACGGTGGCCGAGAGCGCCAGGACGGGGAGGCTGTCGCGGCGGATGCGGGAGTCCCTGGAGCGGGCCTTGCAGGAGGGCGTGGGTTCTGCGGCGGCCCGTCAGCGAGAGCGCAACGACGCCCTGGAGGAGCGCCTGGGGGAGTTGGAGAGCGGGATGGAGTCGCTGGGCAAGGAGGCGCGCAGGCGGCTGTCCAGGGTGGAGGGCGCGGTGGAGGCTCTGGCAAAGGAGGGCACAGTGAGTCCGAAGACGACCGGGGCCGGTCACGCCGGCGCCGGTCCCTCGGAGCAGAGCGCTGATAAAGGCGATGATGCAGGGTCAGTGAGCGAAGGAAGTCCTGCGTCAAAGTCGTCGATGCGGCGCGAGTACCCCGATCTGGTGACCCTTGAGCCTGCCGATGACGACGAGGAGGTCTTCGGAGACGCCTGGTCCCTGATCGCCCTGTGGCGGGAATTGAAGGAGTCTCACCCCAACGAGGGGAAGGGGCTTTGATTGGCTTATGGAGCGAGAGCGGCTGCTGGAGATGGAGCTTGCATTGCTGGAGGAGCACGGGATGACGCTGCCTCCGGAGAAGCAGCCCCTGCACGGCCTCGACCGCAGCGGCCAGGTCAGCTGGCGCAGGAAGGCCCTCTTCGACACGCGGAGAGGCGCGGGCCAGGCGCGAGGTCGTGACCAAGGTGTGGCGGGCGCTCACTCTGAGGTGGTCGGCGGCCCTCGCAGTAGCGCCCGGCGTTGCGGATGCGGGAGTGAACTTTGAAGCAATTTTCGGGGTGGGGGCATGCGTGGGGTCTTTTCGGCGTCGGAGACCTGCGATAATTGCCTCACTGTTTGGCTTTCTCCAAGGTTTCCGACCATAGAAACCTGGGTGCGTGATCCCTGTTGCACGGGCTTCGCCCAAGAGGGAATGCTGGCAATGCGGAGTTTGACGTTGGTCCTTCGCAACCAGCGCGGGCCGATTCGACGGAGTTGACGCAAGGGCCTCCGTCCCCGGCTCAGTCCGGCGGTTGAAGTTTGACGTTGATCCCTCACCCGCTGGGCATAGGTCTGACGGCTGGGGTTGATCGCCTCATCCGTTGGGCCAAGGAGGACGGGTGCGCATGAGCGCCTCGTCCCCGGCAAACTGGTCGAAGTGCGCCTGGAGGCTGTCCCATAAGTGGGAAGTGACGGATAGCGCCCCGGCAGCTGTTCCGACGCGACATCTACGAAGAGATGAAGATGCCGCTTAGACCAGGGTTCGCTTTTACGACCCCAGCCGGGAAGTGATAGGGGAATGCTGGATTGAAGGGTGAGAGTTGTGTAGTAGCGGCAGTTGCTGTGAGAGAGTGGGGAGAGGCACTAGGCCGCGGATACTTGAGTGGAGGGGTCGGCTCCGGGTCTCCACGCCTTCCAGATAGTGCGGAGGTTGAAGGCGATGGCAAGCACCGTCCATTCGGCCTTCACGTTGGCAAGGCCACGCAACAGGAACCTCCGAGCCCTCAGTTGTTCCTTAAAGATCCCGAAGACCGGTTCGACCAGGTACTTCCTCCGTTTGTAGGCCGTCGTGGCTGCCTCGGTAGACATCCATTCTCTGTGAGCGCGCAGTACATGGTCGCGTGCCCCGATTTCTAGCTTGCGTCCCCGTGGGTAATCCTTGGTGCAGACCCCAAATGCGGGGCAACTGCGGCAGGCCGAGGCAGAGGCTGCTCGGTATACCCGGACCGGCGTTCCGGCGTTTGTGGACGAGCTGGAGAAGCGCAATATCTTTCCATGAGGACAGACGTACCTGTCGTTGCCCTCGTCATAGGTGAATCGGTCCTTGTGATAGGGATTGTCCAGTGGTCGGGCCATATCCGGCATTGCCACTTGCTGACCTTTACGGTGACTCGCCTCCAGGTTCCGGCCTCCACAATAACCGGCGTCTGCCAACGTCAACGGAGTCCTGGTTCCTGTAACACCCTCTGCCTGTTCCATCATCGGGGTCAACTGGAGGGCGTCATTGACTTGGTCCACAACGTCTACGGCGGTCAGCAGCATGCCGGTCGTCTGTCCGCCTGGTGCCAGCGGTGACACCATAGCTTGGGCGTTGTAGCTGGGCATGAAGCCCTGACGGGTCCTCATGAGTTTTGCATCCCGATCGGTGAGGTTGATGCGCTTGCGATTCCGCTCAGAAGCCAACTCGTCCATCGCATGACGAATCTGCTCCCTCAGCGTTTGCTTGTTGGCTAATTCTTCCGGCAGATGTAATGCGGGGGTATCCTCACCTGCTTCGTTCTGAGCTTCAAGGTCGGAGATCGCCTTCTCCACCCTGTTCAATAACCGACCCAACTCCCCCGCATCGTAGGTCCTATCTCTTGCCGCATTGGCCCCCACCTTAGTTCCGTCAACCGCCTGCACCGCCAGATCCACCAGCTTCATCGTCACCGCCGTGCGCACAGTGCGCTCGAACAGCTTCCTCATGGACTGCCTGTGTTCCTTGTAGAACCGCCACAAGGTGTTGTGGTCAGGATGCTGCCAGCCGGTCAGCCACAGATACGGTATCTGGTCCCGGCAGGCCGCCTCCAACTTGCGGCAGGAGCGCACCCCGGTCATGAAACCGTACAGCCACACGCTCAACAAAGCGCGGGGATGGTAGGCCGGCGCTCCCATCGGGTCGCCGTCTATCTCCACGCCGAGTTCAGCCCAGCCTTCCCTATCCAGTGCGTCCACAAACTCGGCCACGAATCGGGCTGGATGGTCTAACGGCAACAGATCGTCAAGAGTCGGGGGCAACAGCCACATCTGTTCTCGGTCCATATCTCGAAGCGGCATCTCCATCTCTCCTTCGTCGATGTCGCTTCAAAGGTACACCTAACAAGGTTCCATTCACCACTCCCCAACTTCTGAGACAGGCTGGCCTGTCGCCTCGGCCGGTTCGACATGTCTGCGGGATGGCTGGCACGCGGCTACACCGCAGCTACGACACGCGCCGGATGCTCCTATAGATGTTGTTAGTGCTAACTCTAAACTGACCCAGTAGCGCTAATTTGGAATTGACCCACCCCGATAGCGGACGCATCTTCGTCGGGAAACCGATTAGGAGGTGCAGCAAGTCAAATGATAGGAGGTGGGTTAGTGAGAGAGTTATACGAGTTGAAGGGCGATGGAAGCTCGATCCGAGGGATATCGAGGGAGTTGGGGATTTCCCGGAACACCGTGCGCAAGTACGTGCGCTCCGACGAGGTGCCCAAGGCCAAGCGGCGAGAGAAGCAGGGGTCGAAGCTGGACCCATACAAGGGTCACATAGATGGTCGGCTGTCGGCGGGAGTGGACAACTGCGTGGTGCTGCTGCGGGAGATCCGGGAGTTGGGCTACGACGGCAGCTATCCGACGCTGACCAACTACGTGCGGCCTCGGCGTCGGCCGCGTCAGCCCCGTGCGACGGTGCGGTTCGAGACGGCGCCAGGCGAGCAGGCACAGGTGGACTGGGGCAGCTTCGCCTATGTCGGAGAGGACGGGCGCAAGCACCGGGTCTGGGCCTTCGTGATGGTGCTGAGCTGGTCTCGGACCATCTACGTGGAGTTCGTCCGGCGCGCCGACGTGGCGACCTTCATCAGGTGCCACGTGAACGCCTTCGAGTACTTCGGTGGTGTTCCCCGCCGCTGCCTGTACGACAACGCCAAGGTGGTGGTCCTGGGGCGTGACAGGGAGGGCAGGCCGGAGTGGAACAGCCGGATGCTGGACTTCTCACTGCGAATGGGCTTCGACCTCCGTCTGTGCCGACCCTACCGAGCGCAGACGAAGGGCAAGGTGGAGAGCGGCGTGAAGTACGTCCGGGGCAACCTGTGGCCCGGTGTCCGCTTCACCGACGACGCAGACATGAACCGCCAGGCCCTGGAGTGGTGCGATGCGGTGGCCAATCGGCGAGTCCATGGGACGACGCACCGGGTCCCCCGAGAGATGCTGGCTGAGGAGCTCGCCCACCTGGGCAGCCTGCCGCCGCGTTCGGGCCTTGCGCCCTACATGCGGGAGGAGCGGAAGGTGGCCAGGGACGGCTACGTCCACTGGGAGAGGTCTCGCTACGGCGTGCCCTGGAGCTGGGCGGGTTCGACGGTCCAGGTGGGTGTGCGGGCCGGTACGGTGGAGGTCTGGTCGGGCGACGTGCGGCTGGCGGTGCATCCCCAAGCCCAGCGGACCGGTCAGCGCCTCACACTGCCGGGCCAGTGGGACGGACTGCCCGGCGGCGATGATCGTCCTCGTAAGGAAGCCGTGGCGGTGCAGATCCCTGTGGGCCAGGTGGAGCGCCGCTCCCTGGAGGTGTACGAGTTGGCAGCGGTGGGAGGTGGGCGATGATCGCGCTGGAACAGGCTCGCCAGCACCTGGAGACGCTGGGCCTCAAGCAGGCCGTCGAAGCCCTGGACAACTCCCTGGACGCTGCGGCCACCAAGAAACTGACCTACCCCGAGATGCTGGCAGAGCTACTCGGCGTGGAAGTGGCCGCCCGGAAGGAGCGGTACATGTCCACCAGGACGAAGCTGGCTCACCTCCCCTTCCACCGGACCTTGGAGCAGTTCGACTTCTCGTTTCAGCCCTCCATCGACGAGCGACAGGTGCGGGAACTGGCCGGCCTGTCCTTCGTCGCCGAAGCCACCAACCTGCTGCTCCTGGGACCGCCAGGTGTGGGCAAGACCCATCTGGCGGTGGCCCTAGCGCTCAAGGCCATCGAGAAGAGCCAGGGGGCCTACTTCGTCCGAGCCTACGACCTGATGGAGGACCTGAGGAAGGCCAGGGTGGAGAACAACCTCCAACGGCGCATGCGGGTCTACCTGTCGCCCAAGCTACTCATCGTGGACGAGTTCGGCATCTGGCCTTACGACCGGGACGCCTCCACCGCCTTCTTCACCCTGGTGTCGGCTCGCTATGAGCGGGGCAGCATCATCCTCACCTCCAACAAGGGCTTCGCCGAGTGGGGTGAGCTTCTGGGCGATACCGTCATCGCCTCGGCCATCCTGGACCGGCTGCTGCACCACAGCCACGTCCTCAACATCCGAGGCGAGAGCTACCGGCTTAAAGGCAAGAGGCAGGCCGGACTCTTCGCCTCCCATCAACTGCTATCGACATCGCCTGAAGCCGCTAGCTCCGGCGACGTCTAAATCCCAGAGGCACTCTTGCTTGCCAGAAAGGAGGCGACTTAACGACAAGGTGGGTCAGTTCTAACTTAGCGGAAAAGGGTCAAATCTAACTTAGCATTGACAATGTCAAGCGACTGCGATGAACTCTTCGCAGGCTGGCCGCTTCACGTCTCGCAGCTCTTCCCCACTGACCGACTTCACCTTGGGCGAGCTGCGTCTTCTTTCACCCCGGTCTCCCATGCGTTTGCATCGCTGGCGGTCCGGGTGCGTCTTAGGAACGGAGTCAACGGCACACAACATTGAGCAAGGAGGTAACGCACATGGACGAATCAAGGGCACAGGACAACGGAGAAGGAGGTACGAGCATGGCGGAGCAGTACGTCGGACCCAGCGCGGCGCGGATCGCAGACCTGCTTCCGCATCGCGTGAGTTTCCACAACGGGTGGTTCTGGACCAGCACGGCGGTGTGCCACGGCGGGAAGTCCGATGGGCTGGCGTTTCGGCAGAGGCCCGACGGCAACGGCATCGACGTACGGTGCCACACACGGGGCTGCGGTCGGGCGTGATGGTCACCGAGCTTGAGGCCCTCACCGGTCTGCCGATCTGGACGGCCTGCGAGCCGGTCAGGGACGCGGCGGTTGGGGCTGAGGCCAAGAAACCCTGGTGGAAGCGGAAGAAGGTCGTGGTGGCCGGGGTCGTCGCCCTGGTCGTCGCCGCGCCGCTGCTCACCCTCGACCTGGAGCTGTTCTTCCTGAACCTGTTCGGCCTGGGCATCGGCTGGCTGCTGCTCAGGCGGTTCATGCCCCGTCGTTCGGCGCGGAGGTTCCGTCGCTGACGGCTTCGGGCTTCTCACAACCCATCACAACACGCAGGGGTCGCTCTCTCCGAGGGCGGCCCCTACTTCTTTGCCCGCAAGCGGGCGTAACGGATTCAAGGCAACACACAGGCACGAAGGAGGTGCGTAATGACGACGGCAACGGCAGCAATCGGCACTTGGACGATGGAGACCACAGAGACGATGCGGCCCAGGCGCAGCCTGGAGGAACTGGTGGACCGGGTGTTCGCGGCGATGGGATTCACGGGGGAGACGGAGACTCAGCCGGTTGAGCGGAGCGCAACCCGCTCCATCCACGAGGCGAGGCGGCTCAGGCAGGCCGGGGACATCGACAACGCGCTGGCAGTGCTGGGAGACGTGAACGTGGCTGGGGCCACGCCGAGGGAGGTCCGCTGGGCCTTCTCCGAGTGGAAGCAGATGGTCAGGCGGCGGTTCGAAGACCGGGGCGCCGTGCTCTACAGCCAGGGCACGGGCAGGGCCTCGGCGCTGGTTCCCCACGGCGACGGGACGCTGGAGGTGGCTGCGGTCCTGGGAATGCGCTGGCGGCCCGGCAAGGTCGTTTCGGGGCGCAGCCTCCGGGGCCTCCAGCCTCTCGTATCGAGTACGAGGCAGGCTCTAGCGAAGGCTTGCCCTTGATCCGGCTCTCCGCACCCTCCTCGGTCGCATCGGCGGCGCGGTTGTTCTTGCAACCTGGGCGAGGACGCGCTGCCTTCTTACACCTGCTTGCTTGGGCCGAGTGCGCCGCTAGCTAGCTCTCCCCTCGTCCCGACTCTCCACATCGTTTGCCACGCCGGAGCCTGACCAGTACAGCGACACGGAGGACGCCGCAGCCGGCCATCGGCCACAACGACAACACAAAACCCACGGAGACAGTCCCGGCCATTCGGGACAACCAATTCAGAGCGGGACTGTCTCCACCCCACGGGGGTGGTAGGCCGTCCCGCTTCTTCATTGAAAGGAGAAGCGACATGACGACGGCAACCACGACGAGGACCAATCGGACCAAGGACACGGAAACCACGCCGGATGCGGCGGCGACCGCCGAGCGCAGGGGCAAGCCCGAGAGCGAGCTCAGGGCCGCCGCCAGGAAGCGCGGCCTCACCTTGAAGGAGCTTGCGGCCCTGATGGGCGTCAGCGCAAGCCACCTCTCCCAGGTCGGCACAGGCAAGAAGCCCTGGACCCCCAACCTGCGGGAGAAGGCGATGGCCGTGCTGGGAGAGGTCCCCGGACAGGGCATCGTCTACCGACAGACCCGCGAGGTAGATGCAGAAAGTACCTTCATCCGGGAGCGCGCACGCGAGATAGGAATCACCATGCTGGAACTGTCCGACCGGTCGGGAGTGAGCTACGGCTACCTGACGCAGGTGGCAAGGGGACGCCGGAACATGGGACCCAAGGTGCAGGCCAGCATCGAGTCGGCGCTTGGGGTGGCGGCCAGGGTCGCCCCCGCACAGTGCGCCAACCGCCAGGGCGACGTGATCGAGGGCGACGGCAGCAGCTTCATCAGGGAGACCGCCCGCGCCCTCGGACTAACCATGAGGGAGCTGGCCGAGAAGGTCGGCGTGTCCGCCGGGTACCTCAGCCAGGTGTCCAGAGGGCACCGTAGCATGGGGGTGAAGCTCCAGGCCAGGGTCGAGGCCATGCTTGGGGGACGGGCGAAGGTCGCGTCCGCCCAGTGCCCCAACCTCGACCAACAGGCCGTCTGGGACCGGATGAAGGAGCTCGACGTCAGCCAGAACGAGGTGGCGCGTAGGGCGGGCATCAGCTCCGGTCACCTCTCCCAGATCATGAACGGCAGAAGCACCCCGTCAGCCGTGGTCCTCAGGAAGTTGCACGGGGCGCTGTTCCGGCGGGCGGAGGACTCGGAGCGGGTGATGCCCGCGGCCTTGAAGGTCCTGGGCTGGAAGAAGGGGGAGCGCAGCGGGATGGTGGTGCACGGCGCTCGCGGCAGGGACGGCACGGCCAGGGGCGGCGCGGTCCGCGTCGGCGGTCGCGTGCCCTGGGGAGCGGAGGTGGAGTACGCCTTCCGCGCCGGGTACGACGGCGCAGGGAAGGTGTCCGTGGACCACGTGGTCGCCCCGGGCTACGCCGCACTGCTGACACAGCCCCAGGCCGGAGCCGCGTAAGGGAATCCGCAGCATGGACGGCCCAGACGGAGCCGCACACAAGACGAAGGCTTGCTGGCTGACGGAGCTTCGCACTCTCAAGCAGACATCCAGGACGTTTGCCGGAACCCAAGCCCCCGGTGGGGGCGTAGTGCGTCTTCTGTAGACCGCCCCAGGCGGGGCAGCGCAGCGCACTTGGGTTCCGGCGGCGTCCTAGGGTCATCACAAATCAAGGGGACGACACCATGAACCTCGGAGACTTCATGGACACCTATCGCGACGCCGTCGCCCAGCGGGTGGTGGCGTCCTACCCGCCGCTGTACCGGCCCCCGCATCAAGTGCGGGACAGGCTCTCGGAGAACGGCGGCGAGTTGCCCCGCCTGCTCAGGAATCCCTGGGGGCGCAGGCCGACGCCATCAGGGGCGCGGCCCTCTCCCTACAGACCCACCCGGTCAGCCGTACGCGGTGCAGTAAAAAGGCGACATGCCATGGTCAGCGTGATTGACGGATTCTTGCCCACAGCCGGAGCGTCCCGCCGACGCTAACCGCCGCCAGCGTGGCCACGATCAGGCCCGTCTTCACCACGGTGAACACGGCGGCCAGCCAGGTCAGCGGAGAAGGCTCGCCGTCGTAGCTCAGGGCGAGCGCAGCGACGGTTGTATTCTCCAGCACATCCGCAAGGGCGAGGGCCAGCGGCAGCAGATACAGCGGCGCCCCGCCTCGAAAGAGCCGGAACAGCAGGACGGCGAACAGCAGGCCGTACGAGACCGGGAAGACCATGTCGACGGTGAGCGCGGCGGTCGCATAGACGACCCTTGCGCTGGCGTCGAGCCGGTCCAGAGCGTCGAAGAGGGCCGCCGCCTCTGCAGGTGTGTACCAGCCCCGACCGTCGAGCAAGTCCAGTCCTCCCAGCCGCGCCTGCCGCCAAGCGAGTCCCGCCACACAACCGACGACGCCAATCAGGGCTGCGACCGTCATTCGCCAGGTTGCGAATCGCTCCACCATCCTGCCCATATGCAATGCCTTCACCTCCGCTAAACCGGGTGCCTCCTCAGGACCTGCCCATCACCCGCCCCGTGGTGCAGAGCAAGGGGGCCTGGGCAGTGTTGCCGCAGGCCCCCCTTGCATCCTCTTGCCGGTCCGGCCGGGCCGGACTAGTCGTCGTCCACGATGGTCATGGTTCCCACGGCGTCGGGCGGGTAGAGGGTCCCGGGCAGGTACGCCTCCACCGCGAAGTACTCGTCCGGCTCCTCATCGTCGTCGTACTCCAGCCACACCTCCGCCGTCAGCTCCGTCACCCCCGGCGCGAACACCAGCTCACCCTCCGTGTACTGATAGTCGGTCATGTGCGCCCGGTCGTCCAGCAGGTGGTACGCAGGCGCGGTGTTCCATCTGATCCTGATCTCCTCGGTGGACGTCTCGGACAGCCGCACCCGGAACTCCAGCACGTCGCCCTCAACCGCCGACGCGGCCTCGACGGTGACGGTTATCTCCACCTCCGGCGCGGCATCGTCGTTGTCGGCCACGCCGACCGTGGCCGCGCCCTGGGACGAGGACACCGTGTAGCCGCTGCCCGCGTTCACCGTCGCCGTCACCGACCCGTCGGTCTCGTCTGCGTCGTCGTCCGTGGTGCCGACGGTGAGGGTGACGCTGCCCGTGGTGGGTATCGTCACCGTGCGCCGGCCCGTGGTCGCGCCGTAGTCGCCGCTCTGCGACACCGTGACGCTCACCGCCAGGTTGGCCGCCGGGGCCGGGCTGGCCGTCACCGTGAAGACGGCGTCCCCGCCCTCGGTCACCCCGCTTCCAGCGGTGACGCTCACCACCGGCGTGGGGGCGTCGTCGTTGTCGGACACGCCGACCGTGGCCGCGCCCTGGGACGAGGACACCGTGTAGCCGCTGCCCGCGTTCACCGTTGCCGTCACCGACCCGTCGGTCTCGTCAGTAGTATCGTCCGTGGTGCCGACGGTGAGGGTGACGCTGCCCGTGGTGGGTATCGTCACCGTGCGCCGGCCCGTGGTCGCGCCGTAGTCGCCGCTCTGGGACACCGTGACGCTCACCGCCAGGTTGGACGCCGGGGCCGGGCTGGCCGTCACCGTGAAGACGGCGTCCCCGCCCTCGGTCACCCCGCTGCCAGCGGTGACGCTCACCACCGGCGTGGGGGCGTCGTCGTTGTCGGCCACGCCGACCGTGGCCGCGCCCTGGGACGAGGACACCGTGTAGCCGCTGCCCGCGTTCACCGTCGCGATGACCGAGCCGTCGGTCTCGTCAGTAGTATCGTCCGTGGTGCCGACGGTGAGGGTGACGCTGCCCGTGGTCGGGACGGTCACCGTGCGCTGGCCTGTGGTCGCGCCGTAGTCGCCGCTCTGGGACACCGTGACGCTCACCGCCAGGCTGGACGCCGGGGCCGGGCTGGCCGTCACCGTGAAGCTGGCGGCACCGCCCTCGGTCACCCCGCTGCCCGCGGTGACGCTCACCACCGGCGTGGGGGCGTCGTCGTTGTCGGCCACGCCGACCGTGGCCGCGCCCTGGGACGAGGACACCGTGTAGCCGCTGCCCGCGTTCACCGTCGCGGTGACCGAGCCGTCGGTCTCGTCAGTAGTATCGTCGGTGGTGCCGACGGTGAGGGTGACGCTGCCCGAAGTCGGGACGGTCACCGTGCGCTGGCCTGTGGTCGCGCCGTAGTCGCCGCTCTGCGACACCGTGACGCTCACGTCCAGGTTGGACGCCGGGGCCGGGCTGGCCGTCACCGTGAAGACGGCGTCGCCGCCCTCGGTCACCCCGCTGCCAGCGGTGACGCTCACCACCGGCGTGGGGGCGTCGTCGTTGTCGGACACCGCCACCGTGGCCGCGCCCTGGGACGAGGACACCGTGTAGCCGCTGCCCGCGTTCACCGTGGCCGTCACCGAGCCGTCGGTCTCGTCGGTAGTATCGTCGGTGGTGCCCACGGTGATGGTGACGCTGCCCGTGGTGGGTATCGTCACCGTGCGCTGGCCCGTGGTCGCGCCGTAGTCGCCGCTCTGCGATACCGTGACGCTCACCGCCAGGTTGGCCGCCGGGGCCGGGCTGGCCGTCACCGTGAAGGTGGCGTCGCCGCCCTCGGTGATGCCGCTTCCAGCGGTGACGCTCACCTCAGGCGTGGGCGGCGGTGGCGTCTGCGCTGACGCCGCCTCCAGCGCCGTCAGCTCGGTCACCACCTCGTCCCACACCGGGCTGCTGTGCCGGTCCGCCATATCCTGGGCCTCGGACGCCGTCATCGGGCCGCCCGTGACGCCGGCGCCGTCGTGCTCGCCGAAGGCCAGCAGCACCCGGTTCCAACGGTTCACGTGGGCCGTCCCGTGCTGCGTCTGCGACGCCAGCTCCCTGACCTTCGCGATCACGTCCGGGTCCACCGTGTAGCCCGTCTGCTCCTCAACGACCGGGTCGTCGTTGTCTGCGACGTCGGCCGTGGCCGCGCCCTGGGACGAGGACACCGTGTAGCCGCTGCCCGCGTTCACCGTGGCCGTCACCGACCCGTCGGTTTCGTCAGTAGTATCGTCCGTGGTGCCGACGGTGATGGTGACGCTGCCCGTGGTGGGGACGGTCACCGTGCGCTGGCCCGTGGTCGCGCCGTAGTCGCCGCTCTGCGACACCGTGACGCTCACGTCGAGGTTGGCGGCGGGGGCGGGGTTTGCGCTGACGGTGAAGCTTGCGCTGCCGCCCTCGGTGATGCCGCCGCCCGCGCTGACGCTCACCACCGGCGTGGAGGCGGCGTCGTTGTCGGACACGGCCACCGTGGCCGCGCCCTGGGACGAGGACACCGTGTAGCCGCTGCCCGCGTTCACCGTCGCGGTGACCGAGCCGTCGGTCTCGTCGGCGTTATCGTCCGTGGTGCCCACGGTGAGGGTGACGCTGCCCGTGGTGGGTATCGTCACCGTGCGCTGGCCCGTGGCCGCGCCGTAGTCGCCGCTCTGGGACACCGTTACGCTCACGTCCAGGTTCGCGGTCGGGGCCGGGCTGGCCGTCACCGTGAAGACGGCGTCGCCGCCCTCGGTCACCCCGCTGCCAGCGGTGATACTCACCTCGGGCGTGGGCGGCGGCGGCGGCGTCTGCGCCGCGGCCGCTTCCAGGGCGGTCAGCTCGACGACCACCAGGTCCCAGACGGGGCTGCTGTGATTGTCGGCCATGTCCTGGGCCTCGGACGCCGTCATCGGGCCGCCGGTGACGCCGGTGCCGTCGTGCTCGCCGAAGGCCAGCAGCACCCGGTTCCAGCGGTTCACGTGGGCCGCGCCGTGCTGCGTCTGCGACGCCAGCTCCTTGACCCTGGCGATCGTTCCCTGGTTGACCGTGTAGCCGCCGTCGTCGTCGGACACGACCACGACGGCCGTCCCCTGGGACGAGGACACCCGGTAGTCGAGGTTGGCGCTGGCGTCGACGGTGACCGTGACCGATCCGTCGGGCTCGTCCACCTCGTCGTTGGTGGTGGCCACCGTCAGCGCGGCGTAGCCCGCCGACGGGATGGTCACCGTCCGATGTTCCATGGATATCCCGGAGTCGTCGCTCTGCGACACCGTGACGCTCACGTCCAGGTCCGCAGCCGGGGCCGGGTTGGCGCTGACCGTGAAGGTCGCGTCCCCGCCCTCGGTCACGTTGCCGTCGGCGGTCACGCTGATCAGCGGCACGGACGTGTTGGGCGCGGGCGTCTCGAAGTCCACCGTGAAGGTCTTCGGCGTCGCGCCGGCGGCCAGGGTCCGCACGGTGATCTTGTCCAGCTGGGTCGTCCCGTGAAGGACGGAGACCACGTAGTGCGACTTCGGCTTAAGGCCGGTGAGCTGGTGCTCGGTGGCGGTGGTCGTGACTTCCGTCAGGACCGGGACGCCCGTGAAGCTCTCGTGCCAGACGACCAGGTAGGACGCGCCGTCCCCCTGCGGCTTCCAGGCGACGGTCGCCGTGGTGTCGGAGACGCGCTTGAGCTGCACCGGCGGCGGCGGCGGCAGGTCGTTGTTGGCGATATAGACCGAGGCGTAGCTCCTGAACCTGTTCAGCCGGTAGCCCTCGCCGAACTGCACCGTCGCGCCGAGCATCCCGTTGGAGCCCCAACCGGTGTCGTCGACGGTGGGGATGGTGAACGAGACGCTGCCGCCGGTGGGCACGTTGACCGTGCGCTCGCCCAGGTGCTGGGCGGCGACCACGGAGCCGGGGCCGGCCACGCCCACCCTGACGTCCAGCGGCGCGTCGGGCGCGGGGTTCACGGTGACCGTGTAGACCGCGTCCTCGCCCTCGGTGATGGTGCCGCCGGCGGCGCTGATCGACACCTCGGGCACACGCTCCACGATGACCGACGTGGGCTCCGCCTCCACCGGCGAGCCCGCCGCAAGCGTGGTGAAGCGAATCACCGGGCTGGCGGTGCTCAGCTGCGTCGCGCCGTGGTCGGCGTAGTAGACCACCGCCCGGTACTCGGTGTCCGGCTCCAGGTGGCGGATGTTCCAGGCCGGGTCGTTGGGCTCGGCCCCGAACCAGGCCTCGTCGGCCGGGACGCCGGGGAAGGGCGAGGTGGTGGACCAGTAGCGCACCTCGTAGCCCTCGGCGCCGACCACCTGAGGCCAGCTCAGGTCGATGCCCGTGTCGGACAGGTTGGCGTAGCTCAGGTCGCCCACGCGCTCCACCACCGGGTCCGGCAGGTCGCCCAGCAGCCGCTGGCAGCCCACGCAGGAGCCCAGCGTGCGGTGGAAGCTGAAGCTGTCGGTGCGCACCGTCTTCGGCGGCGTCTCCGTCGAGATCTGGTTGTCGCTGCGCTCGTACAGCTTGTAGCCCTCGACCTGGAAGGTCACGTTGCCGACCACGTTGGCGCCGACGTGGACGTCGACCTGGACCGGCGTGCGGCTGACCGTGACCGAGCCGGCGCTGACGGCAGAGTCAGTTCTGAAGGTGTGCAGGTGCGAGGCGGCGGGGCTGGTGAACCAGACCCGGTGGGACCGGAAGTACTCCGACGTGCCGCTCCGCAACAGCGGCTTGGCGAAGTCGGCGCTGATGGAGAAGCGCTTGTCCTGGTCCGCCGGCGGGTCGTTCTTCGTCCGCACCCAGAAGTAGTGCGCCTTGCGCCCCGTGTTCAGCGAGGCCGGGAAGGCCAGATTGAGCCCGCCGTCCTCGATGGACGTCCAGGTGGTCCCGTCGTCGATGGAGAACTCCAGGGTCTGCTCCCACTCGTCGTCGTCCCTGATGATGAGCGGCACCTGCACCTCGGGGTAGTCGAAGCCTCCCACCTGGTACAGCACGCCATTTTCATAGAAGTTGTGGCCGACGGCGTGGGGCCGGTGGATCAGGAACGTCCCGTGGTCGAAGGCGTCGCTGTCCTGCCCCGCGGCGAGGCTCACCGGACGCCACTTGTTGGCGTCGCTCTCGTAGACGGACTGCGACGAGAAGGGGCAGCCGTCGTGCCGGTCCAGCAGCGGGCCGGCGGTGCTGCCGTAGCCGAAATGAATCCCATCCCGGCCAAGCCCTTCGACGATGGGGTCGCCCAGGTTGTAGGGGCTGCGGCTCCCGGTGTGGCACATCAGCCGGTCCCGGTCCGGTTTGCCCGGCCCGATGTAGCCCCCGAAGTGGCTGAGCGGCTCACCCACCTGGCTGGCGACGTAGAAGTGCCGGCGCTCGTGGGGGTCCACCGCCTGCCACTGGTAGGTCACCGCCGGGCCGCCCTCGGTCAGCGTGATCGTCGGCGGCGGGTCGTGCCTGTTGTAGTTGGCGATCACCCAGCCCGTGTCGCAGTCGTTGCCCGACACCGTGCCCGCGCAGGTGCGGAACTGCACGAAGGCGTCGGCGGCCCCCAGGTTCAGGCCGATCTTGAGCGCCTCGGAGTGGGTGCTCCAGGAGACGGCGGGGTTGGGGTAGAGCGACCAGGAACTGTGGCCGTCGCCGATGCTCCAGCCCTCGGGCAGGCGCAGGCCCCGCAGGCGCTCGGAGTTCGACGCGGTGGCGCGAAGGGTGTACGTGCTGTTGGGCTGCACGGACGCGTCGTATACGTACACCCAGTAGGTGGTGTTCGGCTCCAGCCGCAGCCCCGAACCGTCGTCGCCCTGGTAGGTGAAGGTGAAGGTCCGATCGGCGCTGCCCACCGGCATGGAGGGGCGCGCCAGGTCGGCCAGGACGTCGGCGGCGGTACTGCCCGGCGAGCCGCCGGAGCCGGCCCAGATCTGTACCCTCAGATCACGGGCGGCGTTGGAGTCGCCGATCTCGGCAAACTCGACGTCGACGCTGTTGAGGCGGTAGTGGCCGCCGTTCTTGCCCGTCGTGAACGACTGCGCGCGGTCACGTACGGTACTGGCAGTCGTCACGGTCAACGCCGCGCCGTCCGCCTGGCCCAGGTTGCTCATCACCGCCGGCTCACCGGGCGGCGCGTTCACCGGCGTGGGCTCCACCCGGAACAGGGGCGAGATGCCGTAGAACGCGTGGTCCTGGGTGCTCGCGATGGTGTTGTAGCTGATGGGGCCGGTGTCCGCGTCGGTGGTCGAGAACCGTCCCCGCCGGGCGTTGCTGGCGCCCAGAGGGTTCGCCTCCTTCGCACCGTCGGTCCTGGTGCCCGTCCACGGCCAGTCGTTCGAGGTGCTCCTCTCGCCGCTCTCGAAGCGCCGGTCCGCCATCGCCCAGTTCTCCCAGGTGTCGGACCAGAAGCCGGCGTTGTTCGCCGCGACGCGCTCGCCGTTCAGCCACCAGACCTCCGCGTCCGTGTGCCCGGCGTTGTTGGGGTTGGTCCGGGTGTGGTCCCGGGCGTCCACCGCGGCGGTGGAGCCCACCACCCGGAAGTGGTCGGCGTAGCGCCGGACGGCGGCGTGCCCGTCGCGGGCCGCCTCCCGCACGTGGGCGTCGTAGACGCCGATGTCGGCGGCGGTGGCGTCGCGGTGGTCTTCGGTCATGAACAGCAGCCGGAACGTCTCGCCCGCGCCCAGACCGAGCGGCTTCAGCGGCCAGTCGAAGGGCACGGTGTAGGAACCGTCCGCGTGGGGCAGCAGCCGGCCGTTGACTCCCATCGACAGAGTGGAGCCGCCGACCAGGGTGATCCAGTTGCCGCCCCCCTGCGCGCGGATGCGAGCGTCGTTGTTGATGCTCCAGCCGGGCGCCGCGCCCTCGTCCTCGGAGTTGCTCTGCGTGAACTTCACCTGGCTGTTGCCTTCCGTGAGTCCGGCTGCGTCCAGCACGACCCAGTAGCGGGTGTCCGCCTCGAGCGCGACGCCCGGGTGCGTGAAGCTGTACGTGCCGGCCTGCCGGTTCACGAAGGCGGGATTGGCCAGGGTCCCCACGACCGTGCCGGGAGCCCCGTTGGCACCTTTGTGGACGGTGACCGTCAGCTTGGAGCCGAAGTCCTCGGTGGACCGGTTGAAGGCCACGTCCACGCTGGTCAGGGTGTACCCCGAGGGGTTGCCGCCGGTGTCGAAACCCTGCGCCAGGTCCACGTGCAGGCCCTGCACCAGGCCGCTCGACTGGCCGGTGTTCTTCACCAGCGCCGGGTCGTCGTCCCGCACCCGGACCGTCGCCGTCCCCAGCGACGTGGCCAGGTCGTAGTCCGACCCGTCCACCAGCGTCACCGTGACCGAGCCGTGGGCTTCGTCCACGTCGTCGCCGGTGGTGGGGATCTCCAGCGTCGCGGTGCCCGAGTCCGGGATGGTGACGCTGGTGGGCAGGGTCCCGTACCCGAAGTCCCCGGTCGTGGCCACCGTCACGCTCACCGGCAGGTCCGCCGTGGGCGCCGGGACCGCCGTCAGCGTGAAGCTGGCGCTGACGCCCTCGGTGACGGCGCCGCCGCCAAGGATGCTCACCCTCGACGGCCGCGGCTTGCTGACGCCGTCGAGGCTGATCTTCAGTGACGATACGTTGGGGGTCCACGCGCCCGTCGAGGAAGCCGTTCTCGTCCCAGCGCCGTCGGCGATGCTCCAGCCGGCCAGGCCCCCGCCGTCCTCGGCGTCCGAACCCGTCAGGCGTACCCTCGAAGAACTCTGGCCAGCGTCCATGTCGATCACGAGGAAGTAGGTGGCGCTCCCCTCAAGGTCGATGCCCGCGCTGCTGGTGAAGGTCAGCGTCTGGTCCGAGGTGGAGGCGGGGAAGCTGGCGGGGTTGGTCAGGGTCCCCAGCGAGCTGCCCGGAGACCCGCCGGAGGCGGCGTGGATGCTGGCGGTCAGCGCCGAGGAGCTGAAGGCGCTGTCGATGGTGGAGAACTCCACGTCGACGCTGTGCAGGGTGTAGCCGAAGCTGTTGGAGCCGCTGGTGAACGCCTGGTGGAAGTCATTGCCCAGAAATGAGGTGCCTCCGTCCGCCTGGCCGGTGTTGGCGACGAAGGTCTCCGTCTCGACCGTCTCGACGGCCGTGCCGTGGATGGTCATCTTGCGGGACTGGCTGAACGAGGTCCAGGCGCCCGAGGTGTTCCAGGTCCGGTAGTGGCCGTCGTCGGCGATGGTCCAGCCGTCCGCGCCGCCGGCGTCCTCGGCGTCCGACGCGGTGTTCTGGATGGTGTTGGCGCCGGGCAACAGGACCAGCGTGACGTCCAGCACCGCCCAGTACGTGGTGTTCGCCGCGAGCGCCACGCCCGAGTGCGTGAAGCTGTTCGTGCCCGCGGCGATCGTGCCGGGCTTGGTCAGGGTGGCGACCACCGCGCCCGGCGCTCCGCTGCTGTCGCTTCTGATCTCGGCAGTCAGCTTCCCCGCCAGCGCGCCGTCGTTGATTTGCGGAAACGAGAAGTCGACGCCCGTCAGGGTGTACCCGCCGGCGTTGGCGCCCGTCGTGAACGCCTGCGCGTGGTCGTGCTGTACGAAATTGCCGGTGCCGCCGTTCGCCTGCCCGAAGTTGCTGGTCAGCGTCTGCGATGCCTGCTGCGCAGAGGCTGTTTCAGTCCCTCCAGACAGCAGCACGAACAGCGCCGCCGCCAGCAGGGTCAACGTGAGGAAGGTTCTGGCGGGGCGCCTCAATGAAAGAGAACCCCACGAAATGCGGGGGGGGGGGGGGGTGAAGCTCCGCAGCGCGTTGGTCATGTCGTCGAACCTCCTGTGTCGCCCGACTTATGCCACGACCCCTGCGGGCGCTGGATCAGTAGTATTTCTAGCTCATGTCAATATGTGTCGCAAGCGACCAGTGTATATAATCCGCCAATCTGGGGTTGGTTGTCAATGGGGTCCGGGTTGGATTGGGGACGGAAAGGGTTCGCCTGCTCACCTGGCCTGGATGACGACGCGCCCGCCATCCTCTACTTCCATGTACAGGCTGTGGCTGCGGAGCCGCATACCGCTTCAAGGATATACCCGCTGATGGCCCATTGACCGCTCTCCACGTCTATGGCGACGACCTTCCCGTCGTGGTCGGCCTCGCCCTGCCGCCGGATGTCGCGCTGGTATATGTCCTTGCCCAGGCGGGCGGTCTCTTCCTTCGGTCGGCTCGGCGGCACCACAGGGGGAGACAGGCCAACCAGCTATCGCCTATACTCTGGACCAACTGGACTTCCCAGCCGTATTTCGAAGGACGGTTCTGTCCATCGTCAAGATAGGCCGGGTCGATGGGAATCGAATTTCATGACCTCCTGTAAGGCTTGAGGTTCCCCAATCCCACTGTCCATGAGTACCTGAGTTTTCCGTTGCTATTGCGTTGGTCGTATGACGGCATAAGGTGAGTGGGGATGATGGGGGTCGGGGGCCGAAAGCGTGGTTTCGGCGTGCTAAAATCGCGGGTATGAGCATGGGTCTGGATAGCAATGGGCGTCGGTTGGCGGAGCGGGTGGGGGAAGTAGTCGAGAGTGATTCGACGGCGTTCGAGGCGCAGTGCTACCGGCTACAGGAGCCTCCTGCCCTGGGGAGCCTTGTGGTGGCGGATGATGGAGAGATGGAGGTGTTAGGGGTGGTGTCGGGGGCGGGGACTTCGTCGATACAGCCGGGGAGGAGGGCGCTGGCGCGGGGGGAGGACGAAGAGTCGGTGGAATCCCTGTATGCGAACAATCCGCAGATAGAGAAGCTGTTGATGACTGCTTTCAGGGTGGAGATTGTCGGGTACGGGGATGCCGGGACGATAATTCAGCGGCTGCCGGCCCGACCACCCAAAGTCCATTCGTTTGTGTATGGGTGCTCTGCAGAAGAGCAGGCCGCATTTGGGGAGTCGTTGGAATTTCTTAGCATTCTAGTCGGGGGTAGAGGGGAGGCAGGGGACCAGCTGATCGGGGCTTGCTTGAGGCAGCTGAGCGCGGCGACAGATGACCCCCGGGAGTTCCTGGTCAGGGCAGGGAAGGCGTTGACGGTGATCTGGGCATCGGAGCCGCAGAGGCTGTACACGCTGCTTGCGGGGATAAGGCCGTGACGGAGGGGCAGTTGGGTCGGGTGGTGGGGGGTTCCCTGAGCGAGGGACTTACTGTCAAGCTGGACAAGGACTCCTCGATAGAGGACATGGCGGTGGGTCGGTACACGGTAATCCAGGGATCGGGGAAGAGGTTTTTCGGGATGGTGACCGACGTGACGCTGGAGAGCGTCGACGCCCGGCTGTCGGCGTTCCCGCCGGACCCACTGGACCCGTTCGTAGCGGAAGTGCTGTCGGGGACGGCGCTGTACGGAGGGCTGAAGGTCAGCCCGATGCTGACGATTGGGGCTGCGGAAGCGTCGGGGCCGGAGCCGGTGAGGACGATACCGGGGCACTTTTCCCGGGTGAGGGAGGCGTCGGAGGAGGACATGGCGCAGGTCTTCGGGAGCGAGGACGAGCGACACTTTTACGTCGGGAACCCGCTGGACATGGAGACCAAGGTATGCCTTGACCTGGAGGAGTACGCCAAGCGAAGCAACGGCGTGTTTGGGAAGAGCGGTACGGGAAAGACGTTCCTGACCAGGCTGCTTTTGGCGGGGTCTATCCAGAAGGGGACGGCGGTGAACCTGGTCTTTGACATGCACAGTGAATACGGGTGGGAAGGTCGGAGCGAGGAGCGGTACAAAGTCAAAGGGCTGAAGCAGCTTTTCCCTTCCAAGGTAGCGGTGTTCACCCTGGACCCGGACAGCTCACGGCGCAGGAGGGTGAGCACGGACTACACGGTGAGGATCGGTTACGAGGAGATCGAGCCGGAAGACATAAGTCTGCTGAGGGAGACGCTGAACCTGAGCCAGGTTGCGGCGGATGCTGCTTACATGCTGGAACGGGAATTCGGGAAGGGGAAGTGGCTGGAGCGCTTTCTGCACTATGGGGAAGGGCTGACGGAACTTGCCGACAGGATAAACGTGAACCCGGCGGCACTGGCAGCGTTGCAGAGGAGGCTGGAGATTCTTCGGAGGATGGACTTCCTCTCCGAAGGAGGGGGAAGGGACGCGGTAAAGCAGATTCTCGATCACCTGGCGAGGGGGATGAGCGTGGTGCTGGAGTTCGGGAAGTACGAAAACAATTTGGCCGCATACATCCTCGTTGCTAACCTGCTTACGCGCCGGATACACGACCAGTATGTTCGGAAGGCGGAGGCTGCACTGGGGGAGGGGGGCGCGGAGCCGGAGCGGCTGATGATCACGATTGAAGAGGCGCACAAGTTCCTGGGGCCGGGACTATCGGGGCAGACGACGTTCGGGACGATTGCCAGGGAGATGAGGAAGGTGAACGTGACATTGCTGGTAATCGACCAGCGCCCGAGCGGGATAGACGAAGAGGTTATGAGCCAGATTGGGACGAAGATATGCTGCCTGCTGGACAACGAAAGGGACGTGGACAGGGTGCTTTCGGGGGTGTCCGGGTCGAGGCAACTGAAAACCGTGCTGGCGGGTCTGGACTCGAACAGGCAGGCGTTGATATTCGGGCACTCGGTGCCGATGCCTGTGGTTATCCAGACCCGGGAATACGGTGCGGAGTTCTACAAGTCGGTGCAGGGGCCGGTGGCGGCGGAGGTTGGGGTGTCGGGGGACGGGGCGGGGTTGAGTGCGGACGATCTTTGGGGAGCGATCGAATAGGGGTCGGGCAATACAAATAGGGAGATTGACGGGATGAAAGTCGGATTCATAGGGCTGGGAAACATGGGCGGGCCGATGGCGATGAACGTAGCGAGGGCCGGGTTCGAGATGACGGTGCTGGACCTGGTACAGGAGCGGATGACGCCGCTGCTGGAGATGGGGGCGTCGGGGGCGGGTTCGGCGGCAGAGGTGGCGGCCGCAAGTGACGTTACATTCACGTCGCTGCCCGGGCCGCCGGAGATGGAGGCCGTAGCGATAGGGAAGGGTGGGGTCCTGGAGGGGATAGGGGAGGGGTCAGTGTACGTGGACCTGACGACGAACAGGCCTTCGCTGGTGCGTCGGATTGAGCCGATGTTCCGGGAGAAGGACTGCGCGATGCTGGACGCGCCGGTAAGCGGCGGGGTGCCGGGGGCGGTGGCAGGCAGGCTGGCGGTAATGGTTAGCGGTGATGAAGAGACCTATGAGCGGTGCAAGCCGGTGCTGGATGCCATAGGGGACAAGGCGCAGTACTGCGGCTCTATCGGGTGTGGGACGATATGCAAGCTGGCGCACAACGCGATCAACTATGCGTTCATGGAGGCGGTGGGCGAGTGTTTCACTGTGGCGGTGAAGGCGGGGGTGAAACCGGAAGTCGTGTGGAAGGCGGTGCGGGACGGCGCGGTGGGGAGGGGGGTGGCGTTACACGTGAGCATCCCCGGCAAGGTGCTGACGGGAGACTTTTCGCCGGAATTTGCGATCAAACTGGCGACGAAGGACGTGACCCTGGCCTCGGAGCTGGGGTAGGAGTACGGGGTGCCCATGCCAACCATCGACCTGGCCCTGAAGGACTTACAGGAGGCGATGGAGCGGGGGTGGGGGGAGGATGACTCGAGGGGAGTGATCAGGTTACACGAAGAACGGGCGGGGGTGGAGCTGAGGGCGGAGGTATAGGGGCGTAGGAGGCGCCCTAGCGGATGCGGGACATGGCGACGTCGGCTTCCTGAACCAAGACCTTGACCACGTCCGCGGCGCTCATGACCTCGTTGACTACGCCGGCGCTGGCGCCGCAATAAACCAAGCCGTCATCAATGGCGCCATCAAGAAGGGAAGTGCGGGTATGTTCGTCCGAATGTGAATTTGTACCACGTGCCCCGTTGGTGGAATTACCGAGGTGGTCAAAGGCGGTGTTTCTGAGGAGTCGGACGGGCCGGGTACCGACTGTTGCGATGGCGGTACTGGTGTCGACGGCGTTGATGATGGCGTCCTTGAAGTTGGGGTGGGCGACGCATTCGTGGGTGGCTACAAAGCGGGTGCCGATATAAGCGGCGCTGGCCCCGAGGCCGATGGCTGCGGCCAAGCCTCGGCCGTCTGAAATGCCGCCTGAGGCTATGACGGGTATTTCGATCGCGTCGACGACCTGGGGCACGAGGGTGAGGAGAGAAAGGTTGTCGGTGCTGCCGGGGCCGGCGGCCTCTGTACCGGTGGCGATTACGCCGTCGGCGCCACGGGCCTCGGCGCTGCGGGCCTGGTGGACTGAGCCGACAACGTGAAACACGGTAATCCCTGCGTCCTTGAGGTGACCGGTGTGGTCTGAGGCGTCGCCGCCAACGGTAACGACGATGGGAACGGCCTGCTCAGTGGTAATGCTGACCAGGACGTCGAGGAGGGGGTGGTCGGTGAAGAGGCATACGCCGTAAGGGCGAGGGGTAAGGGCCTTTATCTTTCGGAGCTGGGACTGGAAGTTCTCAATTTCATCGCCATCCTCGGGGAGGGCGGCGTTGGGTGTGATCATGCCAAGGGCGCCGGAATTGGATACGGTGGCGGCCAGTTCGGCGTTGGAGACCCAGGGCATGCCCGCCTGGATAATGGGAGACTGGATGTTGAGGGACTTGGTGAGTCGGGTAGCTTTCATTGCTCCTCTTTGGTAAGCCGATCCGGACTAGAGCATTACGCCTGGGAAGCACCTCAATCTGCCGAGATAGTACACGGTAGTGAGCTGACTTCAAGGATATAATATAACTCAACGGATGAGGAAAGGTTAGAGAGGGCAGAAAAGGGCGCAGGACAACATCTCAGATCCTGGAGTTTCCGAGATGAAAAAGGACTTAATGAACATATTGGCGTGTCCGGAATGCAAAGGCGAATTGCGCCTGGACGTGGAAACGGAGGTGGGTGGGGACGTGATATCGGGTGCGTTACTTTGTTCGAAGTGTCCGCACAGCTACCCGATTATTGACTCGATACCGAATTTTCTGCCGCAAGAGATGCGGCAATAGCGGGTGGGGAGAGGGTCAGGTCTCGCTCTCTTTTTTCTCGATGAGGGTGCCCCTGGGGGTGGAGACGAGGCCCGAGCCATAGAGCACGCTCCACCGGCGTTTCTTTACCCTTTCGGGTCTGTTGAGGGCGGAAAGCAACTGTGCCACGGTGCGGGACTCGACGGGATGGAAGAGGAGAGGGTTGAGCTCCGAGAGGGGGTGAAGGACAAAGGCGCGTTCCGGAATGCGGGGGTGGGGGATGGTCAGGTCCGGGGTGTCGATGACCTGGTCGCCGTAGAAGAGGATGTCGATATCAATGATACGGGGGCCGTCCTTGAAGCTCATGATACGGCCCATCTGGCCCTCTATGTGCTTGAGGTAGGCGAGGAGGTCCGAGGGGGAGAGGTCGGTGTAGGCGGCGCAGACGACGTTGACGAACCAGGGCTGATCTTTGAGGCCAACGGGTTCGCTTTCGTAGATTGATGAAACCTCGCTGACAGTTACCAAGTCAGGGAGGAGCTTCAGAGCCCGAGCGAGGTTGGACTCCTTGATGCCGATGTTGGAGCCGAGGCTGAGATAGACCCGGGTGTTACGGCCAATGCTGGTGTCAGACATGGCTATGAACCCTCCCGGCCGTTGAGGGGAGGCCTGATAATGGCGTCGGTCATGCGGCAGACGCGGACGATGGCCTGGACGTCGTGGACTCGGGCCACGTCTGCGCCGTTGGCGATGCACAGGGCGACGACGGCTGCGGTGCCTTCCACTCTCTGGTCAACGGGAAGGTCCAGGGTGCGGCCGATCATCGACTTTCGGGAGGGGCCGACGAGAATTGCCGGGGCTATGCTTCTCAGTTCAGAAAGCCTGCGAACTACCTCAAGGTTGTGCTCCAGGGTTTTCCCAAAGCCGAGGCCGGGGTCGATGATGACGTTTTCGGGTCGGATGCCGGCTTGGACGGCGTATTCCACGCTGGCTTTGAGGCTATACCTGATGTCGGGGATAAGGTCCTGGTAGTCAGTGCCGCCCTGGTTGTGCATGAGGACCACAGGAACTTGGGCTTCGGCGGCGAGGGGGGCCATGTCCGGGTCATAGCGGAGGGCCCACTGGTCGTTGATGATGGATGCTCCGGCGGAGATGGCCTCGGCGGCGACGCGGGCGTAGAAGGTGTCGATGCTGATTGGGAGAGTGGTGCGGGAGGCGAGGGCCTTGATGACGGGAATGACCCGCCGCAACTCGTCTTCTTCAGAGACGGGGGTGTGGCCGGGTCGGGTGGACTGGCCGCCAACATCCAGCATGTCGGCGCCCTGGGCTTCGAACTCCAGACCCTGCTCCACGGCAGCGTCAACATTTCTGCCGAGACCATCACCGGAGAAGGAGTCGGGGGTGACGTTGATGATGCCCATGACGAAGGTGCGCGTTCCCCAGGGGAAGGGGGTGGGGTGGGGCTTTCTCAGCGTGTTTGACGGAGCGTTAGTCATGGCAGATTTATCACCTTATTCAATTCTAGCACTTGGGGTCGGGTGAGGGGATTCAGGTTGTACGGGTAGGGGTAATCTGGTAGCATTCGGCGGGCCGGAGGGCGCATGAAATCGCCCGGCTACCCCAGTATTTGCCACTCCCAAATGTATCTTGGCGGGCTCTTCAAGAGGAATGTCACCGAACGACAAGCTGGATAAGCTGTTAAAGCTGAGGGACCAGAGTCGGCTTGGCGGCGGACTCAAATCGATAGAGCGCCAACACACGAAGGGCAAGCTGACTGCCCGAGAGCGGATAGACCTGCTGCTGGACCCCGGGACGTTCAACGAACTAGACCCGTTTGTGACACATCGGGCGACGGAGTTCGGGCTGAAGGGCAGGGTGTTCATGGGGGATGCGATAGTCACGGGGTACGGGAAGGTGGACGAGCGGACGGTGTTTGTGTGCTCGCAGGACTTCACGGTTCTTGGGGGCTCGATATCGGAGGCGGTGGGGGAGAAGACGTGCAAGGCCATGGACCTGGCAATCAGCAACAGGGCCCCACTGATAGCGATCAACGACTCGGGAGGGGCGCGGATACAGGAAGGGGTGGTCAGCCTGAAGGCGGTGGGAGATATCCTGTACAAGACAACGCAGGCCTCGGGGGTGATACCGCAGATATCGGTGATAGTGGGGCCGGCGGCGGGTGGGGCGGTGTACTCCCCAGCGATAACCGACTTTATTTTCATGGTCAAGGGGATCGGGCAGATGTATATCACCGGCCCCGACGTGGTGAAGGCGGTAACCGGCGAGGTGGTTACCCACGAAGACCTGGGCGGTGCCTATAGCAACGCGGCCAAGAGCGGGGTCGCACAGTTCATGCACAATAACGAGAAGGAGTGCCTGGACGAAGTGCGTCGGCTTCTCGGGTTTCTACCCTCCAGCGTTGATGACAAGCCACCGAGCAGAGAATTCGGTGGGGATGCGTACCGGACGGATGAGTCGCTGCGAGGCATCGTCCCGGATGACCCCAGCAAGCCGTATGACATGAAGGAAGTTATCAGCCGGGTAGTTGATAACGGGGAGTTCCTGGAAGTGTCCCAGTTGTTTGCTCGGAACATGGTGGTCGGGTTCGGACGGATGGGGGGCGGGGTGGTGGGGGTCGTGGCACAGCAGCCTTCTCATATGTCGGGGGTGATTGATATAGATGCATCTCAGAAGGGGGCGAGGTTCGTGCGTTTCTGCGATGCGTTTTCGATACCGATAGTCACGTTCGTAGACGTGCCGGGTTTCATGCCGGGGACGGAGCAGGAGCACGGCGGGATCATCAAGCACGGGGCAAAGCTGATTTTTGCCTACTCCGAGGCGACGGTGCCGAAGATAACCGTAATCACAAGGAAGGCGTACGGCGGCGCCTACATAGTGATGAGCAGCAAACACGTAGGCGGGGACATCAACTACGCATGGCCCTCGGCGGAGATAGCGGTGATGGGGGCGAGCGGGGCGGTGAACATCATCTCACGGCGGGAGATCCGGGACTCGGATACGCCTGAGGAGACCCGGGCACGGTTGATTCAAGACTACGAAGAGAACTTCAACAACCCTTACCAGGCCTCGTCACGAGGTTTCGTGGATGATGTTATCGATCCCGCCGAGACTAGGCCGAAAATCATTGCAGCACTACAGATGCTGGAAAATAAGAAGGTAACACCACCTCCCAGAAAGCACGGCAACATTCCGCTGTAGTCCGTGCAGCCTACCAAATGTCTGAAGAAGCCACCCATAACGGTAAGACACGCCTACGCATAACCGACGTCACCCTGCGCGACGGCCACCAGTCCATATTGGCGACGAGGCTGCGCACTGAGGACATGACGCCGGTGGTGGGGAAGCTGGACGACATGGGATTCCATTCGCTGGAGGTGTGGGGTGGGGCAACGTTCGACGTGGCACACAGGTTCCTGAACGAGGACCCGTGGGAGCGGCTTAGGGCGTTTAAGAAGCTAGCGCCTAAGACTCCGCTGCAAATGCTGCTGAGGGGTCAGAACCTGGTCGGGTACAGGAACTATCCAGACGACGTAGTCAGGGCGTTCATCCTGGCGGCGGCTAAGGCAGGAATCGACATTTTCCGCGTGTTCGATGCCCTGAACGATGAACGGAACATGGAGACGTCCTTTGCGGCGATCAAGGAGGCGGGGAAGCATATACAGGGGGCGCTGAGCTTCACCATAACGGAGTCGAGGCTCGGGGGGCCGGTGTATACGCTGGACTATTATGTTGAGAAGGCCAAGAGATTCCAGGAGATGGGGGCGGACAGCATCTGCATCAAAGACATGAGCGGTCTTCTAGGGCCCTACGATGCGTACGACCTAGTCAGGGCACTGAAAGCCAACCTGGACGTACCAGTGCAGCTGCATAGTCATCACACGAGCGGGATGGCCTCCATGTCGGCGTTGAAGGCGATAGAGGCGGGAGTTGACGTGCTGGACACGTCGCTTTCGCCTTTGGCGATGAGATCGTCGCACCCATCGATGGAGTCGATGATGGCGGCGCTTCACGGTACGGAGCGGTATCCCGAACTGGATATCTCAGGGGCCCAGGAGGTATGCAACCACCTGGAATCCGTGTACCCAAAGTACAGGGAATACATGCGCAGGGACAGGTTGGCGACGACTGACACGTCGGTGATCCACCACCAGGTCCCGGGTGGCATGTTGAGCAATTTGGAGTCTCAGCTCCGGCAGGCGGATGCACTAGACAGGTTGGGAGAGGTACAGGAAGAGCTGGCAAGGACGAGGGCCGATCTCGGGTATCCGCCCCTGGTGACGCCTACGAGCCAGATAATCGGGACGCAGGCCGTGCAGAATGTGCTCTTCGGCCGATACAAGACGATTTCCACGCAGGTAAAGGACTACGTATACGGGCTTTACGGCAAGCCGCCTGCGCCCATCGACCCCAAACTGGTGAAACGCATACTGAAGGACTATCCCGATGGGCAGACGCCAGTGACCCGGCGGCCGGCAGACGGGATGAAGGGTGAAATGGAGGAAGCGAGAAGGGAAGTGGGGGGGCTAGGGAAGTGCGAAGAGGATATACTTACCTATGCGCTGTTCCCCTCCACGGGGATGCAGTTCCTGAAATGGAAGTACGGGGTGGAAACAGCACCGGACTCGGTGAGGCCGAGGACGTTGGAAGAAGTAGAAGCGGAGGATAAACTAATTGAGGACGTCAAGGAGGGAAAGTTGACACCGCAAGGCACCGGGGGCCGGAGATCATATACCGTATGGGTAGATGATGAGCAGTTCAGTGTTGTGATTGAGCCGTCGTCCGGAGGCGCTTCGGTGGCCTCTGCGATGCCATCGGCGCCCAACAGGCTGCGGCCCCAAGTTCCACCACCGCCATCATCGATGCCGGCCCAGGCGGCAGCTCCACCCAGGCCTGCTGCGGCAGCCCCACCGCCACCGAGGCCCACACCTGTTGCAACGGCCGGGGTCGGGGGTGGGGGGACGATCGTGTCCCCTATGCCGGGCACGGTAATCAGGTACCTGGTTGAGGCAGGAGCGAAGGTTAAGGCGGGCGAGGCCGTGGTGCTGATCGAGACGATGAAGATGGAGAATTCCCTTCCGGCGCCGATAGACGGCAAGGTGGCGTCACTCCCGTGTCAGCCGGGACAGGCGGTGGGAAAGGGTGAGGTGCTGGTAGTTATAGAAGGGTCGGGTCGGGAGAGCGCACCTTCGCCCGCCCAGACGCCGATACCGGCGGCTCCTCCGCCTCCGACACCGGTCGCTTCAGCAACCCCCGCGAGTCCGCCGCCTGTTGGTGCAGCTCCAGCGGGCGAGGAGTCGGGGGAGGGGACGGCCATCGTGGCGCCGATGCCGGGAACGGTCATACGCAATCTCGTTGAGGAGGGTGCAGAAGTGAAGGCGGGAGAAGCGGTGATACTTATCGAGACGATGAAAATGGAGAACTCGCTTCCTTCTCCGGTAGATGGGACAGTGCTGTCCTTGCCATGCAGTGGGGGCCAGGTGGTGAGCAAGGGCGAGGTGCTGGCGCGGATCGGGTAGGCGAAAGTTGAAATCAAGTCAGATAACCAGATAGCTTAGACCAGAGGGTGTGACCCAACAAAAGAAGGGGGATTGAACGTTGCCGGATGCAAAGGTTATAGAGAAGGCACAGGAGCAGTTCGCGTTGATGCTGGAGCAGCAGCTCGCGAGGGTGGAGCGTATCAAGAACGGGTCCGCTCGGACGGACTATACGAAGCTGGACAAGGTGGTTATAGGGATACTGGGGGGTGACGGTATCGGGCCGTTCATAGCCGAGGAGGCGCAGATAGTCCTCGAAAAACTGCTGTCCGATGCGGTTTCGGCGGGTAAGGTCGAGTTTCGGGTGCTGGAAGGGCTGACTATCGAAAACAGGGCGGCGCATTTGAAGGCGATTCCCGACGACGTACTTGCGGCGATCAAAGAATGCCACGTCACCCTGAAGGGCCCGACCACCACGCCGGAGAAGGGTGACGAGTGGCCCAACATCGAGAGTTGCAACGTGGCGATGAGGAAGGAACTTGACCTCTACGCCAACATCCGGCCAGTACGAATCCCCAAGGAGGGGATCGACTGGACGTTTTTCCGGGAGAACACGGAGGACATGTACGCGGTGGGGACGATGGGGGTGAACGTGACGGACGACCTGGCGGTGGACTTCAAGGTGATCACGAGCCCCGGGTCACGACGAATTATCGACGCGGCTTTCAGATATGCGAAGGACAACGGCAAGAACAGCGTAACGGTGGTTACGAAGGCCAACGTGGTGAAGACCACGGACGGCAAATTCCTGGACATGGCCCGGGAAGTGGCCAAGGACTACCCGGACATTGACTGGGAAGGCTGGTACATCGACATCATGACGGCCAAGCTGATCGACCCGAAGCGCCGACAGAACTTCCAGGTGCTGGTACTGCCCAACCTGTACGGGGACATTCTCACGGACGAGGCGGCGGAGATGCAGGGAGGCGTCGGGACGGCGGGGAGCGCGAACGTCGGGGACGAGTACGCGATGTTCGAAGCGATCCACGGGAGTGCGCCCAGGATGGTGAAGACGGGTCGGGCGAAATACGCAGACCCGAGCTCGATGATCCGGGCCGGTGCGATGCTAATGGAGCACATCGGCTACCGAGAACTGGGGCAGAAGCTGAACAAGGCCCTGGACGTCTGCGGACAGTACGAGCGGCGGCTGGTGATGACGGGTCGGGACACGGGGGCCACGGGCAAGGAGTTCGGGGAGTACCTGGTATCGACGGTGAACGATCCGGACCTGGAAGCCAAGTGGGAGAAGCTGGTCTACGCGTAGTTGCGGGCTTCGGTCCTGATGGAGAACGGGATATAGGAACCTTAGTGACCCGCGCTCTCAGGGATGGGAGCACACCAAACAAGATAGAGAAGGTCGGAAAGGGTAAATGAGAAAGAAGATAACGGTAGTCGGGGCGGGGAACGTCGGGGCGACGACTGCACAGAGACTCCTGGAGAAGGGATACGCCGACATAGTGCTGGTAGACATTATCGAGGGTCTGCCACAGGGCAAGGCGCTGGACATGCTGCAGGCAGGCCCGGTGGTCGGGTATGACTCGCAGATAGTCGGGACAAACTCCTATGAAGAGTCCGCGGGCTCCGATATTGTCGTCATTACGGCGGGGATTCCGAGGAAACCGGGAATGAGCCGCGACGACCTGCTGTTCACTAACATGAAGATTGTCGGGGAGGTTACGCGTAACGTCGTTGAGCAGTCTCCAGACAGCATCCTGATCATAGTGAGCAACCCACTGGATGCGATGGCACACCTGGCGTTCAGGCGGAGCGGGTTCCCTCGGGAGCGGGTAATCGGCATGGCGGGGATCCTGGACACGGCCCGGTTCAGGACGTTCCTGGCCCGGGAGTTGAATGCTTCCGTTGAGGACGTTTCGGCGTATGTGCTCGGGGGTCATGGGGATACGATGGTGCCGCTGGTGAGGTTGACCACGGTGGCGGGGATACCGATTACCGAGCTGCTATCTGCGGAGAGGATTGCGGAGATAGTGCAGCGCACCCAGGACGGGGGCGCCGAGATCGTGAAGCTGCTCAAGGCGGGGAGTGCATTCTACGCACCGTCGGCGTCCATTGTGCAGATGGTGGACTCGATAGTGCTTGACCAGAAGCGGATACTGCCGTGCGCGGCCTTCCTGGAAGGGGAGTTCGGGATTGACGGTTTGTATGTCGGGGTGCCGGTGAAGCTGGGGGCCAAGGGTATCGAAGAGATCGTGGAGCTGGAACTGGCGCAGGATGAGAAAGCTGGGTTAGACCATTCGGCGGAGGCGGTGAGGCAGCTGGTGGAGACTATGAGGACACAGGACGCGTCCTTGTAGTCGGGCTACGACTTCCTTCTCTGAAGACTAAAGAAGCCGCGCGAAGGGTCAGGCCTTCGCGCGGCTTCTCGTTCTAGGGTGATCTTGGGACGTTGTTTGTTGAATGTTGAGACGGTTAAGCTGGCCCACACCCCCCGCTCGACCCTTCGAGTGCCTAAGTGTGAGCGGCCCCGCCCCGAGGAGGGGGGTCAGGAGGGAAAGTGGGTTGATAGGCGCTGGTGGAATTCCTCGGGGGTGAAGGTGTATTCCTGGGTGCCCTGGACTTCGATGGCGAAGGATGCACAGGTTGTGCCGAGGCGGCAGGCCTGCAACAGTGACTGGCCGGTTACGAGGCCCTTGATCAGGCCGCCTCGGTAGGCGTCTCCGGCGCCGGTGGGGTCGACGAGGGTGTCGAGGCGGGGGATGGAGGGGATGTGGGTCTCTCCGTGGTCGGTGACAATGACGGAGCCGTGATCGCCCTTGGTAGTGATGATGGTGTCGGTAAGACGGAGGAGGGCGTCGTCGGTCAGCCCGGTAATCTCTTTGATAAGGGCTAGCTCATAGTCGTTGGAGATGAGGATGTGGGAGCCGCGGATGGCATTGGCCAGTGATTTGGACTCCCATAGAGGAAGGGACTGGCCAGGATCGAAGATGTACCTTATGTCCAGCTGCCTGAAAAGCTGAGGATATTTGATCATGTCGTCGAGATTACCTGGTCCTATGATGGCGATCGAGTTTCCGGAGTGGGTGTTTTCAAGGGGGAGAGGGGAGGGGTGGCCCATGGCGCCGGGGTTGAAGGCGGTGATCTGGTTGTCGGCCATGTCGGTGATGATGTGGGCGCAGGCGGTGGCTTCCTCTTCCACGATATGGACGGCGCTGCGGTCCAGGCCCTTGTCGTCGAGCCATTTGAAGTAGGGCTGGTAGTCTCTGCCGATGGAGGCAACTATGGTGGGGTGTTCGTCGAGTAGTTTGAGGGCGTAGGCGATGTTGCCGGCGGTGCCGCCGGGACGTTCGACGATGCCGCTGACGGCGAAGCTGATGTTAATCATGTGGAGCTTATCGGGCATGATGTGGTCGGCAAAGCGGCCCGGGAAGTCCATGATGCGGTCGTAGGCGAGGGACCCGGAAACGAAGATTTTCAATGAGGACTCCTTTGGGGGGATGGCGTCGAATTTCGCGTTGATTGGCTGAGAGTGGTGATTGGATTCGGGAAGAGGGGGGCTTAAGAGGCGGGGACGGGGTGGGCGGCCTTTTGGAAGTGAGGCATGACCTTTTCGGCAAAGAGTTCGATGCTGCGCATGACCTTGGAGTGGGGGATGTAGGGCATGGTCATGTAGGTCATCAGCTCCTGGAGGCCGATGCTTTCGTGTAGCTCTTCGAGCTTCTCGACGACGTGCTCGGGGGAGCCGATGAGGAGGTTGCGGTCGAAGAGGAGGTCCCAGTCGAGGGTCATGTCGGGGGTTACTTCTTCGCCGGGATTCATGAAGTTGACCAGGGGCCGGCGGTTCTGGGTCCAGCGGAAGGTCATGAGGACACCGGCCTCTGCGTCGCGTCGGGCTTCTTCCATGGTGGGGGCTATGTAGGTAGTGCGCATAAGGGCAATGTCTTCACCGGAGGCGAAAGTTCTGCCCTCGGCCTTGGAGCGGGTGTCGGCGTAGAGCTGGAACTTCTTCTTGAGGAGGGCGGGGGTGGGCTGCCAATTGATCACCTTCATGCCACGCTCGGCGGCGAACTGGATGGAGCGATCGGTGTCGGTGACCTGCCAGAGGGGCGGGTGGGGCTTCTGGTAGGGCTTGGGAATCATCTGGAGCTTGGTAACGAGGTCGCCTTCGGACCAGCGGGGGTCGGGGGGGCTGAGGGGGTGGTTCCAGTGGATACCGGGTGCGGGGAAGGTGTAGTTGGGGCCATCGTGGGAGAAGTATTCGTTGGTCCAGGAGTTGATGAGGATGTCCAGGGTCTCTTCAAATAGCTCACGGTTGGCGTCGGGGTTGGCGGGGTCGGACTTGGGGTGGAAGGCGGAGCCCTCCCGGGAGCGTACGCCGCGACCAACGGCAACGTCGATGCGGCCCTTGGTCATCTGATCAAGCATGGCGATGTCCTCGGCGAGGCGGATAGGGTGCCAGTAGGGGAGCAGGTTGGCGCCCTGGCCGAGGCGGATGCGGGAGGTGCGGCAGGCGAGGTCAGCGCACATGAGGACGGGGTTGGGAAGCTGGTCCATGCCCTCGGGGCCCATGTGGTGCTCGCCGACCCAGGCGGAATGGTAACCGGCCTGCTCACAGAGGACGACTTCCTCGCGCAGGTCATCGATTAGCTGGTGGTAGGGCCTGTGCCCGTTGGGGTCGACGCGGGTGTCGAAGTAGCCGAACTTCATGGTGGGAGTATACAACACAGGGACGGATATGCCCCTTCCCGCTCGACCTTTCGACTTCGCTCAGGGCGAGCGGCCCCGTGCCGGAAAGGGATAGAACCCCGCCCCAGATTCCTCGCGGGGCATCGGAATGACCGTAAGAATGGCTATCGGGATGGGGGTGAATAGAGGGGTGGCGTTGACATGGGATTGGGGTGGTTGGTAGGGTGTTTCCGGCTCTGAGAATAAGGCACGGAAAGGCAGGAAATAGTAGATGAGATTCGACTTTAGTGTCGGGATGGGGCGGACTTTGACGCTGGACGAGGTGGCGACGCATGCACAGTTGGCGGAGGAGTGCGGGTTCAAGCAGATGACACTCATTGATTCGCAGAACTTGTGCCGGGACGTGTATTCGATGATGACGGTGGCGGCGGTTAACACGCACAGAATCCACATCGGGCACGGGGTGACTAATCCCTTCACCCGACACCCTTCTGTAACGGCAAACGGGACGGCAACGATCAATGAACTGTCGGGGGGTCGGGCGTTCCTGGGGATCGGGGCGGGGTTCAGCTCGGTGATGACTATGGGGATGAAGGCGCGGTCGATGGAGGAGTTTCGGAACGTAATCGAATTCTTCAAGGGGTACACGGCTGGGAAAGAGGTGGAATATGACGGGGCGCTGATGCACTCGGAGTGGAGCCGGAGGCAGATCCCGGTGTACATGGCGACAGTCGGGCCGAGGTCCCTGCGGATGACGGGTGAGCTGGCGGAGGGCGCCATAATGATTGGCGTGAACCCGACGATCCTAAAGTGGAGCCTGGAGGTGATGGAGAAAGGGGCGGAGAAGGCGAGGAGGTCCCTGGACGACATAGACAAGTGGGCTCGGACGATGATCTACGTTGCGCCTTCCAAGGAGGCGGCGCGCCGGGAGGTGGCGTCGTATGCGGCGACGTGTGCGTGCGAAATGTACAGGTCGTTATTGAGGCGGGATACGCCGGAGGTGGAGGACCTGCGGAACCGGATGGAGGAGATGCAGCCGGGCATCGTTGAGGAGATCAAGGCGGTGTACGACGCCTTTGAACCCTATGAGCACGAGCGAACGGACGCAACGCACTCTGCCGCGGTGTCGCAGAGGGTGATAGACACCTTCATGCTGACGGGGACGCCGGACGACATCGGGGAGGAGATTGAGAAGCTGCACCCTCTGGGGATAGACAACGTGTCGACGGTGCTGTTTTCGATTATCGACAAGAAGGGGATGATGAGGGAGATCTCGGATAAGGTGATGCCTTACTTCAGGAATTGAGGTGTAAGGTTCTTCCAAGGTAGGAGAGGGCGCCGACTGATGGTTCGGCGCTTTTCTCTTTATATGGGGAATGGGAGCCTGCGCGAGATCCCTCGCGGGGTCTCGGGATTGGAAGGGGGGAGGGGTGGGTTGACTGGGTTAGGCAGGCACTTTGGCGACGAAGCTCTTGGTGTTGACGATGTGGCGGTTGAGGCCCAGGTCTTTGGGGCGTATGCCGAAGGCGAGGCCTAGCATCTGGGGAAGATGGATGACGGGTAGGCCGATCTGTACCTTCTTCTGTCGGGCGGCCTTGGGTTGGGCACCGTCCAGGTTGAGGTGGCAGAGGGGACAGGGGGTGACCATGACGTCGGCGCCTTCCTCTTTGGCCTCGATTAGGTGGTTGCCGGTCATGGCGTAGGAGGCCTTTTCGTTCATGGTAAGGATGGGGAAGCCGCAGCAGCGGGTCTTGCCGGAGTAGTCAACGGCGATGCCGCCCAGGGTGTTGGTTATCTGCTCGATGTAGGTGTCGCGCTCGGGGTGGCCTTCGAAGTCGAGGAACATGGTGGGGCGGAGGATGTAGCAGCCGTAGAAGGGTGCGATCTTGACGCCGGTGAGGGGTCGGGTGACTAGGGGTCCGACCTTGTCGAGGCCGACATCTTCTACGATGACCCAGAGGAGGTGGCTGACCTCAGTAGTGCCCTTGTACTCCAGGCCCTCAAGGGCGAGGGTCTCGTTGACCTTCGCGAGGTAGTCGGGGTCGTTCTGGAGCTTGTAGTTGGCCTGACTCATGACGCCCTGGCAGGTACTGCAGATGGTCATAAGGGGAAGCCCGAGCTTCTCTGCCATAGCGAAGGTGCGAGCGTTGAGGGTATCCGAAAGCTCGGGGTTGCGTTCACTGAGGATGCCAGCGCCGGTGCAAGCGGCTTCCTTTAGTTCGACTAGCTCTATGCCGAGTTTATCTGCAACGGTAAGAGTTGCTTTGAATAGCTCGGGGCAAGCGCCCTGAGAGACGCAACCGGGATACCAGGCGTACTTCATTATTCGCTTTCCAGCTTTTCAAATATGCGCTTGATCTTGTCGGCGCCGGGGCGCTTGTGGTGTAAGAGGGGCGGCATCTTGCGGGCGAGAAGGGAGCGCAGGGCGGTGGGGATGAGGCCCAGCAGAGCGCCGACGTTCCTGAAACCGTAAGATTCGACGATGAGGCGCTTTTCGTCGAGCCAGCCGCTGCGTTTGATGGAGTTAGAAAAGGACTCGGCGTGTCGGGCGCCGTTGTTGTTGACGAAGCCGTTTTCGACGGCCTTGTGGCGGAGCTCAAGTATCTGGTCCATGGGGGCGACGCCCTTGGGACAGACCTGGACGCATTCGAAGCAGTGAGTGCAGTCCCAGATGCCGCCGGGCTGGCCGAGGGTCTGGAGTCTCTCGGCCTGGATCCCGTCCCGGGGGTCTCCAGCGAAGCGGAGGGCCTTGGCGAGGGCGGCCGGGCCGAGGAAGCGCTTGTCGACTTCGAGGACTGTACAGTCGGAGACGCAGGCGCCGCACATGATACAGCCCATGACCTGGTTGAGGGCGAGCATGTCGGCGTTGTCGACGATGTACTCGTGGTCGGGGGTGGGTCCGGTGGGGGAGAGCCAGGGTTGGACTTTACCTATCTTCTCCCAGAAGGGTTTTGCGTCTACGACGAGGTCCTTGACGACGGTAGTGTTGCCTGTGGGTTCGACGACGATGGTGTCGGAGCGGGCGAGGGCGTCGGTGATCTTGGTGTTGCAGGCGAGGCCGGCATGGCCGTTGACGCGCATGGCGCAGGAGCCGCAGATGGCGCTGCGGCAGGAGCAGCGGAGGGCGAGAGACTGGTCCTGGTATTCCCGGATCTTGATGAGGGCGTCGAGGACCATCTCGTGCTCGTCACACTCGACCTTGAAGTCTTCGTAGTAGGGCCCGGAACCCGATTCCCGGTTGAAGCGTTTGATTTTTAAGGCTACTTCCATAATCTCTGCTTATGAGGTCTGCTAGTAGGTGCGGGCCTGCGGTTGCCATCGTGTAACTGTAACAGGGAGGAAGTCCATCCGGGGCTCGCCGTCCTTGAGGGTTACGAGGGTGTGGCGGAGCCAGTTTTCGTCGTCTCTTTCGGGGTAGTCGGTGCGGGTGTGAGCGCCTCTGCTTTCCTTACGTTCGATGGCACCGGCGACTATGGTCTCGGCGCAGTCGAGCATGAAGCCCAACTCCAGATATGATATCAGGTTGTAGTTGAAGATTTTGCCCTTGTCGTTGATGGAGGCCCGGGCGTAGCGCTCTTTAAGCTGGGCGATGTCCTCTCGGGACTTCTTGAGGCCTTCTTCATCGCGGAAAACGGCGACGTTGTTGTGCATTGACTGGCCCATGGCGAGTCGAATGGCGGCGGGAGGGTCGGGGGTCGGGTCCCGGTTAAGGATGGCCTGGATGTGGTTTTCTTCGTCGGTCTTGATAGCGCTGGAGATGATGGGTTGCTGAACGGAGGAGGCGTACTGGGCAGCGTTGAGCCCGGCCCGCCTGCCAAAGACCACGGTTTCCAACAGGGAGTTGGCACCCAGTCGGTTGCCGCCGTGGAGGCTGATGCAGGCGCACTCTCCGGCGGCGTAGAGGCCCTCGATGGAGGTTGCGCCGTCGACATCGGTCTTGATCCCGCCCATCTGGTAGTGCATGCCGGGGACGATGCGGATGGGTTCTTCGACGATGTCCACACCGGCGAACTGGATTCCGAGCTCGCGTATCTGGGAGAGGCGTTCAAGAATTTTCTGTTTGCCGAGGTGCCGGCAGTCGAGGAGGATGGCTCCGTCGACGCCCCGGCCAGCGTCGATTTCGACGCGTTCGGCGCGGGATACTACGTCCCGGGAGGCGAGCTCCATCTTGTTAGGTGCGTAGTAGGGGTTACGGGGGTTGCCCATGAAGCGCTCGCCCTCGTTGTTGATGAGGTAAGCGCCTTCTCCTCTGGCGGCCTCGGAGAGGAGGGCGCCGTTGGCTGGGAGGGTGGTGGGGTGGTATTGGACCATCTCCATATCGAGGAGAGGAGCGCCAGCATTGTAGGCGAGGGCGATGCCGTCCCCGGTGCAGATCATGGCGTTGGTGGAGGGTTCGTAGACCCGGCCGAGGCCCCCGCTGGCCATGATAACGGCCTTGGCCTGGATAGGCTCGATGCGGCCGGAGAGCATGTCCATAGCCACTGCGCCGCGGCATACGCCGTCCAGCATGATGAGGGACGTGACGAACCACTCCTCGTAGACGAATATACCGGCCTTCATCAGCTGCTCGTACATGACGTGGAGGATGGCCTGGCCGGTGATGTCGGCGACGAAGAAGGTGCGGGCGAAGGATGCGCCGCCGAAGCTGCGGGCGCCGAGCCTGCCGCGCTCGTCGCGGTTGAAGATGACGCCCATGTGCTCAAGCTCGATGATGTCGCTGGGGGCTTCACGGGCCATGATTTCAATGGCGTCCTGGTCGCCGAGGTAGTCGGAGCCCTTGACGGTGTCGAAGGCGTGGGACTCCCAGTCGTCCTCGCGGCCTTCTTCGGGCATGGCCGCGTTGATGCCACCCTGCGCGGCGTTGGAATGGCTTCGGACTGGGTGGACCTTGGAGACTACGGCTACGTTGGCGCCGTGTCGGTGGGCTTCGATGGCGGCGCGCATACCGGCAAGTCCCGCGCCTATAACTAAAACGTCGTGTTGTGGCAAGTGAAGACCTGTAGCTGGGTCGAGTCTGTGAATTTTATCATTTGCGGGGGTTGGGTGACAATACGGATAGCGATATATGAGCCCCCAATGGGACTCTGTTGGCGCCCGGACATGGCACGGGGGTCGGTCGGGGCTTTTCGATTGGGATGGATTCCGCCTATTATTCAGGTGAAGGCACTGCGGGGCCCGCGAACGGGGCTCCTTGGATATTGAGATGCTCAGGCTTCTTAGCGTTACCAACTTTGCGACGATAGAGCAGCTGGAAATCGAGCTGGCGTCGAACTTCAACGTGTTGACGGGGGAGACGGGGGCTGGGAAGTCGATCATCGTGGATGCGGTTAGTTTGTTGCTGGGGGGTCGGGCGGATGCGGGGATGGTGAGGGCTGGGGCGCGGCAGGCCAGGGTGGAGGGTATTTTCCTTCTGGATGCAGGGCTAAGGCAGGCGGTCGGGGGCGGGCTGGATGAGTACGGCATTGAGGCTGGGGACGAGGAGTTGATCCTGGCTCGGGAGGTTAACCTGGATGGCCGCAACACGTGTCGGGTGAATGGCCGGATAGTACCGCTTCGCCTGTTAAGTGGTCTGGCCGAGCACCTGGTGGACATCCACGGGCAAAATGAACATCTGTCGCTGCTGAGGGTCCGGGAGCACATGGATATCCTGGACAAGTACGGTGGACTGGGGGAGCTACGTTCAGAGGTAGGGGAGCGGGTGCGGAATCTGTTGGAGGTGCGACGGGAGTTGGAGGAGTTGGGTCGGGAGGAACGGGAGTTTGCACAGCGGGTGGACTTCCTGAGGTACCAGGTAGAGGAGATTAACTCGGCCAGCCTGCGGCCGGGCGAGGATGAAGAGCTGACTATCGAGCGGGACAGGGTGGCGAATGCGGAGCGGATTATCAGTTTGTCGGACCACGCGTATCGGGCGCTCTACGAGGGTTTCGAGCAGCAGCAATCAGTGGCGGACCTGATGGGTCAGGCATCGAGAGACCTGGAGCAGCTTGCGCAGCTAGATTCTTCGCTGAAGCAAAACGTTGAATCGGCGGAGGCGGTGAGCAGCCAGATAGAAGAGATGGCGCGCACGCTGAGGGGGTATCGGGACGGCATAGTTTACAGCCCGGAGCGACTGCAAGAGTTAGAAGAGCGGCTGGAGCTCATAAGGGGCCTGAAAAGGAAATACGGAGGAACGATTGACGAGGTGTTGACCTTCGGTGAGCAGGCGAATTCGGAACTGGAGAAGCTGTATCACAGCGAAGAGCGAGAGGAAGAGCTGGAGGGTCGGGAGTTGGAGCTGCGGGAAAAGGTAGGGGAATCGGCTGGGCGATTGTCGGAGGCGAGGAAGGAGGCTGGCGAACGGCTGGCCGAGGCAATCAGAGAAGAGGCAGCCGGGCTGGCCATGGAACATGCGCAGGTGGTGGTGGATATCCGACAGTCGGAGGCGGAGGACGGGGCGCCGGTATCTCAGAATGGGAAAAAGGCGAGGATGCTGGCGTTCAATAGCTCGGGTGTGGACTCGGTGGAGTTCCTGATCTCGTTGAATCCGGGGGAGCCGCCCCGTCCGCTGGCTAGGATAGCCTCGGGGGGAGAGGCGTCGAGGCTGATGCTGGCGATCAAGACGATATTGTCAACGACAGACCAGATACCGATCCTGGTGTTCGACGAGGTGGATGCGGGAATAGGGGGTCGGGTGGGGGGTGTGGTGGGACAGAAGCTGTGGGGCTTGTCGAAGGACCACCAGGTGTTGTGCGTTACGCACCTGCCGCAGATTGCGTGCTATGCGGACAGTCATGTGAGGGTGGTGAAGACGACGTCTCGGGAGAGGACTGTGACATCGGTAGAGGCGTTGGATTGGGAGGGGAAGATGACGGAGGTGAGCCAGATGTTGGGGTCGGGGGGCGGGGCGGCGCGGAGGAATGCGTCGGAGATGCTGGAGGAGGCGGGGAGGTGGAAGAGGGCCTTGCAGTAGGGATCTGAAGATGCAGGTCCTAGATCCCTCGCGGGGTCTCGGGATGGGAAGGAGGGGCAATGGGATGACATGGGGAGAAGGGGGAGCTTAGAATCGTGGAATGAGGGTAATTGCCGGGGAGGCTAAGGGTCGAAAGTTGAAGGCACCTACTGGGGCGACCTTTCGGCCGAGCGCCGAGAGGGTGAGGGCGGCCTTGTTTTCGATGTTGGAGGCGTCGGGGGTGGGGATGGGTCGAGTGCTGGACCTGTATGCGGGGACGGGGGCGATAGGGATAGAGGCGCTGAGCCGGGGGGCGGGGTGGGCGGACTTCGTGGAGCGAGACAGAGCGATGGCGCGTGCGGTCGCCGAAAACCTGACGAACACTCGTCTGGAGGAACGCGCGCAGGTGCACGTAATGGATGCAGGGAAAGCCGTGGAGACGTTGTCGGGAACGTATGACGTGATATTTTTGGACCCTCCGTATGCAGATGAGTCGGTTGATCGGGTGGTAGACCGGATAGGGGAGAGGGGATTGTGCGGGGAGGATGGAATGGTGATAGTGGAGCATGCGAGGCGTCGACCTCTTGAGGGAAGGTACGGAGGACTTGTTCTGCAAAAGGAGAAAAGCTACGGTGATACAATGTTGTCGATCTTTCAGATGGAGGAAAGTCTTTGACCACCGCCCTATACCCCGGCAGCTTCGATCCCGTAACGAACGGCCACCTGGACATTGCCAAGCGGGCCGCCAAACTATTTGACGAACTAGTTATGGCCGTCTATTCAGTCCCGGACAACAAGAGGCTGCTATTCTCTACGGAGGAGCGGATAGCACTGGTAAAGGAGTCGCTGAATGGCTACTCCAATATCAGGGTTGTGGGATATTCCGGGTTGACGGTGGACTTTGCTCGGGAGATCAATGCCCAGGTCATGATCCGAGGGCTCCGTATGGTGTCGGACTTCGAGCGAGAGTTCGAGATGGCGTTGATGAACAAGAAGCTGGCGCCGGACATCGAACTGGTTACGCTGATGAGCAGCCTCGAGCACCAGTTCCTGAGTTCCTCGCTGCTGAAAGAGGCGGTGAAATTGGGGGGAGACCCGGACTCTTTCGTGCCTCCGCATGTGGGGGAAGCGTTGATCAAGAGATTGAGGTAGGGGACGGGAACCCTCGCGCCAGCGCTCTTTCGGCAAGTGACCTTTGCGTAGCTGGTGTTTTAACTCCAGTATCACCCTCACCCTAGCCCTCTTCCTTGGGGGGAGGGGGTACCGGACCTCACCGCCACCCCCCATCCATGCGATTTATTGGAAGGCGGGCATTACTTCTTCTATGAAGGACTGGACGGCGTCGAAGTCGAAGGGGGCGCGGAAGGCGATGTTGAGGTCGGTCGTGCCGACGTCCACGTATTGTCCGATACGTTCTTTCACTTGCTCGGCGGTGCCGAAGAGCATTCCGCCGGGCTTATAGGCGGGGTCGTGGGCCCATGCTGACTCCACGTCTTTCTTTTTCTTGCGGGCATCGGCTTCGCTGGTGCCCATGTAGAAGCCGAGGTTGACACTGCGGGTGATGGAGACCGGGTCCCGACCTTCCTTTTCGCACCAATTGTCGAGAACCTGGTTCTTGGCGGCGTAGACCTCGGGGGCTATGTAGGCGGCGTTCCAGCCGTCGGCGTAGCGGGCGGCGATGCGGAGTGTGCGCTTCTCGCCGAGGCCCCCGATCCAGAGTCGCGGGTTGGGTTGGATGGGGCGGGGGAAGAGGTAAGCGTTGTCGACGGAGAAGTGATCGCCGTGGAAGGTGGTGGACTCGCTGTTAAGCATCGAGCGGATGATCTGGGCGCCCTCTTCGAGCTGGTCCAGTCGGGTCTTGATGGGAGAGAAGGGGTAGCCGTAGGCGAGGAACTCCATTTCGTACCAGCCGCCGCCGATACCCATTTCGACGCGGCCGTTGCTGATGTGGTCGATGGTCACTGTTGCCTTGGCGAGGAGGGCGGGGTTGCGGTAGCCGATGGCCATCACGAGACAACCGATGCGGACGTTCTCCGTTTCAGCGGCGATGGCGGCCATGGTAGTCGTAGCCTCGAAGCAGGGGCTCCTGCCGTTGTGAGTGGGGTTTTCGTAGAAGTGGTCCCAGACGGAGACCCAGTAGAAGCCGTTGGAGTCGGCGATCTGCCAGAGCTTGCGGAGGTCGGGGTAGGAAACGTCCTGGACGCCGGTGTGCATGCCGATACGAAGGGCCATGGGAGCCTCCCGTGGTGTGAAAGTGATGGGCTTATATTAGCAGGAAGGGGGAGGGAGGTGGGGTGCTATAATCGGGCTTGTTCCAAGGCTGGAGGCGTGGCGAAGAGATGCGTGATCACTCAAGTCCTGGATTCCTCGCGGGGCCTCGGAATGACAGCGAAAGAGGCAGCCTTGGAATATCGAAGGCCGGCGCTGGGAAGAGACTGAGATAGGCAAAGGAGCGATGGCGAGTCAGCAGACATCCATGTTGGAGCGGAAGCCGCTCTTTTTGTTGATGGACGGGCACGCGCTGGTGCACCGGGCGTTTCACGCGCTTCCGCCGTTGACGGTGAACAAGACGGGCGAGCCTATCGGGGCAGTGTATGGATTCACGAGTGCGCTGCTGAAAGCGCTGGATGAAATCGATCCTACCCACTGCGCAATCGTCTTCGACAGGCCGACTCCTACGTTCAGGCACATGCAGTACGAGGAGTACAAGGCGCACCGAGCTTCGACGCCGGACGATCTGCGGGTCCAGTTCAAGCGCATACGGGAGCTGGTGTCGGCGTTCGGGATACCGGCCTATGAGATGGACGGGTACGAGGGTGACGACGTACTGGGAACTCTTTCGACACAGGCCTCGGAGCAGGGAATCGACACGGTGATATTGACCGGAGACACGGACACGGTCCAGCTGGTGACGCCTTATGTAAAGGCCCTGCTCCCGAGGGGAATGTTCAAGGACACTGTGCTGTACGACGAGAACAAGGTGGTGGAGAGGTACGGGGTGCCACCGGTGTTAATCCCGGACTACAAGGGGCTGGTGGGAGACTCATCGGACAATATACCGGGGGTGCCGGGGATCGGGGGGAAAACTGCGGCGAAGCTGGTGCAGGAGTTCGGGGATATCAAAGGGATATACGAGCACATCGAAGAGGTGAAGCCGCCACGCATCCAGGGCCTGCTTAAAGAGCACCAGTCGCAGGCGATGATGTCGGTGGAGCTGGCGAGGATAGTGGTGCGGGTGCCGCTGGACCTGGATTTCGATGCTTGCGCAAGGTCGGGGTTCAACAGGGAGGCGGTTGTCGCCCTGTTCCGGGAGATGGAGTTTTCCAGCTTGCTGGCGCGGCTGCCGGGTGGGGACGGAGAGGACGCGATTGAAGGTGAAGAGTCCGCGGTGTCGGGGGGAGGGGAGGTGGAGTACCACACGGTCACGGATGAAGATGCCCTTGACAGGATGATTGCGGAGGTAAGGGAAGCGGGCTACTTTGCGTTTGACACGGAGACGACGAGCCTGAACGCAATGATGGCGGGGTTGGTCGGGGTGTCTATTTCGGCAGAGCCCAGGGTGTCGTACTACGTGCCGGTGGGGCACATAGTCGGACATCAATTGCCAATGGAGCTGGTGGTGGAAAAGCTGAAGCCGTTATTCGAGGACGACGCCCTGCCAAAGACGGCACACAATGCGAACTACGACATGATGGTGCTGGCTAACTACGGAGTGGAGGTGAAGGGGCTGGCGAACGACAGCATGATCGCTGCGTTCCTGGTCGGGGAGAAGGCGCTGGGGTTGAAGGGGTTATCGTTTGATCGGCTGGGTGTCGAGATGACGCCCATCACCGAGCTTATTGGGACGGGGTCCAAGCAGATCACCATGGACAAGGTGAGCGTAGATGCGGCGAGCCCCTACGCGGCGGCAGACGCCGACATGACGCTCAGGCTGTCGACGATGCTGGAGAAGGAAGCTCGGGGGGAGGGGTTGTGGGGGATGATGGAGGACGTGGAGCTACCGCTGGTGCCGATCATCGTACGGATGCAAAGGGCGGGGATCGCGCTGGATGCCAAGCTGCTCACGGGGATGTCGATGGAGCTTACGGAACGTTTGGCAGTACTAGAAGCGGGGATCTATGACGATGTCGGGCACCGGTTTACGATCAACTCTCCAAAGCAGCTGGGGGACGTTCTGTTCAAAGAACTGGACCTGCCCAGCGCGAAGCGTACCAAGAGCGGATTCTCGACGGACGCCCGGGTGCTGGAGGGGTTGAGGGGAGCACACCCTATTGTGGAGAAGGTGCTGGAGTTCAGGCAGATTTCGAAGCTGAAGTCGACATACCTGGACGCGCTTCCTGACATGGTAAACCCGAGGACGGGTCGGGTGCATACAACATTCAACCAGACGGGGTCGGTTACTGGAAGGGTGTCGAGCAATGACCCGAACCTGCAGAACATTCCGATCAGGACGGAGCTCGGGGGGCAGGTCAGACATGCATTCATAGCGCAGGACCACCCGGAGTGGGTGCTGCTGGCGGCGGACTACTCGCAGATAGACCTTCGGGTGCTGGCCCACATTTCCGAGGACCCGAGCCTGATCAAGGCGTTCCACGATGGGGCCGACATTCATGCGTCTACGGCAGCTTACGTGTTCGATGTTGCAATGGATGAGGTGACGGCGGATATGAGACGGATTGCGAAGACGATCAACTTCGGGATCATCTATGGAATCAGTGGTTTCGGGTTGGCGAACCGGACCGGGCTGTCCAACGAAGAGGCGCAGCGGTTTATCGACCAGTATTTCGAGCGGTACCCGGGGGTGAAGGATTACATGGAGGTGACGAAGCACAAGGCAAAGGCGCAGGGGTACGTGCAGACGGTCTTGGGCAGGCGCCGGCATTTCCCGGAGTTCAACTCCCGAAACCACAACCTGAGGATGGCGGCGGAGAGGATGGCGATAAACATGCCCATCCAGGGAACGTCGGCGGAGATTACGAAGCTGGCGATGATCGGGGTACAGAACCGGATGGACGAGGCCCACATGCAGAGCAGGATGCTGCTCCAGGTACACGACGAGCTCATCTTCGAGGTGCCGAGGGACGAGGTGGAGGAGATGTCGGGGCTGGCGAGGGAGGTCATGGCGTCGGCGCTGGAGCTTAGCGTTCCGCTGAAGGTGGACGTGAAGATGGGTCCCAACTGGGGAGACATGGCATAGGCGATGCCGGAACTGCCGGACGTCGAAGTGATGCGCCGGGTGGTAGCGCCCGGGGTGAGGGGTAGGACGGTTTCGGGGGTGACGCTGAACTGGAACAACGCGGTGAAGGCCCCTTCGCCGGGGGAATTCCGAGAAGGGTTGATGGGGGCGACGATAGAGGAAGTCGGGAGGCGGGCGAAGTATTTCCTGTTCCAGCTAAGGGATTCGCGTACGCTCATTGTTCATTTGAGGATGACGGGGTCGTTGAGGGTGGTTGAGGCCGGTGAGGAGATGCACAAGTACACTCAGACGGTGTTCCACTTCGAAGACGGGTATGACCTGAGGTTTGTGGACCCGAGGAAGTTCGGGGCTGTGTGGCTGGTGGATGATGCGGCGTCGGTGGTCGGAGACCTGGGCCCCGAGCCATTGGAGCCCTCCTTCACGGCCGAAGTATTGGGCGGGATATTGGATAGTCGGGGGACGGCGATAAAGTCGTTGCTGATGGACCAGAAGCGGGTCGCAGGAATAGGGAATATCTACGCGGACGACATTTTGTTCAGGTCCAGGGTGCACCCGATGACCCGGGCGAGAGATGTGAGGGTAGAGGTGGTGGAGTCGATCCACGAATCGATTGTGTGGGTGCTGAGTCGGGCGATCGACATATTGGAGAAGAATATGCCGGTGGATGCGCCCCCGACGGAGGACCTGGGCCCGATGATATTCCTGGTGCCTCGGGAGAAGGGGGTGAGGTGTCCGCGGTGTTCAGGGGAGATAGAGAGGATGGTTGTCGGGGGGAGGGGTACGTATTTTTGTCCCGCGTGTCAGCCGGAGCCGCCGCGCTAGCTACCGCCCGGTAGCGGTCCAAACCCCTTCTGTAGAAGCTCTACGAAGACGCCATGGGAGGAGCTGGGGTGGACCCATACGTAGTCGGTGCTTGGGGTGGGGTCGGCGTCCTCGGGGATTCCGGTGATGCGGCCGCCCTGGGAGCGGACGTTTTTTACGGTGCCTACAAGATCGTCGAGTTCGAAGGTGATCAGGTAGACGCCTTCGCCGCGGGCTTCGAGGAACTTGCGGACGTGGCTGTCGTCGCCGAGGGGTTCAAGGAGCTCTATGAGCGCCCGCTTTCCATTGCCGAGGAAGGTGTTGCGGTAGCCGAACTGGGTGTTGTCGTTGGGAGGCTGCATGACCTGAAGGTTGTAGAGGCTGCAGAACCTGTCGGTGGCCTCCTGAAGGTCGTATACGGCGATACATACGAAGCTCAGGTCGGTAGACATAGTATTTCCTCGCGGGTTGGGTCTAGGCGCAATTACGGCGTGGTGTAGAATGTAACGGCCCTGCTCAGGGCCATTTTGGTGGATTATATACGCTCCTTGTGCAGTCGTGATGAGCAAAGAAGGGAGTTTGTGATGGAAAAGGCGTTGGAAGGCTACAGGGTTGTTGACCTGACGCAGTGGGAGGCGGGGACATCGTTCACGCAAGCGCTGGCGTGGCTGGGGGCGGACGTAATCAAGGTGGAGGCCCCCGGGAGAGGGGACCCGGGGCGAAAGGCCCCGCAGGATGTTCCCGGGCTGGACAGCCCCTATTTCCTGATTCTGAACTCCAACAAGCGGAGCATCACGCTCAACCTGAAGTCGGAAGAGGGAAAGAGGGTGTTCTTCGACCTGGTGAGGAATGCGGACGTGGTGGCAGAGAACCAGGGCCCCGGGACCCTGGAGAGGCTGGGGCTGGGATACGACGTTCTTTCCGAGGTGAACCCGAAGATAGTGCTGGGGCGGATCAAGGGCTTCGGGACCTACGGGCCCTACAGCCATTACAAGTGCTTCGACATGATTGCCCAGTGCACGGGAGGGTCCTATTCGACCAACGGCTTCAAGGACGGGCCTCCCATTGCGATGGGCACGTCAATCGGGGACATAGGAACGGGGTACCACGCCGCGCTGGGCGTGGTGTCGGCGCTGCTGCAGAGGGAACGGACGGGGAAGGGGCAGGTTGTTGAGGTCTCGATGCAGGAGTCGGTGTTCAACTTCAGTCGGGTGGCGATGATGTGGTACTACCACGACGCCGAAATGATCATGAGGAAGGGCGATGACGGCTGGAACACGGCGCCATCCCGGATGTACAAGTGCAAGCCCGGCGGCCCCGACGACTACTGCTACATCTACGCCACGGAGAGCATATCCGATTCGTGGAACCAGCTGCTGAGGATAATGGGCAGGGAGGACCTGATTGGCGATGAGCGGTATGCGACTTCAGAGCTGCGGTTCCAAAGGAAGGAAGAGGTGGACAAGCTGGTTGGGGACTGGGCGATGCAGCACACTAAGTACGAGGTGATGAACACCTGCGCCGGCCAGGGGGTCGTGGCCGGGGCCGTGCTGAATGCCAAGGACTTGTTCGAGGACCCGCACATCAGGGAGCGGGGGATGATCGCTACGATGGAGCATCCGCAGAGAGGTGATTGGGAGATGATTGGCAACCCGATCAACCTGTCCGACTCCCCGACGGAGTACAGGGGAGCTCCACTGCTTGGGCAGGACACGGACGACGTGCTGTCTGGGGTGCTAGGCTATTCGGAAGATCGCATCGAGAAACTGCACCAGGAAAGCGTGGTTTAGCGGTCTCCATCAATGGAATGCTAAAACTGGCGACGGCTATTGCCATCGTGCTGGTGATGGCCGGATGTGGGGATGGAGAGCCGGGTGATGGGACCGAGTCGGAGGTCGCGCTGGGGCATTTCCGGGAGGGGGAGGAATTGCTGGGGAGGGGGCAGCTGGGGGCATCCATCGCCGCCTTTACGAGGGCCATACGCGCCGACCCTGACTTCATTGATGCCTATGACAAGCGGGGCGACGTATCCATGGTGATCAAGCGCTGGCCCGACGCGGTGTCCAACTTCGACGAGGTGCTGCGCCTGGACCCGGACAACGTGCCCGCCTATTTCAACAGGGCGTTTGCTCATTCCCAACTGGACAAACCGCAGGATGCGGTGTCGGATTACACGGAGGTGGTTGAACGGGATTCAGGGCAGGCCGAGGCGTACTCAAACCGGGGCAGCCAATATATCAAGATGGGGCTGCCGGCGCTAGCGTTGGAGGACTTCAACAGTGCGATCGAGATAGATGGGGAACTGAGTCAGGCGTACGTAGGGAGGGCGATAGCGTATTCGATGCTGGACATGCCGATGCAGGCGCAGGCGGCGATTGATGACTCGGTGGAGCAGGGATATGTCGAATACAACGTGAAAAGAGTGATAGAAAGAGCTTTAACGGAATACGGGGTGATACAGGAATACCAATAATCAACGCCGGTTGACGGTTGACGGTGTGTCCCGCTAGACTGGTTAGTAAACAGACCGGTCGGTCTAGTAGAGAGGCATCCGGCTTGTCCACAAGAGTAGAGGCTCGAACCGCGAAGGAGCGCATTTTGGATGCGGCGGCGAGCCTCTTTGCGCGCCGGGGGTATTACAACGCGAACGTGGATGAGATCATCCAGCAGTCGGGGACTTCCAAGGGCAGCTTTTACTTTCACTTCCCCAGCAAAGAGCAAATGGCCCTGGGGCTGGTTGACCAGCTGAGCGACAAGTTGGTGAGAAGGCTGGAGCGATCAATTGAGGCAGAGTCGGACCCGCTGAAGAGGATCCCGCTGGCCATAGACGCCGTACTTTTGACTTTCTCCAGGCAGAGGAAATTGGCGCAGATACTTCTGGTGAATATTGTCGGGCAGGGGAGATCCATGGACCGGAAGTTCCTGCCGATCCGGGACAAGTTTGCGGGACTGATAAAGAGGGAGCTGGACCGGGCGGTGGAGTCGGGAGATATCAGGGCAGTCGACACGAACCTGGTGTCCCGGTTATGGCTGGGTTCGCTGAGCGAGGTGATACTACGCTGGCTCTTGGAGGACAAGCCGAAGCCCTTGATGGAAAGCGCGCCGGAAGTGCGGGACCTGCTGATGAACGGCGTAGTGTCGCGTGGGGAGAGGGCTGGGTGACATACGCAGACGTGGAGATAGCGGCGGAGAAGGGTGTTAGGGGCCAAGTGAAGTTGACTAGCCGGTCGCATCGGCTGGGCAAGGTCGTGACGCCTACGGAAGTGTTCGGGCAGGCCGAGCGGAGGGAGGACTTTCGGGCATTCTGGTCACAGAGGGACGGTGACACTACCCTGGTTGGGCTGGGGGTGGCGTGGGGTGTGAGGGTGTCGGGGGAGGGGAGGTTTCAGGAGGCGAGAGAGTGGTACCGGGAGTTGGTGGCGAACGCCAGTGTGGAAGGGCTGGACGTCGTGGGGACGGGGCCCGTGGCAATCGGCGGATTTCGATTCGATGTGGAAGCGGAGACCTCGCCGGAGTGGGCCCGATTCGGCGATGGGATCATGGTCGTGCCCCGGGTCTGCTACGCTTGGACACCCGAGGGGCAGTGGGTGACTGAGAACCGTATCTATCCCGCAAATGGAACGGATAGTCTTTTGCAGGTGGGCGGTGAGCAGAGGGTTGACGTAAGCGTGGAACTGGGGGAAGGCGAAAGGTGGGTTCGCGCGGTGCCAGGGGCGTTGGAGGCGGTGGGGAAGGGGGAGGTGGAGAAGGTAGTGATGGCGCGGAGGCTGGGGGCGGAGAGGAGGGGTGGGATGGAGGTAGGAGAAGCACTGGATAAGTTGATTGAAAGCGAGTTCAGATGCTCGGTGTTTGCGATCGGGGTAGGTGGGTCGAAGTTCATGGGTGCGACACCGGAGCCATTGGTGAGCATGTCGGGAGGGAGTGTTGAGTGCATTTGCCATGCGGGGTCGGTGGCTCGAGGGTCAACGCCTGAAGAGGACAGGCTCATGGGTGAGGCACTGCTTGGAGATGCGAAGGAGCAGCGTGAGCATGACTTCGCTGCAAGATTCGTCGAGCAGGCGTTGATGGGCCTTTGTGAGCAGTTGACGTGGGACTCGGCGCCAAAGGTATCCAAGTTCAAGAACGTCCAGCACCTCTCGACGGCGTTTCGAGGGACGAACAGGAAGGGCCGGGACATCTTGGAATTCGTCGAGGCCCTCCATCCGACACCTTCCGTAGCCGGGGTGCCGACTAAGAGGGCAGTGGAGCTGATAAGGAAATTAGAGGGGATGGACCGCGGGTGGTACTCGGGGCCGGTGGGGTGGATGGACCACATGGGCCGGGGGGAGTTTGCGATTGCCATCAGGTCGGGTCTGGTGACAGAGGATCGGGCGTATCTGTATGGGGGCGCGGGGATTGTGGAGGGCTCGGATGTTGAGAAGGAGTACGCGGAGACGGAGCTGAAGATGCTGGGGCTGAGGCAGGCGCTGGGGCTGGACGGGTGATGAGGGCGGAAAACCGGAATTATGCTATGACCGGGGCGCTGGTGGAGGGGCTGGCAGGGGCGGGAGTGAAGGATGTGGTGATCTGTCCTGGATCGAGGTCTGGGCCTCTGGCGATGAGCTTTGTGCGGTGTGAGTCTATTAAGACCTGGATTCACCTGGACGAGAGAGCGGCGGGGTATTTCGCGCTGGGTATGGCGAAGGGAGGTCGGGGGGCGGTTGTGGTACTCACCACCTCCGGCACGGCGACCACCAACCTGCTGCCGGCGGTGGTGGAGGCCAGGCTCACTGGGGCGCCGCTGATTGTGATTACGGCAGACCGACCTCCGGAACTAATCGGCTGGGGGGCAAATCAGACCATCGAGCAGTCGGGTATATATGAAACGCATGTCAAGTGGTCGGTTGACCTTCCAGTTCCCGGGGCCAGTGTGGACTTAACGGACTATGCCATGGCGGTCGGGAGGAGGGCCTTTGCGACGGCAATGGGGTATCCGTCAGGGCCGGTGCATTTGAATGTCCCACTGCGGGAGCCTCTGGCGCCAGTGGCTATTGAAGGAGAAGAAATGGAGGTGTCGTGGGGTGTTGGCATGTTGGGCGCTGTGGTTCCAGCAGAGGCGCCGAATGGATGGGAAGCCGGGCGGGAGCTAGCAGAGCGATTGAAGGGTGTCGAGCGAGGGATCATCGTGTGCGGGCCCCAGGACAAACCGGGGCTGGCTGAGGCGGTGTCGGGAGTGGGGAGGAGCCTTGGGTATCCGATTCTTGCCGACCCTTTATCACAGGTCAGATTTGGGAAGCATGACCGGACGCATGTTGTGGACTTCTACGATCTCATGCTACGCGACCAGGGCCTATGGGAACGGCTCGAGCCGGAAGTCGTTATCAGATTCGGAGCGTGGCCGACCTCGAAATCATTGGGGATGTTTTTGGGTGGGACCAGGGGGGCACGACACGTGCTGGTGACGGACAACGGCTGGGCTGACCCGAGTCATCTGGCTACTAACGTTGTGCAGGCGGATCCGCTCTCCTTCTGTAAAGGGATGGTGTCGAGAGGTGAGGAGCCCAACAGAGAAGCCGGGTGGTTGGAGAGGTGGGTTGGGTTCAGCCGGGTGGTGAGGAAGGGGGTGGGGGAGTATATGTCAGGGATGGAGGAGTTGTTTGAAGGAAAGGTGTTTTGCGAATTGCGGGACCAGCTGCCTGAGGATGCGATCCTGTTCGCCGGGAACAGTATGCCTGTTCGAGACATGGACACGTTCATGGCCACTTCTGGCAAGACGATCAGGGTTATGGGCAATCGAGGCGCTAGCGGAATAGACGGCGTGGTGTCGACGGCGCTGGGGTCGGGAGCCGGGACGGGGGCGCCTGTAGTTGCAGTGGTCGGCGACCTGTCGTTCTTCCACGACTTGACGGGTCTGCTGATGGCGAGGCACCCTGAGATAAACGCGACCATTGTCGTCTTGAACAATGACGGTGGCGGGATTTTTTCGTTTCTGCCGCAGGCGAAGTACGGCGACCATTTCGAAGAGGTCTATGGGACGCCTCACGGGCTCGCATTTGGATCGGTGGCGGAGCTGTACGGGTTGGGATATACGCGGATCGAAGGTTGGGACGAGTTTGGGGAGGCGGTGGGGAGGGGTGTGGGGACTAGGGGCACGTCCATTATTGAGGCGCCCGGGTCCCGGGAGAGGAATGTTGTGCTTCACCGGGAGGCGGCATCGGCCGCAATGCAGTCTCTGCGGAGCGGCGACAGGAGCTAACAGTGACCCTGGTACCAGTGAACGGGATCGAGTTGAACGTCGAGGTGCAGGGGCACGGGCCTACGATTGTCATGCTGCACGGGTTTACGGGGGACGTGAGCACATGGCATTCCCTGGCGGACCACCTTAAGGAGCGGTACACCACGGTGCTGGTAGACCTTATCGGACATGGGAGGTCGGATGCGCCGGAGGAGCCGGATAGGTATTCGATGGAGCGGTGCGTGGAGGACCTGCTGGCGCTTGCGTGTAGACTCGGGATTGGGGAAGCGGTGTGGATGGGGTATTCAATGGGGGCCCGAGTGTGTCTGTGCCTTGCAGTTACTGCGCCCGAGCGATGCCGGGCATTAGTCCTGGAGGGAGTGTCGGGAGGGATTGAGGATGAGGAGGAGAGGGTTGCGAGGGTATTGGCAGATAGAGGGGTGGCGAAACGGATAGAGGAGGAAGGGGTGGGGTGGTTTGTCGACTACTGGGAGTCGCAGGCGCTGTTTACGAGCCAGGTCAGGCTGGATGAGGAAGTGAGATCAGGATTGCGGCGGCAGAGGCTCGGGAACCGGGCCACTGGGCTGGCCAACAGCTTACGTGGGATGGGGACCGGCGCACAGCCAACGATATACAGTCAGTTGCCGGGATTCCAGAGGCCAGCGTTGTTCCTGGCAGGGGAGGAAGACAGGAAGTTCGTGGAACTGGGTCGGCGGATGAGCGGATTGACTCCGAGGGGAAGGTTCGAGTCGATCAGCGAAGCGGGTCACTGCGCGCACCTGGAGAACCCTCAGCAGTTTCGTGAGAAGGTCAGCGATTTCTTAGAGGTATTGGAAAGCGCGCCTAGACGTGAGCCCGTCCCCGGGGCCCGAGGGAGAAGTGTTGTATAGCGTCGTGGTCAAGGGAAATGCCGAGACCCGGGGAGTCGGGGGTGGAGAGGAAGCCGTTGGTCGGGGCCAGGGGGGTTTGGAGGAGGTCGTGGGTGAGTAGGGGGCCGGTGGCGAGGCCGCAGGCATGGGGGAGGTCCAGCGCGGCGGCGAGATGGGTCGTGGCGGCCAGGCCAACGCCGGCCTCCAGTGTGGATGTAAGGACGACGCTGAGGCCTTTGGTTCGGGAGTGGTCGATGATGGAACGGGCGACAGAGATGCCGCCGACTCTTGCAAGCTTTAGTACCAGGAGGTCTATGGAGTTAGAGTCGGCGAGTTCCCGGGCAGACTGGAGATTTTCTACGGACTCATCGGCGGCGATGGGGATAGGAGAGTCTCGACGGAGCCGGGAGAGGGTGTTGGGGTCGGCGGGGGTAACGGGCTCTTCGATGAATTCGGGTGAGTATTTTGCGAGGTGTTGGAGGGCAAGAGCGGCCTGGGGCTCTGGCCAGGCCTGGTTGGCGTCGAGGCGGAGCTTGACGGAGCGGCCGACGTTCCGGCGGACTCGGGAAAGAGCGTCTTCGTCGAGGTCCAGGGGTCGGCCCCCAACCTTTAGCTTGATGGTGCGAAAACCCTCTTCGGCGACCTTGATGGCGAGGGTTTCAGTTGCAACGGGGTCGGCCTCGCTGATCACGGCGTTGACCTCCACGGGTTTGGGGACGCCGTCCAGGAACTCGGCCAGCGACTTGCCTTCGGACTGGGCAAGGCAATCAAAGGCGGCTGTCTCCAGGGCAAAGGCGAGGGGTGGAGGAGGGACTGCGGACAGGGGTGCTGAGGCAAGGGGACGATTCAGCAGGGCCGGGGCTACGGTTTCGAGGGCTGTGGCGATGAAGCGGAGGGAGGAGTGGCCGCGAACCAATGCGGCAGGAGCCTCACCGATGCCAACGAGTCCATCGTCGGTCTCAAGCCAGACTATGAGGCTGAAGCGGGTGTCGATGAGAGAAGAAGAGGTACGGAAGGGAGTTTTGAACGGGATGCCTACGGTCTGCCATTCGATGGCGCGGATTAGCATGAGTGGCAAGTAGGAGGGGTCACGACGTAAGGGCGTCGGGCCCCAAATTGAAGATAATTCGGAGGGATCATGAATTCGACCTATACGGACATCATATACGAAAAGGGGGATGGAATAGCCAAGATCACCATCAACAGGCCCGAGGTGCTCAATGCATTCCGGCCGCGGACAATAGACGAGATGGTGGATGCGTTCAAGGATGCCTGGTTCGATGAGCAGGTTGGGGTGGCGGTGCTCACTGGTGTTGGGGACAGGGCGTTCTGCTCTGGGGGCGACCAGCGATTGAAGGGGCCCGGTGGGTACCGGGACGACTCGGGATCGACGAGGATGCAGGTGCTGGAGCTGCACCGAACGATGAGGTCGATACCGAAGCCGGTCATCGCTATGGTGAACGGCTATGCCATTGGAGGGGGCCACGTGCTCCACGTGCTGTGCGACCTCACGATAGCGAGCGAAAATGCGATATTCGGGCAGACGGGGCCGAAGGTCGGCAGCTTTGACGGGGGGTTCGGGGCGGTGTATCTGGCGCAGATCATCGGGGAGAAGAAAGCCAGGGAGTTCTGGTTCATGTGCCAGCAGTACTCGGCCAGGGAGGCGGAAGCGATGGGGCTGGTGAACAAGGTCGTGCCACGGGAGGAGCTGGAAGCCGAGACGGTGCGGTGGTGCAAGGAGATGCTGAAGAAGAGCCCGACGGCGCTGCGGATGCTGAAAGCTTCCTTCAACGCGGCGACAGACTGGGTTTACGGGCTTCAGGCGGTGGCCCATGGGGCAAACAGTCTGTTCTACGGTACGGAAGAGGCACTGGAAGGCAGCAACGCGTTCCTGGAGAAGCGGTCTCCGGACTTTTCGCCCTACAGGCACATGCCCTGGTAGCCGGTTGGTGAATGACATGATGACACGTACTCTGAGCTACGGTCGGGCGTGGTTTTGGGCGTCGAGGCCCTTCTCGCTGAGCGCGGCGGTGGTGCCGGTGCTGGTGGGGAGCGCGGTGGCAGCCGAGCAGGTGAGCATCAGCTGGCTGCTGTTTGCCTTTGCGCTGGTGGGGTCGCTGGCTATCCAGATCGGGACGAACCTGACGGACGAGTATGCGGACCACCGTCGGGAGGGGGGGCGGGCAAAGTTCCCGGCGCCGCACAAGGTGCTGGCCCGAGGGTTGTTGACGGAGAAAGAAGTGCTGATCGGGTGCATCATGACTTTTGCGGTTGGGATTGGGATGGGGCTGTACATCGTGACGGAAGTCGGGTGGCCGATCCTGGCGGTAGGGCTGGGAAGCGTGTTTGTGGCGGTGTTCTACAGCGCGGGCCCCAAGCCCCTAGGCGACACGGGTTTGGGGGAGGCAACGGTATTCTTCTTCATGGGCCCGTTGATGATGGTGGCGGCATACTACGTTCAGACGCAGGAGCTGGCTTGGGCGCCGTTTTGGGCGTCGATGCCGGTGGCGTTCCTGGTGATGGCGATCCTACACTGCAACAACCTGCGGGACGTGGATGAGGATAGAGAGAGCGGAAAGAGGACCTTCGTTACGATGCTGGGGCCGAGGGCGGGGCGGGTGATATACGTCGGGTTCCTGGCGGCGTCTTATGGCAGCATGGTGATAGTTTCCGTTACGGGTGTGGTATCCATTTGGGGGTTGGTGGGGTTGGCGTCGTTGGTGTGGGCATACCTGGCGGCCAGAAGGGTCTTGACGGGAAAGGACCGCCGGGAGATGAGCATGGGGTTGGTGAAAACGGCGAAGCTGCACGGGCAGTCGGGGATGCTGTATGCGGCGGGGTTGGGCGGGGCGGTGGTGTTCGGGTAGGTTCAGCCGCCGCGGGCCAGTTGCTTCAGGTTGGTGGACTCATCGGAGAGGGAGGAAGCGTCGACGGGGGTCTTTTGGCCGATGAGGGTGCGGGTGGGCCTGATATCTCGGAAGTTGTTCACTACCAGCGCCCCGTGTACTGACCCATCCTTCAGGTAGAAGGCAGTAAATTTCTCCTCGGCGGGGTCGCCCCGCACTGCGACCTCGTCCCACTCGGTGGCGTGGCCCAGATACTGGATGTTGAGGTCGTACTGGTCCGACCAGAAGTAGAGGGTGGGAGAGTAGGGTTCGGGGGCGGCTAGCATGGACTTTGCCGCAGCAGCGCCCTGGTTGAGAGCGTTGTCCCAGTGTTCAACACGGAGTCGGTGGCCGAGACCCGGGTGGTACCAGTTGGTGACGTCTCCGGCAGCATAGATGTCGGGGTGGGATGTCTGACAGAACTCGTTGACGAGGATGCCGCTATCTACTCCAAGTCCAGCGGATTCGGCGATAGAGGTGTCGGGTGAGATGCCTACACCGATTACGACGAAATCACAGTCGATTGAGTTGCCCTGGTCGGTGACGACCTGCTCAGCGCGGGCATTGCCTCGGATTTCGGAGATGCCTTCGCGTAGCCGCAGGTCAATACCCCGGTTGGTGTGGAGGTTAGCATAGATGGCGCCCATCTCTTCACCAAGAATGTGGGCCATGGGCTGGGGCTGGATTTCGAGTACGATGACCTCGAGGCCGGCTGTCTTGCAGACGGCAGCGACCTCGGAGCCGATGAACCCGGCGCCTACGATGACAGCCCTGGAGGCGCCGTTCATGGCCTGGGCGATGGCCCGGGAGTCGTCTATGGTGCGGAGGTAGTGGACACCCTCAAGGTCCGAGCCGGGGATGGGGAGAGTCTTCACCCGCGAGCCGGTGGCGAGGAGGAGCTTGTCGTAGCGGAGGGATGCGCCGCTGGCCAGGGTCACAGCGTGGGCATCAGTATCGATGGAGGTGGCTTCGGCACCCAGGTGAAGCTCGATGGACTGCTCGGCATAGAAATCTTCGGTCTTGAAAAATAGCTTTTCCTCCTCTTTCGCTCCGCTGAGGAATTCCTTTGAGAGGGGAGGACGGTCATAGGGACGGTGGGGCTCGGCCCCGACGAGGTGGACTTCACCGTCGAAACCCTGCTTTCGGAGGGTCTCGGCGGCGGTGCCTCCGGCTATCCCTGCACCAACGATCACATAGGACTGTTTTTCTGCCATTTCACTATTCTCGTAGCTGGATTTAGCATCGGAAGTATAGCATTGAGCGCCTGCGACTCCAGGGTGCGCCTGTGCAAGGGATATCGACAACGTATAAAGTATGGCGCACAGTCCGAGTCGATGGATAAGGAATCTTTTGAGGCATGGTATTCAAGAGTTTTTTGAGATTGGGCGCGGTGACGGCGATTGTTGCGTTGGCTAGCGCGGGGTGCCTGCCACAAGCGGCCACCCCCACGCCACTGCCTATAGTGATTCCCGGGGAGACGCCGCCAATGGTAATGAAGCTGGACCTGGAGGTGCTGGCTCCGACACACCTGGAATCGGACGGGGAGAGCGTGTGGGTGTCAAGTGTCGGGACGCCGGGCCAGTTGAATACTACAGTTCAGAGATTCGGGCTGGATGGGACGGAGCTGGTCAGCTTTGATATTGGGAGTACGCCCGGGCCGATCCTGTTCGACGGTGAGAACATATGGGTGGCTGAACTGGGGACGCCAAATGAGCCGGGAAGTTCGGTATTCAAGCTGTCGGGGGAGGGGGTGGAGTTGGGTGCCTACGAGGCGGGCATTGTGCCCTTTGCAATGACTTTTGACGGGGAATCTTTATGGGTGGTGAACCCTACCGAGGACACCGTGACGAAGATATCTACTTCTGGGCAGAAATTGGGAAGCTTCGGGGTGGGGGATGGGCCGTCGGCGGTTGGGTTCGACGGGGTGCACGTGTGGGTTACGAATATGGGGTCTCCGGAGTCGGAGGGGAACACGGTGCAGAAGTTGGATGGGGATGGGCGAATAGTGGCGGAGTACGAGGTCGGGCTCAGGCCGATAGCGATGGCCTTCGATGGAAGCAGCATGTGGATAGCCAACAGCGGGCCATTGGAGGACGACCAAGCGGACTCGGTGACCCGGTTGGGCTTGGACGGGCGACGATTGGGGGAATTCAGGGTCGGGAACGGGCCGGTGGACATCCTGTACGACGGGGAAAGTATCTGGGTAGCTAATGCGGGGAGCAACAACGTTATGAGACTTTCCACCTCGGGCCTGACACTGGGGGTTTTCGACGTGGAGTCAGGGCCGGTGTCGCTGGCGCTTGACGGCAAAGACGTGTGGGTGGCGAGCCTGGAGGGGAATACGCTTTCGAAGATTGTGTTGCCGGGTGGGGGGTAGGGGGTTGCTGAACGGTTGAAACACTGGAAAAGGCCCTGATGGATGCTAAAGAGGACATTTTATGGATAGGCGAATAACACTGTCTGCAAGGGCTGAGGCACGTCTTGCGATACTGGCGTCCAAAGCAGGAAGAACAAAAGACTCCTGCCTGAGGGAGATCATTGAGCGCGGGTTAGAGGACGCAGAGGGCTACTATCTTGCGGCGGAAGTATTGAAAGGCGTGAGAGAGGGTAGGGTACGGGTATATTCTTCAGCTGAGGTTAAGCGCCATCTTGGGTTGGAAGATTGAAACCTGAGGACGGATCAGGGGTAGCATCAGCAGGTGGTTGACGAAGAATCGTGAGCAGGAAGCTTTGCACCTCGGTGTGCAAAGCTTCCGGAATCACCCTCACCCTCGACGGGGGAGGAGATTAGGCAATTAGATGCCCCTGTCGGCGACTAGTTTGTGATAGCCGTACTGGGTGGTGAGGGGCCTGGTGAAGCGGTCGGGTTTGAGTTGTTCGATGTCGGTGGGGAGGGGACGGTCGAAGACTAGGTCGGCGATTATCTTGCCGAGATAGGCGCTGCAGAGGATGCCGGGGAGGGTGACGGCGGCGTAGAGGCCCGACCACCCGGGAATTTCACCTAGGACGGTTATGCCATCGGCGGGATTGGGTCGGGGGCCGGCGAGGTGTTCGACCAACTTCGCATCTTCAATGAAGGGCATCATGCGGGAGGCGCGTTCCAGGATTCCCTGCCGGGCCTCGGCGGTGGGGATGTTGTCGAACTTGTCTGGCTCGGCCGTAGTGCCGGCGTATATCAGGCCGTTGGCCCTACGGTGCAGATAAATGGGCAACTCTTCGCCGCCCGAGGTCTCGTAGCTGGCGACCCAGTAGGGCCAGTAGTCCTCGTCATCCTTGCGGAGGGTGAGGATTTCGCCCTTCATGGCGCCAACTTCTATAGGAAACTCCGTCCACTCTTTTGCCTTGCCGGTCCATGCACCCATGGCTAGGACAGCTCCATCGCATTCTACGGTACCGACGGAGGACTCGACGCCGGTGACCTTGCCACCTGACTGGACTATTCCAGTTGCTTCGCCGATTACTACCTCCGCGCCGCGATTCTCGGCGGCCTTGGCATAGGCGAGGGTGGTGCGGTAAGCGTCGAGCTGGCCTGCAGCTTCTTCGAGCATACCACCAAGGATGGGGTCGGCCAGGCGGGGCTCTATGCGACGGATGTCGTCAGCGGTGAGCATGGCCTGGCCGGAGGTCGGGCCCCATTCCTGCATGTATTCCCAAGTGGGCTGGCTGCGGGCGACCTCCATCCAGGGCATCTCCCGCATCATGATGTCGATGCCGGCCTGCTCGGCGACGTCAGGTATGACATACTTGAGGAACCGGACTGCCCGACGCATGAAGTCGGCGTGGAAGGGAGGCTCGATCCAATGGAGGGGAACGCCAAAGGCCCCTGCCCCGTGGCCCGAGGCGCCGCTGCCCAGGGCATCGCGCTCCAGGATGATGACTTTGGCACTGGCCTCGGCGAGGAAATGTGCGCAGGACGCGCCTACGATTCCTCCGCCGATTACTACTATGTCCGCTTTGTGTCGCAATTTGGGCTCCTTGTTGATTGCGGTCTGATTTTTTTGACCCTTATTCCTGCGTTATTCCAGCATTTAATTTTGGGGATTATATACCTGTATACCACTAAACTAACGACAGGCGGGCCGATAGGGCTGGGTTTTGCAAGCCGGGACAAAACGCAACCGATTAGTCCTCTCCCATGACGCTTAATCTACCTCTTGGACTCCATGGATAAACGGGGAGGCCATCAGTATCCTCACGTCCTCGTTGGTAAGGAGCATATCGGGGTAGTCATAGACAAACCCGGTTGCCATCAAAGCATTCCAATCACAGGAGTCCAGATCTTCATTGCAGCATGGCGGATGTGGCAAGGCAAGAGTGTAGCCTATTTGATGGGCAAAGCCACCAAGATAGCCCCATTTGTCCCGATCATGCCCACATAGAATAGTCCGTCAACGAGGGCCTCTGGATCCGAAGTGTGGAGAATGGTCACTCCGACCCCCGCGCCCCAACCCCAACTGCATGGAGACGTTTAGGGTTTAGATTCCTCTGTTGGCGGCCAGTTTATGGTAGCCGTACTGGGTTGTGTGAGGTTTGGTGAAGCGGTCGGGTTTGAGTTGCTCTATGTCGCAGGGAAGTGGACGGTCGAATACTAGGTCGGCGATTATTTTACCCAGGTAGGCGCTGCAGAGGATGCCAGGCAGGGTGACGGCCGCGAACAATCCTTGCCAGCCAGGGACAGCACCGAGAACGGTGATGCCGTCGGAGGGGTTGGGGCGGGGGCCCGCCAGGTGCTCCACAAGCTCTGCGTCTTCTATGCAGGGCATCATGCGGGAAACGCGCCCGAGGATGGCCTGGCGGCCCTCGGCGGTGGGTATGTTGTCGAACTTGCCGGGCTCTATGGTGGCGCCGGCATAGATGAGGCCGTTGGCTCGGCGGTGCAGGTGGACGGGGAGCTCTTCCCCGTCTTCGGAGGTCTCGAAACTGGCGACCCAATAAGGCCAATAGTCTTCATCATCTTTGCGAAGGGTGAGGAGGTCGCCCTTCATACCATCAATTTCAAGGGGGAAACCGGTCCACTCCTTGGCCTTGCCGGTCCAGGCACCCATGGCAAGGACTGCACCATCACACTCTATGGTTCCCACAGAGGACTCTACTCCGGTAATTCTGCCTCCACTTTGAGAAAGGCCGATGGCTTCGCCTATGACGACCTCTGCGCCACGGTTCTCGGCGACCTTGGCGTAGGCGAGAGTGGTCCGGTAGGCGTCGAGCTGTCCGGCGCCCTCCTCCAGTATTCCTCCAAGTATGGGTTCGGCGATGCGGGGTTCGATGCGGTGAATGTCTTCAGGCGTGACCATGACATGGCCGGATTTAGGGCCCTGTTCGAGCATGTAGTCCCAGGTGGGCTGGGTTCGTGCGACCTCCAGCCAGGGCATCTCCCGCATCATGATATCGATGCCTGCCTGTTCAGCTATGTCGGGAACGATGTATTTGAGGAACCGGACGGAGCGGCGCATGAAATCGGCGTGGAACTGGGGCTCGACGTAGTGAAGAGGGAGAGTGAAGGCTCCGGCCCCGTGACCCGAGGCCCCGCTGCCGAGGGCGTCGCGCTCCAGGACGATGACCTTGGCGCCCGCCTCGGTGAGGAAGTAGGCGCAGGCTGTGCCTACGATGCCGCCGCCGATTACTACGATGTCTGCTTTATGCGGCAATTTGGGCTCCTTTTGTGTGAGCGGTCAGCTATTGTTCACCCTCACCCCAACCCTCTCCCATCAAGTAAGAGGGGTAGGCTCTCCCCACCCATTCCGTTCTCGAGGCTCTTCGACTCGGCCCAGGGAGAGCGGAATGCCATGCCCCAGATTCCTCGCGGGGCATCGGAATGACATCGGAAGTTATACCGAGAGGGAGTAGAGTTTGGCGCAGTTGTCCCACATCACTTTCTTTTTGGCTTCTTCGCTGAGGGGGAGCTTCAGGAAGCTGTCGGTGGCGAAGGGGTAGATGGAGTCGGGGTGGGGGTAGTCGGTGGAGAAGACGAAGTTGTCGGTGCCGACCCAGTCTATGGCGTACTTGGAGGGTTCCTCGTCTGGGTCTATGACTGCATAGCACTGGCGCTTGAAATACTCGCTGGGGGCCATAGAGAGGTATTTGGAGGCCTGCTCCTGACGGTGTTCGTAGTGCTCGTCCATGCGCCAGAGCCAGAAGGGAAGCCAACCGGCGTTACATTCCAGGTGCGCAACCCTGATCCCGGGGAACTTCTCCAGGACGCCGCCGGCGCACATGCAGAGGGCAGCGTACATCTGCTCAACGGGGTGGCAGGCTACGTGGCCCATGGTCCAGATGCGGTCGGGTTCGTCGTAGAAGCGGTCGGCGATGGCCTGGGGGAGATTACACTTGAAGGTCTCGTGGAAGGTGACAGCCATGTCCAGCTCCTGGCAGACGGCCCAGAGCCTGTCATACTCGTCGCTGTGCCAGTTGCGGCCCCTGATGGGGTTGGGGTGGAGGTAGATGCCGACGAAATCCAGCTCCTCGCGGGTACGGCGGATCTCGGCGACGGCGTTGTCGATGTTGGAGACGAGGATCATGGCGATGCCCTTGAGCCGGGAGGGACTTTCGGAGCAGAAGTCGGCGAGCCAGTTGTTGTAGGCCTTGGCTACGGCGTCCGCGAAGGGTTCATCTTCGTAGTCAACGCCAGCGACGACCATGCCCCGGGATGGATACAGGTTGGCAACATCAAGCCCCTCGACCTCCATGGCGTTGACCTGGGAGACGGGGTCGAAGCGGCTGTCTATGGCCTCCTGCATGTATTTGTTGCTGCGGGAGTGGGAGATGTTGAGTCGGGCTTTTTCCTCCTCATGCTCAAGGTGTTTCTGGTTGGAGAGGAAAGCGCCTAGGATGTCCCCTTCGATGGTGGTGTTCATATCGACGGGATCTTTGCTGGTGCCGACGGGCGCCCGGTCCTTGTAGACGGGATCGATGTAGTTTAGCCAGAGGTCCCAAGGCTCGTGGGTGTGCATGTCACTGTCCATGACTTTGAAACCGTTCTTTGCCATTGGGGGCTCCTTTCAGCTAGTTGGCGATGCCATATAGCCTGGCGCAGTTGTCCCAGAGGACTTTCCTCTTGGACTCTTCAGATAAGGGGAGATTCAGAAATTCGTCGGTGGCGAAGGGGTATTTGCCGTCGGCGTGGGGGTAGTCGGTGGAGAAGACGAAATTGTCGTCGCCAATCCAGTCTACGGCGTACTTGGCGGGGCCTTCGTCAGGGTCGATTGCGAGGTAGCACTGGCGCTTGAAGGTCTCGCTGGGGAGCACCGACTGGTAGCGGGAGGCCTGTTCCTGGCGGTGCTCGTAGTGCTCGTCCATGCGCCAGAGCCAGAATGGGAGCCATCCGGTGTTGCATTCGAGGAAGGCGACGCGGAGTTCGGTATATTTGTCCAGGATGCCACCCGCGCAGAAGCAGAGGCAGGCGTACATCTGCTCAATGGGATGGCAGGCTACGTGTCCCATGGTCCAGATGTGGTCCGGTTCGTTATAGAAGCGGTCGGCGATGGCCTGGGGAAGGCTGCACTTGAAGGTCTCGTGGAAAGTTACAGGGACGTCGAGGTCCTGGCACTCCTGCCATAGCGGGTCGTAGACGGGGTTGTGCCAGTTGCGGCCCTGCACGGGATTCGGGTGTAGGTAGGCAGAGAGGAAGCCCATTTCGTTGTGGGTGCGTCGCACTTCGGTGACGGCCTCTTCAACGTCGGTGGCGAGCACCATGGCGGCGGCACGCATCTTGTTCGGGTCTTCGCTGCAGAAGTCGTGAATCCAATCGTTGTAGGCCCGGGCCACGGCGCCCGCGTACCGTCCGTCCTGGTAAGGCACACCTGCAACTGACATGCCTCGGGTGGGGAAGATAATGGCGAGGTCGAGCCCTTCGGTGTCCATGGCCTGAAGCTGGGACACGGGGTCGAAGCCCCGGTCTATGGCGGGCTTCAGGTACTTGTTCCCGTGCTCGGCCTCTACCTTGCGGCGGCTTGTTTCCTCTTCGTTGCTTTGGATGTCGGCATCAGCGAGAAAGGCAGCGATGGGCTTTCCCTGAATGGCCATGTTCATGACCAACTGGTCTTTGGTCATTCCGACGGGCGCGAGGTCACGGTACTCGGGGTCGATGTTGTTCAGCCACACATCCCAGGTCTCGTTGACGTGCATGTCGCTGTCCATGACCTTGAAGCCGTTTTTGGTCATAGGTGAGTCCTTTCGGTGTGGTCGAGGTCTCGGGGGGCTGAATGGAGCCATGATACTCCGAGGGTTGGGAGGTAATCAAACCTGCGTCAAACGGTCGTTGACCGCCACCCGACGAATGCTAAAATGAGCACAACGCCACAGCGGGAGAGCAGCCTGGAGACCCTCGAACAGGCAAGAAAAATCACCGAAATCGCTTCAGAGAGGCAGGCAGCCGATGTCCTGCTTCTGGACGTCGCCGAAATCTGCGGCTTCGCCGACTACTTCGTGATTATGAGCTCCCTCACCCCCCGCCACACCGAGGCCCTCCGCCAGGAAATAGAGTCGGGCCTCAAGGACTCCGACATGCCTATGCTTCACCGTGAAGGCTCTGCAGGTTCCGGCTGGGTCCTCCTTGACTACGGAGACATAGTCGTCCACATCTTCTCCGCCGCAGAGCGAGAGTATTACAGGCTGGAGAGCCTCTGGCAGCAGGGCAACACCATAGTCCGCATCCAGTAGCCCTCCGCTACTCCAATATCCACGGCTCCACGTTTCGCTCGTAGTCGATTAGTTCCCCGTCCTCGAAGAACAGCGCCAGCTCCGACTCCGCGTTCTCCGACGAGTCCGACCCGTGCACCAAGTTCCGGCCAATGTCCAGCCCGAAGTCCCCGCGAATCGTCCCCGGAGCTGCCTTCTTGGGGTCCGTGACGCCCATCATATTCCGGACCACCTCCACAGCCTGAGGCCCTTCCAGCGCTATCGCCACTATCGGACTCGACGTTATGAAGTTCACCAGCCCCTCGAAGAACGGCTTCCCCTCGTGCACCCCGTAGTGCCGACCCGCCAGCGCCCGGTCCATGTGGACCATCTTCATCCCCACTATCTTCAACCCCTTCGCCTCGAACCGCGCAATCACCTGCCCGGATAGCCCCCTCTGAACGGCATCGGGCTTCAGCAATACCAGAGTTCTTTCAGTGCTCATACATTCGACGCGCCGCCCGAAGTCGACGCAGTCCTCCTTTTCAGTGGTTTACCTCTCGAATTTTGGTCATCGTAGTTACAGCCGGGCTTATGTTAGCAGACGGGCCCTCATCCCCCTGGCGGCCGAGTCGACTTCGTGATCGACGGCCGGCGTATATACAGCGGTTGCAGCGTCACCGGGTCATCAGCCTCTCCGCCTCCGATCTTCCGGATGCCTATCTCACCCATAGCCACAACCCGGGACGCTCGCCCCACCCCCGCGGGTACCAACCCCCGCCCCCCTAGCCTTTCCCTTATCTCCGACTCCATCTCGTCCGTTATCGGCCCACAGAAAATCGTCGCCTCACGAACGGAGTCGGCCAGGTCCTCGATAGTGGTCAGGTGCTCATCAACCGTCTTTTCCATCTCAGACCCATTCGCCCCGTACATCGCCGCCGCCACCTCCCCCCTCCCCACCGGCATCAGGGCGCAGACCGGCGCCCCCAGCCCCATCATCGGGTACGCAACAGCATCCAGCGTGTGCACGGCGACCAGCGGCGCACCGGTGCCCACGGCCAATCCCTTGGCCGTAGTCATCCCCACCCTCAGCCCAGAGAAGCCGCCCGGACCCAGGCTAACCACGATGCCCCCCAGGTCGTTCAAGGCTATGCCAGCCTTGTCCAGGAGGTGTCGGATGGCTGGCACCAGTTCCTTCGTATGGTTTTGCCGCGTGCGCCAGTGGAATTGACCGGCCACCCCCGCATCATCCATCAAAGCTACACCCAGGTCCCTCGTCGCCGTGTCAACTACCAGGTACAACTACGCCTCCCTGCATGGATGGTTGTCCTGATCGACTGCTTCCCTCAACTTCCCAAGCAGCGCCTCGTGCTTGTGACCACCGGCACTCAACTCTACAACCCGCTCCTCCGCACCCGTGACGCTGAAGACTACTCTCAGGTGATCTTCCGGGAATATGGAATCTGCCTTCTCTGCCCACTCAACTACGCATACCCCGCCATTGCCGTATGTTTCGTCCAGTCCCAAGTCTTCGGCCTCCAGAGGGTCGTCGACCCGATACAGATCGGCGTGAAAAAGGGTGTGCCTCCCCTCGTATTCGGAGACCAGCACGAAGGTCGGGCTGCGGGCATGCTCGTTGACACCCAGGCCCCAAGCTATCCCCTGGGTCATGCATGTCTTCCCTGCCCCCAGGTCGCCCGACATGAGTACCAGTTCGCCTCCCCCCATCACCTCCCCAAGCCGTCGACCCAGCGCCTGCGTTTCTTCCGGCCCATGTGTCGTAATTATCAATTTCTTTAAGTCGCTCACCGGCTCGAAAAATGCTCCCATCCGGAATTCGGTGCATCAATCGGCACGCCAATTTCATCCAACAGGATAACCGACCCGGCATCGCCTCCAATCATTTCTCCTATGATAGTCAGCCGAGTCTCCATCTCCCCCGAGGCCCTCTCCAACACCTCCCGAGGCCCCGCCACCAGCAGTTCATAGTCCTCCCCGGCGGTCAACGCCAGCCCCACGGCCTCAGGCCCGAAGGTCACCTTCACGTCGGTGGAAATAGGCAAATCATCCACTGACACCCGCGCCGTCAACCCGCTCATCCCGCACATCTTCGGCAGGTCCGACATAAGCCCGTCACTCAGGTCCATCGCCGCCCTCACCCCGGCCGCGAGCAGCGTCTGACCCTCTGTCACCCGTGGCACGGGCCTGTTGTGCGCCCCCTTCAACCTCTGTCCCACATCGCTGGGGACCTCAATCCCTTCATTCAACACTCTGAACCCGCCCCCCGAGCTCCCCAGCCACCCCGTCACCGCTATCAGGTCGCCCACCCTGGCAGCATCTCGCCGCAGATAACACCCCTGCCCCGGGGCCTCGCCAATCACAGCGACGTTTATCATCATGCATGGCCCCCCGACCATATCGCCCCCAACCACCCTGCACCCTAACTCATCCCCGATCTCCTTCATCCCTCGGTACAGTTCGGCCACATCTTCCACGTCGGTATCGGGGTTCAGCCCTAATGAGACCAGGGCATACCTGGGCACCCCCCCCATAGCCGCAATGTCGCTCAAATTGATAGCCAGCGCCTTCCAACCCAGCTCCCGACACGAAGTTGTTTCCAACCGAAAGTGTACGTTCTGTACCATCGTGTCCGTCGTAGCCAGCTCGACCCCCGACCCCGTCCGCCAGGCCGCCGTGTCGTCCCCGATGTCCAGCAGCACCCCATCCCCCTCACCCGGCGCCCCTGCACCTACTACATCGGCGATCATTTCCACTAGGCCAAACTCCCCCATCTCCGAAATCTTCATGCCGAAAATTATAATCGGAATTTCTAGGGGCTAATATGAGACCGTCACCTGTGGCGCCCCGACACCCCGCTTGCTATAGTTGAACCCCCGGTAAATCCGGGGCCCGAAACCCATGCGCTCCCTAATCCTCGCCGACATCCACGCCAATCTCGAGGCCTTTCACGCCGTCCTCAACGACGCCCATTCCCGCGGCCCCGTCGACCAACTTTGGTCCCTCGGCGACATCGTCGGCTACGGCCCCAACCCCGCCGAAGTCATAGATCTCCTCAGGCAGCACGATCACGTCTCCGTGGCCGGAAATCACGACTGGGCCGCCATCGGCAAGATCGACACCCGGGACTTCAACCCCTACGCCCGCGCCGCCGCCCAATGGACTCAGTCACACCTCTCCAAAGAGCATGCCGACTACCTGGACAGCCTTCCCCTAACCATCGAAAGAGGTGATTTCACCTTAGTCCACGGCACCCCCCGAGACCCGATCTGGGAATACCTGGTCAGCCAGACCTCGGCCCTCGCCAGCCTCGAACACCTGCAGACCGGTCACTGCCTCGTCGGACATTCCCACATCCCATTCTTATGCCGCGTCGACCCCGACGCCCTCACCTGCGAGTTCCTGGAATTCCCCACCGGCGTGCCCATCGAGTTGGACAAGGGCCCGCTCTTCATCAACCCCGGAGGCGTCGGCCAGCCCCGAGACCACGACCCCACTTCCAACTACGCCATCTACGACAGCGACATCAACTCCATCTGTCACTACCGCGTCCCCTACGACATTCCTGCAACCCAGGAAAAGATGCGCCGGGCCAACCTCCCCGAGCCCCTCGTCACCCGCCTGAGCCGGGGCGTCTAGCCCACCCCGTTTCCCGTTGTGGCAGCCCTTGTCGGTTGCTATAATCCGCCCATCACCCCAAAGCCCCCGCCCCGGGGCAGGAGGTTCCATTGGCAGCTCTCAAAATTGCTTACGGCTATCCTATTGCCCAGACTTACGTCGATAAGCTCAACGCACTTCCCGGCGTTGAACTCTTCGACCTCGTCGGCTTGCTCAAATCGGAGAAGGACGCAGCCTCTGACCACGGCCCCGACTCCCCCGAAGCCACCGCCGCCCGACAGAATGTTGACGACGTCATCGGCCAGATCGAGATCTATTACTCCGCCTCCCTCCCCGGAGGCCTGCCGAAGCGTGCCCCGAACCTCAAATGGCTCCAGTACGTCTGGGACGGCATCGATCTGGACGTCGGCCAAGACATCCTCGAATCTCCCATCGTCATCACCAACGCCCGACAGCTGTCCAATCGCAACATCGCCGAGTGGGTGATGATGTGCATCCTGATGTTCAGCAAGAAGCAGCCTCATCTCATCGCCGAAAGACGTGACAAGGTCTGGAGCGGCGATTTCTACGACCAGATGGAGTTAGAGGGTCAGACCGTTGGAGTCGTGGGCCTGGGCGCCATCGGCGGAGACGTCGCCCGGCTCTCCAAGGCCTTCGGCATGAAAGTCCTCGCAACCCGCAGGACCGTAACCGGCCGGCAATACAACGTAGGCGACGTGGACGAGGTAATGCCCGCTTCGGAATTGGATGACCTCCTGAAACGCAGCGACTACATAGCCCTCTGCGTTCCCGGCACACCCGGCACCCGACAGCTCATCACAGAACGCGAGCTGGACCTCATGGGCCCGACTTCTTTCCTCATTAACATCGCTCGCGGCAGCGTGGTTGATGAGGATGCCATGACCAGGGCCCTCAAAGAGAACCGCATTGCCGGCGCAGGCCTCGACGTTTTCGCCACCGAGCCCCTCCCTCAGGACAGTGAGCTCTGGGACTTGGACAACGTGATTTTCGCCTCGCACAAGGCCGGCGACGTTTTCGGATACGACGACCGTGTCGCCGACCTCTTCACCCGAAACGTTGAGCGCTACATCAATGGCGAAGACCTTATCAACTTGGTAGACAAGAAAGCAGGCTACTAGACCCCGCGCCCCCGTAAGGAGAAAGAGATGCCCAGAGTCACCATAGACATGTACCCCGGCAGGACCAAGGCCCAGAAGGCAGAGCTCGCCCGAGTCATCACCGACGCCATGGTCACCATCGCCAAGACCCAGGCCGAGGCCGTGGACATCGTCTTCAACGACGTCTCCCAGGAGAGCTGGTCCTTCGGCGGCGTCCTCGCCTCCGACAGATAACCCCCTCCCCCTCCAACCATCATTCCCACGGAGGTGGGAAACCATCCCTCCTGAACAACCACCTGTGCATAGTCGTCATTCCGGCCCCCGGACCAGACTGCCTCATGGGTGGGGCATTCCGCTCGCCCTGAGCAGAGTCGAAGCATGTCCTGAGCTCCGTCGAAGGGGGTCTCAAGAGCGGAATGGGTGGGGCTTCCTGGGTCGCCATCTCACCCGAGCAGGCTGACCTCACATAGAGCATGCCCGCGTCCCCCTTCTTCTGTTAAAATCACCACGCCCACGGGCCGCTAGCTCAATTTGGCAGAGCAACTGACTCTTAATCAGTAGGTTCAGGGTTCGAGTCCCTGGCGGCCCACCAGACTTGACGGTAGACAGAACCGGGGCGTGGAGAGCCACCTCCTCGGCGTCCCTTCCGCCTATGGGAGCATCCTCCGGCATAGGTATGGTGTAGCGCAGCAAAGCATTCCCCGGCATCACCACGATCTCTTTCACGAAGGACTCGATGAAGGCCCTGCGCTCCGTCAGTTCGCTCTTGTTGAGGAACACGCTCATGTCCTGGGCATAGGCCGTGATGGTCTCCACGTCGTCCAGCACCTCCCTGCGTTGGGAGAGCAAGGCCCTGGCCTCCTGCGCCGACGCCTCCAGCTTCCCCTGCCGCTCCCGATGGTCTCTGATGCGGGGCTTGAAGTCCTCGATGTCCAGGTCCGTGGTCTCCGCCAGGTCGTAGAGCCGTCCCAGCCTGCGCTTCACGTCCTCAAGCTCTGCCTCGACGGTCTGAAGCTTCTGCCGCTGCTCCCTGGCGATGCCGTCCATCTCCTCGTCCACCAGCTTCACCAGCTCCCGGATGTTGGACTCGGTGAGCACGTTCTCCCGTATCTTCCCCACCACCATCTCCTCGAAGCGCCGTGCGTTTAGCCTGGGAGTCTCGCAGGCGTGCCTGCCTCGCTTCATGATGGACTGGCAGACGTAGTAGGCGTACTTCCCGCTCTTGGCGTCCTGGCCGCTGAGCGCCCCGTCGCACGTCCTGCATCTGACCATCCCGCTGAGCAGGTAGGAACTCCCCACACGGCGGGGATGGGTCTTCCTGGGAGCGCGGGAGCGCATCCGCCTGTTCACTCTCTTGAACTGGGCCTTGGAGATGATGCCGGGGAACGCCTTCTCCACCCTTACCGGCTCATCCTTGCCCTTCCCACCGACGCCCCAGAGGAGGGTTCCCGTGTAGGCTTCGTTGCGGAGGATGATGTGGACGCCGTTCTTGGACCAGAGCCTGCCCGTGGGGTTGGCGATGCCCTCGGCGTTGAGGGTCTGGGCGATGTCCAGGATGCCCCTGCCCGACTCGGCCATGTCGAAGATGCGCTGGACCACGGGAGCGGTTGCGGGATCTGGCTCCAGGGTTGGGCGCTTCTTGGCCCCGTCCTGCACCATGCGCTTGCCGTAGCCGTAGGGCACGCGGCTGGCGACCCAGAAGCCCCTGGATGCCGCCTCCCGCATACCCCGGCGAACTTCCTCGGCAAGATTTTCCGAGTAGAACTCGTCCACCGACTCGATGATGGCCTCCATGAGCCTGCCGGTGGCGGAGTCGTCGGCGTGCTCGGTGATGGAGACGACGCGGACTCCCTTGCGCCTCAGCATGGACTTGAAGGCGACGGCGTGCTCCCGCTTACGGGTGAACCTGCTAAATTTCCAAACAAGAATCTCCGCGAACGGGGCCTCCGGCTTGCTGGCCTCGTCCAGCATCTTCCTGAACTCCGGCCTGTCGGCGATGCGTCCGCTCTCGGCCTCGTCGATGTACTCCCGTGCCACGACGTAGCCGTTCTTGTCGGCGTAGTCACGCAAGGCCCGCAGTTGTGCTGCCACGGACAGGTCCACGTCCTGTCTATCGCTGGAGACCCTGGCGTACAGGGCCACGGGGGTCGGAGTTGTTTCGTTACTCATGCCTGTCCTCCTTTGTCTTGGTCGGTCTTTGCAACCGTGCGGGAGCGCAGTCTCTCCAATCGCTCCCGTCTGCGCCACTCCCGCTCCTCCATGAACAGGCGTATACCCTGCCGGAGGAGCTCGCTCACGGAGAGGTCGTCCTCACGCATCACCCTCCGCACCTGGGCTTCCATCTCCGGGGGCAGCGAGAACGTGATGGTCTTGGATCGTCGGGTATTGGTCGGCATAGTCTCTCTAGGCTCGCATCTTACATTGCATTGTCTTACTCTACACTATCGGACGTCCAGCTTCAACTGCAATAGCCGTGGACAAGGCCGGACTCACGGCCTTCCCATGAAGGCATGGCTGGGTTCCATCACGTCGGGATTGCGCCAGGCTTTGCCCAGCGGCCCCATCTTCTCCAGTCTCTCCCTATGCGACACCCAGAGCGGCAGGCTGACGCCGGAGTGCTCCATCTCCTGTCTGGCAACGCGGAGGAAGTTGGCCTCGGCCAGGGGGTCGTCGAAGACGATCAGCACCAGTGGGTGATGTCCGTGGTCTTCCAGGGGTCGGTTGGAGGAGTAGTAGCGAAGGTAGGGCTCGAGACGGGCTGCCATGGTGGAGGGGTTCACCGCCCTGCGCTCGTACTCTAGGAAGAAGGGCATGGCGCGTTCGTTGGCGTATACGATGCCGAAGCCGTCGGGATGGACGGAGCGGAGGCTGCGGCCGTACCGGAAGTACCGGACGGCGTGATGGGGTGGCGCAACCTGCACCACACGGTAGCCCTTCGTTCCCTTCGCCTGCCGCTCCAGCGCAGCCATGAACCGGTGCACCGCCTGGGTGTGTTCGATGGTGCGGGCCAGGGGACGGCTTCGAGCGCCCGGCAGGTCTCGCCAGGACAACGGGGGATGTTCGTCCATCGGCTCGACGCTCCAGCGGCGTACGGCAGCCCCCACGGAGGCCCGGTCCCTGCGGGCCAGGAGGGCCAGCCCTCCATCGCTGAGGGCATAGCGGCGCTGGCCTGCAAAATTAGCCGGCGCGACCAAATCCAACCTGTTCAGACGCGCGGCCAGCCTCCACGTACGGGAGTCGGAGAGACCAAGGATGCCCGACAGGTCTTCGATGGTGACCAGAGGCCAATCGGCGAGGCAGTCCAGCATCCGCTTCTCGGCGGGCTTGAGGGCGGCGGGGAGCAGATGGTCGGCGGCGTCATCGTCAATATCGCTCAGGTCGGCGTCGTCGGGCAGAGAGAGCCTCGAAGTTGGTCGTTCCCAGGGCAACGTACCGCCCGTGCGTAGGCGAGCGAGTATCTCGCTGATGGACATGAGTCCGGGAGTGGACGCTCCGTGCCACACCCTATCTTCGTCCGACAGGCTACCTGCCTCCCGCTCAAGGGCCAGGTACACCGGGCCGGGATAGGGGCTCAACAGCCGCCGTGCCTGGCGCAGCCTCGGCTCGTCGGGCATGAGAACAAGCAGAGCGCGGGGCCTGGGCTGCTCCTGGTCCAGGGTACGGCGCACCCGGTCGGAGAAGGATGTCCGGTCGGCGGTGGGACCCTGCCGCAGCACGCCGAAGGTCCGGTTGTCGGGGAGCAGCATGGCGGCGTCCAGCGGGGCGGCGCGATACCACCTGAAGCGGGGAGGGCCGACCGCGTCCGCCACCGCCGATGTCAGCCGGTAGACAACCGCCAGAGCGTCCAGCCGTGCCAGGAGGATGCGCCGCCAGTGGGCCGATGCCGGATGCGTCCGCAGAAGACTGTCGATGCCGACCCCGCTCTCCGAGGCCAGCGACCGCATCCCCTCTGCTGTGGCGTACCAACGCCTGGTGGTCGTTGTCAGGGGAGAGGCGTGGCGTATGGAGCCCGCCAACCCCTTCCGCCGCAGCTGGCCCAAGACGTGGCGGGCCGTGCTCTCGGCCATGTCCGATACGGCAGCCAACTCCAGGTAGTCGAGGAAGGGCATGGCCGCCAGGGTCCCCAGGGCCAGCCCTTCTCGTTCTCCTAGCCTCATTCAACTCTTGTCCGGCCGCCGCCGGAACCGACGGGAGCGTCCTGGTTGCCGCCCCCGCGCCGCTTGCGGGGCCTCTTGTTCTTCTTGGGCTTGGGCTGGCTTGCCGTCCCTGCCCCGTTGCTTGTGTTAGAAGGGGGCGGATTCCCACCCGCCTGCTGCTGCCTCTGTTCCTCCTCCTCACGCTCCAGTTCATCCCGGTACTCCTGCGCCATCTTGTCCACCTCTTGGTCCTGGGAGGCGATGACCTCAGCCGTGGTCGTGTACGTCTCGGCCCGCGCCTTCACCCGCTCCTCGGCCTCTGGACTCCCCGCCTCGGGCTCCCGCACTCCCAGGGAGTAGGTGGGCTGTCTCAGCCCGTCCACCGTGGCCCGCACGTAGCAGTGGTGCGTCGGCAGCGACACCAGGTCCTCCTCGTCCAACCTGTCCCTGTCCAGCTCTCCTATCAACTGCCGGGCGTCGGACGCCGCCACCTGGAACACGGCAAGGCACCCCACGTTGGCAAGGAGCGTGTCCTGCATGGTGTCCGACATCTCCTTCAGCCTAGCAAGGCTCTGGGTGGCCAGGATGAACGACGCCCCAAACTTGCCCAGCTCGGAAAGCATCGACTCGTAGTCCACCCCGGGCATGGCCTGCATCTCGTCCACCACCACCAGAGCCCCGCGCCTCTCCCCAGGCGGCAGGCTCCCCTGCTCCCTTATCACCGCGTCCGTCAGGTTGAGCAAAGAGCCTCCCACCAGGCCGGACACGTCCTGCCCCGCAGCCGACTGGGAGGTGGCGACCAAGAGCACGCCGCCCTCGGCTATGACCTTCCGCAGGTCCAGGGTGGAGCGGCGCTGCCCCAGGATGGCCCTCGCCTTCTTCGACGTGGCGTAGTAGGCCAGGCGGGTCTGCACCGGGGCGACGGCGTCGGCCTTCAGCGTACGGGTCCAGTTGCGGAAGTCCCTGGCCCACCAGCCGATGACATAGGGGTCGGACACCCTCCTCAGCACCCGGTTGCGGTACTGAAGGTCCGACAGCATCCGCAGCCCGTCCAGGATGGTGCACTGCTCGTCCTCCTTCGTGTCCGGGTGGGTGTTGTACTCGTGCAGGCTCTTGACCGTGTGCTCCAGGATGGACTGCATCCTCGGCCCCCAGACCTGGTCCCACAGCCCCCTGGCGATGCGCACCACCGAGTCGGCAGTCCGGTCCCGGTCGGGGAAGATGCGGGCGTCCAGCAGGTTGATGCCCGGCGACCGTTCGTCGTCCTTCAGGTCGATGAGGTACGTCCTGTCCACGATCTCCTCGGGCACGTGCCGGAGCAGAGAGTTGACCAGGTCGTCGTGGGGATCGACCACCACGATGGCGTCCTCGTTGCGGCCCGCCGCCTTCTCCCGCATCTTGTGGACGACCAGGTGGTGCATCAGCGTGGACTTGCCCATGCGGGTGCGGGCCACGTAGAGGTGGTGGCGGCCCATGGCGTCAGCGGGGAAGTGCACCTTCCTCGGCTTGCCGACAACGGTGTCTCCCACGTAGGCCCCGCCGGAGCCGTTCCTGGACGCGGGGGACAGCGCCTTGGCTCCGGCGCGGGCCACCATGGGCAGCTGGTCTCCCGCTCCCAGGGGATGCCACAGGGAGGCAAGCTCCCGCATCCCCAGCACGTTCCGGCCCGCCAGCAGGCTCCGCGCCGGCGGCACCGGCTCGGTCAGGGGGACCGCCGGGCGCACCTTGGTCGCCCTGAAGCTGGCCCCTGCGGGGTTGTTGTAGTGGCTGTAGGCCGCAGCCACGTTGCGCAATAGCTCCCTGGCCCTGTTCTCGGTGCCGTGCTCAGACAGCACGGCGGTCACCTCCAGCTGGGCCTCGTAGGCGAGTTTGGAGACCTTCTCCTTGATCATCACCGGGTCCTGGTACTTGCCGCCGGAGCGCCACTTCTTGAACCGCCATAACGCCCAGCCCGCCAGCGCCGCCAATGACACCACTCCCAATCCCAACAACACCGCCTTCCACGTCTCGCCACGCTGCACCCACAGGTAGCCCTGGAGGGCGGGCAGGGCCAGCAACGCCAGGATGGTTATGGTGACCGCGTTGGTGCGGTCGATCCTGGGCTGTGCGCTGGAGGCGGACGTGTTGGGGTCGTAGGCGGGCCTGGGGTTGGTCTTCTCCTGGTGGGCGGCGGACCAGTCCGAACCCAGTGACGATAGTCGCAGCCGGGACACCACCCGCTCACCCTCCTCTAGGTCGGACAACGAGCCGATGACGGAGATGAGGGGGTCGGAGCCGGGGTCCAGCAGGTCGTCGTCCCGGTAGGGACGCAGGGGCAGGTACTCCGGCCCCCGGAGCCGCAGGTCCATCGACCACGCCTGCTCTCCCTCGGCCAGCCTGAGGGGGTCGTCCTCCGGGGCGATCTCGTTCACCCTGGCCTGGGGGTAGTGGACGCCCACCTGCTGGCGGACGAAGGAGCCCTCTCTACAGCGGGCCAGCAGGGTGACGCCGTCCGCGTCTCCGGCAATCTCCAGCGAGAAGGGTTCGGGGACCGCGATGGACTCCACCAGGTTCTGCACGCCCAGCATGGTGCGTTCGCCGGAGCGGGGCGGCGTGACGGCCATCAGCTTGACGGCGGGCTTCTCCCCGCCCTTGAACAACTTGGCTATCGGATTGAGTTTCATGGTGCATATTCTCCTTATTGTCTAGCGTCACAGCGAAAAGAACGCATGAGCTATTATCGGCCATCCGACACGGGGAAAGCAAGGACCAGATGGCCGCAGAGGACGCTCACGACGCACCGACTCGGCCCGCCGCCTGAGCGCGGGCCGAGGAGCCTGACGTGTCGGACTACAATCGCTCAGGGGCGGCTATCGCCCTGGGAGGGCAGTAAGGAGATTAGGAGCACATTGTAGAATACAATCTCGGTGATATCGGTAGCTGTTTGAAGGGGAATCCGGGATGCCTGTAGACAATCCGGCGAGCAGTTTTACTGCGGGTCAGTGCTAAGTCTATTGTACTGATTGTATTGTAGTCTGTTGTAGTTTCTGACGCAAGGAGAAGCCAATGGTTGACCATGAGGAACCCAGCGTGGACGGGTCGAAGGGTGCTGGCGACGGCATGAGCATCCCTCTATCGGATGCCCCCCTATCGGACGATCCCCTACTGGACCTGCTGGACGCTCTGGTGAATGACCGGGGCAAGGTGGCTGCGGCCGAGGCCCTGGGGGTGAACTACCGCACTATGGTGACCTGCCACGAGTCTCGTCACGTGTCACGGCGGATGCGGAAGGCGCTGGCGGAGTTCAGGGACAAGCACGTTGACGGCGGTGATGCGCAGGACGATGAGGCCGGGGACATTGTAGCGAGGGTAACGGCACTGGAAGAACGGGTGGCGGCGATGGAGGAAGCGTATGGAGCACTGGTGGAGACCGTCGAGGCCCAGGCGAGACAACTGACGGACTTGGAGCGCAATGCTGGAGGGTCGGAGGACGGGGCGGAGGAAGAGAAACGGGAGCCGAGCAAGCCTGATCCGGTCGGTGATAACGATGGTCAGCGCAAGGAGTGGCAGCCACCACGACGGGATCACGGGCGTCCCGATGCCGGAGTGGTCACGTTGGAAGAGCAGCCGGACGAAGAGCACGCCTTCGGGCCGGCTGCCCAGTTGGTAGCCGAGTGGCGCAGTCTAAGGACCCAGGGTGAGACAGCAGGCAGTCGGGTTGACCGGGCATGGGCCTCGGTGCGCCGTTGGGAGTTGGAGATAGCCATGCTCAGCGACTACGGCCTGACGCTGCCGCCGGAGACCGAACCCCTGGACGCTTCGCGCAGGGAAGACCACCTGCGGTGGCGGAAGGAGGCGCTGGCAGCGGCCTTGGCGAAAGCAAGGCGGCTGCGCTGGCTGAGGCGAGCACTCACCCTGGGTCTGCGATGGAGCTAGACGCCCCGTAGCCGTGCCGCGACCTAGGATAAGCACCATATCCACCCAGTCAATGAAGGGGGACCTGCCCAAGGCGTCGAGCAGCTGTCGGTCTGACAGAGACAGGTTGAAGGAAGACTCTATGGAGAGTGATTTTGCTGCCAATAAGTTGTAGAATGTCAGATATTCGGAATAGACATTGAGAAATAGGGGCAATGAAGAACTTCGATACCCTAGTCGAAACTGTGCCGGTGCATGATCATCACCACTGGGCATCATAGAAGAGGAGACACTTGCCGAAATCGAACCTGGCCACAAAGATTCTATATCCCGTCGAGAAGCACGTCGCCCAGGCTCCAATTCGGACGTCGCTTGCTCTCGCGCTGGTTGCAGCAGTTTTCCTCGGCACGCTTCTCATTACCACTGTTCAGGCCCAGACGCCGCCTCAGAATGGTGAACAATCCTCCGACTCTCCGCCCCTTCCAACTCCCACCGCGATACCTCAGGACGGCTCCCAGGACTCCGACTCTGACGGTGTGCAAGGGGCGGGGGCATCTGATCCCACCATAACCGTCACGCGGTACAAGTCACCGGTGACAGAGGGCGGCACAATCTACTTCCGGTTTACGGCTAGTAGCGCGCCTTCAGCCCATGTGGAGATTAACCTCCGGGCGACCGGCGGAACGTCATTCCTGACTGCCACACCCGTGAAGAGCATCGGGCTAGGCCCTGGCCTTACCGTTGCTTGGTTGATCTTGGGAACTGAGGATGACAAAGTCGATGAGCCGAACGGGACGATTACCGCGAGGCTATTGTCCGGTACCGGGTACAACGTTGGTAGCCCTTCTAGCGCTTCCATTACCATCTTGGACAACGATGTGGCCAGTCCATCGATAGACATAACGGGGCTGGCTACATCCATCCAGGAGGGTAGGACAGACTCATTCAGGGTGCGCGCATCCGACTTGGTTTCGTCCAGCAGCTACAGCATAGAGGTGACGACAAGCAATTCCGACATCGGGTTCAACAGTTCGTGCTCAACGACATCCCGGACCATCACGGTTCCTGCTCGACGCACGTCATACAGCTATTCCCTGACCCTGTATGGATGCGAAGCGACAGGCGGGATAGTGAGGGCGAAGTTGAAGCGCGGAAGCACGACCCTAGACACCGCCTCTCAGTCAGTAAAGGTCACTACTCCTCCGTCGATAGAGATATCGGGTTTGGACACGTCTATGGAGGAAGGCGACAACGACTCCTTCAGTGTGAAGGCATCCGACTTGGTTTCGTCCAGCAGCTACAGCATAGAGGTGACGACAAGCAATTCCGACATCGGGTTCAACAGTTCGTGCTCAACGACATCCCGGACCATCACGGTTCCTGCTCGACGCACGTCATACAGCTATTCCCTGACCCTGTACGGATGCGAGGCGACAGGCGGGACGGTGACGGCCACGCTGAAGCGCGGGAGCACGGCCGTCGATACAGCTACCCAGAAGGTGGGCGTTTCATCCTCCACAAACACGGCATTCCAGTTCAGCCCGAGTCCCCTTGCGTTGGGTGGTACCAGCGACGTCTGGAAGGTGCAGACAGGCGTCACTAGCATCTACGTGGACGTTGACTTCTCGAAGGGATATACAAGGACTCTGGCCTTGACGTAGGCAATATCAACATCAACCGCGTCAACTCCTCCGGCACCGTGCTGAGCACGCTTGAAGTGGACAATGAGAACGACAGCGGGATACTGACTGGAGCTAAGGCCGGATCGCTCGTCAGGGTAGACGTGGACAATAACGCGTTCGATGCCAGCCTCGCTCTCGTCACCCTGACCTTCCATTCAGGCAGCGACGAGACCGGACCAGAGATAGCTAAGGCGACGGTACAGAAGGAATCTAGACCATACTCCCCTACCAGTGGTTCTGCAACGGTGGACAAGGCCGCCGATAGCGTCACGTTGACGTGGAGCCCTGGCGCTCCACGCCTGGGGTCTAAGCCAGACCACTACAAGGTCGAGATACCCGGAACGACTTTCAGCCCACAAAACGTCGATGATTCGAAAGACCCCGCGAATCTGACGATCTCCAATGCGTCCACCAGCCCTGGACCTGGGACGCACACCGCTAAGGTGAGACATTGCAACGCAGCCGGTGGGTGTTCGGTGGCGTTGGACATCATGTTCACGGTAGAGGTTCCCAATAGTCCACCCTCATTCGGCCAATCCACCTACTCCTTCACAATTCTGGAGGATTCGTCGATTGGGAGCAGAGTCGGAGTTGTGTCTGCAACCGACCCGGATATAGGCGACACCGTGACTTATTCCATAGTTTCTGGCAATAGTGCTGGTAAGTTTGCCCTCAGCGCAACCACAGGAGAGGTGACGTTAGCGAGGTCAATAGATTATGAGACATCGGCGTCATATCGCCTGACAGTACGGGCACTAGACTCGACAGGGGCAGCCGTTGATACCAGTGTTACCATTTCAGTGACGAATGTGAATGAGCGCCCCGCGTTCAGCCAGTCAACCTATGATTTCTCTATCCCGGAGGACGCGACCATTGGCGCAGTGGTGGGCGTCGTCCCAACTACGGACCCCGATACTGGCGACAACGTATCCTACTCGTTTCTCTCAGGTAACGACTCTGGGAAGTTTGCGATAAGTGGCGTCACAGGAAAGATCACTTTGGCCGGCGGCCTTAATCGTGAGACCTCGGAGTCACACTTACTGCGAATAAGAGCGCGGGACTCGGGAGGGCTAACCGTTTATGCTCCCGTCACCGTCACAGTCGATTATCCGCTCAATATCGGCACAAGCGAATGGGGTGTCCTTGCTTACAGGCGCATTGTATTGGACTGGATCATACCCACATCCGAAAGAAGCGCAAATCACCAATATCACCTCAATGTCCCGGTCGGCACGGGCTTTCACATAAGGGCATCAGCCAAGGGTGCCAATATCTGTGACTGGAAGTCTCCTCCCCCCGCCAACACTCCGTGGAGCGACTCGGATGAGTCATTTTATCTGGTCCGTTGCGAGTTGGGGACTGGGACTGCCAACATCACGGTGTGGAAGAGACCTGCAACGGGTGCTCTCCGTACGTCAACCACAGTCTTGACAATTGGCCCCGTTGAACAGTCATGGCACCGGGCAGACCATCAGATTGGCTACTTCATCGGTGATCCTGATACCACTGACAATCCATTCATGGAAGGTACTAAGCCGACCCATCTTCCTACGAGCTACAACCCAGACGAGACGGCATCGAAATCGGCAGTCAATGAAGCCGGATCGGCTTGGAATAAAGCGCAATCCTACGTGGTCTTTGAAGCCGTCAGCTCCGCCGCCGACACAACAATCAGAGGCTACTGGAATCCTCAGGGTACCAACCTGGAGGATAAGTGCCCCAAATCCATCGCATGTGTCTACAAGGGCACCAGTGAGTACCCTGATCTTCGGCGCCAGCCGTTCTGGATAGAGTACCCACCGCAGTTCCCGCGCGACCTTGGACATAAGCGATGGACTAATGATCCTGTCATCGCCAAGAACAATCCTAGCCAGTACTATTTCCTGCCTCAAGTAATTATGCACGAGCTCGGGCACACCGCGGGGCTGGGACACAGCCCGGGGAACGACGTAATGGGTGGTATTGACTCCAGAAGTCCCCTTGTGACACCCACATCATATGACGTGGACGGCATCAACAATACCTACCAGAGCCACACAAAGCATTAGGATGGTGCGAGCCATGAGCCGAATACCGAACCCACTCTGCGAACTACCAACCCGTAGTTTGATCCTGACATGCATGATAGGTTTCTTGATGTTGGCTGTAGGGTGTGGACAGCCGCAAAGCATGAGTCCGAACAGCACAGATTCAGCTACATCGCAAGCTAAATCAGTCGAGCCCGGCCCCATCGCGTCGCAGCCACAAACCACCGCCAGTCCCTCCACCACACCGGCAATTGACACAATCCAAGAGTCATTGATGCCTCCTCATTATGGTGCTGCCACTGCGTCGGTGGAACGACGCATCTTCGATGCTGATGTGATTGTCAGGGCTTCTCTACTTGCTACCAGTGAGGGCCAGTTGCAATTCAAAGCGATAGAGTACCTAAAGGGAACAGGCCCTTCAAAGTTTGTTGTAGGAGCACCAACCTTTGGTCGGGACCCTACATGGGACAACCGCGAAGCGGTTCTATTCTTGAGCAAGGCTGAATCTGGAGTGGTTGGTGCATCTGATGCATTGAGAACTGACGATATAGATTTCACGTTTGTCGAAACCGCTGATGAGAACTATAGGGGCGCTTTGCCAAGTGGCTATACGATAGATGCTAGGAATCCCGTGTGGCTGCCTGCGAGGGAGGATGGTGTAAGCGATGCATTGGTGGACGGCGTCGTTACACCGATGTTCATCACTGGCTTAGACTATGTTGCGGGGAGTCTTGGCGCAGAGATCTCTCTAAGCGAACTTCGCTCGAAGATAGCGTGGGTTGGAGGGGGAAAGAACATAGAGGGATATGATAGGTGCATTGGAGTTGCCTTGAACTACTACCAGTGGTACCGAGACTGGGAGGCGTATTACGGAAGCGCACCTACAATACTGGGGGAGGAGCGAGAAGTAAAGTCGGGAGAAACTCAAGGAACGGAGATCTATGCGTCTCAACTTATCCGAGAACCTGGATATCACACTGTCCGGATTCGTGGGGAGGACGGACACCTTGTTCTAGGACGGAAGGAGGATAACGATCAAGATCCCTCAAATGGATACAGGATCACCGTCAAAACCGCCCGCCCACTGCCCCAAGGTCTGTACAGGTTTTCTACTCAATATCAACTCTACGACCAGGTTCCATGTAACTTCCAACCTGAGCCCGGAAAGGGGCAATTGGACTGGGTCGTGCAGGCCCTCGCGCCCACGGGTGCAGTACATGAGGCTTTCTTCGACCCTGTCGCCATAGGTGAGTCTATTGGTGTAAGTGCAGGAGTAAATGGAGTACTGTCTCCCACTTCCTTTACATTGACTGAGGGCGGCAGTACGAACACGCTGCACAAGATAGCCTGGAAATCAGGAAAGACGACGATGGAGTTTGAGCCGTCCGCTTCGCTGGCAGGTCATCACGCAGACTTCTTATCGCTAGACGGCTCAGTGTCGCTGCGTCTGGACTTCGACGACGGATCCGAGTCTGTTGTTGGGGCAAAGCGGACCATCACATGGAACGTCTGCAAACAGCCATGGGAGAGTGGGAACCTACTTATGCTGCGCATTAGCAAGAGCAGCAGCAACCTCACCGGCGTGACAAACGATGGTCCGTGCAAAGAGAATTCTGAGTGAGTTAAAGCCCGACATCCCACCAAAAGGGTTCGCAGTTCGGTAGGCTCTGGCCCATCCGAAGAGAGGCTCGGACTCTCAGTCATGGTGGTGGTGCCGAGGCTCACAGCCCGCCGAGCCACATCTCAAAGATAGTTCTGCCTATCGTCAACTCAGGCCCACCATGTAAGTTTTGAACTCTCCTTTGGCCCCCAGAGCGGCTGACAACTAGACTTGGTATCGCCTCAAAGCTGTGCTAGCTATCGGACGCCTCTCGCAGCAGACCTAGGTGGGCCGGCTAAATCCAATTCCTCGGAGTCTCCTTCTGGGTTTCGGTGGTCCTTGGCGATGGGAACCTTATAGTGGATGGTGGCCTTGCCGGGCATAACCACTATGTCCCTGACGAAGGTTTCTACGAAGGCCTTACGCTCGGGCAATTCGCTCTCCTCCGGATACTCTGCCATGTCCTGCGCCCGTGCGACGATGGCCTCCAGGTCGTTCTTCAGCGACTTGCGCTGGGAGAGGATGGACTGAGCCTTCTTCAACGATGCCTCAAGAAGGCTACGGCGCTCAGCGTTGGCCTTGATCCGGATATCCATGTCAGCCGGGGCGTCGTCGTTGCTACCTTGTTGCGGTGCCCGGAACCTGCTTGAGCCTGTCAACCTCTCCCAGGTGGCAGCGCTTGTACTTTCGCCCGCTCCCACAGGCACACGGGTCATTCCTGCCTAGGCCGTGGACTGCTATTCTGGCCACGTCTAACAGGTACTCGCGGAGGCCCTGGTCGCCGTGGGAATACTCCGCCCAAAGGGAGTTCCTGGAAGCCGCCAGACCATGGAGGTCCGTGTACGCGAGGCGGTAGAAGAACGGGACGACCAGTTCGTCCATGAACTCCTTCAGCGTCGTCCGGCGTTCGGCCAGGAGCTGAAGGCCCAGACAGCAAGCCCCGTTCGGGAAGAAGTGCAGATCGATGGTCTCGACGTTCTCCCGCTCTGCGACTCTGGTGTACCTGCCGCCGACCTCGTACACGGCGGGCCAGCCGTTCCGGTCGAGCGCGGCTAGGTCGATCCTGATGGAAAACGCATCACTGAGATACGAGTCCATGCTCGTCGTCGCGTCGTCACTGCCGATGTGCAGTTTGTCCTCCCCGCCGTCGTAGGCGGCGCGGACCTCCAGCTGACCCGCGATGACCCCGCCCTCGGCGTCAAGGCGGAGGTCGGGGAAACTAACCGCCAGCCACTCGAGGTCGGCCTGTCCCAGGCTGAGCCGGCCCTGAGCTCTCTGGACCGAGGCGGTGGCCCAGGGCTTGCTCGGCTTGACCACTCTCGGCGTCGCCACCGTTGCTGCAGCGCCAGCCATGGCGCTCAGGTTGCCGAACCCGTCCCCGAACAGTTCCTGCCACTTCTTGACGCTCGACTTCTCATCTTCGTCATGGTACGCGTCCTCGATCCTTGCGGCGTAGCTGGAGATCATGTCCCTGAAGTGGCTGTACTTGGCCTGGTCCCAGTGCCGCGTGAAGGTCTCGCTGGGAAGAGCGGGATTGCGGATCTCGGGCATGGTCGGATGGGACTGCAGGAACTCATTCATGCGCGTGATCACGGTCAGCAGCGCGTCCGGGATGGCCTTGTACTCCGCGTCTCCCTCCCAGTCATGCACCGTGTTGCCTATCAGCGTCGTCAGCAGGATCGATGGCGCGGTGAAGGTCTTCTTGTGGTCTCGGAGGTACTTGAGCAGCCGGGTGACGAGCTTGAGGTTGCCGTTGGTAATGCGGTTCTTGTCGTTGAACCAGTCGCGGAACCCCGAGCCGTCCGTCACCTCGTACTCGTTCGTCTTCCTGTTGCAGATGAAGTGGTTGCCGTTGTAGGTGATGCAGGGAACAAGGTCTATCTTGAAGTCGCCCGTGTAGTTCACCGTGACGCACCTGGTGTTCCTCTGCACCTTGTCGGCGTAGTTGCCGTTGGCCTTGAGGCACCGGTATACGTCGTCGATGAAGTCCTTCGGGCCCTTGGCGCTGTCGTACTCCACGTAGACGAGGCGGTCCACGTCGTACTCGTCAGTGTCCTTGACGGGCCTGATGGTCGTCCCGAGGGCGTAGGAGCCCTGCCGCTCCGTGCTTTTGAAGCCCACCAGATTCTGGCTCAGGTACTCCGACACGGCCTTGTCGCTCCTCTTCAACCTCTCGTACCGGGAGGGGTTGAGATTCACGTGGTCCCTCATGAATTCGTTGAAGTCGTTCACTCGCCTCGTCATTCGCTATCCTCCAAACTGGCCATGATGGCCTTGCTGTAATGGGTGAAGTCCCTGTCGGCCAGGGCCTTCAGACTCTCCATGCTCTTGATGTCATCCAGCTTCCAGGACTTGATCTCCGGGTCGAGGCGCAGGTGCCGGTCTCCGAGCAGCAACTTGGCCATGTTGGTCGATGCCTGGGACTGCAGACCCAGTACGTACGACACCAACTTCGGTCCGCCCCAGCCGGTCAGGAGGCCCCATGCTCCCCTCCGCGTGTAGAAGCTGGCGGTACGTCCGGTTCCCACTGACAGGACGCGGATATTGTCGATCGGGCGCCGGAACTTGGCCATCGCCTCCGTGACGGCGATGATGGCGGGGTTGTTGGCCCAGAGTCCTCCGTCCGCCAAGAGGTACTCGCCAACCTGCCATGGGTCGAAGTACAACGGCGCGGCGCAAGATGCCAGGATCGCGTCTCGCAGCTTCACCTGTCCGTCCCGCATGTACGGCTCGCCCAACTCCTCCAGGTAGCGGGACTTGAAGACGTGCACTCCTCCAGTCGAGATGTCCGAGCCGGTAATCATCAGCGGGGTCGGCACCTCTCGCATCGTCACCTCGGGCAGGTATTCGCCGATGACCTGGTCCAGGGGGTGCGTGGAGTAGCGGCTCCGCAAGACCGGGAAGAGGCTGAACCTTCTCCTGCTGAAGATGCGGTTGGCCTGGCTCTCGAACAGGCCCACCAGGGTCTTCATGGGGATGCCCATCGATGCCGCGCCCGCTAGGATGGACCCGGTGCTGGTTCCGGCGATGAGGTCGAAGCGCTCCCGCACTGGCGCGCCAATGGTGTCCTCCAACCTGGCGAGGACGTGCGCGCCGTACACCCCCCGGATGCCACCGCCGTCGAGAGCCAGTATGTTAAACACGCCGCCGGTACGCATGGTGCGCTAGTTCTCCTCACGGATGCCGTCGGCCGCCGGGCGGTTCTGCACGGCTGCGCGTCGGGGGCGAGCGACTCCTGGGAGCCCGAAGCTCCCCGGAGGTTCATCCCGCCAGCAAGTGGTGCGTGGTCTGTCCATGGGGGCAGTATACCACGAACTCACCGACTTCACTAGCTTTAATGAATTTGGTGTGGTATTATGGGGCCAAAAGGAGAAGGAGGCTCACAGATGTCCGACCCAAAGAAAACCGAGATCACCGTTGTCGTCAACGGAAAGCCTGCGGAGGTCTTCGCTATCGAGGACCAGCCCATCGGCGCCATCATCCCCGATGCGCTCGATCAGACAGGCAACACCGGCCAGCCGCCGGAGAACTGGGAGCTCAGGGACGCCGAAGGGAACCTGCTGGACCCGAACAAGAACTTCGGGGACTACCCATTCTCGGAGAAGGACCGGCTCTTCCTGAACCTCAAGGCGGGGGTCGGTGGCGGTGGCTAGCGATACCGGTCAGTACGCGGACCCCACGGTGTCCCGCGCGAAGTTCGACCGAGAAATCGCCGAGTACCGGGCCTTGGAGGCCGACTACCGAACCCGTGGGTGGTTCTTGGTGAAGGCCGAGTGGCCTGTCGCGGTCGTACTCCTGGCTTCGAACAAGACCAAGCCGCCAGCCCTAGTGGCCGCCGTTCAGTTCGATTACACCAACTACGACGCCGAGCCGCCTTCCGTCCGCTTCATCGATCCCTTCTCTGGACGGTCTCTGTCCTCAAGGGAGCTACCCCTTCGGATGCAACGTATGGTCCCCGGACCGGAGTTGCCCATTCCTGGACCAGGTGGTGGCAAGGCACAGTTGAATACGCCAGAGAATCTGATGCAAGCCAACTCCCCCGAGGACGTACCCTTCCTCTGCATCGCCGGGGTGAAGGAGTACCATGACCACCCGGGCCATTCCGGTGACCCGTGGGAGATGCATCGTTCCTCGGGTGGAGGCCGGCTGGTTCGCCTGCTGGAGGTAATCTCCAAGTACGGCGTGGAGCCGATTCAGGGCTTCACCGTCAATCTAGTGCCACAAGTTACCTTTGCGCTTTCGGAGCCTCCCCAGTGACCCTCCGAGGCGTGGGGCGGTTCCGAATCACGGAGGAGGCCGTTCGCGCAACCGTGGATGCCATTCGCTCCGCCGGGGAGGAGGGCTACGAGTTGTTCGTCATTTGGTCTGGTACACGCGATGGCGACGTGTTCACCGTCGCCGATGTGCACATTCCTGACCAGGTCTCCTACAAGACGGGTGGCGGACTCTGCGTGAAGATCGACGGTTCTGAACTCCATCGGCTGAATGTCTGGCTCTACGAGGCCCAGCAAGTCGTAGGAGCTCAGGTCCATAGCCATCCTCGTGAGGCCTACCACTCGGACACGGACAACGCATACCCGGTCGCCACGCTGGACGGCAGCCTGTCGATAGTCCTCCCGTATTTCGGCCGCGACGGTTGGGAATCACGCGAGATCGCCGCATACCGCCTCGGGCGGGACGGCTGGGATAGAGTGCGCGGCCCGCTCAGCGGTCTGGTTGAGGTGGTCGGTGATGGCGCTAGCTGACTACTTCCCCCGCGACGCGTTGGCCATATCTCAAGTCCTCCAGGGGTTTGAGACCGACGCCTTCACCGAAAAGCTTGAGGGTGTACGAGTGGCGATCGCATTCGACGAAGAGGCGGCAACCAGCCGAGACGGGCGCTCCCTCCTTGACCTTACGGTCAGGCTTGCGGCTCGCCTGTACCCGAGCCTGACGTTTCTGCCGGTCCCTGCCGTCGACGACGTCGCCGAGGAGCTTATTGCGCTGGCCATCAGCATCAATCCCAACATCGAGACCTCCAGGTCGGGTGTCGCCCACGCTGCGCTCTCTATAGGCGTGGATGCGCCTCCCGTCGATGCGCCAACCGTTTACGCGGGTTGCGACGGCTGGGTTGGCATGGTTGGAACTCAAGGATCATACCGCACGAGCGACCAGGGCAACCCCTTTGGAGCTGGCTTTGCGGCCTGTATAGCGGCAGCCAACCTGTTTCGCTTCCTCTTCCTCCCCGCCGGCGAGGGTTCCCTGGACGCCAACGTCAGTTTTCCTCCCGATGCGGACTCTCTTCCATTGCTGACGGCTTCCGCACTGGCAGATCCCCTGGTGTTGGTCGGCGTTGGAGCAGTAGGCAATAGCGCCTCCTGGTCTCTGGCGCGGACGCCCCTCACCGGACAGATTCACCTTGTTGACCCGGAAGTCGTCGAACTGAGCAATCTCCAGCGCTACGTTCTCTGTGGCCGGAGCGACGAAAGCGGCATAAAGGTTGACATCGCCGGCAAAGAGTTTGGAGGCGGGCTAACGGCGCTTCCTCACAGGGAAACATTCGCCTCCTTCCTCGTGACCAACGGCTACAGGTGGGAACGCATTCTAGTTGCTCTCGATTCCGCTCGTGACAGGAGGGCGGTACAGGCAAGCCTGCCGCGGTGGATCGCCAACGCGTGGACCCAATTGGGTGATCTCGGCGTGTCCTCTCATTCCTTCTTGGGAGAAGACGCCTGTCTTGCATGCCTGTACTTGGCGGACCAGAAGACGAAGAGCGAAGATCAGATCATCGCTGAAGGCCTCAGGATTCCCCAATTCCAGACCCAGGTCCGTTTCCTGCTGGGAAATGGCCAGGCGACCGGCAAAGAAATCTGTGACGCGGTTGCCGGCGCCTGGGGCATACCACCCGAGAAACTTGCTCCCTACGCAGCTAGGCCGATACGTGAGCTCTGGGTGGAGGGCATCTGCGGCGGCGGCATAATTCCTCTCGGTGAGGCCGGACCTGCACCGAGAGAGCTGCAGGTTCCCCTTGCCTTCCAATCGGCGCTTGCCGGCGTCTTGCTGGCCGCTGAGACTGTGGTCGACGTGTTGACCGCCGGGGCCCGGCGCAAGACCCTGTTGCGCCGGATCGACGTCCTGCGTCCCCTAGGAGAAGTCGCGCCCCAACCGGCACGTAAGGCAGGGACGGGGACTTGTATCTGTGAGGACAACGACTTTGTCGCTGCCTATCGAGCGAAATACATGCCAGAAGCAGACATCCATGTTGGGGGCGGCTCAGGCCAAGTGGAATGAGCCATCTACCTGTACGGCGTTCGTGTGAAAAGAACCAGGAACTTGGAGAGCTACAGAATCCCATAGGTTAGGTGCGCTTTGACACCACTCTTTCGCCGGTTATACAATGCCGCCACTATGACTGAGGCTCCGAAAGCATGGGTCGTATTCCTGTCGAAACTGATCTCGGAGTCTTCAGACAGAGTTCAGGCTGACCCGCTCTTGCTCAAAGACCAAGACGTTGCGGCGGGCATCCGAGACTACATAGGTGCTCAGTTACACTCCTCCGATAGTCCGCAGATTCTTGTCTTGGACTTGGGCGGAAGCGCGTACACTCCCTTGGCCTTGCAGGAACTTATCCTCCCACTCGCTCAGAGGATTCGCGGGGGTGAGTATGGAATCATGCGGCTGGTCATCAGCACTTCAAACCCGGGAGTGGGAAACCACATCCGTTACATGGCGCAAGCACACGAATTGCCCCTTTATGTCTCTCCCTCGCCCAACCTATGGGAAGGCCATCCAGTCGGCGGCCTGACAGAAACCGAAAGGGGCACCCTGGACACGATCACCGCGTTTGGCGGTCGTCTGACGGCGTCCAGCCTGGCGGCCATAGATAGCATAAGGCCGAGCGCTGCGACGAATAGACTGGTGAATCTGGATCGAGAGGGCTATCTTCTGCGGCAGCCTCGCGGCCGCCGAGAGGGTGACTTCTACTTCGAACCCCGATCCGCAACAGCGACTCCGAAGGTCTTCGAAGGACCACTTCTCATTAGAGAGAACACCACCGGACCCAGTGCGGTCGCCTGGTAAGGGCTGTCCACCGAAGTTCGGCTCGCATCATCAGCAGGTTCAAACGCCGTTCGCAGTTCGTCTGCCCTGGCGCGATACAGGGGCGGGAACAATGCCGGCCCAGAGCGCGCATCTGCCGTATCGATAGCGGTCGTGCCTATCGTCCAGCAAGGCCGGGGAGGAGGGAGCCGACCTCTCTGTGGGAATGCGCCGCTACGGGCTCACAGGCCCCCGAGCCACAGTTCGAAGACGGTCCTGTCTACCGTATACGTTGGTGGATTGAGCCGGACTTACATACCGCCCAGCAGACTTGGGTGGGCCGGCCAAATCCAGTTCCTCGGAGTCCCCTTCGGGGTTTGGGCTGTCCTTGACGATGGGAACCTTATAGTGGATGGTAGCCTTACTGGGCATAACCACGATGTGCCTGACCAAGGTCTGTACGAAGGCCTTTCGATCGGGAAATTTGCTCGCCTCTGGATACTCTGCCGTGCTCAGCGTCTTGGCGGTAATGGTCGCCACACCGTCCCGGGTAGCCCTGCGCTGGGACAGAGTGGCGTTGGCCTCCTGTAGCAAGGCCTCGAGGCGCGCCCGCTGATCCCTGTTGGCCCTGATCCGTAGAGTGGCGGTGTCGGCCAGGTCGCCGCCGCTGGACTCTATGAAGTCCCAGATCCGGTCAAGTCGGAGACGTACCTCTTTGAGTTCAGACTCGATGGTCTCGATTCGGCCTCGTTGCTCTTGGATCAACCTATCCAGTTCATTGACCACAACTGTCGTCATATCGTCGTTGTCGTCCCTGGTGAGGATGCTGGAACGAATCCTACCAACGATCATCTGCTCGAAGCGGCGAGCATTTAGGCGGGGAGTGTCGCAGGCACCCTTGCCGCGCTTTATCAGGGACTGACATACGTAGTAGTGAAACCTGCCGCCCTTGGCGTCCTGGCCCGAGAGTAACGTCTCGCATCTGTAACACTTGACCAGTCCACTTAGTAAATAGGATCTCGCAATCCTTCGGGGGTGGGTGGTCTTAGACGCACGGGAACGCATCCGGCTGTTGACCCGGCGAAACTGGGCCCTGGAGACGATGGCGGGGAATGCGTCCTCTACCCGTACCGGGTCGGCGTCGTCCTTGGCCTTGGCGCCCCAGACGAGAGTCCCCGTGTAGACCTCGTTCCTCAGGATGAAGTCGACCGCGCTATTGGACCAGAGCTTTCCTGCGGCGCTTGGGATCTCCTCGTCGTTGATGGCGCGAGCGATGTCCAGCATCCCTAATCCGGTCTCGGCCATGTCGAAGATGCGCCTGACGACGGGCGCCGTAACGGCGTCGGGTTGCAGTCTGGGGCGCTCCTTCTCCCCATCATGGACCATGACCCTCTTGTAGCCATAGGGCGTCCTGCTGGAGACCCAGAAGCCGCGGGAGGCGGCTTCCCGCATACCTCGCCTGACATCCGTCGCCAGGTCTTCCGAGTAGTACTCATCCACGGTTTCGATGATGGCCTCGGTGAGCGTGCCCGCTGGAGTGTCATCGGTCTGTTCCGTTATCGACACCACCGTCACGCCTCGCCTGCGGAGCAAGGACTTGTAGGCGATGGCCTGCTCGCGATTCCTGGTGAAGCGTGAGAACTTCCAGACCAGGACCTCTCTGAACGGGGCCTCTGGTGACCTGGCCTCATCGATCATCTTGTTGAATTCGGGCCTGTCGTCGATGAGCCCACTCTTAGCCTCGTCGACGTACTCGCGCACGACCACGTAGTTGTTCTTGTCGGCGTAGACTCTCAGCGCCCGAAGCTGGGCGGCCACCGAGAGGTCCACATCCTGACGGTCGCTGGACACTCTGGCGTAAAGAGCCACTGGCGTGGGCTCAAGTCGTTCATTCATCTGCGTATCTTCCATCCGCATAATGTTTGGCCGGGCCCCATGTGGTCTGAGATAGCAACTCGTCTCTACAGCTCAAGTGCTCTTCTCCGCGGAGCCGGCCGCTAGGAGGCGGACCCATCAGGCATGGCTCAATTCCCCAAATCCCAGTCAGACGGTATCAAGGATATCGTCTGCCGCCTCGTAGCCCGCTCTCGTAACTTCGAACACCTCTCCCTTGTAACCGATGTCCCTGATGTAGCCAGACTGTGCTAGCTCTTCAAGGCCACCAACCCATTGAGCTATGGTTCTCGGTTTCCGGTCTGGGATCATCGTCTTGCCGTTAGTGTCAATCGACAGCCCTCCGAAGGTGCGGGTTAAGCTGATTAGTCCATCGCCGCAGACCGCTTCTCGCAGAATAGATCGAGCCTCAAATGATGCCGTCGTACCCATAATCCAACTACCCCCTTCTCAAGTGTCTTCTATGTTATACTCACAATAACCGTCGTGTAACTCAATGCATAGAGCTTTTACATCTAATGTACATCGAAATAGCGTTGAGAGGATGAAGGTGACGCCAGAGGGAGAACTACAGCCTTTCCAGGCAATGACGCGTGGACCGTTCGCAGCTCTCCTCCGAGTGCCTGAGGATGGTTTCACCCTACGTGAGGATCTCGTCGTCACAGTTGGCGAGGGCGCTGGGGAGAACACTACCGGACCCTGGTTGGTCAGACCGGACAGTCTGTACGTGCGCCAGTACCCACCACTAGCCGTTTCTAATCTGCACAGGCGGTTTGCTCGGACAGAACCGATTGCCGAGTCCATCCTTGCATTTGCCGACAAGTATGGGCTCTTGGGTCACGGGTCATGGCTTGAGGACTCAGGCTCCAGCGGCCAGGCAATGTTGATCGGGGAGTCTGTGGGGTTCTGGAAGAAGGAGATCGAGCGCATGACCCGACTAATCGCCCTTTGGGAGTTCGTCCTGCGGGGAGGCCGGAGGGAACTGAGCCAGTTGGTCGAGTGGTCTCCACAGGGCGCAGCGCGACAGGTCCGACTGTATCTAGTGGACATAGACGGAAAGCTCCGACCGGACCTCGCACAGTTCATGCGACAACGCCCTGCCGAGTTTCGTGATCACTTCCGGCAGAACAAGGATCTGGCCACCCGATTGAGACACTCAGAGGTGAGGGTGATCGCGCACGAGGAGATCGGTAGCGATATAGAGCTGTTGGAACGATGGAGGCATGGCGATCCAGTAGAGCCGGTCCGCTACTTCGTGCATCGAGAGGTGAACATCAGCCTACGGGGCCACGTCAGTCCCGCCGTACTCCCCTTCCGTAAAGGTGAGATCTTCTTCTTTCCAGACTGTCTCTTGAGCTCGCTCTACACACAATTCATGCTGGAGCTCTCGGGGCGTAGCCGCCCTGCGATGATCTGTAGTCGACCTGGCTGTGGACGCTACTTCGAGCCAACGCACGGCCGGCAGAAGTACTGCGATAAGAGTTGCCAGCAACTGGCCTACTACTATCGTAGGAAGGCAGGAGAGAAGGCAAAGACGCGTTAACGGGGCATGAGCGGAACGGCGATGCTCAGGCTGTTCGCCACGGGTTCAGCAACTTACCCGGCCAGTGAAGGGAGCTTTCGAGGGAAATATGTCCATGCCTCTAGTCGAGGAGATCCACGCCCTGGAGACCAAACTGGCCTTGATCGACAGACCAGATTGGGGCCCAGGGCATAGACCCTCTGCCCCGGCCATTATCGAAGCGTCCTTTTGGGCTCGAACCATTCTGGAGATTATCTCTAGTGCCGACCTCGAACAGATGGGACATCTAGTCGAGACCTACATCTGCACCGTTCACGGTGTCTCGGACCCCGACCATCCTGGAAGCGCGAAAGCCGTATACGACGACAACAAACGCATTCCGCTGATGCAACTACTCGGTTACATCATGCACGTCCGATACTTTTCGTTTGCCATTCACACCGACGGCAACCACTGCTTGGACGTCATGAGCGACCGACACGATCGCACCCTCGTCTACTATTCGGACTTCGTAAAGGCTCTGAGATCGTTGGTGCTGCCCCAAAGATCCGCAGCCGCCGCTATCTGCGAACTGACGGAACAGGCCACACAGAAGCAATTAATGGGAACCTCCGGTTACGAAGTGGGTATCTTCTCCTCCGTAAACTTCGGCTGGGTTCTGTCTGGCTTCGTGAAGAACCGCTCCTCACTGAAACGCCAGATACTCTCAGCGATCTTCAACATCGACCAAGTACCAGATCACGCACTGAACGATGTTTGGTTCTTCGTTAGCAGGACGGGTCCCGGTAACCAGATGGTGATCGGACTCACTCCTCCATGGGAGGACGACCAAAACGTCTTCTCACCATCTTTCGACAGGACGTTGCTGTACGACATAATCAAGAGCCATTAGCCGCCTACCAGCAAACTTGCTGGTGACCGAACGGCCGATGCGCCCTAGCTCCACACTAAGAGGGCTTCGTGACGCGATTTCTGGCAGGCGTGGCTGAGCCGCCCAGCACAATCTCCTCGGACTCCGCTTCGGGCATGTGACTGTCGTCGGGCATGGGTACGTTGTAGTGGATCACGGCCTTGCTTGGCATGACCACAATCTCCCCGACGAAGGTCTCGGCAAAGGCCTTGCGCTCGGACAACTCGCTCTCCCCTAGAAACTCGCCCATGTCCTGCGCCCGTGCAACGATGGCCTCCAGGTCGGACTTGACCGACCTGCGCTGGGAAAGGATGGACTGAGCCTCCTCCAACGATGCCTCAAGAAGGCTCCGCCTCTCAGTGTTGGCCTTGATCCGGATATCCATGTCAGCCGGGACGTCGTCGGTGGTCTCCACAACGTCCCAGAGCCGACCTAGCCGGCGCCGCACGTCAGCCAGTTCAGATTCGATGGTCTCCAGTCTCCCACGTTGTTCGCGGACCAGGCCATCCAGCTCCTTAGCAACGACTTTCGTCAGATCGCCAATGATGCCTTCGGTTAGGATGCTAGAGCGAATCGTCCTGACGATCACATCCTCGAAGCGGCGGGCGTTGAGCCTGGGGGTATCGCAGCCGCCGCTCCCACGTTTGATCAGGGACTGGCAGACGTAGTAATGGAATCTGCCGCTCTTGGCGTCCTGGCCCGAGAGCAACGTCTTGCATCTGTAGCACTTGACGAGCCCGCTGAACATGTAGGAGCTTCCCACCCTACGGGGATGGGCGATCCTGGGTGCGCGGGAACGCGTCCTGGCGTTCACCCGGCGGAACAGAGCCTTGGAGACTATGGGCGAGAACGCCCTCTCCACTCGAACCGGCTCAGCCTCGTCTCCGGCAGCGGTGCCCCAGACGAGAGTCCCTGTGTACACCTCGTTGGTGAGGATGAAGCGGACCGCATTACTGGTCCAGTGCTTGCCGGTGGCGCTGGAGATGCCCTGGCCGTTGAGGGTGCGGGTGATGTCCAGCATCCCTTTTCCGGTGTCGGCCAGCTCGAAGATCCGTTTGACGACATAGGCCGTTTCCTCATCGGGTTCCAGCTTGGGCCGCTTCTTGGCACCGTCCTGCACCATGATCCTGTTGTAGCCGTAGGGTGTCCTGCTGGCGACCCAGAAACCCCGGGAAGCGGCCTCTCGCATCCCGCGCCGGACCTCTTGCGCCAGATTCTCCGAATAGAATTCGTCGACGCTCTCGATGATTCCTTCAAGGAGTTTGCCAGCTGGAGTGTCGTCGGCGTTCTCAGTTATGGAGACGACCCTGACGCCGCGCCTGCGGAGCATGGACTTATAGGCGACGGCGTGCTCGCGCTTCCTGGTGAACCGTGAGAACTTCCAGACCAGTATCTCCCGGAATGCGGCATCGGGAGATCTGGCTTCTTCTATCATCTTGTTGAACTGGGGCCGGTCGTCGACCCAGCCGCTCTCGGCCTCGTCGACGTACTCACGGACGACCACCTGGCCATTCTTCTCGGCGTGGTCCCTCAGCGCCCGCAACTGGGCTGCGACCGACAGGTCCACGTCCTGACGGTCGCTGGAGACCCTGGCGTAGAGGGCCACCGGTGTGGGTTCGGGTCTTTCACTCATCTTGGGTTCCTTCCACTGTTCGTGCTGTTCGGTCACGGCAGCCCATGGAACGGTTCCCGTGCAGCCATTCCGCCTAACAGGCATCTTGGGATGCGACAAATGTGGTGGTGGAAATTGCCGAGAAGAGGCTTCCGCGATTGGGACATTCAAGCGGCCGCTGCGGATTTTCGGCATGGACGGCCGCCAGAGACAGGACGTCGAGGTGGTCGTGGGCACCGGTGCCTTCTACACCACGTTGCCCGTTGGCCTGTTGCGCAGCCTGGGAATAGAGCCGAGGGGCAAACGCAGGTCCCACAAGCCGGTGGGCGGGGGATCGATCTGGACTATGGCCAGGCCTGGGTTTCGATAGACGGCAAGAGCGAGATCACCCAGGTGGTATTCGGAGAGGACGATTCTCCGGCCCTGCCGGGGACATACAGCCTTGATTGTGTGGCCCTGGAGGTGGACCACATCGAACAGCGGCTGGCCCCCAAGACCCTGATCTTGTACTAGGGCCAGCGCCCTTTCCCGTTTGCGACTCCACCCGGCCTCCTCTGCGCTCCGCGTCGGCCCTCCCCGACGATACCGGCGCCTCTTCAGCTCGACTCCTTCCTAACACCCTGAAGTGTCACTCGCATCCCCTTCCGAGTCTTCTTCATTCGGTCTCGGCGGCTGTGCAACCCTGGGCTTAGGCGCCTGCTCTCTCAGGTGAGCGCGGAGAGCGACCTTCGCCAGGATGCTCAGTCCCTGCCGGATTGTCTTTTGTTGAGTTGCGGAGTACGACTGCCACTCCGACGTCTTATCATCTTCCATTCATCTACTCATGTAGGCCGTTGATGGGCCAGGCTCCAGCGTAGCGGCTGTCGTACCTGGGTTGAATGGCGGACCATCACTACACACCACCGCCTGGCGCAGCTCAAGAGAGCGTAGGCTCCCATCTACAAGCTCGTATCGAGGTCCGCCCGATCCCAGCCTTATGAGCTCGGCGATGACCACTGCCGCCGTGACTGCACCCACAAATGACGCACCAACGGTGCGGCCAGCCAACGTGATGATTCCACAATCGTCGACTCCGTCTTGAGCTAGTGCGCGGTAGGCGGGATTCTCGGCCACGGCATCCGCATCGGGCCGGTGTCCTTCCGTCCCCCAGCGATGCCTTGCTGTTCGGCTGGCCGGGAACGTGTGGGTCTGAAATGCGAGGTATTCCTGGGTGCCGGCACCCAGGCCAGCTTCAATGACGCGGTCAAACCCAACAACTTCGAGGTCCGCTCGGGCAAGAGCATTGTCTACGCCACACAGAGCAACACGTGGCTCATCCCCTGCAACCACAAAGTCGCCCGCGAATTTCCGCTCCACTATGGAAGTGCGGAACCCGCGTAGTTCACACCAAGCCGCCATCGCTCGGGTCTTCTTCGCCCCCAGGATCGCCCGCGCTGTGAGGAGCGAGGTGCTGTCATTGGCCTCGACGAGCTCATCAAAATCCTGGAGTACGAGGTTGACCTCCTCAGGGGACTCATAGGGCAGGAGACCGAGTGTCCAAAGAAACGCTTGGCCCAGGTGGCCGAGCCCGATAATCCAGGCACTTGCCGGCAGTCGTTCTAGTTTGGGTCCCAGCTCATCAGCGTCTAGCCAGTTGATGGCCTTATCCGGCTGCCACAGCGACAGTCCAACATCTCGTCGCCCAGCCACGGCGTTATCGCCGCGCACGAACTGGAATGCCTCTGAAACCCCGAGTGCTCCCGCGAGAACTCCTGCCGGAATGCACTCTTGCCGCTCCGGGAGTTGAAGACCTTGATGCAGAGGTGCAACGCCCGCACGCCAGCCATCAAACGTCGCGCGCACAGCGAACTCAGCATCCGTAGGCGGCGGGGACTTACCCCCCATCACGATGCGCGGAATGCCAGGAGCGCAGTCAGCAATGACCCCTCCTAGATCTACAATGGCTTCCCGCAGGGTGCGGCAACGTCCCCAGGACACCAACAGGGGCACATCAAGCGTACCCTCGACACTCACTCCGCCCAGAAAGCTGCGACGGCCTGTGTTTACCGCTGTCAGCAACGCTGCCTGCATCGTTGGTGAGTGGGCGACACTGCCCCCCACCACGATGCCGAGTCGATAGCTGTCGAAGAGGCGCCGTGCCTCTTCGAGGCTTCCCGCCTCTCCCGTATCTAGGACGAGCTTGAGGTGTCTGTGCAACTCATCTGGTCCTATGACTGCGTTCTTTGTCATGCCCATACTCCTGTATAGAAGAAACGTCCCCAACCGGCTGCCCTGTAATTGCGCCACCTGTGACTGCCGAGATACTCGTAGACGCCCACGTCCCGCATCCTGAAGTCAATCGCGAAGTTCGGCACGATCAGCGCCACGTGACCAGCCTGCGCGATCATCGGGTTGTCCCTGTCAAGCGGGCTCTGCCGCGCCGGTCCGGAGCCGCCGTGCGTGTGCAAATCGGCAAGCACCCTCAGACCGGTCTCCCGACAGAGCTGCCACAACGGTCCGAAACCCGCTCCATCAAAGACCACAATGCCGGAGTCAAGGCAGGCTGGGTCGAAATCGTCGTAGTACGCGAATCTCACCACATGGCCACGCAGGCCATCTCTGTAGCCGAGCAGGAACGCGCCACTTTCGTGGCGACCTTCTCCGCGTCTGGCGACCTCAGTAAGCCCCTGCCGCCAAACCGCCCTGGGGCACCTCAGTCTATGCCTAGGCGCCGTTAGGGCCCGAATAGTCGCTCGAATTGAGAAGGTCATGGACAATCCTCAAGTAGTGTGTGATGTCGCTCTCTGGCGACCAGATCATCGAGGGGTGTTGCGTCCGCCACCCGTCGTGGCCCTCGATGGAGAGGCGGTCACAAGGTAGATAGAGGCACCGGCCGTTGTTCCATCCAGGATTGAAGGCCTTGGATACACGTTTCGTTCCACTTGGCCAGCGCTCCGGTGGCAGTGGAGCATCTTCTTCAGCATCCCATGGCTGAGCTGTTGGGGGCGACTGAGGATAGTTCGTGCACTCGAAGCGCAGCGCATACTCAGTTGGACCACCCTCCCTCCCAGCCGCCTGGACAGCGATTACGGCGTGGGGCCAGTTTATGGAGAGCAGGCGCCACCGGCCGCGGTCGAAGCCACTCTGGAACGGTCCGGCTTCGAGGTGGGCCCGAAACACCTGCTCGTCCACTCCCATTGTCTGCGCGGACAAGCCCTAACCCTCCACCCGCTGCTTCGCAACCAGGTCAAAGCAGAGGGTCCCGTCCGGGAATTTCACGAGCGTGCCGATATGCACCTCTTCGTCAGGCTGGTCGCCTGAGTTGCAGACCTTGAGCACATGCTCGGCGGCGTCAACGGGCGACAGGTTGTACTGGTCCTTCCCGGTCGCCCATTCCTTCACCCGGTCAACCGTCGCCGATGGGGCGAAGAACCCCTTCTTCTGGTCCTGGTTGTAGTTGACCGTGACCTCGACGCTCTTGCAGCGGTGTATGTGCACGCGGCTGCGGGGAGTGAGGCCGGCCTCATCGATCTTCACGTCCAGTTCCAGGGTGACGTCGGTGTTTTCGATGAAGACGCACACCTCTGTGTCCTCAGGCCCGCTCAGGCCATGTTCGCGGGCTATCTTGACGATATCCGCCACGGTGTCCTTCGGGCCGAGTTTCACAAGGGTGATCTTCGGGATGCCCTCTCCCTGGATGAAGATCTCAATCTGGTCCGGCGCATTGAGCTGAGTCATTCGACTGTCCTTTCTCCCACAGCGGTGGGACTCTCTGGAGTGGGCGTCGTTTGATGCCCCTACTAAGACAATCGGAGAAGAAGGGACAGACCGGAAATGGCCGTGCCAGCGGCAGTGACGGTTACGTGTCCTCGCCCAGCGGGCAGATAAAGTAGTGAGGACAACGGGGACAGATGCGGTCGCTAGGCTTGGGTGAGAAATCCTCGCGCAGGATGCCTTTGATGGCTTCGTTGTAACGGTCCAGGCGAGTCTTGATGGGTCCGGGTCGTGGGTCGACCGGGTCTACCTGATCGGCCGACAGGTAACGTACCTGTACGCGCCGTCGAACGCGTGGCTCAGCCTCCTGGGCCGCCGTCACGTACAGAGCATAGATGTCCTTTCCGACCTCGCTCTTCGTCGGACGACCGGTGCGGAGACGCTCAACGACCTCGGAGCCATCGCTGAGCACCTCGACATGATCGGGCGTGAATCGAATCAGGCCATGTGGCACCGACACCTCCCACGTTGGCCTTGTTGCGGATCCTTGAGACGTGTATGGGCGTCTCGCAGCCATCTCTACCAGGTCAACGGCTGAGGCACGATACAACTCCTTGTACGGGTGCTCTTCCGGCCCTTGCTCCTGCCAGACTTCTGCCAGGTAAGCGAGCGCGGCCGTCTCATCTACAGGATTTCCAGAGGCGCGTTCCTCCGCCATCCAGCGCAACACACGATAGACGCAGCGGTGAAACTCGACGTACCCGGAATCCTCGCGTCTCCGATTCAACCCGAGGACGCTCTCGTAGAAGTACTGACGCGGGCAACGGATGTAGACATCTAGGTCTTCAGCGGCGAAGGGCTCGCTTGCCGGCGTGGGGTCTGCTACGAAGACCGGAGCAGTAGTCGTGGATGCCCAAGTGACGGGGCTCGACTGATCTCTGGGCAACAGGCCTGCCATCTTGTCGAGCAGATCTGACGCATGGCTGTTCTGCGCTCCGTACCTGCGAACTCGCGAAAGACACAGGAAGTCTCTCGCACGGGATAGCCCGACGAAGAAGAGGCACTCCTCTTCTTCGTCGTGGTCATCACTGGCGGATACGATCATACCCTCGGGAGGAGGACAGGGCTGTGCCTGACGTCGGGCCGGGAACAGACCTTTGCCCAGAAACGGCAAGTAGACGGCCTGAAACTCCAGTCCCTTGCTCGCATGCACGGTCAGGAGTCGCACTGCATCGATGTCGTCCGCCCAGGTCGGCAGATGCCGGAGTTGCTTCTCGTCTCCGTATATCTCAAGTCGGCGCACGTATCGCAAGAGACGGAGCTTGGCGTCAGTCGCCTCCCCGGGAGCCGCCGGTCGCTGTTCGTGGACGAACTGGAGGAATTGATACAGCGCCAGCAAGCGTTGCTGCCCAGCCACGGACGGATCGCCCAAGAGGGTGTCCAGATAGCGGCTTCTCTCGAACAGGTAGTAGGTGAGCAGCGTCCAGGGTCCGACATGCCTCATCCCATCTACATGGCGTCCCAGCAGAGCGAGACCTTCTCGACCCTTTGGCGAGATGGTCGCTTCCGTCGCAGCCAGAGCCAATGCGCCCGGGAAAGGGACGTTCCATTCCTTTGCCAGTTCGAGCAGCGCGAGAACATCATCGAGCGGGATGTCGTACTCGGGAAACCGCGCCAATCGAACTAGACCCCGCCCATCAGGTTCGCAGGCGAAGGACAAGAGGGATAGCATGTCTCGGATTTCCGGACGCTCGAAGAGGTCACCCAAGTAGAGAACCGGCACGCCTAAGCCTTCGAGTTCGGCTGCGACTCTGCCAAGGTTTGTATGGGAACGACAAAGAACGGCTTGCTGGCTGTAAGGGATGCCGGAGGCCCGCTGACGCTCAATCTCCGTAGCCATTCCGGCCGCCTCAGCAGCAAGGTCGTCGGCAACCTCCAACAAGACCCGCCCGCCAGAGTCTGGACGCTTCGGCTCCCAACGGACGAACCCTGGTCCGCCCTGGCTTGCCCGCATACCGGGTGCCAGCCCTGCGAAGACATCCACAATAGCTGGTTGGGACCTGTAGTTGTATCTGAGAGACTTTAGCTTTGCCCCAGGAAAGTCCTCGCCGAATCGCCGCATATTGGCCGGGGCGGCGCCGCGGAACCGGTATATTGCCTGACGTGTATCCCCTACAACCCAAAGACCTGCGCCCGCACCGGCCAGCTCCTTAAGGAAAAGCCCGCTGGCACGGTTCACGTCCTGGTACTCATCGACCAGAACATGGCGATAGGTGCTCCGCAGCGTGTCCCGCACATCGACGTGCGTCCTGAGGAGCGACACTGATTTGTAGATGAGATCCCCGAAGTCGAGTAGATGCTCCCGGTCAAGGACATCCTGATACTTCCTGTAGACGCGCGCAACCTCGACGGCTTTCTCGGCCGCCTCCGTCTCGTCAGGCGTCGTGGCCCGAGCAAGCATGTTCTCCCCAAGATCGGCATACTCTTGTGGCCCTACCAGCTCGTCCTTCGCCCGGGATATTGCCGACATGATGTCACGCAGGTAGAGAGCGGGGTCATACAAGTTCTGATAGTGGTCCAGCTCCAAGTCTGAGACCATCCCCTCCAGCAGGGCGATAGAGTCGGACGGATCCAGCACGCCTACCCGGGCTGGGAGACCTACGTGAGCGCTGTACCTGCGCAGCAACTCCAGACCAAAGGCATGAAAGGTCCCGATCCAGATGCGGGGTGCATCATCAGGTCTGGCCTCTGCCACACGTGACCGCAGTTCCTCGGCCGCGCGGTTCGAGAACGTCAGCGCAAGGATCGATGTTGGAGGCACCCCTTGTTCAAGGAGAAACACGATCCGGCCCACCAAGGTGCGGGTCTTTCCGGTCCCCGGACCGGCTTCCAGGAGCAACGGCCCCCGCGGCGCGTGAGCAGCGTCCTGCTGGCTGGGGTCCATGGGACGTTCGTCCGTTCCGCCAGCAGATACGCCAGCAGGACGGATTTCCGGCGTGAGCAGTGCCCGTGCCATCTGCTGTAGAACAAGCGACTCGGGAAGGCCCAGCCTCTCTGCTGTGTTGCTTGCGCTGGCCCTATCAGTCTCGTACCAGGCACGCAGGACGTCAGTCGGGAGCAAGAACTCCCGTGCAAAGACATTCGCCTCACGCTCTCTCAGTTCCTCCGGCCCATAACCCTCAACCCGATTTACGCCAACCGGCAAGGGTTCCTCAATGGCCTCGGGATCGAGGTTGAATTCTCGCTGGCTCTCCCGTTCGGGGTGCAACCACAAGTGGGCATACTCGTGAGCATGATAGAAGCGAGCCAGCCTGGGTTCGACTTCGCGGTTGAACCACACCCTCTTCATGACGTGGTCGAGCGCCGCATCGGCGCCGTCCAGCAACGAGTCGCCGGCGGCCAGGGCGATTCTTTCGAAGCCAGTCAGCCGCTCTGCCGCAGCGAGCAGTGATTCAGCTGAGGGATCTCCCCCCGCTTCTCTAAGCGCTGCGGAGCGCTGCGTCCGTGCCAGCCTCCTTATTTCGTCCCAGTGGCTCACGGTTCCCCCGTAGACCGTTCAAGCGCATACCAGTGTTCAGCATGCTCGGGACTGATTGTCGGGTCAGCGCGAACCGCGTCGAAGAAGTCCTCCTGCGCCATGAGCTTCGGTGCTTGCTCGGAGCGATGCTCGGTCCCAGCCGCCAGTATCGGGTCCTGCTGTAGGTAGGCCCTGATGTTCGTTGCCTCGCGTTCAACTGCTTGGGCAATGCGGTCAATCAGCTCTTCCGGGATGGTGGCCCAGGCGATCAAGCGGCGGTCAAGCTTTCTGAGGAGGCTGTCCCCCAATCCAACATCATGCGCCAACCGGCGCGGCTCAAGACCCCGTGCTTGCCCTTCCGCTATCAGACTCTCAAAAGGCACCGCCGGATCTGAGGTAGACTCCGTCGATTGCCCGTGAAGTATGTTCTGGACAACACTCATGCCTCGAAGCACCAGCGTTTCTTCGGTGACTTCCTCCGCGTTAGGTGCGGCAGGCAACCACGTCATCAGGCTCCAGCTGGCTGCGAACTCGATGATCTCTCGCTCGAACTCCGGGTAGCGCCGAGTCCATTCTTCAAGCGGGCTATTGGGGCCGACACCGGACGCCACGTAGGCATCGAGTACGTCCTCCAGGAATTCCTGGTCCATTGGTCTGTTCATCTCTGTTCTCCTCGCCATGCCTCCAGAATCTCATCAGCTCTGGACAACCAGTTTCTGATCGTTCGAGGTGTCTTGCCGAAGTGTCGGCTGATAGTCCGTACAGCCGGGTCCTTGTCTTCGATTGGCCAGTCTTCCAGGTGGCGGAGTAGGTATGCGGACCGGATGGGCTCCTCCAATTGATTCAGCGCCGCTTCAATCAAGACGTTGTCGATCGCCTCCGATGCGACGGAGCGACCACCTGAAGCAGCCGGCACCACCTCGGCGCCCTGCTGAGTTAGTTCGTCGATGGCCACTTGGTCGTAGTCACCGCTGGACTCAGTGTCAAACTGTTTGATTTGCTTCCGAAAGACATCCACCGTGATTCTCTCGATGACCGTCCAGAAGCGGACTTGAAGAAAGTCCCCGCGGTCGCTATCCAGGTCCAGTATCCGGGTGAATACCTCCGCGACGACTGCTGCGTTCCCATCTTCCCTCAGATCCGTTCTCAAGCCGCTCAACTTACCGTTTATCCAGGTCGCACAACGCTTCAGCAGGCACTCGGTGAGGTCGTTGACGCATTTTCGATTTCCCACTGCGTGGTGGTGCCGTATCAGATAAACCAGCGACTCCTCCTTCAGAAATACGGGCGACTCTTCGTCACGAACTATCAGTCGGCTTCGAAGCTCTTCGTCGTTCAGTCCGAGGGCCCCTTCGATCTGCCTGTCCACAACCGCCAGGCGCTGGTAAAGCTGACCATGCGCGTTGCGGTGTGTCAGTGGCTGCGGCAGGCAGGATTCAACCTGCCGTGAGGTTTCATGCTCCATCTATGGCCTCATGTACGAGTCTCATGTTCAACCGCTCCAACTCACCTGACTTCCTAATCGTGTGTGACCCCGCAGACCGGAAAGTATGACTCTGCGGTCGACAGCAATCTGGACGCCCACCCCCCTGGTTTGAATGGGTCCATCGCCGGGTCTTCCGACCTATCGTTTGCGCCTTCCTCCTTGTCGTCCCTACGTCTGTATCTGCATTGCTCACTCCTGCTGGCTGGTCACCTCCAGCAGATCCTGGCTGAGAGCAACGCTCGATGCGGCGATGAAATCGGAGTCCTCCGTAGCCGGAACGGCCCTGACAACCAACTGGGTGCCCATGTCGGTCGGTGTGCTGAACAGGCGCTGAAACATCGACAATGCCTCAAAGGTCACCGCGCTCGAGATCTCGTGCGCCTGCAGGAGTCTGAACTCCTCTGCCATCTCGGCAGTGTCAATGGTGCGAAGGAGCCGGTAGATATCAAAGGCGTCCTTGGGGAGTTGGTCCCGGCGGCGGATATCGTCGTCCTGGAGACGTTCCCCGATCTTGTGTACCTTCGCCACCAGCAGCGCGGCCGGGCTTGCTACTTTTAGCAGGCATGAGCGGTCCGAACCTGGAACCAGAGAGCTGACCCTCCTGCGACTATGGCCAACAAGAGCACCCTCGAGTCCATGAACCTTCATGGCCGCCCTGTTCCCATGGACGCCAAGCCGGGCGGCCCTGCGGCCAGGCCCGCCCACAGCCTGCGGCACCAGCAGGTCGACCTGCGCCCCACCAGCTCTCCTGTACAGTCCGGGTTGGTCAGACAGCCGGAATCCTGCGAGGCCCATGGCGTCGCCTAAGGCAGGGCTATCCCTCAGCAGGTCTGGATCAAGCGCGAGGTCTGCGTCATAGGTAAACCGGGCAACGCCGAAGCTGTCATCCTCGCCCTCTATCTGCACGTATATCGCCTGGGCGCCCACCAGAATGACCGCATCGCTGTGGGGTCCCAGCGCCTCGATGGCGTCGAGCAGCGTCTCGCGAGCATCTATGTAGTGTTGGTCATCGATAGTTTCCATCTGTCCTCATTGTCCCGCATCCACTCCAAGAGGGCCTCCGCCTCGGTCGGTCCTCGCCCAGGCCCCTTCATGAGGTCGAGCAGGACCTGGGTCACGCGGGCGTAGGTGATGCCGTCGTCGCGTTCAGCGCGCTCGAACGCCACGGGGTCGAATGGGCGTACGAGGAGAACATTGCCTCCGGTATCTGCCGGGCGCAGTCCCAACAACCGCGCCGCAGTCTCCGGATCCTCAACGTAGAGTGACGCCAGGCGCGGCTCTGCAAACGGAGCCAGACGATACGCCGCAAAGGACCCGGTCACGGTGTATCGGAGTCCCGTTTCGCGAAGTCGGGCGAACAGCGCCCCCGTTCCCCTAGGTTCAAGCCACGATGTGAGGGTGTTGGAGGCCGTGAAATCGTAGTCCATGGCCCATCTACGGGCCAGAGCCTCCCAGTCTACCGAGACGATGCGTCCTCTTGGGCTCTCCTTGGCGACGATCTCGTCCGCCTCCAACAGGTTGCACACCCTCGATATCATGGCGGGGGAGCTTGCAGTCTCAGCAGCTAGCTCCCGGGTTCCGAAGGGGGTCCGATAGTCGAGGAGGCCCCTGACGACGCGGCCAGCGCGGCCTCCCTTCAGCGAGCGAAGGGGGCGCTCTTCTCTGAACGGGTTCCTGTCCGCCCCCTGGGTCTCGATATACACTGCGGGACGTTCAATGGCGAATCTGATGTTGCCGGTCGAGTCGGCATAGCTGATGCCGGCCTCCGCAAGCCGTTCCCTCGTTAGGGGGCTCAGGTAGGTCGAAACGAGCATGAAGGCGGGATTGACGCTTGCTTGTCTGCTCCTCGGGTATGACAGCGCCTTCAGCTGGGACTCCACACTGCCGACGAGCCTGGGTTCCACCGGGTTCGCCTTGACCTCAACGATGATGTCGGACGAGAGTCCATCGGGGTCTCGGATTTCCCAGATGGCGTCGATTCCGCGGGCGGGGTCCCGCGGGGACCGTACAGCCTCACGCCCCTCGCGGTCGAGCAGGCGCCACCGCCGGGGCAGTCGCGTGCCTATGTCCTTAGCGGCCTCGTCTAGGAGTCGTGTTTCTGATATGTAGCTGTTGCGCAGCATGTGCAACAGTATAAATTCTGCACCACTGAGTAGTCAAGAGCGACTTGGCCACTTGATTCCAAGCATCCCTAGCGCCGCCGTACCCAACCGGTCACTCGTATGCGACTCCGCAACAACGGAAGTGACGATAGGACGCCGCCCCTGCATGAGAAGAGGGGCAAGACGCACGTGCCTACGATTCATTCCATAGGCGGGCGAGTGCCTGGATGAAGGCTCGGGCCTTGTCGATGGACCACTGGTCCCCGGATGAACCGAAGAGGTCGACCAGCTGGTTCTGGCACGTGAAATCGGCCAGTTCCGCCGTCCAGAGCCAGTTGACGACTTCGACGTAGGTTTCACGGAGGCTGCTTCTGAACAGGCCATTGGGGACGTTGTACAGGAGGCACTCCACAAAGTACGACGGTGCCGTGCCCTTGGCGAGTGCGTTGCTGTCAACGAGGTGATTGCGCGCCGCCTTGAACATGCGGGTTGCCCGCTTGTACCTGCCGCTGGTGCCCCGCTCCTTCCTTGCTCCCTTGGAATGATGCTGCTGGGGATAACTCACGGCCCAACGATGCTCGTCGGGGATGTAGAGTGCAATCCCGTTGCCACACTTCAGCGTCACGACAACGTCGGCCGCTGCCGGAATCGGACCTCCGGCGATCTTCAGGGATTTGCGGCCTGGAGTCACCGCTTGACCGAACCTGGCTCTGAGGGCGGCTAACACAAGCCGGCGGAACGACTGCCATCTTCCATATGCAAGCTCGTGAGACTCGCTGTTCTGGAGTTGCGGCCCGGTGAGTGCCGCCACCCTGGGCCTCAGACGCTCATCGAGTTGCACGACCAGGTCCACGTCGCTGTCCCTTCGCAGGTTCGTGTCATTCTTGTAAGAGCCCTGAAGAAACATCTCGTGCACCGGTAGACCCTGCCGAGCCAAGGCGTCACGGATTGCCGTGTGTGCCTGAACGGATGCCGTCGCCGCGTGGTGATGGCTCCACTGTCCTAGTGTCGAATCCGGGATGGGCAAAGTGCGCTCTCCCTAGTGCTCAGGCCGCTGCGTCGAAGGGCCGCCTACATCGCCGTTAGGGACCGTTCCGATTCGGCTTGGGCTCTCGATGCCGTTGCCCGACGGGTCGCGTCTGTACCTGTTCCGTACCGTCTCGGCCGCCTGCGACAGCTGATCCAGCAGGCTCAGGACGATGGGATCGTTGGCTCCGACGTGGGGATTGAGCGGCTGCAGGCTCATCTCAACATGCACCTCCTGCGTGCCCACGGGAACCACGAATCTTGCGGCCTGGTCTTTCGCGCCCCTTATGGCGCTGAGGACGATCCTCCCCAAGTCTTGCTCTAGAGTTCCACGCATGGAGGCCATGGCATCCTGTTCGTCCATCACGCGCTGTTGTTTCATTACCTCCATTGCCTTGTCGCAGCCCCATGAGCATAGCTCCGCGAGAATCAGGTCTCCCGTTCTCGGAAACGTGGGGCCCTCCAGGTCGGGCGGAGAGCCTCGGAAGCTCGCAAAGACCAGCTTCCCGTCGTCATCCAGCATCATGTCGAGGTCGGACCACGTTGAGTCGCCATCCACACTCCGTCTCGTCAACTCGTCCGCCACCTGCTCCATGAATTGCATCTGTCGTTTGGCGTCCGCCGGCAGGCTGGGGTCGAAGTCCCACCAAGGCCGGGACGGCCTGAGTCCGGGAATGAGGGACCGTCTGTGAGGGGCGAGAATCGTGAACAGCGGGATTCCCAACTCATCTGCCACTCGAAGGGAGTTGCTAGGACGGTTGGACCGCACGACCTCAATGAATGCCAGGGGCTTGCGGTGGGTGTCCAGGATGGTGAGGTCCGGACGGCACCGGCCGTTGATCGGCGCGGACTGTTGCTGCTCCATCACTACGAAGCCGGCACCCCGCAGGAGATCGTAGCTGTGAGGGTGCATTCGTTCACAGGTCCACAGGATCTGCTGGGAAGGCTCGCGGTGCCTCCCGCGATGCGTGGGGGCGTGACTATCTCTACTCTCTCCGAACTCGCACGAGACACATCCGCTCAGCTTGCGGTCTAGGTGGTCGAAGAGGTCCTGCTTCCACCGTTCGTGCTGTTCCGACGGCATGATGTCTATCCTCCATTCTCGGGACGGTCGTCTTCGAGTCCTTTTTCAGATTGAGTAAACGACTCAGGCTCCAGCTTTCCCCATCTCAGCAGGAAGAGCCTCAATGGCGCCGCAACAAGGGAGCTCAGCAAGACACCGACGATGGTCAGCGATACCGCCGACCAGGCCGGACTGAGTTCAAGCATGTGCGGAACAGTGACTGCAATGATGATGACCGGCAGAAACAGCGTGGCCATGGCAAGTGCCTGCATGCCTGGACCGCTCAATGGGCAGTCCTTCCGTCGTCCGGCGACCTCCAATATCTTCCGTGCCAGAGGTGCCCAGATAATTCCTCCGAAAATCACCACCGGCACCGGCAACAGCAGAAGCTCCAACCAACTCTCGTCACCGGCCAGTGCGGCAGTCCAGTAGACCATCGTCAAGGCGATTGCGAGCACCAGCGCCATTAGCAGCAACCCGCTCCCGCGCATCAGCTTCCAGACCACCCATCCATAAGGGAGTATGAGCATCGAAACGGCCACGTTGATCGCCAACCCATGCCAATCGAACTCGTCGACGGCTGCAAGCAGCAATGCGAGCACGAAGAATGCCGAGATCCCGTACTGTTCCCCTCGCTTCTTCCAGGGTCTCGGTTCGGACAAGAGCTCTTCCACCGGCAACACGGCGACGAGCAGGCTTATCGAGACACGGGCGGACAGGTCATCTATCACGCTGAAATACCAAGTGAAGGCGTAGATTGGCGCGCAGTGAATCACGCTGACCAAGAGAACACCGGGGAGATTGGAACGATACTTCCTGTAAGCGTCGCGAACAAAGGTCAGTCTCACTGTCCGCTCTCCTTCCCCAGCGGCATGCGGTATCCTGCCCGATGCCCTGCAATGATGTGTTTAGGGCTGTCCGTGTCTTTGTCCAAATCGTGCCCGAGCCACCTTAGGTGAATGATGTACGCGCGAACCCGTCGATTCCCGCTTCGAGTCGATGCGCAGCCATGTCCTGACCTGTCTTCAGTGGCCCGCATAGAGCATCACTCCCGCGCCGTCGGCTGGAAATTGTTGCCCAGGTCTGCGTCGTCCACTAGGCCGTTTCGCACGGCCCAGACCACGATCTCCTGCTTCGACTCGACGCCCAGCTTCTCCTGGATGCGGTAGATCGCGTTCTTGATGGTCGAGGCCTTGTTGCCCCTTGCCTCGGCGATCTGCGCGTAGGACTTGCCGCCGGCGAACATCCTCAGGATCTCCCTTTCACGCTCCGTTATCTCCTCCAGCACCCGGCCGGCGGCGATGCCACGCTGCCCCCGTATCAAGGCGAAGACCCTCCTGATCGACCTGTCTGGTATCCGCAGCCGCCCCTTCGCTACGTCCCGTATCGCATCCGCCAGCTCCTCCGGCCCCGAGTGTTTCTGCAGGTAGCCCGTCGCGCCCGCGGCGACCGCCTCCACGACGGCATCCTCCGTGGAGGACGCCGTGAGCATCAGCACCTGCGTTCCCGGCAGCGCCTCCATGATCTCGCGGCAGGCATCGACACCGTCCTTGCCGGGCATCATCACGTCCATCACGATAACGTCGGGCTCGACCCGCGCCGCCATCGTGACCGCCTCGACTCCGTCCGAGGCCTGTCCGACGACCTCGAAGTCCTCCTCGCTGCCCAGGGCGTCCCTCAGCCCGTTCCTCATGATCGGATGGTCGTCTGCCACCATCACCCTGATCCGTTCGCCGGTTGTCATCTTCAACTCCTCCATAAGAGCTATTCGAGCGGCATCTCGCAGGTCACGGTCGTCCCGCCGCCGGGCCCGCCCGTCTCCACGACGAGCCTCCCGCCCAGCCTCTCGGCATCCGCCTCCATGCCCCTGAAGCCGCGGCCTGTCTCGGCGTAGTCGTCCGGGAGACCGGCGCCGTCGTCGGATACGGACAGCCGCAGTCCGTCGTTGTCGAACTCCAGCCGGACCTCGACCCGGCTTGCCTTGGCGTGCAGAAATGCGTTCGTGAGCGCGTTGTGGGCTATGGAAAAGAGGCGTGACTTCGTCTCCACGGCGAGGGGAGGCTCGGTCCCGGTCTGGAGCAACTCCGCGGGGATCGACGCGGTCTTGGCGAAGTTGTCCGTGTGCGACCACAGCACCCGTCCGAGCTCCCGTCCCTCGAAGAGGTAGCCCTCGTCGATGGGCCTTCTCAGCTCCCACATGGCCGCCTTCGACAGCGACGAGGTCGCGGCCAGCGTCTCGGCCAGTTCCTTGTTTCCGTCGCCGGCGAGCTTCATCGCCCTGTGAACACCCATCGACACCATGTATGCGGTCTGCGCGGCGGTGTCGTGGATGGCCTGGGAGAGCTCGATGCGCTCCCGGTGAAGCTCCCGCTCCCGTTCGGCCGAGCGCCTCCGCCTCACCCGCTCGAACCGTGCGATCAGGCTCACGCATCCGGCGATGCCGTACATCGCCGCTACTCTCCCGAGCAGGTCCTTCTCCTCCCCGGAAGCGAAGTCAAGGCCCGGGTGCGCCGTCAGGCTGACGATGGAGTAGACGAGGGTGACCATCGTCGTCCACGCCAGGCTGAGCCACAGTGACGTAAAGACCACGGCGAAGAGCGCGAGCGCGACGTAGTATCCGACATATATGTATGTGTTGAAGTCACCGGATATGACGAGGGCGCCGGTGATCAGGGCGATGTCCATGGCGTGGAGGAAGAGCAGCCAGCGCCACGTCACCGTCCATCCCCTGTGCAGTCGGTAGTGGACCAGGCCGTTGAACACCACCAGCGGCACGTGCAGGTACAGGTACTCCCTGTGGGTGTCGACCCAGAAATCGGGGCGATACGCCAGCTGGCCCAGGGCGACCGCCCATGTGGCCCACCGGAGCCAGACGGAGACCCTCGCCGCGAACAGCATCACCTCCGGGTCGGCGTGAACGGTTCGCAGGAGCCACCCGGACTTGCGGGCTCCCGGCGTGGCCGCGCGACCCCGCCGCCACCAGCGCTTTGCCCGCTGGGCTGCGGCCATTTGAGCTACCACACCGAGACCGTCCTCCGTCAATAGCGGACTCCCCCTTTGTGACTATGTTGAACGACTAGCTTCGGGCGCCCCCAAATTACCGTTTCCGATGGGCCGTTGTCGAGTGCCGAACGCACCCCACCACAGGGGTCTATACGACTACACGAACGAGGGCCTGAAAGTGGTCTGCTTCGCCCTTACAAACACACCACTTTTGGCCCCGTGAATGCATGCGAAACGCCCCCTCCAAAAGCCCTGTCAACAATGTGACGCACGGCTCTTGTTGACCCCGCTCATTTCCGGCTAGCTTCAGAGTTGACCTATTGCGGCAGTTTCGAGCGCGTCGTCTCCGTGGGATGGCGTGCTCGATGAATGCGAAAACTCCTATTGAGACGAGGCAGACACATGAGGATTATTGGTGGACTCCAGGACCGGCCGGTGCGAGTGGCCGCGCTCTTTGCAGCGCTCGCGTTGCTGGCGCTGTTCGCGGCGACATTCGGAGGCGATTTCATCGCGAGGGCCCAGGCGCAGGACGGCGTCATGAACGCCCCGACCCTGACCAGCGACACGCCGGGAACAATGGTCGTCACCTGGCAGACCCCCAGCCCCGAACCCAGCGACTACCGCATCGACTACGCGAAGTCCGGCGAGGACTACACCTCCTGGAAGGTTGACGAGGGACACGCCTACCCGGCCGGCGCGGAGACGACGCTTACCATCGAGGGTCTTGAGGCCGGTGCCGAGTACAAGGTGCGCATGCGGGCGCGCTATAACACGGGCGACCACGCGGAGAGCCCCTGGAGCGGCGACTGGACCGACGACGCGACCGTACTCGTGGCGGCCGAGACCGAAGAAAACACCGGGACCCAGGAAGACCCCACGCCAACGCCAACCCCAACACCTACACCGACACCCACGCCCCTTCCCAGGGGAACGATACCCGCACTGGCCGCGTCGAGCCTGGAGGCGGGTTCCCTGACCCTTCTCTGGCAGGCCCCCAGCCCCGCGCCCACGGACTACCGCATCGACTTCGAGAAGTCCGGCGAGGACTACACGTCGTGGAAGGTTGAGGAGGGCCACGTCTACCCCGCAGGCGCGGAGACGACGGTCACCATCACCGGGCTCGAGCCCGGCGTGGAGTACAAGGTGCGCATGAAGGCGCGCTACTACGACGGCGACCACGCAGAGAACCCCTGGAGCGGCTCCTATACCGACAACGTCCTGATGGTCGTGGCCGCCAAGCAGTCCGGGCAGGACAGGGGCGCGCGGGGAGCGAGCGACCCGCCGCCGGACGGCGCAATGAGCGACCCCGAGCTGACCAGCGACACGCCCGGGACCATCGTCGTCACCTGGGAGGTTCCCAGCCCCGAACCCAGCGACTACCGCATCGACTACGCGAAGTCAGCCGACGAGTACACCTCCCCGGAGGACGAGGACGGTCACGTCTACCCGGCAGGCACGGAGACGACGGCTACGCTCACCGGCCTCGACGCCGGTGTGGAGTACAAGGTGCGCATGCAGGCCCGCTACGCCGGGGACAATCCCTCGAACGGCCCCTGGACCGGCGACGTGTACATCACCGTGGCCTCCGGGAGCGGGAACCTGCTGCCGCCTCCCGGCATCGTGGAGTTCATCGACTCCGACGACCTCGTGACCGCGCAGCAGAGCGAAGTCGAAACGCTGTACAGCAACCTGGAACAGGAAAGCACGAGTATTGCTAGTAGTACTGCCATTGGCGTCGTTGGAATTGCTCAAACGGACAATGCCGCGGCCGTCCCGTTCCATACCGGCCGGAACCCGGGTGGCTACCTCCTACAGGGCGCGAAGGTCGACATTGCCAGCGTAACGGGTACTGCTGGTGGCACCTTCCAGGGCACGCTGAAGGCGTCTATCTATGACGACTCCGGCGGCACGCCCGGGAGCGAGGTCCACCCCCTGGGTGACATCACCGACCTGATGGACGGGCAGATGCCCGGGGAAACCACCCTCGAATCGGACGGCTCGTTCCTGTTGCATCCAGGCACGACCTACTGGCTGGTGCTGGAGCTGGACGGCCAGACCTCTGGTTCCTTCGTCGATCTCCGGGCTACGGAGAGTGAGGAGCCGGACCCGGGCGCCGAGCGCGGCTAGTCCTCCGGCCCTGTCTATGAGCGCGCCACCTCGTCGGGGTCTTGGTCGGACACTGGTGGCGACAGAACGAAGTTCGCGATTCTGGGCGAGGCGGTGCCCACGCCGGTTCTGATCAGCAACCTGAACCAGACCGAGTCTGGTGCTGACCATGAGATAGGCCACCTGGGTTTTACCGCAAATGCAGACGCTGCCCTTGCCATTCCGTTCCGTACCGGCGGAAACCCGAGCGGCTACCTCCTTCAGGGCGCGACGGTCGATATTGCGAGTGTGACAAAAGCGGGTGCTGGCAGCTTCCAGGGCACGCTGAAGGCGTCTATCCATGACGACTCCGGCGGCACGCCCGGGACCGAGGTCCACCCTCAGGGTGGTACCACCCTGATGTCCGGGCAGACTCTCGGGGTAACCACCCTCGACGCGGACGGTCTGGTCGTACTGCTTCCGGACAGGCGCTACTGGCTGGTTCTGGAGCTGAACGACCAGACCCCTGGTTCCATAGCCTCGCTCCACACCACGGGGAGTCAGGAGGCGGACCCGGGCGGCGAGCCCGGCTGGTCCTACGGCACCGAGTCACCGTATGAGCGTTTTACTTCGTCGTCGGACTGGACCCAGGCGCGTTCTCTCTCCCACAGAATAAAATTCGCGATTCTGGGGGAGGCGCTGCCGAATCCCCCGACGCTGATCAGCAACCTGGGGCAGACAAGTGACGACTCTGTGAGAGTCGTCGGCAATGTTAGCGACCAGTTTGGCCCCAATTCTGTCGACCGTGCGCAGGCCATCCGGTTCTTCACCGGCGCAAATCAGGATGGATATGCCGTGAACGGCGTCCAAGTCGCAATTCCTACAGTCACAAATGCGGCATCGGTCAAGCTCAAGGCGGCGATCTACGATGACGCCTCCGGCTCGCCCGGTTCCCTGGTCGGCACTGTGGGAGAGCTAACCGGCCCGACGGCCGGGATACTGCCGATCGACGCGGACAGCGACATCACCCTGGATGCGGACACATACTACTGGCTCGTGCTGGAGCTGGACGATGCACTCGCCGGTTCGACAATCAACTTGTCGGGAACCGGCTCCGAGAACCTGGATCCCGGGAGGGCCCTGTCGGGATGGTCCCTGGGAAGCGCGCTTCAGCGCTGGGGGGCTAACCCTCCGGTGAATTGGACAAGTGCGCCGCGCTTCAAGTTCGCGCTTCTCGGCGAGCCGAACCCTTGCGCGGCGCCAGGCATCACCGACACCTCGGCTGCGGTCAACATTCCCGACGCCGCGCTGCGCAGCGTTATCGAGGCAGCCCTCGGAAAGAACGCCGGCGACACCATCACCTACGCGGAGCTCGCCACGGTCGAGGAGATCAGAGCCGAGAACAGCGGTATCGCCAGCATGGAGGGGCTTCAGTATGCGACCGGGCTGAAGGTCTTGTGGCTGAAAGACAACCGGATCTCGTCGTCAATCAGCTTCTGCGGCCTGACCAGGTTGGAGAGACTGTTCCTGTCGCGCAACAACATCGGCGGCAGCATCGACCTGACCGGCCTCAACGCCTTGCGCTCGGTGTGGATCGAACACAACCGCATCACGAGGCTCTGGCTCCCGGCCGCTCCCAACCTCCATACCATGAACGCCAACAATAACCGGCTCGCCTCCGTCGAATTCAACGGACCCTTGCCCGACCTGGAGACTTTCGACGTCTGGAAGAACAACCTCACGGAGATTGACCTTACCCACGTAGGAGCAACGGGAACGGAAGATAGGGAAGCTGGTCGATTGGGACATCTCATTCTGGCTGATAACAATCTCACCAGCCTCGACATTCCCGCCACCAAGGGATACGTGTCTGTGTACGCGCAGGACAACGAATTGACCTCGGTGACCATCCCGGCCCTCAAGCAACTCGAGGTACTGAACCTGCGGTCCAACAACCTCACCTCAGTCACCTTTGGCGGGAACCCGCCCAAGCTCACGTACCTCGATCTGGGCCACAACGAGCTGCGAACAGAGGGTCGTAGAAATGACGAAGCCGTGCTCTGGTCGGGCATTAGATTCTCACAGCTCGAAATCCTCCACCTCTCCGGCAACAAGCTCGACACCTTGAAGTTCGAGAGCAACCAGGTTCCCAAGCTGGCACGGCTCTATTTGGACCACAACAAGGACTACAAGTTCGCCCTTTTGAACAGTGAGGCCTTCATCAGCCTCAACAGGTCCAACGCACCCAACCTCACCTACATCGATCTGAGAGGCAACAACGGCAGCGCCAGCATGGTAACTTCCCGGTGTAGCTCCGGCATGACGTGCCTTTACTGATCCACCGGTGGCGACTCACGCCGCGTCCACAACTGACACGGCAAACAGCCGGCGCGCGAGAGACGGTGATAAAGTGGCTCCGGACCGGGGACGAGAGCCTCTCGTCCCGGTCCGGGATGCCCGCTGGAGGAATCGCCCGGCCTGGCCCCGCGACCGCGCCGCCACCAGCGCCTTGCCCGCTGGGCCGCGCCCATTTGAGCCACCACACCGGGACCGTCCTCCGTCAATAGTGGACTCCCCTCTACTTGAAGGAGAACAACGGAGAAGGCGAAGGCATCGGCAGGCGGCAGTGCACCGCGAACTACAAGGTCAAACCTACCCGCCGCAGGATACGCGAGATGCTGGAACTCAAACCGGTGCGCGCTGGACCTGCAGAAGACCCCCTACCTTCACACGCTGCGGATGCCCCTGGCAGAGGCCGTCGCGCTAGACGAGGCGGATCTGGCAGCGGAAGCTCAGGTGGACACGTTCGGCAACGAGTGCGAGGGTCACTGCGGGGTGTGAACGGTTGTGCGTGACGCCCCGATGCGAGAATCAGGCTTGCCACCTGAATACTCGAATGTCCCCTTTGGGAAAGCCTCCACACCGTCGTTTCCACCACTCCATTTCCCCCTTTCAGAGCACCCGCTATAGGGGCTGCGCCCCTTGACACCGGGAGCCGTACCGTTCATAGTACGGGTATGACTAAGTATTACTCGTGAGAACAGAAAAACATGGCACGTACCACGAAGATCGTCACCTTCTCCATTCCGCCTGCTATGGAAGAGCAACTGAGGCAGGTGGCCGAGGAGGATGGCCGAACCGTGAGCGAGCTACTGCGCGAGGGGTTTCGCCTCTACCTAGAGGAGCGGGAATGGCGAAGACGGGAAGGGACGCAGATGCGGCGCTCACGACAAACTACAGACCAAGAGGAAACTGGTAGGGGGAGGGACAGTTGAGGCGACAGATAGACCGGCTAAAGCCAATTGTCTCTGGAATCATATCCGGCTTCATCGCCAGAGAACTCAAGGACGCCCGCGAGAGATGGCGACGAGGATTGAAGGGAGAGCAACCCTGGCTGTCGGTCCTGATCACCACCGTCAGCATGTACGCATTGTGGCAATGGGCGTTTGGACAGGGTTTCCTTTTTGGGTTGTCATTCCTCACCGCAGCAACTCTTGCCATCCTGCGCGGCCACATATTTACCCATCCATATCGGCTGATTCTCGTAGCGATGGCGGTGGTGATCGGCTCTCTTGTCATCCCCGGCCTCAGGGGGGACGCCTGGCAAGCACTTAGAGGAGGGGATGTTATTGGTGCCGTTGCCATTGTGGGGGTAGGCATATTGCTCTGGAGATTGAAGAAGCAGTTGGAAACTGGACAGACGGGAACCCCCCATCGCGTGCCCCAAAGAGGAGACGCAAATCGCGGCGACGATAGAGCCTTGAGCAACCGAAGAACAAACCCCCGTAGCTAGTGAATCTCAAGTAGATGACCAAGAAGGAGAGACCGATGAACGACAGGAATGACTACATACCAGCCGCCCTCTACGCCAGGGTCTCCAGCGACCGTCAGGACGTCGATCTGTCCGTGGCGGCTCAGATGCGGGCGCTCCGGGACTACGCCGAGAAGAACGGCTACCTGGTTGCCCGAGAGTACATCGACGAGGCCGAGAGCGGGCGCGTCGCGGACCGCCCCGAGTTCCGCAAGATGCTCGACGAGGCCACCAAGCCCGACGCCCCCTTTCAGGAAATCCTGGTCTGGAAGTTCTCGCGCTTCACCCGCAAGCGCGAGCACGCCGTCGCCTTCAAGTCCATGCTCCGGCGCAAGGGCGTCAGGGTCGTCTCTATCACCGAGCAGGCCGACGACTCGCCAACCGGAAAGCTGCTTGAGGGCATCATCGAGAGCGTGGACGAGTTCTACTCCGAGAACCTGTTACCGGTGGTTCAATTGACTCTAACTCTTCCGTTGGGATGCCGAGGGTGAGATTGACGTTGTTCTCCCCGTCGATGGTCACCTCGTCGAGAAGGAGCCGCAACACCTCGCGGCGCTCCTCGTCCGGCAGGTCGTCCAGTCTGTCGCCGACCCGGTTGGCCCACTCGACCACGTGCTCACCCAAAGCCAGCTTCTCCATCGCCGCCATCTCCCTGGCGCGAAGGTCGTCCAGCCCTGCCCGCAGCGTCTCCAACCGCTCGGTGATGAACTTGCGCTGCCGGTCCATCTGCTCCTCGGTGATCTTCTCGGTGACGTAGAGTCTGATCACCCGGTCTTCCTCGAACTGCACCCTCTGAAGCTCGCGTTCCGCCCTGGCAATCTGGTTCTCCAGCCCTCCGTCCTCCTGCGTGTCCAGCGACTCGATGCCGGCAACGATGAGGCCGGGGGACTCCAGCACCTTCTTGACCTCGCCCCAGACCAGTCCCTCCAGCCGCTCCGCACGGATCATCGTGTGCTTGCGGCAACCCGTGCGGAAGTGCTGCACGCCGTAGCACTTGTAGTAGCGGCGGGGGACGTCCATCTCGTACTTGTAGACCTTGCCGTTGCGCTTGACCGTCCGCTTCCTGGTGGCCATGCAGCCCATGAGCATCCCGCACCCGGTGCACCGGACAAGGTGCTGCAACAGGTAGAATATCTTGGTGTTGCGGTAGGAGCGGGTGCGTCGCTTCTTCATGAGGCTCTGGGCCATATCCCAGGTCTGCTCGTCCACTATCTGCGGGAACGGCACGGGTATCCAGGTCTCCCTGTCCTTCTCGTAAACTCTCGTCCCATCCTCGGTGGATACGTAGCGGGCCTTGCCGTACCACCACGTGCCCTTGTAGGTCTCGTTGCTGAGGATACGGTATACCTGTCCGTCCCACCACCGCTTGCCGCCGTTGGCGACGGGAACGCCGTCGGCCATGAGACGCTGGCCGATCACCCGCGCTCCAAGGTCGTCCCGCACGCACATGCGGAAGATGCGGCGGACGACCTCGGCCTCGTCCTCCGCTATCTCGGGCCTGCCGTCGTCCCCGATGCGATAGCCGTAGGGGACGTTGCCGATGGGGATTCGGCCCTGCTTGGCCGCGCCGCGCCTGCCCATCGACGCCCTCTCCCGGAAGTTGTCCAGCTCGATCTTGCCGATGGCGGCCATGAGGCCGAAGGTCTTCATGTCGATGGCGTCCATGACGGCTTCCAACTCTATGTGGTGCGCCTCGACCACCTCCATGAGGGCGGCTGCAGGGTACATGCCCCGGCTGAGCCGGTCGGACTTCCAGCAGACGATGGTGTCGAAGCGTCCCCGCCTGGCGTCGGCGAGCATCCTCTGAAACTCAGGGCGCTTCTTCGACCAGCCCTGTCCCACCTCCTGGTAGCGGGCCACGATGGTCAGGCCGCGCTTTTCGCAGTGGGCCTCCATGTCGGATGTCTGCTCGGAGATGGAGGTCTTGTCCTCGGCGTCCTGGCTCTGGTCCGAGACGCGGGCGTAGATGGCCGCCCTGCCTTCCTTCGCCTTGCGGCGCTGCATCTTGATTCTTGGCATGGTTGTCTCCTCTGTGTATAGGACTTGGCTAAGGCCAACGTCGCAGCGTCAGTCGTTCGGTGGCCAAACGGTTCATGCTAACACCGGCCTCGGCTGCGTCCATCGCCAGGGCGCGGTGGGTCTCCGGGGGAATGCGCAGGGTGATCGTCCCGCTGTAGCGGCGTGTGGATATCGGCTCCGGCACTTCAATGCCCTCCTCCAGATTCAGTTGGACGGCGTGGGACACCACCTCTCGAATCCCGGTCAGGGCCTTTTCCGGCGTACCGTCCAGGTGGCTCAGCAGGCCGAACTCGGCGCACAGGCCGACGTACTCCCCGTCCTCGTCGGACCAGAAGACCCGGTAGGTGTAGCGGTCGATCAATTCAGCCATGCATTTCCTCCAATCTGTCGATTGCCCTGAGCGCCTGACGGACCTGGTAAGCCTTGGCCATTCCCCGAACGGGCTGGATGTTCACCAGCGGCCTGCCCTGCCAGGGCATCCTGTAGAAGAGATGGCTGCCCCTCTGTCTCGGCTCTCCGAAGTAGCGGTCGCAGACCCTTCTGAGGTCGTCGAACCGGACGTTCCGAGGGTTGCGCCGCATGTTGTCCAGTGTCCTGTCCACGATATTCACATGATGGCACTAATGCCACCCCGTGTCAAGGACGACGCAGCTTCCTGCAAGACGCCTCAGTCCTCCCCATCCGGGCCGTGCTGAGGCGATGGGTCCTCAGGGGAAGCCTCTTCGTCCTGGGTCAATTTGGCCAGTATGGTGAAGAGCCTGCGCAGGCGGTCCCGGGCGTCGGGAGCGGGGTTGCAGTTGATCGCCACCACGCGCAGTTCTGCGGAGGCTTCCCTTCGCGTCTTCTGCTCTGTCCTGCGGGTGGCTTCTTTCAAGATCGCTGCTCTTGTCGCTTTGCTTGCGGTCGGATAGGTGCTCAGGGTTGACCTACCGGACTACGGCCCGGTCGTTACGTCAGTGTGGACGACCGGAATGGCGAGCGTTATCCCTCAGAGGGGGTATTCATCCGTGCAACCGGTTTCATTCATCCCCCGTAGCGATGGCGAGACGCAATGGGGCCAGACCCGGCTACCGGGATGAGGCCGTGGAGGCCACGGCGTCACCGGGGTTGTTGGTCGCTCTGTCGAACTCAGCGCCACCTCGCTCACCTCGTCGTGGTCTGCTGCGACGCACTTGATCGCAGCGTTCACCAGAGAGTGTGAACGGTTCAGACGCGAAAAAAGACCTCACGCAAGGTGGCACCTTCCGAGGTCCCTTTTTGGCGGGCCGTTTCTTGCAGTGGCAGGGGTGTACAGGAAAAGGAGTTTGGTGACTGACTGGTCAAAGTCGTGATTCCGTAGCTGAACCAGGGGCAAAACCCACTCTACCGGACGTGAGCGGTGAGCAATCTGATGAAAGGGCGGAGTCCGGTCTCCAATGACAAAAAGATGCTTGAGGTGGGGGTGCATGACGCGGCCAAAATCGACGGCCCGATGACAAAACCGGCCAAAAAGTGCGCTTGAGGTGGGGGTGCGTTACGCGGGGTGCGACATCGCAGAAAACACGGACTTGGCGGAATTCACAGCTGAGACGAATTTCTTGAGGAGGAGGACATTGCCATGAAGACCACCGGACACGGCATTGAGGACAGCAAAGACGTGGAGAACATGTACCACATGCGGCTCATGACGTTGCTGCAAGAGCTGGTGCGGGAGCGCGGGTACAGGGGCGCTGCGCGGGCGCTGGAGATCGACCAGCGCACGGTGGCCGAGAGCGCAAGGACGGGAAGGCTGTCGCGGCGTATGCGGGAGGCCCTGGAGCGGGCTTTGCGGTAGGGCGTGGGTTCTACGGCGGTCCGCCAGCGGGAGCCCAACGACGCCTTGGAGGAACGGTTGGGGGCGCTGGAGGGCGCGGTGAAGGCCCTGGGGCAGGACGACTTCATGGGGGCGAAGATGACCGGGGGCGCTCACGCCCACGCCGTTCCTTCCCAGCAAGGCGCTGATGGAGGGGGAGACGGAGCGGAGCGTCAGGACGGGAGAAAAATCCTCCGTCGGAGTCCTTGACCCGGCGCAAGTATCTCGACCTAGTACCGTTTCAACTTGAATATGCTGGATAGATGTGTTGAAGTTTAGTGCGAGCGTGGTGAGTGGAGAAGCGCCAGTCTATGACAGCGCCGGCCTCATTGCGCTCACGTTCCAGCGCCAAGACTTCTCGCTTCAGTACAGCCTCGTCGCCGATTCGGCGGTTGAGACACTGGTTGCTCAAGACACTCAGCTCTATCTCGGCCATGTTCAGCCAACTGCCGTGTACTGGGGTGTAGTGGAACTCGAGGCTCTTGGCAATACGGCGCGCTTCCGCCGGCTCGAAGGCATCGTACAACGAACCCAGCTTGTGTGTGTTGAGATTGTCCAGCACCAGCCGTATCGTCTGGGTGTGAGGGTACGCCTCATCGACCAGCCATCTCATCTGATATACGAAATCCACGGCAGTACGTTGCTCGGTCACCTCGACATGCTTCCAGCCGGCTTTCGGCTCACAGATCATGAACAGGTTGCGTGTGCCGTTTCGCTTGTACTCGTAGTCATATCGTTCCACCCGCCCCGGCTTGGCCCTGATGGATGGCCTCTTATCGGCCACCAGTTGCTTGGACGTCTCGTCGAAGCAGACCACGGGACGGTCCGGGTCGTAGTCTTCATCATACAGGTCGAGCACGTCCTCCATTCGAGCTACGAACTCCCCGCTCACTTGGGGGACGCACCACTCCTTCTTCTTCCACGGCTTGAGTTCGTTTTTTTGAGTATCTGGCGCACCGTCTCGAGCGAGATGCTCTCGGCAAACCCCATCGCCACCACCCTGTCGGCAAGCAGTTGCAGCGTCCAAACCGCGTGGCCTTCGGGTGCGTTGCTGCACGCGATGGCTATCAGATGTGCTTCCTGCCTGCCGTCCAACTTGCGCTTCTGCCCCGGTCGCGCTCGCTCATTGAGGGCCCCGTCGAGCCCCTCGTGCACAAACCGGGTGCGCACACGCCCCACCGTGGATACGCTTATCAATAGGCCATTGGCGATGTCGCGGTCGGGCATACCTTCGTCTGCCTTCAGCAACACCAACGCTCGCTTCACCTTACGAGCCGAGGCTTCGCCACGACTCACTAACTGCTTCAGATGTGTCCGCTCCGACCCGTTCAACTCCACTTTGTACTTGAGAGCAGGCATGTCTTCGTACGTCCTCCCCATAAGATCATACATAAAGACTAACCTATTTCTTATATCTGTTAAATACACCTGGAAACGGTACTAGTGACCATTGAGCCCGCCGATGACAACGAGGAGGTATTCGGCGAGGCTTGGACGCTCATCGTCCGGTGGCGGGCGCTCACGCTGAGGTTGTGGACGCAGTCGTGGTCGTCCGGCGTTACGTTGTGCAGGTCGCTTTGGGCAATTTCCGGGGTGGGGGCACGCAGGGGGTCTTTTCGGCCTCACAGATCGGCTATGATGACTTCACTGTTTGGCTTTCTCCAGGGTTTCCGACCATAGAAACCCGGGTGCGTGATCCCTGTTGCACGGGCTTCGCCCAAGAGGGAATGCTGGCAATGCGGAGTTTGACGTTGGTCCTTCGCAACCAGTGCGGGCCGAACCGACGGAGTTGACGCAAGGGCCTCCGTTCTCGGTCCCGTCCAGAGGGTTGGAGTTTGACGTTGGTCCTTCACCCGCTGGACACCGGTCTGACGGCTGGGGTTGATCGCCTCTCCGTCGGGCCAAGGGAACGGGTGCGCCTTCCGCGCCTCGTCCCCGGCAAACTGGTCGACGTCGGCGCTTGTCGCATCGACCGGTTCAGCATGTCTGCGTGATGGCTGACGCAGTCGGTCGCACCGCAGTTCCGACACGCGCCCGGCTGCCTGTGTCCATGAGCAGGCTGGCCGCTGCACGTCTGGCTGTTTCTCCCTGTCAGTACCAACTCCCGGGCCAGGTTGCTCGTCCCAAACCCACTTCGTCCCCTTCGCGCGTCCCTTTGGCTGGCTCACGTCCCAGACGTTCCGCCCTGCCACGTGTGCCACCTAGCCTCGTCAGTCATCTCTGGCCTGACAGTGAGAAGCGCGGGAACAGGCACGGGTGGGCCGCAGTTGTGGCCGCCTGCGCACTATCGCCAGTCGCGCTGTCACCGTCGCCGGTTACGGCGGAGGCGGCCCTCCGCGTCGGGGCCGGGGTTGAAGTCGATGGTTGCCGCGCCGAACTCGGAGATGGCCCGGCCACTGTTCTCTGATTCTGTTTGGTTCTCGGCTTCTTTCAAGGTTGCCACTCTCGTCGCGTCGATTGCCCGGCGTTCGAGTTGGGAATCAAAGGACTGCCCGAACTGCAACTGGCTTTCTCCAACCAGCGTGGGCTATGGGAGAGACGAGCGTTATCCCTCGGAAGGGGTCTTCATCCATGCAACCGTTTCATTCGTGATAGCCCCTTCCAGGGGATACCCCGCCAAGGGGTCGCCGTGATGTCATGGGGTAGTACAGGAAAACGCGTCCGTGTACATGTTGTACATCTGGGCGGTTTGCAAAGCTGGAACAGGGGGAAAGCAGCCCCTACAGGGCGTGAAAAGCGAACACTTTTTGTCAGGGACCGGTTGCGACGGGCTGGTACATAGCCCGTAGCTGAAGCGGTACATGTTGTACACCCTGAGAGAGTCGGCAGCCGTGTACAAAACGGGTACATGTTGTACCGGAGGAGGGACTGATGGAAGCGAGTGAGGTGGTCAAGACTGAAGGCGGAGACGCTGAAGAGGAGCACGTCCAGAGGCTCATGGCCCTGCTGCACGAGGTGGTGCGAAGAGAAGGGAGCCGTAAGGGAGCGGCGCGGGCGCTGGGGATAGACCGGCGGACCGTGGGTGCCTGCATGGATGGCGGGGGAATGACGTGGCGGCTCAGGGAAGCCCTGGAGCGGGGCCTCCGGGATGGGGTGGGTTCGTCCGCCGCCCGTCACCGGAGGCGTCACGACGCGCTGGAGCGTCGGGTGGAGAAGCTGGTGAAGGAACTTCACGAGGGTCTGGACGCCGTCAAAGGCGAGGTGAAAGTCCTGTGTGAGGAGCAGAGCGGGGCGTTAGCGAAGATCGAGAAGAGGCTGTCGCGTGCGGAAGCCCAGCGAGAGTCCACGACGGGACCGACGGAGGCCCAGGACGCAACCGGAGACGCGCCGGAGGAGGCCCCGGCGACGGACAAGCCGTCGGCGAGGGCCAGGTACCCGAGGCGGCTGAATCCCGAGCTGGTGACGAAGGAGCCCGCGCCCGACGACGAGGAGGTCTTCGGCGAGGCGTGGCCGCTCATCGAGGAGTGGCGCGAAATCTGGAAGGCGGGACACGTGGGCACAGGCAAGGGCCTGGCCTGGCTGGAGACCGAGGAACGGGTTCGCGAGCTGGAGGTTGCCCTGCTCGAAGAGCACGGGATGACCCTTCCGCCGGAGACGGAGCCGCTGCACGGACTCTACCGAAGCACACAGCTCACCTGGCGCAGGGACACCCTCTGGGAGGTCCGCAGGGCGCTGGCGTGGAGATACCTGCTGTGGAAGGCGCTCACGTGCGGCCTGTGGCGGAGCCGCTGGTGGCCGGGGCGCGCTTAGAGGCTGTCCCATAAGTGGGAAGTGACGGATAGCGCCCCGGCAGCTGTTCCGACGCGACATCTACGAAGAGATGAAGATGCCGCTTAGACCAGGGTTCGCTTTTACGACCCCAGCCGGGAAGTGATAGGGGAATGCTGGATTGAAGGGTGAGAGTTGTGTAGTAGCGGCAGTTGCTGTGAGAGAGTGGGGAGAGGCACTAGGCCGCGGATACTTGAGTGGAGGGGTCGGCTCCGGGTCTCCACGCCTTCCAGATAGTGCGGAGGTTGAAGGCGATGGCAAGCACCGTCCATTCGGCCTTCACGTTGGCAAGGCCACGCAACAGGAACCTCCGAGCCCTCAGTTGTTCCTTAAAGATCCCGAAGACCGGTTCGACCAGGTACTTCCTCCGTTTGTAGGCCGTCGTGGCTGCCTCGGTAGACATCCATTCTCTGTGAGCGCGCAGTACATGGTCGCGTGCCCCGATTTCTAGCTTGCGTCCCCGTGGGTAATCCTTGGTGCAGACCCCAAATGCGGGGCAACTGCGGCAGGCCGAGGCAGAGGCTGCTCGGTATACCCGGACCGGCGTTCCGGCGTTTGTGGACGAGCTGGAGAAGCGCAATATCTTTCCATGAGGACAGACGTACCTGTCGTTGCCCTCGTCATAGGTGAATCGGTCCTTGTGATAGGGATTGTCCAGTGGTCGGGCCATATCCGGCATTGCCACTTGCTGACCTTTACGGTGACTCGCCTCCAGGTTCCGGCCTCCACAATAACCGGCGTCTGCCAACGTCAACGGAGTCCTGGTTCCTGTAACACCCTCTGCCTGTTCCATCATCGGGGTCAACTGGAGGGCGTCATTGACTTGGTCCACAACGTCTACGGCGGTCAGCAGCATGCCGGTCGTCTGTCCGCCTGGTGCCAGCGGTGACACCATAGCTTGGGCGTTGTAGCTGGGCATGAAGCCCTGACGGGTCCTCATGAGTTTTGCATCCCGATCGGTGAGGTTGATGCGCTTGCGATTCCGCTCAGAAGCCAACTCGTCCATCGCATGACGAATCTGCTCCCTCAGCGTTTGCTTGTTGGCTAATTCTTCCGGCAGATGTAATGCGGGGGTATCCTCACCTGCTTCGTTCTGAGCTTCAAGGTCGGAGATCGCCTTCTCCACCCTGTTCAATAACCGACCCAACTCCCCCGCATCGTAGGTCCTATCTCTTGCCGCATTGGCCCCCACCTTAGTTCCGTCAACCGCCTGCACCGCCAGATCCACCAGCTTCATCGTCACCGCCGTGCGCACAGTGCGCTCGAACAGCTTCCTCATGGACTGCCTGTGTTCCTTGTAGAACCGCCACAAGGTGTTGTGGTCAGGATGCTGCCAGCCGGTCAGCCACAGATACGGTATCTGGTCCCGGCAGGCCGCCTCCAACTTGCGGCAGGAGCGCACCCCGGTCATGAAACCGTACAGCCACACGCTCAACAAAGCGCGGGGATGGTAGGCCGGCGCTCCCATCGGGTCGCCGTCTATCTCCACGCCGAGTTCAGCCCAGCCTTCCCTATCCAGTGCGTCCACAAACTCGGCCACGAATCGGGCTGGATGGTCTAACGGCAACAGATCGTCAAGAGTCGGGGGCAACAGCCACATCTGTTCTCGGTCCATATCTCGAAGCGGCATCTCCATCTCTCCTTCGTCGATGTCGCTTCAAAGGTACACCTAACAAGGTTCCATTCACCACTCCCCAACTTCTGAGACAGGCTGGCTTAGGGTTTTCATGAACTGGACAGAACACTTTGGGCGGGGACGCCGTGAAACCCTTTCCATCCGCTCAACCGTTCGGCAATAATGGAGTCAGTTTCAGGCTTTTCCAGTTGTTTCGTGCCGAGAAACCTGGAGGGTTCCCGTCCCCCGAATCCGGGACCGGCTGCGTAGGATCGAGCACCGCGCTCTCTGAAAGCCACCCAGGGGTCAGACCGGAGGGATCGAGCATTGCGCTCTCCCGAAGTCCGCCCCTGAGGGACACATTCGCAGCGGCTGAGGCGCGTTTCGCTTCGGCCCCTCGGACACCTTGGCCGGAGTGCGCCCATCACACCTGGTCAGTTCTGCAAGGCTGCGGCGCAACCGTCACGCGGTTGGGTCGCAGTTTCCACTCTCATTTGGCCCGCGACGACCTCGCAGGCCGCGTCACACTCGCCGCGCCGTCCTGTGGTTGAACTTCAGGCCGGTCGCATCCCCTTCAACGCAGTTCTCTCCCCTGGGTCGCTCCCCCGTGACGTGACTCTGGGCTGAGCTGCGTCCTTCTCATTCCCTTCGTCCCCGCGTCCGGCATCCGACCGTGGGCGAAGTGCGTCTCGCGTCAACCGAACCCATCACACAGACAACCCGCGCCCTGGATGCCGCGCGGGTCAACAACATCAACAACATCGAGGAGGTGAACATGCACGTCGAGTAACCGGTAGGCGAGGTCGAGGGCGTCGGAGTCGGCTTCGACAGCATTCATGCCACGGCTCTCGCACGCAAGGCCCACATAGCGGTTGGCGAGCACAGGGCCGCGTCTCTTCCCAGGAGGAGTCGCGGCCCTTCCCTTTGCCAGCCAACACAAACCCACGGAGACAGTCCCGGCCATTCGGGACGCCAATTCAAAGCGGGACTGTCTCCGCCCCACGGGGGTGGTAGGCCGTCCCGCTTCTTCATTTCAAAAGGAGAAGCGACATGACGACGGCAACCACAACGACCAACCCGACGAAGACGACGGAGACACGGACGGATGCGGCGACGCCCGCCGAGTGCAGGGGCAGGCCCGAGAGCGAACTCAGGTCTGCGGCCAGGAGAAAGGGTCTCACCGTGAAGGAGTTGGCGGCACTCATGGGGGTCAGCGCAAGCCACCTCTCCCAAGTCGGCACGGGCAGGAAGCCCTGGACCCCCAACCTGCGGGAGAAGGCAATCGCCGTGCTGGGAGAGGTCCCCGGACAGGGCATCGTCTACCGACAGAGCGAAGAGGTCACCTCCGAGAGTTCCTATATCCGGGAGACCGCACGCAGCCTCGGCATGACGATGCTGGAGCTCTCCGACCGGTCGGGCGTGAGTTACTCGTATCTCACCCAGGTCGCGAAGGGTCGCAGAACCATGGGCGTGAAGGCGCAGGCCCAGATCGAGTCTGTCCTGGGCGCACCGGCCAAGGTCGCCCCCGCCAATCTCGCCAACCGCCAGGGCGAGGTTGTGGACGACGACGCTAGCAACTTCATCCGCGAGGCTGCTCGCTCGCTCGGAATAAGCATGAAGGAGCTGGCCAAGATAGTCGGCGTGTCCGCAGGCTACCTGAGCCAGGTGGCGCGCGGCAAGCGGTGCATGGGGGTGAAGCTCCAAGCCAAGGTAGAGGCCGTGCTTGGAGGGCGTGCGAAGGTCGCGTCCGCCCAGTGCCCCGACGTAGACCGGCAGTTCATCTGGCAGCGGATGGACGAGTTGGACGTGAGCCAGAACGAGGTGGCACGGCGGGCGGGCATCAGCTCCGGCCACCTCTCCCAGATCATGAACGGCCAGCGCAGCCCGTCCGCCGTCGTCCTGCGCAAGCTGCACGGGGCGCTGTTTCAGCGGACCCAGGGGAAGGAGCGGGTGATGCCTGCCGCGCTCAAGGTTCTTGGCTGGAAGAAAGGAGAGCGCAGCGGGATGGTGGTGCACGGCGCTCGCGGAAGGGACGGCACGGCCAGGGGCGGCGCTGTGCGCGTCGGTGGGCGGGTGCCCTGGGGCGCGGAGGTGGAGTACGCGTTCCGCACCGGGTACGACGGCGCCGGGAAGGTGTCCGTGGACCACGTGGTTGCGCCAAGCTACTCCGCTCTGCTCATGCAGCCGGAGGCGGGAGCCGCGTAGTTTGCTAGAGAGGGAGGCTATCCATTCGGATGAGCCTCCCTCTCTAGCGGCATGTATGCCGCCCACTTCCTCCGTAGGTAACACTCACTGCGACGGCGAACGATGGTAGATGCGCTCCAGCGGCGAAATCATGCCGTTTGCGGGGAAGCTCCATTCGAAGAAGTCCCGGTTGTCTACGGCGTGCACGATGACCTTCTGGAACTTCTCCAGCAGGCCGGGGGATGCCGAATACCCCACGAGCAACTCATACAGGTCATGCAAGGGGTATGGGATAGTCGTATGTTCGAGGAATGCCTCGAACGCCTCGCTGAAGTCCCCAAAGGCGACGCAGGAGTACACGTAGTTCGCCTGGGCCACCCTGTCCCTCGTCTGGTTGTCCCGCGAATACTCGTAGTGCGTCCTGCGAAGGTTGACGCGCTCGATGAGCGCCTCTTCCAGGGTGTCGTTCGATGCAAGGATGCGGTGGTACTGCTTCGCCTCGCTGGTCTCCCAGTGCTTCTCCGGTGTCCATTCATCCATCGAATACCCGCCGTTGGGCAGGTCGGATGCCACGTAGTAGCGGGCGTGCTTGCAGAAGTTGGCCAGGTCCTCGTAGCCGCCCTTGTTGCACGGCCCGCCCATGTCGATGACTCCCAGGGGCCTGCCCAAGTGCCGTGTCCACGACGCGAGAAAAGCATCTGCGTCAGCGTTCTTCACCTGCGTTGCGAAGAGGTCGCCGCCGGGGCCGCCATGGCCGCTGAACATGAAGTGATGCTCCCCCTGAGGATGGCGTTCCACTAGCACCGCTGCGAAGTCCTCGAACGCGCTCCGCAGAAAGTCGCTCCGTTCATCCGACGACTCCTCCGGCATCCCCGTGCGGACGCTCAAGGAGTACTGCTCCCGGTAGGCGATCACATCGTCCTTGGACACTCCTCCTGATACGCCGTAGAGCGGATCGTAGTCGTTGGGGAATGCGTAGAGGTGAACGGAGCCCATCTCCTCCCATATCGCCGCTTCGTAATACCGGAGCGTTGCACTCTCCTTCTGCGGCACCGCCTGCGTCCAGCCGCCTGGATTGGAGAACGGCACCCAGTCCTTCGTAACCAGCACGACCCTCAAGAACACGTGCGGTTGCATGGAGTAGGCGGACGTGGGAGTATTGGCCGGCGTCGGCTCAGGTGTGGGCGTAGCCGCTGGCGTGGCGGCGCTGGCGGGAACTACCGTCAAAGTGTAGGACCCTGTGGCCCCGATGCCCTCTACAAGAACGTAGTACCACCCCGAGCTAGGCGCAACCCACGTAACCCGAGACCCTTGGGCATCCCAATTGTCGTCGCTCCATGTCTCCACATCCCACGAGGAGTTGTAAAGGGTAAGCCCGGAACTCTCCAGGGTCCCGTGGTCTACCCTTACTTCGTAGCTCTGGCCCTCCTCGGCCTGAAATCGGAAGTAGTCTAGGTCGTAGTCATTGTCCATTTTCCCTTCGACGCTCTCGCCGGGGTCTACAGTGGTGGCATTCTCGAGATAGTCTCCATGGTCGTCCCCACCGAACACGTTTTCGCCTTCCACCTCCGGCTCCCGAATGTCCACGGGTTGGTTATAGTCGGACAGAACCGTGACGGCCGTCATCTCCAGCATGATGGTGCTGTTGGTGATGGGGTCGTCCTCGGTTATCTCCATTTCAATCACGACCCTGCGCACGAGGCTGTCTTCGACCCCGATCCAGTATTCGACCTCACCCTCGCCGTTCCCGATGCTGGGGTCGTTCAGCATTTCGGCGAGGACCTCACCCGAAACGGGACCTCTCACACGGTAGACGCTCTCGCCGTCGAGTGTTTCCTCTCCTACCAGGACGAAGCCCTGGGCGACTTCCGGGCCGAAGTCGGTGCCGAATGCCCCGGCTGCCAGCAGTTCATTGCCGAAGGGCGTGGGCAGCTTGGGGAGGGCGGTCCATTCACCCGTGATGAAGTCCGTCATGAAGGTCTTGTCGCCGATGGTGATCGCTTCGAACTCCACGGTGACGCCGCCAGCGTTGAAACTGAGCTCCGCCTGGTTGCGGTCCGGGACCTGGAAGTCACCCACGACGCTCATCGCCATGTCCACCGTCTCGTTCGCCTGCGTCAGCTTGACGGCGATGTCCACCTCCCCGTGGCCGGACTCGACGTTCTTCATGGCTGCGGTCGTGGCGTCCAACAATTCCTGCGCGGATGGAGGCTCAGGGGTGGGAGTCGGTGTTGGACTCGGCTCGGGAGTAGGCGTGGCTGTGGGAGATGGTGCAGGCGTGGCGGTCGGCGATGACACAGAGGACGACACCGAGGTTCCGCCGAATGTCGCTGCGTCCTCGCCCACCCATTTGACGATGAGGGCATCCAGCGCCCCGTCGGCCTTCATGAACGCTAAGGCAGAGTTCAGCTTCGCCAGCAGGTCGTTGTTGTTGCGCACGCCCATGCCGATCCCCCGGTCCAGCAGCACGGATGGGCCGACGACGGCCAGTCGTCCCTCGTACTCCGAGAGCTTGTCCACGGCGTAGGCGTGGTCCACCAGCATCGCGTCGATGTCGCCATTCAGGAGGGCCGCCAACCGGTCGTCCTCGTCGCTGAACTCTATGTACGCGATGCCCCGTTCCGTAAAGTAGTCCGAGTAGATGGTGCTGGCGTAGGCCCCTAGCCGCCCCTCGACGGCCTCATCACCCGCGCCCGCCACCGCGAGGTAGACAGACGGTGTGGGAGGGTAGTAGGGCTCGGTGAAGTCGATGGTCATGTCTCGTTTGTCGGTGATGCTCATACCGGCCATGATGGCGTCGAACTCCCCCGCCACCAGGTCTGGGATCATGCTCTCCCAGTCATTGAGCACCCACTCGCATTCAAGCTCGGCCCGGCGGCACAACTCGTCGCCGAGCTCGCGCTCCAACCCGTCGATCTCGCCGTCGTCGTTGATGAAGTTGAAGGGATGGTAATCGCCCTCGGTGGCGAGGCGAACCGGCTCTGTGCCGTCTCCGCACGAGAGAAGGCACACCGTCAGGACCATGGCCGCTGCCAATGCTACTGTTTGCCTAATCCAGCCCATCACTTGCCGTCCAAGGCCAATTACCGAAGCTCATTGCTCATCCCTGCTCATCCCCCGTCTCTTCCAAATCGTATCTTGGATTTGGTATGTAACAATCATTTCACCGAGGTGCGGCATACCAGCTAGGGTTGTGGCACCTCCAATTGGAAACACTGAGCTGGATTGGGAAAAGCTCCTTACTGCGCGAGCTTGGATCGGATGCCTTCCTCAAACTCGTTCAGAGTAACGGGGGAGCCACCCGTCAGTCCCTCGGTAGCCCTCTCAAGTGTAGTGACGTGGACGCTATCCCTCACGAGTTTGAAGTGCCCGCTGGCGTGGTCTTCCTCGAAGTCTACGGTGAACCATGCTATGTCTCCGCTCGATAGGTCTCCGACCTCTTCCATGCGCCCCAGGGACTCGTAGAAGTGCTTGTCTACCACTACCACCATCTTCTTGCCCCATCGACGGAGCGTAGGCACCTTGATCTGCAACTGGGGCATCAGACGCTTCGGACCACTACTCCGGTAGTCGGGTCGTCGCGTCTGGCCTGGGAAGGGCGGCTGATCACCCGCGTAGTTTCTAATGTTTCTGAATTCTTCCCCCATGCTCCTACCGGAAAAGTAAACGGCTTGAATCTCCAGGGCGCACCAATTAAGTGCTGTTGTTCCGTCTTCCTGATTCGCCAGAACCATGTCTATCCGGCCTACGTGCGTGTTTCCATCCTCGGATTTGAGGAAGCCCACCTCGCTGGCTATGGCGGGCGATGAAGTACCCAAAACCACCTCACCTACCCATCGAAAGATGGTCATATCCTCCTCAAATCGCCGGGGACACAGAACCCTCAATCCGGCCTCAGTGCCCGATACTGGAGTAGCAACGCCATCATCGTCTTCGTATAGCCTGAACGAACAGACCCCACCGATCTTCGTGCATGATCCCCCACCCATCCGAAAGGGGCATGGCCGGGAACCGGTCCCGGCGGCATATGCCCGGCGTTCGTCCCGCGTCAGCCCGACGAATGAATGTCCGTACCATTCTCCTATGCCGAAGCGTCGAGGTTGAGTCATGACGTCAGCTCGTGCGACGTGATTAGCAACTCGTACATCACTGCATGGTGGGTGTTCTTCATTGCGACCTTGGCCACATGGAATCCTCGCCTGCGCGCCATCTCGATCACGTCGGAACTCTCGTCGTAGGTCATCATGAAGACGCCTCGTACCTGTGACATCCGCTTGAACAGTTCCTCGTGGTCGATTTCGTTGTACGTGTACAGTCGCCTCCCCGCCTGCTTACCGGCGGCGGTGTAGGGAGGATCAATGAAGAATGCGGTTGCCTCGTTGTACTTGCAGAGTTCCACGAGGCTCACACCATCCCCTTGGAAAAAGTCAAACCGGTCTGCATAGTTCCCGATTGCGCGGATACGTGCGGCCAAGGTGTCGGCGTACCAGCGAGAGGAGATCCCATGCCCGTTCTCTCCCTCCTTCATCACCGAGGCACCCTTGGCTAGGATGCCGCCCCGACTTACTCTGTTCCGCAACAGGGTGCGAAATGCGGCGTCCATACCGCACATCCCCGCATCCGCGAATACCTTGCTCACGTTCTCAGGAGTTGCTTCGAAACCCTGCACGCGCTGCGCCAATTCCTCGGCGTCGTCGAGCATGCACTGCCACAGATTGGATATGTCCGGGTCCCTCTCGCAGAGCACTGCACGGTCCACGTAGTCGTCCATGACTGCCGTTAGGGATGCGATCCCGCCACCGGCGAACGGCTCGACGAATACCTCTGGGCGAAAGTCGAGGCCGTCAAGGTACTTCCTGATTTCGGGCACGAGCCACGTCTTACCGCCTGGGTAGCGCAGGGGACTCCGCTGCGGGACTGACGCAACGTTTACCGCTTTGTCGGATAGAACCGGAATAACTTGCGCGAACTCCGATTTTGTACAGACTGCGGCAATTGCGCCCTTCAATTCGGTCGTGGCGTTCGTTGGCGACAACCTGGCGCTTTGGTTTACTGTCGACCTATTTGTTGGGGTCACTGTCATTGGCGGTGAATACCCTCTCCAGCAATATGGGCAACATATCTGTGTGCCATCCTCAACTTACTAGAATCTATCTTGTCTGGCCTCCAACGGTAGTGCGGGTCCCTGCAAGTCAGTCAGCTTGTGCCACCCCTCAGCAGGTGTCTCCATGGCCTTTCTAAGGATGGCAATCAACTCTTGGCATCCATCTACGTCTTAGGAACCTCTCAGAGTTCTTTCCCACTCTACTACGTCCTCGGCTGCTGGGTAGTCGATGGCGTCCATTGGCTCACCATGCTTCTATAGGCTGCTCTCACCATCTGGTCAATGGCGACGGCGGCCTCCTCGCTGAGGTGGGGGTCTGCGTGCAGGCAGGAGGAGATGACCGCCATCGGCTTCGGCTCTTGTCTGGCGACGGCGCTCTTGACGAAGCGGTCCACCTCCAGCCCCGACCAGGCGGCCAAGGCAGCCAGGCCGTTCACATCGGGGAGTCTGCCCTGGGCCATGCGGCTCAATGTGGAAGCGCTGATCCCGCACTCCTCCGCCACCTGCCTCCATGTGCATCGACGGGCCTGCCGCTCCGCGTCCAGGGCGGTGAAGAAGGCCCCTCCGTCGAAGCTCGCTGTCCTAGCCATCGGTCTCTCCTCAGTGTCCCCGTCTACGGGACAATTCCCATCAACGACCGTGATGTTCTCTGGTTGTTTGATTATCGCAACTGTATAATGGCTTTGCAACATTCGTCAAAACTCAATCAGGTGTCTCGGTCCCACCATTTGAATCATGTTACTCACCATCACGACGACGCATCAACCGGCGACGGACCTGGGGTTCCTGCTGCACAAGAACCCCGGTCGATTCCAGTCGTTCAAGCTGTCTTTCGGCAGGGCCGACGTTTTCTATCCAGAGGCAGACATCCACCGTTGCACGGTGGCGCTTCTGTTGCACATCGACCCGGTGGGTCTGGTGCGCCCGAAGTCCGGGAACCCCAACGCCGGGGACTGGTTGGGGCAATACGTGAACGACCGTCCCTACGTGGCCTCATCGCACATGAGCGTGGCGATTGCCTCGGTGTTTGGCAGCGCGCTGGCGGGCAAGAGCGCTGAACGACCGGAACTTGCCGACTTGGTCATACCGCTGGAAGCCGATGTCCCCGTGATGCCCTCTGCGGATGGGCCGGACCTCATCAGGCGCTTGTTCGAGCCGCTGGGCTACGACCTTGACATCTCCAGTCAGCCGTTGGATGAGCGTTTCCCTGAGTGGGGACACGGCCCGTACTACGGCGTCCGCCTTTCGTCGAATATCCGGCTCAGGGACCTGCTCGCCCATCTCTACGTGCTCTTGCCCGTCCTGGACGACGAAAAGCACTACTGGGTAGGCGACGACGAGGTGGCTAAGCTGCTGCGCTTCGGCGAGGTGTGGCTGGGCAGTCATCCTCTGCGGGAACTCATCTCGCGCTGCTACCTGAAGCATCAGCGCAGCCTGGTAAGCCAGGCGCTGGCCCAACTGTTGGACGCGGGGTCGGCTGACCCGGGCGTTGTGGCCGCAAGGCATGAACAGGAAGAGGAACAGCTCAAAGTGCCCCTTCGACTGGGTGAGCAGCGCATTCAGGCGGTGCTCAAGGCGCTCCGCGACATGGGAGCGGCCAGTGTGCTCGACCTCGGCTGCGGCGAGGGAAAGTTCATCGAGGCTCTACTCGGAGAGTCTTCGGTTCGTTCGATCACGGGTTTGGATGTCTCACACCGGGCTTTGGAAACGGCGGCCCGCCGGTTGCGCCTCGACACCCTGCCCCCGCGCCAGCGGGAGCGCATCACTCTCCTGCAAGGCTCCCTCACCTACAGGGACAAGCGCCTCGCGGGGCACGATGCCGCCGTCGCCATGGAGGTGATAGAGCACATCGACCCCACGCGGCTTGACGCCTTCGAGGACGCCGTTTTCGGGAATGCCAGGCCCGGCGCCGTCCTCATAACGACGCCGAATGCGGAGTACAACTCGCTGTTCGAAGGACTGGCCGGCGGCGCGTTCAGGCACGGAGACCATCGTTTCGAGTGGACACGAGGAGAATTCCAAGACTGGTCGCGGCAGGTTGCGGACCGCCGCAAGTACGACGTGATCTTCCAGGACATCGGCCCCGTCCACCCAGCGCACGGAGCGCCGACCCAGATGGGGGTCTTCACGCGATGAACATCGCCATTCCTGAGCTGTGTCTCGTCGCGCTCATCGGCCCCACCGGTTCGGGGAAGTCCCACTTTGCCTCCCGGCACTTCAAGCCCACCGAAGTCGTGTCGTCGGACGATTGCCGGGCGATGGTGGCCGACGACGCCAACGACCAGTCGGCCACCCCCGACGCCTTTGCGCTGCTCAACTTCATCGCGGCGACACGTTTGAGATCCGGCCGTCTCACTGTCATTGACGCCACCAGCGTCCAGCCGGAGGCGCGGAAGTCCCTCGTGGAACTGGCCAGGGAGCATGACTGCCTGCCGGCGGCCATCGTCCTGAACATGCCCGAGGCCCTATGCCTGGCCCGCAACAGAGAGCGCCCCGACCGCCAATTTGGGGGTCGCGTGGTGCGCCAGCAGGCCCAGCAGCTCAGGCGGTCGCTTCGCCGTCTGAAGCGCGAGGGCTTCCGGCATGTGTTCGTGCTCAACTCTCCCGAAGAGGTTGACTCCGCAACCGTTCAGCGGACGCCCATGTGGGTCAACCTGCGCCACGAGCGCGGCCCGTTCGACATCATCGGCGATGTCCACGGATGTTTCGATGAGCTCCTCGCCCTCCTGGAACGCTTAGGCTATGAGGTTGAGACCCGCACCGAGTCCGACGGCGGTATCGGATATTCAGCAACCCATCCTCAGGGACGAAGGGCCGTGTTCGTCGGCGACCTCGTGGACCGGGGCCCCGGCGTCGTCAGGGTGCTCAAGCTCGTGATGTCGATGGTGGCCCAGGGTACGGCCCTCTGCGTGGCCGGCAACCACGAGTCCAAGCTCGCCCGCAAGCTACAGGGCAGGAACGTTCAGGTGACCCACGGACTGGCGGAGTCGCTGGCGCAACTGGACATGGAGTCCGAAGTGTTCCGACAACAGGCTCTTGCCTTCCTGGATGGGCTCATCAGCCACTACGTGCTCGACGACGGGGACCTGGCGGTGGCCCACGCGGGCATCAAGTCGGAGTACCAGGGACGCGCCTCGGCACGTGTCCGGGACTTCTGCCTGTACGGAGAGACCACCGGGGAGAAGGACGAATTCGGACTCCCGATACGCGCCAACTGGGCGGCCGAGTATCGGGGGAAGGCCACGGTTGTCTACGGCCATACCGCCGTTGTGGAACCAGAGTGGCTCAACCGCACCATCAACATCGATACCGGCTGCGTGTTCGGCGGAAAGCTGACCGCGCTCCGGTATCCCGAGAAGGAGCTCGTGTCGGTTCCGGCGGCGCAAGTCTACTACGAGCCGGTCAGACCACTGGCCCAATCCGTACCGCCGGAGGAGGCCACTAGGTCAACTGTGAACCGCTCGGCGAACCTTCTCGACATCGATGACGTGATCGGCAAGCGTGTCGTCTCGACCCGGCTGCGAGGGAATGTCACGGTGCGGGAGGAGAACGCTGCTGCGGCGCTTGAGGTGATGAGCCGGTTCGCCCTGGACCCGCGCTGGCTCGTCTACCTTCCGCCCACGATTTCCCCTTCCGAGACCTCCATACTCCCCGGCCTGCTGGAGCATCCAGCCGAGGCATTCACCTACTACCGGAATGCTGGCGTGTCCGAGGTGGTCTGCGAGGAGAAGCACATGGGTTCACGGGCCGTCGTCGTGGTTGGGCGGGACGTCTCTGCCATAGAGCGGCGCTTCGGCATCAACGGCGAGGGCGTCGGCGCCTGCTACACGCGGACGGGGCGGAGGTTCTTCGGAGACCGCGCCCTGGAGTCGGCGTTCATGGAACGCGTTCGCAGGGGTATTTCGGAGGCTGGCCTGTGGGACGAGCTGGAGACGGACTGGGTGGTGCTGGACAGCGAAATCATGCCGTGGTCCCTCAAGGCGCATGAGCTGCTCAGCGACCAGTATGCCGCGGTCGGCGCGGCTGCTCGGACCAGCCTGACGGCCGCCGAATCCCTCCTCCGGCAGACGGCTTCTCGCGGTATTGCGGTGGCCGACGCCGTGGCCGGAGTTGAAGACAGGCTCGACCTGGTCCAGCTCTACGGCGACGCCTACGCCCGGTACTGCTGGCCGGTCGAATCGCTCGCCGATATCCAGTTCGCGCCATTCCACCTTCTCGCCAGCGAAGGACGAATGCACACCGACAAGGACCACCTTTGGCACATGAAGATGGCCACGCGCCTGCATGAGGCTGATCCGGCGTTTTTCCGGGACACCCGGCACAAGGTTGTACGACTGGACCAGTCGGATGAGTCTGAGGCCACCGGCTGGTGGGAGGAGATGACGAGTACAGGCGGCGAGGGTATGGTCGTCAAGCCGTTGGACTTTGTGTCGAGAGGCAAGCGCGGCCTGGTGCAGCCCGCCGTCAAGTGCAGGGGCACCGAATACCTGCGCATCATCTACGGACCCGAGTACACGCTGCCGAAGAACCTGGAGCGTCTGCGGAACCGGAACATCTCCGCAAAAAGGTCTCTGGCCCTTCGCGAGTTCGCGCTTGGCGTTGAGGGTCTCCAGCGGTTCGTCGAACGAGAGCCCCTCTACCGGGTGCATGAGTGCGCCTTCGGCGTGCTCGCCCTTGAGAGCGAGCCGGTCGATCCGAGGCTATGAACGCGCACCTACCAGCGCCAAGTCGAAATGATGTGGAGATTGCATAACCTTCGGCGTTGTATTGGACATCATCGATGGCGAGCCAATACTGCGGGACTGGAGGGTCATCAGGGAGTCCTTCTGGCGCAGCCGAGTCGGGCGGTTCCCGGAGAGAACAGGCACAGGGAACTTCGTCGGTCAGCAGGAGCATCGTGAACACACATGGACAGAGGTATTGACTAGTGGACCTACAGGTTGAGAGGCAAGCGATGACGACGCTCTTCATTCTATTATTCGCAACGTTGACGCCCGCCGCCGTACTACTGGGTGCAGGATCGTGGATGGTCAAGAGGCTACGGGGAGACGTGGGCCGTGCGCTGGGCGTCATATGCATTGTCCTTGGCCTACTGCTGGTGATAGTGGCCGTCCTACTTGTTTTTCTGGTTCAGACTTCTATCGAAGAAGGGTCGGGAGTCACTGAGCCTAACCTTCAAGCTTCCCAGACCGAGAGACATCCAACACCGCCGCTTCCTCAAGCGTTCCTTGAATACGATGGTCGCCAGCATCGCGGATGGAGGGGGTCCTACTGCTGGCCGGTAGGCGGAAGCAGCATTGTTTGCTCAGACAGCGTGGGGTGGGAGGGCTTTGACAAGGCATCTTCTGTAGTGGTGGAGCGGGGAAGCGGGTTCAAGATCGTCACTTCAGAGAGCACTCTCCCTGAGCAGGTACGCGTTGAGGTATTCACTGCCCTGGGAACAGAACCGAACATGATGCCGAGAGGAGAGCCAGTCTACTTGACTGACGTGCGGGAGGTGCCCGCGCTTGATCTACCGGCAGGTGTTTACTTTGTCAGCGCATTCTTTGGATTCCATTTTGGAGACGTTGCCCACGGTTTCAGAGTGGAGATCGTTGAGTAGGTACAGTTCCAATTCGCCGGGAGGGGGCACTCCTTTGGAATCCTGCCAAGGATCCACAACATACGATGCTGGAGGTTCTCCGGGAGGGACTCGGGCCTCAATACCGTCCTCTCGTACGGAAGAACCGGACTGGAACGCGGGACGCGGAACCAGAGCGGCATTGGTGGGTGCCGTCATGGGCCTCGTCCCTGCGATGGTACTCGGCTCTCTTCGGTTCCTGCTGGCTGAGGGACCGGAGCGCACAGAAGAGCTTGTGGGCAACATCGCCATCGCCCTTGTCTACACCTCCCCCTATGTGCTTACTCTCATAGTGTCTAGGGAGAAATCGCCGGCGCTTCGTGGCGGCCTTCTGTCAGCGCTCGGCCTGTTGTCATTCGTAGCGAGCTTCTCGGCAATGTCGCTGATCTCCTTAGTCCTACTACCGGCGACCTTCGTGATCTGGTTCGCCGCAGTTAGAAGCCTTACTGCTTCGGTTCGTCCAATGGTAATGACCTTCCTCGGAACTCTGGCAGGGCTTCTCGTCGCCGTGACGGTCGGCTTTAGTTTCTTCGCCCAGTTCGGAATCCAGGACGACGAGGACCGATGTTGGGTCCTGTCTCACGACTCCGATGGACAGTCACGCTGGGAGTCTCGGCCAAATGTCGGGGGGCCTGGGGGCCTCAGTGCCGGACCCCTGAGCGGCGGCCCCGCGATGGTGACCTACGACGGTGGTGTAACGTGGCAGAGAGTTGGCCCCTTGGTAAGCTCCCGAGGCCACTGTACCAGCGACATCATCTCCAACACCGAAGCCTTCATGAGCATGGGGATCCTGGCGGTTGCATTCCTTGGCACGGTTTTGATACTGAGGATTGGACGCGATTCGCGCCGTTTGATCCTGCCTAACTGGCAACTGCCTAGGTGCATTGTCAGGTGTGTGATGCTCGGGGTAAGACGTACCAGCAAGAGTCTAACAAGGGTCGTCCTGGGACTGGGACGGTGGCAGTACCTCGTAGGCACCCTTGCGGTAGGCTTGCTAGCTTTTGCCATTATGGAAATTAACACTGCCTACCTACGGGACTTTCTGTCCGTGAGTATATACGGGACGAGGCCTCACAGGATACCGTGCGACGATTGGCCCACGCGTGACGAGGTAGAGCAGACCCTCAAACAACATACCGGAGTGATTCGCAGGATAGAGTTTATCGGGTCTGGAAGTGTCGATCTTTCAATCAATACTTGGAGTTGCCCTGGCAAAGCAGAACTCTATATCTACTACCCGGCAAAGCGTCACATCAAGACGATAAGGACGATAATCGGAAATGAGAAGTATTTCTTCGGCGTCCCATACACCTTGAGGAATTACTGAGCATAGACGAGCCGTGACGCTAGCTGGTTGTTTGATTATCGCAACTGTATGATATGATTGCAACAAATGGCATGGACGGTGACGACGCTTCGCCTCGTCCGTCAGCAAGAGTTACGCACGCAGAGACAAGAGCGAGACGCTAAAGACACGACAACACTGAAATAAGGAGGTTGATTATGGCCAAGTACCTGTATCAGGCAAACTACACACCGACGGGAATGCAGGGCCTGCTGCGGGAAGGCGGCAGTTCGCGACGTAAGGTCTTCGAAGACATGGGCAGGGAGCAAGGCGGACAACTGGAGGCGTTCTACTACGCCTTCGGTGGCGCGGACCTGTACATCATCTTTGACCTGCCCGATGCGGCGACGGCAGCCGCGATCTCCCTTGCCATCACGGCGGGAGGCGCACTCAGCATCAGTACGGTGCAGCTGCTCACTCCAGAGGAGATCGACGAAGCCACGCAGAAAACGGTGAACTATCGTCCTCCGGGAGCCTGACTTCCAACTGAGACGTAAAATGGGTGGCGGCTAAGTTCTCTCGGAAGGGTGAACGCTGGTTTGAGGAGGAGCGAGAACGATCCTATTGCCACCCGTGGAGGCAGAGCATGTCGAAGCTGATGGTCCTTGCCGCCTTAGTGTCGCTGTTAGCAATCCTGGCTTGCTCAGACGACGGCCAAACTCCGGCCCCGCAGCCTACGGCCGAGCCAACGGCCACCCGTGCGCCGGAGGCCACCGCCACTCCGACACCGACAGCCACTCCTCAGCCTACGGCGACGGCGACACCCCAAACGGACAGCTCGGAGGCCAGCCGGAGTCTTGCCCCGCTGGATTTGGAAGACCCACAGGCGTTCCTGTCGGCTCTATCTGCACAGGAGCAGTCCTGCCTTGCTGACGGCAATCTCGGCATCGCCCAGATCATGACGGCAATGACTTCGACCGATGGAGCCGCGGAGGGGGACGCCATCCTAGACTGTCTGGAGGATGAGACAGTATTGCGCATGTTCCTGAGCGAGCCGCTGACGGCAACCGGCGAACTGAGTGATGAGACCTCCGCGTGCATTCGCGAAGGTCTCGGCGGGATGGACCTGCACCCGATGATGAAATCGCCCGGGGCGGCTGCCGGGGCGATGGATGCCCGGATAGTCGGGATGGCAGGCTTCCTGACGTTCACCGCCTGTCTGAACGATGAGGAGTGGGAAGCGGCATCCTCCGCACTGGAGTTAGGGCCTCGTGACAAATCCGGTACGGATTGCCTGCTGGCCGAACTCGGCGGACCGACAGGGGTCGCGGAAGCCCTGCTCCGCTTGGACCAATCCGGCTTGCCGAGGGACTTCATCGGCGCGGCGGCCAAGTGTGGCGTGGGTTTTGCGGGAATGTCGGAGAACGTGCCTGACGACTCCGGCTCCGGTGGTATAGGCGGCGACACTTCCACGGAGGGTATGGGGCTGCCGCCGGACACGCTGCACCCCGTAGCTGTTGACGACCCACAAGCCTTCCTGTCTGGACTGTCGCCCAGGGAGCAGTCCTGCCTCGGCGACAAGGGCATCGGTCCCCAGGAACTCTTGCAGATGACGGGGCACTCTCCAGGCGGCTCGCCGGAGGCCGCTGTGGACATCGTCAACTGTTTGCAAGACGATACGGTACTGAGGCTGTTCCTGACCACGCTCGTCGGACAGGTTGACCCGTTCAGTCAAGAGACTTCATCGTGCATACGGGAAGGATTCGTACCGATTGACCTGCGCGGTCTGTTGGCTCCGGCCGTTGGCGGGTTTACCCCCGAAAACTCCCTGGCGCTGGGGATGACGGCACTGAACGTCTCAGTGGTCTGCATGAACGACGATGAATGGGAGACCTACGCTCCCAGATTGGGGTTGCCGCCCGATTTCAGGGAGGGCGCTGCCTGCCTGTTCGAGGAGATGGGTGGACCGGAGAAGCTGGCGAAAGCCATGCAAGAAGCCAGCTTGGGCGAACCATCGGAAGCGTTCCTAAGGGCGGCGGAGACCTGCGGGCTGGAGGGTATGCCTCCGTCCCGATAAATTATTCCGCGCTTCATACCACAAGATGATCGTACGCTACAAATAGATGAAGGGTCACAAAGATTCCCAGGGACGGGGTTGTTATCAGAACGCTGCTCGTACATTGGCGATATGTCGGAGTTGCAGCCGGCATCGCGCTGGGCCTGGTCCTGGTGGCGTTTCTCACTTTTCCGGACCGCAATGCGCTGGTTGCCAAGGGTCCCATGAACACGGGCCACGAGGGATTGGGCTGCCAGGAATGCCACTCAGCCGTGGCGGGCACCGCCGCGCAACAACTGAGCTCCAACGTCTACCACTGGCTGGGCCTGCGGGAGTCCACCATAGGCTTTGGCTCCGAGGATGTCGGTAACGCGGCCTGTCTGGACTGCCACGAGAGGCCGGATGACCGACACCCCGTATCCCGCTTTGTGGAACCGCGCTTCTCCGATGCGCGGGAGCACATTGCGGCCCACACGTGCGTCACCTGCCACACCGAGCACCAGGGAGTGCGGGTGACGCAGCCCACCATCGGTTTCTGCACCCACTGCCACCAGGACACCTCGTTGGAAGACGACCCCATCACCCCCACGCATGTAGAGCTGGTGCGCAGGGGGTCGTGGAACACCTGCCTCCAGTGCCACGACTTCCACGGCAACCACGTCAGGGACACGCCGCTGCGCCTTGAAGAAGGGGTGCCGGAGGCGCTCATCCTGGAATACTTCCTGGGAGGGCCATCGCCCTACGGCGACGAGAAGCGCGTCGAGCCGTCCTCGACCGGGGAAGGCGGCGACCCATGAAGTTCGTCGCCGTGGTCGTGGCGGTAGCCATCGTGCTCGTGGCGCTCATCGTCGCGAATGCGCCGCCGCCGGACGACGCACTCACCGATGGCGGCCCGCCCGTGCCCATTGAAGCTGTTTTCGCAGTGCTGGAAGCCGAGAACGACGCGGTGCGCCAGGTGTGGGCCAGGGACATTGTGGGAGCGGGCCAAGCGCAGGGGATTCGATTTGACGAGGACTGGCATGACGAGAGGCTGGACGCCGGGCCGCTTCCGGCGCTCTTCCTGCGGGAGACTGCCGAGGGTCTCCGGCGTAGTCCGGTTCCCCTGTATCTATTCCTCGGCTCGGACTTCCCGATCAATGACGCCAACAAGTTCACCGGCTTGCAGACAGAGCACTTTCAAGTCATCAGGCGCACCGGCGAGCCGCAGTTCTTCTTGGACCCGGATATCGGCTTTCAGACCGCCATGTTCTCGGACATCGCCTCGGCGGAGGCGTGCGTGGTCTGCCACAACAGCGACCCGAACTCGCCCAAGACCGACTGGCAGGTGGGCGACGTCATGGGTGCGACCACCTGGTCATACCCGGAGGACGAGATAAGCATGGCCGAGGCCATGGAACTGATAGGAGCTCTGCGCCGGAGCGTCCGTGAAGCCTATGTGCATTACCTGGATAAGGTTGCCATCTTTGCCGACCCTCCCCCCGTGGGAGACCTGTGGCCCGCAGACGGCTATTTCCTGCCATCGGCCGATGTCTTCATGGCGGAGGTGGAGGAGAGGACATCGGCCCAGACCCTTCGCTTGCTGCTGGAGGCGCAAGACATGGGGGAGGCGCGATGACAACGGGCCAATCCGTAGGTGAATCTCCAGTGGAAGCTGCCGACAGCAACGGGAGCCGGGGAAGGCCCGTTCGTGCTGGCCGCCCATTCGCGTTGCCGGTAGCGGCGTGGCGGTGGCGGATGGTGGGTGTCCTCGGCGTGCTCCTCTACGTGGGCCAGGATGTCGCTGGGCTGCGGTGGGAGTGGCTCGCCCAGGCCCAAGACCTGGACGGGTACAAGTATGTCACCGGCGCCGGACTGCTTTCGTATGTGGGATGGCAGTGGTGGCTCTTCTACTCCCGTCTCAAGCGGCGGAATCTGCGGAGGCTGCTGCCGTGGCATCAGCGGACCGGCGCACTGGTGCCACTGCTGTTCTACGTGCACAGCGTGGAGGTGGGCTACGGCTACCTGGCGGCGCTCAGCTGGGTGTTTCTGGGCAACATGCTTGTTGGTGCGGCGAGTCCCCTGGGCATCAGGATCAACAACCGCTACTACACCGTCTCGTGGGGAGTTGCCCACGTCTCACTGGCCGCCGTCACGGTTGTCCTGGGTCTCTTCCATGCTTACATCGCCGTGTACTACAAGTAGCGATGGCAATTGGGTGTCACACTACAGGGATCGCAAGTCCTTGGTGCGCCGACAGGCTGCCAAGCGACATCTCGAATATGGCGGTATCTACCGTAAGCGGTGGTGGAGCTGGACGCGCTGGAGACCTGCCGCGCCAGCGAGCAGGGTGAAGACGCCACCCCGTCACCGCCGCCCACGATAGACATCACGGCGGCCAGCGGAGCCACCGAGGGCGGGGACGCCGTCTTCACGCTGTACGGCCAACCCGGCGCCAGATGCGGCGCTGGACGTGAGCGTTGCGGTCTCGGCCTCGGGCGACTCCGCTACGGACTCTGGAATTGCGTGTAGCACCACGCCCTGCTGCCGAGGTCAGTTGGCTTCAAGTTCGGCCGCCCATGTGTACCTGATTTTTTTGTCGTTATTGGATAACCGATATCCTCGCCCAGGAGGTCACCCGGGGGATGCGCGAGGCAGCGTCCAGGGGCTTCTGGGTCACCAGCAGGGTGCCCTACGGCTACCGCAAGCTGATGGTGCAGGACGGGGCCAAGAAGCGGCCCAGGCTGGACCCCGACGAGGACACGGCCCCAGCCGTCAGTCGCATCTTCGACATGGCCGAGGCCCGCAAGGGCATGCTGGACATCGCCAAGACCCTGAACGACGAGGGATTCGCCAGCCCCGCTGGAAGGCGCTGGTCGAAGACCGTGATCCACAACATGCTCAGAAACGAGGTCTACACGGGCACGCTACTCTGGGGCGTCAGCGGCAAGGGCAAGGCCGAGCCGGTCCGGGTGGAGAACGCATTCCCGGGCATCATCTCCAAGGCCCAGTTCCGCCGCGTGAGCAGGCTCATGCGCTCCCGAGCACCGAAGAAGACGCACCCCCGCCGCGTGGGAAGCACCTACATGCTCAGCGGCCTCGTCAAGTGCAAAGCCTGCAACCGGGCATTCAGCGGACAGGAGGCCAAGAGCGGCCGGTTCTCCTACTACGTCTGCCAGTCGATCATGAAGCACGGCGCCGGGGCCTGCGACTCCCCCAGGATCAACGCCAGGCGCTTCGAGGAGATGGTCATTGGCAACATACGCTCCAACATCCTCACGGACAGCAACATCCGAGCCCTGGTGAAGGTCGTGGACGAGCGGATGGACGGGGTGGCCGCCGAGCAGCGCCAGCGGCTAGAGACTATCGAGGATGAGCTTGAGGACGTGAAGCGGAAGCTGGGTCGCATATGGCACTACATCGAGTCGACCGATACCGTCGAGATGGCGGACGCCTCGGACCGCATCCGGGAGCACAGGGACCGGCAGGCGCGCCTGGAGGCCGCCGCCTCCGAGGCCAGGGTGGTTCTCTCCGAGCGCAGGGAGTCCCTCGACGACGTGGAAACCATTGCAGCCTACGCCCAGGACATGAGCGAGTTCCTCAAAGAGAGCGAGCTCACCGAGCGCAGGTCCTTCATCGAGACCTTCGTCAGGGAGATCGTCATCATGCCCGGAAAGGCTGTCGTCCGGTACACTGTCCCCATGCCGGACGACAGCCGGATTCCTGGCGTTAGCGCCGAGGATATGGCGCTGAACGGCTCAGTTCTGTCTACCGTCAAGTCCGGCCCACCAGACTTGATAAAATCAAGAACCTTCCGGTTGGCCCTGGTACTGGACTTGTAGGGCAATCCTACGGGCGAACCGCCTTGGGGAAGGCACCTCGGCGACGGGCGCACCCAGAGCCCTCTACGCGTACTCGCTATTCTCTGTTCGCCTTCCTCCACCCGATAGCTGGTGCGAGGCTCGCTCAACAGGTGAGTGAGGTCCGCCTTTTCCTAGTCGGGGCAGAGAGTGCCGAAGAGGACCGGTACATCTTAGACGGCCACCACTCCACCGACCAGTCGCTTCACGGCAACTTGGCGACCCTTGCCTGCCCATGTCTTGACTTTTGTAGCAGACTGCATCACACTGTCGCACAATTGCTACATACTGCTGCGAGTGTCCTGAATTGGCCAGAAAGCGACGAACGGTTTCCTATCCCGAAGGGGTTACTCCTGACCTCGAAGAGTTGCTGAACCGACTTCGCGAGTGCAGGGACGGCCCATACTGGAACAGAAGCCTCAGTGACATCGGGGGAATGGTCCTGCTGAAAGGAGCTCAGTCGGAGCTAGAAAAATACGGTAACCAGGATCAACAAGGGGGGGCGGAGTCATGACCCTGACTCATGACCAGGTGCTGGAACGTCTAAAGCACGAGTTCCATGGTCTCGGTTATGTCGGCGGGCTCCTGCAAGAAGACTATGCATTCGCGGATGTCCTAGCCTCCCACTATGCGGTAAAACGCATCCCACTCGCAGCATTCGTTCAAGAACCTCCCTCCTACCGAACCGCCTCGTTTGGTGTGGCCGTAGCCAACGGACGGTCTGGGATCGACTCCATCCTTGACCATCGCTCCTTAGGCGCTCCGCAGATTCTTGAGGTCAACGACGACCGAGTGCTCAGGTGGAAGGTCACAGGAAAGGGTAGGCCTATACTCTTGGATGAAGTAGGTGTGGATAGGCTCCATGGCTTCTTTACCCAGCACCGTGATGATTGGTCACCCCAACAAGTTCTGCGGGCCAAGTCCGCAGGGCCTGTGGCTACGCAACTCGACTTCCTTGACCTAGACTTAATGCCGCTTCTTGACTACGAGGTGCGCACCAAACTTGATGTGCTCTTACGCGACACTGTAGCTTTGGCACGTAGGACATTCCAGAGAAACTTGCCGTTCACAGAAAAGCACTATCCTCCGCTGTTCCGTCTGATCTTCAGACTGATTGCCGCTAAAGTGCTAGCAGATCGTCGCTATCAAGGGGACTGGGATTTGGCTGATCCCACATCTGCGATAGAGGCTGTGGAGAACTTGTACTTCAGGGACGCAGCTCTGGAACCCGTTCTTCAGGATTATGAAACGCAACTTGCCGTTTGGCAGCGTATTAAGGAGACCTTCCATTTTCAAAATCTTTCGGTCGATTCTCTTGCCTACGTCTATGAGAATACTCTGGTAACCCAAGAGACTAGAAAACTGTTTGGGATACATAGTACTCCACCAGAAATCGCCGAGTACATTGTCAGAAGACTTCCGTTCGACAGCTTGGAGACCCATGAGCGCCGTGTCTTTGAACCCTTCTCTGGTCACTCAGTGTTTCTGGTGGCCGCGATGCAACGAATGCGTGAACTTCTGCCCGGGGAGATGAACTCTCGCCAGCGGCATGATTACTTTGTTGACATGCTCTCTGGGATCGAGATAGATGACTTTGCCAGAGAAGTCGCCAAACTATCTCTCATGCTAGCCGACTATCCCAATCCCGACGGGTGGAGGCTGTATGGTGGAGATGCCCTGAGGTCTCCACTATTTGAGCAAGAATTGGCGAAGGCCAACATCGTCCTATGCAACCCACCGTTTGAGATGTTCAGCGAGGATGAAAGAGGTCGTTACGACAATCTGTTCTCATTCCGGAAGCCAGCGGAAATCCTAAGTCGTGTGCTTCAGAATCCCCCCGAACTCTTAGGTTTCGTCCTCCCACGAGTATTCCTGAAGGGGCAGGGATACAGGAAGCTGCGGTCTCAGCTTGGGAATACTTACGCCTCTGTCGAGCTACTGGCCTTGCCAGAGCGTGTCTTCAAACGCTCGCGTGCCGAGACCGTGTTGTTGCTCTCCTATGGGCGCGGCCAGGGGACCGTGCGCCTAAAGGCAGGGGAGGTATATGAAGGAGACCACAAGGGCTTCTACTCTATTCAACCGTCGTACGAATTCGAAGAACACGTAGAAGACGCAGGGAAGGTCTTTGGCCATGGCATGTGGCGCCCGCCTCTTCACGATGTCTGGCGGGCGACGGCCAACTTGAAGCGCTTGAGCGACATTTCCTCCGTTCATCGTGGCATCGAATATAACTTACCCTTCGGCGGAAACGAATCACAACTAGTATCCAATAGGGACTCACCCGGTTTTGTACCGGGAGTCCACAGGGTAAGGGGCACGGTAGAGCCATTTGCCGTTCTCAATACCGTTTTCCTCAACGCTTCCGTTGACTTCATGCGTGGGTCCGCTTACACACTTCCTTGGGACAAACCGAAGCTCATTGTAAACGCTAGTCGTCAGTCCGTAGGACATTGGAAGATTACGGCTTCATTGGACAATGGAGGCCTCGTCTGTTATCAGAACTTTCATGGGGTTTGGCCGAACGACGGCACTCCTTTGGAAGTCCTGGCTGCCGTGCTCAATGGCCCTGTTGCTAACGCATTTGTGAGCACCCATGGGACTGGTCGGCATGTTACAGTTCAGTCCTTGAAGGGCATCCCAGTCCCCGAGCTTGGCCATACACAGCAGCAGCACATATCGTCACTAGTCAAGCAATACTTGAATGCCCGTAGCCTTTGGCTAACTGAAGGGGTCGGTGCAGAGGAAGCACGCCAGCTATGCACGTGGCTTCTGAAGTCGATAGACGCCGAAGTACTAAGGGCCTACGATCTATCACCTCGCATAGAGCGTATGCTGTTGGATTACTTCGCTGGGCATTCCCGCCTTGGACCTGTCGAGTTCACGGAGTACTATCCTCGAGGCTTCGGTCCATACATTCCGTGGCACATTTACATTTCAGAGGAATTCAAGGAGGCCCAAGCCAAGAATACTCTAGACCGACTTCCTGTCATTCCAGCATCGACTATTATCAATGAAGCCCTTTCCTATGTGGAATAGAAGTTGATGACTCATGACAACGGAAGGCTATCTCTTAGATACAAACATCGCCAGTTGGGCCTGCCACGAGGGTAGTAAACTTCATGCCAGAGTAAGGGCAAGGGTGGATGGCCTCGGAGATGATGTAGCGTTCATTTCAGCAGTTTCCTTAGCTGAAGTTGAATATGGTCTCAATCTTGTCCCCTCAGGCGTTCAAGAGCCAGCTAACTTCAGGCGTGCAATGGATATGTATCAGGTTCTGCCCATTGACCGCCATACGGCAGAAATCTACGGCAGCATACGAGCAGACCTCTTTAGGGCATACGCACCTAGAGACCGCCGGAACAGATTCGCCTCCCGTTACGTAGAGGATCTGCGCGAGCGCACTTCAGGTAAAGAACTTGGTATTCAAGAGAATGACCTGTGGATCGTGAGCGTTGCCGTCGAGTACAACTTGATTTTCGTTACCGGAGATCGTGGCGGTGGCATGAAGAAGATCGTTGAGGTAGCAGACTACGCTCATCGGACACAGTATTGGAGCTAGGTTGTATGAGAGCATTACCTAACCAAGCAGGCTTAGGGTTTCCTAGCCATTCGAACACAGGTCGACAGGGTTCATAGAGTAAGATGCCACGCCAGACGGAGCCGAACGCTAACAACGCCCTCGGCGATTTGCTACGAGGCATGATGCCGGGCTGTGAGGTCCGCTCTGAGAACACCCAGACCTTCATCGACCATCCGGGCCGCCATGCCGATGTGCTAATCGTCGCGCCGGGCCGCTCCCCGGTAGTCGTCGAGGCGGAGTTTGAGCCGGCTGCCGAGGTGGAGAGAGACGCCTCCGAACGCTTGGGGCTTCGCGTGCAAGGGCAACCCCGAACGGTCGAGGCAGCCATAGCGCTGCGCTACCCGAAGGCTGTGGAGGACGCCTATAACGTGCGCCAGGCCCTCTCCGAAGCCCGTCTCTCTTATTACGTCCTGCATCAAGACGGCGGTCGGTTTCCTGAATCTGGATGGCTAGAAGGTTCTGCAACCGACTTGGCTGACCTTGCCCGTCTGGTGTCCGTCCCCCAAAGAGCCGTGGAGCAGGCGGCGGACACACTTGAGCAAGGCATTGGGCAGGCCGCCAGCCGTTTGGAGGAAATGGCCAAGCTACGGCCCAACGTCACCCCTGTTATTGCCCGGCTGTTGGGAATGAGCGATGTTCCCCAGACCCGCCGCATGGCTTGCGCCATCATCGCCAACGCTATGGTCTTCCACCAGCGCATCGCGGGGATGCACCAAGAGGTGAAACCCCTGCGCCTGGTGTGCGGTCCCAATGTTGCGAACCCCCAAGGCGAGACGTTAGCGGCCTGGGACGAAATTCTGGAGATCAACTACTGGCCCATCTTTGCCATAGCCAAGGACATCTTGGAGCAGCTTCCCGGAGACGTTGCCACTAGCGCCATGCGGGAGTTGCTGGAGACCGCCCAGGAAGTTGAAGCCACTGGCGTCGACAACGCCCACGACCTGACCGGGCGCATCTTCCAACGGCTGATCGCCGACCGGAAGTATCTGGCTACCTTCTACACCCTTCCAGCCTCGGCCGCGCTGTTGGCCCGGCTGGCTGTGGCAAAGATTGATGGGGTGGACTGGGCCGACGCCGAGGCCATCGGCAGACTCCGCATCGGGGATTTCGCCTGCGGTACCGGTGCCTTGCTGTCGGCGGTGTACGAGCAGGTTGCTTCCCACCACGAGCGAGCCGGGGGTGATTCCACGGCCCTGCATCCCGTGATGATCGAGGAAGTCCTGTACGGCTGCGACGTCATGCCCTCGGCCATTCACATCACCGGCTCCACCCTGTCCGGTATGCGGCCCAACGTGGGATTCAATCAGTCCCGTCTCTACACCATGCCCTATGGAAAGCAGAAGGACAGCACTGTGAAGATAGGTTCCCTGGAGTTGCTCCAAGCCTCCACGGCCTTGACCTTGTTCAATACCAGCGACCCAGCTCTGCGCACCGGCAGCGTGGGCGAGGAGACTGCTGCCCAGATTAACGTTGACATCCCGGATGCGAACTTTGATCTGGTGATAATGAATTGAGTAGGAACGGCGCCGCCAATGACCGGATTTCGCCGACGGGTTTGCGCCATTCCTCTCACCGAACCGGACGTGCCTCTTTCAAGGCATCCGGCTCTCCATTAGACGGTTGGTTGTTGGCTTGGTTGGCTTTCGGCCTTATGGCACGTCCGGCAGAGCGTGACCAAGTCTTTGAGCGCGTGGGACTTCATGCCTTTGGTGTGGTGGACTTGGAGAGGACTCCGAGCGCCACACTGCTGGCATCTCATCTCGTCGCGCAACTTGGCCTTTAGTTTCCGTTCGGCGAGTGCGAGAGGTTCGCTGCGGCTACGTCTGCCGCTGCTTGCCCCGATGGTCGCCGTGTAGGTGCGCTCGTCTGGGCCGGTTTCTCCCTGTGGATGGTCGCTTGTTGCCTCTGCGTGGCCGGACAGGTAGGGATGCGGGAATCCCGCGGCCCCTTTCTGAAGGTAGCGTTGGCGGTCAAGCTCCTGTCGGGTGGGGAGCCATTGGTACGCTTCCAGCTTGTTATCGCCTTCGCGTTCCTCTGCGTACCAGCGGGTTCTGCCGTGGAGCCGCCTAGTCTTGGCTTTCATGAGTTGTCCCTTGTGGCTACCCTTATGCTTCTTTAGTAGCCAGTTGAGGTAGCGGAACCATGTGAACCGCGTGATGTCCTCAACGTCTTGCACAAGGCTGGTGTACCGATAGTATTCGGCCCAGCCCCGCACGATAGCGTTCAGGGTCGTCAGTCGGGTATACTCGTTCATCCAAGTCCAGTTCCTGGAAGTCAGGGCCTTGAGTTTCCGCTTCACGCGCTCCTTGGCCTTGGCCGTCGGTCGGAGATACACCGCCCACTTTCCTTCGGTCTTCTTGCGCTGGATGTGGAAACCCAGGAACTGGAAGCCGTCGTTGACGTGGGTGATGACAGTCTTTTCTTCCGATAGCGTTAGGTGGAGTTTGGTCTCCAGAAACCGTTGTATGGCCTGCTTGGTCGCTTTAACCTCGGCAATGGGGCCATTGCTGACGACCACGAAGTCGTCGGCGTAGCGCACCATTTTGTAATTGCCGAGACCGGCGTACCGTCTCCGGCGTCGAGCGTTCTGGTCGAGATCCCACTGCGCCGCCGCCCACTGGTCAAACTCGTTGAGGTAGACGTTGGCGAGCAGTGGGGAGATAACCCCTCCCTGTGGCACACCGGATTCGGTGCGAGCGAAGAGGCCCTCTTCCATTACGCCCGATTTCAGGAATTTCCAGATTAAGTCCAGAAGCGCCCTGTCCTTCAACCGCCTCCGCAACAGCTTCATGAGTGTCCTATGATGGACGGTGTCGAAGTAGCTTTGGAGGTCGCCTTCAATCACGTAGTAGTGTTTCACGCTGGTGATGAACATGGGCATAAGGACTGCGATAGCGTCCATCGTGCAACGACCTTTGCGGAAGCCGTAGGAGTGCGGATAGAAGTCCGACTCGTAAATCGGGTCGAGGATGGCCCGAAGTGCTTCCTGCACGATGCGGTCTCGCAGGGCGGGGATGCCCAGCGGGCGCTTCTTGCCATCGTGCTTGGGTATGTAAACTCGCCGGACGGGTTGTGGCTCGTACGTTTTGCGCTTCAGTTGGTTGATGAGGGCCGTCATTTGACCCTCGTAGTCCTTCTTGAACGCATCCCGTGTCTTGCCGTCCACGCCGTCGGTCTGGCTACCCGGTCGTGCAAGTACCCTTTCGGCCGCCGTGTGCATCCAGCAATCCCAGTGCAACAGGTCGTACAGGTTGGTGAACCTGTGGTCTGGATGCTCATTGGCCGTCTTTGCCAAGAACCTTTGCTTTTCTGCCATCTTTGTCGGGTTCATACACCCCTCCTCTGGCGTAGTTTGCTTGTGTTCTGCACTCGTCTAATTGCCCTCCTTCGCCATGTGGCCGGCTTTCCCGACCTCGGACTACTACGAGGGCTCTGCCCCACTTTCGGCATTGGCCGCAAGCTAGCCGACCCCGTTGCCGGGGAGCCGAACGTGGTTCCCAAGTTCACGTAGGTTGTGTCTGCATTCCGCCTTAGGCTCTGCCTTTACGCCTGGCACGGCTCCTTGCCGCGCTCGCCATCGGGGGACGTCCGGTTGTACGGAGTGCGGCGTCCCTGTCCTAATGAACTTTCCCCGCAGTGGTTAGACGGGTATCCGATGACTCTGCCCTCGCCCTACCGTGGACGGACAGTCAGCGATTCGACGCTTCAACCAGCAGTTTCTTGTGTAGCCTTAACGGAACTCTGGCTAGGGGTGCACAGCTTGGTAGGGTCGCTGTCGCCCCGTTGTCGGGAAGGCTTCAAACACGGTTCTGCTTCGGGTCCCCGTGCCTGCTTCCGTAGCCACCGGCCCACTCCTGGCCGGGCTCCACATCTGGAACTCTCAACCTATGCGCTTCTTGGCGCACACCCACCCTTCACCAGGGCAACTAACCATGAAGGCGCCCATGCGGACATTACCAACCCTGCCTTCGCTGCGTTTGATGCCACTCCTGCTGACCAATCGGAGATGGGAGACCGGATCAACCAGTTAGGGAAAGGCTCCTGCTACCACGGCAATGCTGGAATCGCTTCAGCATTCGCTGCGCTGGCCGACAAGAAACTCAAGGCCGGTGGAGTCCTTGCCCTGGTCTTGCCCCTGTCGGCAGCTTCGGGCCTATCCTGGCAAGGGTTCAGAGAGACGCTGGCCAAGAACTATACCGACCTTACCGTGTTTAGCATAGCGGCCTCGGACAACGACCACATTTCGTTCTCGGCTGACACGGGCATGGCTGAGTGTCTGGTTATAGCCCGCAAACTCAGGCAGTCCGAGGAAGCGACGGGTACAGGGCGCGGGCACTTCATATCCCTGAGCCGCCGTGCCGAAGGGTTTGCCCATGCCGGCTCGCTGGCAATGAACGTCTCCAACCCCGAACAGGCGAGGCGGGTTGAGGATGGGCCTTATGGCGGCACGGCTTGGATGATCGGTGACGAATTGGCCGGAGAAAGCATGACCGCCCCGGTCCAGTCGGACGGAGAATCCTGGGGTGCGGTCCGTCTGTCAGACCTGTCGCTGGCTCAGACAGCTTTCTCATTGGCCCAATCGAAGCTATGGCTTCCCGGCAGCCCATCGGCGTCGGACGTGAAGGTAGCCCCGTTGGACAAGATTGCCACACTGGGCATGGTTCATCGAGATATAACGGGTCCCCGACCTCGCGGTCCCTTCGACAAGGTTGCCGCGACTCCGACAGCTACCTATCCGTCCCTATGGAACCACGATGCGAAGAACGAGACCAAGATGGTCTGCCAGCCCGACTCCCAGCTCCGGGTCAGGTCGGGAATGGAGCAAAAGGCCGCCACTGCCTGGGCTACGGCAAGCCGCGCCCATATCAACCTTGATTTCAGGTTCAACTCTCAGCCGTTGACAGCAGCGTTTACCGAGCGGGACAGCATGGGTGGCAGGGCGTGGCCCAACGTAAGGTTTCCAGGCAGCCGGTTCGATTACGCCTTCACGCTGTGGTCCAACTCCACGCTCGGGCTGCTGCTGTATTGGTGGCACTCAAACAGGCAGCACAGCGGTCGAGGCACCACTACTATCAGAAACGTTGAATCACTGCCTGTCCTTGACCTACGCGCCCTCAGCGAGGAGCAGTTGAGCACCTCTGAGGCCATTTTCAACGAACTCAAGGACTTGGAGCTGAAACCCGCCTATCTTGCCGACGCCGACCCCAACCGTGCTCTTCTGGACCGAAGAGTGGTCTGTGAGCTCTTGGGTTTCGACAAGGAGACCTACGCAGCCGTCCGTCGCTTGACCGAGAAATGGTGCGCTGAGCCATCGGTGCGTGGCGGCAAGGCACGTCCAAAGAGTGCTAAGGCAATAATCTAAAGTACAGCACGACATCGGAGATGGCACTATGCCTAGATTGTATGGCAGTGCATTTGAAGATGAACATCCAGGCACTTTGACGCTAAGGCACGAGTCGTCTGACCGGGTCGACGTCTTCTATACGCCTTCACAGGAACGCGTCCAACTCTCTGGTATAGGGGAAAACGATACCGAGACGTACCGCTTAAGACTGCTCCAGATTGATGGGCGAAAGAAATCCCTGACTGTATTTCCAATCAGGACTACCGGTAGACAAGATGTATTTATGAAGCCCAAGTATCCCCAGGTGGAGCGAATCACTGTTGAGGACCAACGCAATCTCGACATCGATTTCGAAAGGAGTCCACTTCGCACACAAGAAGATGTCATGATGCTGTTGGAACAACTGCCGTCGTGCTTCGTAAAAGACTTTGATTGGGGATTGGGACTGAGACAACCCTATCGCTTCATTGTCGATGCGGTCGAGAACCTCTCTGACTGCACTGAGATATTGATATCAGACCAATGCGAGACTGGCGTTGATCGTGCCAAGAGGCTTTTCTCCATTTCACTTTCGGACTTTAACGATATAAGAAAGACCATAAATAAGATTGCTACTCAGGGTCAGATTGAGGCGCAAACAGTCAACTACGACAACACATGGTCTTTCTTCGCGGATAAGCTCGGACTAATCCGTGCGCTAGATGTGCATAAGCCAGCCGCAGCCGTGGCAAGACGCTCAATCCTCAATGTAAGTCGTTCACCTGCACAAGAAGCCCGGGATACAGCGCTGACCATAGTAAACAGGAGTGCTGAAACCATCGCAAAGGACCAACCTGAACAACTTGCGACCCTAAAGGAGAATATAGAGCTTGCTACTCTTCAAGCACTGATCGATCGATTTGAAAGCATGACAAAATCGAAGGCCCTAGAGAATGAATGGCAGAGGTTCTTGGATGACAATCCATTTCTGCTGAGCCTAGCATTCGGTTATCCAGTGATCAAAGTTCATGGTCAGGCGTCCGTTGGTGGCCGCAAGTTGTCTGGGAGAGGCGATAAGGTTGCCGATTTTCTGGTCAAGAACAGCATGACCAACAATTGCGCCATTGTTGAACTCAAGCGGCCCAACACGAAACTTTTGAATCGCAAGGCGGCTCAGAATGGCGTTTACACTCCATCGAGTGAATTAGTGGGCGCAATCAACCAAGCTCTCGACCAGAAGTATCAATTTGACCGACAAATAACACAGATCAAGGAGAATAGCGGCATACACGACATCAAGTCGTATTCCGTCCATTGCTGCCTTCTCATCGGTTCTATGCCGAAGGATGAAGATAGGCAAAAATCATTCGAGCTCTTTCGCGGTAATTCTAAGGATGTGGAAATCGTCACTTTTGATGAACTGCTGCAAAAGCTGAGGCAGTTCAGGGATTTCTTGAAGTCTTCGGAAGTCAACCCTAGTCCGCCCATCCAAAGCCAGTGACCTAGCGTCAACTGCCTGTTGCGCCCATGTGTCCCGATTCTGCTAGTCTCGATGTATGCCCCCCACCGAACGACAGCTACTCGACGCCCTCAGCCGGACGCCCTTCGTCGATTCGACGGAGCTGGCACTCATTCTCGGCGAGCCCCACACGACCGTCCACCGCACCCTGGCCAACTTGATGGCCGAAGGCATCGTGGGGAGAGTGAGCCACGGCACAGCCCACCTGCCGTCGAGCCAGAGGTACCACTTGACGGCCAGCGGCGTCGGCGAAGCCGCCTGGACGCTCGGCTTCGGCACGCCTTCAGACTATGTGCGAGCCTACCCCATGTCGAGGGAGTGGCTGACGCTGCTCATCCGCAGGATTGACTCAGTGGTCGGCGTCTACCGACTCGCCGCCTCGATGTCCCCAGGCATCGAAGGACTCCGAACCCGTGTGGAGTTCCACCGCAAAGGCCGCTTCGACGCCACCATCACGCTGCATGACGGCCGTGACTTCGGCGTGGTGCGCCAGGGCCTCGCCCTGCGGCGCCGGTCCCTCTACGACCGGCTGAGGGCCATAGCGGAGTACGACTACAGTCGCCGCCCCGACGTCGTTCTCATCCTCGTCCCCAGCGTGTGGGAGGAGAGGCTGACTACGAGGTTCTGCGAGGAACGGAACGTCCGTGACTGCTACGTTGCCGTGGAGTCCAGAGACGCCCTCGAAAGACGGGACCGCCGCCTCTGGTGCACAACCTCGTGGGTGATCGGAAGCAGCTTCTTCTCGCTGGAGCAGGTCATCTCCGAAGGACGCCCCGGGAGAAGGCCCTCCACCGAGTCGCCAGAGCGCAAGCGGGCTTCCATACCCCAGCCTGAGCGGATGGCGCAGGCTGCGCCGGCCTTCGGCATCAGCCCTTCGGAGAAGCGGACGCTGGACATCATCACCGACCACCCGATGATCCCCCGTGAGCACTTGGCCTTCTGGCTCGGTGTCTCCGAGGGACGAGTCAGCCAGATGATGCGCAGCCTCGTCGATACCTGGGGCCTGGTGGAGCGCCAGGGCAAACGCGGAGACACCCGCTACACCCTGTCCACCGAGGGCATTCGCTACGTAACCCACCGGGATCGTGCCCAGCTACCCACGACGCAGGGCATCTGGAGCACGGCCCGCACCACCGACAAACAGGGCCGCAGGCGTCACATGGGACACCGCATCGAGACGTGGGCTAGGCAAACGAGGCACACCGACGGCATCACGTGGTTCCTCTCGAAGCTGGCAGCGGAGACCAGGGCCGACCCGAACAGCGAGCTTCTGTGGTCCGTCCCCACCGCCAGGTCAGACCGTGCCTACAACTGGGGCGATTCGGCCATTGCCCCCGACGCCTTGGGGGAGTTGGTCACTGGCGGCATCCACATACCGTTCTACTTCGAGCACGAGCTGCGAGCCCGTCACCCCAGGGGCGTCATAGCCCGCCTGCGTCCCTACGAAAGCTACTACTGGGCACCTGAGCATAAGGACGACCAGCCGCCGTTTCCCACGACGCTCTTCGTCGTTGACACCCAGGAGGTCGAGGATACCTACGTGAATACTGCCACCCAGATGAGCCGGATGTCGCTGCCCATCCTCGTGTCCTGCATCCCCGTCCTGTCACGAACTGGAATACTAGGAAAGTCATGGCGTCCACTGTGGGAATCGGAGTCTCCGAGGCTGCCCCTGTCCGGGCTGAGCGCCTTCCGGTGGGATAGTCTCTACCACCGGATGCGCCAGAGTCCTGTAGGGGGGAATAGATAGCGACGATACATCGCTATCTGCCCTCTATGCTGTCTGGGGTGGACAAAAGGGAACATTTTGACCCGTCGGCGGGGTCTTGAGAGGCCGTAGACCGCCCGATTTGCCTCTGATTTAGCTACGAAACGGGCTGATTTCCCGCCTGACCGGTCAGCGACAGAAAATGCAAGTCAGTGGGAAGCCATGCTAAACTGAATCGCCCCTTCCGAGACGGCAAAATTGCACTTTCGCACCCCTGACGTGTCAACCGGCTGGGAGGGAATTAGCTTTGGATGGACCTTCCCGGCGGGTCCGGGGTGTCGATGCGGGTGGGATTTGGGATGTCAGCGTCTGTGTTGGCCCAGTTTGGCCCATCGGTTTTGGCGGGAAACGATGGGGGGATGGGCGACACGATTTTGGGGCGCGGGTAGAAACGGACATCCTGGGCCAACTCAGCTATGAAAACACACCGATTTCCTGGTACATCGGACAGTTCCAGTGAACACTTTGACGAAAGGGCTGGTTCCACCGAAAAGTGGATGGAATTGCCAAAACGGGCCACCCCCGTAGAGGATGGAAATGAGCGACGGACGGGCATCGAGGGACGACGACCATCGGCCCGACCTGAAGTGGGTCGTGGAGTGGCTGGTCGCGCGGGAGGGACAGCGCAAGACTGCCGCCCTTCTGGGCGTGAACCGGAAGACGGTGGCGCTGGCCCTGCGCCGGGAGCGGCTGACGGGCAGGATGAACCTTGCCGTCCAGCGGCTCATGGCCAACCTGGACGATCCGGGGTGGGAGAAGACGACGCCGGTAGACAGGTTGGAGGCGAGGATACAGGTGGCGCTCGAAGTGGCGCACGAGCTGGCGGGGCTGGTGGAGAGTCTGACGCAGCGCGTCGCGGCCCTGGAGGCGGCACAGAGTCCCCAGTCCGACGCTGAAGGCCAGGAGCCGGCGGATGCGCCCGAGCCGGAGGGCCGGGGACTGCGCCTGTTCGACTGGGGGCGGAGGCGTCGGCCGCGGGGCGAGGAACAGAGCGATGAATGAGCACACCCGCTGGGTGACGAAGGCGGAGGCTGTGCGGGAGATGGAGGTTTCCGTCTCAACCCTCGACCGGATGATTCGCCGGGGAGAGATCGAGGTCCGCAGGGAGGGGCGCCGGGTGTACGTGCGGATGGAGGGGCCGGAGCGTGTGAACGACGACGAGCTGCTGCGCCGGGCTCTCGTTCGAGAGGACGAGCTTAGGCGGAGACTGTGGGAGCTAGATAGGCGAGCATCGAAGTTGGAGAGGGAGAGGGACGAGGCCGGGGACGCCGCGACCGCCAGCCGTCAGGCGTATGCGGAGATGGAGGAGGCGTACCAGAAGGAGCGCGCCGTACACGAGAGGACGAAGGAGAGGCTCATCGCGGCCCGCGTGACCGCCTTCGTGCTGTTGGCGCTGCTGATCGGCAGCGTTCTCGTGTGGTGGTTCGTGCTGAGGTAAGGGCGGTGCTATGACCCTTCTATGAACAGTGCTCTATGCTCAGGACCAAATGGAGACCGAGGGTAGGAAGGAGAGCGAATCGTGAGCCTTCTCAGAGAGTGGCGCAAATGGGACCCTGAGGACTTCCCATACGTATTGGACATGGATGCTGATGTCCTGGAGTCCCCTAGCTGGAAGCCCTCGGTCGCCAAGCACCGAAGTTGGCGGAAAGCAACCGGAGCCCCAGACTTCTGCAAGTCAGACGACAAGCGGCTCCACTTGGGCCTCATTCCAGTCCCATTTATGGGAGACATGCTGAACGCTTCCATTTACGTGCTGATGCTGAACCCAGGGCTCGGACCTGGTGACTACTTCGAGTACAAGGTCCCTAGCTTACGGCGGGCACTTATCGCCAACCTGCGGCAGGAGCACATACCCGGAGTCATGCCATTTGTGTGCTTAGACCCTCGATTCGCTTGGCATGGAGGGTTCGGCTATTGGGACCGAAAACTCAAGGCAATAATGGAGACTCTAGCTGCATCGAAAGGTATGTCCTTGGCCGATGCACGCTCAGAGCTAGGGAGCAAGCTGGCAGTTGTCCAGCTTGTTCCATATCACAGCTCCGGATTCAATCAGAAGGCGTTACAGGAGCTACCCTCGGTGCGTCTAGCGAAGGACTTCGTTCGGCGGACAGTTGATAGACGAGTAAGAGCCCAAGAAGCAATTGTCATCGCCACGCGACAGGTCAAGGTTTGGGATCAATACCTGTCGAATGACCTTGGCGAGGAACGCGGAATAGTTCGATACACGGCTTCAGAAGCGAGAGCGGCGTCGTTGAGTCCTGATTCGAGTGGAGGTCGCGCCATTCTCCACAAACTAGGCGTCACGGACAGATACTAGCCCGTGCAACTATAGCGAAGACCCCGAGGCATGTATGTGAACCGGACGAGCAACATCAGAAGTCCACGTAATCATAAACGCAGACCAACCTCTTCCCGTCAAGTTCGAGATCGTCGGCCCGGAAATCCTTGCCGTCTCGAACCAGGAGTTTACTGCGGGCAGCTTCCATGAAGCTCTCATAGTCTCGAAGGTTCGACAAGCCCTTTCGGTCATCGTACATTGAAGTTCTGAAGACTAGGACGTAAAACACCGAGACTTCGCCCGGTGCGGCGACCGTCCCGGCGGTTCCTGTCAACAGCTGATACCGAACATCTGCGAACCGGGAAGTGTCCGGTGAACCGTGGTCCGAAAAATACTTCGCCAACAGCCCCTTCACCCTCTCGGGCGCGTTGGTGTTCTTCCCGGCCGCCCGTTTCTTCATGGCCGACGAGTACCTGCTCCTCACCGTACTGGCAAACGTTTCGTCTACCTTGGCTTCTACCCCTACAAACAGACTTGTCCTCGGAGTCAACTCTTCCACATGGCCGGTGATTGCAAGATCCAGGTTGCTAGGGTTGCCCGGATAGGAGTCGAACTTCGCCAGATGCTCCGGCGTGGCCTGCTCTAACTTTACGTACCGTGACAGGACGGAAGACAAGCGCGTTTCCAGATAAGCCGCGCCCTTCCGGTCCATAATGAACTCGGCAAGGGAATAGGCACTCCGCCCCTTCTTCCAATCCTTCTCCTTCGACGTCCCATCGAAGATTCGACTTCGCCACTCACTTAGGTTCGATATTCGTTGGCCGCGGGAATCTACGATTCTCATGCCTTACACCTCGGACTTCATTCTACCTACTGCCTCTTGCGTCTCAGGTATCCTGTAGCCTACAATGTGGTGATGGTCGAGATTCGCCAGACCGAGGTTTACGCCCGTTGGTTCAGGCGGCTTCGGGACAGGCAGGCCAGAGTGAGAATCGACAACCGCATCAGGCGGCTGTCCCTGGGCAACCCCGGAGACGTGAGGCCGGTGGGAGAGGGAGTGTCGGAGATTCGCATCGACTACGGACCCGGCTACCGGGTGTACTTCTCGCAGAGCGGGGAAACCCTGGTCGTCCTTCTGGCCGGAGGCGACAAGGACAGCCAGGAGCGGGACATCCGAAGGGCGTTGGAGCTAGCCAGAGGACTCTAGGAGGCAGCTATGGCAAAGACGCAGACGAGGCCGTGGGACCCGGCGGAGCACCTTGAAACCGAGGAGGACATGGCGGCATACCTGAATGTCGCCCTGGAAGAGGACGACCTGAGCCTCATCATGGCGACCCTCGGAGACATAGCCCGCGCCCGGAGAATGGCGCTGGTGGCGCAGGAGACGGGGCTAGGCAGGGAGAGCCTGTACAAGTCTCTGTCGGCCGACGGCAACCCGGAGTTCGCCACAGTCCTGAAGGTGGTGCGCGCCCTGGGACTCAGACTTCAGGCCGCCGCAGGGCCTGGAGCGAACGACGCCGCTTGAGGGTGTCGCAGGACTGGACGACACGACCGAGACACAGACGAAGCCAACCAGAGAGGATCGGCATGCTTGAACCCAGAAACCAAGCTATGGGGATAGAAAGAAGAACGATGATAAACCTGGACTTTGTTAAGGAGGTGTTTGACAACTCGCCCAACAAAGCCGATGCACCAGTTCATATGGTTACCCAAATAGTCAACTCCCTGCTGGGCTTGCTGGTCCTTCCATATGAGAGAGGTTACGCACTTCTGGAGGACGACGAAGAGTTGAAGAAACTCTATTCCCAAGGGTGGCCAAAGTGGAACATAACCAAGCGTCCGCCAATGGAACCTCGGACTTTGGGTAAGTTAGCCTGGCATCTGCGGAACGCGGCCTCACACGGCAGCTATCATTTCTCATCAGATAGTCGCGACCCGTGTCAGGTAACTATTACGGTGACGGATAAACCGATGGGGAAGAACGCACGGATAAACTGGCGCGCAAGCATCAGAGCCGATAATCTCTACATCTTTTGCCAACGTCTCAGCGATTACATGGACCCGGCTCTCTGATGCGAGAATGAAGGTTAGATCAGAATGTGGCAGTTTCCCAGGACTCACAGGAAACGACGCCACAACTAGGAGACTCAAGGAGGACAGCATGAAGAAGAAGCACCTACAGCCACTCACGCCGGCAGCCCTCTACGCCAGGGTGTCCAGTGACCGGCAGGACGTGGACCTGTCCGTGTCCGCACAGCTTCGGGCGCTCAAGGAGTACGCGAAGGCCAACGGCTACTCCGTGGCCCGGGAGTACGTGGACGAGGCCGAGAGCGGCCGCGTCGCCGACAGGCCCCAGTTCAGGGATATGATCGAGGAGGGCGGCAAGGCCAAGGCCCCCTTCGAGGTCATCTTGGTATGGAAATTCAGCCGCTTCACCAGGAAGCGGGAGCACGCCGTGGCGTTCAAGGCCCAGCTGCGGCGCAAGGGCATCCGCGTGGTGTCCATCACCGAGCAGGCCGAGGACAACGCCACCGGCAGGCTGCTTGAGGGCATCATCGAGTCCGTGGACGAATATTACAGCGAAAATCTTGCGCAGGAGGTCGTCCGTGGCATGAGGGAGGCCGCGTCCCGGGGCTTCTTCCTCGCATCCAACGCCCCCTTCGGCTACAGGAAGATCAAGGTGCAGGACGGCCCCAAGGAGCGCCCCTCGCTTGAGGTTGACCCGGCCACGGCTCCCGTGGTGAAGGAGATATTCGAGAAGTCCCTGCGAGGCAGCGGCCTCAAGGAGCTGTGCAAGGAGCTGAACGACCGGGGCATCACCAACAGGGGAAAGCGCTGGTACAAGGGAACGCTTCACTATGTCCTGAGAAACGAGGCGTACACCGGAACCGCCGTCTGGGGAAAGACCAGCAAGGACGGACAGGCCCCGAACCCGGTGAGAGTGGAGGGAGCCTGGCCCGCGCTGGTGTCGAGGGAGCTGTTCGAGGATGTTCAGCAGGCGATGAGTGAGCGCGCCCCGAAGGTGCAGAGGCCCGGTAGAGTGGGGAGCAAATACCTGCTGAGCGGGCTGCTCAGGTGCGGGGTGTGCGGCAGGCCCTATCGCGCCCAGGGAGCCAAGAGCGGCCAGTTCGCCTACTACATCTGCAGTACCCTCCATCTAGAGGGCGCTGGGACGTGCACCGCCGACTATCTGAACGCCCCGAAGCTGGAGACCTTCGTCGTGGAGAAGATCAGGGAGCGGATACTGAACGAGGAGACCATCGTGGCCCTGGTGCAGCTTGTGGCCGAAGAGATCGACGCCATGGCCGGAGAACTATCCGGAAGGCTGGAGGTCGTTGAGGCGGAGCTGTCCGACGTACGAAAGCGTCTTGAGAAGCTCTACGAGGCCATTGAGACGAGCGAGTTGACCCTTGAGGTCCTGTCGCCCCGCATCATGTCTCTGAGGCATCGTGAGGAACAGTTGGAGGCTACAAGGGACGACGCTGAGACCCAGCTTGAGCAGAGGCGAGTGGAGCTGCCCAACACCGATGAGATAGCCCGGTACGTGGCGGACTTCCGGGAGTTCCTGAAGGACGGGACGATACCGGAGAAGAAGGTGCTCATCCGCAACTTCGTTGAGGACATCGAGGTGGAAGGAGACGAGGCGACGCTGACGTACACGGTCCCCATGCCGAGCGACGGGGCGATGTCAGAATCGGCCTCGGTTCTTGATTTTGTCAAGTCCAGCCCACCACCCCTCCATTGACACCCCCGCCCGACCCCAACTACACTGCCTGTGCGTACCAGGTGGTTTACTCAAGGAGTTTTCTTGAGCCTTTCGAGCGACAGCGGGCGGTACGACATGTTCGTCATCGGCACAGGTCCCGCTGGTCAACGCGCCGCCATCCAGGCTGCTAAGTTGGGCAAGAAAGTCGGCATCTGCGAACGCAGGGAGGTCGTCGGCGGGGTATGCATCAACACCGGCACCATCCCCTCCAAGACCTTCCGTGAAGCCGTCCTCTACCTCACCGGTTTCCGCCAGCGCGGCATCTACGGCTCTTCCTTCACCGTCAAGGAAGATATCTCCATGGCCGAAGACCTCCTCTTCCGCTGCAACCACGTCATCGTCCAGGAGACCGAGGTCATCCGCCACCAGATGCGCCGCAATCGCGTCCAGGTTCTACAGGGCGAGGGAGTGTTCGAAGGGCCTAACACCCTTGCAGTTGTTGGCAGAAGCGGCACCGCCCGAGTCGAAGCCGACAAGATCGTCATCGCCACCGGTACCAACCCCGCACCCCTCCCCGGCTTCGACGTCGACAGCCGCGTCATCGTCGACTCCGACGGTGTCCTCGGCCTCGACTCCATACCCCGCACCATGACCGTGGTCGGGGCCGGAGTCATCGGAATTGAATACGCCTCCATCTTCGCCGCCCTCGGCGCCGACGTAACCGTTGTCGAAAAGCGCTCTGGCGTCCTCGATTTCGTCGACAGGGAACTGACCGAGGCCCTCGTCTACCACATGCGCGACATGGGCTGCATCTTCCGCTTGCGCGAAGAAGTCGAGCGGGTGGAGTCCGAAAATGGCAGGGCCGTCGCTTACCTCAAGTCGGGAAAGACCATAGCCTCCGATATCCTCATGTATTCCGTTGGTCGGGTGGGCGCAACGGCAGCCCTCAACCTGGATTCCGCCGGCCTCACCTCAGACGAACGGGGCCGCATTCCCGTCGACGAACACTACCAGACCGAGCAGCCCCACATCTACGCCGTTGGAGACGTTGTGGGATTCCCCTCCCTCGCCTCTACATCCATGGAGCAGGGCAGATCAGCCGCCTGCCACGCCTTCGGCATCGAGTACCACTCCTCCCCCGACAAATTCCCATTCGGCATCTACTCCGTCCCCGAGCTTTCCATGGTCGGCGGCACCGAGCAGGCTCTCACCGATGCCGGTGTCCCCTACGAGGTTGGCCTCGCCCGGTACCGAGAGATCGCCCGGGGCAACATCCTCGGCGACGACACAGGCATGTTGAAGCTCCTCTTCCACCGCGACACCCGGGAGCTCCTGGGCATCCACATCATCGGAGCAGAGGCCACCGAGCTTATCCACATCGGCCAGGCCGTCCTCGCCTTCCGCGGCACCCTCGACTACTTCGTCAACACCGTCTTCAACTACCCCACCCTCGCCGAGTGCTACAAAGTCGCCGCCCTCGACTGCTACAACAAGATCGGCCCCGCCCCCGTCTCCCTCGCCCACGCCAATTAGCAAACTTCATTTGTCTGGAGTTACGGATGTGTAAGCTATCCGGGCAATATCCTCTATTGGAAAGCTAAAGTGAATCGTTTGGCCATTGGCGCCCGCGCTCGTTATAGGCTGCACATATATGGATTGGTTACCAAGAAGGATCAGCTCAAAACTGCAAGATTTGGCCTCGACGTTACACATCCCTGAGACGTCATCTAGCAGAGTACCAACTATTGACCTATGGAACTCAATCTCTACTTGCGGGGCATATTCCAATGTGAATCTTGCATTTGTTTCCGCGATTTCTACTGCACTAGCCGTCAATACCAACACACCCATAGAGAGGAGGATGAAAAAGAACACAAGTAGAAATATTCTCAGTGTTCTGGTCTTGGCAGGATTATCATCAACGCTTGATGACTCATCCCTCCATACAAATCCGGAAGAGACTATGTAGGAGCCAAGGAGGATTAGTCCTGTGCGAAAAAACTCTCGCACTCCGAGAAGCCCCGGCCACATTGGTTGAGATTGCTCTCCTAATGGAGAAAATTCAGAAAAGAAGCCTGCACCAACCATCACTAATCCGATCAATATTGTTGCCCAATGCCAAGTCTTTGCTCTTGGTACTCTTACTAGCCAAATCACCACCCAAAGCAATGTAATACCAATGCCTAAGATGGTTACATCAGGAGAAACCAACGCGTAGTCGAGTGGGTTCAGGTAATTTTCTGATGTTGGGATGTTCAAGTTTTCATAGTACGTCAGATAATATATGCGCCCCATAAATGTTGAGAGCGCTACAAAGAATGCAAAACTTTGAGCCAAAAGCAGCAGATGTCTTAGATTGAGTGCCCTCATGGAAGTAGTCTCAGTCTGATGTTGAGTTCCTGTACCCATTGGATCATTACGAGCATTATTGGTAGAGCGACAAGTTGGAGCTATAAGCCGGGTTAAAATAAACAGAATCCCCGCAACATAAAGTAGACCAATTCGCCGGATATTTGCGAATAGATCATTAATTGTTTTGCCAATAGTCCCTAGGGCGTTGATCATTTAGATCACCACTCCCCACCCCCTACAACCCCCCCAACCCCCGACCCAGCTCTCTCACCAATCCCTCGTCCCCCGATACCTCCACCCGCCCCGACGCCATCGCATCCTCCATCCCAAGCCTTCCGCTTGAGAGCAGCACCAACGCCTCGCCATCGCATCGAATAGTCGCGCTCACATCCGCCGGAGCCGCGTCACCCCCGACAACCAGGTCCGGCACTTCATTCCCATCCGTTAGCTCAAATCTGAACCGGGCCGGCCCCGTCGACGCCATACGCTCCAGCGTCATATTCCCGATAGCCAGCGCCCCCGGCAGCGACTCCGGGGCCATGTGGTAGTCGGGCTCCAGCGTGGAAAACGCGTCCCAGGCATGAATCGCCAGTTCGTTTACCACCAGGTCTACGAAGTCCGCCACGGTCATCGTACGCCACGGGTGCCAGCACGGCTTCTTGTAGTCCTCGGGCGTCAGTGAGTCCAGTAATTCAAACCCCTCCTGGTAGTTCTTGCTCAGCGCGTCCAGCAGCCCATCCCCGAGCTTCTCCCTCAGCCTGATCGCCCCCTGCGCTATCCTCACGTCCGCCGGTACATCCTCCGCCGCCGCCCGCCGGGCCCCCTCCGGCGCATCGGATTCACCCTTCAAGCCCCGGGTCGTCATGTTCTTCTGGAACTGCACCACGAACACAACGTGCGCCACCACGTCCCCGACCTGCCACCTGTCGCACGCGCTCGCCCGATTAAAGTCCTCTGCGGACAACCCCCGCAGCCGACTCTCCAGCCGCGCAAACTCCCTCTTCGCCACCTCTATGTTCTCTCTGACCCTATCGCTAGCCATGCTCTCTCCTCCACTTCAGTTTGAGCCCTGGACATCTTAACTGCGTCAGCCCTGCATATGGACTCTTTCGCGAGAATCCGGCCCCCGGGGGCCGGATTCTCCTGTTTCCAGGTCGGATGCCCGACTATGGCGGGTATATCCTATTGAGCCGAACTTATTGCGTTCGTAAAGGCCATCTGTAACGTTTCCAGCTCTTCGTCCGTCATGCAATCGTACTGCCCCAGGCCCGCGTCCGTGATCGCAACGAACTCATCCGGGTCCATCGCCATCATGTTCTCGATGCCGGACTGGACCAGCGCCATGTACTCCGGCTGCTCTTTCGCGAATCCCCTTAGACACTCCAGGGACTCATCGCTGAAATCGCCAAGCCCCCATTCCAGGCCCCTTACGAAGATCTCAATATTGGTCTCCGGCTCGATGCAGTGGATAACCTTGTTTGCAATCGTCACCGCCTGCAGCGGCGTGGTGGTGGCCACGGCTGCCATCTCCTCCGCCGACAGGTCCCCCATCACGCAGGCCAACTCTTCCTCTGACAGCAGCCCGACAACATCGGCCCCCGTGGCTTGGGCGTTCCGGTCTACGCCTATCCAAAGCGCTAGCGTGAACTCCTGCTTCTCCTTGTTGGACATGCAGTCGTACACCTGCAGGTTGTAGAGATTTGTTTCACTTGCGTCGGCTGTCGAATCTCCCTGATAGGCCAGTCCTAGCCTCACGTAGATAGCGTTCGGGTGTCTCCTCCCGACTTCCGTAATGCATGCCCGCGTTTCCTCTTCCCATCCCGTTGACTGGGCTTCCATGAACGCCACGCCAATGAGCACCAGGTTGTCCTCTTCGATACACCCGAATATGGGTGCTGCCGCCTCCGGACTCGCCGACGCCTGCACTATCGGAGCGTCCATCATCAACCCGAAAAATGCCTCCCCGATGGCTTCCTTGATGCAGTTTGTCTCTGCTTCGGAGAGTGACCCGAACAATTCGCTCCCAGTCGTCGTCGGCGTGATTACCAGCGTCTCCAGCGGGTTCATCGCGGCGGGTTCTTCCTCGGGCTCGGGGGCGATTGTGGGGGGAGCGGGAGCAGGGGTCGCCGTGGGTGGGACAGGTGTGGCCGCAGGGGGAACTGGTGTGGCCGTAGGCGGCGTGGGTGTCGCCGTAGGCTCGGGAGTGGCGGTGGGATCGGACCCGCAGGCCGCGACTGCAAGCGCCAGCAACAATGTCAACGAAACAACCCACAACCACCGCTTTTTTAGCATCGACGTAATCATCTTTAGGTCTCCTATAGCGTCAGCAAGATATTTTCCGCTTCCGTGAGTTTATGAAATGCCGATTGAGTGCGCAAGTGACCATGTATCAACTGTCCATGGACTTGGCCTTATAATGGTGCCGAGGCCCCAGGCTTCTACCTTGTTTACCGGTACCCGCAATAGAGCAGGAAGGCATAGGCGAACATGGAATTCTTGAAACGGATCGTAGCGATCTACCTTGTTCTGACCGCCCTGGCCGTCTTCTTCAACTTCATCCTCACCCCCGTCTACCACGACGGCTCGCCGGAATACCCGATCTGGGAGTGGATTAACTACTTCATGGCCGCGGGCGTGGTGCTGGCCCTCATCGCGAACTTCGCTAGAAAGCGCTCCTCCACCGACCCCTACGCCACCGACGCCGACGTCATGTGGGCCAACATCGCCCTGTATGCGTCCATTGCACTGGCCATGCTCTTCTTCTGGCAGTACCTCTGGCTGATGTACCCCGAAAACGAGACAGGCGACGCCGCCCTCTCCCACACCATCTACTTCCCCCTGGTAGACGCCCTATACGTCGTCGTCACCCTGGACTCGGTGCGCTTCCTCTGGCGGAGGGAATAGGACACAGGGAATCTCCCAAATAGCCACACGCCTGTTCCTTCTCGAAGAGGGCTCCGGCACTAATTCTGTTAATTTGGCCGGCGTCGGGTCTTAGATATCTGTCTGCACTTTGGCGATGCTAGCTGAACTTAAGTCCCACCTTAGGCAATGGGACTGGCGTCTTTTCGCCTTTATCCTCCTGTTTATCGGCCTTCCCAACGTATACCAGCTATACAGAGTCCGATTAATCGGGAATGAATTACCTGATACCGGCGCTCTGGCTATAGTGTCGCAATGGCAATTCGTCGGACTGGCCGTCGAAGTGTTCCAGGAAGCCACCGTCCTTGCAATTTTCTTTTTTCTCGGGTCTCAGATACGCAATGGGGCAGCCATACAACTGGATAGGGCAAAGAGCGTATTCGCTCTTATCCTCGGCGTAGCCCTTGCCTTCTCAATTGGGATATTCCTGTTTCGAGATGCGTTCATCACGCTTATAGGAACCTCTCCCGACATCCAGGCGCAAACCCGAACCTTCTTGGGAATAAGCATATTCAGCGTTCCCTTCGCCCTCATGTCCGCCGCCATCATTGTTCTCTTTGAAGCCCTACGGCTCAGAACCCTGGTACTCGTAATGGCAATCGTCAATGTCGTCCTGCGCTTTGTGCTGGACAGCTTGTTTTTCGGCGGTTATGCATTCTCCTTGGAAGGCTCTACTGCAAACGTGGGCTGGTCCACGCTTTTGGCTAGTGTTGGAGTGTTCACCATCGCCCTGCTCCTACTCGTTAGGGTCAAAGACATTTCGCCGCGGAGTCTTCTGACCCTCCCGACGTTTTCTGACATGCGCGAATACTTCAGGGTTGGCCTTGGCAGTGGCCTTGATAGCCTGATTCGCAATATCGCCTATTTCTTCATGATCGTCCGCATTGTCAACACCATAGGCTCCACCGAGATTGGCGGGTATTACCTTGCCATGCAGATACTCTGGAGCTTCATGCTAGTCCCAATACTGGCCTTGGCCGACTCCGCCAAAGCCATGGTGGCCAATGCGTCCAACGACATTGAAAAAGTAAAAGTGCTTTGGCGTAGTTCCATGCTTATCACCGCAGGCATGATCCTTGTTTGGATCGCCATCGTTCCCGTCCTTCCAAACTTCGCAAGATTCCTGTCCAATGATCCGGAGGCCGTAAGTTGGGCCACAACCACCTTAGCCATTCTTTTTGTGCCTTACGTCCTGTTTGCATTTAACGCTATGACAGACAGTGTTTTCTATGGCATAGGAAAGACCCAATACCTCGCCTATCAAGCCTTTCTAACTAACGGCACAGTCTATCTCGCTGCATTCTTGCTCCATATAACCGGGGCATGGCAGGTCACTTTTGAAGGTGTCATGTTGTTGTTCTCTCTCGGAATCCTGGTTGACTCTGTGCTAACCCTTTATTTCCTAGTTAAAATACTGTACTCAGACCAATCCTCGCTGTTGCCTGAACCCGAAAGACCCACCCCACAGGAGTAACCCCCAGTGCCCGCCGACATCACAGACCCCAGTGGCATCGAATATGCCTTAGAGTCCCGTAAAGGCTCGACCGAAGACAATCCCCTCGCCCTTCGCCGAGAGTCCATCCGACACTCTGCCTCCCACATCATGGCCGAGGCCGTCCAGTCCATCTTCCCCGAGGTCAAGTTCGCCATCGGCCCCCCCACCGAGGACGGCTTCTACTACGACTTTGACCTGCCTCGGGCGCTAACCGACGAAGACCTTCCCGCCATTGAGAAGAAAATGGCCGAGACCGTCGCCGCCGACCTCCCCTTCCAGCGCACCCAGGCTCCCCGTCCCGAGGCCAATCGCCTCTTCCACGACCAACCCTTCAAGCTTGAAATCATCGAGGCCATACAAGACGACTCCCTGGGCATATACACCCACGGCAATTTCTCTGACCTCTGCAACGGTCCCCACGTCGAATCGACGGGGCAGGTGCCTGCATTTAAGCTGCTCAGCGTGGCCGGCGCCTACTGGCGCGGCGACGAAAACCGGCCCATGCTCCAGCGCATCTACGGTACTGCCTTCGAGTCGCAGGACGCCCTCGACACCTACCTTAATCGGCTTGAAGAAGCCGCCAGGCGTGACCACCGCAAGCTGGGCCGAGACCTCGGCCTGTTCACCGTCCACAATGAGCTTGGTGCAGGCCTGATCTGCTGGCATCCCAAGGGCGCCCGGGTCCGCAGCCTCGTGGAGGACTTCTGGCGGGAGCTTCACCTCGACTCGGGCTACTCCCTGGTCTATTCACCCCATATCGGCAAGTCCCGACTCTGGGAGACCAGCGGCCACCTCCAGTTCTACAGCGAGAACATGTACGCCCCCCTGGAGATAGACGACCAGGACTACTACCTGAAACCCATGAACTGCCCCTTCCACATCCTCATGTACCGCTCATCGCTGCGGAGCTACCGGGAGCTGCCGATGAGGCTGGCAGAGCTGGGCACCGTCTACCGCTACGAACGGACCGGCGTCCTCCACGGACTCCTGCGAGTCCGGGGGTTCACCCAGGACGACGCCCATATCTTTTGCCGCCCCGACCAGCTGGAAGCCGAGGTCCGAGGCGTCCTCGACCTCACCTTCCGCCTCCTCGGCGCCTTTGGGTTCAGCGACTACCAGGTCTATCTCTCCGACCGCCCAGAGAAATACGTCGGAGACCTTTCCGAATGGGACACCGCCACCAGCGCCCTTCGCAACACCCTTGAAGAGATGGGCCTGGACTACAAGGTGGACTCCGGGGGAGGGGCTTTCTACGGGCCCAAGATCGACGTGAAAATTGAGGACGCCATAGGCCGGGACTGGCAGTGCACAACCGTCCAGTTCGACTTCAACCTCCCCCGCCGCTTCGACCTGTCCTATATCGGAGAAGATGGCCGGGAGCACAGGCCCTACATGGTCCATCGTGCCATCCTTGGCTCCATGGAACGCTTCATGGGCGTGCTGATTGAGCACTACGGCGGAGCGTTCCCCGTCTGGCTGGCACCCGTTCAGGCTGCCATAGTCCCCATCACCGACCGCCACCTTGAATACTGCCAGGCAGCGGCGGCAAAGATGTCTGCGGCCGGGCTTCGTGTGGAAGTTGACGACCGCAGCGAGCGCATGAACCGGAAAATTCGCGACGCCCAGCTCAACAAGATCCCCTACATGATGATAGTGGGCGACAAAGAGGTCGCCGCCGACACCCTGTCCGTTCGAAAGCGCAACGGCGAGGACCTCGGCCCCACACCCCTCTCCGCCGTCATAGAAATGCTCCGGTCGGACATCGCCGCCAGGGCGTAGAGCCTTCATCCCTTACGGTCATCCCCACCTCCTTCCCATCCCCCGGTCCCCTCTCCATCATCCCCGACTTCTCGGGAATGTGAGTTTAGAGAATCCAAGGGTGCGGGTTCCGCTCACCCTGAGCGATTAGTCGAAGAGCCTGCCCCTGCAAAGGCAGGGGGTCGAGCGGGTGGGTGGCCCACATCTCTCCAACCTATCACACCCGTCTTACCCCATTCCACACCCTTCCCTGTCATTCCGATGCCCCGCGATGAATCTAGGACTTGCCCGCTCACGCCCTTTATCTCCTTCTCCCTTCCTTTCCCCAGTACTGAACTAGAGGGCCACGGGGGTGCGCAGCACCCCCGTGGCCCTCTAGTTCTTCTCTCCCCCTCTCCCTTAAAGGCCCTAAGAGCCTGCCCCGAGTCCCTCGAGGGGGGGAGGGGGATCAAGGGGGTGAGGGTTCCCCTGTGGGGCCAAGGGGCATCCCCCCTGAAATTGCACATTTGCCCTACCTGAACCCCCGTGCTATACTACTCCCCGGGCATCCGACCTCGTACCTCGGCGCCCATCACAGGAAAGGAATAAAGAGTCTTATGAGACGCAACAGCCTGATCAGCTCTCGTCTTACCCGGGCCCTGCGCAACCGCCCGGCTACCGACACGCGCCTCCTTCCTCCACCCTTTCCTACCAGGCGATGGAAGGTCCATCGACCACACGCGGCACACCTGTCTCCCAGGGCATTCCCGCGTCTGCGCCACCTTAATGGCGTACTCACCCCCGGCCACAGGCCAGGGGGACGACCCGACACCCTCGGGTCCCCGGAGGCCACCGCGCCCCGGCTCGACTCCCCCGTCGCTTCCCTCGGAACTGCCCCCTTTCACGGCGACGGGAAGGAGTATACGCCCGACCCCCTCCGAAGGGTCGAGAGCGTCTGGGGTTCTTACCCCTTTCAGGACTCCCCCCTCTTCCCTCTCGGAGACCCCTGTTCACCCAGAGACGGCAGAGAGTCCGCGCTCCCATCCCTCCGAATGGTAGAGCGTCTCCCGCATACGGACAGGCCTGAGCTTCCCTCTAGCCCTGCCGACATGCGGGTCTGGCGCAGCTGGCCCCCGGCCCCTGCGCCCTGGTCATGGATCCTCCATCGCCTACACCCTCTTCCCGTCATTCCCGACCCCGATCGGGACCCTACGGGCGGGGGTTCCGCTCGCCCTGAGCGGAGTCGAAGGGTCTCAAGAGCGGAACGGAGTGGTATCCCCTCCTCGGAGCGGGGGACGGCCCACACACGACTGTCATGCCTCGCCAGTCATTCCCACCCCCTCCCCCTCCGTCATTCCTGCGGAGGGCAGAGCCTGCCCCTGCGAAGGCAGGGGAACCCATCCCTCCGGAACAATCACCTGCGATTTCGCAACTCACGCCATCCCCTCCCTTTCCACCAGTACCAAACTAGAGGGAGCAGTTGGCGCAGGCGCGCCAACTGCTCCCTCTGTTTTTCCTTCCCCCTCTCCCTTAAAGGCCCTAAGGGAGAGGGGGAACAAGGGGGAGAGGGTTCCCCTGTGGGGCTGAGGGTATCCCCTCTCCGTAGGGGCGACCGGCGGGTCGCCCTCCCCCCTGCGACACGCGAAATCCCCAGAAAACCCTTTAGGCGTCGTTCAATCAAAACAGCTACGAGGTCAATCAACGTTCAATCAAAATCACAACCCCACAACCGGATAGAGACCCGGTGTGTCGCAAACCCACCCCACGGTACCTCGCCTTGAACACCCCCACCCTTCGTGCTAAGCTACCGACCCGTCGGGGCGTGGCGCAGTCCGGTAGCGCACCTGCATGGGGTGCAGGGGGTCGCTGGTTCAAATCCAGTCGCCCCGACCATTCCCATCCCTCATACCATCAGCCCGGACTGGTTTTCCTCCTTCCTCCAATGGCCTCTCGTCAGATGAAGTCCAGCCTGTCTGCTATAATCGACCCAAATCTGCACTTGGCGGGAGGCTGAACATGGGAACCGCACTGGACGGAGTTCGAGTCATTGACCTCACCCAGTTCGAGGCTGGAACCACCTGCACGCAGGCCCTCGCCTGGCTCGGTGCAGACGTCATCAAGGTCGAGGCCCCCGGCCGCGGCGACCCCGGCCGCAAGGTGCGGGACGACGGTAAGGGCTTCGACAGCTACTACTTCATGACCCTGAACTCCAACAAGAAGAGCATCACCCTGGACCTCAAGACCGAAGAGGGCAAGCTCATCTTCTTCGACCTTATCAGGAAGGGCGACATCGTAGCCGAGAACATGGGCCCCGGCACCCTGGAGCGCCTCGGTCTCGGATACGATGTTCTTTCCCAGGTAAACCCCCGGATCATCCTGGCCCGGGTCAAGGGCTTCGGTACCTACGGGCCCTACAGCAGCTACAAGAGCTTCGACATGATAGCCCTCACCACCGGAGGCGCCGTGGCCATGACCGGCGAACCGGGCGGCCCTCCGCTTCTGCCCGGTGTAACGGCGGGAGACATCGGCACGGGTTACCACACGGCGCTGGGCATCATGGCCGCCCTGTGGCAGCGAGAGAAGACGGGCAAGGGACAGGAGGTAGAGGTCTCCATGCAGGACGCCGTGGTGAATTTCACCCGGGTCACCATGCACGGCTACTACTACGACAAGGAAATCCCCGACCGCCGGGGCAGGTCGTCCCCAGGCTCTTCTCCCTGTGATCTGTTCAGGTGCAAGCCCGGCGGCAAAGACGACTACGTTTACCTCTATATCAACGGCATCATCGGCCAGAGACTGTGGGACGACTTCCTGCGCCTCATGGAACGGGAAGACCTGATAGGAGACCCCCGGTTTTCTACCAACGACGCCCGCGTTGCCAACAACGACGAGCTCACCTCCATAATCGAAGAATGGTCAGCCAGGCACGACAAGCACGAAATTATGAAGCTGATGGGAGAGATCGGGGTGACTGCCGGTGCCCTGATGAACGCCGAGGACATCCATTCCGACCCCCACCTCTTGGAAAGGGAAATGATCGTCACTATCGATCATCCCCAGCGCGGCGAGTTCACCTTCCCCGGCAACCCCATCAAGCTCTCTGACTCCCCCACCCATGTGGAACCCTCCCCGTTGCTGGGCCAGCATACGGAGCAAGTCCTGTCTGAAGTCCTGGGCTATGACGGAGAGCGCATCGGCAGGTTGAAGGAGTCGGGCGTCGTTTAGGGCTCCAGTACTCCGCACAGGGGCCGGGCCATCGATTTAACCTTGTCAAGGGAAGTCATGGTCAGCTTGTGCGGCGAGTACAACTCTCCTTCTTTCCTAAAGAGCTGGACCTAGGCTCCACCCATGCTGCGATTCTTCCGCAAAAAAGAGCCCAAACCCCTCGATGTCCAAATAGAGGAGAGGGAGACCCAGGAGGGCAAGACCCGACCCATCCCATGGCGACCTCTACACGTAATCGGGCTGCTGACCGTAGCCTTCATATTCGTCTTCTCTTGTGGCAGTGTGATCTTCTTCATGGTGGGGCCGGAGCTGGGAGAGGAGCCCGTACCCACAGCCAGGGCCGTCATCCCCGAGGAGTTCATCATCCGCGGCACCGTATTCGCCGAAGAAGGCCAGTTCGACCTGGCAGTCCGGGACTTTACCGAAGCGCTGCGCCTCCGCCCCGACTACGACGCCGCATACTACAACCGCGGCCTCACCTACGTGAAGATGGAGCGCTATGAAGAAGGGATCCAGGACTTCACCACCACCATATCCATCGCCCCGACCCACCAGGGCGCCTACGTTCAGCGGGCCTTCGCCTACGTCCTCCTCGGCCGCGACGCTGAAGCCGAAGCCGACGTGCTTGAAGCAATTGAGTTGGGCGTCGACGAGGATGAGTTGCGGGCAAGGATAGAGGGAGCGAAATTGTCTCGGGATGCGGAAAACCCCTAGGCCCTTCGGCCCTCCACCCAGACCCGGTACACCCTGTTCCTGCCCACCCCCGACTCTCGTCTCACCCTCTCCACTGCTTCCCTGCCCGTTATCCCCCGAGTCTCCAGGTTTGTCAGAGCAGCCGCCAATTCCTCATCGGTGACCTCCGTGTCCGGTTGATGGGAGGGTCCGATTACAATGGTGAACTCCCCGCGAGGCTTATCGAAGTAGTTGACAGCATCCGAAGCGGTACCCCTAAAGACCTCTTCGTGGAGCTTGGTCAGCTCCCGGCAAACGGCAACCTCGACATCCGGGGCAAGGGCATCTATGTCGTTCAAGGCGGCCAACAATCGGTGCGGCGCCTCATAGGCCACCACGGTCCGACCCCCTTGTAACACCGAAGCCAACATCTTCCTCCGCTCCGAGGCCTTTCTGGGCAGGAATCCAACAAAGGTGAACTGGGCGGTGGGGAGACCCGAGACTGCCAGAGTGGAAGTAACGGCGGTTGGGCCCGGGACGGGGACAACAGGTATCGAATCCTTGATGGCTGCCAGAATGAGGTCGTGGCCCGGATCGCTGATGTTGGGCATCCCCGCCTCCGAGACCAGGGCCAGGTCCAGGGTCCTCATGTGCTCTACCAGCTGGCCCAGCTTGGCATCACCGCTGTGGTCGTGGAAGCTGGTGATTCGAGTCTTTATGTCATAGCGTTGGAGGAGGCGTCTCGTTATGCGGGTGTCCTCGGCCGCGATGAGCGGCACTTCGCGCAGGACGCGAAGCGCCCTAAGGGTTACATCTTCCAGGTTGCCTATAGGCGTCCCAACCAGGTAGAGCAATGCTTCTCCATACGCTCGGCCGCGAGCAATCAAACTGTGGGTCATGGTAGCACCGACAGAAAGGGTCTGCCCCTTAACTGCTGCCCAAGTCCAATGCGTTGACAAGCCGACTACCCGCTATTAGGGTTTTCCCATGAACCTGCTCCCACCGCTCAGAGTCCTGGACATCACGCGTGAAAACGGCTTCCTGTGCGGGAAGATCCTCGCCGATCTGGGCTGCGACGTGCTCAAGATCGAAGAACCGGGCGGAGACCCGGGCCGGCTCCATGGCCCCTTCTATCAGGACACTTCCGATCCCGACAAAAGCCTTTACTGGTGGGCTTTTAACGCCAACAAGCGAGGCATCACCCTCAACATCGAAAGGCCGGAGGGCCGTGCACTCTTCCTTCGTCTCGCAGAAAAGGCAGACTTTGTAATCGAGTCCTTTGCGCCGGGCTACATGGACGAAATGGGTCTCGGATACCGGGAGCTTGGGAAGCTCAATCCAGGACTCGTAGTGACCTCTATCACCCCCTTCGGGCAGTCGGGGCCTTACGCCCGATATAAGGTGACCGACCTAATCGGCATGGCTATGGGGGGCATCATGTACATCAGCGGAGATGACGACCGACCTCCGGTCAGAATCAGTTATCCTCAAGCTTGGAGCCACGCCGCCCTTCAGGCCGCAGTGGGAACCATGAATGCGTACTACTATCGAGAAAGCAGCGGCAAGGGCCAGCACGTGGACGCCTCCATGCAGCTCTCCGTAATTTGGACACAGATGAACGCGACCATCACGTGGGACATGTCACGCATGAACACCCTGCGGGGCGGAGCTGTGAAGACCTTCTCAATGGTTAGGGATGGAAAGGCCATGGACGTGCCCATCCGCTACACATGGAAATGCAAGGACGGCTATGTGAATTTCGTCATCGTCGGCTCTGGTCCAGGTGTCAGGGTAAACCAGGCCCTGGTGGACTGGATGAACAGTGAGGGAATAGGGCTAGAGCTCAAAGGGTTCGATTGGGCGGGATTCGGGTTTGTGCCCACAGACCCCGAGACCCGAGAAATGCTGGAACGCAACATCGGTGAGTTCTTTGAGGCCCACACCGTGGAGGAGTTGTACGAAGGAGCCGTGGCCCAGCGTATCTGGATAGCGCCTATCGGGACTCCGGCCTACCAGATAGTGAATCCCCAGCTCAAGGCGCGGGGATTCTGGCACGAAGTATTTGACCCGGAGATTGGGGAGACGGTGGTATATCCCGGATGGCCCATCAAGCAATCGGAGAGTCCGGTTGGGCCGCCTAATCGGGCGCCGCACGTCGGGGAGCATAACCCGGCAATCTACTGCGGAGAGCTGGGCTTAGAGGCTGCTGACCTGGCCCGCCATGAGGAATCGGGAGTTATCTGAGGAGCCTGATCCATGCCCGACCAGATATTTGAAGGGATCAAGGTAGCCGACTTCACGTGGGTGGGAGTCGGGCCCATAACCATCAAGAACCTCGCCGACCATGGGGCGACGGTCGTCCACATAGAATCCCACACTCACCTGGACACGCTGCGGATGACGCCGCCCTTCAAGGACGGCATCGCGGGTGTGGACCGCAGCGCATTCATGGCGGACTACAACACGAACAAGTACGGCGTGAGCCTGGACATAAACACCCCCAAGGGGTTGGAGATTGCCCGAGACCTTATCCTTTGGTCGGACGTGGTCGCGGAGTCCTTCAGCCCGCGGGCCATGGGCAAGTGGGGGCTGGACTACGAGAGCATCAGCAAGATCAAGCCCGACATCATTTACTACAGCGCTAGCCAGCAAGGTCACGGAGGGCCCCATAGTGGTTTCATCGGGTTCGGAATGATGATGGCCAGCCTGTCCGGATACGCACACCTTACGGGTTGGCCGGACCGGGACCCGGCTCCACCATACGGCGCCTACACCGATTTTATATCGCCGTTCTTCGGAGCCGCAGCGCTGGTCGCTGCGTTGGACTACAAGAGGAAGACGGGGGTCGGGCAGCACCTTGACCTGTCCCAGCTGGAGTGCGGTTTACAGCTCATCGCTCCGGTGCAGATGGACTACGTCCTAAATCGCCACGAGATGAAGCGGGACGGGAACCGGGACCCGAGGGCCGCACCTCACAACGCGTATCCGTGTCTGGGAGAAGACTCATGGTGTGCAATCGCCGTCTTCACAGAAGAGGAATGGACGAGCCTGTGCATGGTGTTGGACAAGCCCGAATGGGCTAGAGACCCGCGCTTCGAGAACCTGGAGGCCAGGAAGGCCAACGAGGACGAACTGGACAGGCTGATCGGGGAGTGGACTCGGGGGTGCGAGGCACAGGAAATCATGGAAGCCCTGCAGTCCGTGGGCGTCCCGGCGGGCGTAGTGCTCAATGCAGAAGGTCAGTTCAACGATCCCCAGGTCAAGTATCGGGGGTTTTTCAAGCACCTTGAGCACGAGGTGATCGGGCGGCACGCTTATGACGGGTTTTCTTTTGAGCTTTCCCGCACGCCGGGAACCCTGGCGGCGGCTCCAACTCTCGGACAGCACAATGAGTACGTCTACAAGGAGATCTTGGGCATGACCGACGAGGAGATAGGTGACCTCATCGCCGAAGGCGTGATCACCGTAGAGGCCTGAGCCAGCCATCGGGCCGGGAGGACTTCATATATGACTTTGCCGCTGGACGGAATCAAGGTAATCGACCTTTCGCGCATGGCCCCGGGGCCCTTCTGCACCATGGTGCTGTCGGACCTGGGGGCTGACGTGCTGAAGGTTGAGGAGTTCGCGCTGAGCGGGCGTCGAGCGGCGGTAAAGGGGGCGATGGCAGGGGCGGGGTGGCTGAACCGTTCAGAAGAAGAGAACGCCTACGACCCCATGGCCCGCGGCAAGCGGAGCATCGGCCTGAACCTGAAGAGTGAAGAGGCGCGCCAGGTGCTATACAAGCTGGTCAAGGACGCCGACGTATTTGTGGAAGAGTTCAGGCCGGGGGTGGTGAAACGGCTCGGGGTGGACTACGAGACGATAAGCGGGATAAACCCGGGCATTGTCTATCTCTCCGTCACGGGATACGGGCAGACCGGGCCTTACAGGAGCATGGTGGGGCATGATATTAACTACACCTCGACGGCCGGGGCCCAGGGGGCGATTGGGAGCGCAAGCGGAGAACACGCCATCCCCTGGAACCTCTTGGGGGATTTTGCAGGCGGTGGCCTGACCGCAGCAGTGGCAGTTCTGGGAGCACTGGTGGAGAAGAAGACCACGGGAAGAGGCAGGTACGTGGACGTGGCCATGACGGACGGAGTCATCTACCTGATGGCAACCATGTTCGAGGACTATTTCAAGACGGGGGATGTGCCTGTTCTCGGTCGGTCAAGGCTGGCGGGAGGAGACCCGCGGTACTCCGTATACCGCACCAAGGACGACAAGTTCATCTCCATTGCCAGTCTGGAACCCTGGTTCTACGTGGCACTGTGCCAGGCCATGGGCCTTGAGGAGATCGCCGACCACTACGAGTTCGGCATGGAAGATGGGCGCGTAAACGCCCAGCTTGCCGAAGCCTTTCTGACCCGTACCCGAGACGAATGGTTCGATGTGTTGAGCGAAGTCGACACCTGCGTGGGCCGGGTGTACGCCATTGACGAGGTTGCGGGTGACCCGCAGGTCCAGGACCGCGAGATGGTGGTAGAAATGGAACACTCTTCACTGGGAACGGTGAAGCAGGTGGGGATCCCCTTCAAGTTCGCCGGAGAGGCGATGAGGCCTCGAGGGTTTGGCCCGAGCATCGGGGAGCACACAGAAGATGTCCTGGGGTCGGTTGGCTATACGGCGGAGGATATCGACTCATTGCGGGCGTCGGGGGCTGTGGGTTAGGGGCCGCAGCACGCGGTTCAGCACACGGGATTCTTTACCACCCTGTCGTCTATCTTTCGGAAGAGCAGTGTTCCGCGCTCCTTTTCTGCGGACAATTGGCCGCCCTCTACTACCACCTTTCCTCGGTGTATGGTCGTCACGGGCCAGCCGTGCACTTCCCATCCCGCCCAGATGCTGTAGTCTGCGCCGTGCAGGTCGGAGAGTTCGAGAGACTTGTGATAGTCGGGGTCGATGATGGCGATATCTGCGTCGCTTCCTGGAGCTAAGGCGCCCTTCTTGGGGTAGAAGCCCAGAAGCCGGGCGGCATTTGCAGAAGTTATATCCACGAACCTCTCCAAGCTCATTCCTCGCTTGACCACTCCTTCGCTGTAGCCGATACCCATGCGAGCCTCGACTCCCTCTGCACCTCCAGTAGTATCCTCAATTGTCTGGCCGCGCAGCTTCTGTTCCCTCGTAGTCCACAGCTCGTCGGTGGCGAGGGTGGACAAGCGGCCGTCGAGCAAGCCTTGCCAGAGGGTTTCCTGGTCGACCTCGGTCTTGAGTGAAGGATAGGTATGGTACAGGGCGCCGTCGGGTCTTTCGTAGTCATTGTGGTTGAAGGAGGCGTAATGGTGAAGGGTCTCTCCATAAACGGGTAAGCCCTTGGCCCGTGCCTCACCTATGGCCTCGACTCCCTCCCTGGCGCTTACGTGAACAAGGTACAGGGCGCAGTCCATCCATTCCGAGAGTCGGATTACTCGTCTGAATGAAATGTCCTCTGACATGTTGTTGTGAACATGGTGCATGTACTTGCGATGCACCTGACCTAGGTGGGCCTGCTTCTTGTACATGAACATCACGATGTCCTCATCCTCGGCATGGACGAGCATCATTCCCCCGCCCCTGGCAACATGGCTCATGATCTCGCCCAAGTGGCCGATATCGGTCATCTGACGGGGGCGGTGGGGGGTGGTGTTGGTAGTCCAGACCTTGAAGCTAGGATATCCGGCTTCGATCACCTCCCCTATCTGTTCCATTACGGAGAAGGGCAGGTCGCCCTTGGTGGAATAAAGGGAAACGTGATAGGAATAATCGACGTAGCTATTTCCCTTGAAGATGGCCTCTTTCTTTTCAAGGGTCTCGAAGAGGTCTTCACCAGGCTCCCAGTAGGCGAAGTCGATTAGAGTGGTGGTGCCGCCGAACAGGCAGGCCCGGCTAACATCCTCGATACTGCCAGCACTGACACCTTCGTGGGCGAGGGTGGGCACGGTCCAAGAGCAGTGGGCGTGGGGCTCGACGCCGCCGGGGACTACGATCTTGCCATTGGCATCGACGATGCGTTCTGCGTCGGACGGAAGGGCGGCTGGGTCGGAAACCGAGACTATGCGGCCGTCTTTAACCGAGACATCCCAAGGGCCAACGCCCCAAGGAGTCACGACAGTGCCGCCCCGGACCACCAAGTCAAGCATCTTATGCCTCCTCCAACTCTATTTGTACAGATGGGCATGATAGTCCATGCCCACATGTCCCACATCTTCCAATCGCTTGTAGTCGGAGTCCGGCAGGCCCAGCAATTCCTTGAATACGTAGTGGTTGTGTTCTCCGAGCATTGGTGCGGGTAGCCTGATGCCGTTGGGAGTCTCTTTCAGTTTCCACATCATGCCGGTGTAGGGGTGCCTACCCGTCGAGGACTGGTCCAGCTGCTCGAAATAGCCGCGAGCTACCATCTGCGGATCATCGTAGAGCTCCCTTTGGTCATGAACTGCGCCCGCCGGAACGCCTTCGGCCTGGAGAAGATTCATAACTTCGATATGGTCTTTGTCGGCCATCCACTCTTCGAGGTGATCGACGATCACCTCCTGAAGTCGATAGCGACCCAACACCGTATCTAGCCTCGGATCTCGAGCCCATTTAGGATTGCCCATAGCCCGTTTCAGCGCCACCCATTCTTCGTCGTTGCCGACTGACAGGACGAGCCAGTTGTCCTCACCTCTACACTTGTAGCAACCCTGGGGGGCACGGGAGGGGTGGGCGTTGGTCAGAGCGGACTGGATGCGACCGTTAACCTGCCAGTCGAGAGTCGACTCGGGGATGTAGCTGATTATCGCTTCGGTAGTTGCCACATCTACGAGTTGCCCCTGTCCGGTCCTTTTCCGATGACACAGGGCCATGAGTGCAGCGAAGGCTTCGGTTACTCCACCAACAGCATCGCCAAAATATGACGTTCCGGCATCAGTGAGTTGACCGTCTCTGTACCCGCGTATCCACGTGTATCCAGCCGCGGACTCCATCTGCGGCCCCAATGCCCTGTACTTGGCGTAAGGGCCGGAGAGCCCATAGGCCGGTACCCGAACCATTATGATGTCAGGTCTGACCTGGCGCAGCTGCTCATAGCTGGCACCAATCTTGTCATAGGTCTGCGGGACGTTGTTTTCGATGACGACGTCCGAGATGGATGCAAGCTGTAGATGGGTGTCCATGATGTCGGGTGCAGGTATATTTGAAGTCATGCTGAGCTTATTTCGGCCATGAATCTGGAACAAAGAGCTCCTGTTCCAGTGGCGTTCGCCGGGGACATCATCGGGGTAGGAGCTGGCCCAGTCATACAATCCGCGGTTTATCGGCATTACTTGGATTGCCCGCGTGCCATACTGGAAAATGGAGATGGGTTCAACACGAATCACCTCGGCGCCCCAGTCGGCCAGAAGTTGCGTTCCAAAGGGTCCAACCCACGCCAGTGTCATATCGATGATTCGCACACCCTCCAAAGGCAATCGTGCAGACATTAGACAATGCTCTCCTGTCGCAGGATGGACAATTCCCGGCGGCTAACGCCAAGCAGGCCGCAGTAGACATGCCTATTGTGCTGGCCGAGACTCGGGGCTGGGCTCCTAATCTGCCAAGGCGTACGACGCATGATCATGTGCCGACTCGGGAATGTTTGACGACCATACCGGTGATCTTCGATGCCGGCCCATACTCCCCTGGCCCGGAACCCCGGGTCGGAGGCGACGCCTGCCGGGTTGTAGAGGGGGGCGGAAAGGGTCCTTTGGGCCTGACTTTGAGCCCATCCCTTTATCTGAGTGCGGGTCGATATCCACTCGGCGATCAGTTCGTCCAGCTTTTGCACTACACGTGGAGTTGCAAGAGCCGTAGTGACATCTACCCCGTTCTCTTCGAAGAAATCCGGTCTCCCCAGAAGGGCCAAGAGCCTGGAGGACCCTCCAGCGTACTGCACATCCATGTACCCGTCTTTGCCCGGATACACCTGGGAGAAACCTTTGTTTTCGCCAGCGAAACGAGAATACCGCCGACCAGTGTAAACGTGGCCAAGCAGGAGAGCTGATTGCCTGTCTATCGTCCCGGCCTGAGTTTCCATTATAGATATGTCCAAGTGGTCTCCCAGGTTACCGTTACCCATCTGCCGGTATAGCGCAGTAAGAGTGGCGATGGCTGCGACTTGACCCGCGAAGTACATTCCGACTCGTCCGCCGTGCTTCAAGGGCTCCCGGTGGGAAGCACCGGTAAAGAGCATGGGTCCCCCGGTGGCATATTCCACTATTTCGGTTGCCTTACGATGCCTGTAGGGACCGGTCTGCCCGAAATTTGAAATGGAAGTTAGGATTAAAGAAGGGTTCAATTCCTTTAGTCGAGAGTAGCCCAGGCCGAATTTTGACATCACACCAGGCTGGAAGTTCTCCACTATTACATCAGCCCACATGGCCAGGGATTCAATAATTTGAACGCCTGCAGATTGCTTTAGGTCCAAAGTTATGCCGAGTTTATTTTGATTAAGGTACTGGAAGAGGGCGCTGGACTCGGGGTTGGGGAGGTCTTGATTAAATGGCCCGATTCTGCGTCCGGGATCGCCTGAGCCGGGTCTTTCGAGCTTGATTACTTCGGCACCGTAGTCGGCGAGTAGCTTAGTGCAGAAGGGGCCGGCGACGTAGTGGGTCAGGTCCAGGACTCGGGTCCCGGCGAGGGCCTGTAGGGGAGGTCGGCAAGTCGAATCTTCCGGCATAATAGTTGCACTAATATAGCCGGGCGAAGGTTGGGGGGCAAGGAGTGGATGACACACCCGGTTTTGGGAGACGAGTCATGGCAGAGCCGAAATTTGGATTTCACTACAGCAGGATTGAGAACGTAATCCCGCCCGAGGAGTTCGGGCCAATGGCCGAGGAGATGGGCTTCGACTCCGTGTGGGTGCCCGAGGCCCTGGTCAACGAGGTGCCGGCGGGAGATATCCTGATGACGATGAGTGCGCTGGTGCACAACACCAACAAGATCCGAGTCGGGGCGGGGGCGGTGCTGCTGCCACTGAGGAACCCGGTAGTGCTGGCCAAGGAGCTGGCCACGCTGGACATGTACTCGAAAGGGAGGGTGATAGTGGGGTATGGGGTGGGGGGGCCACCGGACTCCCACCCAGACGCGTTCGAGGCGTGCGGGGTCAGCCTTCGGGAGAGGGGTGCCCGCACGGACGAGGCCCTGGAAATCATGACCAAGTTGTGGACTGGGGAGCCGGTAGACCATGAGGGCAGGTTCCAGAGCTTCACCAAGATTCAGCTGGAGCCAAGGCCTCATCAGCGACCTCATCCGCCGCTGTGGGCCGGAGGGGTCTCGGAGAGGATGTTGAAGAGAGCGGCTAGGTACTCGGATGGCTTTTACCCGGTGCGCATCAACCCGGCGGAGTTTGCGGAGTCCTGGGAGAAGATTGAGCGGTACGGGGAAGAGCTTGGAAGGGACGTATCAGGGATGTCCCGGGCGATCCACTTGTTCTTTCGTATGGGGCGGACACAGGAGGAGGCTCGGGCGGCGGGAGAGGCGGAGGTGAACAGGCGTCGGGGATTCGAGGTCTCGCTCGTAGCGGACGGCAGATATGCGTTCGGCACACCGGACGATTGTGCAAAGGCGGTGGAGGGTTTCCTGGATGTGGGAGTAGATCACGTAGTGTTCAACGCACTCACACCCTCGGGACAGGTGCGGGGCCAGATAGCACAGCTGGTAGAGGGTGTGATCTCCCGGTTCCGGTAGGGATAGGCTAGTCGGTGGAGATGGCGTCCCAGAGGACCCAGCCTTCCTTGGAGTCGCCGTAGCGAACGTGGGCGCGCTGGGACAAGGAGCCGTAGACGTCCTTTTGCTCTTCGAAGACCGTGACCTCGGTAGGAGCGGTGATTTCATCGAGGACCTGAGACCCCTCGATAGCGCTCATCGGCTCGCTCCAGACCCGGACCACGCCATTCCACTTCTTCAGGATAGCCTTGGTGACGTTGGCGGTGTAGGCTTCCACTTCTTCAACCTTATTCATCGACATTTTCGGTTACTCTCCTTCTAAGCTGACGGTAATCCTGCAGCAAACGTCTTTCTTGTTCGTTGAGGTCGGTGGGGACGGTGATCTTTGCCACGACGTATTCGTCGCCGACGCCACCTCCCCGGAGATGGGGAAGCCCCTGGCCCGAGAGCCGGAAAGTAGCCCCGTGCTGGGTGGCCTCGGGCAATGTGACGGACACGGCACCGTCAAGGGTAGGGACCTCGACATCTCCCCCGAGGGCTGCGGTGGCCATGTCAATTTCGTGTCTAACAACAAGGTCCTGGCCCCGACGCTCGAAGCGGGGATCTGGGATGACGTTCAGGACTACGAAGAGGTCGCCGGGGAGATCGGGGCCGGCCTCCCCTTCGCCGGAGATTTGGAGGGCATGGCCGTCCTCGACACCCGGCGGCACATCTACATCAATTTCTACGGTTTCAGTTGTCCTGCCGCGTCCCTCACAGGTCCCGCAGGGTTCTACGATGACTCGACCGCTGCCCCGACAGGAAGCACAGGTGAGGATCTGCCGGACTACTCCGAACCCCGACCGCTCCTCTCGGACAGAACGCCCGGAACCTAGACAGGTCTCGCACTCACTTTCTCCACCAGCCTCGGCGCCGGAGCCGAGACAGCCGGCACAGGTTGAAGCGCGGTCCAGGGTGATGGTCTTGCTTAAGCCTTTGGCCACGTCCTGAAGGGTTATCTCCAGGTCATATCGGATGTCGGCGCCTTTGTGGGTGCGGGGTCGGCTACGGGTGCGGCTGCCGAAGATACCGCCGAAGGGGTCGCCTCCGAAGCCAAAGATATCTCCCAAGCCAAACTCGCTGAAAATGCTGGAAAAATCGACTCCCCGGAAGATGTCTTCCTGGGTGTATCCTTCCAGGCCGGCGTGGCCGTACCGGTCGTAGAGGTCGCGCTTCTTGGAGTCGTTGAGGACGGCGTAGGCCTCGTTGACTTCCTTCATGGAAGTTGCGGCCGCGTCGTCACCCGGGTTCCTATCCGGGTGGTATTTCATGGCGAGGGAGCGGTAGGCCTTCTTGACAGCCTTGGAGTCGGCGCTGCGGTCGACCCCCAGGACCTCATAGTAGTCCCGCTTGGCCACGAGTTACCCTCCGACGTATTTCCAGCCTACCTGGTCCCAGGAGTAGGAGGTGTTGTTGCAGCCGTTGCAGACGACGGTAGTGTTTTCTCCGTCTACGTCCCGGCGGACGCTGACCAGCTTCCTGCATTTCCTGCAATATACTTTTTTTGCGGTCAAATTCATGCTATGCGCCTTAGCTAATGGATATGGATGTTAGCTGATAGTCGTTAAGGTAAATGGTGTTAAATGCACCAAAAACTGGCTACCTCTTTGTGGGCGGGTGCTGCCGGAAGGCGGGCTTGGACGGAGTCCTGATGTAATAGTCCACCTTTGATGCCGCGGCGGACATTAACTTTTGGCCCTCGGCGCTGCAGGTGGGGCAAGGGGCGGGGTCGGCGGACTTGCTTATGGGTCTCATAAGCTCGAATTCCTCGCTGCAAACAGCGCAGTAATATTCGTAAATTGCCATGAGTGGCCTCCTGGGGAGGGTGATCCTGGGCTATTCCTCGTCCTCCTCGGGCCTCCAGCCCGTTTTTTCGAAGACTTCCTGTAACTCCCGGATCCGGCCCAACACTATGTCCTGGACCTTGGCCTCGATGTCAGGTGTAATGATCAGGAGGGCTATCTGGTTCTTGCGGTGCCAGACCTGCAAGTTTCCGAAGGTCTCCTGGACCCAATAGCCTTTTTTGATCTGTTCTTCGGTGAGGTAATCGGTCGGGGCGATTTCATCGATGTCGGCCACTATTGCACCTCCAGAAAGGGGCCCGGGCCCCGATGCCTGAGTGGTTTTGGCGAGGATAGTATACGGACTCGGGGGCGCATGTAAAGAATATCCATGGCTGGCGCACTCTCGTCTCGCAGGCCCTCACTCCACGTGGGCGTGGTAGGCGTTGCCTATATGGCCTATGTCCTTGAGTTCACTGTATTCCGACTCGGTGTAGCCCAGGAGTTGCTTGTAGACGTATTCATTGTGCTCGCCGAGTCGGGGCGGGGGAAGGCGGATGGCATTGGGGGTCTCTGAAAGTCGGCCGATTATGGACGGGTATTCGTGCTTGCCGGTGCCGGGCATATCCACCCACTGGAAGAAATTGCGCCCCCGCAGCTGTTGGTCCCGGGAGACCTCGGCGTGGTTGGACACCTGGCCCGAAGGCACGCCCGCCTCCTGCAGCTTGCACATCACCTCTCCCTTATTGAGGGTCCGGGTCCAAGCCGAGATCAGGGTGTCGAGTTCATCTTGATGTTCGTACCGGCTGAGATAGCTGGCGAACTTTCTGTCGGCTGTCCAGTCGGGGCTGCCCATGACCCTGCAGAGGGCATCCCACTGCTCTTCTTTCTCGACGGCGATGACCACCCATTCATCCTCTCCGGCGCAGGGATAACAGCCGTGGGGGACCATGGTGCGGTGCCGGTTGCCGAGGGTGCGCTGGACCCGTCCGTTGGCCAGCCGGTCCATGTTCACGTCGCTGATGTAGGAGGTGAAGTTCTCGACCTGGGCCAGCTCTATCATCTGGCCCCTGCCAGTGCGCTGTCTGTGCCTGAGGGCCATTAGCACCGCCAGGGCGCAGTTTATACCCCCCGCCGCGTCGCTGTAGAAGATGTCGGTCTGAAATTCGAGGCCGAGATCGGGATACCCGCGCAGGCTGGCGTGACCCGAGACGCCGTCAATGTGGCTGCCGAGGGTCCGATATGTCCTGTAGGGCCCCTGAAGGCCGAATCCCGGCATCCGGACCATGATAAAGCCGGGGTTGATCTTTCGGGCCCTTTCGTAGGAGATGCCTAGTTTGTCGGCGGTGGTGGGGACGTTGTTCTCTATCAATATGTCGGCAACATGGAATAGCCTCTGGAACACCTCCTGTCCCCCGGGAGCACCCAGGTTCACGGTCATGCTCTTCTTGTTGCGGGCGTGAACGTTGAAGGAAGGCGTCCTGTTCCAGGGCATGTCGGTGGGGTCCCAGTCGGGGTAGGCGTTGTGCCAATCCGTATCCGCGGTTATTTCAGCCTTTGACACCCGGGCCCTCTGGCCCCGGGCCATGGGTTGGAAATGGTCTATGGGTTCCAGCCGGATTACTTCTGCGCCCCAGTCGGCGAGCATCTGGGTGGCGTAGGGTCCCGCCCAAACGAGGGTGATGTCCAGGACACGAATGCCTTCCAGTGGCAGCTTTGTCGTACCCACCGGCTTAGATCACTCTCAGCTGTTTAAGTGTCGCAAGCTCTTCACGGGAGAAACCGAGAATCCGACCGTATATTTCAGCGTTGTGCTGGCCGAGGGTCGGGGCGGGGCGGCGCATGGCCCACGGGCCACCGTACATCTGGAAGGACTTGCCGGGCATCCGTACTTTGTCGCCGGGTGACCTTTCGACGGTAGGCCAGTAGGCTCGAGCGCGGAAGTTGGGGTCGGCGGTGAGAAGGGCGGAGTTGTAGACCGGCCCCGAGAGTATGCGAGAGCCCTGGGCCGCAGCGAATGCCTCCGTCACAGGGCGTTCCAGGAGCCACGGTTCGAGCAGCGCATCAAAATATTCGTGGCTTTCGGGCATGGATCGCGCCTCCATGGTGGAAAAGAGGGGCTCTTCCATCAGCTCCGACATACCCAGCATGTTCAGGCCCTTGGGAATCATGGTGGCATCGGGGAACATGTTCAGGTAGCCATCCTTGCATTTATGGATCGATCCACCACCACCTTCAAAGTTCTCGCGTCCGGTGATAAAGCCGGTGTACTGGTAGGCCAACAGCATGACGGAAGTGCGGTCAATACTACCGGCCTGCAGTTCCTGGATCGACTCGTCAACGTGCTCCCCAACGCCCCTTGCGGCCGTGCCCCGGAGGGCGATCATGGAATGCAGGGCGCTCATTATCCCGGCATGGAACTGGATGACGTTAGGCCCCAGTTTGACCGGCTCCCGGGAAGCCAGCCCGGTAGTATTCATCAGCCCCGACATTGCGTAGTAGACCGCTTCCGAGGCCTGGTATTCACTGTACGGACCGTTCTGGCCAAAGTTGGTTACTGAAGTGAGCACGATCCTGGGGTTGCGCTCCTTCATGGTCTCGTAGCCAAGGCCGAGGGAGGGGAGGGTTGACGGGGAGAAGGTCTCGACGACGAGGTCGGCCCACTCTATCAACTCAAGAAGGAGTTTCTTGCCGGTGATGGTCCCGAAGTCGAGGGTGATGCCGCGCTTGTTGTTGTTGAGGTAGCGGAAATAACCGCTGGATTCTACGCCGGGGAGATCGTTGATGAAGGGGTTCGAGGATCGGGTGGGATCACCGGCAAGGGGTTCGACCAGGACTACATCTGCACCGAAGTCTGCGAGAAGTTTGGTGCAGACGTGTCCGGGGATGCGCCGGCTGATGTCCAGGACCCGGAGGTCGCTAAGGGCCTGATCGTGCAATGCGTTGACCTCGCCCAAACCAGGTGATAGTAGGCTACGATTCTATCACTGCCGTGAAGGAGGAAAGGATTAGGACTACTGGTCGGGGCCGACTTCGTCGGGGATGAATTCTTCCTGGACCTCGACGGTGAGCCAGTTTTCGAAGCAAACGCCGCTGGAAAGGCTGGTCACGCCGATGGTCGCTCGTCCCCCGAGCCCTCGCTCTTCACCCAAAACCTCGACGAACAGATCGGTGGCGCCGCTGGAGACCCTGTTCACATCCGTGAATTCTGGGGTGCAGACCACGAAGTTCAGAGACCTGATTATGCCGACTATCTTGTCCAGGTCGCCGATGGCGTACTTGATTCCGGCGAAGCAGTGAATGGCGGTAAGTCGGGCGGCCTGGTATCCCTCTTCAATGGTAACGTCCTTGCCGAGAGTGCCTATACCGGTAGGGCCACCGTCCTTCCACGGGACGTGACCGCTGAGGTAGAGAACGTTGCCCACGCGGTGGTGAGACTTCATGGTGCCGAAGGTCGCGCCGGGATATCCCTCCTTGGAGTAGTCGGGGAGGATAATGCCCATCTCTGCCAGTTTTGCTTCAACTCTCATTTCTGAGACCTCCGTAGGGATGGGTCAGTCGAATACCCTGATGATGTCGTAGGAGGTGGTGCGTTGGGCCGGGACCCGGCCCATGTCCTTAATCAGCTTCTGGAACTCCTCGGGGGACATGTATTGGCCGTAGGGAGCGCCCGCAGACCGGGAGATCTTTTCGTTCATGAGTGTGCCACCGAAGTCGTTGGCGCCGGCGTTAAGGCAGACCTGGGCGAACTTCTGGCCCAGTTTGACCCACGAGACCTGGATGTTCTTGATCCAGTTGTTGAGCATGATGCGGGAAATGGCGTGCATCCTGAGGTCTTCCATGCCGGTGGGCCCGGGCCTCACTCCTCCCTGCTGGTACAGGGGCGAGTCCCAGTGGACGAATCCCAGGGGCACAAACTCGGTAAAGCCGCCCGTTTCCTTCTGGATGTCCCGGATAAGGGCGATGTGGTTGGCCCAGTGGACCGGGGCGTCGATGTGGCCGTACATGATGGTGGAGGTGGAGGGCAGCCCGACGTCGTGGGCGGTCTTGATAACCTCTGTCCATTTCTCGGCGCTGAGCTTGTTCTTGGTGAGGCGCTGCCGAATCTCGGTGTCCAGTATCTCGGCGGCGGTGCCGGGTATCGAGCCCAGCCCGACCTCCTTCACCATGAGGAGGAAGTCCCGGATGCTGAGGCCCGTCTTCTTGCTACCGTATTGCACCTCGAAGGGGGAGAAGGCGTGGATGTGGATGCCCGGGACCCGATCCTTGATGGCAATGACCATGTCCCGGTACTCGTAGCCGGTCATCTTGGGGTGGAGGCCACCCTGCATACAGACCTCGGTGGCGCCGGCTTCCCATGCTTCCTCGGCGCGGTCAGCGACCTGCTCTATGGTGAGGGTCTCGGCTTCCTCATCGCCGAAGTGCTTGGCGAAGGCACAGAACTTGCAGCCCGTATAACAGATGTTGGTGAAGTTGATGTTCCGCACGGTCACGAAGGTAACCATGTCGCCGACGGTGCGCTTTCGGAGCTCGTTGGCGGTGGCGCAGAGGGCATGGAGTTCAAGGTCGGTGGCGGAGAAGAGGGTTATGGCCTCATCCACCTCGATATCGTAACCGTTGAGGGCCTTGTCGAGAATTCGGGCGGTCTCCGGTTCGATCACCGACATAAGCCTGTCGATACCGGTGTCAAGGGCGCCGGGCAAAGCGGCATCAATTACCATCGGGTCTCCTCATCCTTAACGTAGCCGTCCCCGTCTATGAAGTCCAGGACAGCATTCTCCATAGCGGGGTTTAAATAGCCGGACTTTTCCACGATGTATTCGGGGTAGATGGCGAGCCTTTCTCGCAGGTCGTAGCCGAGGGCCTGGGTGCGGTCCTTCAGTTCGGTGATCATGGGCCAGGCCTTCTCCGGGTTGATGAAGTCCCTGGTGACTGGGGAAACACCGCCCCAGTCGTTGATGCCAGAGGCCAGGTAGAACTGGTAGGCATCGGCGGTGAGGTTGGGAGGAGCCTGGATGTTCATTTCGGTTCCGAGGACGAGACGGGCCACAGCTATTGTGACGGCCATGTCCACGGCGGAGGGTTCGCTGTAGGCCCTCATTCGGGTGTCGGGCTTGGCGCGGAAGTTCTGGATGATGACTTCCTGGATGTGGCCGTAGTCTTCCTGGAGGTGCTTGATGGCGAAGAGGGTGTCGACGCGCTCATCAAGGGTCTCACCTATGCCGATGAGCATGCCCGTAGTGAAGGGGACTCGCAGTTCGCCGGCATAGCGCATGGTCTCAAGGCGGATGCGAGGGTCCTTGCCGATGCTGCCGAAGTGGGCCTGGCCTCTTTCCAGGAGTCGGGGGCTGGCATTTTCGAGCATGAGGCCCATGCTGACGGTGACCTCTCGGAGGCGGGCGACCTCCTCGGGTTCGAGGACGCCGGAGTTGGAGTGGGGCAGGAGGCCGGTTTCTTCGAAGACCAGACGGCACATGTCCACGAGGTAGTCGGTCATGGAGGGATACCCGAGCTCCTGGAGGTGGGTGCGGGCCAGCCTGTGTACGTCTTCGGGCTTTTCACCGAGGCTGAAGAGAGCCTCCTTGCAACCGGCGCGGCGACCGGCCTTCGCCACGGCGAGGACTTCGTCGGGGGTCATGGTCTTGGCGTCGGGGTGCTTGGGGCCCTTGACGAAGGTGCAGTATCCGCAGCGGTCCCGACAGAGGTTGGTAAGGGGGATGAAGACCTTTCGGGAGTAGGCGACACGACGCCCCTTGGTCCTTTCGGTGAGCCTGGCGGAGCAGGCCAGGAGAGCGGGGATATCGGGGCCCTGGACCCGGATGAGGCTGCAGGCGTCCTCCCTGGATACGGGCCTGCCATCCAGGGCGTCTTCGAGGAGACGCTGGACAGGGGTATCGGTGGAAAGGTAGACCAAGGGTGTCTCCGGGAGCGGCGGTTACCGTAGAGTCGTCAAGGTCGGGTGCGGGGTCACAAATCGGGGGTCAAACAGGCGTCGCATCGGGATGGGCGTGAGTCTATCCGCGCACCTGGGGAATGTCAAATGACCGGGGGCCGGGCTATTCGGTTGTGGGGGTGGGGTTTTGATTGTTCTTTCGGGTTTTGGGTCGGCGATGGAAGGTCCGGGACTCAGGCGCAGGGGGGCGGGTATGCCTGCCCTGCGGATATTCGGCGGGTCTATGGTTAGGTGAACGGGTCAGGCAGTCCACCATAGAGGTTGAACCACCGAAAGAGCGGGCAAAGCCCGCCAGAGTCGTCGTGGTAGACGCCAGAGGAATCCGACTTATCGACGGGATTCCCAACAAGGCCTGTTGCGGCCTTCAGACGTGCCGACAAGGTCAATGCCGGTGGCGTAGATGCGGTTCTTGCGGTATCCGCACAGACGGCATGCTCTTTCAAAGAGAGTGCACCGTAAGAGTATTGTGGACCTTCCATCGCCTGGATGGATGGGGAAGGGGCACGGGACCCGTGGTGAGGAGACAACACTCTTAGCTTGAGCCTCGGGCCTGCGCGAGGGCCGTTGGGATGGGCCAGGGCGTTGAGTCCCCCGACCCCCGACTGCTCGGGGGCAGGCTTTCTCGGGGGCGATGCCTTGGGTCGGGTCTCGGGGCTTCCCTGGGTTTTTGGTTCCTCCTTGTGTTACTGAATTTCTGTTCGAACGCAGGATATGATAGTACGGTCGGACAGATGTGTCAAGGGCAAATGTGCGGCTTTTTGGGGAGAATATCCCCCCGGTCCTCCCCAAGGGAACCCTCACCCCCTTGGTCCCTCTCTCCCCCGTATCGGAGTACGGGGCAGGCTCAGGGCCTATAAGGGAGAGGGGGAGAGGAGAACAGAGGCCCGCGTGGGTGCGACGCACCCACGCGGGCCTCTAGTTCAGTACTGGGGGAGGGATGGTTCGGTTTTGAAGGAGCGATCCAAGTCTTAGCGTGTATGGCGGACAGGGTACCCACGAGGGGCACCCCTACAGGGAGGGATAAATATGAGTCCCACCCGCCCGCCCTGTTTTATTTGAATTATCAGAAATGCTGCCAAGCAGCATTTCTGATAATTCGTTACCAGGGGGGATGTCAGGAAGAAGTGAGAGTGGCAAGGATTGGGGTAGGGTTAAGGAGGGGCGCTTGAGATTCCTCGCGGAGCCTCGGGATGACAAGAGGGGAAGGTGGTTGTTGGTGATGGAAGGGCGAGACGGGTTGACAAGGTGTGGGGCACCCCCCGCTGCCCCGGGATCACCCTCACCCCAGCCCTCTCCCGTCGAGGGAGAGGGGGTAAGGACACCCCACCCAACCCCGCAGGATGGATTCCGGCTCGGGGGCCGGAATGACGGGAGGAAGGGGGTCGGAATGATGGGAAAGGAAGGTTGGGATGGTAGGAGGGTTGGGTGTGATATCATCGAAGTGACCCCAGAGACGCCCTTTTTTCGGAGGAAGCATGAACGTAATTGACCCTGAAAACATCGCCAAGCAGATAAGCACCATGCCCATATTCACTGGGGGAGAAGTGAAGGTGCAGCCACTGGTGAGCACGGAGCACACCGACACCCTGAACATGCTGCACGTTCACTTCGCGGCCGGGGCCCGGACGAAGTTCCACACCCATACCAACGACCAGGTCCTGCTGGCCACCGAGGGAGAGGGGATAGTCGCGACACGGGAGCGGGAGCAGGTGATGACGCCGGGGATGGTGATCCACGTGCCGCCCGGAGAGGTGCACTGGCACGGGGCGACGAAGCACTCGGCGTTTTCCCACATTTCCATCAACCCTGCGATGGAAACCGAGATAGTTGAATAGGCGGCGCAAGTGAAAGCAAACATGAATTGTCCCAGGTGCGACGTGGGCCTGGATATCGAGCAGCACAAGGGCATAGAGATCGACAGGTGCCCTCGATGCGAGGGCCTGTGGCTGGACCACGTGGAGCTAGACCAGCTGGAGGACACTGCGTTCGACAAGGACGAGCTGAAGGGGATGATGGAGTACAACCCCCGGACGAGCGAAATCGACTGCCCGAGGTGCGGGGCCCGGATGACGACCTTCAACTACCGGGCCTACAACCTGCCGATTGACACCTGCAAGGAAGAGCACGGGTACTGGCTGGACAAGGGCGAGGACAAGCGGGTCATAGAGATAATGAAGCAGCGGATCAAGGACCTGGACCGGAAATCCAAGGCAGAAGCGCAGTGGTACGGATTTCTGTCGAAGCTGGGCAGGAAGAAGGGCGGGCTTTTCGGATAGGGCCCGTGTCCATTGGCTTAGGGCGGGCTTGGTATAATGGTTGAGTCGGGGGGAGTTCCACAGACAATGCGAGGTCCCAGGGGACCCGCGAATTTCACGTAACGGGTATCGGGAGGCCCTTTTAGTCCTGGCAGAGGCCTCAGCCTGGAGGGAGATGAGACCATGCTTGTACGGGTGCTTATAGAGAGACACATCAAAGAGGGCCACGAGTCCGAGGCGGCGGACAAGATCCTGGAGATGAGAAAGCAGGCCACGACTTTTCCGGGCTATGTGTCGGGGGAGACGCTGGCCGACACGGCAGACCACCAGACGGTGATTATCGTCAGCACGTGGCACTCCAGGGAAGACTGGCAGAAGTGGGACGCCAGCCCGGAGCACCGGGCATCCGCCAAATCGCTGGAGCCGCTTCTTGAGGGGCCGGCGACCGTGAGGACGTTCGTGAACCCGTGGGATGCGCTGCTGGACAGCTAGCAAGCCGGACTTAGCGGTCTAGTCCTCTAGCTGAATAGGAAGCCTTCTTTGAGGGGGTCCCGGGGGTCGATGAGGAACTGGTGGGAACCGGTTATGTATGCCGAACCTGTAACCTCCGGTATCACCGCCGGATAGCCGTCCACCCTTCCCTCCTCCACAATCCTGCTCTTGAATACCGTGCCCAGTATGCTTTCGTTGACGAACTCCTCGCCGATGCCTATGCGGCCCTGAGCGTGAAGGAGGGCGAGTCGGGCGGAGGTGCAGGTACCGCAGGGCGACCTGTCGAAGGAGCTCTGGGCGAAGACCATCATGTTGCGGGCATGGATGCCGGGTGAAGGGTTGTCGACGTACATGATGACACCATGCAGGGGGCTAATCCCGGCCTCGGTGGGGTGGCTGATTTCGAGCTGGTCCAGGGCGGCGTCCCGGAAAGCGATGCCGCGCTCCACAAGCCGGTTAACGTTGCCCGGCACAAGCTCCAACCCCAGCCGCTCCACGGGGAGGACCGCATAGAAATTACCGCCGTAGACGATGTCGGCAAGGACCTTGCCGCCTTGGAAATCGACTTGGACATCCTGCATATAGACAAAGGATGGCACGTTTCGCAACGTTATTTCCTTGACGTTGCCATCGTGGTCCACGGCGGCTCGGGCGTGGACCGTGCCACTCACAGTGTCGAGCCGCACCTCGGTATAGGGATGGACGGGGGTGATCCAGCCGGTCTCGATGAGGGTGGTAACGATGCCGATTGTGCCGTGACCGCACATTCCCTGAAAGTCGAGGGAGTCCATAAACAGAACGCCGATATCGCTGTCTTCGTTAACCGGGGCCGTGATGACTGCGAGGATGATCTCCGCATTGCCGCGAGGCTCGAGAGTTAGGGCTTTCCAAACGGAGCCCAGATTTTTGGAAAAGAACTCACGCTTGTCGGCCATGGTCGGGCCCGGGATGTGGGGAATGCCGCCGGTGATCATGCGGGTGCGTTCGCCCGCAGTGTGGGAATCGATGGTGGAAATTACTCTCTGAGTCTTCACTGCCCCTCAACCAGTTCCTTCTAACCCAGCAGGAAACCCTCTTTGAGCGGGTCCCGGGGGTCGATGAAGAACTGGTGGGAGCCGGTCAGGTACGCCGAGCCCGTGACCTCCGGCACGATTGCCGGATAGCCGTCCACCCGACTCTCCTCTACTATCCGGCTTCGGAAGACCGTGCCGAGAATGCTTTCGTGGATGAACTCTTCGCCCACGCCGATTCTGCCCTGGGCGTGAAGAAGGGCCAGCCGGGCGGAGGTGCCGGTGCCGCAGGGCGACCTGTCGAAGGAATGCTGGGCAAAGGTCATGATGTTGCGGGCATGAATGCCGGGGGAGGGGTTGTCGACGTACATCTCGACACCGTGCAGGGGGTTGATTCCGGGCTCGGTGGGATGACTGATTTCAAGCTGGTCCCGAGCGGCGTCCCGGAAAGCGATGCCGCGCTCCACGAGCCTGCCGACATTGCCGGGGGCCAGCTCCAGGCCCAGACGCTCCACGGGCAGAATCGCAAAGAAGTTTCCGCCGTATACGATGTCCGTCAGGACTTTCCCTCCGTCGAAGTCGACCTGGGCGTCCTGCATGTAGACGAAGGATGGGACGTTACGCAGTGTCACTTCCTTGACGTTGCCCTCGTGGTCCACGGCGGCCCGGGCGTACACCGAGCCGGTCAGGGTGTCGAGCCGCACCTCGGTATAGGGATGGACGGGGGTGATCTGGCCGGTCTCGATGAGCGTTGTGACGATGCCGATTGTGCCGTGGCCGCACATGCCTTCGAAGCCGAGGGAGTCCATGAACATAACGCCGATATCGCTGCCTTCGTTCACGGGATCGGTAATCACTGCGACGATGATCTCGGCATCTCCGCGGGGCTCTAGGGTGAGGACCTTGCGGACGAAATCCAGGTTTTGGGAGAAGAACTCCCGCTTGTCGGCCATGGTCGGGCCCGGGATGTTGGGGATGCCGCCGGTGACCATGCGCGTGCGTTCGCCCGCGGTGTGGGAATCTATGGTTGAGATAATCCTCTGAGCCTTCATGACCCTGCCCCCGATGCCAAGTGTGGGGCCATTGTACAACAGGCGCGGGTGATAATATGAGGTCGGGTTTCGGCCCCAGACCAGGAGCAAGGAGAGTCGTCATGCCGTTCTATGACCCGAAGGCGCTGAAGGGCAAGGAGATTGCGCCGGGGGCGCATATACAGCCGTTGTGGGGAGACAAGGTGATGATGGTGTACATCACGCTGGAGCCCGGGGCGGAGGTGCCCCTCCATACCCATCCCCACGAGCAGGCCGGCATGTGCCTGGAGGGAGAGTTCGAGCTGACGATAGACGGTGAAGCGCGGATGGTGAAGGAAGGGGACGCCTACCTTGTGCCGTCGGGGGTGGAGCACCGGGCGGTGGCGATTTCGGGTCGGGCGTTGGCGCTGGACATCTTTGCGCCGCCTCGGGAGGACTTCATAGCGCTGTTGGAGGATTGAATAAAACGCGTCGATGCATTCCAAAACCCCTTGGAAAGGGAGTCGGGTTGTAGTATAGTCACGGGAACTAAGCTGTTCAGTCATCCGCTCGGGCCTCTAATTTTTCTATTGGAAAGGGGGTGGGCAGGGTAGGCAAACCGTTAGTTCATCTTGGCGGATTCCGAGGACCAACACCCGGCGGTCGCCAATAACTCTTTCCCTCGGAAATAACAGAAACTACGGAGGATGCTATGGCTTGGGAATACTACCTGGGTTCCCTGCGGTGGTTACACATAATCGCAGGGATTACCTGGATCGGGCTCCTTTACTACTTCAACTTTGTCCAGACCCCTTCGTTCCCCAAATTTGAAGGCAGCTCAAGGCGAGACGCTTTCATAAACCTGGTGCCGACGGCCCTGTTCTGGTTCCGGTGGGCTGCCCTCGTCACCATGTTTGCCGGAGTCGCGTGGATACTGTCCCGCGGCGTACAGCTTGGCTGGGACGGCTACGTGGGGTCGAATGCGTTCAACTCGATAACGATAGGCGCGGGCCTCGGGACGATCATGTTCCTGAACGTCTGGCTGATAATCTGGCCGAACCAGAAGAAGATTATCCAGGCCAACAAGGACGGAGAGGCCCCGGACCCCGCGTGGGTCAGCGCGGCGGGACAGGCCTCCCGGGTCAACACGCTTCTGTCCATCCCGATGCTCTTCTTCATGATCGCCGCCAGGCACCTGGGGGTCCTCTGGAGCTAGAGCTAACGCAGGCAATACCTGTTTAACGAAGGAGACGACACATGGAAGCGTTGCTAAAACCGATCTTTGCCGTATACGACCTGATTGCCAAGCCGCTGGCCGCGGTGCTCGAGCAAGTGCTCAAGGCGATCATGTCGATATTCGATGCGATTACACCGATACTCAGCCTGCCCTTCAAGATTCTAGAGATGATAATGCAGGTGTTTGAAGCTCCCTATGCAGCCATTTTCTCGCCGATATACAGGCCCTTCGGCGGGATACTGAGCGACCACAGGCTGGTCATCCTGACAGGGCTGCTGATGCTGGGGGTATTCATCCTGGTCATCAGGCTCACGCACGGGCTGTAAACAGCACGGATACCGCTTGTGGAAAAAGGGGCCTCCCGCAAGTCGGGAGGCCCCTTTGCCATGCCCCGCCCCTAGACCCGTTTTTTAGCCCTGATGTATACTTTCGACAAATATCCCCCCACAGGAATTCGCCCATGAAAGTTGTCTGTCTCCAAGAGAATTTAAGCGCCGCGCTGTCTGAAGTCGGGAGGGCGGTGGCGTCACGAACACCCCTTCCAATCACGAGCAATGTCCTGATATCTACGGACAACGGGCGTCTGCGGCTGTCGGCGACCAACCTGGAGCTGACGATAACCAACTGGATCGGGGCTAGGGTGGAGGAGGACGGGGTGGTAACGGTGCCGGCGCGGCTGTTGACGGAGTTCGTCGGGTCTCTGCCGTCGGAGGAGGTGACGCTGAACAGTGAGTCGGGGGGGAAGAGCCTGAACGTGACCTGCGCCCGGTTCGAGGCCAACATCTCGGGCACCGACCCCGAGGAGTTCCCCCCAACGCCGACCGTCGAGGACGGCCTGGAGGTGGATATTGCCCCGGACATGCTGAAGCAGGCGATAGACGGGGTGGCCTTCGCAGCAGCGACGGAAGACTCGAGGCCCGTGCTCACGGGGGTGCAGATCGAGCTCAAAGAGGGGACATTGGTGCTGGCGGCGGCGGACGGGTTCCGGCTGGCGGTGCACGAGACGAAGGTCGGGGAGGAGCTGCCGGATGGCGGCGCAATAATCGTCCCCGCGAAGTCGCTGCAGGAGGCGAGCCGGCTGTCGTCGGGGAAAGACCAGCCGGTCAAGATCAAGGTCAACGAAGGCAAGACCCAGGTGCTGTTCCAGTTCGAGAATGCGGCTGTGGTCTCCCAGCTCATACAGGGCACGTTCCCCAACTACAGCCAGCTGGTGCCGAAGGAGCACGCATCGAAGACTACGGTGGACGTGGGAGAGTTCGCGAGGGCTACGCGGGCGGCCTCGATATTTGCCCGGGACGGCAGCGGGATCGTGCGGCTGCAGACTTCCGAAAGTGGAGAGGACAACGTGGGAGGGCTGTCGATTTCGGCCCGCTCAGAAGAGGTCGGGGACAACCAGGGTGAGATTTCCGCCACGGTGGAGGGAGACGCGGCGAAGATTGCCTTCAACAGCAAGTACCTGACGGAGGTGCTGGGCGTTCTGGGACACGGGATGGTGGCACTGGAAACGTCCAGCCCGTCGAGCCCCGGGGTGCTGAGACCCGTATCTCCCAGCGAGGGCGTGACCTATGTTCACGTCGTCATGCCCATGTTCGTCCAGTGGTAGCCTGACCAGTCGCCGCCGCGTTTCCCGCTTCGGCCGGGGTCTTTTTCCTATTCAGCAGGGAGGTGCAACATGACCAGTGATCCAGCAGCTACAAGGGACCAGCGAATCGCGTCGCTGAAGATCATCGACGAATACTATTGGATGCTATTGCGGCATCTCACGATACATACGCGGGCGAGACTGGGGGAGCCGGGGATGAAGGCCCTGGGTGAAGGGTTCCGGCTGGCCGGTCGGTACAGGGGTCAGTCGATGGCGGAGGACCCGGCGACATTGGCGTCGGGGAACGACGCATTGTCTCTGCTCAGGGCGTGGGACGTGGCGGACCTGGCCTTTGCGCACCCGGACTCGGTGGTGGAGGTGGAGGGCGGGCCTGCTGCGGCGACGGTCATGCTGCCGAGCGTGCCGGGGAGCGAGTACTTTGCGAAGCGAGGCGGGGCGGAGATCCTGGCATTGTACTGGAGCAATACGCTGCAGGGGATTGCCGAGGGATTTGACGAGGAGATGTCCGTGTCGCATACGGAGATACCGGCGGACGGGTCCGGGCCTATGGCGATAACGTTTTCGTATGCGGGAGATACCGCGGGGGCCTCTGGGGAGATGCCCAGGGACAGGCTGGCAGACGTTGCGTCATCGATCCTGTTTTCGCGCAGGACCTTTGGGGTGTTCGGGGCGTTGGGCATGTACGTGGCCCGGGCGATGGAGGATAATTTTGACGCTACTGCTGAGAAGCTGATGCGTGAGGCGTTGTACGATTTCGGGTATGAGCGGGGGGAGGGGATGAAGGCAGAGGCGGTTTCGAGCGAAATGCCGCTCGACTTCGAGACGTGGACGGACATTATCAGCCGGCGTGACCCGAACTCCACTTGCTTCGTGTTCAAGGGGTCCAGTCACGTGTCTCCTGGGGTAATGCACACGACGTGCACCTACTGCCCCTGCGCGGAGGTCTGGGCCGAAGAGGGGCACCAGGGCCTGGCCTTTGGATACATCTACGACACGGAAGTGCACCGGGGGCTGGTGGAGGCCTTTGACCCCAACGGCGTGGTGGGGTGGTCCAAGGTGAAGACCCGGGGCGACAAGGTGTGCGACTTCCGGTTCATATTGCCGTCGCTGGTCACGAAGTCGGACCCGGAGTGGGCGCAGCAACAGGGGAGGATTCGGACGCCTGTCGAAGGGTAGGCCGGTCTCGCGGGTTGGGCATAGGTGGCTATGCGGGCCATCGTTTCCCCCTCACCCTGGCTCTCTCCCGGTCTATGCACCTCCCAGGGAAAGGGTTAAGGGGAGAGCTCACTCTCCCCTCATAAGCCGCACATTTGCTCTTGACACACCTGTCCGACAGTACTATCATATCCTGCGGTCGAACAAATATCTGATAATAAAAGGAGGAACCAAAACCCCGGGGAGGCCCGAGCACGACCCAGAGGATGTAACCCCCGAGACGTCGGGGACGCCATCTCCTCACCCCACGGGTCCCGTGCTCCTTCCCCATCCATCCAGGCGATGGAAGGTCCACAACATTAAACGGCACGCTCCTCACTTAGGAGCCCTGCCGAAAAACCTCGGGCCTTATGGCCCTTGGAAAAATCTCCCCCGTCGTTCCCCTCGGAGATTCCCATTAACCCAGCGACGGCAGCGAGAAAACACCTCCCCACCCCTCCGAGTGGGTCAGGAAAACTGAGAAACTGGTGGTAGAGACGCCCTCAGGCGAGGTCTCCTCGCTTGTCTGCCATGTGACACAGGAACACGGGGCTGAACCAGGCTGGCCTCCCGCCCCCTGAAAACCGAGTCCCGGACCTTCCATCGCCGACCCCCTCCAAAACAGACAGAACGAAAATGAAAACCCCACAACTGAATAGGAACCCGGCGCATCACCAACCAGCCCAACCAGCGCAGCATATAGCGTTCCACCCGGCTAAGGAGTACCATTACGCAGGCCCCAATTCTGCCAACCCCATGACAGGACCCAGACCCGTGAGCAGCCGGTAGGAGACACCCATGGAGTACAAGATCATATCTGCGGACACCCACCTGGACACCGCTTGGCTTCCCGGCGACCTCTTCACCGATAACGCCCCCGCTCACCTCAGGGACAAGATGCCCTACGTGACCGAGGGCAAGCACGGCGGCAAGGTCTGGGAGATCGGGGGTGAGTACATGTGCGGCGCGGGCGTCGGGGGCAACCTCACGCAGGACTTTGCCGCCTACGTCCCCGGCCAGTCCCATCACCTTGACCGCATGGCTGAGGTCGGCTTCTTCGAAGGCCAGGAGGACGGCATCTACCACCCCTCCGACCCCGAGCTCCGCATCAAGGACCAGGACATAGACGGCGTGGACGCCGAGGTGGTCTACGGCATCCTTGGAATTGGCGGAGGCGGTTTTTCCGGGCCTGGTTTCAGGGACTTTGAGGTCACCACCGCCATCTACGACGTTTACAATAAATGGGTTTCCGACCTGTTTCGACCATACTCCAACCGGATAGCGGGCCTCGGGTGCCTCAGCAGCCACGACCCCGATGTGGCCGCCCGGCAGCTCAGGGACTGCGCCGGCCTGGGCCTCCGCGGCGCCGAGATCAACGCCGGCAAGATGCCCGACCCCGCCTACCACAAGGCATGGGAGCCCCTGTGGCAGGCCGCGTCCGACACCCAGATGCCCATTTCCTTCCACACCCTGGGCTATCCCCACCGCACCCCCGCCCCCGAGGACCAGGACGAATATGGAAGGCTGGACATGGGTCTTCGCTTCATCATGTTTCAGCTATCCGGCATCGAGTTCCTGGTGAGCATGGTCCTCTCCGGCGCCTGCGTACGCCACCCCGATTTCCAGTTCGTGCTCGGCGAGTGTGGCATCGGCTGGATCCCTTACGTAATTGAGAGGACTGACCTCAAGTACGATGACCGGCTGTTCCATCTCGGCTTCGATATGAAGCCCAGCGATTACTGGCGCAGACAGGGATACTCGACCTTCCAGCAGGAGTACGTCTCCACCGATGAGGTCGAGCGGATCGGCGTTGACAACATCATGTGGGGCTCCGACTACCCTCACCCCGACGGCGTCTTCCCCGATTCCGCCAGGGCCATAGACGAGGGTCTTGGGCACCTGGATGCAGCCATTCGGCAGAAGCTGATTTGCGACAACGCCGCCAGGGTGTACAAGTTCAACTAGCCGAAATGCAAGGTCGATGCCCCTGCAACGCGCTGGCAGACACTAGGAGAGGAATATGAAATACAGCCTGATTTCCGCCGACACCCACATGGACCTCGTCTACATGCCCCCAGAGGTCTTCGTTGAGAATGCCCCATCGCACCTCAGGCACATGATGCCTCACGTAGAGGACACCGACGACGGGCCCTTCTGGATGCAGCAAGGAGACAGGGTAGTGCCTTCAGGGTTTGGTGGCCTGAACAGCGGAGAGTACAAGGAGGGCGAGGAACTGCACCTGGACCGCATGGCTGAAGTCGGCTTCTTCGACAGCATTGGGGAGGGTATTTTCCACCCCAGCAACCCCGACCTCCGGGTCAAAGACCTCGATATTGACGGCGTCGACGCCGAGATGATGTATGGAATCCTGGAGATTGGCGCGGGCGGGCGCCTCGGCCCCGACGTTGAAGACGCAGGCGTCCTTGAAGCCACCTATGAGGTCTACAACCAGTGGGTCGCCGAATTCGTCGGCAAGAACCCCACCCGCATGAACGCCCTCGCCTGTCTCACCCACCGGGACCCCCAGACCGCCGCCGACCAGCTCCGCAAAGCCGCCGAGCTGGGCCTCCGTGGCGCGGAGATACTCGTCCCCCCGATGATTAAGCCCGTCTACCACAAGGACTGGGATGTCTTGTGGCAGGCCGCCGCCGAGTGTCGGGTCCCCATCTCCTTCCACACCCTCGGCGGCCAGTTCTCCAGGCCCAAACCCGGTGAGGAGCAGGAGTACAAATACGTAGTCAGGGGGCTGGGCGAAGCTCTGTTTCAGATCGCCGGCTCCGAGTTCCTGATCAGCGTAATCCTATCCGGCGCATGCGAGAGGTTCCCGGACTTCAACTGGGTCCTCGGCGAATGTGGCATCGGTTGGATACCCTACATCGTCGAAAGGACCGACATAGAATACGACGACCGGCTGTTCCAGCTAGGGCTGGAGATGAAGCCCAGCGACTACTGGCGCCGCCAGGGCCATTCCACCTTCCAGGACGAATACGTCTCCATGGACGAGGTGGAGAGAATTGGCGTGGACTCCATCATGTGGGGCTCCGACTACCCCCACCCCGACGGCGTCTTCCCCGACTCCCGGGCCGTCATCAAGAAAAACCTCGGGCACCTGCCGGATGAAATAGTCAGCCAGATCACCTGCGACAACGCCGCCAAGCTCTACCGCTTCAATTGATTGCTCGCCTAGCGTAGGGGTAAGAGCGCTCGGCTACCGGGGCGAGAAAGTTGGCTGGTTCACAGCCGCCTAGCCTGCCCTGTGTATGGTCTGGGGCAGCCCGCTAAGAACCTCGCAACCATTCTCGGTTACCAGGACCGTCTCGCTCACCCCGACTCCATACTCACCCTTCTCAAACAGGATAACTGGCATGTGGAATGTCATGCCCGGAGCCAGGATGTCCGTGGAGTCGGGTTCCAGGCTCAGGTTCCCCCGGTCGGACCACATAATCCCGTTCTGGTAGCCCGTGCGGTGCCTGAACACCTCTGAGCTGCCCGCCTTTTCAATAACCCCGCGGCAGGCGGCGTCCACGTCTCCGGTTGTCACGCCCGGCCGGATTGCCTCGATAGTCGCTCGCAGCGCCTCCTCGGCCAGGGCGTGCAGCGACTCCGCCCCCGGATGGCTCCCGAGCACCGCGGAGCGGCAGATGCTTCCCGCGTATCCCTTCTCCCAGCCTCCCGTCTCGGTGAATACTGGCTGGTTGGCTTCAAGGGCGTAGGAGGTCGGGAGGCCGTGGGGGAGGGCAGTGCGCGGTCCAAAAAGTAATGTAAACGGCCGCATCCAACTTGCGCCGGCATCCATCACCGCCGAAATCATTGCATCGGAAACTTCAGCTTCGGTGATGCCCTCCCTCAAGGAAGCATTCATTGTATTGATGGCTACCCGTGTGAAGCCCATGGCCTTGCGCATCGTCTCGATTTCTACATCGCTCTTTACCGCCGCCACCTTGGACACGACCTGTGTCGCATCTACCACCGTCAGATTAGGCAGTTCCGCCTCGAGCCTCGCCACGTCCCAGGGGGCCAGGTTCCAGCAGCCCAGCTCCATCCCGAGCCTCCCCCCATCCACCCCAAACCTCCGAAGGACGTCGGCCACCGCCTTTGCCTGGTCGCCCTGCTGGGTGTAGGGCACAACCTCGGTTACGCAGCTCTCGGTCAATACGGCGTCCTCGTCATACCTCCTGACCACATACGTTGGCGGCTGGCCCGGGGCCAGGATTAGCGGGAACGGGGCGAAGTAGCCCCCGGACCCGTCGTAACCGGAAAGGTATTCAAGGTGGCTGTAAGCAGTCACTGCAATCGCATCCAGCCCGTGCGACTCCAGCGACGCCACTACGGCATCCTGACGCCTCTGGTATTCCTCCTTGGAAAAGGGAGGCGCCGTCATGGGAATCGAACCGCTGCTCACTGATGCCATTGTGTTCCTCCTGAATTTAATTGCCTTCCCCTCACCTCGCGGCGACCCATCTTAGGTTTTGGGCAGACAGACAGTCAATGGCAGACAGGCGAAAGCTGCGCCGCCAGTCATAGGCAGAATGGACAGGAAATGAGTGGTACCCCCGGCGGGACTCGAACCCACGCTTCCAGCTCCGGAGGCTGGCGCTCTATCCTCTGAGCTACGGGGGCGCGCCTAAAGCATAGCCGTGCTTAATGGGGGCTGCAAGGGCGCTGCTTTGGTTGGGAGTTACGGATTCCTGAAAAGGCGCACCGACTCACTGCTCCTTCGGCGCTTCTTTCGCATCCTGTTCGGGCGAATCCGCCAACGCGTGAGGCATTATGCTCTCCTGGAATGCCGACCTCATCCCCACCTTGTCCCTGGAAAACAGAGGCTGGAGCACCAGCGGGGCCATCAGCGTGGTCACGATAGTCATAAACACCGTCACCCCGAACAGCTCTCCACCTATTACACCCTTGCTCAACCCGATGCCAGCGATGATCAACGCAACCTCGCCCCTCGGGAGCATGCCGAACCCGATCCTCGCAGAACCGAGGGTGTTGAACCCCAATCCCATGGCCGGAATCCCGGACCCGAACACCTTGGAGACTATCGCCAAGCCCGACAACACCAGCCCGAACACGATAACACCGCCGAACAGGCTCATGTCGACCTGCATCCCCTGCACCACGAAGAATATGGGCACCAGGGCGTCGTGCAAGACTACGAAGGGAGGGTCGCGCCTGTGTTCATCTTCTTCCGTGCCCGGCGGGTGATGGGCCAGCACCTGTGCCAGTTTCGTGCCCGAAAGGGCCAGCCCTGCGGCGTAAGCACCAATGATGAAAGCCAGTCCGAAGCTCTCTGCCAGCCCCGAAGACAGGAGCGCAATACCAAACGAAATCGCAATCGCAGCCCCGGTGACTTTCAGAGACAGTATGAACTTCGATATGTACTTGGAAATCAGCAGTCCTCCCCCGAACCACACCACCAGGAACCCCGCCGCCTTCCCCCCGACTATCAGTATGTCAGTGACCGACACCGCACCCGTGTCGGCGACACCCACGGCCAGGGTCAGGATGAGGATGCCCAGGATGTCATCGATCACGGCCGCCGCCATGATTGTGACGCCCTCGGGCGTTGCCAGCTTCTTGCGTTCGCTCAGGACTCGGGCCGTTATCCCCACTGAGGTGGCCGTCATGGCTGCTCCCATGAACAGCGCCTCCGCACTGCCTATGCTATCCGCATATCCGAATGCGATGGTCGCAAATACGCCAAGAATGAACGGCACTACCACGCCGCCTAGCGCTATTACCGACCCCGGTTTCGCATATCTCATGAACTGCCCGAGATTGGTCTCCAGCCCCACGAAGAACAGCAGCACTATCACTGCTATCTCCGAAATGGAGAAGAGCTCGGAACTGATCGCCTCGGTGGGCACCTCCGGCTTTGCGAACAGGAGCCCCAGGTCCGACCCCGGTATGATTGTGCTCAGGTTGATCAGGTTGCCCAGGGCGTAGGGCCCTATGGCGACGCCTACCATCAGCTCTCCAATCACCGCCGGAAGCTTCAGGTATCGCGTGAAGATCTCGCCACCCAGCTTGGCCAGTATCAGGATCACACACAACTGGATGACCAGGTGTGTTACAGCTTCCAGGACGCTGGACTCACCAGCGGCAAAGAGCAAGGAAGTCCTCCGATGCCTGGCTGCTCACGCTAATCGCGTCCACTTGTAGCAATAGTCAAAAGAATATGGAAGGGGAAGGGTGCAGGTGTTGAAATAGAGAATGCTCTCAACAGGGTCTCTCGGGGGGAGTATACCATGCAGTTCACCACACAGAGCAGGAGGTCTCGTTGCTTGACACCCCTATGTGTGATACTTATTATCTAAATAGAGATTGAGATGATTGAGCTTGACGACCCTCCCAGTAGTAGGTCGAAGGCCCCAATAAACAAATACTTGGACTAGCTGTCCCTTCCTTCCTCGCGGAGCGCGGAAAAGAAGGGACTTCTTATTTGGACAAAATATGACAAGTTGGGCTGGGGTAATACTGGCGGCGGGTAAGGGGACTCGGATGAAGAGCCGAATCCCCAAGCCCCTTCACCGTGTTGCGGGCAGAGAGATGCTCTCATGGGTGAAGGATGCGGTCTCGCAAACTCCGGCGACCGTAACTGCTGCGGTAGTCGGCCCCGACTTCCCGACCCAACACGCCTGCTTTTCCAACGGCACAATTCGGGTTTTACAGGGAGAGAGGCTGGGCACGGGCCACGCGCTCCTTCAAACGCAGCCCTTCATTGCTGAGCACACCGACCACGTGCTGGTAGTCAACGCTGACATGCCCCTCCTCACCCCCGACACCCTAAACCTGATGATTGACCGGCACCTTGGCGCCGAAGCTGCCCTCACTGTCCTCACCTGCAGGGTACCGGAACCCGGCGAGATGGGAAGGGTCATTCGCAGCCCGGACGGGGAACTCACCGGCATAATCGAGTGGCGGGAGGCCGACAAAGAGACCCGAGCCTCCGACGAAGTCTGCTGTGGCGCCTACTGCTTCCGCTCCGAGTGGCTATGGCCTGCCCTCCGGGACCTTGCCCCTGCTCCTAACGGGGAGTTCTACATCACGTCGCTGTTAGACCGGGCCCGTCGAAGCGGACTCGGCGTCGAATCGGTATCCCCCGCCGACCCCGACGAAGCCCTGGGAGTCAATGACCGCTCAGACCTGGCACGGGTGACCGCCGTCGCCTTCGAAAGGACCCGGCAGCGGGCCTTGGCCCAGGGTGTGACCCTTGTTGATCCCCGAAGCACCTTCATAGACGCATCCGTGAATATTGGCATGGACACGGTCTTGCAGCCCGGGGTAATCCTCCAGGGCGACACCTCGATTGGCAACTTATGCGAGATAGGCCCCAACGCCGTCATCAGGGACTCGTCCATAGGTGAAGGATGTAGGATCCAGGGGTCTGTGATCGAAGAATCCTCAATCGATAGTCACGTCGAGATCGGCCCCTATTGTCATCTCCGCCCAGGGGCCCACCTATCCGAGAATGTACACATCGGCAATTACGTGGAAGTTAAGAAGGCGGCCATCGGCCCGGGGACCAGGGTCGGCCATTTCAGTTATCTGGGAGATGCTGAGATCGGGGCCAATGTGAACATTGGGGCAGGGACGGTTACCTGCAACTATGACGGCGTGGCCAAGAACCGCACGATAATCGGCGATGGCGCCTTTATCGGGTCCGACTCCATGCTGGTTGCCCCCGTGAAGATCGGCGCCCGGGCCGTGACGGGCGCGGGGTCGGTTGTGACCAGAGACCTGCCCGATGATTCACTGTCCTTTGGCGTCCCCGCCCGTGAGAGAACACAAGACCAGGATAGCTAGGAAACGTAGAGGTATGATCGAGGAAGTAGGTCGAGAGCCTGTGCAAGACCAACGTCAGAACGGCAATGGACGCCCCAGATCCGCCAACGGTTCCAAGGGTGGATTCCTTGGCCGGGTCGCATCCCTCTTTGGGTTTATTCGCAAGCCGGCCGAGGATGCTGCCCCGACCTTCGTCGACGAAGAAGGTCAGGTCCAAAGCCTGGAAGAAGACGAGACCCAAATGGTCCGGTCCATCCTGGACCTAGACAAGACCCTTGCACGGGAGATAATGGTCCCCCGTATAGACATCGTTGCCCTTGATACCAAGTCATCCCTCTCCGAGTTGGTACGCACCGTCATAGAGGCGGGTGTAAGCCGGATCCCCATATACGAAAACACCATCGACAACGTGGTTGGTGTGGTATACGCCAAAGACGTCCTCCGCTATTGGGGCCAGCCCGACAACGGCCCCAGCCTCGACCAGATTGCCCGTGCACCACATTTCATTCCCGAAACCAAGCGAGTGGATGAGCTCCTGCAGGAGTTCCGGAGGAAGCGGGTCCACATGGCCATCGTCGTGGATGAATACGGTGGGGTGGCGGGACTGGTCAGCCTCGAAGATCTGATGGAGGAAATAGTCGGGGAGATTGAGGACGAATTCGATATCGGGACCCCGCAAATCGAGACCGTAGGCCCCAACGAGATTATAATGGACGCCGCAGTCAGCATCGATGACCTGAACGAAGCCCTTTCTCTCAATATCCAGGGCGAAGACTTCGATACGGTTGGCGGGTTCATATTTGACCGCTTGGGCAAAATCCCCGTTCCCGGTGATGAAATTCGGGAGGACGGCTTCCTGGTCTCGGTGCTCACCACCACGGGAAGACGAATACGTAAGGTAAAGATCTCCAGGATTTCTGCCCCCGTGGAAGACGGAGATGCCGAGTCCCAGGATTCCTGAAGTCGGTGCAGCAATAGACCAGCCCCGACCGTCAAAAGGAGACGGTCCCATTGAGGAGGAAAGACCGTGGGAGACTACAGGATTATTTCATCTGACAATCATATAGTTGAACCCCCGGACCTGTGGACCGAGAGGCTGCCTGCTGAATATAAGGAACGCGGCCCTACGGTTAAGCACACTCCCGATGGACCCTTCTGGCACATCGATGGGCAGCCCCATTTCAACATCTTTGCTATGGGTGCACAGCCCGGCGACAGGTTGGAAGGAGACGGCAGGCTGGACCAGGTCGTGGACTGGGAAGAAGTCCGCCCAGGCGCCTACATTGGGGAAGAGGCGGTAAAGGACATGGACATAGACGGCCTGGACGTCGGCCTGGTGTACCCGAGTCTCACGATCTTCCTCTACCCCTTCGTGGAAGACACTAGCCTCCTGAATGCCATTGATAGTACATACAATGACTTCGCCGCTGAATTTTGTCAGGCCAACCCCAGACGCCTGAAGGGTGTCGCAGTCGTCAACATCGACAACATTGAAGAAGGTGTCGAGGAAATCAAGAGGTGCGTGAAGAAGGGATTTGTAGGGGTAACAATCCCTGAATACATGGCAGCCAAGAGCTACCGCTCCCGAGACTACGACCCACTCTGGGCTTGTGCCCAGGACCTGGATATCCCGCTCACGTTCCACATCTCCACGGCCAGGGTACAGGCGGGTCGGGGGTGGGACCGAGACCTGCTTGACCCCTTCGACTTCGCCAACTTCCTCCTACACAACGCCGACTTCTGGGTGCGGGTATCCCTTACCGAGGTTATCCTTAGCGGCGTCTTCGAACGCTTCCCGAAGCTGAAGATTGGTGTTGCGGAGCATGAACTCAGCTGGATCCCCTACTGGCTGGAGCGTATGGACTTCAGCTACAACGACAGGGCCGCCGGCCAGGACGGATACCGCATACCGGGTGACCTGGCCCCCAGCGATCTCTTCCATTCCAACTGCTTCGCCGACTTCCAGGAGGACGCCCTGGGCATCCAGAACAGGGACATAATAGGCGTGGACAACATCCTCTGGGGCTCCGATTACCCCCACTCCGAGGGCACTTGGCCCAAGTCCCGAGAGTTCATCGAGACAACCCTCGCCGACTGCACCGATGAAGAAAGGGCCAAACTGGTCGGTGGCAATACGGCCAGGATCTACAACATCTAAAGGCTCTACGGCTTCGCAGAAGGGGGAGTTCAGGGGCGGATGACAAATCACAGGAGCAACGGATCGAGTGAGTGGGACGCCATCGTAGTCGGGGGCGGTCACAACGGTCTCGTTTGCGCTGCGTATCTCGGCAAGGCCGGCCTCCGGGTCCTCGTCCTCGAGTCTCGTGAAGTCTTCGGGGGCCCCAGCGGCAGCTTTGAATTCATGCCCGGCTACACTGCCAGCTTCTCCAACTCACCGGGCTCCCTCGAGACCAGGGTAGTGGAGGAGCTCGACCTTGCAGACGCCGGACTCCGCTTCCTTCGCTCCGACCCCACGGTAATCCAGTTCTTCCCCGAACATCCCTTCGTCGTGTGGCGGGACATGAACAGGGTATGTGCCCAGCTCGACGCCCTCTGCCCCGGCGAGGGTAACCGATACCGCGGGTTCGTCGCCAAGCTGGAGGACTTCGCCACCAAGCTGAGGACCTCGATTTTCAGGCCGGCGCCCGGCCTCGCCTACATGGCCGCTGGCCTTACATCAGACGAAGACAAAGATACGTTCGATCAAGTATTCCACGGCAGCCTGAGCGAGATTCTCTACAGGCACCTCAGGACCAACGAGGCCCGCACCCTGCTCGGCCTTCTCGCTTCCAACTCCGGCATGGTCCCCCAGTCGGCGCCCGGCACCGCTACCGGCCTCATCCTCCGCCCCCTGGCCCTCGCATCCGCAGCTTCCCTACCCAGCGACGATTTTCGACGCATGCCCCTCCGCGGCTCCACGGGGCACCCCATCGGCGGTATGGGCGCGATTATTGATGCGATAACGGCCCGCTGCCGAGGCTTCGGAGGGAGCCTTAAACTCGACACCCGGGTTGCACGAATACTTCACTCCGGAGGTCGGGCCCGCGGCGTAGAATGCGAGAACGGCGCGGTCTACACCGCACCCATAGTAGTATCCGCCATCAACCCCAAGACTCTATTCGGCAAGCTGCTGGACGACGATGCCGTTGGCTCGCAGATGAGGGATGAAGTCAGCCGAATCCCGATGCGCGGCGCAGCCTTCAAGATGGCCCTCGCATTAGACGGGGTACCTTCCTATGCGGGTCTCCCTGATGATCTCTCCCAAGAACAGGCTTCAACCTGCCAGATACGTGTTGCCGCATCGATGGAGCACATCGAGGAGTCCACTGTCGGCGCCATAGCCGGGTACCCTTCTGAAACTCCGATAATTTGGGGCCTCATCCCCTCCGTCGTTTCCCCAGACTTGACCCCTACCGGCAAGCACATAATGAGCTGGAATATCTGGCACGCCCCCTACGATCTGGCTGAAGGTACATGGGACGAGGAAAAAGACAAGTTCGCCAAGCGGTGCATAGAGACCGTGACCCGCTACATGCCAGACCTACCGGACCACATCATCGACTATCGAGCCTTCAGCCCCTTGGACTGCGAAGCCGAATTGGGCATCATAGGCTCCAACATCACCCACGGCGAAATGCTTCCCCACAACCTCTTCGGCCCCAGACCCCACCGCCTTGCCAACGACTACCGCACTCCCCTCAAGGGCCTCTATCTTACGGGTGGAGGCGTATGGCCGGGTGGTTTTGTCACCGGCGTCCCGGGCCGCAACACCAGCCAGGCGGTGCTGGCCGACCTCCGATGGGAACAGGATCGCTCAGCACCTCTCGCCGAAGCAGTGACCGGCTAGCGGTCACCGCCTTCTAGCCCCGACGCCCTATAGCCTCCATCCCCGACCGTCTTTACAATACCGACCATTACGGTAAACTTTCCCTTCGTTCCCATTCTGGAGAGGTGTCCGAGTGGTTTAAGGTGCCGGTCTCGAAAACCGGTGTGCAAGTCTCTTGCACCGTGGGTTCGAATCCCACCCTCTCCGCCACCCGATAAACGACCCTAAGCCCCTCGGCCCCAGACCCCCGTACCTGAATCAGTTCGCAATGTCAGCCACTAATGTCTTGAAAGGGATATGGTGCCGCCCATGCCCATAACTAGCTTGATTTCCGCAGATTCCCACGTAGTTGAGCCCCCTGACCTTTGGCAACTCCGCATCGATGACAAATTCAAAGACGCCGCTCCGAGGCTCGTCGAGTACGACGGCGTACATCGTTGGGTTGTAGGTGGAGACGTGAACCTGGGCTCCCTGGGCGCTCCTTCCCAGGCGGGCCGCCGGTATTCCGGGCTTGAAGGCCTCGGACTCGGCGCCCGTATGGAAGAAGTCCCCGAGGCTTCATACGACCCTGCAGCGAGACTGGAAGCTATGGCTGTCGACGGCGTCGAGGCTGAAGTGGTCTACTCTACCATCGGCACCAGAATCTATACGTCAACAGTCGGTGGGGAGTTGATGTCCGCGTGCTTCCGAGCGATGAACGATTGGTCAGCGGAGTTCGTAGAGGCCTATCCCCAAAAGCTAGCCGGGACAGCCTTGATCAACATCGAAGACGTGGATGATGCTGTAACCGAGCTTGAGAGGTCCGCCCGACTCGGCCTGCGCGCAGCAGCCATACCCACCTACCCCGGCGACGAGGCGCCTTACCGAATGCCGTCATATGACAAGTTTTGGGATGCCGCTCAGCGCCTGGGCATCCCTCTTGGAATGCACGCCGGCTCCGAGCGCCCGGGGCCCGGTAGGTTCAGCATCGGCGATTTTGTGATGCCGGAGCAGAAGTCCGGCGACGCCTCTTTCAGGTCCACCTATCACTATTGGGCGATGCGCTCTGTCGCAGACATGGTATTCGCAGGAGTCTTCGAGCGATACCCGGACCTCCGGCTTGCCGTTGTGGAGCACGATGTCGGCTGGGCGCCCCACTTCATTCGCCGCATGGATATGACTTACGCAGAGCACCGCTATGTCACCGAAATCCACTTCGATAACGACGCCCTCCCCAGCGACTTCATCCGCCGCAACGTCTACTTCACCTTCATGGAAGACCCGATATTTGTGCCGCTGCTTTCCTTTGTGGGCGCTGATAGGGTAATGTGGGGGTCGGACTACCCCCATCGGGAATCGACTTGGCCCAGGTCTCGCCAAGTGCTGGACCAGGTGCTCCAATACCTTTCGGATGAAGAGCGAAGACGGATAACTCACACCAATGCCGCAGAACTCTATGGATTGGGATAACCTGACAGGAGAAGACTGAAATGCTTGAAGTGGAGAACATCAAAAAGAGCTTTGACAACAAGTTCACCCGGCAGTTTGGCTTTCCCAAGAAGAGGCCGGCCACCAAGGTCAAGCCCTATATGTCGGACAAGGAAATGGAGTTCGTGCGGGAATCTCCCTTCCTGGTTATGGCCACTAGCGGCGCTGACGGCACCTGCGATGCCTCTCCCAAGGGCGGCAAGCCTGGCTTCGTCAAAGTCCTCGACGAGACCCGCCTCCTCATCCCGGACGTCGCCGGCAACCGGCTGTTCCAGTCTTACCTCAACATGACCGACAACCCCCACATCGGCCTCATCTTCTTTATCCCGGGAATTACAGATACCGTACGCGTCAACGGGAAGTCCGAATTCGTAACAAAAGAGGAGCTCAAGAGCCTGGAAATCGAGCTGGAGGTCCACAACCCTGACGACAACTCCAAGGTCCAGCAGGGCATCCTGGTCACCGTGGAGGAAGCCTACGGCCACTGCCCCCGGGCCCTGAACTTCTCCAAACTCTGGGGTTGACCCGGCCCCTCCTCCCTTCCGTCCCCACATCGCTAAAGCACTCGAGGACTCAAATGTCGTTTGCCGAAATTCTGGGTACCGCCGGCGTCAGCATGATTCTTGTTGGGTTCACCCTCAACCTGTTTGGCATTATGCAACGGCGCTCTTACAAATACGTGCTGCTTAACCTTGTGGGAGGTGCGCTTGCCTGCACGGCCTCCATCCTCATCGAGTTCTTCCCCTTCGTGATCCTGGAAGGGACTTGGACTGTTGTGGCCGTGGTCGGCTTGGCAAACCTGCTGCGGTCCCGAAACGTCAGAGAGCAGGCGTAGACCTTGCCCCGACTCACTCCCGTGTTTCTACGTCGTATCCCTCAGGCAACGAATAAGGACCTCCGCGTGAATCGGGGCCCGAGCCAGTGACTTACTCCTACGCCCCCACCCCCACCTATCCCCGCTACCGATGGGTTGTTCTGACGTCCTGGATGCTGCCCCATCTCTGGAGCTTCGTCTTCCTCTCCAGCCTGGGACTCATGCTGCCCAGCATCAGGGAGGAACTTGGACTTACCGGTATTCAAGAAGGCCTGTTGGGAGGGGCATCCCAGCTGGCCAACATCCTCCTTGCAGTCCCCTTCGGCTGGTTCCTCAGCCGCTTCAACCCCAAGCACATCACCACTATCAGCCTGTTCTGCGCAGCCACCCTCATCTTCTTCCAGGCCTGGGCGCCCTTCTACATCCTGCTGCTCCTGGGCAGGTTCCTCTACGGCGTCACCGCCGTCGCCCGAGAACCAGCCTGGGTCATGCTCATCCGCCGCTGGGTTCCGCCTCGGGAGATCGTAATTGCCAACACCATGGGTAACTTCATGTGGGGGTTCGTGGCCCTGGGCATTATGGCCGTGCCCCTGCTAATCAGGATACTCGACGATAGCTGGCGCAACGCATCCTACGTTATTGGACTGAGCCTACTCGTCCTGAACCTTGGGTGGCTATTCCTGGGCCGGGACGGCAAGAACCTGGAAACCGCCGTACAGGCCCCGACCGAACGCATAAACCCCTTCGCAATCGTCAGGCGCCACAAGGAGCTTTGGCTTCTTGCCTTCGGCATGTTCGGCCACGGGATCAATTTCACGGGCTTCTCTACCTTCTGGCCCAGCTTCCGCTTGGACCATTTTGGGATGTCGGAACTCGAGTCCTCGGTGGTCATGGGTATCGGAGGCCTCTTCACTTCCTTCACCGGGCTCAGCGTCGGATTGTACGTGAGCCGCAAGGGGGGCAAGCGGACGGTGCTCATGTTGTCCGGGATCATCCTCGCTGCCTCAGAGATGGGACTGCTCTGGGTAGGGCCCTTGTGGATCCTGGTCCTGCTATTTGTGGTGCAGAGCCTCGGCTGGACCTTCTTCCCCGCCGCCACCACCATCCCCTACGAACTCCCGGGCATCAAGCCCCGGGAAACCGTAGTAGCCATCTCCGCCCTCTTCATGTCCCTCTGGGGTGGCGCCTTCTTTGGCCCGATCATCTCCGGCGTTATCCAGGACCTCACCTCTGACGTCCGCCTGGCCATCACTATCACCAGCGTGGCCCCACTGTTCATGACCGCCGCCGCCCTTTTGCTATCCAAAAAGTGGAACCTGCCTCCCTCCGCCGATCGCCCCTCCCCCGACTAGCCCACCTCTCACCCCACCTTTGCCATCACATCTTTGGCGAAGGACTCAACCTGCTCCATCATCTCCGGTATCGAGTCACCTGCTATGTGCAGCGCATTCACGTGGTCGATGCCATTGTTCCTTACTCTGCTGATCTTCTCCCCCACCTCATCCACGGTCCCAATCCAGTTCTGCTCAACGATGGAGTCCAGAGAAAAGCCTTTAGCCAGACGGAACTGTCCTTGTAGGCTGTTACGGTAGTGCTCCACGGCTTCCTCGTGGGTCGCTCCTAGGCTTAGCTCGCCCTCCGCGATAACGTGGACCTCATCCAGGCTCCTGCCTTGCTCCTCCAGCAAAGGCTCAAGCTCGTCAATCGCGCTTCGCCCTGCCGCTCCCGCGGTAAAAAGCCCGTTCCCCCACTTCGCAATCCGTTGCAGTGCATCCGGGTTCCGACCTGGTGCGTAAATGGGCAGAGGGTTCTGCACAGGCTTTGGATATACCTCTACGTCCCTGAACTCCACGTACTTTCCGGAATAGCTGACCGTCCGCTGCGAATGGTCAAACAGGTGGTGAAGGGCCTCCATTTTCTCATCCAGCATGCGGCCCCGGTGTGCCTTCCGCATCCTGGGCTGGATCATTTCGTATTCCGCCCGGTTCCCTAGCCCAATCCCGAAGGCAACCCTGCCATTGCTGAAATGGTCCAGAGTCGTGATCTGACGGGCCAGAATTACCGGGTCCCGATAGGGAATCAGTATTACCCCCGTGCCCAGCTTTATCTTCTCTGTAACCGCGGCCAGGTACGACAGAGACACGATGAGCTCATACCAGTTGGGTGGATCGGGGTCTTGAATAGGCGAGACGCCCGGGGCGAGGGTCATGAAATCGGTTCCCCACACAGTGTGATATCCCAGCTTCTCGGCGTCCTGCACGATTTTGACGATCTCCTGCGGCCCTGCAAATGGAACTGGAACGAACACAGCCTCTCGGCTGGTCGGGATTTCCATGTCGTACTTCATAAAGACATTCCTCCGGGATATGGTGCTTAAGTGCCTCGAACGGGGGGATGGCCCGATTCTATTGACGGCATTAGAGCCCGTCAATCGTACTATAATGCGTCCATTACACCGATATATTCTCATCTCCGGAGGTAGACCAAATGGCACAAATGAAAGTGATTTCCGGCGACTCCCATGTCCAGGAACCAAGAGAGATGTACACTGGACGTTTACCCGAGGAATACTTGGCCAGGCTCCCTCACTTCATAGAAGAGGACGGTGCCAAATACCGCGTAGTCGAGGGCCGAAAGCCTCGACGCTTGGACATCGCCGAGGCACGGGAGACCGAGGAAGACCAGATGCGGGAGTTCCGGGATGATAAGTCCGGCGGCCGAGACATCGAACACCGCCTCGCAGACCTTGAACTGGATGGCATCTACGGAGAGGTCGTCTACCCCAACGAGACCCTCGGCGTCCACCAGTCCCCCGACCCCGCCTACCAGTTTGCCATCGCTCAGGCCTACAACGACTGGGCCATCGACCTCTTCCGAGACCACCTCCACCGTATCGCACCTGTCGGGGTCATTCCCATCACGGACATCGCCGCCGCAGTTAAGGAGGTGGAGAGGGTCGGTAAGATGGGCTACAAGGCAGTGAAGATTCCCATTGCGGTCAGGGGTCGACCCTACAACCAGCCCGAGTACGAACCCCTCTGGCAGGCCATCGACGATGCGGGTCTCGTCCTCAACCTCCATGCCTTTACCGACGCAAATGACAATTACCCCGAAGACTGGGGCCAGGAGGAGGGTTTCGGCGGGGCGCTCAACTTCATGGTAATGAGCATGGCCGCGGGTCAGGAGCCCGCTTCAATGCTCATCAGCTCCGGCATGCTGGAGCGGCATCCGAACATCAACCTCGGCGTCATAGAATGCGGCGCCGGGTGGCTTGCTTGGCTTCTCTATGTTCTGGATGAGCAGGCAGAGAAAAAGCACATGTGGATTTCTCCCAAGCTCGCCATGAAGCCCAGCGAGTACTTCCGGCGACAGGGTCATGTCACCTTCGGCGACGACCCCGTGGCCCTGCTCACCATCCCTGTCCTAGGCGATGATTGCTTGGTCTGGGGCAGCGACTACCCCCACGATGAAGGCACCTTCCCCAACTCCCAGGAAGTCATAGAAAGAACCTTCCAGACCGTCAGCGAGGAATCCAAGCGCAAGATTGTCTACGACAACGCCGCCCGCATCTACGGGATTGGTTAGCGTGGACAGCAGCGTTTAGCGAGCGCCCGGCTTCATGTTGCCAGCAACTATAATGTAGGTAGAATCCGCAAAATGGCAGGGAGAGGAAAATGAGCTTCGTGGTGCTGACTTTTCAGTTCGAGCCGGAGGACGATGGCTGGTTTGGCAAGTGCGTGGAGTTGGGTACGGCGACCTCGGCTAAATCAATGGCGCAGTTGGAGGAGGAGCTGAGAGACCTGGTGGGCCTCCATTTGATTACCCTGCAAGAGACCGGACGGCTGGCGCAGGTGCTTGAAGGCTGGGGAGTAAAGTTGTATGCAGACATGCCTACGGAAACGTCTACAAACTTGCCGGTAAGCCCGTGGGGCAATGGCCGGGCACTGTGCCTTTTCCAGCCACAGATGTTCAGTCTGCCGGCAATGCCGAATTCATCTCCTGTCGTAGCTTCTCTTCATGGTTGACCTTCCTGCACTGTCATCTAGAGAACTAATGAATCTTTTGCGATATGTCGGGTGGGAAGAAGGACGAAATACCAGGCACGGCGTTGCGTTCAAGAAGCGGATTGAAGGCGAGATAAGATCAACGATTATCCCCTACAATCGTAAGTCTCTGGGGATGAAGACTCTTCAGCAGATACTGGGGAAACAGCAGACCGGGATAGGCAGGCAGGGATTATTTGATCTTTTGGAAAGGCGTAGGCGGGGCTGCTAGGGTAAAGAAGAGTAAGATCGACCAATCATGCTGATTTGCTAGTACCACTGCAAACAGTACGCCAAAATCAGATCAATTCAGCAAGCGAGGCCCTTCAGGTTCCACCAGCACTGCCCCTCTCATACGCGAAAGTTTGCGGTCTAAGGTGTACAAAGGTCCCGTTCCCGCCCGCACCGCCGCTGACAGAATCATCAGGTCCGCGAACTCGGCCCCTCCCTCTCCGTACCGATACGCTGCCGCAGCCACTTCCTCCGAACGCTCAACCACGATGCTTTCCGACGCCGTCAGTTCCACCAGCGTCTCCGAAATTTGAGCGCGGGAGAATCGGTAGACCCGTTTCAGCACCCACGCTATCTCCACTATGGACTCCCGGCATATGAAACCCGGGTTCTCGGAGGTCAACCCCTCTACCAGCCCTCGCGCCGCCTCCGCCTGCTCCAGGTTGTCCCGCACGAGGTAGCGTACAATCACGTTTGTGTCGAGTGCGACCATCTTTCGGCGGCCTCCTCGGCTATGGCCCTGTCCATGGTCTCAAGTGTCGCGGGCGGGCCGTCGTATTGTAGTCTGCCGTATAGTTGGCCGATGGGCCTTACGGGCATAATCAGTACCCCATGGTCCAGGATGACGTAGCGCACTTTGTCTCCTGCCTTCACCGCCAGAGACTCTCTGATGGCCTTCGGCAATGTCGTTTGCCCTTTCACGGTTATGCTGGATTCGAACATGGCAATCTCTCTCAGGTGATGATCCTTCTTCCGCCTTGTATTGTACACGAAAGTAATGCTAAGCATCAAATAGTAAGGTTGTGCGTCCGCGGTTGACATTTACATTATCATGTCCCTGTTCAGCAATTGGATCTCATAGCACCATCAACACTGCCATGCCGATATACGAATACGGATGCAAACAGTGCGCGGGCCTGACCAGCTACTTCACCCGCAAATACGAAATTCCGGACAGCGTGGACTGCGATAACTGCGGGAGCGGCGATACTTGGAAGCTCGTTTCCCTCAGCAACTACCGGTTCCCGACCAAGCACAAGTACAGCGAGGACTTCGTTGAGAAGTCCATGCCCTTTCTCAAGAGCCGCAAGGAACTAAAGGGCGTCTTCGAAAAAGAAACCGGTGAGTCCGACGAGGCCAAGGCCATGAAGATGAGCGACCAGATCGGCTCCCAGATCGACCGAGTCATCCACAAACAGCTATCGGATATGAATAGATAGCTGGACTACCATCCGCACCCTCGCCAAATAGCTGATGTATTGCGTCAGCGATTCTTCTAGGTGTGCAATCGAGGCCTAAACAACTCCCCACCCCGCCAGCTCCCCGACCTTCGCCTCGTCGTAGCCCAGGATCTCCTTCAGCACCTCAGCGGTGTGCTGTCCCAACAGCGGCGCTGCCGTAACCGTTGTCGGGGAGTCCGACATCTGGATCGGTGACCCCAACGTCCTGAATTTCCCCAGCTTGGGATGGTCGATGTCCACAATCATCCCCCGCTCCATCAAGTGCGGGTCCGAGTGGATGTCCTGCGGATTCAGGCACGCCCCAACTATCGCTCCGGCACTGCCCAGGATGTTCATAACTTCATGCTTGGTATGCTTCGTTGTCCAGTTTTCGATCATCTCCGTTATTTCGTCGTTGTATTCCCATCGTTTCCTGGAGTCTGAGTACCGCTCATCCCCTATCAGGTCCTCTCTACCTATGGTCTTCAGGATAATCTCCCAGGCCCCGACCGGTCCCTCATCCGCGTATATGAAGGCGTAGTCGTCTGGACCACCCGGGGCGCACTTGTACACCCAGGACGGCGCCTTGCCCCGGTGATATGAGCCCCGGATATGGATGTCGGGGTCTTCGTAGTAGCGCATCATCCCAACCCTGGCGAAGTTCACCATGGCGTCCTGCATCGATACCTCGATGCTCTGCCCTCGCCCCGTCCGCTCCCTCTGGTATAGCGCCGCGGTGATTCCCAGTGCCGCGTGGTACCCCGTCCCGATATCCCCGAATGACACGCTGATTGGGAGCGGAGGCCCGTCCGGATAGCCGTTGGTGACATAGCACCCTCCCGTGGCCTGGGCCACCATATCGAAGGCCTTGAAGTGGCTGTAAGGACCGTAGGTCCCGAAACCCTTCAGCCTCATCAATATGACTCTCGGGTTCACCGCCGAGAGCACCTCGTATCCCAGACCCAACCTTTCCAAGGTACCGGGCCCCATGTTCTCCGCCACCACGTCGGCCTGTTTCAGAAGGTCGAAGAATATTGCCTTGCCCGTATCCGACTTCAGGTTAAGCGTGATGCTTCGTTTGTTGCAGTTGAGGATGATGAAATAGTAGCTGTCTACATCATTCTTCTTGGGAGTGCTCTGGCGGCCGGGATCGCCGCGCCCGGGAGCCTCCACCTTTATAACGTCCGCCCCTAGCCATGCCAGGGCCTGGGTACAGGTAGTGCCCGCTTCATATTGCGTGAGGTCCAGGATCCGAACGTCTTTGAGTGCCTGGTCCATGGATCGCCTCCCAGTTGCGCTTTTGCCTCTTTGTCTCTTTGAGCGGTATGTTATGGGCCTCGTCAGCGAGCGTCAATCGGGAACGGTTATTATTGGAGGCGTGGATGGTGTATACCCGTGACAACCTCTCCCGACCTGCCCCGCTGGCCGCCCCGACGCCAAAGGCGCCGTACAGACATGCTTTGGCTCAAAAAGCTGGAAGCCGACTGCATTACACCCTACCGACACATCTTCCCCGACTCACCGCCCACCCCCCTCACCGACGCCGTAGCCCAGTTCAACTCAGGCCTCTACTGGGATTGCCACGAGACCCTGGAAAACCTCTGGCGCGCCACGCCTTATCCCCTACGCCACTTCTACCAGGCCGTCATTAAGATTGCCGTTGGCTTTCACCACGCCGATAGACACAACGCCAAAGGCGCCCGTAACAAACTCTCCGAGGGCCTGCGCCTCCTTAAACCCTTCACCCCTACATTCTTCGGCCTGGACACCGACTCCCTCGCGCTGGAAGTCCAGGACTGGCTCAACGCACTCGGACAAAATAGCCGCGTCGATTGGGTTTATATTGACAAGAAGATTAAGCCTGCCTTTCACTCCACCTCCTGACAGCGGGATATGAAAAGGGCCCGACGCCACGCGTCGGGCCCTTTGTCAAGTCTTGGCTTGGGCTACAGCACCTGCCACAGCCTCCGCCCTTCCTTCCTTAGCAACCGCCCGAAGCTCGGCATCGTGTAGTGCCCCATCCCAATCACCGATCCGTCCTTCTCCACCCGCTCCAGCACCCTTTCTCTGGTCTCTTTCGCTAACGCATGGTCGTTATCGTAGATAATTTCCCAGTGCGTCTCGTTCGCCTGGGAGGCCACGTTGATGACGTCCCCCAGGATGTAGCCCCGCTGTCCGTCGGACAGGATGCTCAGGCTCATGTGGCCCGGTGTGTGCCCGGGCGTCGACACCATCTTCACCTCGCTGGTCAGCGTGGTATCCCCTTCCACCAGCTCCAGCGCCCCCAGCGATTCCAGCGGGTTAACCTGAGATTTCATGTAGGAGTTGGTCTCCAGGTCCTCGTTGAAGAACTCGTAGTCGACCCTCGGGATAAAGTATTTGGCATTCGGGAAGGTGAGCCGCGATGAGCCGTTCTCCTCCGTTATGTTCCAGCCCACGTGGTCGATGTGTAGGTGTGTGAATGCAACTATATCGATTTCATCGACCGGCACACCCTTTTCACTCAGCTCATCCATGAGTTTGCCGGGGTACTCCTTCCCCCACCCCGTGTCCACCAGGATAGTCTTGCCCTGGGACCGGATGACGAAGCTCCCGAAGTTGATGTCCAGTTTTCCATCTTCTCCGACGAGTCCCGGGTAGGCGTCCCATTCCGGTCCCGCAACGTCGGGGAAAAGGACGCTGGCCGGGGCCCGGTCCGCACCATCCGTTACTGAAAGTACTTCCGCATTGCCTACGCTGATCTTGTAGTCCGGCATTTGTGCCTCCTGGGGGAAGTATGGGTTGATGATACCACTTTGCAGTGAGCAGGCGTGGGTATAATGTCCCCCGTTACCCGAGATTCCACCCAGGGAGCACCCCTTGCGTTATCGCCTCGGAATTGACGTCGGCGGCACCTTCACCGACTACGCCCTTCACGACCTTCAAACCGGCCGCTTGACCGTCGGTAAGAACCCTACTCGTCCCTCAGACATCTCCGGTGGCGTTTTCGAAGGGTTAGAGTCAGTGCTGCAAGACCGCCGGCTCTCCGAAATGCGGCAGGTAATCCATGCCACAACCGTCGCCTCCAACCTCATGGTGGAACGCAAAGGTGCGGTCACGGGCCTACTCACTACCCGAGGCTTTCGAGATGTCCTTCTCATCCAGCGCCAACTGCGGGTTAACATCTACGACCTGTTCCTGGACAAGATACAGCCCCTCCTGCTGCGCCGCTTCATCCGCGAAGTCGACGAGCGCATGACCCACTCCGGCGAAGTCTACAAGGCCCTCGATGAAGACAGCGTCGTCGAGGCCGTGAATATCCTTTTAGATTTGGGCGTCGAGACCTTCGCCGTCTCCCTCCTCCACTCTTACGCCAACCCTAGCCATGAGCAACGCATCCGTGACATCGTCCTCGACATGGTTCCCACTGCCCTCGTGACCCTTTCCAGCGATATCTCCCCCCAGTGGCGAGAATACGAACGCACCAGTACGGCGGTCGCAAATGCTTACCTGATGCCCGCCGTGAGGGGCTACCTGGACAGATTTCAGCATTCTCTCAACAGTGACGGATACGAAAAGCCCTTGCAGGTGATGCAGGCCAATGGTGGCACGGCGACAGTTGATGTGATAAACCGGGCCCCCGTACGCCTTATCGAATCGGGGCCCGCGGCGGGGGCTTTGATGGCCGCAAGCATGGCCCGAGCCCTCTGCCTGGACCGCGTCATCTCCTTCGATATGGGTGGCACTACCGCCAAAGTCTGCCTTATCGAAGAAGGCTCTCCTTCTACCACCTCGCAGATCGAAATCGACAGGATGAAAATGCAGTCCGGCAGTGGCCTGCCCATCAGTGTCCCGGGTATTGACCTCGTGGAGATTGGCGCCGGGGGCGGCAGTATCGCCCGGGTCGAATTGGGCGCCATTGCCGTCGGCCCCGACAGTGCAGGCGCCAGCCCCGGGCCCATCTGCTATGGCGCAGGCGGCGAAGACCCCACCGTCACCGATGCCGACCTCGTCCTCGGCTACCTCAACCCCGACTTCTTCCTCGGTGGACGCATGACCCTGGACAAGCAGTCTTCCGAAGGGGGCATCTCCGAAAAGCTGGCCGGTCCTCTCGGCTTGACTCTTGAGGAAGCTTCATGGGGCATTCACACTGTCGTCAATGCCAACATGCGGCGGGCCCTCAGGCTGGCAACCGTCGAGCGCGGCAAGGACCCCCGACGCTACACACTTGTCGGATTCGGGGGTGCGGGGCCCGTCCATGCCTGCCGACTCGCCCGGGAGCTTGGCATTGCCCGCGTCCTGCTGCCTTCAGGCGCGGGCGTCGGATCCGCCGCCGGCCTCCTCGCCGCCGACACGGTATTCGATCTCGCCCGCACCTACGACACCTCCCTCGAAGAATCCATGCTTCCTCCCGTTAACGCTTTGTTCGAAGAACTTCGCTCTGGCTGCCGAAGCCTCATGCGGGAAAACGGAATTACGGAGGATGTTGAATACATCCCCTCAGCCGATATGCACTACGAGGGCCAGGGCTTCGACATCGAAGTCCCCCTCCCCCAACTCCCGCTCAGCGAATTCGTCATACCTGAACTAAAAGACGCCTTTCACCGAAAGTACGCCGATACCTTCGGTTACGCCCAGCCCGACCAACCCATAAGGGCCACCGGGTGGAAACTGAGGGCCTCCCACTCCCGGGGCGAATTTCAGTGGCCCGCGATAGAGCCTCACAACTCCACGCCCACACCCTCCTCCCATCGCCCGGCCTACTTCCCGGAGACCGGCGGCTTCACCGACACCCCTGTCTATTCGAGGCCCACCCTCGGAGTGGGCGCCTCTATCAAGGGTCCTGCAATAGTCGAAGAAGCCGAGTCAACCGTTGTCCTGCTGCCCAAATCTTGCGCCACTGTGGACAAGTACGGCAACATCTTGGTCGAGTTCCAACAGTAGAAAAGACGCCATGAGAGATATCGATCCCGTAACTTTCAGCGTGGTCTGGAACGGCCTCATTTCCATCGCCGAGGAGATGGGCACGGCCCTGCGCCGCTCTGCCTATTCTCTTGGCGTCCGCGAGGGGCGGGACTTTTCCACCGCACTCTTCGATGCCCGGGGCAGGCTCGTGGCCCAGGGGAACTTCAGCCCCGGTCACCTTGGCTCCATGCCCTTCGTAGTCAAGAACATCCTGCGTGAGTACCCGTTAGATGAGCTTGAGGAGGGCGATTCCATCCTCCTGAATGATCCTTATCTCGGCTCGGGCCACCTCCCCGACTTCTTCCAGGTAAGCCCTATCTTCTTCAAAGGCAGCCTGCTCGGTTTTTCCGCCAACTGTGCTCACATGGTCGACGTCGGAGGCGCGGGCCCCGGGTCCCAGGCCGTCGACAGCCTGGACCTCTTCCAGGAAGGCCTGAGATTCCTGCCGACCCGCATCTACCACGCTGGTCGACCCAACCGTGAAGTGCTCCGCATGCTCGAATCCAACGTCCGCGTCCCGGACAAGGTGATGGGCGATGTCCGGGCCCAGAGAAACGCTAACCGCATCGGCGAGATGGGTGTCATTAGCCTCGCCGACACCTACGGCCCCGACACCCTTGCCGTCTGCATGGACCTAATCCTCGACCGCTCGGAGGAGTCCATGCGCAGCGCCGTCAGCGAGCTACCCGAAGGCGTATACGAAGCCGAGGACTATTTCGACGACTACGGCCCCCACACTGAGTCCCTAAAGGTTAGAGTTGCCGTGACTATCAAGGACGGCGGTTTCATCATCGACTTCTCCGGCAGCAGCCCCCAGACCCGCTCCGGCCTCAACTCCACCTTCAACTACACCCGTGCCTACTCTTATTTCACGCTGAAAGCGTTGACCGTCCAAGACCGGGTTCCGCAAAACGAAGGCTGTATCCGCCCCATCGAAGTCATCGCCCCCGAGGGCAGCCTCTTCAACCCCCGACCTCCCGCCGCCGTCGGACCCCGGGCCATTATGCAGCAGCGGATGGTGGACACCATTCTCCTTGCCATGTCCGCGGCTGCCCCCGACCGAGTCATCGCCAACAGTTCTCACTGGGCCAACCCCAACTACGGCGGAATCGATCCCAGGACTGGCAAGCCCTTTGTCTACTACGAGATGCTTATTGGGGGTGTCGGTGCCCGACCTACCAAGGACGGCGCCGACGGCCTGTGCTCGGCGTTCAACCTCGAAAATATCCCCGTCGAGGTGGTCGAGGCTACGTACCCTGTCCTCGTAGACCGCCTCCAGTTTGTCACCGACAGTGCGGGCCCGGGCCAATTCCGTGGCGGCGCCGCCATGCGCAAGGACATCCGCCTCCTCTCCGACGAGGTCGTATTTTCCAACCTGACCGACAGACAGATAACACAACCCCAGGGCCTGCTCGGCGGCCAGGGAGGCCCTGTTGGGAGCACGAGCCGTAACCCCGACTCCGTGGGCACGGAGCCCCTCCATTCCAAGGGATCCTACCGGCTTAGCAAGAGCGATGTGGTCAGCACAACCCTCTCGGGCTCCGGCGGCTACGGTTCCCCGGAGACCCGGGACCCGCAAGCCGTTCTTCGTGACGTCCTGGACGACTACGTCTCCATAGACGCCGCGAGGAACGTGTACAGAGTCGCCATCAACCCCGACACCATGTCCATAGACTCATCGGAGACCAGCCTCCTCAGGAAGAACAAGGAACAGCATGACTAGCAACCGAGAAACCAGGTTCGGGGTAGCCATCCCTCAAAAGTTTCCCGATGGAGTCGTAGACACCCAATACATCGCCGACCTCCTCACCACCGTGGAGTCCCTCGGCTACGACAGCGCATGGGTTGGCGAGGGTGTGTTCGGCAAGGTGCCCAACCTGGAACCAATACCCTTGCTCTCCTATGCCGCCGCCCTTACCTCCAGGATCAAGCTGGGAGTCTCCGCCCTCACCTTCCCCTTCTGGAACCCCATATTTCTCGCCAAGGCCGTGGCCAGCCTGGACCAGCTTTCCAGTGGCAGGTTCATTCTAGGGCTGACCGTCGGGGTGCATCGAGACCAGTATCCCGCCTTCGGACTCAGGCCCGAGCACCGTCTCGCCCGCTTCGTCGAAGGCCTGGCGCTTATGAAACAGCTCTGGACATCCGACAGTGTGACCTTCAAGGGAAAGTTCTGGGAGATGGAGAATGTGTCCATCAGCCCCAGGCCCGCGCAGAAGCCCCACCCTCCGGTCTGGTTCGGGTCCCGGGCTTTGCCTGCCCTCCGCCGCTCCGTCGAATCGGGCGACGGTTGGATGGGCTCCGGCGCAACCTCCACCGCCGAGTTCCGGGAGCACATGGGCATCCTCCGCGGCTTCATGGCAGAGGAGGGCAAAACTCAGGATGAGTTCCCGTTATCCAAACGCGTGTACGTGGCCCTTGACCCGGACAAAGCCAGGGCCCTCGCTCGACTGGAAGACATGCTCGGCTTCATCTACGGGGACCCGAGCCTCGCTCCCAAAGTTTCCGTTTATGGTGACCGCGAGGATGTCGCCGATGGATTACGAGAGGTGATGGAAGAGGGCGTAGACCTTATCCTCCTGGCCCCTGCCACCGACCCCAAGGGCCAGGCGGAGCTATTCGCCGACCAGGTGTTGCCCAGGCTCTAGCCTGAGTTTTCAAGCAGCGCCACTTCCGTCTGCTCTGGCATGCTGGATGCCGTCAAATGCAGACGGCGCTGGCCCTCGGGAGCAGGCACTCCCATCTCCTTCAGGAACCTTGTCAGCGCCTCGGATTCCGGTTCCTCGGGTCCCGGGTAGTCCATGGGCACAACCACCTTGGGCTCCACCAGCCGGGCCGTTTCTACGGACGCCTTCACACTCTCCACCGATCCTATGGGCACCACCATCACCCCAACGTCGCCCAGCCGCTCCACCTGCCCCGACTCCAACGGCTTCTGCAAATCTCCCAGGTGGCACACCACTATCCCGTCCATCTCGATGGCGTATACCGTGTTCCGGCCTATCGAGACCGCCCCGTTCTCAGCCTCGCTGGTATGGTAGGCAGTACCCACCCCCGTGATCAGGACCTCCGCTATCTCGTACTCACCCGGCCCTCGGATCGCCCTCCACCCTTGCTCCTCCTGTACACCCCCTTGCTCCTCCGCCCCGAAAAGGGACAACGGCCCCGTGGGAGGCCCGCTCCAGGTCACTGCCTTCACGTAAGGTGCGCGCGTCACCTTGCCGTGTACTTGTTCATAAGGATCGGTGATCACCCCCAGCTCCCGGGACCTTATCGAAAAACACCTTCTGCCAAACCAGGTTATGTCCAACTCTTTGCTCTCTTTCTAGCTGAAGTATAGGAAAGGGTATAGGCACGTGCAATACTGCATCCCAACTTGACACCGACAACCCGTGTTGATAAATTCGATGTATCTGGCACTCTCGATTTCGGGGTGCCAAACCTTTATGTAGGCGGTCGGCGCCACTCCTCTTCAAGGAGGCCTTTTTGTTAACTGCAAGAAGAGAATCCGTGCTAAACGCCATTGTCGAAGGGCATATCGATACGGTTACGCCCGTCGGCTCGCAGCTTATTGCAAAGAGGTGGGGAATGCGGCTGAGCCCCGCCACCGTTCGGTCGGAGATGGCCGCCCTGGAGCAGGACGGCTACATCACCAGGCCCCACACCTCTGCCGGAGGCCTCCCCACCGACCTCGGCTACAGGGCCTACGTGCGCCAGTTCCTTGCCAACCCGACCCTCGACACTGGCCAGCGGGGAGTCGTCCGTCGGCGTCTTCTTGATGTCGCCATGGACCAGGAGGGTTGGGCCCGCTCCGCCGCCGAAGCCCTCTCCCGCCTCACCGGCAGCCTTGCTGTAACCACCGCCCCCAAGGCGTCTCAAGTGCGCCTCAAGCGCATAGAGCTGGTCCCTGTCCAGGACCTGATGGTTATGACCCTCGTAGTTCTCTGGGGAACCAAGGTCCTGCGGCAGATGCTTTCGTTGGATGAGTCCGTATCCGAGAATGAGCTGATCCGCTCCAGCAATAAGCTCAACCACCTTTTCGAGGGCGTGGTCCCGTCTGAGTTGGCCGACTCCGCCGCAGAGCTTACCCCTCTTGAAGAAGATGTGGTCCAGCTGGTCAAGGAACTCATGGAGGAAGAGGCGCAGCAGGACCTTGAGGACCCCCTTTTCGAAGGCTTGCAGCAGGTCTTTGAACAGCCCGAACTAGCCGAAGCCGAGATCCTCAGAGACATGATGGAGATCCTCGAAGAAAAAGGCAGGCTGAAGAAAATCATGCAGCAGGTCCACTCTGGGCCCGGGCTCCGGGTCGCCATCGGTGGCGAAGTCCGCGTCGCCAGGATGCGCCACTTCAGCATCATCGTCTCCGAATATGGCGTCTCCGACCGCGTCAAAGGCGTGGTCGGCGTGTTCGGCCCCAAGCGCATGGCCTACAGGCGAAACATCCCCGCCGTCAACTATCTTGCTCACCTAATGAGCGACGCCGTGCAGCAAGGCTTCCCCGACTAGTAAGGCTGAGAAATGAGTGATTCCAACACCAGTCCCGAGGATTCTGAAAAGCCCCAGCCGGAGGGAGATCAGCAGGGGGACACGGAGGGCCGGGATTTACCGGAGGACCTGGCCTCGGCCCTCGAACAGGAAAAAGAGCGCGCCGACAAAAACCTCGCCAACTGGCAAAGGGCCCAGGCGGACCTGGCAAACTACAAGAAGCGCGTGGAGGTGGAAAAGCAGGAATTGGCCAAATTCGCCAATGCTGCCCTTGTTGGGTCGCTCGTCTCCCTCGTCGACGATTTTGAACGGGCCCGGGCCACCATCCCCGACAGCATCCTCGGCATGACCTGGGTGGAAGGCCTGTTCCTCATCGAGCGTAAACTCCTCTCTACCCTGGAGGTCTCGGGCCTCTCGGTAATCAAGGCCCTGGACGAGGACTTCGACCCTAACCTCCACGAAGCCGTGATGCACGGCGAAGGTCCCGAGGGAAAGGTTGTCGAGGAGTTCCAGAAGGGATACAAGCTCCACGAACGAGTTATCCGCCCGGCCATGGTCAAGGTCGGGCAGGGCACTACCACCGAAAACCCCGACATATCAAATGAACAAGGAGATTCCTGACTTAGCACCAAAGCCTCGGACCCCCGACAGGGATTCTAAGTAAACAAGTATCATGACCACCAAGACCGACTATTACGAACTGCTGTCGGTGCCGAGGAGCGCCTCCCAGGAAGAGATCAAGAAGGCCTTCCGCCGCCAGGCCCTCAAGTACCACCCCGACAGGAACAAGGATCCTGGCGCCGAGGCCAAGTTCAAGCAGATCAACGAGGCCTACGAGGTCCTGAGCGACCCGGACAAACGCGCCGCCTACGACAGGTTCGGACACGCCGGGACTTCCGGCGGCCCCTACGGCCGGGGCTTTGAAGGCATGGGTGGCTTCGGTGGTTTCGGCGACATCTTCGAAGCCTTCTTCGGGTCCAATGCCAGCGCCAAGACCGGGCCCCAGCGCGGGGCCGATTTACACACTGGTGCTACCATCTCCTTTGAAGATTCGGTCTTTGGCACCGAACGCAACGTTGAAGTCCAGAGGACAGAGGTATGCAAGGATTGTCGCGGCTCCCGCGCCGAGCCCGGCACCGATGTATCCACCTGCTCCACCTGCAACGGCAACGGCAGCGTGCGTCGGGTGCAGCAGAACCTGTTTGGACAGTTCGTCAACGTCACCCCGTGCGCTCAGTGCCGCGGCGAGGGCCGTGTTGTCTCTACTCCATGTAGTCATTGTCGGGGCTCCGGCAGGATACGGGCCAACCGCACAATCGCCGTCCAAATACCTGCCGGAGTCGAGGAAGGCACCCAGGTCAGACTCACCGGCGAGGGCGATGCCGGCGGCCGTGGCGGCTCATCAGGCAACCTCTATGTCACCGTCAAAGTGAAGAGACACGAGTACTTCAGCCGGGACGCCGACGACGTCCTCTTGGACTACTATGTCAACTTCGCCCAGGCCGCCCTCGGTGACGAGGTGGAGGTGCCGACCATCGACGGCCCCGTTATGCTCAAAGTCCCGTCGGGAATCCAGACAGGGACCGCGCTCAGGCTCAGGGGCAGGGGCGCCTACAGGCTGCGGGGTGGCGGTCGCGGGGACCAGATTGTCTACGTCAACGTACTAACCCCAGACTCCCTCAACAAGGAAGAACTGGAGCATTTCCGTCAGCTCGCCCTCACCCTGGATCAGCCGGGCGTATCCGGCCGCAACGGTAAGGGCATATTCGAGAAGATCAAGGAAGTGTTCCGATAGTCTGGTTATCGAGTTGGACTTTGCCACTTGGGCCCGACCCGGCAGTGCTGGATCGGGTTTTTTCTCAGCCATTGACCCGGACTAGGGCGGTTGGATGGAACTGGTAGAACTCTCAGTGGAGGTGGACTCTGAGTCCACGGAACCCGTCTGCGAGGCTTTCCGTCGCTACGGCTGCGAGAGAATCGTAGTGGAGAAATTGGACCCCTCCGGCCCCCACCCCAGACTCCTCGTCAAAGCCTACTCCCACAACGACGAATCTCGGGAAACGCTGATTGCCAACATGGAAGTAGTCGTCCGGCTTCTGGGCCTAGTCCGAGAGGTGGGTGGCCTTCAAACTCGGGTGCTTCAGGAGGAAGACTGGGCTCTGGCCTGGCGCAGGCAATACACCATCCAGCACCTGGGGAAAAGGCTGATTGTTTGCCCCACCTGGCTTTCTTACAAACCTGAACAACACGAGGTTGTTGTTCGCCTCGACCCCGGCATGGCCTTCGGTACGGGCGTCCACCCGACCACCCGTATGTGCCTTCAGGTCCTTGATGGGCTGATCAAGCCTGGAATGCACATCGCGGACGTTGGTTGCGGCTCGGGCATCCTGTCCATCGCCGCAGTCAAGCTTGGCGCTTCCAAGGCCCTGGCCCTGGATGTGGACACCCTGGCTGTTAAGGTTGCCCGTGAGAATGTCGAAGCTAACGGTGTATCACAGTTAGTGGAAGTTGCAGAAGGCACCCTCCGGCATGACCCCTCCCACCCCGCCCCCGACTACGACCTCATCGTCGCCAATATCACCCTCAACCCCATCCTTGAGCTGGCCCCCCACATCGTGAATTCCCTGGGTTCAGGCGGTTTGGCAATCCTTAGTGGCCTCCTTCAAGAACAGGGCCCGACCGTCGATTCCGCCTTCGAGGCCTTGGGAGCCTGCCTGGAGTCCCGGACCACGATAGACGACTGGCTGACCCTGGTCTTTAGAAAGCCCTAGCCACCTACTCCTCTGGATCAAACTCCAGCTTGTTCTCAGTGCCTTCTAGCAAGCGTTTGAAGTTCTCTCGGTGTGCATAGAAGATGATCGCCGTCGGGATTAAGGCTTGAAGCAGATACGCCTTCGGCCTCTTTCCAATCAGCACCGCAAAGAAAAGGCACAGCGCTCCTACTGCCGTCCCCGACAATGACCCCAGCGATGATATCCGGAACTTAGCCATCACCGAACCACCGGTCAACGCGGCGACAATTCCCGGCCCGGGCGCCAATGCCAGCAGCGCACCGAGGTTTGTGACTACCCCCTTCCCCCCCTTGAAACCCCGCAAAACTGGCCAAATGTGTCCCGCCACAACAGCAATGCCCACAAGCGCGTGCACCAGACTCGAATCACTGACCTTCCTGGCTATCAATACCGGAAGCAGGCCCTTGAAAGTATCGATGAGCAGCACGGCCGTAGAAGCCGAGGGCCCCGCCACCCGGTACACATTCGCCGCACCTATATTTCCGCTCCCCCGCCTCTGGATATCGACCCCTTTCGCCTGCTTCACCACTATCTTGCCCGTCGGTATCCCGCCCATCAGGTAGCCGAACAGAATCAGTAGTATTGTCATTCGCCCCGGCTTCTCCTTTGGAACCTGAGTTGTATCGGGGTACCCTCGAACCCGAACTCGTCCCGCAGCCGGTTCTCCAGAAAACGTTGATAGGAGAAATGCACTAGCGCCGGGTCGTTCACAAAAAATGTGAATGTCGGGGGGTGGGTCCCGGTCTGGGTAACGTAGAACAGTTTGAGCCGCCTCCCCCGCGCCCGTGGCAGAGGACTGTCCGTCACCGCGCGAGTCAACATCCTGTTCAACGCTGATGTTGCAACAGTCTTCCCTCTCTCGTTGAAAATCATTAGAGCCGCAGGCATCAGTTCCGACACTCCCTGACCGTACATCGCAGAAGTGTACAGCACCGGCACGTACTCTCCAGCCCGGATCCTGTCCTGGATGTACGGCTGGGCAGTCTCCATTCCCAGCTCCAGTTCCGGGGCCAGGTCCCATTTGTTCACCACCACCGCCATCCCTTGTACGCATCCTTTGCGTACCCCCAGATGTGCATGTCCTGCGCCGTCATGAGCTCCGACGCGTCTACAACCAGCAGCACCACGTCGGCCCTGTAGATCGCCTCCATCGTCCGCAGCACGCTGTACTTCTCCACCCCCCGCCCTATCTTCCCCCGACGCCTCACCCCTGCCGTATCTATCAGCAGTATTCGCTCTCCCTCGTATTCCAGTACGGTGTCAATGGCATCTCGAGTCGTCCCCGGGACATCACTGACTATGACCCTCTCCTCACCGAACAGTGTGTTCAGCAGCATCGATTTTCCCACATTCGGCCGACCCACGATTGCCACCTTCATTACTCCGGTCTGTGGCTCGACCTCCGGCTCCTCCACGTTGGCGTCCATCCAGGCGGTGAGCCGGTCCAGACCCTTGGCATGGTATGCGCTGATTGGGGTAGGGTCTCCCATCCCCAGCCTGTAGAAGTCACCAAGGTCCGCCGCCCGACGGTTGTTGTCAATCTTGTTGACCACCAGAGACACCGGCTTTTCCGATACCCGGAGCAGGTCCGCCAGCTCCTCGTCTCCTGCCGTCAGGCCATCCTTCCCGTCAACCATGAACAGGATCGCCGACGCCTCCGCCAGTGCCACCTTGACCTGCTCCGTCACGCCGACGTGGATCTCATCTTCCTGCCCCAGGTCCAAACCTCCGGTATCGACCAGCAGAACGCTCTTGTCACCCACCGTCACCTGCGCCGATACCCTATCCCGCGTCGTTCCCGGCATGTCTGACACTATCGCCATCCGCCGCCCGACAAACTTGTTGAACAGCGTCGACTTCCCCACATTCGGCCGGCCTACTATGGCTACGATAGACATTTGACCAAGCGTCGGTGAAGACCGTGTCCCTAAGCCCGACCCAGGAGCCGCTCCAGCACCGCTTTCTGAGCATGCAGCCGGTTCTCCGCCTGGTCGAACACCACCGATTGCGGGTGCTCCATCGCCTCGTCTGTCACTTCTTCCCCCCGGTGGGCAGGCAGCGGGTGCATGAAGATGGCGCTGCTATCCGCACGCGATATCAATTCCGCATCGACCTGGTACCCCGCAAAGTCCCGAAGCCTGCGCTCCGACTCCGCTTCCTGTCCCATGCTCGTCCAAACGTCCGTATACACCACGTCCGCCTCCGACACCGCCTCGGCCGGCTGAGTCTGCACCCTGAAACTGGCCCCGCTCTCGCCGCTCAGCCTTTCTATCTTCCCAACCATCTCGGGGGGGAGAAGGTAGGACTCGGGAGTCGCCATCACGAAGTTCGCCCCGACCAGCATCGCCCCCAGCGAAAGGCTCGCCGCCATGTTGTTGCCGTCTCCCACGTATGCGATCTTCAATCCTTTCAATGCGCCTTTGTGCTCGTACATCGTCAGCAGGTCCGCCAGCACCTGGCACGGGTGCTCTCCGTCCGATAGCCCGTTTATGACCGGACATGTCGCGTACTTCGCGAGGTCCACAACAGTCTGGTGCCGATGAGTCCGCGCCACTATCCCGTCTGCATATCGACTAAGCACCCGCGCCACGTCCGAAACCGGCTCCCGGGTCCCCAACCCTATCTCCTGCGGCGAAAGGTAGACGCACTGCCCGCCCAACTGCCTCATCCCGATGTCAAAGCTAGCACGGGTCCGCAGCGATGGTAACTCGAAGACCAGGGCCAGCGCCTTCCCCTCCAGTGCCCGAGAACCATCCCCCTTCTTCATCGTCACCGCCCTCTCTATGAGGGCCATGATCTCAGCCCCCGAGAGGTCGGCCATGGAGAGCAGGTCTTTATCCATGATGCTCCTTGAGGAGATGTCAGAATAGTAGGTCTTGGAGATGAGGGAATTGTGACGGCAGGCCTCTGTGCCCGTTACGCGTCTGCGTGGACGTGTGCCCGGTCGGCAGAGAATAGATGGGGTGCGAAGTTGGCGGGTCCTCCCAGCCGGGTCTGGCAGGCCTTGCAGACCACGTAGACCTCTATCCGGTGCCCGACTACGCTCCCTCTACCCGACATTTCCCATTGCGAAAGCCACTGCTCGATTTCCGATTCGTGGAACTCGGAGACCAGGCCGCAGGACACGCATACCAGGTGGTGGTGGTGCCCGCTCATGGTTAGCATGTAGCGAGGCGAGCCGTCAGGAAGGCTGATCTTGCACAGCAGTCCCTGTTCCACCAGCAGCTTGATCGTCCGGTATACCGTAGCCCTCCCGACACCCTCTAACTCCGCGTGCAACTCTTCCGCCGTGAAGTTGGTCTCCTTGCCGGCTATGCTTTCTATTACCTGGCGCCTCGGGTGCGTTATCCGGTAGCGTCGGCCGCCTATGGCATCAAGTAGCGTTTTGGAGTCCATAGCAATGTGTGGGACCTCTGTCCCATGTCTCCGTCTTTCCTAACCTACCATTTTTCGTCTTCAGGATAAACGCTGTTGCACACCGCGACTTCGTAGGGCTTTGCAAACCAGTTTTCGGTAGCCTTTTCCCATCGCTGGAAGTGGGGCGTCTTGATGTGTTCATCCTCGGCGTTGGAGTCCAAATACACCTCGTAGAGATAAAACCGGGTCGGGTTGTCCGTGTCCACCAGCACTTCCCACCTCGTGCATCCCGGCTCGGTGACGGAGCCCTTGGCGTTGAGTATAGTCTCGGCGATGAATTTCTCCCGGTACTCGGGCTTGACGTCTATGGTAACCACATCGACTCGCATGGCTCCTCCGGAAGGTGTATGTATCTCTATTGTACACCGTAATTGATACAAAGGGGCTTGCCCTCTCCCCTGAAACATCTTTATTGACGGGCAATTTCGGCCTGAGTATCATGTTTCCATCGCTCCGCCCCCTGACCTGCGACGAGGTGTCATCATGCCAGACGTTCACCCCATGCCCGACAAATCAACCGCTTTCTCCCTCTATGAAGGCATGGTCACCATCCGCGAATTCGAAGAACGCGCCCGCCGCGAGGGAGACGCCGGAAAACCCGTGGGCGGTATCCACTCCTCCGTCGGCCAGGAAGCCGTTGCCGTCGGCATCTGCCGCTATCTTCGTGACGACGACTACGTTCTAGGCAATCACAGGAGCCATCACCATTGCCTCGCCAAGGGTGTCGACATGAAGGAGATGATGGCCGAGCTCATGGGCAAGGCCACCGGCACCAATAAGGGCAAGGGCGGTACAATGCACATCGCCGACAAGAACGTCGGTATGCTAGGCGCCAACGGAGTAATCGGCTCCAACGTCCCCGTAGCCGCCGGAGCGGCCCTTAGTGCCAAGATCCGAGGCACCGACCAGGTAGCCGTCGTTTTCTTCGGCGACGGCGGCGCCAACCAGGGCGCCCTCCACGAGACCCTCAACCTCGCCGCCATCTGGAATCTCGGCGTCATTTTCGTCTGCGAAAACAACCGCTATGCAGAGTCCACCCCCGTGGAATACTCCCTCGCCGGTGGCTCCATCGCCAACCGGGCCTCGGCTTACGGGATAGTCGGGGAGACCGTTGACGGCCAGGACGTTCTCGATGTCTCGACGGCAATGGAAAGGGCGGTCCATAGGGCCCGGGCAGGTGAAGGCCCCTCCATCATTGAGGCCAAGACCTACCGTTACTACGGCCACCACGGCGCCGACGACCCCCTGCGCTACCGCACGAGAGAAGAGGAAGAGTTTTACCGCAATCGGGACTGCATAGCCAATTTCAAGACTCGAATTATCGAAGAAGAACTGGGTACCGGCGAAGAGCTCCAGGAAATCGATGCCTCGATATTGGGGGCACTGGACGAGGCTGTGAAGTTCGCCGACGAAAGCCCCTGGCCCGACCCCGATGAGCTCGTCGCCGACGTTTATGTCAATTACTAGAATCCGTCACCAGCCATCTATGCAACCTGGGTAACGCCATGACAACCACCGAATCCAAGGCAACCGAACGCAGCCGCATCAGCTTCGTCCGGTCCATCAACGAAGCCATCACCCAGGAGATGGAGCGCGACCCCACCGTCATCGTCATGGGCGAAGACGTGGCCGGCGCTCCCGGTAAGAAGGACCAGGGCTTCGAGGATGCCTGGGGCGGTGTATTCAAGCTCACTAAAGGCCTCATAGGCAAGTTCGGCCCCCAGCGTGTCCTCGATACCCCCATCTCCGAAGCCGGGTTCATCGGCGCCGGCGTAGGCGCCGCCGCCACCGGCCTCCGACCCATCGTTGAGCTCATGTTCGTCGGTTTTTACGGAGTCTGCGCTGACCAGATAACCAACAACGCCGCAAAAATGCACTACATGTTTGGCGGCAAAGTGACCCTTCCCTTGACCATCATCACTAACACCGGCACCGGCGCGGGCGCTGCCGCCCAGCACTCCGAGACCCTCTACTCCATCTTCACCCACTTCCCCGGTCTCAAGTGTGTCGTCCCTTCCGACGCCTACACCGCCAAGGGCCTCATGACCGCCGCTATCCGTGACGACGACCCCGTAATCATCTTTCTCCACAAGCTCCTTCTCGGAAGGACCCGCGCCGGCCTCCGGCCCTCCGAGGAATACGCTGTACCTGAAGAGCCCTACATCGTGCCTATAGGTAAGGCCAACGTGGCCCGGGAGGGTGAGGACCTCACCATGATCGGTATCGGCTACACCACCGGCCTCTGCCTCCAGGCCGCCGACACCCTTCAGCAGCAGGGCGTCAACGCCGAGGTCATAGACCTGCTGTCCCTCTCCCCCATGGACGAGGAGACAATCCTTGAGTCCGTCAAGAAGACCCGTAGAGCCGTTATTGTCGACGAGGACTACCCGCGTTGTAGCGTCGCATCTGACATATCAGCCCTCATCGCCGAGCAGGCCTTCGACTACCTGGACGCCCCACCCAAAAGGGTGACCCCACCCCACTCCCCCGTCCCCTACAGCATCATGCTGGAGCGCCTATTCGCCCCCACCAAAGAGAAAGTCATCGAGGCCGCATCCGAGGTCCTGGAGGCTTGATGTCCGCAAAGCGCTCGGGGCGATAGTGGAACAGGACTCATAATGGCAACTGCCATACGAATGCCGCAGCTTGGCATGATTATGACCGAAGGCACCCTCGCCAAGTGGCACAAGGAGCCTGGCGCCCCGGTCAAGCAAGGCGATCCCCTCGCCGAGATCACTACCGAAAAGATCTCCTACGAGCTCGAAGCCCCGGAGTCCGGCATCTTCCACCCGGCCGTCAGCGAGGGAGATATCGTCCCCATTGAAGAGCTGATAGCCCATATCCTCCAGGAGGGTGAAGCGGTCCCCGAGACACCTGCTCCCAAACCCGTTGTCCCGTCCCAGCCCTCTCCCGTCGCCTCTGGCCCTGGGAGGACCCCCGCCCAACCCCGCGCCGATGTCCGTGCCGCCCCCAGCGCCCGTAAACTTGCCGCCCAGCTTGGAATCGATATCTCCCATGTTATCCCCGCCCGACCCGGCGGCCGCATCGTCGAGGCTGATGTCAAAGCCTATGCTGAAGCTCAGGTAACGACACCGGCGCCGACAGCGGCAATGGCCGAGGCCCGCGGCCTTCCCCCCGGCCTCCCCGAACCATCTAAGATAGAATCCCTCTCCGGCATCAGGAAGGCCATAGCCAACAACATGCGCCGCAGCGTGTCCAACGCCGCCCAACTCTCCTTCCACATTGAAGTTGACATGACACAGGCCACTGCCCTTAGAAAAGAGCACTCCAGGGGTGGGGACATCAGCCTCTCTGCCGCAGACATCGTCATGAAGGCCTGCGCCGATGCCCTCCTAAAGAACCCCCGGCTTAACACAATCCTCTCCGACGGAAAGGTCCACTACTTTGACCAGGTCAACATGGGCCTCGCCGTCGCCCTCAACGATGGCCTCCTGGTACCTGTAATCAGAAACGCCCAATCCAAGTCAATCACCGAGCTTGCCGCCGAAAGAAAAGACCTCTCGGAACGTGCCAGGAGCAGCAAGCTGAAGGCTGACGAGCTTACCGGCGGGACCTTCAGCCTCACCGTCCTCGGCACCGTCGATGGTTTCACCCCACTCCTTTATCCGGGTCAGAGCGCCATCCTGGGTGTGGGACGAATTGCAAAGAAACCCGTCGTTGTTGGAGACGAAATTGCTGTGCGAGAGATGGCTACCCTCAGCCTGACCGTGGACCACCAGGTCGTGGACGGAGCCCCCGCCTCGGCCTTCCTCCGCCGGGTGAAACAACTCCTCGAACATCCCGAGCAGCTTTTCGACTAGACCTTTACGTTGACGCCAACGGAAAAGGGGCGACACCTTGGTGTCGCCCCTTTTGCTTCTCTATCTGGCGGGTAATCTAGCCCCGGGGCCTCACCCAGGACTCGGACCACGCCAGGCACGCCGTCGTCGAAGGCGTACCGTCCCGCTGTGCCGGCTGCGCATCTCCAGACGCATATTCGCCGTTTATCACAACCTGCGCCCGACGCGCCGGCGTCATGATGCTGTATACCCCATGTGTCCTGCCGCCTGTACCGGGAGGCGCATGGATCGCAAATGGCGTAATGGTATCATACCACGTCAGTGCTATGTCCTGGTCTTCGGATAGCACTCTCTCGGTAGAGAAGGACCGCACGTCTCCTTCCCTCTCGAATTCCGCCTCGATTATCCGAAGAGAGGTATCCGAAAACGGCGGATTGATCATCGATTCAATCTCTTCTTGCAGCCACCGTGCCAGCGCAACGTTGTCGGAATACGCAACAACCTCGTTGTTGGTAAGATCGGAACGCATGAAGAGCGCGTGCCCCGGGCCCGCCGGTGAGAAAAGCACACGCCAATGGCTCGCCACGGTCGTGAATTCCGCCCCCTCGGACGGCGCCAGTCGGATAAACGAATTCTCTCCCGTGACCCGTACCTCGTTCGGGTCCACCACCGATGCCGACCTCCCCCTCTGCGACTTGTCCAGTAGCTTTTCCTCTCCCTTAGTTGTCAGGTACTTCACGGGAGAAGGGATCAGGCGTCGGCCCTTCCGCTTGAAACTACCGACTATCCGGTTCTCTCCCAATAGCTTGGAAATTCTCGCTACACTGTATCCGGTCGCCTCTGCTGCCTCTTTGACGGTCATCGCACCCTTGGGCGGCACGAATCTGGATCTCCTTCTAGCCATTTGCAGTCCTTTCTTTAGTCACGGCAGCCGCATTGGCCTGCCTTCTCAATTGAAGAGCACATCTATGACTACAATATACTATTCTAACAGGTTGCTGCGGTAGATAGAAACTTGCACGTTGTTGAGTCTGGATGTAACCGATTTTTTGCCTTCTTAAGTGAAACTCAGGGCTAAAACCGTGTACAATGGAGATACATGAGAAGGGCGGCGGGTAGTAAATAAATCCGGAGGAGCCAAATGACTATCACCACCTACGACGTAGACCAGTTTGTCCACGACATGAAGGAACTTCAGGCCAAGGGCTTGGACGACGCCCGCATACTGGACCAGGGTTCATCCTATCTCGAAAAACTGATCAGCAACCCCGACTGTATCCCCCCCGAGTTCCGAGTCCCCTCCCTCAAGGGCAGCAGCCGCCTCCACGGCTCGTATCTCCTTCACCGCTCCGATGATCTCCTCGTCTCCGCCGAGGTCTGGGGCCCCGGTGACCACGTAGACCCCCATGATCACCTCGTCTGGGGAATGATCGGCGTCCTGGACAACACCCTCAACGAGGTCCGCTTCCAATGGCACGAGGATGAGAATCGACCCGGCTTCGGCCGCCTGGAGAAATCTCGAGACGCCGTATCCAAGCCCGGCGAGGTTAGCCTTCTCGTCCCCGGCATCGACGAAATCCACCAGATTGACAACCACGACTCCCGTCCCACCGTCGAAATTCACGTCTACGGCTTGGACCTCGGGACCATCCAGCGCAACAGGTACGACGCCGCAGCCGGCACGAAGGTCAACTTCCGGATCAAGTCCAAGTACGACAACGAGTAGCAGACTCCCGTTTTCGACCTCCCTGCAATTTCACCATGCCAGCGAACACGTCGCCCGACCAGCTTGCCGCGCTTTTGGAGGGAGACTCCCCCTTCGCCCTGCTGGACGTCCGTGAACTGGGTGAATACAACCAGGCCCACATACCCGGCGCCTGCCCCCTCCCCCGACGCCTTATCGAATACCGCCTCCCGAGGCTCGTGCCCAATCTATCAACGAACGTCATAGTTTGTGACGACGATGGGAGACGCGCCGCACTGGCAGTTGGGACTCTGCAGAAAATGGGATATACCAACGCCTCCGTCCTTGAGGGAGGCATCAACCGTTGGACGTCTCAGGGATACGGTTCCGAGTGGGGAGTCAACGTCCCCAGCAAGGACTACGGAGAGCGCGTCCAGGTGGAGCGCAACATCCCCGAAATTACCGCTGAAGAATTGGAAGACTGGATCTCCCGTAAAGACAAGTTCGTCCTGGTAGACTCCCGCACCCCCGAGGAACACAACAGCTTCTGCATCCCCGGAAGCCGCAGCATGCCCGGCGGCGAGCTCGCCCTCCGTGTCTGGGACCTCATGGACTCCGAGGACACCCCTGTGGTCGTTCACTGTGCGGGCCGGACTCGAAGCATCGTCGGCACAAGCATCCTCCACCGCATGGGTATCAAGAACGTCTTCGGCCTCCGCAACGGAACCATGGGTTGGCAGCTTGCCGGCTTTGACCTCGAGCATGGCTCCACCCGACTAACCCTGGACACCCCATCCGAGGCCGCCATCCAAAAGGCCGAGGCCCACGGCCGCAAGGTCGCTACCGAAGACGGTGTCCAATACCTCCCTCTGGAAGACTTGGCATCTTTCATCGCTGAACACAGCCAGGAAAACGTCTACCTTATCGACGTGCGCTCCATCGAGGAGTTCGAGTCCGGTCACGTCCCGGGCTTCTTGTGGTATCCCGGGGGCCAGGCCGCCCAGGAGAGCGACAACGCAGTAGGCGTAAAGGCCGGCCACATAGTCTTCTGCTGCGACGGCGTGGCCCGAGCCTCGGTCACCGCCTCCCTCTTCCGCCAGATCGGATACCCCAACGTCTACGTACTTGATGGTGGCACGACCACCTGGACCCGAGCCGGCTTCTCACTCCAAGCCGGCCTCGCCTCCCCCGACCCCGCCCTCCTCGATCAAGCCCGCTCTCGGGTCCCCTCACTTCCCGCCCCCGATGCCAGGAAACTGATGGAAGATCAGGACTGCGCCACGCTGTTCGTCGGCACCAGCGCCGAGTTTGCCCAGGCACACACCCCCGGCGCCCGATGGGCCCCCCGCGGCTCCCTCGAACTCACTATCGGAGAGATCGCCCCCTCCCTCACCACCCCCGTCCTCCTCGTCACCCCCGAAGGTCGAGAATCTCTCCTGGCCGGCCTGACCCTGCTGGATTCCGGCTATTCCAACGTCCATTCTCTGCAGGGCGGTACCCGGGCCTGGGCGGACGAGGGCCTTCCTCTGGAAACTGGACTCGCAGGCGTCATGAGTCCCCCTAACGACCTCGTCTCCACCGGCTCGGGCCGCAACTTCGCCGACGCCATCAACTACCTGCGGTGGGAAATAGAGCTCGGGCACAAGTACGAAAAGGCCTAGCTGAAGCTCAGGTGGTGGATCGTCGCCGCCTCCATCGCCTCCCAGTCCACATCCAGCCCTAGGCCCGATTTCTCCGGCCCGTAGACGTATCCATCCGGTTGCGTCCTCACCACGTCCAGCATCCCGTACTCATACGGTTCGAGAGGCATGCTCTGCTCGTAATAGGTGCAATTCTCGGTGGTCAACATTACGTGTAGGTTAGCCGTTGAATTCAGACTATAACCCCAGGACATTACCTCGCAGTTCATTCCGGCTTCCAGTGTAATGTCGACAGCTTTTCTAAGCGGAGTAACCCCCCCGAGAACCAGGGCATCCGTCCTGGCTGACCTCCAGCACCCCGCCTTCACTGCACCCTCGAAGGTCGCCAGGTCCATTATCCAATTCCCGGACGGCAGGACCGGCATCTCTACCTCCCGCGCCAGCATCCTGTACCCTTCCAGGTCGTAGTCCGGCAGAGGCGCCTCGAACCACGTGAAGTCCAGGCTTTCCAGCTCTTTTGCCACCCGCATCGCCGATTCCCGGTCGTAGTTGTTTTCCGCATCCAGCATGAACTCCACGTCCTTGCCTGGATGTTCTTGCCGGACTGCCCGTGCCAACGCTGCGTCGTCCTCCGGGATGCACCAGGTGTGGAACTTTACCGCCGTGAATCCCTGCCCCAGCAGCTCATCCACAAATGCCAGGTATGCGGCTATGTCGTCGAGCATCGGCGTACTCGCGTAAGAACGAATGCGGTCCCGCTTCGCTCCAATAAGCTTATACAACGGCGCGCCCGACACCTTCCCCGCCAGGTCCCACAACGCAATGTCTACCGCAGCCAGTGCCTGTGGCGGAATCGGGAACACCCTCGGCCAGAGTTCCTTCCGGATGCCTTCCCGGTCCAGGGGGTCCTTCCCGACCAGTATCGGCCCGAGATGCCGCAGCGTCTCCGCGGTGTACCGGTCGTAATCGAAGGAGGTCGCATTCCAGACCCCACCCATTCCCTCCACCCCATCGTCCGTATAGATTCTCACAAGCGTATTGGTGGAAAACTGGTCTGGCAAATCATACGACCATGCAAACCTCTCCACCCGCGGCGCAACCGCCCTCACCTCAATCCTCTCAATCTTCATTTCACCACCTTCATTACTATTCTGGCAGTCTAGTTTGGCGACAAACAGTGTAAATGTCCTCCATAACTTGCGCCATTAATCGTTGCACTTTAACCTTCAATTCCATCAGCGGCATTCACCCACCGGAGGCCCGACACCATGACAGCCAACCCCGCCTACCCCATGTTCTCCCCACAGGAGATGGACCGACGCCTCGCCCGCGCCCGGGACCTCATGGGCCTGCATGACCTCGACGCCCTCCTCATCACCGGCGAGCACAACTTCCACTACTTCGTAGGCGCCGCCCCCAGCATCGGCCCCAACGAGTCCCTCGCCCGGCCCTCCGCCTTCATCCTGCCCGCCGTCGGCGAGCCCATCATCGTCTCTCAGGGTCGCGATAACATTCAGGAAGGCACCTACATATCCGAAATCCGCGACTATTTCGACGTTCTCCGGTTCCCTTACGACCTCGTGACTGAAGCCCTACGCGACAGAGGGCTCAGTGCAGGCCGCATCGGTGCAGAATTGGGACAGGAACAGAGGATGGGCCTGCCCGTTGGCGATTATCTCGCCATCACTAACTCCCTCCCCGAGGCCCGCTTCGTCGATGCCGCCGACGTCATCATTAAGACCCGCATGGTTAAGTCCGACGAGGAAGTGGAATACATGCGGGAAGCCGCCCGAATTACCGCCCGCGCCCGAAACCGTCTCTACTCCGACTACCTCACCCCCGGTGTCACCGAGCGCCAGCTCGCCCGCCAGTTCCAGAAGCTCGTCCTCGACGAAGGCGCTGACGGTACTTCCTTCGTCCACTTCCAGTTCGACATCCAGTCCCAGCTCCCCGGCGCCAAGCACGCTTTCCACTACGACCGACCCCTCAGGAAAGGCCTCATCCTCGGTATCGACACCGGCGCCCGGGTCGGAATGTACACCGTCGACTATCCCCGCATGGTATCCCTCGGCCCTCCTACCGATAGACAGAAGCGTCTCTACGAAAACCTCCTGGAGGTCAACCGGCGCATGACCGTAGCCCTCAAGCCCGGAGTCACCGCCGCCGAAATCCACGCCGCCGCCGTCCAGGCCATGAAGGACCTCGGCGTGGAGACCGACAACCCCGAAAGGCTCTCGGGCGGCAGCCGCATGGGCCACGGCCAGGGCATCCAGTTCACTGAGCCCCCCAGCGTTACCCCTACAGACCACACCATCCTGGAAGTCGGCGCCGTAATCAGCACCGAGCCCGGCATCGCCGACGGGGAATTGCACCTCCTCTGGGAAGACACCCACGTCATCACCCCCACCGGCTCAGACCTGATCACCACAGAATCCGAAACCCTCCGCCAAGTCCCCTTCTAACCTCCCATTTCCCTGTCCCCTCCATCCCACCCCCTCTCTGTCATCCCGCTTCCGACCGGGAGTTCACCCTATCCTTTTTCGTCATTCCCGACTCCGATCGGGAATCCATCCCGCGGGGCGAGGGTTCCGTTCGCCCTGAGCAAAGTCGAAGGGTCGACCGAACGGAATGGGGTGGTGCCCGGTTCCCGTAGGGGCGACCGGCGGGTCGCCCTCCCCGGTCCGGGGCCGCTCGTGCTGAGACCCTCGAAGTATGAGCGAGAGGCGGCCCACGCCTTGCCAACCCGTCTCATCCCTCCATCACCAACCACCCTTTCTCACCTTCCCATTCCGATGCCCCGCGAGGAATCTGGGGCTGGCAGGAGGCTGGCCCTCTCCCCCGAGCAGTGGGGCCGCTCACCCTGAGCGACGAGTCGAAGGGTCGAGCGGGGAGGGGTGGCCCAAGCCTCTCCAAACCATCACCTCAGTCTGCCGTCAACCCACACCCCTCACTGTCATTCCGATGCCCCGCGATGAATCTAGGACTTGCCCGCTCACGCCCTTTATCTCCTTCTCCCTTTCTCTCCCCAGTACTGAACTAGAGGGCTACGTGGGTGCGCAGCACCCACGTAGCCCTCTGTTCTTCTTCCCCCTCTCCCTTAAAGGCCCTAAGAGCCTGCCCCGAGTCCCTCGAGGGGGAGAGGGGGATCAAGGGGGTGAGGGTTCCCCCGTGGGGCCGAGGGGCATTCCATCCCCAAGAAGATCGGACATTTGCCCTACCTGAACCCCCGTGCTATACTACGCCCCAGGCCGCCGACCTCACTCCTCGGCGACCATCACAATGCAGGATCAAAGGAGTCCCATGAGCCGCACCGGCCTACATAGGCCCCGTCTCAGCCGAGCAGCATCCCGCCGCCCGGCCCCCGGCACGCGCCTCCTCCCAGGCTCCTTTCTCTTTCCACACCCCGTCCTGCACCCCAACACTCACTACAAGCGCTGCCCAAAGGCCCAACGTCTCGGCCTTCGCAGCGATCAATCACCGCCCCGCCCCATGCAAGGAAGGTCCCCGGACAAATCACGGCACGTCCTATTCAAGGGCCGTTGCCAGGTGCGCGCCCCACTCATAGGGCGCAACGGTTTCGCCCCGTCAGGCGACGCTAAGGAGCACGGTGTAATGTTGCTCCATCGGGCCATCGCGCCCTTCTTGGATTCCACCGTCGTCACCATCGGCAAGTTCCGGTCTACGAACGGCGGTCACGGGTCCATGCTCTCACCCCTTGGGGTGCTAGAGCGCTTCCGGTGGTCGAGGCTGCCCCAGAGCGAGAGTTTCTCGCGTCTCGTCCACATCCCCTCGGAAGTGTGGGGCTGTCGCAGGGTCGACGCTGGTGTGGACCGTCCCCAGGGGCAGACACCCCGCATCGGTACAGGCGTCGCCGACATCCTGCGCAAACCGTCCGGGACCTTCCTCCCCCTCCCCCGACTTGCCATGTCATCCCGAGGCCCCGCGAGGGATCTCAAGGGCCCGTCTCAAGACGTGGCATTCACCACCGTTCACCCCCATCCAACTTCAGGGAGTGTAAGGGGTGCAGCTTCCCGTACCCTGGAGGAATGGGCTGGCATGAGGCTGATGCCCTCCCCTCCCACCAGTACCAACCCCCGATTTGCTATGTCATCCCGAGGCCCCGCGAGGGATCTCAAGCGCCCGCCTCAAGACATGGCATTCACCGCCGTTCACCCCCATCCAACTTCAGGGAATGTAAGGGGTACAGCCTCCCGTACCCTGAAGGAATGGGCTGGGATGAGGCTGATGTCCTCACCTCCTACCAGAACCAAACTAGGGGCAAGCGCCTGTGCCAGGGCACAGGCGCTTGCCCCTGTTTTTCCTTCCCTCTCTCCCTTAAAGGCCCTGAGAGCCTGCCCCGAGTCCCTCGAGGGGGAGAGCAGGATAAAGAGGGTTAGGGTTCCCCTCTCGTTCCTTAAACAATCAAAGGCGTGCCTGAAACCGGAAAACAATCAAAAGCCCGCCCCCTCCCCTTCGTCATTCCCGACCCCGATCGGGAACCCACCCCCGGGGGCTGGGCCGCTCGTGCTGAGGCTCTCGAAGTACGAGCGGAGGGGTGGCCCACACCCGACCGTCACGTCTCGCTGGTCATCCTCGCCCACCCCATGCCGTCGTCTCCCCCACAGCGCCACGCGAAATCCCCCAAAACCCCTTTAGGCGTCGTTCAATCAAACCAGCCACGAATTCAATCAACGTTCAATCAAAACCCCACCCCCCGTCGAGGGAGAGGGTCGGAGCATCCCCCCAAGAAGCCGCCGGGTGAAGGTTCCCATTTGACCCCGTTTGACATCCTCACCAAACACGGCTAAGATTTTGCACCGATGATTATAAAAATCCATCTCGACCACTGCTCCTGTACCTGTCGGCTATAGGGCCGACGTAAAACCGCATAGGCATAACGTTGCGCCCCGACGATGATTCCCATCGACGGGGCGCCTTTTATTGCACCTAAGCACCAATGGAGACCAACCCGAAATGACCACCGTCGAAAGAGAACCCAAGATCCAGGATAAGGCGGACCTTGACTACTCCAGGGGCATAATCCCCTACCTGCCCCAGGAAGTCTCCGACTTCGAGACCGAGGTCACCCGCTTCCAGAAGGGCGGCTGGGACGACCCCCTGAAGTTCACCGCCTACCGGCTCGTCCGCGGCATCTACGGCCAGCGCCAGCCCGACGTTCACATGGTCCGCATCAAGATGCCCTCCGGCTCCCTCACCGCAGACCAGCTCGAAGCCGTAGGTGAAATCGTCGACAAGTACGTGCCCCTCAATAAGGGGCACGTCACCACCAGGGAGAACATCCAGCTGCACTTCGTAAAGCTGGAGGACACCCCGGAGGTGATGCGCATGCTCGGTGAAGTCGGCCTTTCCACCCGAGAGGCCTGCGGCAATACAGTCCGCAACGTCATCGGCTGCCCCCTCTCCGGCGTCACCCCTGACGAGCCCTTCTACGTCGGCCCGTACCTCGCAGCCTTCGCTCGCTGGTTCGTGCGGCATCCCCAGGCCCAGGCCCTCCCCCGGAAAATGAAGTGCGCCTTCGCTAGCTGCAACAACGACTGCGTGGTCACCGCCATCCACGACCTCGCCTTCAAGCCCAAGCTCAGGGTTGACGAAAACGGCGTAGAGCGCCGCGGCTTCGAGATCATCACCGGCGGCGGCACCTCCATCATGCCCCGGCTCGCCTACACCCTATACGACTTCGTCCCCGTCGAAGATTACCTTCGCATCAGCGAGGCTATAATCCGTATCTTCAACCGCACCGACGAACTTCGGCGTAACCGCATGAAGGCGCGCATCAAGTTCTACATCGACCGCGTGGGCATCGACGCCTTTCGCGAAGAGGTGGAGGAGGAGCTAAAGCAGCCCTGGGCCCAGGAGTCCTACGACCCCACCCCCCTCATGGAACTCCCACCCGAGCTCATCGACAATCCCCCCGCCCCCGTCCCCGCCGAGACCAACGGCCACCACGACCCCGCCTACGAACGATGGCTGTCAACCAACGTCCGGGCCCAGAAGCAGGACGGTTACAACGTGGTCACCGTCAAACTCCCCCTGGGTGACATCTCCACAGAGCAGTTTCCTATCCTCGGACGTATCGCCCGCGAATTCGCCGGGGGCCGAGTCCGCACCACCGTCGAGCAGAACCTCGTCTACCGCTGGGTGCCGACAGGCGTACTCAAGGAAGTCTGGCGACAGCTCAAGGACGCGGGTCTCGGGGAGGCGGGCGCCGGAGAGATCAGCGACGTCGTGTCCTGCCCCGGTACCGATAGCTGCAAGCTGGGCATTACCTCTTCCATGGGGCTCGGGCAGGCCGTAGGCCAGGCCCTCAAGGAGGCGGCCTATGATGACCCCCTGGTCAGGTCCCTCCACGTCAAGATAAGCGGCTGCCCCAACGGCTGCGCCCGACACCACATCGCCAACATCGGTTTCCACGGCGCCGCCACCCGGGGCGCCAATAAGAGCCAGATCCCTTCCTATGAGCTCTTCATCGGCGGCAGCTTCGGCAGCGATGAGGCCGCCCGGTTTGGCAAGCGCGTAAAGACCAAGGTCCCGGCAAAGAAGGTCCCGAGCCTCGTTCAGGACATCGTACGCTACTACCAGGCCGAGCGAGAACCCCGGGAGGTCTTCAACCGCTTCGTGGACCGCGTAGGCACCGAACCCTTCGAGACCCTCGCTGGCGCTTACAAGGAGACCGGCCCCCTCAACCGGGACACCATAGGCACCTACATGGACTGGGGCAAGACCCGCATGTTCAAGGTCGAACGCGGCGAAGGAGAGTGTGCCGTATAGAGGTCGCATGGGCATAAGCCGCTCCCGCGCCCAGGACTACGCCGAGCAGATCCTCGAAAGGCCCCGCGCCGCCATCGACTTGATCATCAGGCGCTCTAAGTCAGGTGTGACTTTGCTGCACAGGGGAAGAGCCGTTACCAAGTGCCACGCAACTGGCGTCGGCGAAATGCAGGCCGAGTTCATGGCCATCGCCCTCGGCACTGAGCTCCCAGCACTGGGGGATGCGGTTTCCGTCCAGGTTCCCGCCGGCGCTTTCTACCGCGCCATTGCCATCTCTTCCCTTGACCTCCGCAGACCCGAGGCCCGCCTCCTCCTCAAACAGCACCTCGCCACCGCCCAGATGCAGCGCACCAGCATGCGCAGCATAGAGGCCTGATCGGTACACGAGCATGTTACTCGTAATCGAAATCGAAGAGTCCGAGAACAGCCTCTTCGCCGTCACCCGCAGCTTTCAAACCATGGAAGACCCGAGGCCCGTCTCCCGGGTGCAGACCTACGGCCCTGACGGATCAGAAGACATGTTTGAAGTGGTAGGCTGGTCCGAAGAAGGGCCCGGTACGGCCTTCGTAGCCCTCGTAGATGACTCTGGAGAGGGGTCTGCTCTCCTCGTCTACGGTCGCGAAGAAGGCATCCGCCTGCGCCCCGAGAACTCAATCCTCGACTGGTCTCTCGAAGAACCCTCCCAATGGGGCGAACCCTTCCTCCTCCTCTCTCGCGACACCCTAGCCGACTAAGGCCTTTGCCCATCCACGGTCCTGCTCACAGTAGCAGGATTATCGTGATCCCGCTGAACATCGCCGTTATCCCCACTATCCCTGCCAGGTTCATCCGTTCCCTCAGTACCACCACCGAGAGCATCGTAGTCCAGAATATCTGCGTCGATCCCAGCACGGCGGAAATTGAGAGGCCAGCTCGCTCTATGCCTATAAGGAACAGCATGCTCGCTACCCCCAACAGCCCTGCCCCATTGGCAATGGCCACCCCCGCCAGCCGGAACGACCAACCCGAATGGTATACCCTCCTCCTACGCACCGAATCCCGATGGGCCGCGCCCCCTGGTCCTCTCCCCCCAATCCTCAACGACCTGGCAGCCGTCCTCGCAACAAGGCTCTGCGACACCGCCATCTTGACCCTGTCCCCAAAGCGTAGCTTTGCTCCTTCCTCACTCGGGATGAGTATCTCGCTCACCCCCAGCCACGACATAATGGTCAGGAAGATGCACACCGCAGATAGCCGGAGCACGTTCAACGTCGGTGGGTCCATCTCCCGCAACGCGTAGCCCTGCACCGTAAGCCCCGACACCCAGAACGCGGACACTATCGATAGCAGGAATACGCCCTTGAATCCTAGCCACGACGCCTGGTTCTCATCCGTATGCTTGCGCTGCCCAAAGCTCAGCAGGTACACCCCCGTGACTACTACTATCACGCCCCCAATATCGAACGCGCTGGGGGTCTCTCGTAGTATCAGGATCCCGGAGAGCAGCGAGAAGATCGACAGCAACCCAGCCATGATCGGCCAAGCCTTGCTGATGTCCACGTTCCGCAGGAAGAGCAGGTAAAGCGGCTCCCCCAGTCCGATGTTGATGAGCCCGCCGAGAATGCCCAGCACAACGTGCGTAGTAGGGATGTGTGGAATCGCAGCAATGTCCGAGGTCGTCAGCACGAACACTAGCGCTGCCAGCGCCCCTCCCCCCGCTCCCAGGGCCCCCAGTGTAAGGGGCCTGAATCTCGTCACCAGCCTCTTCTGCACAATGCCCGTAATGGAAAAGACCAGCGTGGACGCCAGTACTGCCAGTTCGCCTATTGGCATGTCAGCTTCTTTTCATTGCAAGCGTTCATCCGTCAGGCGCAATATAATACTCTGCATACCACGGCTTAACACTCCAAAGGGGAGCAATATATGGTGGAAAGCATGACCGGCCTCTCCCTTACGACTAATGAAGAATGGATCGAGGCTGGGGAGCAGTGGGCCCTAAACACCTGGCACAAGTTTCCCATCGTCCCCGCCCGAGGCCTCGGCTGCTCCCTGTGGGACGTTGAAGGCAACGAGTTTCTCGACATGATGTCCGGCCAGCTGTGCGTATCCGTCGGGCATTCCCACCCCCGACTCCTTGACGCCGTCGCACGGCAGTCGGCCCTCCTAATGCAGACCGGATCGTCCTTCACGACTCCCCAGGAGGTTGAACTTTCCAGGCGCCTGACCGAGCTCACCCCCGGAGATCTGCAGAAGCCCTTCTATGGATGTACGGGCTCAGACTCTGTAGAAACCGCTATCCGTATCGCCCGCTTCGCCACCGGCCGCCACGAGATGGTCGCCCTATCCGAAAGCTATCACGGCCTCTCCCTCGGGTCCTGGAGCGTGACCGGACGCGGCTACCGTCGAGGACATCCGGAGTACGGTCCCGCTATGCCGGGCGTCACCTTCATCCCCACCCCCAACTCCTACCGTTGCCGCATCTGCTCCAATGGGGGATGCTCCTCTCTCGCCTGCTTCGACTATTCCGTGGAAATGATCGACCTCAATACCACAGGAGAACCCGCTGCGGTCATCATCGAGCCGGTGCTCGGCGGACCCATCGTCGTCCCTCCCCCCGAGTACGTGCAGGCCCTCCGACGCTTCTGCACCGAGAGGGGCGCCCTCCTCATTATGGACGAGGCCCTAACTGGCCTCGGGCGTACCGGCAAATGGTTCGCCGCCGAGCACCACAATGTTATCCCCGACATTATGACCCTATCCAAGAGCCTGGGTGGAGCCGTGCCCCTCAGCGCAACCCTGGTATCGGAGTCCGCAGCCCGAAAACTCGAAGACGGCGGATATTATCAGAGCACCTCCCACAGTGGTGACCCATTCCTTTGCGGAGTCGGCCTCGCCAATCTGGACATCATCGAGGACGAAGGGCTGGTAGAGAGGGCGGAAGTGATGGGAGGATATTTCCGTTCCGGCCTTGAGAGCCTGAAGGACCAGTACGAGATAGTCGGGGACGTGAGGGGCGTGGGGCTGCTGCTGGGAATGGAGATCGTCACCGACAAGGCCTCCGCCACCCCCGCCCCCGACCTTATGACCCATATCACCGACTACTGCCTGGACAAGGGCCTCATACTCTTCACCACGCCCGGCACACCCATAATCCGCATTGCGCCGCCCCTGGTCATCGGAAAACCGGAAATAGACCGAGCCCTCACCGTGATAGAAGAGGTCATACGAGCCGTTTCCGAAGGTGCTGGACGCTAGACGAAAGAGGAGAACAGCAATGTCATACCCCGGAATCGAAAGCATGCGCCCGACCTACATGGGCACAACCCACATGGTCGCCGCCGGACACTACCTCGCCGCCGAGGCCGGTTATCGCATCCTGGAACAGGGCGGCAACGCCATAGACGCGGGGGTGGCCGCCGGAATCGCCATCAACGTCCTGCTGCCGGAGAGCACCAACTTCGGTGGTGTAGCGCCCATCATCATCTACCTCGCCGAATCCGACTCAGTGGTCACCATAAGCGGCCTGGGGCGCTGGCCCCGCGCCGCCAACATTGATTACTACATGGAACACGCCGGAGGCGAGATTCCAAAGGGCATTCTCCAGAGCGTCCTTCCCGCCGCCCCCGACGCCTGGCTCACCGCTCTGGAGCGCTACGGCACCAAGACCTTCGCCGAAGTCGTGACCCCGGCCCTGCAGTTGGCCAGGGACGGCTTCCCCATGAACCCGGTCACTTACGAAGGCCTCCTGGATGACGCCGACCCTGTCACCGGCGCCCTCGGACGCTGGCCCACCACCCGAGAGATATTTATGCCCGACGGCCGCGTGCCCCCAGTCGGCAGCCTGTTTGTGCAGTCCGACCTCGGCCGCACCTTCCGGCGCCTCGCCGATGTGGAAGCCGCCAACGCTCGCCTGGGCAGGGCCGGGGCTCTGCGCGCCGCCCGCGATTACTTCTACAAGGGCGACATTGCCCGCGAAATGGCCCGCTTCAGCGAGGAGCAAGGCGGCCTCATAAGCTATCAGGACCTCCACGACTTCACCGTCAGAATCGAGGCCCCCGTAAAGGCCCGTTTCCGTGACTACGAGATCTACACCTGCGGCCCCTGGTGCCAGGGCCCGGTGGTCGGACAGGTGCTCCAGATGCTGGAAGACGACGACCTGGAAGGCATGGGCCACAACTCGCCCGACTACCTCCACCTCTACGCCGAGGCCATGAACATGGCCTTTTCCGACCGGCACCAATACTACGGAGACCCAGACTTTATAGACGTCCCAATAGAAGGCATCCTGTCCAAAGGGTACACAAAGACCCGCCGCTCTGACGTAAACATGGCCCAGGCAGTGGGCCAAATGCCCGCACCCGGCAACCCCTGGGCCTACCAGCGACCTCCCAGAGGCGATAAGCGCGCATTCAGTCCGAGCAATGCAAAGCCCTCGTCCCTCGCCGGAGTCTCCGCAGCCGATACCAGCTACACCTGTGTGGTGGACAAGTGGGGCAACGCCTTCTCTGCCACGCCCTCTGATCCAGTTTCGGAAACGCCGATAGTCGAGGATCTCGGCTTTGTGATGTCTGGCAGGGGTTACCAGGGGTGGCTAGACCCTGACATGCCGTCTAGCCTCGGCCCTTGGAAGCGGCCCCGCCTGACCCCCAACCCTGCTATCGCATTTAAGAACGGCAAGCTGTTCATGCCCTTTGGCTGCCCCGGCGGCGACGCCCAGCCCCAGGGCATGATCCAGACCTTCCTGAACATCGCCATATTCGGCATGAGGCCCCAGCAAGCCATTGAGGCCCCCCGGGTAACGACCTGGAACTTCCCCAACTCCTTCTGGCCTCACACCTACCTCCCGGGACGCCTGCGCGTAGAAGGCAGAATCTCTCCCGAGACATGCGTCGACCTTCAAAGTAGGGGTCATGACGTGGAGGTCATCCCCGAACTCTCCCAGGCCTATTCGTCTTCAGTCTCGGCCATAACGGTTGACCACGAAAATGGTGTGCTGATGGGCGGCGCCGACCCCCGCAGGGAGACCTACGTCATGGGGCGCTAGGTTCCCTGTTCATCCGTCGTCTCACCGTCCACACGATTGCCAGCAGAGCTGCTGCCCCGAGCAACACCAACACCGAAACGGCGGACATCATCGGCCCGTATTCCGCACTCCTGCCGGACCAGATGTTCATCGGCAGCGTCTCGAAACCTCGGGCCTTCAGCAGCAGCGCCACGATCACTTCGTTGAAGGACACCAAGAATGCCAGGAACCCCGCTATCGCTATCGCCGGGTAAAGCTGAGGCAGCAACACCCTCCTGACAACCGTGAGTCGGTTTGCCCCCAGGCTTAGCGCCACCCTCTCCTGGATCGGGTCAATGTTCCTCATCGCTGCAGTGAGCACGATTATCACGTATGGCAGGGCCAAGACTGTGTGGGGAAACACTATTCCAGGTATCGTGCCCAGCAGGTGGCGCAGTATCTGGCTATGGAAATAAAGGTGAAAAAGGGCTCCCGCTGTCACGACCGTCGGGACTACCAGCGGAGACATGACAAATCCGTTGAATAGCCCCCGCCCCGGCACCCGAGATCGCACCAGGAAATAGGACACGATTCCCCCCAGCACCAGCGCCAGCATGGTAACCAGCCCCCCGATTACCAGGCTGTTGAACGTGGCCTCGGGCCAGTCCAGCAACGGGTCCGCCGAGGTGAAGTAGTCTCTGTACCACTTCAAGGTGATTCCCCTTAGAGGGAATACCAGGAACGATGATGTGCTGAATGACATCATCACTATCATAGCGGTGGGAAGGAGCAGGTAAACGCATATCACCCCCACTCCCAACCCCAGAAACGTCCGCCTCCTGGAGGGTTGTCCTCTGTCTTCCCCCCCGAGCCCCGTCAATGCCTCCCCCGCTTGATACAGAGGCCTGAATCCGACCCATCTCACGAATGCCAGGTAGATGATCAACACACCTGCTAGGGTTACTATGGCCAGTGCGGAGTTGAACTGCCCTCCTCCCCTCAAGTGGGAAGCAATGCCCCGGTGCGGGACGTTGCCAAGGATATCCGGCGCCGCAAAGGAGCTGATGCTCAGCACCACTACCAGCAGCACTCCCGCCCACACCCCCGGCATGCTCATCGGTAGGTACACCCTCAGGAAGCTTCGCACTGGGCCCGCGCCCAAATTGTTGGCGACCATCATGAAGGCCCGGGGTATTCCCCTCATGCCAGCGTAGATGCATAGGACCATGAAGGGCAGCAGGGTCTGGATCATCCCGATCTCTACGGCCGGCCCCGAGAACAGGATCGACAAAGGCTCATCGATTATCCCAAGTCCGGTCAACGCTTCGTTGATCCAGCCCCTCCTCCCCAGGACCACCCGCCAGATTGAAGTCTGCGCCACAAAATGAGTCAGGAACGGTACGATAACCGCCATCAGGGCCAGGTTTCGCCTCCAACCGTCACTCGAGGCCAGGTAGTACGCCACGGGATACCCCAGGACCAGGCACAGAGCTGTAGTCACCAGCGTCTGCTCCAGTGTGATCTCCCACCACACTTGGGTTACCGAACTAAAAAGCGCCCTTTCGTACTGATCCAGCGTGAATGGCCCCCGACCCCCAAAGCTCGCCTCCAATACGCTCACCAGCGGCACCACAAAGAAAATCGCCAGCAGCAATACTACCGGCGTAAGCAATATCAGCGTATTTCCGTCCCACCGCACCCACCCGGCCCGAAGCAATGCTCTGCCTTCGCCGTTCCGGATCCCAATGGCGGCCCTGCGTACTGAGCCTAAAACAGCCAATCTCTACTCCGTTGCCTATCGACAGTTCGGCGACAACTGTATTGGTTGAGTAATGACATGGCAACTACCTAGGATTGCCAGTAAGGGACAAAGAAATCGGGCGCTGGGATGTCCCCAACGCCCGATTGCGACTTCAGTCTGATGACAAAGGGAGAGGATCGATCTTCGTCCTGGCTACGACCTTATCTCTTCCCGGATAAATTTTGTGTAGGAGACGGCCAGGAAGACCACCACTGCGGATATCATGGCCACTATGTGGGGCCACACCAGCCGCAGGCTCTGCACAGCCGAAATGGGACTGCTCAGCAGGCCCGGGACCTGCTCTTGGAGAAACACTCCAAGGCTGCGAACGGTCGGGTTCAGCAGGGTGTCCGCGGCTTCCGAGAATAGGAAAGACGGTGAGACCCGTGATATCCAGGTCTCTATGTTGAAGTGCTCGATTGCCGTTTCCTGGTCCACTATATCGCCGACAAAGAAGTCCGCAATGGCCCCTGCCACCAGTATCAGGAAGAACGTTGATAGCAGCCACAGCCCTATCGCCACCATCGCCGAGACTACTGTGCTCCTGAAGAATATGGAGGCAGCCATCGACACCGCCAGCCACAACCCCAGGTAGGCTATCGACACTATCGCGAAGCCCACCAGCCGGATAATCTCCTCTCCGTCCGGCACTATGCCCAACGAAGCCATCGTAGCCCCGACAATCCCCAGTATCGTCGATATCTGGATAACCGCCAGAGTTGCCAGCCCGGCCAGGAACTTCCCGTTGTACACCGAGTCCCGATGCACTGGGTTTGACAACACCCGGGCCAACGTTCCCTGGGTCCGTTCACTGTTGATGCTGTCGAACCCAAGAATAATCCCGGCCAGCGGCCCGAAGAAGCTTATGAAGAATAGGAGAGAGGGCAATACGTCGGTGCTGGAAGAGAACACCTTCAGAAAGAGAAACTCCTCCCGACTGCTGGCCGCATCTTGCACAGTCCCGAAAATCACCGACAGCGCCCAGATTATCGCTAGTAGCACTAGCGCCAGCAGGAAGATAAACCTCCTCCTGCCGAAATGGTCGGCCATCTCTTTCCAGAAGATTGCGCCCATCTAGCCCTCCTGGAAATACCTCAGGTAGATCTCTTCCAGACTGCGGTCTCTGGACTGCATCTGGAGAAGCTCCACACCGTGCTCCATGACCGACGCCAGTGCCTTGGCCCTTACCTGTTCTTTCGAAGAGACAGTGATCGTGTTGCCCAGTGCAACACAACGGTCCACGGATGGCAGCCCTTTCAGGGCCTCTATCAATTCGGCCGTCGCGTCGCTGACTTCTAACTCCAATTGATAGCCTTCTTCCTGCCTGTCCACCAGCTCCCCGACTGGCCCTTCCAGAACCATCTTCCCGTGGGACATTATCCCGACCCGGTTGCAGATTCGCTGCACCTCATGAAGTCGGTGAGAAGAGATAAAGACCGTTATGCCTTCCGACTTGCTCATCTCCTGGATGAGCTGGAGTAGCCAGTTAACGCCTGCTGGGTCCAGCCCCAGAGTCGGATCATCTAGGATGACCAGCTTCGGCTCCTTGAGTAATACGTCCGCCAAACCTAACCTCTGCCGCATGCCTCGTGAATACTGGCCTACAGGCTGGCTCTTTGCCGCTGACAGCTCGACCTGGTCCATCAGCTCCTCAATGCGCTCGTCGCTCTCCTCACGGGGCATTTCGTTTAGCCTGGCAGTGTATTGCAGATTCTCCCGACCTGTGAGGTCGTTATAGAAGCCCACGTTCTCCGGCAGGTAGCCGATCATGCGCTTCACGGCTAGAGGATTCCGCGTCGGGTCGAACCCCGATATCCGCGCCCATCCCTCCGTCGGCTCCGTCAGCCCCAGGAGCATCAGGATAGTGGTGCTCTTACCCGACCCATTCGGCCCGAGGAAACCGAACACCTCTCCCTCTTCCAGGCGCAGATCAAGGGAGTCAACGGCTGTGAAGTTGCCGTATCTCTTGGTCAGACCCTCGGCCTCGATAATGACTTCGCTCATCGCCTGCCCAGCCGTACGAACATGCCTACCAGGGCAAAGATTACGGCTATCAGTATCCCGATCCCGACCCACTGCCAGACCGTTGACCTCTCCACCGTAATCCTGAGCGAGACCTGGTCTTGAATGTCGTTGTTGCGTGCGCGCAGGGTGACAAGGTAGTCGCCTGGCACGGCGTCGCTGGGCGGGGTTATTGCCACGCCGACGTTTATGAGGTTGTTCACCGGGATAGACTCGATGTTGGCGGTCTGCCACTCGATTTCCCAGCCGGCCGGGGTGTCGGCTATCAGACCCAGGTCCGTGATGTCCGCCGTACCCGTGTTGACCAGCTGCACCGTGGCGGCTTGCGCGCTCCCGGCTTCGGCGTTGACGTTCAGCCGACCGTCGGGGGTGGTCATGAACACATCGAAGGTCCCTGTCAAGGTCACCTGGAGCGGAATTTCCCGGACGTAGATTTCTTCTTCATCCGCCAGCCGTACCACTATCGGATAGTCTCCTGCAGGCGCCAATGCCGGCGGCGACACCCTCACCTTTATCCTCTGGTTGAGCTGGGTGACTATGCTCACGTTGGTGATCAAGCGCTCCGCCCCGAAGGCCGGCAGGAATTGCACCCGCCACCCCTGCGGGAACAGCGCCCCGAGGTTCAGGGATACATCTTCGGGAGTGTTATTCACCACGGACATTTCGAACTCGAATAGGGTGGTAGTGGGGCCGCTAAGGAATGGGTAATTCGAAGTTACCGTGACCTCGCCCGGGTCTTCCGGCGCTCCTTCTACCCTCTGGAGCCTTAGGCTCTTTTCGACTAGAACATCACCTGTTGCTGACTTTGCCAGGAGCGTCATCGTGAAGTCTGCAGCGCTCTGGTCCCGGGGGCCGCGTATCCGCAACTGCAAGTCTTCTCGTTGCTCGGGTGCCAATTCGATGCTCGTGATCAGGAACGTCCCGACCCTGGGTCTGAATCTCGCCGTCCAGCCCTCGGGCAGCCCAGACGTCTCAAGGTTCACCAGCATGGTACGGTTCGTGCCGTTGCACAGCACCGTGTCCAGGTTTGCCGTGGTAGTGGAAGCCTCAAGGAAGATGCCGGTGGCGGGGGGGTCCATGCTGACTACCCCCGGAGGACAGGGTTCCGGCTCCTCTTCATCATCCTGCGCCAGCACCATTGTTGGCAGAGCCAAAGACAGGACCAGGATGATTAGTAAAGCAGATGTGAATAGAGCCTTATAGCGCATGGTTCCTCCCTGCCGAGGCCCCACATCCCGCGATCTCCGCTCGCGCCACGGCCTCTGACATTTGTTTGGGTTGTGTAGTTGCTGGGTTTAGAGGTCGCTTGTTGGCTTATAACGTTTTGGCGTGCAATTGGTTAGGAGGTCAATCGGGTTTTGTCACAAAGAAGGTCTGCCTCGCGAAATATCTCTTTAGAATCAGCCTTCTTCATTCGCGCCAATTGAGTATAAATGCCCGTCATTGGCTGTCAAGCTGCCAGCCTGCTTGTCCTGGTAGCATGGTCCCCGACTCAGCTTTGTTCTTCCACGTCCTGTCCGGTTGCCCCCCTCGCGTTGGGGCGGAACACTGCCCCCGTGTTATACTCCCCGACGGCCCGGACCCCAGACCCCGTAAGGAAGGACCCACGTTGCCAGTCGTAGCGATCGTCGGCGCCCAATGGGGCGACGAAGGTAAAGGAAAGATCGTAGATCTCCTATCGGAGAGCGCCGACTACATAGTCAGGTACGCCGGTGGAAACAACGCCGGTCATACCGTGATGAACGCGCATGGTGAGTTCAAGCTCCACATGGTGCCTGCGGGTGTATTCAATCCCAAGGCTACCTGCGTCCTGGCCAATGGAGTAGTTATTCATCCCCCGGCTCTGCTTGAGGAGATCAAAGGGCTTGAGGACAGCAGCGTAAACCTCCAGCCCGGCAAACGTCTTCTCATCAGCGACAAGGCCCACCTCATCATGCCCTACCACGTCCTGCAGGACGAACTGGAGGAAAATGCCCGAGGCAGTATGGCTATTGGCACAACCAAAAAGGGCATCGGCCCCGCTTACATGGACAAAACGGGCAGGCTCGGTATCAGGGTGGGGGAACTGCTGGAACCCGGGTCATTTCGAGAACGGCTTGATTACGTGCTCAGCTACAAGAACGCACTCCTGACAAAGCTATATGGCGTCGAACCCCTCTCCGCGGATGAAGTTTTCGAGGAGTACGCCGAGCATGGCGAAAAGCTCCGTCCCTTTATTGGCCAGACCGAAATCACCGTTCGCAGGGCCGCCGAGTCCGGCGCCTTGGTAGTCATGGAAGGCGCGCAAGGCGCACTCCTTGACCCCGACTTCGGCACGTACCCCTTCGTCACGTCCTCCGCCCCGATAGCCGCTGGATCCGCCCAGGGCGCGGGCCTCAGCCCCAACATGATCGATTCCGTCATTGGGGTCTACAAGAGCTATTCCACACGGGTGGGCTCCGGCCCATTCCCTACCGAGCTCCACGACGAAGTAGGCCACCACATCCGCGAAAAGGCCGCCGAGTACGGTGCCACAACGGGTCGACCCCGCCGATGCGGCTGGTTTGACGCAGTCCTGGGCCGCTATTCTTCCATGATAAACGGCTACACGTCGGTGGCGCTGACCCGTCTGGACGTCCTGGACGAACTAGATACCCTGAAGATATGTACGGGCTACCGACTCAACGGCTCCGTCCTTTCGAATCCCCCATCCAGCGCCGCAGCCCTGAACGACTGCCAGCCCGTCTACGAGGAACTGCCCGGATGGCTCACCTCCACCCGGGAGGCCCGCAGCTTCGAGGATCTCCCTCCCCAGGCCCGACAGTACGTAGAGCGCATCCAGGAGCTCATCTGCGCCCCCATCGACCTGATCGCTGTCGGGCCCCGCCGCGAAGAATCCATCTTCCTCCGACCTCTCCCATAGCACTGAATTCAGGACGCGACGAGGGCCCGGCGGTGCCGGGTCCTCGCGTTTGAGGCTTTGTTTGCTTACACCCTTGCAGGTATGGGCAAGTCCATGGAGTGCTTTGCAACTTCCGCCATGATCTTCGCGGCGGTGGCATCATCGGGGCCAAGAAGCGGTAACCTTGTGCCTCCCACGTCGAACCCTATCCTCCCCATAGCATACTTCAGGGGTATCGGGTTGGCCACAACGAACATGCTGTTAACCAGGGGCAGGAGCCTACGGTGAATAGCTGCCGCTTCATTGTTGCTCCTGCTGACATAGCTGTCGATCATCTGCTTGATCTGATTGCCGACCAAGTGTGAGAGGACACTAACCACACCATAACCGCCCAGGGAAAGGATGGGCAACGTGTCCCCGTCATTCCCGCTCCAGACTTTGAAGTCAGGGCCTGCGCCCGAGATGATCTTCGAAATCTGGTCGAAATCGGCGCTCGCCTCCTTGATCCCGACAATGTTCTCAATTGCACTTAGCTTAACTACGGTGCCAGCCTGAATGTTCGTCACGGTGCGGCTGGGGACGTTGTAGATTATGCAGGGGAGCGACGTGCTGCCGGCGATGTAAGCGAAGTGCTCGTAAAGGCCGTCCTGGGGCGGCTTGTTGTAGTAGGGCACCACAAGCAGTGCGCCGTCTACACCCAGCCTCTCCGCCTCCCCAGTCAATTCCGCCGACTCTGCGGTACAGTAGCTCCCCGAACCCGCAATCACCGAGGCCCGGTCCCCCACCTCCGCCTTCACCTCCGCCCACAGCCTTGTTTTTTCCTCCGAGGTTAGGGTCGGGGCCTCTCCTGTCGTACCGGTCACGACTAACCCATCGCTGCCCGAGTCAACAAGCGCAGATGCCAGGCGTTTGGCAGCATCGTAGTCCACCTCCCCCCTGTCGTCGAAGGGCGTCACCATCGCCGTGAGAAGTCTTCCTATCTCCACCATCTTTCGCCTCCCTTCTCTTGCCTCTTACCGATGACTGTCACTAAGCCGCTGGGCCGAGCGTATTGAGTTATCGTGTGACTACTGTGCGGCGGACGTGAGGACGGGTTCGGGTCGAGACTCTCTCTGTCCCGAAATCAGCACCTCGGCAATTTGCACCGTGTTCAAGGCAGCACCCTTGCGAACGTTGTCGCCGACTACCCACAAGGCTATTCCCCTAGGGTGGGATGCGTCCTTCCTGATTCTACCGACAAACACGTCGTCCGTTCCGGCAACCGATACAGGTAGCGGATATTCATGCGACGCTGGGTTATCTATGACGTGGACACCCGGGGCTTGGGACAGGACTTCCCTGACTTCCTGAGCGTCCATTGGGTCGGTTAGTTCCATGTGTACGGCTTCACTGTGGCTTACGTACACCGGTACCCGAACTGCCGTAGCGGAAATGGCCATTTCCGGCGCATGCATGATTTTGCGAGTCTCCTGGACTATCTTCCACTCCTCGTTGAAGTAACCGTTGTCCAGGTAGGTGTCGATTTCCGGTATCACGTTGAAGGCTATCGGGTGAGGCATCTTCCGGGCACTGACCTCTTCACTAGCAACTGACGCACGAGTCTGGTCTTCCAGCTCCTGTACACCTGCTCCCCCTGCCCCCGATACTGATTGGTAGGTATCCACAATCACCCGCTTGATGGGGTTCACCCGGTGAATCGGGGCAAGGGCCACGACCAGTTGTATGGTCGAACAGTTCGGGTTGGCAATGATGCCCTCGTGCTTGAACACGTCATCGGCGTTCACCTCGGGGACGACCAGTGGGACGTTCTCCTCCATACGGAAGGCCTTGCTATTGTCCACGACCACAGCCCCACATTCGGCGGCAATTGGAGAGAACTTACGGCTCACCCCCGAGCCAGCCGAAAACAGCACGATATCCACTCCGTCAAAGGAGCCTTCATCCAACCTCTCAACCACCACGTCCCGACCCTTGACTTGCATCACCTTGCCCTCGGACCGCTCCGAGGCCAGGAGCCTCACCGAGGACATGGGGAAGTCTCGCTCCTCCAAAATACTGAGGAACTGCCGACCCACCAGGCCAGTGGCCCCGGCGATTGCTATGCTAGGTTCTCGTTTCATATCGATTTCTCAAGGCAGGCGCGATGAGCGCCTCTATCCGTAGGCTTGGAATGATAGGACTTAAGGGGATTTAGTCAAGGCCCAGCAGGTTATCCAGGCCAAAGACTATCCCCACCCGCTTGGGCGCAGCCTCCAGGGCCATCAGAACGCCGGGCATGTAGCACGTCCTCCCGGAGGTGTCGTGCCTGATAGAAAGAGTCTGACCGAGACCCCCAAAGATCACTTCCTGGTGCGCCACCGAGCCCTGGGGCCTGAGGCTGTGTACGGCCACGCCATCCACTACCGCCCCTCGTGATCCGGGCAAGTTCTCCTTTTGCGTGACCGACAGTTCAAAGGGCTTGCCCCTAGCCTTCACCATGTCCTCGGCGGTGGCGATGGCGGTGCCGGATGGGGCGTCTATCTTTGTCTCGTGGTGCCTTTCAATCACCTCTGCATAGTCGAAGTACCTGCTGGCGATCTTGGACATGTGGATCATCAGCACAGCGCCCAGAGCGAAGTTGGGCGCTATCACCCCCCCGACGTTGTGCTGACGGCATAGCACATCAAGTTCGGACACTTGGTCCCCCGTCAACCCGGACGTGCCGATGACTACGTGGACACCGTTCTCTATAGCAACTCGTGCAGTGGCCAGCGCGCCTTCGGCCTGGCTGAAATCAACTATCACGTCAGGCTTGACGTGTTGGAGAAGGCTCGGGAAATCCAGGGTATGGGGCACGCCTGAACCGTCGGGGAGGGTTAGTGGGGAGCCGTCAGCATCCAGGGACACGGCCCCCGCCACCCGCATATCGGGATGGTTGGATACTGCTGCGACTATCTCTTTGCCGACGCGCCCGGTTGCTCCCTGGATGGCTACGTTGAGAGTTGCCACGGCTGAACCTCCCTGTTCACAGGGTTGCCGTGCTACCGTCTCCGGCCCCGGCTCCCCGAAAACCTGCCCTGCGGCCTATCACCCCTGGGCGGCCGCCTGTCCTGGGGTCTCCTGTCCCGGCCCCCGCCCCGGAAGTCTCCATCCGACCTCCCATATCCTCCACCCGACCGCGCGTATTCTTCCCTGGGCCGAGAGCCATCATCCCCGGGCGCTCCTTCGAGCACCGCTCTCCTTGAGAGGTTGATTCGCCCCAGGGAATCTATTTCGGTGACCATCACGGTGACTTCGTCGCCGACCTGGACCTCGTCCTCCACGGATTCGACCCGGTATTCCGCAAGCTCGCTGATGTGGACCAGGCCGTCCTTGCCGGGCAGTATCTCCACAAAGGCGCCGAAGTTCATGATCCGCACTACTTTGCCGGTGTAGGTCTCACCAACTTCCACCTCTTTGGTCAGGCCGCGGATCATCTCTTCGGCCCGCCGGGAGGCTTCCCGATCAGATGAACCTATTATCACCGTTCCGTCATCTTCGACGTCAACGGTTGCACCAGTGGCTTCGACAATCGACCTTATGGTCTTGCCGCCCGGGCCTATGACTATCCCAATCTTCTCTTTATCTATCTTGACGGTCGTCATACGAGGGGCGTATTCGCTCAGTTCAGGTCGGGCTTGCTGGATGGTCTTGCCCATCAGGTCGAGGATCTGGAGCCGTCCCGCCACCGCCTGCTTCAGGGCCTTCTCCATGATTTCGAAGCTCAGGCCCTTTATTTTCAGGTCCATCTGCCAGCCGGTCATTCCCTCGGTGGTACCGGCTACCTTGAAGTCCATGTCTCCCATGAAGTCTTCGATGCCGGCGATATCCGTAAGCACCGAATACCGGCCGTTCTCATCCGTAATCAGGCCCATGGCCACTCCGGCAACGGGATGAGATATCGGAACGCCCGCATCCATCAGGGATAAGCTGCTTCCGCACACGCTTGCCATAGAGGTGCTGCCGTTGGAGCTAAGCGCCTCCGACACCACTCTTATTGCGTAAGGGAAATCTTCCTCACTGGGCAGGATGGGTTCAATGGACCTCTCCGCAAGGGCCCCGTGGCCTATCTCCCTGCGACCCGGCGACCCGATCCGTCCCGTCTCCCCCACGCTGTAGGGCGGGAAGTTGTAGTGGTGCATGAACCGTTTTCTGGTCTGCGGGCTGATGTTGTCTATCTTCTGAGCGTCGCCCGAGGACGAAAGCGTGGTAACCGAGAGCACCTGTGTCTGCCCTCGACTGAAAAGTCCTGTCCCATGAGTCCTGGGAAGGATTCCGACCTCGCACTCGATGTGGCGGAGTTCGTCCAGATTCCTGCCGTCGGGCCTGACACCCGTGTCCAGGATGTTCGCCCGGACCTGCTTCTTAACCTGGGCTCGGACTATGTCCCCCACCGCCTCGCCGGGGAAGCTGTCGGACAGTGCGGATATCGCTTCCTTCTCCAAAGCCTCAATGGCCGACTCCCTGTCCTCTCTTCTCACCACCTTGCTGGTGCTCTTCAAGCGGTCGCCGACCAGGTCCAGGACGGCCTTTTCAAGGTCCGGGTTAGGGATTGCGGAAGCGGGAAGCTTCATCTTCGTCTTGCCCCACGCGGAGACAAGCTCTTCCTGCAACCCGATGACTATCTGGTTAGCTTCATGCCCGAACTTGACCGCATTGAAGACAAGGTCTTCGGGAAGCTGGTTGGCCCCGGCCTCGACCATCACGACAGCATCCTTAGTGCTCACGACGACCAGGTCCAGGTCGCTCTTGTCCGACTGGGCATAGGTCGGGTTCAGCACGAACTCACCGTCTACGTAGCCGACACGGGAGCCGCCCACGGGACCCTCGAAGGGAATCTCCGAGATGGAAAGCGCCGCCGACGCGCCGATGATCGCCGGTATAGCAGGCTCATGCTCCCTGTCCGTAGAAAGGACGGTGGCGATTATCTGGACGTCGTTGCGGAAACCCTTGGGGAAGAGGGGCCGCAGCGGGCGGTCAATCAGCCGACCCGTAAGAATGGCCTCCGCGCCGGGCCTGCCCTCTCTCTTGAAGAAGCTGCCCGGGATCTTCCCGGCCGCGTAGTGACGCTCTTCCATGTCTATGGTGAGGGGGAAGAAGTCGATGCCGGGTCGGGGTTGGGCGGATACGCAGGCTGTGACCAGAACTACGGTCTCGCCATATATGACGGTAACCGACCCGTGGGCCTGCATTGCAAGCTTCCCCGTACCGATGGTTAGGGGGATGCCGCCCAGGTCTCTTTGAAAGCTGCTAGCTGCTGCCAAGTATGGTCCGTATCAGGCCATCCACAGCGCTATCGCCTCAGTCCCAGCCTGGAAATCATGGAGCGGTAGCGCCCCACGTCTTTCCGGTTCAAGTACTCGAGCAGTCGCCTGCGTTGGCCAACCAGTTTAAGGAGACCCCGCTGGCTGTGATAATCGTGCTTGTGACTTCTGAGGTGCTGGGTGATAGACCCTATCCTGTTAGTCAGGAGGGCTATCTGCACCTCCGCCGACCCAGAGTCATTGTCGTGAAGCCTGTAGGAACCGATTATTTCTTGCTTTAGCTGTGGCTCCAAAAAATCTATACCTCTAATTTCCGTGGCGGAGTATAGCACAGAGGGGGCGCGGATGCCACAGGGTGTTGCGGATTTTGATTGAACGTTGATTGAACATTGATTGAACTCGTAGCTGTTTTGATTGAATGACGCCTAAAGGGGAAAACGGAGGGGAACCCTCTCCCCCTCGATCCCCCTCTCCCTTAGGGCCATTGAGGGAGAGGGGGAGGAGTAAACAGAGGGACGTGCGTGCGCGGGGCGCACGCACGTCCCTCTAGTTTGTACTCGGGGGGAGAGGAGAACAGCGCCGACCTCTGCCTCTAGTTCAGTACTGGGTGGAAGGGAGGGAATGACGGAGAGGAGCCTGGCTGAGTTGCGTAGTTGGGTCTGGTCGTTCAGGAGGGATGGATTCCCGACTCCTCGGGAATGACGGGTTAGACGGGCGGGGATGGGGGTGTTCGGTTGTGGGGTTTGGGTATTCATTTTGTTCTGGCTGTGGGGTTTTGGGTCGGCGATGGAAGGTCCGGGACTCGGATGCAGGACCTCGATGGCACCTACGCCGACGCTGGTGGCATCGGCGGTTGTCCTGCCTTTCCCTTCACGCATGCCTTGGGAGACTTGCCGCTGTCGAGGGCGTCTCTGCGTGGGGACATCCGCTCTCTGCATCAGCGCTCGACCGCTGTACGGGACGGCATATCGGCTCGAGGCCGCCGTGGGCGGAAGGAGCCGCATAAGGGCGCTAAGGCCCTGCATAACGAGTCAGAGGACTCGCGGAATTCCTCGACGAGGGTAAAGTCGGCGAGGCGTATACGCCCGAGTAAGGGGCGTCGTATCGGCAAGGGCGTCGTTATAGAGAGGCCTGCTGCCGCATAGAGTCGATGGACCATCCATCGCCTGGTGGGTCAGGGAAGGGACACGAGACTTGATGGGATGAGGAGATGGCGTCCCCGACGTCTCGGGGGCGGTGCCTTGGGTCGGGTCTCGGGGGCTTCCCTGGGTTTTTGGTTCCTCCTTGTGTTACTGAATATCAGTTCGAACTGCAAAACAGTTTAGCACGGGTGTAATAGAAGTCAAGGGCTTTCGGGCGCGGTTTTGTCGGGAATACCCCCCAACCCCCCAGGGAACCCTCTCCCTCTTTATCCCCCTCTCCCCCGTATCGGGGTACGGGGCAGGCTCTTAGGGCCTATAAGGGAGAGGGGGAGAAAAAACAGAGGCATGCACCTGCGCCTCTGCGCAGGTGCATGCCTCTAGTTTAGTACTGGAAAGAGGGGAGAAGACCATCCTCACCACCTGCTCCCCCATACCTTAGGGCCATTGAAGGAGAAGGGGAGAGAAGCGTAGAGGCATAGGCATGTGCGTTGCACCCACGTCTGCCTCTAGTTCAGCACTGGGGGGAGGGGGGTTGTGATACGAATAGGACTACAGGAGCTCAGCAATCGGGGGAGATGATTGAATATTTTAAGGGGTTGGGAGCCGTATGACTTCAGGGAGACCACGCATCGGAGTGATCCGAGGGCAGATCCGGCACTCCTGCGTGAATAGTCCGGTCTCCCTTGCAATCACAATCGCAATCCCCCTACAATGCCTCAATCCCACGAAGCTAACGCCCCCCTCTGCCTTTACACTCTACAAGGCGTTAAATATAATTGAATTCAGGCTTATGAACGATTCTGAAGGACAGCACACCCAGCCCGAGGACACATCTTCCTACGGAATGCAGGAACTCCTGGACGAGGCTGAGAACGTCGCCACCATAAGAAGAGGCGATATAGTAAAGGGTGTAGTAGTCCAGAAGGACCGTGAAGGCCTTCTGGTCGATATAGGGGCCAAGACCGAGGGTGTAGTCCCGGCCCGAGAGATGCGCACCTTCTCTGCAGAAGAAGCCGAGGCCCTCAGCCTTGGGGACGAAGTTCTTGTCTACGTAGTCCAGACCGACGAGAGCGAAGGCCAGATATACCTGTCGGTTGACCGGGCCCAGGGAGAGAAGGGCTGGCACGTACTCCAGGGCAACTTCGAAAACGGAGACGTAATTGAGGGTGAGGCGGTCGACTACAATAAAGGCGGCCTCCTGGTCAACGTAGAGGGAATCAGGGGTTTCGTACCCATGTCCCAGCTGGCCACCCCCGTGGCGTTCGACCCTTCCGCCGACCCCAGCCGTAGCCCCCTCGCTGACCTCATCGGCAACCACCTCAAGTTGAAGGTAATCGAAATCAATCGGCGGCGGAACCGGCTGATCCTCTCCGAAAAGCAGGTGATGCGCCAGCAGAGGGAACAGCTGCGCCAAAGCCTGTTCGCCGAGTTAGACACGGGCCAGGTCCGAAAGGGGCGCGTCACCGGGATCCGGGAGTTCGGGGCCTTCGTTGACATTGGCGGGGTTGACGGACTGGTGCATCTATCCGAATTTTCCTGGGGCCAGGTGGAACCCCCGGAGAAGACCCTATCAATCGGGGATGAGGTAGATGTCTACGTATTGAGAGTGGACCGGGAAAACATGAAGGTAGCTCTCAGCTTCCGGCGCCTCCACCCCGAGCCCTGGGAGTCGATTCACGAGAAGTACCACGTCGGACAGACCGTCACGGCCACAGTGACAAAGGTCACGACTTTCGGCGCGTTTGCCCGCCTGGACCCGGCCATCGAGGGCCTGGTCCACATCTCGGAACTGAGCGATGGCCCGGTCCGCCACCCCTCGGACGTGGTCTCCGAGGGGCAGGAATTAACCCTGAAGATCCTGAGAATAGAACCCGAAAGAAGGCGTCTTGCCCTGAGCCTGAAGCAGGCCGGTTCCTACGGATTTGCCGAGCGATACAGGGATGAGTTCTACGGCGGCGCCGAATATGGAGACGGAGACGGGGACTACCAATAGCACAGTGGGCAACGCCCATTGACCGGACGGGCCCGTTGCCGTCCTCCTGGGAGCAGCACATGGCCAGCAGATTTGAGAAGTTTTCCGAAAGCGCCAGGAAAGTCCTTTCCCTGGCGCAGGAGGAAGCCCAGCAGTTCAACCACAACTATATAGGGACCGAGCACATCCTCCTGGGCCTGGTCAGGGAGCAGGAGTGCGTCGCGGCCAAGGTACTTGTAAACCTGGGGGTGCAGCTCAACAAGGTAAGGTCAGCCGTCGAGTTCATTATCGGCCGCGGAGAGAGGGCAGCCAGCGGCGAGATAGGGCTTACGCCCAGGGCGAAGAAAGTCATCGAGCTCTCCGTTGACGAAGCCCGGCGTCTCAACCACCAGTACATCGGCACCGAACACCTTTTAATCGGCCTCCTCAGGGAGGGCGACGGCGTTGCCGCCGGCGTTCTCGAAAGCCTGGGGGTCAACCTGGAAAAGGCCCGGGCCGAGACCACGCGGCTCCTGAGCCAGTCCCAGTCTCAGGCGCAGTCGGGCTCCCGGGGCACGGCCCGCACCCCGACCCTGGACCAGCTGGGTGTAGACCTCACCCAGAAGGCCCGAAACGGCGACTTAGACCCGGTTATCGGCAGGGAGAAGGAGATCGAAAGGGTCGTGCAGATCCTGAGCCGCCGCACCAAGAACAACCCGGTGCTAATCGGCGAACCCGGTGTGGGAAAGAGCTCAATCGTCGAAGCCCTGGCCCAGAAAATCGCCGGATCCAAGGTCCCCGAAACCCTTCACGGCAAACGCCTGGTAACCCTTGACGTCGGCGCCCTGGTTGCCGGAACAAAGTACAGGGGTGAATTCGAGGAGCGCCTGCGCAAAGTCATCGATGAACTGAAGAGCTCCGGCAATTGCGTTCTGTTCATCGACGAAATGCACACCATCGTCGGGGCGGGGGCTGCAGAAGGCGCGGTCGATGCCGCCAACATGCTCAAGCCCGCGCTGGCCCGAGGCGAGCTCCAGTGCATTGGAGCGACGACCCAGGACGACTACCGCAAGCAGGTGGAACGGGACCCCGCCCTGGAGCGTCGGTTCCAGCCCATCAAGGTGGAGGAGCCGAGTGTCGAAGAGACGGTGGAAATCCTTCGGGGCCTGAAGTCCCGTTATGAAGAGCATCACGCGCTGGAGATAACCGACGAAGCCATCCAGGAGGCGGCGAACCTGGCCTCTCGATACATCACCGACCGCTTCCTGCCCGACAAGGGCATCGACGTCATCGACGAGGCTTCCTCCCGAGTCCGCATCCGCAATTCCACGAGGCCCACCTACCTGGACGAAGCGTACGCCGCGCTCGAAACCGTCAAGACTGACAAGGAGAGCGCCATCCAGTCCCAGAAGTACGAGGCGGCCGCCCAGCTCCGGGAGAGGGAACTCGCCCTCTCGGACGAATTGGAGGGCATGGAAACCGAGTGGAAGTCCAAGCGCGAGGAAAACAGGCCCAGCGTCAGCGCCGATGATGTTGCCGAGGTGGTGAGCATGTGGACGGGCATACCCGTCACCCGGTTAGCCACCGAAGAGATCGAGCGCCTCCTGAAGATGGAAGAGGTATTGCACGACAAGATCGTCGGGCAGGACGAGGCCATCAACGTGGTGGCCAAGGCCGTGCGCAGGGCCCGGGCCGGCCTCAAGGACCGCCGGAGACCCATCGGCAACTTCATATTCCTAGGCCCGACCGGAGTCGGAAAGACCTACCTGGTCCGTGCCCTCGCCGAGTTCATGTTCGGGTCAGAAGACTCGCTGATACGGCTGGACATGTCGGAGTTCATGGAGCGCCATGCGGTCGCAAGGTTGGTCGGGGCCCCTCCGGGCTATATCGGCTACGACGAGGGCGGACAGCTCACCGAGGCCGTCCGACGACGCTCCTACTCGGCCATTCTGCTTGACGAGATCGAGAAGGCACACCCCGACGTTTTCAACATGCTTCTCCAGATATTCGACGACGGCCACCTGACGGATGCCAAGGGGCGCAAGGTCGACTTCCGGAACAGCATCGTCGTAATGACCAGCAACATCGGGGCCGAGCTTATCAAGCGGGACAACACGCTGGGCTTCTCTATCGCCCTGGACGAGAGCGAAGCATCCCGGGAGTCCTATGAGCGCATGAAGGACAAGGTCCTCACCGAGGTCAAGCGCTTCTTCCGCCCCGAGTTCCTCAACCGGATCGATGGGATTGTGGTATTCCACGCCCTGACCCGGGAGCACATCCTCCAGATAGTGGACCTTCTCCTTGACGAGGTCCGGGCCAACCTCACGGAAAAGGGTGTCAGCCTAGAGATCTCGGAAGGCGCCAAAGAACTCCTCGGAGAGAGGGGTTACGACCCCACATTCGGCGCCCGACCCCTGAAGAGGCTGATCCAGGACATTGTCGAAGACCCCCTCTCCGAGCAGCTACTCAAGGGCATGTTCGGGCCGGGGGACACCGTCTTCATTGACCGGGACGGCGAAGAGATCACCGTCGGGCCCGTGGCAGAGCTGGCCAAGTCCTGACCCTCGACTCTCGGCTAAACTGAAGAGACGAAGGGAAGCCCCGTCGGGGGCTTCCCTTCTTTCATTGATACCGGAAACAGACAAAGATCGACTAAGCCGATGCCCAAGACCCAGTCGAAGACCATCTACGTCTGCAACGAATGCGGCGCAACCACGCCTCGCTGGGAGGGTCGATGCTCCCGCTGCGGCACGTGGAACAGCCTTACCCAGACCGTCCAGCGGGCCTCGCGGCCCGGGACTTCCGGACCAACCAGTTTCTCCCGCACCCCGGTGGAGCTTTCATCCGTTACCACGTCTACCGATCCCCGCATCCCCCTCTCCTCCCCAGAATTCTCCCGGGTCCTGGGAGGCGGCATAGTACCCGGCTCCCTGGTCCTCCTTGGCGGGGAGCCGGGCATCGGAAAGTCCACCCTATTGCTCCAGACCGCCGCCGATCTCTCGGGCCCCGACTCCTGCGTCCTCTATGTTTCCGGCGAGGAGTCCGAGCAGCAAGTAAGGATGCGGGCTTCCAGGCTCGGGATTGGGGGTTCTAACCTCTTCGTCCATGCCGCCAACGACTTGAACGCCGCCCTGCAGTCCATGGACGAGATCTCTCCCGCCCTTGTGATAGTCGACTCTATACAGACCGTCTTCTTCAGCGAGATCGGGAGCTCACCGGGGAGCCTCGCCCAGGTCAGGGAGGCCACGTGGAGGCTCCTGGAATGGAGCAAGTTCTCGGGGGTACCGGTTATGGTCTCGGGCCACGTTACCAAGGAGGGGGCCATAGCCGGGCCCCGGATGCTCGAGCACATCGTCGACGTTGTGCTCTACCTGGAAGGCGACACCTACAGCCCCTACCGACTCCTCCGCGGCGAGAAAAACCGCTTCGGCTCCACCAACGAGACAGGCATCTTCGAAATGACCGAAAAGGGCCTTATTGACGTCCCGGACCCATCCCGGGCCCTTCTATCCGAACGACGCTCCGGCGAAGTCGGCTCCATCATCGTCCCCGTCATGGAAGGCACCCGACCCATCCTCGTCGAGGTCCAGGCGCTCACCAGCATGACGCCCTTCAACCTTCCCAGGAGGACAGCCAACGGCATAGATTTGAACCGCCTGCTCCTCATAACCGCCGTATTGAGCAAGCGGATGGGCGCCCGACTCTCCAACCAGGACGTACTGGTTAATGTCATTGGCGGGCTTCGTATCCGGGAGCCGTCCGCCGACCTCGCCGTCGCCCTGGCCATCCTTTCCAGCCTGAAGGACAGGCCCGTGCTTGACGGACTAGTCGCGGTGGGGGAGGTGGGGTTGGGAGGGGAGGTCCGATCTGCCCGCCACCTCGCCCGCCGCCTCCAGGAAGCTGCTCACCTCGGATTGGATACGGGTATAATACCCGTGACCACGCCCAAGGATTTCGTCAGCCCGGCCAACATGACCGTTACCAGAGTGTCCAACCTCTCAGAAGCGGTGAAGGCCGCTCTTGGACCAAAATATTCCAGGTGATGACTATCCAACCAGACACCGCGAACAAATCGGGCCACCTCCGTGAAATACTCAAGGAGATGGGGTCGGTTGTCGTTGCCTATTCCGGCGGTGTGGACAGCGCGTTCCTCGCCGTGGAGGCCCATGCGGCCCTCGGGGACAGGGCTCTTGCCGTCACCGCCGATTCCCCCAGCATCCCACGGTCCGAGCTGAGCGCCGCTCAGTCCCTGGCCCGGCAGTTCAACTTTCGCCACCGGGTTATCGACACCTTCGAGACCCGCGACCCCCGGTACCAGGAAAACAGCCCGCAACGCTGTTTCTTCTGCAAAGGTGAGCTCTATTCCCGGCTCCTACCGATCGCAGAGCAAGAAGGGTATGAATGGGTTGCCAACGGCACCAACGCCGACGATCTCGGTGACTTCCGGCCCGGCCTGGACGCAGCACGACGATCCAACGTCCGAAGCCCCCTCTGCGAGGCAGATCTGACCAAGAGCGAGATCCGGGAACTCTCCAGGGAGTTGGGCCTGCCCACCTGGGACAAACCGGCCATGGCCTGTCTCGCATCACGGGTACCATACGGAGACAAGGTGACCGTGGAGGTATTGCACCAGATAGAGGCCGCTGAAGATTATCTTAGGGGGCTGGGGATTCGAGACCTCAGGGTCCGCCACCATGACCGCATCGCACGGATTGAGGTTGATGAGCAGGGCATAGCCCTGTTGGCCCGGCCGGAAGTGCGCAGCGAGCTTGTCGGGCACTTTCGCTCCCTCGGTTATACCTATGTAACGCTGGACCTGGCCGGGTTCCGCTCGGGCAGCCTCAACGAGGTCCTGCAACTCTCCCGAAAGCCGGCAAAGGCCGCCTCCTCTCCGGTCGAGAACAAGGGGTAGTCCACTCCCTTATCCGCCCCTTCTCACCCGCCATGAGCTATCTGTTTGGGGACTCCGCCACGGCCCAGTCGAGGCTCGACCTCCTTGCCCGCACCTTCGAACCCCCCACCCGGGAATTCCTTTCGACGTTCAACCCAAAAGGCACAGACCTCGCCATAGATCTCGGGTGCGGGCCCGGACACACAACCCGACTTATAGCCGAAACCTTGCCCTTCAAAAGAGTGGTAGGCCTGGACAAGTCATCGAGTTTTATTGAAGCCGCTTCCCAATCCCGTTCCACCGATGTCTCTTTCCAACAACACGACGTGACGTTGGTCCCCTTCCCCCTCCCACCCGCCGACCTCATCTTCTGCCGTTTCCTGGTCACCCACCTCCCCACACCCGGCCAGGCACTCGCCCGGTGGGCGTCCCAGCTCTCGAATTACGGTGCGATCCTGCTGGAAGAGGTACACTGGATTCACCCCCGGAACTCCGTGCTGGAATCATATCTATCTGCCTTGGACCGTGTCATGGACGCCACGGGCGTAGCCCTCTACACCGGCGCCCGGCTCCCCGATCTTATTAAGAGCACTCCCCTGAAGATCACTGCCGACAATACCTGCCACCTTGCCGTGAGCAACCGGGATGCGGCTGCAATGTTCTCCATGAACATCCGCTCCTGGGGCATGAGCCACCCGGCCCTTTCCTTGTACGGCTCCTGCTTCCTACGCTCCCTCCACCACGACCTGGAAGTAATGGCAGCCGATTCCCCAGGCGCTCTATCCGAAATAGAATGGGGCATGAGGCAGATGGTACTGGAGCCCGGATGAAGGCAGCCTACTTCAACTGCATAGGGGGCGTCAGCGGCGACATGGTGCTCGGCGCGCTGGTGGATGCCGGAGTCTCCATCGACTCCCTCCGAGACGAACTCTCCAAACTATCCCTCCATTGCTACGAGATCGCCTCCTCCCCCGACACACGCGCCGCCATCTCCGGCACCCGGGTCACCGTCACCACGGGAGTCGATCCTCAGCCTCGCCGCAGCCTGACCGACATTCTTTCCCTTATAGATGGGAGCGGCCTGCCGACTCCCGTGCAAAAGAACGCCAGCGATATCTTCAACCGGCTGGCACAGGCCGAGTCTCGCGTCCACGGAGTCCCCGCTGACCAGGTCCATTTCCACGAAGTTGGCGCGGTAGATGCAATCGTGGACATAGTGGGGGCTGCTTGCGGGCTTCACCTGCTGGGTGTGGAAAGGGTCTACTGCTCCGCGATTCCCCCTGGCAGCGGAACGGTGAAGTCGGAGCATGGCAGGCTCCCAGTCCCCGCCCCCGCCACCTTAGAGCTCATGGCTCTCGCCGGCGCCCCCTTCGCCGCCGCCTCCCCCCACGCCCCTGCCACGGAGCTTTCCACACCTACGGGCGTCTCCATCATGACCACCCTTGCCGAGTTCACGCAACCGGAGCTGCGAGTCCATTCAACCGGCCACGGAATCGGACAGAAGGACATGGGAGAGTATCCCAACGTGCTCGGCCTGTGGATCGGTGAAATCCAGTCCTCCTTCGCCGTCCGACCCCTCGTTGTCATCGAGACCAACATCGACGACATGAATCCCGAAATCTACCCCTACCTGATGGACCGTCTCTTCGAGCTCGGGGCCCGGGACGCCTGGCTCAGGCCAATCCTGATGAAAAAGGGCCGGCCCGCTCACACGCTCAGCGTTCTCGCTAACCCGGAGGACCAACAGGCGATAGTGGACAAACTCATAGAAGAGACTTCCACCCTTGGGGTCAGGGTCTCGCAGGTCATGCGCCACGAGGCCCAGCGTCGGGTCGAAGAAGTGGAAACCAGCCTCGGGCCCGTGAGGGTGAAGCTGAAGCTCCGGGACGGCAGTCCCGTCTCCCTTGCCCCCGAATACGAAGACTGCGCTGCGATTGCGTCCAGGTCGGGGCTTCCTCTGAGGGACGTTTACCGCGTTGTGACGGAAGAGGCTTCCCGACGCCTCATTTCGCCCTCATAAAGCATCCCCGGTTCCTGGCGATAAACCCGTAAACCCTGACTCCCAGGAACCGCGCCCCGGGCAGCCAGAGAAGCGGTGCAACCGGCATGAGGGGACCCAAATCCACCGCCTAAAGGTAGGAATCTGATTTTCTGACCTTTCGGTTGGGCCGGTGGGGGCGTCGATTGGCTACTGACAGGGTTAGCAGTGGTTTGGCGGGGCCGATGGTGGACGTATGAGGGTCTTGGGGTGCTGCTTTACGATGTTTTGCGTCGATTTTGAGCCGTTTGGCCTCGTAGGAGGACGCAGCGTCCCTACGACGGTTATCCACGTCGCTTGACCGATAGGCTGTGGCGCGGACCGTCTCAGATTCAGGGAGGGCCGTGAGCCAGCGCCGCTATTCTCCGGTGTGCCCCGACCAGCAGCGGGAACGATGGATGACCTCGCGCCAGTCGGATCAGCAGCTTCCTGGCATGGTAGACCACTCGACCGGCAAGGTCGATCAGAGCGAAGCGCACCGCCTTGAGCCGCTTGGTCACCCACTCATCACCCAGCGCCAACTGCTTGACCGCCGAGTTCAGGTTGAACGCCAGCACCGTTATCGCCCACCACGCTGCGTTGGCTCCGAACTGTCCCGACGGCAGTCTCCCGCCCGCCAGGTCCTCCTTCAGCACACTATGGACCTCCTCGCCTTTCCCGCATCTCTCACGGTACCACCGCACAACCTCGTCTCCCGGAAGCTCCCGGTTCGTCACTATCCCGCTGATCTTGTACCAGCCGTGGTTCGGCATCTGCATGACCGGAACCGACAGCTCAAACTCACTCTCCATGCCCGGTAGCGGCGGTCGCCTCAGAGGTTCTCTGACGGCTATGAAACGGTAGGCGGGACCCTCCTTGTAGCGACCTAATCGACTGGACATGAAGCCCACCTCGGCCCACTCCTGCCCCGTCTCCACCTCGAACTCCCCCATCATCCGGGGCAACTGACGCCACTCGCTCTCTTCCACCAGCGCCGCCTCATGCTTGAACTCGTCCGTGACGCGTACCCCAATCGCGAACTCGATCACTCCGAACCGTTCGTCTCTCCCCTCGGCGCAGTACTCCAGAAGATCGTTCTGGTAGCCTGCCGTGTCGGACCGCAGCATCACCCGCTCCACTCCCTCGGGTACGCACTCCAACGCGTCTCGCAACACTCGTAGCTGCTCAAATCCCGCAGGAACGTTGCCGTCTCTGAACTCCGAGTGGACGACCAGGTCCGCCTCGGCCCAGTATGTCGTTAGCGGCTGATAGGCTTTGAATCCCTTGTAGCAGTAGAGCGCCTCCTGCTTGTGAGTCTCGACCAGCGTCGCGTCCATATCCAGTGTCGCCTGCCTATGCCCGACGTGGCCCTGGACAAAGCCCACCATCTCGGCGTTGACCTTCCCAAGTCCGTCCAGCGCGTCGTTGGCCTGGGGTATGAACGCCGTATGAGGCTGCCTCGCCTCCTCCTGGGATGCGTCGTGGAACTGGCTCAGATACCGGAACACCGCCGATGGAGACGGCACATAGCGGTGTCGGTCACGCCGCCACCGGTTGCGCACCGCCCTGCGCTCCGAAGCTCGCTGCCGGTGGGTCTCCACCCTTCCCAACATCCGGCCAAGGCCCTCGTCCGCCTCCAGCACGCGAAGGTCGTCCACCCCTTCGCCGCCCGCCAGGTTCAACAGCGTCAGTGAGGTGACCATCTGACGGTCCGTCCAACCCTGGCCTCCCTCTCTGACCCTCACGTGGCGTCTGATCGACTCGCCAAGGCCGATTGCCTCGGCCATCTCCAGGTAGACTGCCAACCCCGATAGCGCCGTCATGCCCCCGATGCGGTTCTCTGCCCTGTACTGGAACGGTAGGACTCCATGTTGCATAATAACTGCACCTCGTTGGTGATGGTTTGGGATTGTCACTTACCATCTTAGTCAGCTTTGCAGCCGACTCCAACGAGGTATTCTCATTCAATTAGGCGGTGGATTTGGGGGGGAGGCAGCAGCAACGACAACCGCCTCACCGCAAAGAAACCACCGTGCAATCGACCCTCCTCTTCCTGCAGGTACATCGCCGCGTCAAGGTCCCGAGGTGTAAGTCCGTCGGGCAGAGCTTCCAGCTCTTGCCACGGTACCCATTGCACCCGACCCAGCCAGTCCGCCCTGGACATCCACTTCACCGCTCCCCTGCACAAAGGGCAGTTGCCGTCGTACAGCACCGTGGCCCGAGGCCCAGTCATATTTCCTTTGCCCAAGACACCCCCCAGCCTTGACTTTTCGTACGGCAATTTCCTATACTGAATCCACGACTTTAGGGATTCTCTTATCGTACCTTCTGCGGGCCCCTCGTAGGAGGTACTTTCGAGTCTGGGACATTGTATATCGGGCGCTCTGTCCTTAAAGGAGCGCCCAGGTAAATGGAGCAGGGAGGCAAGACCCGTATCCTTCTGCCCGAGTGGCGCAATGGCAGCGCAGCCGATTTGTAATCGGCAGGTTGGCGGGTTCGAATCCCCTCTCGGGCTCCAGCTAACCAACCCGGTGCTCGGAATCAATCATTCATTAATTTATCACCACACAGTTCGAAGGGACTTTTGGAGGGGTGGGTGAGTGGTTAAAACCGGCGGTCTGTAAAATCGCTGCCGAAAGGCTACGCAGGTTCGAATCCTGCCCCCTCCACCATCAAAACAGCCTATAATATCGTGAAAGGAACAATTCAGTAGGCCCACATAGCTCAGTGGCAGAGCACGTTCTTGGTAAGAACGGGGTCACCGGTTCAAATCCGGTTGTGGGCTCCATTACAGGAGAGTCGAAAGCATGGCCAAACAGCGTTACGAAAGAACAAAACCCCACGTCAACGTCGGCACCATCGGACACGTCGACCACGGGAAAACATCCCTGACCGCGGCAATCACCAAGGTCCTCGGCATGAAGGGCGGGGCCTCCTTCCGGCCTTACGATTCCATCGACAACGCCCCTGAGGAAAAGGCCCGAGGCCTCACCATCGCCATTACCCACGTCGAGTATGAGACCGACGACCGCCACTACGCCCACGTCGATTGCCCGGGACACGCCGACTACATCAAGAACATGATTACCGGCGCGGCCCAGATGGACGGCGCCATCCTCGTAGTGTCCGCACCTGACGGGCCCATGCCGCAGACCCGGGAGCACATCCTCCTGGCCCGCCAGGTGCTGGTGCCCTACATCGTCGTCTTCCTCAACAAAACCGACCAGATGGACGACCCCGAGCTTCTCGAACTCGTGGAGCTTGAGCTCAGGGAGCTTCTTTCCAACTATGACTTCCCCGGCGACGACATCCCGATCATCCGCGGCAGCGCCCTCGAGGCGCTGGAGTCCGGCTCCACCGATGCCAGTGCACCCGAGTACCAGCCCATCGTTGAGCTGATGAACGCCGTTGACAGTTACATCCCCCTCCCCGAGCGCCCATCCGAGCTGCCCTTCCTCATGCCGATCGAGGACGTGTTCGGCATCAAGGGCCGCGGCACCGTCGTCACCGGCCGTGTGGAGCGCGGCACCGTTCAGACGGGCGACCAGGTGGAGATCGTCGGATTCGGCGAGACCCGCCGCACCACGGTCACCGGCGTAGAGATGTTCCACAAGACCCTGGACTACGCGGAGCCCGGCGACGCCGTCGGATGTCTCCTCAGGGGTGTGGAGCGCGACGAGATCGAGCGTGGCCAGGTGCTCGCCAAGCCGGGCTCCATCAACCCCCACACCGCCTCCGACGCCGAGGTCTATGTCCTCACCAAGGAGGAGGGCGGGCGTCACACCCCGTTCTTCAACGGTTACAAACCCCAGTTCTACATCCGCACCACCGACGTTACCGGCGAAATCGCCCTGCCCGAAGGCACCGAGATGGTCATGCCCGGCGACAACATCACCATGGGCATCAAGCTCATCACCCCTGTCGCCATCGAGCAGGAGCTCCGGTTCGCCATTCGAGAAGGGGGCAGGACCGTCGGGGCCGGGGTCTTTACCAAGGTAAGTGAATAGGGGTCTTTACCAGTCCGGTAGCATCTGTGGATTGAGTTATGGCTAAAGGAAAAGACGTAAGAGTAGTGATACACCTCGCCTGCACCGAGTGCCGGGAGAGGACATACACCAGCAGCAAGAACCGGAGGAACGACTCGGGGCGGCTGGAGTTTTCCAAGTATTGCCCCCGATGCCGGGGGCACAAGCTTCACCGCGAGACCCGCTAGAGACCGGCCAGTCAGAGTGACCGCCAAGAACATCACATGAGACGATTTACCCTTCCAGCCAGGGCCCGAATGCCCTCTTCGGGGCCGACCCTCGGGCGCTTCCGCTTCTTCGCAGAAGCCATCGCCGAGCTACGCAAGGTCAACTGGCCTACCAAGGAAGAGACCAAGCGCCTCACCACAATGGTGGTCATCATATCCGTGATCATGGGAGCGTTCCTCGGCCTCGTCGATGAAGCGTTCTCTCTGTTCATGGATCTCCTCCTGTTCTAACCCGCAATTCTCACCCGAAATCCTGAAGGACAGCACCAAAGCAAAGGGCAATGACCTCCCAACCGAAAACTGCAAAACTGGAGCACCGCTGGTACGTCGTCCACACCTACGCGGGATACGAGGACCGCGTCAAGAACAACCTTGAACACCGCATCGATTCCATGGATGCCAGCGCCGAAATCTTCGAGGTCCTCGTCCCCACCGAAGAGGAGCTGGACATACGAGAAGGTCAGCGCCGTACCGTGTCCAGGAAGGTCTTTCCCGGATACATCCTGGTGAACATGGCCCTCACCGACAATAGCTGGTACGTCGTGCGGAACACCCCCGGCGTAACCGGTTTCGTCACGTCGGGAGACCCCCCCCGACCCGTCCCCCTGGAAGACGACGAGGTCAAGGCCATTGTCGTACAGATGGAAGCCGAGGCCCCGCGGGTCAAGGTCGGGCTGGACAAGGGCGAGAAGATTCGCATAATTGACGGCCCCTTCTCCGACTTCATCGGCACCGTCGACGAACTCTACCCCGACAAGGGCAAGATCCGTGTCCTGGTTTCCTTCTTCGGCAGGGACACCGGCGTCGAACTGGACTACCTTCAGGTGGAGAAACTGTAACCCGCTCCCGAATCCGGACATAGAAAATGCCAAAGAGAATCAAAGCCGTACTGAAACTCCAGATCGAAGCTGGCAAGGCAACCCCTGCGCCGCCCATAGGCCCTGCCCTCGGGCAGCACGGCGTCAACATCATGGGGTTCTGCAAGGAGTACAACGCCCGGACCTCTGCGCAGGCAGGCACCATAGTCCCGGTGGAGCTAACTGTCTACCAGGACTCGTCCTTCTCCTTCGTTACCAAGACACCGCCCGCGGCGGTTTTGATCAAGAATGCCGCGGGGGTGGATAAGGGCAGCAGCCTGCCAGGGCAGGAAGTGATGGGCAGCGTGCCCCGGGACAAGATACGGGAGATTGCCGAGACCAAGATGAAGGACCTGAACGCCAACGACATCGAAGGCGCAATGCGTATTATCGAAGGCACGGCACGCAACATGGGCATCGAGGTGGTCTAACCTCCAGGCCCAGGCTCTAAGAAAGAACACACGAAATGGCTAAGAGAGGAAAGAAATACCAGGAAGCCGCCTCCCTGGTTGACAGGAGCAAGGCCTATTCCCCCGAGGAAGCTATCGACCTAGCCAAGCAGACTGCCAAGGCGAACTACGACGAGACTGTGGAGATCCACATGCGCATGGGTCTCGACCCCCGTCATGCCGACCAGCAGGTGCGCGGCCTCGCCATGCTCCCAAACGGCACCGGCAAGCAGGTCCGGGTCCTGGTATTCGCCCAGGGCGAGGCTGCAACCACCGCGGAGCAGAACGGCGCAGATTACGTCGGGGCGGACGATATCATCAAGCAGATCGAGGGCGGCTGGGTGGAATTCGACACCGCAATCGCCACCCCCGACATGATGAGCAAGATCGGAAAGCTTGGCCGCATTCTCGGACGACGAGGGCTCATGCCCAACCCACGCTCCGGCACCGTTGTCCAGCAGCCCGACCTCGCCAAGGCAATATCCGACTCCCGCAAGGGCAAAATCGAGTACCGCCTGGACCGCACGGCTGTGATCCACGCGCCCCTGGGCAAAGCCAGCTTCGAAAAGGAGCACCTGTTGGAGAACTTGACTACCTTTGTAGACTCCGTGGTGCGGGCCAAGCCCTCAGGGGCCAAGGGCCAGTACATCAAGAAGATATCAATGTCCACCACCCACGGGCCCGGAATCAACATGGACGTCCAGGCCGCAATGACCATGAGCGCCAACGACTAGCCACACCGGAGAGAAAAGACCCTCAGAAACCAGGACAACCAAACACTGCGCCGGAGACGGCGGGCGGCTCCCCGGAGCCTTAATCCATCAGCCTGCCCAGGTGGTTCCCTGAGTCCTTCCTTACTGGACTTGGCAATATCCCCTGGGCCCGCGTCCCGGGGGTTTCGCTTTTGTCCCCTCAAATTGAGTTCAAGGCGGTAAATGTATGGCCACAGAGAAGAAAGAGCAGCAGGTAGAAGAGATAGCAGAACGGTTAGGCCGATGCACCATTGCCATCGCCACCGACTACCGGGGCCTCGCCATGCCCGAGATGACGGCCCTGCGCCGGAAACTGCGGGAAGCAGGAATCGAGTATCGGGTAGTGAAGAACAGCCTGGCAAGCATCGCCGCCGAGCAGACCGGCGCCCCGTCCCTCGTCCAATTCCTTGAAGGCCCTACTGCCATAGCCTTCGGGTACGGCGAGGCCACGGACCCGGCCAAGGTGCTTACCGACCACATACGGCAGGAGCGCAGCATCCTCACCGTTAAGGGCGGCGTGATGGGAGACAGGGCCCTCGCCACCGCCGATGTCACCGTCCTCGCTACCCTCCCGTCGAGGCAGGAGCTTATTGCTAAGACCGCAGGCGCCCTCGTCGGTCCCATTTACGCTCTCCAGTCCGTTTTAAGCGCAAACTTAAGAGGACTCGTTACTGCCCTGAGCGCCCGAGTCGACCAGATGCAGGAAGAACCAGCAAGCTAATTCGCCAGAAGGAGATATGACATGGCGACCAAAGAAGAAGTCCTAGAATCAATCAAAGCCATGACCGTCCTCGAGCTTTCCGAGCTCGTCAAGGCCATCGAGGATGAGTTCGGCGTGAGCGCCGCTGCACCCGTTGCCGTCGCCGCCGCAGGCGCCGCGCCCGCAGCCGCCGATGCCCCCGCCGAAGAGGAGAAGACCGAGTTCGACGTCGTCCTCAAAGAGATCGGCCCCAACAAGATCAACGTGATCAAGGCCGTCCGTGAGGTCACCACCCTCGGCCTTCGCGAAGCCAAGGAGCTCGTCGAAAGCGCTCCCAAGGCCGTCCGCGAAGCCGTAGGCAAGGAAGAGGCCGAGACCATCAAGAAGACCCTCGAAGGCGCCGGCGCCACCGTCGACCTGGCCTAGGGAATCAACCTGAAGTCCGACTCCGCACCGCGGAATATCTCCGCCAAGTCGCCTTCTCCCGAGGCCACGAACAGCCGGTCATCGATCGAAACGGAGACGTCGCGGAACAGGGTTTCCAGCGAGGCAAAGCCCTCCAGTACGGGCTTTGCCTCGGTAGCCGCCTCCGGTGATTCGTGATAGGACACCAAGTCGAAGCTCCCGATTGAACCCCCGCTCCCGGATGCCGAGAAGCCCAGCGCCTGGCATCCGGGGGCTATCATTTCGCACCGTGCGGTGAACGATAAGTATGCGTCCCCGCTCATCCCGTCCAGCACCGCCCGGGCTGCTTCCGAACGGTCGAGGGTTATGCCCTCTTCCAGCTGTCCTATTACCGCCTCGATTGTCCTGAAGTCGTAGCCCAGGGCCATCCGCCCGGGGCCCAGCAGCGCCACATTCCCCGCATCTCCGCTCCAGACCTCCGCGTCCGCTATGTTACGCACGGCGTGGCCGCTCCGTTCAAGTCGCTCGGCCACCTCCTCAATATCAAAGCTCCCCTCCACCATTAACACCCGACGCCCGTTCACGACAAAGCTCACCGCACTCCGCACCTCCGAGCTCCCGATCCCCGCGTTCCCCAGGCTCCGGTTCAGCGCCCCCAGCACCTCACCCGCCTCCCCAATGAGCCCCGGGTCCCCGCGAATTACCTCCAGGTCCACCATCGTCGCGTCAGTGGCAATTTCCGGGACGTCACCTCCAATCGTCAACTTCTCGCCTCCCCCGGCCCCCCCACACCCCACCGCCGCGGTCAAGCTCAGGAGCAGGGTTAACACAATAACTGCCAAACTTCTCTTCATGTGTACTGAATCTCTGTGTTCGATGTATCCCTTAGTGTCTTGACCGAAATCCCTATTCCCCGCGGCGCCCTATCCTATCAGCCTCGGTCAACTCGGAAGCCGTTCTCCTGTAAGTCCCCAGGAGCAGAGCGGTAGCCACCAGCATCAGCGGGGCGAATGAGCTGATGAATAGTCCAAACCTCAAATCGCTGGTTGCCTCTTCCACAAACCCCACCAGGATCGGCCCCACTGCTCCTCCCCCCCACAATGCCGCGAACACCGTAGCCGATGCCACGGCAACCTCTCTCTGCGTAATCCCCGGCAGGTTGAATATCTGCGTCATTAGAATCGGGAAGAAGCTGAACATGACGCCGCCCACAATCCAGAGCAGTACCAGCAGAGGGAACGAGTCCGTAGCGATCAACCCTATGTAGGTCAGGGCCTGTCCCACCCCGCACGTTAGCAGCACCAGGGTGGTGTGTCTTCCGAAAAAGGGGAAAGCCACCACCCCGAGCTCCGCCGGCGCCATGGCAAAGGTCCCGATCCCCATGAGTATCCCCGCCGTACGGATGTCTATGCCGTACTCCTCCCCCACGAACCGGGGCCAGAAGCTGTTGAACGCCAGCCGCGCCAGCAGCATCCCGAACATGCCCAGGCAGATGAACCACACCTCCCGGTACTTCAGGATGCTGCGAATCGGGGAGCCGTTTGCGCCCTCCTCGCCGCTTCCCGGGGCCTCGGGCCTTCCCCGGTCTTTCCCCATTGCCATCCACAGCATGGCCGCCGTCATCACTACCCCGGCCCACACGAACATCGTCTCCCGCCACCCCCCGAGCCACCCCAGCATGTAGGGTATCAGCACGGTCCCGATACCCATCAAAATGTCTACAATCGAGATCGAGAAACCGTTTGCAAGCCCATACCGCCTTCTGGGTATCCACTGGAGAATCAGGATGTTTCGGGGCGATTGACACGCCTGGAGCACGATTCCCAGCCCTATCCTCGCAAATATCAGCACCCCGAAACCCGGCGCCCCTCCCGCCAGTGCAATCAGCCCCGAGGCCACCACGAATCCCACTGCCGCCGTCCTCCAGGGCCTGAAACGGGACACCCACCAGTTCATCGGGATGGAGAAAACTACGTTGGCCAGCAACAGCGATGACCCCAGCCACCCCTGCTCCGACGGCGATAGCTCAAGATCGTCTATGATGTCGGGGAGGAAAAGGCCCAGAGAGGTGGTAGCCACCAGGACCGTGGCCAGCCCGATGGTGAAATAGACGAGGACGCTCCATCCACCCTCCCGCGCCTCCATCTGCTCCCGTGCCGCGACCTGGGTGGTCATGCCATACCGGGGCTGCCTGAAGCCGGGCGCCCGATCTCGCCGCGTTTCTCGCCGTTGGAGTGTCGACCTTGAACGGGCCTCGACGGGCTGTTCATCACGCTAATTTAACACAGAGCCGGTCTTGAGTTCTGTCGACTCCCTTAAACACCCCTGCTAAAATTGCACGACTTATCCGAAAATCAGCGTAAAGGGGCCTGAGCCGATGGAAGACCACGCAAGAGTTGTCGTTATCGGGGCCGGCATCGCCGGTTGCAGCGTCGTATATCACCTTGCCAAGCTGGGCTGGACGGACGTCGTCGTCCTCGACCAGGGCCCCCTGCCCGATACCGGCGGGTCCACGTCCCACGCCCCCGCCTTCATCTTCCAGATAAACCCATCCAAGTTCTTCTCGGAGACCGCCAGGTATTCCGTTGAGCTTTTCAACTCCCTGGAAGTGGACGGGCAGTGCCCCTTCTACAAGGTCGGGGGGTTGGAGGTGGCTTGGACTCCCGAGCGTTTGCAGGAGCTGAAGCGCAAGGTCGGGTTCGGAAAGTCCTGGGGCCTCGAAGCCGAGGTCATATCCGCCAGGGAAGCCCGGGACCTCTTCCCCATGCTCTCCGACAAGATTCTCGGCGCTATGTACAACCCCTCCGACGGCCTGGTTAAAGGCGTCCGCGCCGACGAGGCCATGTCCAACGCCGCCAAGGCCCTGGGGGTCAAGTTCTACGGAGAGACCGAGGTTACCGACATCCTCACTCACGACGGCCGTGTCGATACCGTGGTAACCACCAAAGGCAACATCAAGGCCGAGCACGTTGTCGCTTGCGCAGGAATATGGGGCCCCAGGATCGGGCGCATGGTAGGACTGCCCATCCCTTACTACCCCATGCAGCACCCCTTGGTGAAGATCGGACCCCTGCCGGAGCTGGCCGATCACAAGCGGGAGATCTCCCGCCCCGGGGTCCGGCACCAGGACATGTCCATGTACGCCCGGGAATACTTCGAGTACATGGAGGTCGGAACCTACCAAAACGAGCCCCTCTTGGTGAACGCCGACGACATAGTCCCCTACGAAATGGCCCGTGTGACTCCCGCCGTCATGCCATTCAGCCTGGAGCTCTTCGCCGACTCCCTTCTCGCTATCGACGAGCTAATGCCGGGCCTCGCCGACAACCAGCTCTTTGAGCCCATCAACGGCATGTTCTCCTTCACGACGGACGGGATGCCCCTCCTGGGCGAGGCGCCCAACGTCAAGAACTTCTGGATTGCCCAGGCCGTCTGGGTGGCCCATGCAGGCGGCATAGGCAAGGCCCTGGCCGAGTGGATGGTCTACGGCTCCCCCGAAATCGACCCCCATGAGGCCGACATCACCCGCTTCCACCCCCACATGGCAGCCGACAACTACGTCAAGACCCGCTCCGCCCAGCAGTATCGGGAGGTCTACGACATAGTCCATCCCCTTCAGCAGATGGAAGACCCCCGACGCGTGCGTCTCAGCCCCTTCTATCCCAGGCAGGTGGAACTTGGAGCACAGTTCTTCGAGGTTGCCGGCTGGGAACGACCACAGTGGTACGCCGCCAACGAAAAGCTCCTCGAAGCCGACCCCGCGCCTCCCCGCCAGGGCTGGGAGTCCATGAACTGGTCTCCCGTAGTCCACGCGGAGCACAAGGCGGCCCGGGAACGGGTCGTGATGATCGACCAGACCGGGTTCGCCAAGTTCGAAATCCAGGGCGCCGGGGCCCTGGAAACGCTGAATTACATTGCCAGCAACCAGATGGACCGGCCCGTGGGTCGGGTCACATACACCTCTCTCCTCAACAGCCAGGGAAAGATCAAGTGCGACCTCACCATCACGCGCCTCGGGCCGGACCGTTTCCTGGTCGTCACCGGCGGCTCCTTCGCACCCCACGATCTCGCCTGGATCAGGTCCCACCTGCCGGAGGACGGATCCGTATCCCTGACCGACATCTCCTCCCACTACTGCTGCATCGGCCTGTGGGGACCTCGGGCCCGGGAACTAGCACAATCAGTGACCGACCATGATCTCTCCAACGAGTCCTTCCCGTACCTCACCGGTCAGCAAGTAATACTGGGGGATGTGCCCTGCCTCGCACTCCGCATCTCCTACGCCGGTGAGCTCGGATGGGAGGTCTACTGCCCGTCCGAATTCGGACTCCGGCTTTGGGACACCCTCTGGGAAGCGGGCCAGCCTTTTGGCGTAACTGCCATGGGCGCCGCCGCCTTCGACTCCCTCAGGCTGGAGAAGGGCTACCGGCTGTGGGGCGCAGACATCAGCACAGAATTCAACCCCTACGAGGCGGGCATCGGCTTTGCGGTAAGGATGAAGAAGGGGAACTTCCTCGGGAGGGATGCTCTCGTCGAATCCCGGGAGGCGGGCCTTTCTCAGAAGCTCTGCTGCATGACTCTTGATGACTCCTCCAAAGTGATAATGGGCAACGAGCCCATCCTGGTAGGCGGGAACCCCACGGGGTTTGTGACCAGCGCCAACTACGGTTACAGCATCGGGAGAGGGATAGCTTACGGTTATCTGCCTATCCAGCACGCCGAGGTCGGGACCAAAGTGCAGATCGAGTATTTCGGCGAACGCCTCGACGCCACAGTCTCCCGTGAACCCCTCTACGATCCCGAGATGGTGAAGCTGAAGAGCTAGCCTGGCATAATACCGACGGGCCTCTACAACTTCACTATTCTGGATTTAATGGGAATACAGATTGACACGTGAAGGTTAGATAGGCATGCTATGGCTACTAAAGGCGTTCCCGTTTGAGCGGGTACCAAAAGCCACAGAATGCCGGAAGACCTGCAACCCCGCTATACACTCCGCATTGCCGAGATGCCCTCGGATGAAAGGCCTCGGGAGCGACTCCGGAATTACGGCGCCCAGAGCCTGAGCCACGCTGAACTCATCGCCATCCTGCTTCGCACGGGCACCAGCCGGGAAAGCGCCCTCGACATGGCCAGGCGCATAATGACCCAGTACGGCACCTTGCGCGGTCTTGCAGGGGCCACCTTCAGCGAGTTGACTCAACTGGACGGGGTCGGAGACGCCAAGGCAGCCCAGATAATGGCGGGCCTAGAACTCGGCCTGCGCCTGCGCAACGACCCTCGCCTTGAAAAACGTCCTGTCAACAACCCCCAGGACGTTTTCGATCTCCTCGGCGACGAAATGAGTCTCCTCACCCAGGAGCACTTGAAGGTAATCCTACTGGATACAAAAAACCGCGTCATGGAAGTCCACGAGGTCTATAGGGGCAACGTAAACTCATCCATGATCAGGGCGTCCGAAGTATTCAGGGCTGCGGTAAAGGCCAATGCTGCTGCAATTCTACTGGCCCATAACCACCCCTCCGGAAACCCGACCCCCAGCGCGCAGGACGCCCACGTCACCGCAGACCTGGTCAAGGCCGGATCGCTCCTAGGCATAGACGTTCTGGACCACATCATCATAGGCCACCCCTCAGAAAAGGCCTTCGTCAGCCTGAAGGAGCAGGGTATCGGGTTCGGCTAGGGGGCCTGCGTCCCATCTTGACTTAATCCCCCTCGGTGCTATCCTCCCCTAAGCTTCACGGCACTGCGCTAATGCCCCAAGGAGGGTACTATGCAATACAACATCATCTCAGCAGACTCCCACGTGGACCTCGGATTCCTGCCATGGGACCTCTTTACCTCCCAGGCCCCGACCCAGTACGCCAACCGCGTCCCGAGAGTCGAAACCCATGACGGCATCGACCAGTGGTGGGCGGACGGGGTGTACCTGGAAGACGTCGGCCACTTCTCCAAGGTGGCTACCTACAACCCGGGCATGAAAACCCGGGTCGACAAGATGGCGGCCACGGGCTTCATCCAGGACGCCGCCGAAGGCCGTTACCACCCCACTGACCCCGACCTCAGGATCAAAGACCAGGATGCAGACGGCGTAGACGCGGAGGTCATATACGGCATGTTCGCAGTCGCCACCAAACTGAAGGACCAGGAGTTGGTCGCTTCCATCTACCGCACCTACAATGACTGGATCGCCGACTTCACCAGCAAGCGCCCGGACCGGCTCAGGGGTCTGGCATGCCTGCCCAACCACGATCCCCAAGCCGCCGCCGATGAGGTCCGCAGGATTGCGGCCAAGGGGTTGGTCGGTGTCGAGTTCGGCGTGGCAACGGCGGTCAAGCCGATGTACTACCGAGACTGGGACGTGCTGTGGGAAGCCGTTGCCGAATGTGGAGTCTCCATATCCTTCCACACTACGGGCCTGTATCCCCGTCCACCCGAGCCCGGGGACGAGAAGCTCTACGCCCTGACCCATCGAGTTGTTAACATGGTGACATTCCAACTCTCGGGGGCGGAGATCCTGGCCAGCATGGTGCTGTCGGGAGCTTGTGAAAGGAACCCCGACCTGAAGTTCGTGCTCGGGGAGTGCGGCGTTACATGGATCCCCTACGTTCTCGACCGGATGGACCACGAGGACGAAGGAGACGTCACCCTCTCAATGATTCCCAGCGACTATTGGAAGCGCCAGGGCTATTCCACATTCCAGAAGGAAGCCTTTGCCGGCGACATGATCGACTTCATCGGCGAGGACAACGTCATGTGGGGGTCAGACTATCCCCACCCCGACGGCGTCTGGCCAGACTCCCAGGAGACCATCGAGAACAACCTCAAGGGCCTCAAGGACGAGACCAAGCGGATGAAGATAATCCGGGACACGGCTGCCAAGCTCTACCGCTTTACCAACGGCAACTAGACCTACCTCCTGTGCTACGAAGAAGGGCGACCCGGTTGGGTCGCCCTTCCCTCTTTCGTGCATTCCCTGGCTAAATGGGAGGTCGCCGCGTGTGCCAGTCCGTTGCCCCTTCGTAGGCCGCCGAGACCCTTAACACCGTAGCCTCGTCAAACGCCCTGCCCGCAATCTGCAGCCCGATTGGCAACCCGTCCCCCGAGAATCCACAAGATATGGATATGGCTGGCAGTCCGGCGAGGTTGAAGGGGGTGGTGAGGCTCCGTGCGCCGAATATGCGCTGGCGTACATCGGCCTCACTTACGAAGACCCTTTGGACTTCCTTGATCTCGGGGGCGGGGGTGGAGACCACAGGGCCGACCAGGACATCGAAGTCTTCCAGGGCCTCGATGAGCCGCTTCCTGAGCAGCTGCCGCGCCCTCTGGGCACGATGGTACAGAGAGGCAGGGATCAGGCTCGAGGCCATGAGGCGGGTGCGGGTGGCTACGTCGTAGTCCCTGTGCCTCTGCCTCAGCAGCGACTCGTGGGTATCGGCGGCGTCCGAGTCGCCGATTGCTATGTAGATCGGGCCTGAAAGCTCCAGGAGTGGTATGTTCACTTCCTCGGTCTCGGCGCCGAGGGACTGGAACACGTCCCTGGTGGCGTTAACTGCGCTCCGGGTATCCTCGTCTACGCCCTCCAGGTTTATGAGCTGGTGCAGGTAGCCTATCTTCATGCCTCGCACACCCCTGTCGAGACCCGAGGAGTAGTCGTCCACGGGCCGGGGGCTGCTGAGGGGATCATTAGGGTCTTGGCCGGCTATGACGGCAAGGAGGTTGGCGCAGTCTCGGACGGTGCGGGTCATGGGGCCGGCTGTGTCCATAGACCAGCACATGGGAAAGGCGCGGTAGCGGCTGGTCCTGCCCGTGGTGGGCCTGAGCCCGACTATCCCGCACATGGCGGCGGGAAGCCTGACGGACCCACCCGTGTCCTCTCCGATGGCGACGGCGGTCATGCCGGCCGATGGAGCTATTCCAGAACCGGCGCTCGAACTGCCCGGTATCCTGTCCAGATTCCACGGATTCCGGGGCGTGCCGAATACGAAATCCCGTGTGTCCCCGAAAGCAAACTCGGTCATGTTCAGCTTGCCAAGCAGTATGGTCCCCGCAGCTTTGAGCCTTGCGGTGACCGTGGACTCGCCGTCGGGGACGTTCTCCGAGAAGATCCGGGAGGCCATGGTAGTGCGAATGCCCGCGGTATCGAACTGGTCCTTCACGGCAACGGGTATGCCGTGCAACGGGCCTAAGTAATCTCCTTTTGAGATAGTTGCTTCCGCGTCTTGGGCCTGGGCCCGGGCCTCGTCCCCGCACACGGTGATATAGGCTCTGACAGTGGAGTCTATTTCCTCGATTCGGGCCAGATAGGCATCTACAACTTCCACCGGCGAAAGCTCTCGGCGTCGCATCCGTGCCCCAAGCTCGTGGGCGGGCTGGTATATCAGGTCGTGGGACGGCATACTAGCGGGCCTCCCTGTCCAGCAGAATAGGCAGGGGGTCGGTGGTGTCGAGTTCTGGGTCGTCCAAGGAGGCGAGGGCGTCGCTGAGGGCGTTGAGACGGTACCGTATCTCGTCGAGGTCCGATTCCTCGACGGGCAAGCCTCTGAGTCGGGCGAGTCGGGCTACGTCCTCCCTGGTCAGCCTCTCGCTGTATCCCCTATTAGCTTCTCTAGCCATATTTCCCCACCTTCACTACTGCTCCCGCCATTCTGTCCCCACCCTATCCCAAAGTCAATTCAGCGCGTAGCTGTGTCGCACTCAGCCTTCAGCCAAGAGAGGTGCCCACTCAACAGCAAATGATGGTAGGAGCTGGGGCGTGCATACCGACATCCTTGAATTCCCGCATCTGCAACTGGGCCGTGACTACAGACCTTCCTCACTCCTCACCCTTCTGCCCTTCTCCATTCCCACCATCATCTTGTTCGTCCCCTTCGTCGACGTTTGGACTCGTCCCCCGACCCTTGGCAAATTCCCGCGCCGCTCTAGCCATGTCCTTCAGCCGTTCCTCCACCAAGTAGTGCACAGTCCCTTCGGGATAGCCGCCGCCCTCCAGCCTTTCTCCTGCCGGAGTACCGGTCAATACTTCTATCCCCTCATCAATGGTGGATATGCTGTAGATGTGGAATTTCCCGGCCTGGATGGCGTCCAGCACCTCGTCCTTGAGCGTCAGGTGCTGGACATTGTCCGCGGGCACCATAACGCCTTGCTTGCCCGTAAGACCCCGGACCTTACATACCTCGAAAAAACCTTCGATCTTCTGAGTCCCGCCGCCTATCGCCTGCACATCTCCGTTCTGGTCCACCGACCCCGTGACCGCAATCCCCTGGTCTATCGGCAGCCCGGAGATGGCCGACAGCAACGCATACAGCTCCGTCGAGGAGGCGCTGTCCCCGTCCACCTCGCTGTAGTTCTGTTCAAATCCTATGCTCGCGGCGAGGGACAAGGGCTTGTCATAGCCGTATTTGCCCTGCACGTACCCGTTAAGAATCATGAACCCCTTGTCGTGGATCCTTCCGCTGAGCTTGGTTTCCCTCTCCACGTTCACCACCTGCCCCCGACCCAGCGACACCCTCGCCGAAATCCGGCTTGGCTTACCAAAAGACAGCTCACCCAGCGATAGCACGGCCAGTCCGTTGACCTGCCCCACTGCCTCTCCGTCCGTCGAGATGCGGATTACGCCCTCCTCTATCATCTGCAGGACCCGATCCTCCCTCAGGTTGGAGCGGTAGTGTCGTTCCTCGATGGCCTTGTTCACGTGATCGGCCATCACGAGATCGTTTCCATCCGACCTCGCCCAATAGTTAGCCTCCGTGATGATGTCGGAAATGCCCATGAACCTGGTTGTGAGCTTGTCCTGGTGGGCCGCCACTCTGCTGGAATGGTCGATAATCCGCGCGACGGCACTCTTGTGAAAGGGCCTCAATCTCCCCTCTTTGCATTGTTCAGCAACATAGGCGGCATACCTGGACACGTTCTCGAGTGTCCGGTCCATGTCCGTTTCGAAGTCCGCCGTAACTTTGAAATATCGCCGAAATTCTTCGTCGAAGGCCTGCAGCCTGAACAGTACACCCGGAGTCCCGACTACGATGATCTTGGCATCCAGGGGAATGGGCCTGGGACGAAGGGTGGATGAGGGAAGGGCGCTGTACTGCTCCCCCATGTTCTCGATTGCTATCTCTCCGCTATGGAGGGTCCTTTTGAGCGTCTGCCAGGACATCGGGTTGGACAGGAGCTCCCGGGCCTGCAGGATCAAGTATCCACCGTTTGCCTCGTGGATTGCCCCGCTCTTGATCATCGTGTGGTTGGTTGTCAGCGTACCCATCCGGGACTGGTAGTCGATGCGACCGAACAGGTTGTAGTAGGTTGGGTTGTGGGCTACTACCGTGGGCGCCGTAACGCAGGTCGTGTTGTCTACAAGGTCGTTGACCCGGTAGCGCGTGAACGCCTCGTCCTCATCCACTGGCTGCTGGAATGGCATCGCCCCTGGCTTCGCATCCTTCGGCTTGAGCAGTTCCAGATGCTCCACCAGGTCGTTCTCGACCCGCTCCAGGTAGGATACAACCTCCGGGTGCTCTTTGTACTTTTCCTGCAATTCATCGACTATCGGAGTCAAGGTAAAGAGCACTATCTCTCTGTCGACGTTGCGAGCCTGCTCCATTGCCTCTTTGCTCAGGCGGCGTATCTCGACAAGGGTACGGTTGATAACATCTTGAATCTCGTCGGCTGTCTGGCGCAGGCGGGCCTGTTCGGCGGCCGGCAGGGCTGCAAAGACCTCCTGGGACGCCGACTTTCCGTCAATCACCGGCAGAGGGGTAAGCCCGACCTGGGTAGAACGGAGCACAAAACCCACCTGCCTTGCCGCCTGCTCCATCCCTGCCGTCATCTCCTGGCGTCGGGTCTGGATGCCCTCCATGGCTTCTTCCATGCGCTCCCGATAGTCGTCGCTTTCGAAAGCCCTGGGAACATCCCGGCGGACGGTTTCGATCAACTCGTTCATGTCGGCTGCCAGTACCCGGACCCAGCCGCAGGGCAGGTTGATGGGGATGGGTTGGGCAGGTTCATCGAAGTTATGAACGTAACCCCAATCCGGAGGGATGGGCTTGTTCAGCGCCAACCGTTCTACGTGCCTGCGCACGGCCGTGCGCCGCCCCGTGCCAGGAGGTCCCGATATGAAGAGATTGAAGCCCGGGGCGTCGACCCCCAGGGCGAGTTCAAGAGCGCTCTCGGCCCGCTCCTGGCCCAGCAGCCCTTCCAGGGGTGCGACCTCATCAGTTGTCTCAAACCCTAGACTTTCCGGGTCAAAGTGCTTCTTCAGGGAGTCCAGGGGGACCTCTAGCCGCTCTATGCCCATCGCTAACCCCTTGTTTCAGTGAATTCGGCTTGGCAGGGCTTCCGCCCTTGTCCTTATGTTAGTCGGCGGGACAAGCGTTGGGCCTGTCCCGCCGACTGCATACATCCACTCTATTCTAACGCGACCCCGATGAAGCAGATGGGATCTGGGCTCCAGGGCCGTCTTCTGTCTTATACAGCTATTCCTCCACCGGATAGAGCACTACCCTGAGGTACTCGTCCGTGGTGAAGTATCGCTCCGTCACACCCGCGACTTGCTCCAGGGTCAGGGCCTCCAGCCGCTCATCAAACCCGACGATTTCCACGAAGGGCTCATCCCGCTGGGAGGCGGCCATGATTTGGTTAAGCCAGAAGCCGTTTTCCCGCACTTGCTCCTTTCGGGCCGTACGCAGTATCTCCTTGGCCGTGTCCAGGTAGCTCTGCTCGCCACCGTCCTGCAGCCACTCTATTTCCCTTATAACTTCGCCAAAGAGTTCGTCCACGCGGTCGGGATCGCTCCCGAATATGGCGTAATTGAAGTACTCCTGGTCAGGAAGGGAGGATGTGCTTGCGCTCACGCCTATTGAGTATGTGCCGCCCAGCTGCTCCCTGATCCGCTCTCGCACCCGAATCCCAAGCACCTCTTCTGCCAACTCCAGAGCCAGGTTTTCGGCCCTGCTCCATTCCAGGTCTCCTGCGAACACCACAACCGTATTGCTCCTCGGCTCAATGCCGCTGTGTACCACCTCGTCTATGAGACCCGATGGCGGGTCGATCCCGTGGTCTACCCATTGCTCCACACGGCCAGAGCTGGGGAGACTTGCCAGGTAGGTTGCCGACAGCGTTCGCAGCTCCTCCCAGTCAAATGCTCCCACGAACACAAAGGTGGAGTCCGATATGTCAGCAAACCTGTCGGCGTACACGGCTTCGGCTCGCTCCATGTTCAGCTCAGCCAGCAGTTCCACCGAGAGGGGACGTTGGCGGAGGTGGGCCTGGCTCCGCAACGAGTTCACCCTGTCGACAAGGACTGAGTCCGGGTCTGCAGCGCGGTATTCGGCGTTACTTTTTAGTCTCGACTCGTAGCTGGAGAAGAAAGCTGGGTCCATACGGGGCTCGGTGGCGTACAGGGTGATCAGCTGGAACAACGTCTCCATATCCTCAGGCGAGGCGCTCCCCCCGACCCCTTCGAAAAGCTCCCCGATATACGGAGATACCGACACCCTCTGCCCGGCCAGAAGCTTATCCAGCGTCACCCTGTCATGGGGCCCAGCGCCGCTTCCGGTAACCAGCTGCGCCGCAAATCGGGCGGAAACATGGTCTTCGTCGGATGCCAGCGAGTGCCCGCCGGGGCTGAAGGACCTGAAAACGACTTCGTCATCCTTGAAGTCGGTCTGCTTAGCGATTACGGTCACGCCGTTCGAAAGCGTCCATTTCACGGCGTCAATGGACTCTATCTGCTCCTCTGCAACAATGCTCCCGGGCGTTGGGGTGTTTGCCAACAGTGGAACGTCTCCCACGTCATCCTCGTATGCTTCCACGACCAGGGCGTCGGCGCCCTGGATCTGTGCCAGCGTTGCCGAGGCCAGTTCATCATCGGTCTTGGCTTCGGTCTCCTCGGGCCTTACTACCAACAGACCGGTGTCTGACGTCTCCGTCCACGACTGCGCCACCGCCAGGAACTCCGATAGAGTTATCTGTGGAAGCAATTCCTGATAGAGTTCCCACTCAGCCTCGATACCCGGGACCGGCGTTCCATTGAAGAAGTGGCCCACGTATTCGTTGACAAGGACCGCGGACTCGGTCTGCTCCCGCTGTTTATAGGCGCTCTCTACTGAACTGAGCAGGTTGCTCTTTTCCCGGGCCAGTTCGCTTTCCGTGAAGCCGTGCTGGCTTGCCCGCTGTATCTCCTCCAGTACCGCGCCCAGCCCGGTCTCTATGCCGCCCTGCTCCACCCAGCCCCCAAACGTAATTATGTCCAAGGTATCCACGTAACCGGACCGTCCGCCGTCGGCCACCAGATAGGGCGGGTCGGCGGACTGGGCCCGTTCGAACAGCCTTGAGTTCAGCATCATGTAGGCCAGCTGCTCCACTACAAAACTGCGAAAGGCCGCCAGGTCCCGACCGGTTTCCGGGGTGAGTTTCCGGATTAGCACGAACTGGCTCCCGGGCGATTCGGCATCGGTGAAGACCTCGATGCGGGGGTTGGCGTGAGTCTCAAAGTCGAAGGAGGGCCTTTCGGTGGAAGGGCCAAGAACTGCCGCTTCCTGGGCAGCCTCACCCTCGGGGGGTGGGGCGAAGTATTGCTTAACCTTGGCCTCGATGTCTTCGATTTCGAAGTCGCCCACTGCCACTACTGCCATCAGGTCGGGCCTGTACCAACGTTCGTAGTAGCCTCGCAAGTCCTCCGCCGTCGCACTTTCTATGACTTCGGTGAGGCCGATAGGGGCCCGGACGGCATAGCGGGAAGAGCCGAACAGCAGCTGCAGCAGGTTGTCCTGCAGCCGGGAGTTGAATCCCTGGCTAAGCCGCCACTCTTCCAGTATCACACCCCGTTCCAAGTCGACTTCTTCCGGGTCGAAGCTGATGGCGTAGGCCCAGTCGCTCAGGATCTGAAAGGCAGTCTCGGTCACCTCGGGGTCGTCCGTGGGAACTTCCAGGAAGTACAGGGTTTCATCGAAACTGGTGTAGGCATTCAGGTCGGGGCCAAAGGCGCTTCCCAGCGATTCCAGGTATTCGACAATCTCCTGCTTGGCGAACCGCTCCGTGCCGTTGAAAGCCATGTGCTCAACAAAGTGCGCCAGTCCCCGCTCGCTCTCCTCCTCAAACACTGATCCGGCCCTGACCGCCAGGGCTATCTGGGCCCGGTCTTGCGGCTCCTCGTTGTGCCTGATGTAGTAGCTCAGTCCGTTGGAAAGAGTCCCACGCACCACCAGCGGGTCGAAGGGCAGCTCTTCCGCAACCTCTTCTTCCTCCTCCGGCTCGACGGGTTCAGGAGTCGGAGTCGGCTCGGGGGTTGGGGTGGGAGTCGGTTCCGGTATCGGGGGGGGTGTTGGAGCCGCAGGCTCGGGAGTGGACGTGGGCTCAGGGGAGGGTATTGCCGTTGGTGTCTGGGGTGGGGCCTCGGGCGTAGGGGCGACTAAAGTTGACGTCGGGTGGGGGCCAACCGTCGGCGTGACCCCGCACCCCACCACCACCCCAACTATCAAGGTGATACAGATTACGGCCAGCGCCGAAGCAAATCTCAAGCTCATTTGTGGAGGTTCTCTCTTTCCGGTTTCCAGGCGAGTCATTGTTGACGGGCGAGAAATTTTAACATTGAATTTGCTGACTACTACACTTATTCAGTCTCATTCCATTCCTATTCCTTGCACTTAATGACCTCCGATAGCATGATATCCGCGGCGTATCGATATGCTTACGGCTTCTAACATCGGCAAGTCCTATCCCAGTAAGACACTGTTTGCTGGGCTCACCTTCACCCTGGCCCAGAGAGACCGCATCGCCCTCATCGGACCCAACGGCTCCGGCAAGACCACCCTCCTCGACATCCTGGCCGGAGAGTCCGAACCCGACACGGGCGCAGTGTCCCGGCAGCGGAACGTCACCCTCGGCTACCTCAAGCAGGAACCGGAGACGTTCTCCGACAGAAGTCTGCTACAAGAAATCCTAGACGCTGCCCCCGAGCTCAATGCCCTATTGGACAAGACCCATGCCGTTCGGGAAGCGCTATCCTCGGAGGCTGACCCCGCACAGCAGGAGCTTCTCCTGGGTCAACTCGGCGATCTCGACTCCGCGCTGGAAGCCGCGGGCGGTGAGGCTCGGGAGCATGAGGCCAAGGCGATACTGTCGGGGCTTGGGTTCAGGGGGGCGGACTTCCTCCGCCCCATTAGCGAGTTCAGCGGTGGATGGATGATGAGGGCAAGTCTAGCGAAGATGCTCTTCAGAAACCCAGACCTCCTTCTCCTGGACGAACCCACCAACCACCTGGACCTCGAGGCCAACCTCTGGTTCGAAAGGTACCTCTCTTCATTCCCCGGCGGCGTTCTGGTGACTTCCCACGACCGGGCCTTTCTAAACCACACAGTCGACAGGGTCCTGGCTATTGAGCCCGACGAAGTGTCCCTACACAGGGGCAACTACGATGACTACCTCGTGGCGCGGGAGCGCGCGCTGGAGGCAAGGCAATCCGCCGCCGCCCGGCAGGAACGTGAGATCAAGCGGCAGATGCGCTTCGTGGACCGATTCCGCTACAAGGCCCGCAAGGCGACCCAGGTCCAGAGTCGCATCAAGCAACTCGAGAAGATGGAGGTCATCAAGCTGCCCAGGGCTACCAGAAAGGTGAACTATTCCTTCCCAAAGCCACCCCGAAGCGGATCTGAGGTCATATCCCTGGTCGATGTTCAAAAAGCATACGGTGCTAACGTGGTCTACCAGAACCTAGACCTGCGCCTGGCCCGAGGGGACCGCGTTGCGCTGGTCGGGCCAAACGGAGCGGGAAAGACCACCCTTCTCAAGATACTTGCCGATGTCATCACCTTCGAGGGAAAGAGAAAGACGGGCCATAACGTAATCACCACCTACTACGCCCAGCACGTCCTCGAGCTCCTGGACCCGACCAACACCCTTCTCAATGAGCTTCGCCAGGCCGCCCCGTCGGAGCCCGACCAGAACCTTCGCAACACCCTTGGGGGATTCCTGTTTGCAGGGGACGATGTCGATAAGAAGATATCCGTGCTCTCGGGGGGCGAAAAGGCCCGAGTGGCCCTGGCCAAGCTACTCCTCCAACCCAGCAACCTGCTGCTCATGGACGAGCCTACCAACCACCTGGACATCGCTTCGAGGGAAGTCCTCGCCGACGCTCTCGGAGACTATCGCGGCACCATCTGCTTCATCACCCACGACCGGACCCTGATCCACCAGGTAGCCAACAAGATCATCGAGATAGACAGCGGCCGAATCACCGTCTACCCAGGTGACTATGACAGCTACCTCTATAGGAAGCAGTCTGAATCAGAAAAGCGAAGCGCCGAAACGACTCCAGCCTTGGAAACTCCTAAAGACGTTCAACCGGGTCCCACCCGCAACGGAAGGCACATATCTTCCGGGGAACGGCAGCGCCGGTCTCTGAACAACAAGGCCCGCAGACTTGCCAGGCAGATAGAGAAGATAAACGCCTCCCTGTCCGAGCGCGAATCCCGCATCGCCGAATTTGAAGAGATGTTCTCCAACCCCGACCGGTTTGAAGATGCCGACCATATTGCCGACTCTGCTGAACAATACCAGGCCCTAAAGGACGAAACACAGGCCCTATGGGAGCAGTGGGAAAAACTGTCCGTGGAAGCGGAAACGATAGACGGCAAGCTGGGGGCGCTTGAGGCCCGCTAGTCCTGGGCCGCTGCCGGGCCGCTAGCTCCTGAAGTGCGGCATTATCGAACGGCCCACTTCCTCAAGCATCCACTTCTTGTCGATGATGGTGTAGGTAGCCGTGGATACGGTCGTTACCCCGGCGTCGGCCATCTTCTGGATTCCCTCGCAGATTTCATCGACTGACCCGATCAGGTGGATGCAGTCGATTACACGCTGAGTCATGTGCTGCGCGTAGGGGGCATCCATCTTTTCGAACCAGGGGTCGTATCCGTCCTCCCGGGTGAACTCGGCCCTGGCCGCGGCGTATCTCTCCATCTCCTCAGTTATCCCGGGGTTATCCCGTTCCAGATCATCGAACAGCTTGATGATCTCGGTCTGTTTCTTATTTCGCTCACGAACGTGAATGCCGAAGGGCACATACCCCGAAATCTCTCTGTGGGCCTTCTGCTTGTCGTCCGTGACGTAGATGTAGGAGCGGACGCAGATGTCTATCTTTGTCGGGTCCCGGCCGGCCTTCTCGGCTCCCCGGTAGATGTGGTCAACTTTCCACTTGATAAGCGCAGGGGGCCCGCCCATGAAGTAGACACCGTCGGCAACCTCCCCGGCCAGCTGGAGGGACCGTGGCCCGTCTCCCGCCAAATACAAGGGCACCGGCCCCCGTATCCACTCGGAAATCATCCTCTGTCCCTTGTACTCCGCCTCCTCCCCGGCCATGAAACTCCTGACGAACATGGTCGCGTCTCTCAGGTCCTGGTGGGGGATGGGCTTCATAATCTTGCCGAAGGGTCCACCGGCGCCCAGTCCCAGGAACGCCCGACCCCCTGTCAGCTCGTTCAGGGTAGCGGCGGCGTTGGCCAAGGTGGAGGGGTGGTAGGTCTTGGGGTCCACCACTGCCTGCCCAATGCGGATGCGTCGGGTGCTCATGGCGGCGATGGCGCACATCATGTGGACTTCACGGGACAGGTACGGCTCGTCAACCAGGGTCATGTGGGAGAAACCGGCCTCGTCGGCGGTACGGGCCAGGTCGGCTATCTCGTCGATCCTCTCGTTGCGCCCCATCCCCACCCCGAAGTTCACCTTGACCATACCAGCACTCCAGTTGATCCTTCCGACGTGTGTAAAGGCCTATGCTATCTCGTGCCGACTTCTCACCGCATCGACATCGCAGGCCGAACTAAGATGCAAGCCCGTACAGCTTCACCGCGCTCTCTCCAATGATCTGTCTCTGGTCTTCATCGGAGAGATTGCCGATGGTCTCCCTGAGCTCTGCGAGCGGGTCGGTGTGGCCTTCTCCGTGGGGGTAGTCGGAACCCCAGACCAGCCTGTCGGCACCCAGCATCTGGGCGGTGAAGGCGAAGGCCTTTTCGTCGGGCTCTCCCGAAATCCAGCACTGCCGCTTGAAGTATTCGCTGGGCAGCATGTCGACATCCGGCTCCCGTGACATGGCCGCGTCCATGGCATCCAGCCATGCCGGCATCCAGCCGCAATGGGCCTCCACGACGCCCAGCTTCAGGTTTGGGAAACGATCGAACACGCCTCCGTGGATGAACGTGGTGAAGGCCAGCTGGCAGTCCAGCTTTTGCATGAGCCCGTACCAAAACCCGTTGCTGGTGAATGTGGCTTTATACAGGTCGTGCCCAGTGTACCTGGGGGTGCTGCTTACGTGAATCCCTATGGGCAGGTCGAGGTCATGGGCCTCGGCCCAGAAGGGGTCGTAGTATTTTTCTCCGTAGGGGACCCCGTTTACGGGTGGATTGGGGAACATGTAGATGCCCCTGGCCCCGAGCTTTGCCGTCCGCCTGGCTTCCTCGACGCCGTATTCGACTTCCATGAGCGAGATCATGGCGATGGGTATCAACCGACCAGGATAGGGTTTGCAAAAGTCGATGATCCAGTCGTTGTACACCCGACAGTAGGCCGCCGCGAGGCCCGCATCCCCGCACTCAGTCTGCCAGTTGAGTCCCAGGGACGGGTACAGGAAGGCCATGTCGATGCCGTGTTCGTCCATCCACTCTATCCGGGCGTGAGGGTCCCGGGACCCGGGGCTCCGGCAGTCCTCCCAGTTCAAAAACTCCGGGTTGTGCTCCTGCCTTCTCCACGCCACCCCCTCATCCAGGCTGCCGAGAAACCCCAGCGCACCGTCAAGCACCTGCGACCGGTTTCCATCAATCTCCAGAAAGTCGAGCCCGTCGTCACCCCTGACAACCTGCATAGCCCTGTCCCGGTACCGGGGTTCGAGGTTTTCGCTCCAGAGGTCTCCGGGCTCCATGATGTGGCCGTCCGCGTCCGCAACCACTCCGTTGAATTTGCCGTTGGTAGTCATGTCTCGGGCCTCCCTTCTTAAATCCGTGCTCCCTAGTCCGCCAAGCCTGGCTACTGACGAGGGCCTGCAGCAACCGATTCAAACCCGCACTCAACTCAATGCGGATGACTTTATCATGTAGTGACTGTTATGTTGCAGGCCCGACCCTATTTCCCGATGCAGAAACGGGAAAAGATCGTGTGGAGCAGGTCTTCCGTAACCGTTTCTCCGGTGATCTCTCCCAAGCAGTTCAGCGCCGCGGTCAGGTCTATGGTCACGAAGTCGTCGGCGATCCCTTCCACCAGGGCCTTCTCCGCGGACGCCAGATGCGCCGCCGCCGACTCCAGCGCAGCCTTTTGTCGGGCGTTAGATATCAGCGCCTCCCCCGATCTCACACCCTGCCCGTTTAGTGCTGCCTCCACCATACGCTCTTTGAGAGAATCCAGACCCTCGCCGGTTACCATCGATGTGCGGACCGCTCTCTCAGGCAGTGCCCCGGCCCCGATCCCTCCAGGCAGGTCCGACTTGTTCGCCACCATCACCGCTCTCTCGCCATTAGCCCGGCCGATCAACTCGGCATCCTCCTCGGTGAGGGGTTGGCTGGAATCCAGCACCAGGACCACGAGGTCGGCGCCAAGCAGGGCCTGACGGCTCCTCTCAATGCCGAGGTTCTCTACCGGGTCCGAGGTCTCGGTCAGGCCTGCAGTGTCCACCAGCACGAAGGGGATGCCCTGGATGTTGGCCACTTCCTCCACGGTGTCCCGGGTCGTCCCTGCAACCGGCGTGACTATAGCCCTGTCGTGTTCCAGGAGGCGGTTCAGCAAACTGGACTTGCCGACGTTCGGCCGACCCACTATCGCTACCCTCACGCCGTGTCGGAAGACGATTCCTGCGTCCGCGGAGCTTATCAGGTCAATGAGGGTTGCATGTGATTTGCGAATTGCCGGAAGCGGGTCTTCTACGGGTACGTCGTCCTCCGGAAAATCGATGCGGGCTGTCAGATAGGCAAGCACTTCCAGGATAGTCGTGCGTATCTTTTTCACTCGCACCGAAAGCCCACCCTGGAGCCCGTTCATTGCCACCCTTAGCCCCGCGTCAGTCTTCGCCTCGATGACGTCCCGGACGGCTTCAGCCTGCGAGAGGTCTATCCGGCCGTTTAGGAAGGCTCGCAGGGTGAACTCCCCCGGGCCCGCCGCCCGGGCCCCACAGCGCAGCAACGCCCCCAAAACCGCCTTCAGAGACACCACCCCCCCGTGCCCGTAGATCTCCACTGTGTCTTCGCAGGTGTAGCTGTTTGGCGCCAGCATGCAAGTCGCCATCACCTCGTCCACCACAGCTCCGTCTTCTGGGTCGACCACCCGCCCCCGGCTTAGGTGACGGTGCCTGAGCTTCCCAGAAAACACCTTGGAGGCAATGGCGAGGGCCTCGGGCCCTGACACCCGAACCACCCCTATGGCCCCCTCACCTATTGGAGTGGATATGGCGGCTATGGTGTCGTCGTACAAGTCTCCCTCCCCCCAGGCAATTATATGCCACGCTGCGCCAAGCCCCCTACCTTATTGGTCGGCTATACTGACCTCCGACAAGGAAGCCACCGTTGCAAAGACTAATCCTCTTCGACGTAGACCAGACCCTCCTGAGCACCAGGGGTGGTGACCGTAAGGCCCTGAATACGGCTTTTCGCGAAATGTATGGAATCGACAACGCCTTTGAAGGAGTGGGATTCGGGGGTCGGATGGACCTTTCGATCATGGCCGAGGTCTATCGCATCAGTGGAGTTCCGGAAGGGGACAGAAGGGTCGATGAATTCAAGGTGCTGTATTTCAAACATCTGACAGAGATCCTGCCGAAATGGGATAGCGGGATCGTTTATCCGGGAGTCAGAGAGTTGCTCGGGGCCTTGGAGTCGGAGTCCGGTGTACAAATAGGGCTGGCGACAGGAAACTTCCGCGAGGCCGCATTTATCAAATTGCAGAGATACGGGCTGGACGGCTTCTTCGAGGAGGGCGGATTCGGTGGAGACCACCCGGAGCGCGCTGCAGTGGTCGCCGACGCCATAGCCAAATGCCAGGCACTGTCAGGCAATGAATACCAACGAAACGAAATCTTCGTAATTGGGGACTCAATTTCCGATGTTGAGGCGGGTCGGGCGAACGGGATCAAAACGGTGGCAGTGACGACGGGTCACTATGACACTGTAAAGCTAGAGTCCCTGGGCCCTACCCACGTCTTCAAAGATCTGTCTGATACCGATACAGTTCTTAAGGCGTTGTTGGGCTAAGTGCCCCGGAAACCCTGGATTGCAGAGACTCATCCTCTTCGACGTAGACCTGACCCTCGTCACCCTAACTGGTTGTAACCTCCTAGCGTTGAACAGCGCCTTTGAGGAGGTCCACGGAATCCCCGACGCTTTCCAAGACGTGGTCTTTGGGGGCGGCCTCGACCTTCCCCTGATGACCGAGATGTACAAGAAATGGGGCATTACGAAGGGTGATTCCATCGGAGCCCCTGACCTGTCCGCTTTCAAGACCGTGTATTTCGAAGAACTCGGTGATGGCTTGGAGGACTGGTCGGAAGGCTATATGTGCCCCGGGGCCCGGGACCTATTGGAAGCCTTGTCAAAAGAGCCTGGGGTGCAGCTTGGCCTCGAAACGGGAAATTTCCGCGAGGCAGCGTTTCTGAAGCTGAGGAAATTCGGTCTGGACGTTTTCTTCGAAGAAGGGGGGTTCGGTGGCGACTGGATGACCCGTATGGAAGTCGTTGCCGACGCCATAGCAAAGTGCCAAACCCTCTCAGGCAGGGTCTACGACCATCGAGAAATCTTCCTAATCGGTGACTCGCCTTCCGACGTGGAGGCGGGCAAGGCCAACGGCATCAACACCGTGGCAGTTGCAACCGGACTCAGAGATCTGGAATCGTTACAAGCCCTCAACCCGACCCACGTTTTCGAAGACCTGTCGGATACAGGGAGGGTGCTGGGGGTCCTGCTCGGCTGACCGCCTATGCTGAAGACAGCGAGGCCTGGTGCATGTGGTACCCCACGAACTTTGCCAGGGCTCGGCAAGCCCGGCGCAGATCGGTGTAGGTAAGAAGGCCCGCTTCGGAGAATTCTTCCCGCAGCTTCCGGTAGTCCATCTTTATGCGCGGGTCACGGATGCGCACCGGCAGCAGGATAACCACCGGCTTTCCGTTGGAGTGATTCCGGGCAATATCCGCGAAGTCCGCGGCCACGGCCTTCTCCGGATCCGACGTTACGTCGGCGTACTCGTTGAGGCTGGGAATCATCAGAAGGACGTCGATAGCTGGGTCGGAGGTGACGAGTTCTGCGGCCTGCTGCTGCTTCTCCCTAACGTTAGCCATGAATGACAGGTCTACCGGGTTGCGGACGCTGTTTCCCGCGTCGGGGATGAAGTCCCGGAGTCGGGCGCTGGTCTCGTCGGAAAGGACAGCCATGTCGAGATCTTCCTGGGAACAGATGTCGGAGGCCGCAACGCTGTTGCCCCCACCGCTCCCGATCATGGCCATTCGGTTGCTTCGCGGGACGGGGAGGTGCGCAAAGGCCTGCATCACGTCAACCACTTCTTCGACCGACCCTGCCCGCACCGCGCCCGTCTGCCGAAAGAAGGCGTCCCAGATGGCGCTCTGCCCGGCCAACGACCCCGTGTGAGACGCCGCCGCCCTGGACCCCGACTCGCTCAGGCCGCCCTTCCAGATTATCACCGGCTTCCGTGGATTGATCTCCCTGACCAGCTTCAGCAGCTTCGGCCCGTTCCTCACACCCTCTATGTACATCCCTATCGACGTTGTGTTGTCGTCCTGACCCAGGAATTCCAGGTAGTCGGGGCTTTCCAGCACCAGGGCGTTTCCGAAGCTGATCACCTTGCTGACGCCTATGCCGACGTCCTCGGCCCGGAAGATGAAGTCCATGGCATGACCACCGCTCTGGGCAACAAAGGCCGACCCTCCGGATTTGTTGCTGATGTCGCCGATAGTGGAGAAGTTGGCCTTCGGTGAGTGGACCCCCAAGCAGTTAGGCCCGACCACCCGGATCCCGTTCCGGGTCGCGACTTCACGAACGACATTTTCCATCTCTCGGCCTTCGGGCGTGTCTGTTTCGGAGAAGCCGGACGTGAAGACGTGGATGTTGAGCGCCCCCACCGAGGCGCAGTCTTCCAGGACTCGGGCGAGGACCCGCGCCGGGACGGAGACGGTAACCATGTCGGGCACTTCGGGTAAGGCTGAGACGGAGGGGTAACACTTGAGCCCTAGTATCTCGTCGGCCTTTGGGTTTACGGGATAGATCCGGCCCGGATATCCGAGCTTCAGCAGGTAGGGGATGAATTGCCCGGAGGGATTGCTCCAGTTGGCGTTCTCCGCCTGGGAGACCCGGGATGCGCCGACCACCGCCACCGACTTGGGATTGAAAGCCTTGGCGAATTCAGAACCGAGGGGAGTTATCGCTTGAATGAGTCCAGGTCCTTGTCCGAGTCGGTCTGCCCGGCAAGGGGCACGGGCCGGGGCCCATTATAGCCGCCTGCGAAGTGGGTCTCAAGGCGCACTCCACTGGTAGCCTTTCTCCCGGTTGCGGTATACTCACGCTGCATCGCCTCGCACCTGACAAACATCCCAGCGAGGCCCCAGGAGCGCCACATAAACATCGATATCACCGGAAACCACCTCAGACCCCGCGTGGCCATTTTCATCGACGGAAGCAACCTATATCACGCCCTGGAAGAGAACTGCAGCCGTACCGACCTCAACTTCCCGAGGTTCGTTAACAAGCTGCTCCGAGGCCGCCAGTTGCTAAGGACCTATTACTACAACATCCTGCAGGACAGCCGGCGCAAACCTCAGGCTTTTGGCCAACAGCAAAAGTTCCTCACCATCCTGCACAATACGCCCTACCTGGAGGTCAAGCTGGGTCGAGCCGCGATTCGCAAGGGAGTCGCAGTGGAAAAGGGCGTTGACATTATGCTCGCCACCGACATGCTTCAGCTTGCATGGAAAGACATGTACGATACCGGCATCCTAGTAAGCGGCGACGCCGGCTTCGCCTACGCCGCCCAAACCGTAAAGGACATGGGCCAGTTCATCGAGGTGGCATGCTTCGAAGCCAACCAGTCAAAGGACCTCCTCGAAGTGTCCGACTCAATGATCGAATTCACACCCGAGTTTTTCGAAGGAATCTGGGCCAACAACTGAGCCCCGAGGGCCATATATTCCCGTTGCACACTCAACCAACAACCGGATTACGAGCAGGGACTGGCAGCGCTGTCATAGGAACGCTCAGTGTATCTTGACGGCCTCGAAATAGCCGGACTTGGCGCTGGGATGGTGTTCCTGGCCCTGGTGGTCATGCTCGTGTCGACCCTAGTGCTCCGCCTCGTAATCGATAGGATTGACAAGCTCCGAGCGGCGAGAGTAACCGCTGCAGCCCCACCCCCCACCCCGATTGAAGAGCCGCCGGCAGCCTTTTCGCCCGCAACCCCCGTGGACTCCCCTTCCGTCGCACCCGAATCCACCACGTCCACCGCCAAGGACAAGGCTGCACGAGCCGCCGCCATCGCCGTAGCCCTTTACCTTACCGAGGAGGAAGAAGCCGAAGGTCGTACCGACCGGTAAGGCGTTGATCTGGACATGCTTGTAGAGGAGCTTTTCGAAGGATTTATCGGGCTGGACTGGCGTGACGTGGTGATGATTCTGGTGGGCGGAGCGCTCATCTATCTCGCCATCAAGCACAAGTTCGAGCCACTGCTCCTCCTTCCCATCGGCCTCGGGGCCATGGTCACCAACCTGCCTCTCGGAGGCCTCACCGACGAGCACGGTTTATTTGGAGTGCTCCGGAGCGCAGGGCTGGACAATGAGCTGTTCCCCTTACTGATGTTCCTTGGTCTTGGAGCACTCACCGACTTCACCCCCCTCCTTCAACGCCCCACTACCATGCTGCTTGGGGCTGCGGCCCAAGCCGGCATCTTCGTCAGCCTGATGGCCGCAATTGCCCTAGACTTTTCGCTCAGGGAGTCGGGCTCCATAGCCATCATAGGCTCGGCGGACGGTCCGACCACCATCTTCGTCGCCAGCCAGCTCTGCCCCGACACCGACACCTGCCCGAACGAGGTACTGGGCCCGGTCGTTGTCGCCGCCTACTCCTACATGGCCATGGTGCCTATAATCCAGCCTCCCATCATGAAGCTGCTCACCACCAAGGCCGAGCGCAGCATCCCCATGGAGTACACCGACCGGCCGGTACCCAAGCTGCTGAAGGTGCTGTTTCCTATCCTGGTACTCATAGTAGGCGGCTTGCTGGCGACCAAGGCCATCCCACTGCTCGCCATGTTCATGTTCGGCAACCTGATGCGGGAGTCGGGGGTTGTAGACAGGTTGTCCAATACGGCCCAGAACTCGCTCATCAACATCGTCACCATATTCCTGGGCCTGGTCATCGGCTCCACCATGACCGGCGAGAGCTTCCTGGACCTGGAGACCCTCAAGATATTGGGTCTCGGCCTCGGGGCTTTCATAATCGGCACAGCTTCCGGGGTTCTTTTCGGCAAGATCATGATGGTGCTGTCCGGCAGGAAGATAAATCCGCTGATAGGGGCGGCGGGGGTGTCGGCCGTGCCCATGGCGGCAAGGGTGGTGCAGCGAGTTGGCCAGAGCGAACGCCCCAACAATTTCCTGATAATGCATGCGATGGGCCCCAACGTGGCCGGCGTCATCGGATCGGCCCTCGCCGGAGGGGTCATCCTCTCCCGGGTCCCTGCCCTCGCCGGCTAGAACCCCAAGTCCTCGGCCCTCGCATCGGAGGTGAAACATGGCCTCGGACCAGCTCATTCCTGATCTTATCGGCTTCAACGGCAACGTCATAACCGTGGACCCCTATAAACCTCGGGCGCAGGCATTCGCCATCCGGGAAGGGGTTTTCGTCGCTGTTGGCGACAACGAGGAGATTAAGGACCTGGCAGGCCCCCACACACGAAAAATGGATTTCGCCGGAAGCACGGTAGTACCCGGCTTCAACGACGCCCACATCCACGTACTCAGCAGCGGTATCCGCCACACCCTGATGGCCGACTGCGCACTCCCTTCGATAGGAGAAATCCAGGAGGCCATCCGCTTCCGGGCATCCGACACCGATGCCGGAGAATGGGTCCAGGGCTTCAAGTTCGACGATACCAAGACCGCCGAGAACCGGTTCCTAAACCGGCAAGACCTCGACCAGGCCAGCCCCGACCATCCCGTCCTGGTGGCCCATCGGGCCGGACACGTCTATTACACCAACAGCCTCGGCCTGGCCAGATTGAGAATCGACAAGAACTCGCCTGACCCTTCCGGAGGCCGATACGGCCGGGACCCGGTAACCGGGGAGCTGGACGGCGTCCTCTATGAGACCGCCGCCGACCCCATCCGCTTCGAGCTTCTCTCCAAGGTTACCCCTGAAGTTCGTCGCGAGGGGCTAAAGACCATCTGCAAGATGTTCGCCGCAGCAGGCCTGACCTCCGTCCATGATGCCCTGGTCACCAGCGACGACGTTGCCGTATACCAGGAAGCCTGGGAGCGCGGCGACCTTCCCCTACGCGTGTACATGCTTGTGCATTACAGGTACTTCGGAGGGTTCAAGGCCTCGGGACTGAAGACGGGTTTCGGGGACGACCGCCTGCGCCTGGGTGGCATCAAGATGGTTAGCGACGGCGCAATAGCCTCCCGCACGGCCTACCTCTCCCGACCCTACGAGGGCAGTGACAGCGATTGCGGCATCCGGGCAATTGAGCCGGATGAGATGGAAGAGATGGTCAGAGAAGTGCATGATGCCGGTTACCAAGTTGCTGTCCACGCCAACGGAGACGCAACCATCGACATGGTCTTGACTGCCTACGAAAAGGCTCAAAGGGCCAACCCCCGACAGGACACCCGACACCGGCTGGAACACTGCACCCTCGTCAACCCCGACCTGCTAAACAGGATGAAGACCCTCGGTGCGGTGGCGACACCCTTCTGCACCTACGTCTACTACCACGGCGAGAAGATGCAGTACTACGGCGAGGAACGGGTACAGTGGATGTTCGCCCAGCGCTCCTTCCTGGACTATGGTGTCGTTGCCACCGGTGCCACCGACTATCCCCCCGGCCCCTTCGAGCCCCTTCTCGGGATCCAGAGCTGCGTAACCCGTACCGACAGCAACGGCAACGTCTGGGGCGCAAACCAGCGCATCTCTGTGGAGGAGGCCTTGAAGGTGTACACCATGCACAGCGCCTACGCCTCCTTCGAAGAGAACCTCAAGGGCTCCATCACCGCCGAGAAACTCGCCGATTTCACCGTCCTTGCCCAGGACCCGACCGCCGTCGACCCCTTCACCATCAAGGACATCCCGGTAGAGATGACGGTGGTCGGGGGCGAGCCTATCTACGAAGCATAGGGGTTGTTCATGCCTTCACCAGCCCTCACCCCCGACAAGCTGATAGTTAACGCTAACGTCATCACCGTTGACTCCAGAGTCTCGCGGGCCGAGGCCCTCGCCATCAAGAACGGCAAGTTCGTAGCTGTGGGTCGGAACGAGGACGTGGAACACCTGGCCGGGCCGGGCACCCAGGTGCTCAATCTTGGAGGCAAGACGGTATTGCCCGGCTTCATAGACGCCCATATCCACGTGATGAGCACGGGGTGCAAAGTCTCATCCCGCATGGTCGACTGCGAACTCCCGACGATTGGCCTCGTCCAGGAAGAGCTGAGGCTCAAGGCCCGGGAGACACCCAACGGTGAGTGGGTAATGGGCTTCAAGTACGACGACACCAAGACCCCCGAGGCCCGTATGCCCTCCCGCTGGGAGCTGGACGAGGTCAGCCGAGAGCACCCTGTCATAGTCACGCACAGGGCCGGGCTCAAAAGCTCGGGCAACAGCATGGCACTGGACGAGTTCCAGGTCACCAGGGACTCTCGCGGCCCAATCTCCGGCCCCTACGAAAAGGACCCGGAGTCGGGGGAGCCCAACGGCGTTATGTACGAGGCCGGCGAAGAACGCATACGCTTCTTCCTGCTTTCCCAGATCACCCCCGAAGAGCGACGCCAGGGCCTCCGGACCATCACCCGGGAATACGTTGCCGCCGGCCTCACCAGTGTCCACGATGCCATGGTCACCCCCGACGAGGTCAGTGTATACCAGGACGCGTGGCAGCACGACGAGCTTCTCGTTCGCGTCTACATGCTCGTACACGAAAACTACTTCGACTCGTTCAGAAAAGCTGGAATTCGCACCGGTTACGGTGACGACAAGCTGAAATGGGGTGGAATCAAGCTGACCAACGACGGCGGAATAGCGACCCGAACCGCCTATCTGAGCGAGCCCTACATCGGGACCAACGACCACGGCCTGATGCTCTTCGAGCAGGAAGAACTGGATGACAAAATTCACCGCATTCACGAGGCCGGATACCAGGCCTGCGTCCACTCCAACGGAGATGCCGCGATCGACATGACTCTCAAGGCCTTCGAACGGGCCCAGGGCGCCCACCCGAGGCAAGACACCCGCCACCGCATCGAACACTGTACCGTCGTCAACCCCGACATCCTGAAGCGGATCAAGGCCCTCGGAGTAGTCCCGACTCCCTTCGGCGCCTATGCCTATCAGCATGGCGAGAAGATGCACTTCTACGGCGAGGAGCGGGCCCGCTGGATGTTCGCCCACCGCTCCTTCCTGGACCACGGCATAACCTGCACCGGCGCCTCGGATTTCACGGCCAGTCCTTTCGAGCCGCTTCTCGGCATCCAGTGCTGCGTGACCAGAACGGATATGGAGGGTCGGGTCTGGGGACCTAACCAGAAGACCACTATCGACGAGGCTCTTCGCATCTATACCCTCAACGGCGCTTACGCCTCCTTCGAAGAGGACATCAAGGGTTCCATCACCCCCGGCAAGCTCGCCGACCTCGTGGTCCTCTCCCAGGACCCGACCGCCGTCGACCCCTTCACAATCAAGGACATCCCCATAGAAATGACCATGGTCGGCGGAGAGACTGTTTACGAGGGATAAGTCGGAAAGTGGGAGGAACTGGACAATGGCTGGCAAACTCCAGGACAAGATCTGCGTCATAACTGGTGGCAGCCTTGGAATCGGTAGCGGCACGGCCAGGGAGTGCGCCCGAGAAGGGGGTGCAATAGCCATCCTCGACATCCACGTCCCGGGCGGCGAGAGCACCATAGCCGCCATTCGCGAAGAGGGAGGCTCAGCTATCTTCATCAAGACTGACGTTTCCCAGGCGGACCAGGTGCAGGCAGCCGTAAAGCGAACACTGGACGAATATGGCCGCATCGACGTGCTGGTCAACGCCGCTGCCCTCCAGGTCCAGGCTCCCGTGCTCACGGAAGTCACTGAGGAGGAGTGGGACACCGTTCTGGACATCAACCTGAAGGGGCCTTTCCTCTGCTCCAAATACGTTATCCCTGAGATGTTGAAGGCCGGGGGCGGAGCCATTGTGAACGTGTCATCGTCAGTGGTGCTCCGGGGCAGCGCCTTCTCACTCCCCTACGCTGTGGGCAAGGCGGGGTTGATCCAGCTCACCAAGACTACCAATGCCCAGTTCTGTCGCCAGGGGATACGTGTGAACAGCGTGGTCCCGGGCCTCGTGGACACCCCCGGAGCCCAGGGAGTTGAAGGCAAAGCTGGCATATTTGACGAGGTTGCTGCCGGAATACCCGTGGGACGACCCGGCCAGCCTGAGGATATTGCCAAGCTCATCGTCTACCTGGCCTCGGATGACGCCTCCTACGCATCAGGCTCGGCGTTCGTAATCGATGGCGGCAGGAACGCACTATGAGCAGTATTTACGTCCTCGGGGCCGGCACCCCGACCCCTACCCCTGACCGCTTCGGCTCTTCCTTCGTCGTGGAAATCAACGGCCAGCACATCATGTTCGACTGCGGCCCCGCCGCTACCCACAAGCTGGTGAAGGCCGGACTATGGCCGACCCAGATAGACCACCTCTTCTTCACCCACCACCATTTCGATCACGACATCGATTACCCGTGCTTACTGCTGTGCCGCTGGGACCAGGGCGCGGGCCGTGACAACCAGCTCAAGGTCTTCGGCCCGACACTGACCGAGTCCATAACCGAGAAGATCATTGGTGAGAACGGTGCCTTTGCCCACGACTGGAAAGCCCGTGTCAATCATCCTGTTAGCCGGCAGGTCTACGTCAACCGCGGAGGAACCCTCCCGAGGAGGCCACCAAAGGTCGACGCCAGGGACGTGGGCCCCGGAACGGTGTACACGGGCCCCGACTGGGAAGTCACCGCTGCGCCCGCTGAGCACGTCCAGCCCTGGCTCGACTCCCTGGCGTACCGGCTGGAGACGCCCTCCGGGAGCATCGTGTTTACTGGAGACACCCAGCCCTGTGATTCCGTGAGGGAGCTGGCAGCCAACGCCGACACTCTACTCTGCATGTGCTGGGACGACCAGGACGTCATGAACGAAAACGGCGAGCACGTCGGGCAGTGCGGGACCACGGGTGCGGCAAAGATGGCGAGGGATGCGGGGGTGAAGAGGCTGGTCTTGGTCCACATGGGCCCCGGACTTTCCGGCAACGAGGCCATGGCGAAGGCCGAGGCTGACGTGAGGGACATATTCCCCGGGGAAGTCATCTTCTCCGAAGAGCTGATGTCGATCCCCTTCTAGGCCGTCGGCGCAACTGCCTCCACCGCCACTCCCCGGATGTACATGCCTCTCGTCCTCTTCTCCAGGGCAGTCAAAACCACGAATGCGATAAACCCACCGGCGGCCACCGACAGCACCCACTCGGGGCCGAAACGGTCACCCAGCGCTCCGTTGCCGAAGTTGGCGAAGGACATGATCCCTGCAGCATGCAGGATGTAGATGCTCGTCACCCGACCCCTTATCCCGTCCGGTACCACCGATTGGATGAGTATCGACGACAGGATCATAAAGCCCGCCTGCGATGCGCCCATGAAGGCGGTGGCCAGCATGGCGAGAGGAAGGGTTGGGGCAAAGGCCAGTCCAAGGGGGCTGATCCCACTGACAATGCCGTTGATTAGCAGTAAGCGGCCCCTTCGGTGGGGTGTCGAGAGGGGGGCAATGACCAGCGAGATCAGGAGCGCCCCTATGCCGATCGTCACGTTCATCATGCTGACGCCGAAGGCATCTGTTTCGAGCTTGGTCTCGGAGATGACGGGGAGGAGGGACTCGAAGGACATGACGAGGGCACAGTGGAAAATGACCAGGGCAAAGACCCGAACCAAGACGGGGTGCCGGTAGGCGTAGATGAAACCCTCGGCCAGGTTGCGCAGGTGTCCTCTCGCCGATTCGATTACACCCGTGGACCGGGTGTCGATTCGCAGTACCAGCGTAATCGCTATGACGTACGCAATTCCGGCTATGACGAAGGCCCACCCGATGTCGAGCAGGGCCAGCACGGGCGCTATCGCTCCCGGCCCCAGGGCCCGTGTCCCGTGAAAGGCCGCATTCACGAGGGCGTAGGCGTTCACCAGATCTCTTCTCGGGACGAGGTTGGCTGTCAGGGATTCCAGGCCCGCCACCTGGGTTGCCATGGCGCTGCCGGTGACGAAGGCTATGACGACCAGATGCCAGATCTCGATGATGCCGAGGAGGGCGAGGACTGCGGTGGCGGCGTGGATGATGATCTGGAACCCCATGGCCCAGGCCAGCAGGTCCCGACGCACCATCCTGTCGGCGAGGAATCCGGCGAATACGGGCACCAGGACGTAGGGGATCATGGCGGCGAAGATGACCAGCCCCGCCGAGGCGCTGGGGTTGTTCTCCGCCAGGTCGTAGGCGAGCCAGCCGCGGGCCACGATTACGGCCCAGGCCCCTCCGTCGGCGGCGAGGGCGGCGAACCAGAGGTGGCGAAAGTCTCGGTGGCTGAGGGCGGGAAGGAATCGGGTCTTGGCGACGTCTACCGCATTCCGGCCCGAGAGCGAACTCATGGGCCGCATTATAGACCTTTGGGGCGGGGCGGTGTGCCGGCGGCACCTAGATATTCAGTTGTGGGGTTTCGGTTTGGTCTGGTTTTGGAGGGGTCGGCGATGGAAGACGCACCTGGTGAGCCGGTGGCCTCCACTCTGATGCGGTGATCCGGCTGTCGGGGGCCATGGAGGTCCGCCGTGGGCGGATTGCAGCCGGCCGCGCCCTAGCGCTCGATGTGTGCCCCGGTTGTCCGGGCAGACAAGCCGGGCCTTGACCCGCTCCCAGGCGCCCTTAGGGCGCAGCGGGGGCCAGTGATCGGGCGGGTGGCCCCCGGGAGTTTCTTATTACGTGGCGCACCCGCAGGTCTCGAGTGCCCCAGCGACCCCAGGTTGTGCTTGATTTGGTGGGGCGCAAGCTCGCCGACGGGCCAACCACCGGTAACTTGTCCGGAGCGGGGCTAGCCAGCCCGCCACCCCTATCTTGATATAGCGCAAGTTCGCTACAGACCAACCTCCGAGACGGTCTCTCGGCGGGGGGTGGCCGGTCTGCTTTGGCTTCTATCCAGGGCGTCTTTCCATCGCCTGACTACCAGGGAAGGGGGCACGGGACCCGTGAAGATGAGGAGATGGCGCTTTTCGCTTGTGCCGCAACCTTCCTGCCTCGCATGGGGGGCGATTGGCCGGTCGCCCCTACAAGAGAGGGGAGAGGTATTGGGATGGGCTAGGGCGTTGAGTCCCCCGATTTCTCGGGGGCGATGCCTTGGGTCGGGTCTCGGGGGCTTCCCTGGGTTTTTGGTTCCTCCTTAAATTACTGAATATCAGTTCGAACTATGAAACAGTTTAGCACGGGTGTAATAGAAGTCAAGGGCTTTTGGGCGCGGGTTTTGGGGGGAATACCCCCCAACCCCCCCGGGGGAACCCTCACCCCCTTTATCCCCCTCTCCCTTAGGGCCTATAAGGGAGAGGGGGAGGAAAAAACAGAGGGAAGCGCCTGCGCCATGGCGCAGGCGCTTCCCTCTAGTTTGGTACTGGGGAGAAAAGAAGGAAAGAAAAAACGGTCGAGATGGATGTGCAGCGTCAACGTCTGCCTTTAGTTCAGTACTGGGGAGGAGGGGATTCCGGGTCGGGGGTAGGGATGATGGGGGTGAGTGGGGTCAGGGTACCCACTAGGGGCACCCCTACAGGGAAGGAGAAGGGGCGGGAAGAGTGCCCTTCCCAACCCCTCCGGAAATAATATGAGTCCCGCCCACCCGCCCTGTTTTATTGACATATCAAAAATGCACTGCATTTTTGATATGTCTTTGCCAAGGGGGAAGACGGAAAGGGGTGAGAGTGGCAATGAGTAGGGTGCACTTAGGGAGGGGTGCTGGAGATCCCTCGCGGGGCCTCGGGATGACATAGAGGGGTGCGGTTTGGTGATGGAAGAATGCGAGAATCCGTAGATGCGTGGGCCACCCACCGCCCCAGGGCGACCCGCCGGTCGCCCCTACGGGGAACAGAACCAGGCTTGGTTCCGGGGATGGACCCCCGATCGAGGGAGGGAAACGCAGGTGGGGCTGGAATCTCGTTTGAAGCGGTGTGGGATGGGGCTTATACTCCGGGCTTGCCGGTCGGGGGCCGGGAGAGGGAATGAATTGATAGACCTGATAGATATTTTGGAGTCGTTTAACCGGAAGGAGCGGTATTTTCTGCTAGTGCAAGCCTTGGGGCTCCAGACCGAAGAAGGTGGTGCCGGGTTTAAATTAGAAGCGAGTTTCCGGAAATTACTCAAGGAAAGACTGTCCTGTGGTAAAACGAGAATAGATATCCCTTCTAACGCCTACGTTGCCATGGACTATCACCTAAACTGGATTGCTGCTGCTCTTGCCTTAGCGAGAGGAGAAGAAAACGTCCGAAATGAACTGTTTGAGCAAAGTCAAGAAGACATAGACTTCTTGATCGCATTTCAAGAGTCAGATGGCCCTTACCACCTTGTTTTCTTAGAGGCTAAGGGCTTTTCTAGCAATCCATCTGAGCTTTCCACTAAGGCGCAATTGTTCAGTCACTTCACGAAAGGTCAATTGGAGTCCAAAGTCAATAGACTTAACAATATTTTCAAAGCTCACGCGGACAAACGACCCCGGGTTATCCCCCACTTTTGTCTGATGTCGGGATATAAGCAGAGAAATTTCGAATCTCTACCCTCTCTCGTGGGAACAAATGAAGAGCAAATTCGGGCTGCTTGGTTGAAACTAGAAGCGCCAAAAACAAGGCGTGTAGTGAGATTTCCTGAAGATGGGGTGCGGATTGACGAAGTCAAGCTAAAAGCCGTGAATAAGGAGCCTTCATTTGACTAACAACACCGCCGAAGCCGTAGTAATAGGCGCGGGGATTGTGGGAACCAGCATCACCCACTATCTCGCGGAGAAGGGGGTGAAGGCGACGCTGGTTGAAAAGGATTCTGTCGCGGGAGGGGCCACGGGCAAGGCCACGGCGGTTGTCCGGATGCACTACACGAACCCGTGGGACTCGACGATGGCGAGGATCGGCGGGGAGGTGTATTCGAACTGGTCGGATTTGATCGGCGGGGAGAGTGGCTTTGTTAACTCAGGGTTCGTATTTATAGTCGGGGAGCAGGAGAAGGAGAAACTGCACAAGAACGTGGAGATTCTCCGGGAAGAGGCCGGCATCAACACCTGCGCCCTCGACCCCGACGCCCTCCAGGAGCTCCTCCCCAACTGGTACGTAGGCGATGTAGGCGCCGCCGCCTACGAACCCGACAGCGGATATGGCGACCCCCACTCCGCCGCCACGGGGTTCGCTCACCGGGCCCAGGAGCTGGGAACAGAGGTCTCCCAGGGCGAGGAAGTCTTGCGAATTCTGGAAGAGGGTGGCCGGGTCACGGGCGTCGAGACCAGCAAGAGGACAATCTCGACTGACACCGTAGTCCTCGCGGGAGGGGCCTGGTCAAGGGAACTGGGTAAAACCGTAGGCATGGACCTGCCGATAAACGGAATGCTCCTCTCCGTTGGCGTGCTCAAACGCCCCGAGGTACTCCACGGCCCCCACCCCGCCTGCATCGACGCCGCCAACGGAATTTACTTCAGGCCCGAGCCCGGCAACCTTACACTACTCGGATTCAGCAGCGTCGTTGACCGCCACGAGTCGCCGGAAGACCTTGATCCCGACAACTATGACGCCGAGCCCGACATGCGCTGGTCCCTGCGCACCAGCCGCAGGATCGCCTCCCGCATTCCCGCCATGGAAGACGCCACATGGGTCCGTTCATGGAGCGGCGTTGATGGCAACACACCGGATGGCCACCTCATCCTGGACCGAGCCCCGGGCGTCGAGGGCCTGTACCTCGCCGTAGGGATGAGCGGCACGGGATTCAAGGTCGGGCCGGCCGTGGGCAAGTGCATGTCTGAGCTTATTGTCGACGGTCGGGCCTCCAGCGCGGACATAACTCCATTCAGGCTCTCCCGCTTCGAAGAGGGCGAAACGCTGGTAGGAAAGCACGAATACAACTATTATCTCTTCAAGCAGGATGAATAAGGTTCACCCTCACCCCGACCCTCTCCCTCGAGGGGAGAGGGGGTAGGACCCCACCCCTCGACCCCTCGGGAGGGTTGTGTAGGGGCCCAATCGTGGGAGAGAGGCCGACAAAGAGGAGAGACAACGTGAAAGACAACAGATTCCTGACCGACTACGTCGGGATCCCGACCTTCTACAATGCCCCGACCATCGGGCTGGATGACATTAAAGAGGGCATGGGTGTCGTCACCGGCGCCCCCATCGACCAGGGAATCCTGTTCATGAGGTCCGGGGCAAGGTTCGGGCCCAGGAGCATCCGGGAGGCTTCCCTGATGTACAGAGGTCTCCAGGACGTGGCCTCTGAAAACACCTCGGTCAACGTCGACACCCACGTCGCCCGACGCCTCAAGTCCGAGCTCAACCTGGGCGATCTCGGTGACCTGCCCGTCCATCCCCAGGACATCATGAAGACAACCGAGTGGGTAATCGACGGCATTGCGGAGATAGTCAAGCGAGGCGGAGTTCCCATCCTCCTCGGCGGCGACCACTACCTCGCATACCCGGGCTTCGAGGGTTTCGCCAAGGGCCTCATGGAGCGAGGAGAGAGACCCAAGCTCGGTTACGTTCACATCGACACTCACACCGACTTCCGGGACCGCTACGGAGAGCTGGGCCGATATAACCACGGCACCTGCGCCCGACGCATCAGCGAGAACTCGGTCGTCTCCTATAAGAACATGTCGTGGGTCGGGCTGAACGGCACCATCATGGACGCCGACATCTACAAGATGTACAAAAAGCAGCAACTCAAGATGTCCACGGCCAACGACGTCCGTTCCCAGGGCATGGGGCACGTCCTTAGGTCGGCCATCGAGGAAGCGGCGGACGGGACGGACTCGGTCTACGTCAGCGTGGACATCGATGTTGTCGACGCGTCCCACGCCCCCGGGACAGGGGCCCCGGTATTCGAAGGCATTACGGCATCCGACCTCCTGGAAGCAATGTCCATCATCAGCGAATACGACTGCGTGAAGGCCCTCGACCTCTGCGAGGTAGCCCCGCCCGTCGACCCCAACGGCAATACGGCCTACCTGGCAGCAAGCGGTCTCATCGGCTTCCTGGGGGACTACCTGTTCGATGTGGTGGACCTGGACGGCTAGCCTTCGCACTGGCGGAATACAAGCGAGGAGATACGACGATGGATGCAGAATTCCTGACCACCTACGTCGGGATCCCGACCTTCTTCAACGCCCCTCACATCGGCCTGGAGGATGTGAAAGAGGGCATGGCCGTCGTGGCCGGCGCTCCCATCGATAACGGCATCCTGTTCCCCAGGCCTGGGGCGCGTTTCGGTCCCAGGAGCATCCGGGAGTCGACCCTGATGTACAGGGGCCTCCAGGACGTGGCCTCCGAAAACACCTCGGTCAATGTGGACACGCACATCGCCCGACGTCTGAAGTCGACGCTCAACCTGGGCGACATTGGCGACTTCCACGTCAACCCCCAGGACATTATGCAGACCACCGACTCCGTGATAGAGGGCATCCAGGATATCGTGAAGCGAGGGGGAATCCCCATACTGCTCGGCGGCGACCACTATCTGGCATACCCGGGTTTCGAGGGTTTCGCCCGAGGCCTGATGGAGCGCGGAGAAAGCCCGAGGCTCGGCTACGTCCACATAGACAGCCACACTGATTTCCGGGACGGATACGGTAACCTTGGAAGCTACAACCACGGCACTTGCGTCCGCAGGATCAGCGAAAACTCGGTGATTTCCTATGACAATATGAGTTGGGTCGGGCTTAACGGCAGCGTGATGGACGCCGATATCTACCGGGTGTATAAATCGCAGAAGCTGAAGATGTCCACGGCCAAGGACGTGCGGACGAATGGGATGGAACACGTCCTCAGACAGGCTATCGAAGCCGCCGCCGACGGGACGGATGCCGTTTACGTCAGCGTCGACATAGACGTTGTCTCAGCGGCCCACGCCCCGGGCACCGGCGTGCCCGTTTTTGAGGGCATCGAGGGTCGGGATTTGCTGGAGGCAATGTCCATCCTCAGCGAATACGATTGCATCAAGGCCCTTGACCTTTGTGAAGTCGCCCCGCCCCTCGACCCCATCGGCAACACTGCATACCTCGCGGCCAGCGGCCTCCTGGGCTTCCTCGGCAACTACCTGTTCGACGTTGTGAACCTGGACGACTAAACGGGACTGGACGGGAATGTTTGACATCCTTATAACCGGGGGCCGGGTAATCGATGGCACGGGCCAGACCTGGTTCCGCGCCGACGTGGGGGTGACCGGGGACGAGGTGACGGTGATCAGGGGAGATGCGTCGGGGGTGGAGGCGGGGCGGGTTATCGACGCCTCAGGCTGCATCGTCTGCCCCGGCTTCATAGACATGCACTCCCACTCCGACCTCTCCCTGCTCTCCGATCCCAAACACGAGGCCAAGCTGGCCCAGGGAGTCACCACCGACGCTCTCGGGCAGGACGGCCTCTCCTATGCCCCGTCTTCGCCAGAGAAGTTGGAGCAGCTCCTCTGGTATCTCGCCGCCGTCAACGGCACCCCGCCCCCTGACATCCGGTGGGGCTCGGTCAAGGATTTTCTTGACCTCTTTGATGAACGGGCAGCTTGCAACATCGTTTATTTCGTGCCTCACGCCGCCGTCCGAGTTGAGGCCATGGGCTGGGACAACCGACTCCCCACCGAGGACGAGCTAGCTCACATGCAAAGCCTCGTTGAGCAGGGGATGAAGGACGGCGCTTTCGGGTTCTCCACCGGTCTTACCTACGTGCCCGGCACCTACAGCGACACCCATGAGCTGATAGAAGTCTGCAAGAGCCTCCGGGACTCGGGCGGGATGTACATCACACACTGCCGCTACTTCCTGGGAGACGGGCTCCTGGACCCCTTCCGAGAGGCTATAGACATCGGCGCCGAGGCAGGGGTCTCGGTCCAGATATCCCACTTCCACAGCCCGGTCGATGGCATGGGCGAAAGGATGATCGGGCTGATTGACGAGGGGCGCAACCGGGGCGTCGACGTCACCTTCGACCAGTACCCCTACCCCGCCGCCAGCACCCTGCTACTATCCATGATCCCGGCCTGGGTACATGCCGGCGGCCCCTCCGCCTTCATGACCCGCATAAAGGACCCCCGAGTCCGCGAGGAGATGGCAGACGCCGTAAACCCCACCTGGGGTGGAGACATGAGCCAGTACATCTTCAGCCAGATCGGCTCCGACAAGAACAAGGAGTGGGAGGGCCGGTCGCTGGAGGATTTGGCTCGGGCGTGGGACAAGTCCATCGTCGATACCGTCTGCGACCTGCTGATAGAGGAAAACCTGGACGTGGCCTTCGTTGCCCGCACCGGCAACCCGGACAACATCCGCACCATCCTTCAGCACCCCGCGCAGATGGTCGGGAGCGATGGGCTCCTGACGGGCAACAAGCCAAACCCGCGCACCTACGGCACCTTCCCCTACCTGCTCGGGCAGCTGGCCCGGGACGAGGGCGTTATCTCCCTGGAAGAAGCGATACGCAAGATGTCCGCTATCCCGGCCCAGAAACTCGGCCTCTCCGACCGGGGCATCCTACGCAACGGCATGAAGGCCGACATCGTGGTCTTCAATCCCGACACTGTCCAGGCCACAGCTACTTTTGAGGAGCCCGAGCAGCTGCCCATCGGCATCTACTACGTCATCGTCAACGGCAAACTCGTCATCGACCAGGGAGAGCACACGGGCGCACTGCCGGGTCGGGCGCTGCGGCATTCCTAGTACGTCCGGTTGACGCTCCATAACGCCGGATTTACCCTATCCCCGACGGAAGGTTGGCCGACCCAAAAGGGGGTCTCACATGGCGCAGCAGGTCTTCGATTTAGAGAAGTTCAACGAACAGGGTTACCTCGTGGCCCGGGACGTCCTGGACCCCGAGCAAGACCTCGCACCGGTCTTCACCGAATACGAGGAACTTCTGGACCGAATCTCCCGCATGTGGTACGACCGGGGAGCAATCTCGGATACATTCGAAGGACTCCCGTTCAACGAACGACTGGTCAAGATCGCCGTAGCCACCCGCGGCAACTACTACCCCCACATCGACATCTCCTTTACCCAGACCGATGTCGAAGACAAGATGCCCGTACACACCGGCCCCGCCGTCTTCAACGTCCTGCGCAGCCCCCGACTCCTCGACGCTGTCGAGCAGTTCATCGGACCCGAAATCTATTGCAACCCGGTCCAGCACGTCCGCATAAAACCCCCGGAGAGCGCCCTGCCGGAGGAGATGATCAGCGACTCCTCAGTCGGGTACACGGCATGGCACCAGGACCAGGGCGTCATCATCCCCGAAGCCGACGAATCGGATATCCTGACGGTCTGGCTCCCTGTCATAGAGGCCACCGAGGAGAACGGCTGCATGGCCGTGGTGCCGGGAAGCCACAGGGCGGGGCTGGTGCCCCATTGTCCTGCAAAGCCGGAAGTCAGGCACGTCCACATCCTGGAAGAGCGCCTCGGCGGGGACGCGATACCCGTGCCCCTGAAGCCCGGCGACGTGCTGTTCATGCACAAGCTCACCATGCACTGCTCCCTGCCCAACAAGAGCAACGACATCCGCTGGAGCTTCGACCTCCGCTACAACCCGACAGGCCAGGCCACGGGTCGGCCCTGGTTCCCGGGCTTCGTGGCACGCAGCAAGGCCAATCCCGACTCCGTTCTCACTAACCCCGAGGAATGGGCATCCCTGTGGGAGCGCGCCGGCGAAGTCCTGGCCAAGGGCCCAACCCCTGTCTACAATCGCTGGAAACCCGGCGATCCGCTCTGCGCCTGATCCCCACCTCTAACATCCACATCATTCCCCCCCGATTCGGCGGCGCCGCCAATGCCCCGGGGATGCTGTACACTATGAAACGCCAGTCTCGACACCAACCCGGAGGTCACCATTCATGCGAGAAGTAGCCATTGTCAGCCCCGTTCGCACGCCCGTCGGGAGGTTTGGGGGAACCCTCAGGGATATTCCCGCCGAGGACCTTGGGGCGCTGGTCATCAGAGAGACCGTATCCAGGTCGGGCATAGACCCCGAGAGAATCGACGAGGTGGTGCTGGGACACGGCTATTCCAGCGGCGAAAACCCGGCCATTGGTCGGCTGTGCGCCATGAAGGCCGACCTGCCCCTCCAGGTCACCGGCTACCAGCTGGACCGGCGCTGCTCCTCGGGGCTGCAGGCCATTCTGAACGCCGCAATGCTCGTCCAGACCGACAACGCAGACGTGGTCATTGCAGGCGGCACCGAGAGCATGAGCGGTGTCGAATACTACACCCTCGGCGCCCGGTGGGGCGGTCGTTTCGGCAACATGAACCTCTATGATCGCCTGATTAGAAGCCGCGAAGCCTCGACTCCGGAAGAGAGGTTCGGCTACATCAATGGCATGATCGAAACGGCGCAGAACGTTGCCAACTACTACGAAATCTCCAGGGAAGAGCAGGACGAATACTCCCTGCGCAGCCATCAGCGCGCCGTTGCCGCCTCCGAGGATGGCAAGTTCAAGGACGAGATTGTCCCTGTGCCCGTGCCCCAGCGGCGGGGGCCTCCCGTGATGTTCGAAGCCGACGAGGGCCCTCGCAAGGACTCCTCGATGGAGTCCCTGGCCAAGCTCCGGCCCCTGATGAAAGACGGTTCCGTAACTGCCGGCAACTCCAGCTCCCAGAACGATGCTGCATCGGTCTGTCTCGTAGTCGCTGCAGACAAGCTTGACGAACTGGGCCTCGAGCCTATGGCCTACCTGAAGGGATGGGCCTCAGCTGGGGTACACCCAGCCTACATGGGCGTCGGGCCTGTGCCCGCTGTCAACAAGCTTTTTGCCAAGACCGGCTACGGCTGGAAAGACATCGACCTTATCGAGCTTAACGAGGCCTTTGCATCCCAGGTCCTCTCCGTTATCCACCAGTGGCAGGCCCCGAGGGACGACATCCATAACATCCTCAACGTCAACGGATCCGGGATCTCCCTGGGCCATCCCATTGCTGCCACCGGGGCCCGCATCCTCGCCACCATGCTCTACGAAATGAAGCGCCGGGACGCAAAGCTGGGCCTGGAGACCATGTGCGTGGGCGGCGGCCAGGGTGTAGCGGCCCTGTTTGAGCTGGCGGCGTAAAGGCTTTCCATATGCCTACATCGCTCTTCTCTGTTTATAGTCAACGGGAGAATCGAGTCACGGCTGCCCTTTTGGCTGTCCTGGAAAGACTAAGCCTGCCCAACATGGATCGCATTCTCCAAACGTTGCTTGGGAATGACGACTTCAAGCTGGTCAGATTCCAAAACCAGCCCTCAGGAAAAGAGTCGAGACCCGACGGCATCATAGCCACAAGTCCCTCTATCTGGATTGAAACCAAAACGAGCGAGAACGCAGTTGATCCTAACCAAATCGCAAGGCACCTGAGCAGCCTTGAGGGTCAGCAACGATTGCTAGTGCTCACTCCGGATGATTCTCGACCTTCATCTGTTCATAAGGATGCCGCATGGTCGAACTTCATCGCACTGGCCGTAGCCATTCGCGAGATTCTAGATGACAAAGATGACCCCGTTTCCGAAAAGGAAGCGTTCTTGCTTAGAGAATTGATGAGACTGCTAGCAGAGCAAGGACTGGTTGTGTCCTCTGAAAAAAGAGTCCTAGTATTTCCCGCTCCCCGTGCCTGGCCGATGTACCAGCAACTGAACGTATACAGAAGGTCCGTTGGCAGAACCTTTAGGAAATCAGCCTACCTCGGCTTCTATGCCAATGGGGAAATTAAGCCATTGGTGCCCAGAATCAAATTAGAAATCAAATCAATAAATCTCAGAAACCGTGATGAAATAGATGCACTAGATGAGGAGAGTAGAGGATATGCAGAGAAGCTGAAGGAGAATATAGACAACAAGGATTGGTGGGACGAATTTGGAAAGCCTTTCCACCTGATGTTTCTAAGTGGACCAGAGGACGAGGAAACGGTAAAGCTGCCAAACGCTGTGAAAAATGATAAGAAGGGCAGAGGCGGCAAACGGACGGCCTTCACTCAGAGCTTCACGTACGTTAACTTGGATAAGTTGAGGGTTGCGGGTACTACTGGAGACCTTAGAAATGCCTAATGTGCGTCGAGTTTGCAAAAGGACAGGATTGAGATGAACGGCATCCACGACATGGGAGGTATGCACGGCTTCGGGCCCGTGCCCATTGAGGAAGACGAGCCCGTCTTCCATGCACCGTGGGAAGGTCGGGTCTACGCCATGGCCATTGCCGCGGGGAAAAAGCGGCTGACCGAGCCCGTAGGGCTTCGGGCCTACATCGAGGGACTGGACCCCGCCCGATACCTCGCCTCCTCCTACTATGAACGCTGGATGGGCGCCCTCGAAGACGCCCTCATAAGCAAGGGCATTACCACAAGAGAAGACCTTGACCGGCGCACGGCCCACTTCGCAGATGACCTCGGCTCCCAACCCGAACGCCGCGAAGACCCCGAGGAAGCCACGAAGGTAGCCGCCTCCATCTACAGGCACCGCTCGCCCCAGAGGGAGACCGACCTGCCCCAGCGGTTCCAGCCTGGCGACAGGGTGCGGGCCCGCACCATTAACCCCATAGGCCATACTCGTCTCCCTAGATACATCCGCGGCAGGTCGGGCGTCGTCGACAGGCTACACGGGGTCCACAGCTTTGATGATGCCAGGTCCCAGGGCCGGGGCCACGAGCCCCAGCACATCTACAGCGTCCGCTTCGAGGCCCGTGAGCTCTGGGGCAACGAGGCCCCCGAAACCGAATGCGTCTACATAGACATGTGGGACAGCTACCTGGACCCGGAGGACTAGCAGATGAGCGACCATCACGACGACCACGAACACGAGGCCGAGTCCTACGCGTCCCTCCGTACCAGGGCCCTCGAGTCCCTCCTGGTCGAGAAAGGCTACATCACCACCGACGCCATTGATGCCCTAGTCAAGACCTACGAGGAAGACATCGGACCGATGAACGGCGCCAAGGTAGTGGCGCGGGCCTGGGTGGACCCCGACTACAAAGCCCGTCTGCTTGAGGACGGCACCAATGCCATCGCTGAGCTCGGCTTCCAGGGCGCCGAAGGCTCGGAGATCGTCGTCCTGGAGAATGTCCCCGGCGCGCACAATGTAGTCGTCTGCACCCTTTGCTCTTGCTATCCCTGGCCCGTGCTCGGTCTCCCTCCTAACTGGTACAAGTCTTTCGCCTACCGCTCCCGCATGGTCATCGAACCCCGTGAAGTGCTGAAGGAATTCGGCCTGGAAGTCGACGAATCAGTCGAAGTACGGGTCTGGGACAGCAACGCCGAGATCCGCTACATGGTCCTACCCGAGAGACCCGAAGGCACCGATGGCATGACCGAAGAGGATTTGTCGGGCCTCGTGACCCGGGACGCGATGGTCGGAGTGGCCAGGGCCCGACTTCCGGAGGCTGTGGGAAGCTGAACCTGTGGCCGATCTAACTGACAACCAGATCTCCTCCATGCAGGGCCTCGAGGCCCTTCCCCGCAAGAACGGCGAGCTGGTATTCGAACAGCCGTGGGAAAGTCGGGCCTTCGGACTGGCCGTCGGCCTCAGCGAGGCCGGTGTCCTACACTGGCCCGAGTTCCGGGAAGCCCTGGTATCCGCCATCCAGGAGTCGGAACAGCATGGCGATGGCCGCTCCTATTACGAACAGTGGGCCTCGGCCCTTGAACGCCTGGCCCTGGAGAAGGGGCTGGTTACGGAAGAGGGATTGCAGGGTCGGGCGGGGTGGCTGGAAGAGGAGTCGAGGCACGGGCATTAACCCTCAGCCTTCCCATATCCCGTATAATCCTCCCAGCCCATTTGCTTGTCTGTACAACCGCTTGAGACAACGGAGGTAAACCAGATGCTGTTCGGCAGCGTCTTCATGTTCCGGGACCCAGGCCTTTCCACCCCCTACGACCAGCTGGTCCGGGAGATGCGGGAGTATGTCCTGGCCATGGAGCAACTGGGCTTCGACTACCTGTGGCTCGGGGAGCACCACCTGGGTCTCGAGGGCTTTGGCAACTCTCCCAACCCGCTCATGGTCGCCGCCGACATGGCCAGCCGTACCAGGAATATGCGCATCGGGTTTGCATGCCTGGTCCCGACCCTCTGGCACCCTCTCCGCCTCGCCGAAGATGTCGCCACCCTTGATCACCTGACCGAGGGCCGCATAGAGATCGGATTCGGCCGGGGCCCCTGGCCCCGGGACACCGTCCCCTACCACCCCAACGCTGACCCCCGGGACGAACCAAAGTCTCGCCAGCTCATGCGAGAAAACATCGAGATCCTGGTCAAGGCCTGGACTCAGGACGTTTTCTCCCATAATGGTGAGAACTGGACCTTCCCTCCGCCCGGCGTCCCGTGGAACACCCCCTACGCTCCACCCGATCCCCGGGCCACCGAGAACGGCATCATCACCAAGCTTTCCGTGTTCCCCAAGCCCTACCAGAAGCCTCACCCTCCATTGTGGGGTACGGTGTCGTCCCCCAACTCCCTGAAGCAGACGGCTGAGCTTGGGTTCAACGCCGTTACCTGGAGGCCGTCGGTGCTTCAAATTAGGGAGTGGTGCGAGATCTATGCCGCTACCCGTTCGGAGAGAGAGGGTCGAGAGTTTGGGCTGGGGGAGGGGTGGGCGGTACAGCGCAACACCTACGTCGCCGACTCCATGGAAGAAGCCAAAAATGACGCGGAAGATGCCTTTCTCCGGGCCCACGGTTTCGTCAGCAGCTTCCACACCGACGTTACCCAGTCCCTCCGCTTCTACATGAATCCCGGTGAAAAACCCACTCCCGACATGAATCTCGACTGGGACTTCCTAAACGAGCGACAGTTCCTGGCCGGCCCGCCCGACCACGTCGCCGAAAAGGTGCACAAGCTCCAAGAAGTCTGCGGCATCAATCACCTATTGACCAACTTCCCGGGCGGAGGCGGAATCCCCCACAACAAGGTGATGCGCTCGCTGGAGCTTTTCGGCACGAAAGTCATGCCGCAGTTCAGGAAAGAGGCCATGAGCGCGCCTGTCGCTGCGGGATAACGACTGCCCTCCATACATCCTTGAAACTGGAAGAGGTTTGCCTTGCTGCCCAGAAGAAGCAAAGTAGAGCATACGCGTCCCACGTCCCTCACTGTGGACACCAATGTCCCCGTCCCCATGAGGGACGGCACGATTCTCAGGGCGGAAGTGTACCGGCCCAGCGGCCCCGGCAAGTGGCCCGTCCTCCTGAGTCGTATCCCCTACGGCAAGCACAACCCTCGCTACCGCACCCTGCACCTGGACCTGGTCAGGGCCGCCGCCCGAGGTTACGTGATGGTCGTCCAGGACGTGCGCGGTAGACACGCCTCCGAGGGTGAATGGTACCCCTTCCGCTACGACGGCCAAGATGGATTCGACACCGTGGAATGGTGTGCATCCCAATCTTGGAGCGACGGCAACGTCGGGATGTTCGGGATGTCCTACCATGGCGCTTCGCAATGGCTGGCGGCAGTGGAGGCCCCACCCTCCCTTAAAGGCATAGTCCCGGGCCTCACTTCCGCTGATCTGTACGATAGTTGGACATACCTTGGCGGGGCCTTTGGCTTATGGTGGACGGGCCATTGGTCGGCAGGTTTCGTGCTGGACAACATCGCCGACACCCCGGACCATCTCAAGGGCGCCGTCGCCGAGACCCGCAAGTGGGCCCGAGAACCCCTCGCCCTCGCCAGTCACCTCCCGATCAGCGACATGCCCGGCCTCAGAGAAGTCGCCGACTACTATTACGATTGGATGGACCACCCCACCTACGACGACTACTGGAAGAATATCGGTGCGTGGGACAGGCTATCCAATGTCGAAGTGCCGGTTCTGAGTGTCGGGGGATACTACGACAGCTTCATCCGCGGCACAGTTCGCTCTTACCGCTGGTTGAGAGAAAATGCTGCCAACACCGCCACCCGAGACCAGCAGCACATAGTCCTTGGCCCTTGGATTCACAGCCACCTGCTGCCTCCCAACTCAGGACAGCGCTATTTCGGGGGTGGGGCGTCGGGGCCGGGGATCGACTACCAGGGCATGGTCCTGGCCTGGTACGACCACTGGCTCAAGGGCGAGGACAATGGCATTGAGTCCGACCCATGCGCCTACTATTTCACCATGGGCGACAACCAATGGCAGGAAGCCGAGTCCTGGCCTCCCCCTGCTGTGGAAACACCCTTCTTCCTCCGTAGCGCAGGCAGAGCCAACAGCCGACACGGAGACGGTGTCCTAAGCCTGGACCCGCCTGGGGAGTCGGAGCCTCCCGACTCCTACCTCCACAACCCCCTGAATCCCGTGCCCACCGTCGGGGGGCCGTACGTCCGGGGCATACCCGGATTCGTCGATGCCGGCTCCATAGAACAGACTCCCGCCGAGACCCGTGAAGATGTCCTCGTCTATACCTCTGCGCCGGCAGACAAACGGTTGGAGGTCACGGGGCACCTGAACTTGGTGCTTTGGGCGGCATCCTCGGCCCGGGACACCGACTGGTCAGTCACCGTCAGCGTTGTTGAACCCAATGGCGCGTCCTACAACTTCTGCGAAGGAATCCTCCGCGCTTCCTGCCGCGAGTCACTGGAGTCACCCTCGCTAATCGAACCCGACCAGCCCTACCAGTACACCATAGACCTCGGCCCGACCTCCATAGCCTTCCAACCAGGTCAGTCCATCAGGCTTCGCATCGCCAGTTCCAACTTCCCCGCCTTCGCCAGAAATCTCGGGACGGGGGGGCCTGTCAACCGGGAGTCGAGGGAAGACGCTGTCGTAGCCCTGCAAACCATACTTCACGACGCCGCCCACCCATCCAGGCTCGTTCTACCCGTCGTGGAATCCTAGACTGGGAGGACTTCTCCAATGAAAGCCGACTTCAGCGTAGGAATGGGCCGAAATCTCGCCATGTCGGAGGTGGCATCCCATTCCAAACTTGCCGAGGACTGTGGTTTCTCTCATCTGACCATGATCGACTCCCAGAACCTCTCCCGGGACGTCTACTCCATGATGACACTTGCCGCCCTCAACACCAGGCGGATTATGATCGGCCATGGAGTGACCAACCCCTTCACCCGACACCCCTCCGTCACTGCCACTGCTTCGGCCACCATCAACGAGGTGTCGGGTGGCAGGGCGTTCGTAGGCATAGGCGCCGGGTTCAGTTCCGTGATCACCATGGGCATGAAGGCCCGCACCATGCAGGAGTTCCGGGACACCGTTCAGTTCATCAAGGACTACACCGCCGGCAAAGAGGTCGACTACCGCGGCTCGAAGATGCACTCCGAATGGATACGCACTCCTGTCCCCGTCTACATGGCCTCCATAGGTCTGCGATCGCTCAGGATGGCCGGTGAGTTGGCCGATGGCGTGATGCTGGGCGGCGTGCACCCCGTGATGATGAAGTGGAACCTGGAGCAGATCGCCCGAGGCGCGGAGTCCGTGGGTCGGGACCCTACCGAAATCGACGTCTGGGCTCGCACCGAGATTCTCGTCGCCGACTCCAAGGAGCAAGCCCGACGCGAGGTCGCCTCCTATGCCATGAGCTGGGCATGCAGCTTCTACGGCTCCCTCTTCCGGCGCAAAGCCCCCGAGATCGAAGATCTGCGCCAACGTATCGAGGCCGACGAGCCCGGACTGATTGACGAGTTCAGGATAGCCTATGAGGCCTTTGACCCCTACCAGCACGAGAAGACCGATGCCGATCACGCAAAGCTCGCCTCCCAGCGCCTCATCGACTTCTTCCTGATGTCCGGCACCCCCGACGACATTGGTGAGCAGATCTCAGGAGTCCTGCCCTTGGGCGTCGACAACATCTCCACCGTCCTCTTCACCATCATCGACAAGAAGGACATGATGCGCCGCATCAGCCGCGAAATCATGCCCATGTTCCGGAGCTAGCCGGAAAATGTCCCCCCAAAGGGTGGGACATTCCGTTCGCTCTGGGTCCCCTCCTACTCCATCCCGAGGCCCCGCGAGGGATCTCAACCGCCCGCCCACCAACCGACACCAAGCCTAGCGGCGAACCTCTTGAACACGGAGGAGCGGAGGGTTCCTGTCTCCTCTTCTTCGCTGGGCGGGACTGGACCCTTCCGCCCACCCCCGCCCAGCGTGTTGGCTTCCGGATCGGGGACCGGAATGACGGGAAAGGGGCAGGAGAGCCGTGGCGTACCCGGGTGGTACAGCCATCAAATCTATTTATCTATGTATCACGCATACACGTTATGTGTATAAAGATGTCTAGTATTACATGCTTGATATGTGTTATAAAAGGTGTAGAGCCAGACTTTATGTGAAGTTTCAGTTGTGTAGCTAAAAATCCTTAATTGCTCCACTCCCCTACTACTCATATATCAGTATGTGTCAGTGCCCCACGGGCCCGGTGAGTTTCATCAACGCAACGTGTGAGCAAGAGACGTGAATGTCGCAAGTTGCTGATGCTTTGTTGGGGTCTGCCGCAGCGGGAGCGAACGGCTTAACGGCACCTCTGATTGTGGGAGGTGCAGGTCATAGTTAAATGGGTTGTCGCTGCGGCGTGGCTGGCGACAATTTTGGCTATATGCATTGCTGTGCTGGCAGGAACGATGTTCGGAGAAGTCCTGTCAGCAACCGTCGTAACCAGATCCAATGATCCGATACTCACCTCCTTAACGGTCAGTGCGGGCACACTCTCGCCCGAATTCAGCAGCACCCAGGTGGACTATACGGTATCGGACGTGCCGTACGGGGCCCGGGTATTGACCATCACCGCCGTTCCTGAGTCCAACGCAATTGTCACATACTGGCACTATCCCGACGGTTCAATAGCCGAGTTGGTCGACGAGGACACGATGACCGAGGGGTTCCAGGTGTCCTTGGATGTCGGCCAAAAGATAGTGGAAGTCAGCGTCACCAAGGGATCTCGCTACAGGGACTATAGATTGGAAATCACGCGGCTGAAACCGACGGTGAGCATTCGAGCCGTAAGTGAGACGCCAGTATACGAGGGTGAAACCTTAGAGTTCGAGATAAGGAGATCCGCTGCTGCGAAAGACCCATTGGCCGTTCGGGTGTTGGCGAGAGAGGTGGAGGTGGAGGTCGGGGCCGGGCACGCCGATGTCCTGGCCGACGAAGTAGATGGCAGGTCGCCTGAGTATTACATCGAGGGCGGAAATTCAACTGCGACCATTGAGATGGAGACTAGCGGAGACTCGGCCTGGGAAGGTCACTCCAAGATCGAGATGAGCATAGTAGCTGATGAGCTCTACACCATAAAGGCATCTGCGGGCAGCGCCGCCATAGTGGTGCAGGACGATGAATTCCCGGCATCCACCAGCATCCTGACAGTCAGTCCTAATCCAGTAGGAGAGGGCGCGGGAAGCGCCACCGCTTCGGTAACCGTTACGACTACGGAAGACAGGAAGCCTCATGGGGAGGCATCTGTCGCAGTGGCGACATCGGATGGTACGGCAGAGGCCGGCAGTGATTACACGGGCGTGGACACCTCTGTCACATTCACAGAGGCAGATTTCTCGTCGGTGACGGTCGATGAGAACACCATGTACCGTGCGACAAAAACCGTTGACGTCACCATAACGCAGGACACGGATGATGAGACTGACGAGACGTTCAATATCATCGCCAGCACAGAAATGGGGTCTCCGATAAGCGTTGAGGCAGATGATTCGACGGTATCCGTCACCATCACGGACGACGATGAACCGCCGACTCGGGCGCCGACTCTTACCAGCCTTAGTGTAAGCGCAGGGACTCTCACACCTGCTTTTTCACCCGACATCCGGTCCTACGCCGTACCTGACGGCAGATATGAAAATGACCGGTTAACTATTGCTGCCGTTGGGGAGTCGGGGAGCTCTATTGAATTTCTCGATTCTTCGGATGGCGTCCTTGGAGACCTGGATGACATGGCCATTGGCCACCAGGTGTATCTAACCGTCGGGGTCACGGTGGTGAAAATAAGGGTCTCCAAGGGTGACGATGCTCAAGACTATTCCCTGTCCATCACAAGGGCGAAGCCCATTGTGAGCGTCCGGGCCCTGACCGTCGAGCCAGCGATAGAAGGCGACGAGATAGAGTTTGAGGTGACGCGTTCATCGGCGGCCGGGGATGTCGTGGCAGTAAAGTTCACACTGGATGAGGTTGGCGCCAGCATGGGTGTCGACCCGGGGAACATTCTGCCCGACTCTCAGGAAGGCACTACACACTCTGTCACCATCTCGGCTAACGAAACTACGGCCACGGTCGAGGTCACGACTGTTGCGGACCACGTCTGGGAGGACCATTCGAGGGTCGAAATCAAGTTGGTTGAGGACGATTCTTACACTGTTCACCCGACCAACGGCACAACTTCGATACTGGTACAGGATGATGAGTTCGTGGCCTCGGTGGCGGCGCTCAGCGCGGCTCCCAATCCGGTGGGGGAGGGGGATGGGAAGGCCGTGGCCACAGTTACGGTTACTACCATGGGGGACAAGTTGCCTCACGGTCTGGTCACGATTCCCGTGACCACTTCTGATGGAACAGCCACGGCAGGTTCGGACTTCACCGCATTAGAAACGAACCTTACATTTGCGGAGGGAGATTTCTCGGGGGTGGAGGTGGATGAGGAAGCAAGGTTTCGGGCTTCGAAGTCGGTAGACGTTCTTATCATGGAGGACACGCTGGACGAGGAGGACGAGACGTTCGCCGTGGTCCTCGGGACACCCTCCGATACCCTGATCACTTCGGAGGAGGATTCCAAGTCGGTAACGGTAACGATTACCGATGACGATCTTCCGGCACTGGCAGCCTTGTCCGTGGGCCAGGGTACCCTTACGCCTTCATTCTCCCCCGGCCAAAATGCGTACACCGTTCCGGATGTCGGGTATGGGACTCACCTGGCAACGATAAACGTGATGGTGGAGTCGGGGGCTGAGGTATCGTTCCTGGATTCTTCAGACAATAACTATGGCGATCTTGATGACATGGCGGAGGGCCACCAGGTATATCTGAACATCGGCAGTACGACTATCAAGATCAGGGCGGAGAAGGGCGACGATATGCAGGACTACACGCTGGTCTTCACAAGGGCCAAGCCAACGGTGAGCATTCGCGCAGTTACTGTCGGTACCGCCACAGAGGATGACACCTTGAAATTCGAGGTGAGCAGGTCTGAAGCGGCAGGTGACGTCCTGGAGTTGAGGGTAGGGATGGATGAGGTCGATGTTGTCGAGGGCGAGGGACACGGGGATATGCTGCCGGACTCGGTTGAGGGAACTTCTCCATTGCGCACCATTGAAGTCGACCAAACTTCTCTGGTCTTCATGGTGGAAACGGTTGGGGATGTCGTATGGGAAAAGCATTCCAGCATTGAGATGTCCATCAAGCCCGAATCGTGGTACGACATTGACAGCGATAAGGGTACAGCTTCGATAGTTGTGCGGGACGACGATTTTCCTGAATCCACTGCGGGCTTGGCCGTATCCCCGAATCCGGTCGGGGAGGGGACGGGAAACATCACAGCAACGGTGAGTGTGACTACAGATGACGCCAGGATGCCACATGGCCAAGTGTCGATACCCATTTCTACATCAGACGGCACAGCAACGGCCGGCGAGGACTATACCTTGGTGGCAAGTAGCCTCATATTTAAAGAGGCGGATTTTGAGGAGGTGGAGGAAGACGGCGACACCTTGTACCGGGCTTCCAGGTCTTTAGGGATAACAATACTAACTGACGATATGGATGAGGATGAGGAGACGTTCAATGTGGAGTTGGGCACGGCGAACAGGAGCACAGTAGACATTGAGCCAGAGACAAAAAGCGTTACCGTAACGATCAAAGATCAGAACAGCAAACCGGTGGTGACTGTTTCCACGACACCCTCGACGCCTGTGGTGTCTGGCCGAAGCACTATCAACCTGGATTGCACATCCACCGACTCCGACAACGACACTTTGACCTACGCATGGACAACTGATCCTGCCAACGTTGGAATTTTCGGCGATGCTACTGTTGAGGATACGACGTGGACGGCGCCCGCGCCCCTTTCTGCAGAGCAGTCGGTAACTCTGATGTTGACAGTCACTGATGACGGAACGCCTACGGGAGTGACGACGGCCGAGGTGACGGTCACAGTGGAGGCCAACCAACCCCCGGGAGTGGAAATCACGTCAGTGGGGGGAGTTGTGAATGGAGGGGAGGCCGTGATGCTGGGGGCGAGGGCGTCGGACCCGGAGGCGGGGGGACTGCAATACAAGTGGTCGGGGGGAGGGAGGTTTGAGGACACATCGGCAAAGGACACTACGTGGACTGCTCCATCTGCGACCAACGCGGTGCAAACGTTCACCCTAACGCTTACCGCCACGGATGAACTTGATCTTAAGGCTACGGACAGTGTGGAAGTAACCGTACCGGCGGTTAACGAGAAGCCGACTTTCCCGGATACGGAGGATGGTGAGCGAAGTGTGGATGAGGGTACGGACATCGGGGCGAGGGTGGGGGATCCTATGGCGGCGATAGATGGAGAGAACGATACCCTAGTCTACTCATTGCAAGGTATGGATGCGGCGTCATTTGATATTGATCAGACAGGTCAGATAACAGTGGCTGATGGAACGAAGCTGGACTACGAAGTGAAGAGCAGCTATGCAGTGGAGGTCGCGGTATCGGACGGTCGGGACGAAGAGGGAGAGATCGATGATGCCATTGACATCACCCTTCCGGTCACGATAAGGGTCAGGGACGTGGAGGAGGTTGGGGCAGTGGGCTTCTCTGCGCAGGGATTGAGGGTCGGGGAGGAGGTGCGGGTGGGGGTTCGGGACCCGGACAACTACGAGACGTCGAATACCGCAGGCTTAGTAGACGATGCAGATGTCGCTTCGTGGGTCTGGGAACGTTCAGAGAGCGTTGACGGGCCGTGGGCGGCAATCAGTGATGCCCAAGCAGCATCTTATGTACCGACAGTAGAGGACAAGGACAATTATCTGAGGGTTACGGCAAGCTACACCGACCGTCGGGGCCCGGACAAGAGCGCCACTGGGGTGTCGGGGCGGGTGGGGGCGGGGGAGAATAGCCTGCCAGTGGTCTACGTATCGCCGGACTTGGCAATCATAAATGGGTGCGGCATCTTGACTCTCTCGGGCAGGGCAAGCGATCCCGATGGCGACACTCTTTCTTTTTCCTGGACGGCGCTGCCAGATGTCGGGCACTTTGTGGACGGGAGCAAGGAAAGCACAGTGTGGTCGGCGCCAGACCCCGGACAATCGACCTTGACAGTAGTGTTGACCCTGACCGTTTCGGACGGGCAAGGAGGAACGGCCACGGATAGCGTGATTGTGACCGTTAGCGGTGGCATGGCAAAAGCTGGAGCAGGTGGGTAACAGCTATGGTCACTTAGCCTCAAAGGTGCGGGCCGGCTCCGAATTCACACTGATCGAATAGGATTGACCGGCACCCAAGTCCGAGCCGAGGGGAACAACTGTCTCGACGGAGCGGTACTCCGTTGTGCAGACGATGGAGGGGTCAGAGATTTCGCGGTGGGTGATTATTACGTGGAAATCGCCTTCATTGTTCCGGCGTAGCTCGTAGCCGTTGAACCGGGAGCAGCCGCTTCCGGTGGGCAGGCCCGACACGATGCGCAATTGGCGCTGGACAGGGTCGGTTTCCAATATCTCCAGATCCCAGCTTTCAATCAGCGATTCAACAATGTGAGTGTAGCCGAGGTCGGGGGAAGGGATGGAGAATGCCGTGACTACACGGTCGTTAACTATCACGCGGTAGGACTGTCCGGGCTGGATTTCATCGCCAAGGTGGAGGACGGTGTCCAGCTCTACAACCTGCTCGTGGCAGGGGATTGCCCATGCGGTGGGCGGAGGCTGCATCAAGGTGACGCTAACGAGGATGTCGTTGCCGTCCATTTCAAAGGACTGGTTGCCGGGACGGGCGCAGCCTTCGATGGTGGACTGGTAGTAGTTGACCCTTAGGTAGTTCTCGGGCTCGTTGGGGATGAGATTGGCAGATACGACACTCACAGGGACTTCCACCCACTGTCGCCAGTCGGGGTTGGATTCGTCGATCAGGTCGGGAGGGGGCTGCACGAGGACCAACACCATGTCGACTCGGGTGGGGTTGCCTCCCGTTATCACGTCATGCGCTATGTCATTGATGAAAGCGAGCCGATCATCTGACTCTATTATCTTGGCGGTGATGCCGTAGGTGTTTCGGGGGTTGATGTCTTCACGGTTGTATTTGACTTCATAGTCAATGGGGACCTGGCCGGGTGAGGAGGTGGTCTGTCGGGCGATCAGGACTGACGACGCATCCTGCAAGGAGACGTCCCGCAGCTCGACTACCAGGACTGCGTCCGAGGTAAGCTCCAAGTTTTCTCTGTAGGTAACGGTCCCCTTGACGGAAGCGTTTGGCCTGCGCCCGGACACTATTTCGTTGCCGGATGCGGGGGTGGGAGTGGGGCCGTCAACTGATGGTATTGTGGCCGGAGCACCGGTGGGCGGAGGCGGTGCAAAGGTGGGTGTCGGGACGGACTGCTGGCAAGCAACAATCGGCAATAAGAGCAACCAGGCTGCCACACTGAGAAACAGCAAACTGCTCAATTTCTTCTTCATGTTACAACCTTCCAAACGGTGCTATTATCTCGGGCCTGCATCCGTAAGACGCAGAACAAGCCGGATTTGTTCCCGACATACATTCCACACTTACCGGCCTGTTTGGTGGCGGGCACTGATTGCGCCCAGCCATCAGTGAGGTCGGGGTTCGGAGAGGGGAGGGGGGCCGTAGGGACGAGGGACAGGGGGGCCGGTGAAGGTGACGACTACGCAGGGCATGTTATCGAGGACCTTGCGAGCGAACCAGAAGGGTCCCCACCAGGGAAGCCGCAACTTGCGGTTGAGCTTGATAGCGCCGAGGGCAAAGGCGAATCGGCGGCGGGGGAAGCCGGGTCTTTCGGCCCAGCGGTCTATGAAATTGAAGATGTAAGGGAGCCGTTCGTTGGTCTTCCAGAGAACCTGAGCTTGGCCGGGGATGTCGAACCAGGGCTCGAATTCGACGGTGTGCAGGGTGACATTCGGGTTGGCAGCCATGTTGGCCACCCAGTCCCGACGCCCGGGATAGCCCGACAGCACGACTTCTTTGTCGCCGTTCCAGTAGTAGGTGGTCTCGACGGTCCGAAGGCCGCCGGACTTGCGCCGGGTCATGGTGAACCGGATTACGAAGCTGTTCTTCAGGATGTGGGTAAGAGGTGGGGGAAGGAGGGGCATGGGTTACCGGGGAGTGGGGAGGTCACGGCCTGTCGTTGCAGGGGGCAATGGCCTGCCATCGGCCCTGTATAGTTCAATGGCTTCTTCGACTATCTGACTGAGCTCTGCCATGACTTGCTGTTTGTCGTTTCCGTGACAACCGCCGTAAATCAATCCGGGAACACTTCCAACGTAACAGTTGTCGACGTCAGACCATTCAACCACTTTCTCGTATCTGTCGTTGTGATTCACTTACGAATCTCCTAGATGTCGGTGGTTACAAGACGACGGCCGAGTAGTTAATTCATGTGCAATGATCGGGACTGCCGAAAGCAGGGAGGAGGTGAGAGGTTGGCTGGGGAACCAGGATTCGAACCTGGGCTTACGGATCCAGAGTCCGCTGTCCTACCACTAGACGATTCCCCAGTGTGCCTTCATATTAACAAACTCTTGCGGGCAAGTCTAAGGGGATGAGAGCTAACCGGTGGCCTCGGTTACGGATGACAGCAGATCCGTGGCGTCCTGGATGCGCTTCATACACCGCTCCTTGCCCAGGACGGACATGGTGTCGAAGAGGGGAGGGGCAGCGGTGCGGCCGGTGACGGCGACTCGGAGAGCCCCGAAGAGCTGGCCTGTCTTGATGCCGAGGTCGGGGGCGAGGGGGCGGAGGAGGGCTTCAAGGGAGTCGGGATCCCAAGAGTCCAGACTAACGAGGTTGGTCATTGCAGCCTTGAGAGCGGCAATGGTGGCATCCCGGTCCATCTTCTTGGGGACCAGGGCGGCAGGGTCATGGGAAATCTCGTTTCCAAAGAAGAAATCGGCGATATCCGGAAGCTCTTCGAGGGTCTTGATCCGCTCCTGAAGCAAGGGAAGGACGCGTTCGGCGTAGGCCATGTCCAAGGGTCGAGGGACGGATGGGGGGAGTTTGGACTCAAGGATGGGCAGGGCCTCTTCAACGAAATGGCCTGCGGGCATGTCCCGGAGGTAGACACCGTTCATCCAGCTGAGCTTCGTGATGTCAAAGATTGCGCCGGTCTTTCCGACCCGCTCAAGGGTGAAATGTTCGACCAGCTCCTTCCGGGCGAAGAGCTCTGTGTGGTCGTCGAGGGACCAGCCCATGAGGGCCAGGTAGTTGACCATGGCGTCGGGGACGAACCCGAGTCCCCGGTAGTCCAAGAGGGCAGCGGCGCCGTGACGCTTGCTGAGCTTGGAGCGGTCGGGGCCAAGGATGATGGGGAGGTGGCCGTACTGGGGAGGGGTCATGCCGAGGGCCTGGTATAGGAGGAGGTGGCGGGGGGTGCTGGAAAGCCACTCCTCGGCGCGCAGGACGTGGGAGATTTTCATGAGGTGGTCGTCGACCACGTTGGCCATGTGGTATGTGGGGAATTTGTCGGTCTTGATAAGGACGAAATCACCGAGGATATCCGAGTCAAAAGAGACTTTCTCGCGAATGCGGTCGTTGAAGGTGATGGTGCGTCCGGTCGGGACCCGGAACCTGACGACGGGGACATCTGCGTCTCCGTTGGCCCTAGCCTCGTTTTCGGATACCTCCCTGCAACGGCCGTTGTAGACGGGCATCTGTTTAAGCCTAGACTGCTCATCCCTGGCGGCCTTGAGGCGCTCCGCGGAGCAGTAGCAGTGGTAGGCAGCACCGCTATCGAGCAGCATGCCGGCATAGTGGTCGTAAATGTCCAGGCGTTCCGACTGGAGGTATGGGCCGAAATCACCCCCGACCTCGGGGCCTTCGTCCCAGTCGATATCCAGCCAGCGCAGGCTTTCAAGGATAGCCTGGATTGCCCCCTCCTGGGTGCGGGCTTGGTCAGTATCCTCGATGCGGACGATCAGGCTGCCGCCGTTATGCCGGGCAAAGAGCCAGTTGAAGAGGGCGGTGCGGATATTGCCGACGTGGGGTATGCCGGTCGGGCTTGGGGCGTATCTAACCCTTACGTTCTTGTCATGCATGGTCGGTCGGGAACCTTAGCGGTTGGTATAGCTTAACGAATCGAGGAAGTTGGACAAGTCCCGGGGCAGGGGAGAGCTCAACTCCATCTCCTTACCGGAGAATGGGTGGCTGAATTCAAGGGAGGCGGCGTGGAGGAAGTGGCGTATTAGCTCCGGATGTCGTTTGCCGTATGCGGCGTCGCCGACTACGGCGTGGCCGATGGCGGCCATGTGGACTCTGATCTGGTGAGTGCGACCCGTGTGCGGAGTGACTCTCAACAGGGTGAAGCAGTCATAGGAAGCGACGGTCTTGTATCGGGTTTCGGCATCCCTGCCTCCCTGGACGACAGCCATTTCTTTGCGTCGGGTGAAGTGCCTGCCCACGGGGGCCTGGATGACACCCTCGGGTGGGGAAACCGTACCTTGCACGAGGGCGATATAGGTCTTGGTGATGGTGCGTTTCTTGAACTGGGCGGAGAGGCCTCGATGGGCGGCCTCAGTCTTAGCCACAAGCAGGAGGCCGGAGGTGTCTTTATCTAGGCGGTGAACGATACCGGGTCTTGACGGGTCTCCGACTCCCACGAGGTCGGGCAGGTAAGAGAGGAGTGCGTTGGCGAGGGTCCCGGTCTGGTGGCCTGGGGCAGGGTGGGTGGTGAGGCCGGCGGGCTTGTCTACAGCCATGAGGTATTCGTCCTCATAAATGATGCATAGAGGGATGGGGTCGGGGGAGGGAGACGGGAACGGGTCGGGGGTGGGGTCCATGTGGAGGGTGTCGGTTGGTTTCAGCCTGTGGCTGGCTTTGGCGATCTGCCCGTTGACTCGGACCCTTCCCTCGGCGATCAGATGTTGGATGGCAGAACGAGAGAGGTCTGGATAGAGGGCAGCGAGATGCCTGTCCAGTCGCTCTTTGGAAAGCCGGGGGTCGGTGCTGGGGTCACGGGGGAGAGCCATCTGCAGCTTTGTCCTTGGAGTCCCGGCTGAATAGCAGGGCTGCGGCGAGGAGGAGGAACCCGATGGTGATGGAGGAGTCGGCGACGTTAAACACGGGCCAGAATCGGAAGTCCACGAAGTCGACCACGTAGCCGTAGGATATGCGGTCGATGAGGTTTCCGATGGCGCCTGCAAGCTGCATAGTCAAGCTGATGGCGAGGAGGTTGCTTGCCCTGCCTTCCCGCAGCAGCACGAAGGCAATGACGATCACGCCGACCGCTGCCGCTATAGTCAGAACAAGGGTCTGGTTAGGGAACAGGCCAAAGGCGCTGCCCGTGTTCCGCACGTAGGTGAGGCGAACCGGGGCGTCCGCGGGGATGGACTCGCCGACGCTCATGGTGGCGCGTATGACGGCCTTGGTTATCTGGTCGAAGGCGAGTATGAAGGCCCAGTAGGCGAAAAGGAAGAGGGTGCGGCGCTGTTTGAGCGCGTTGGCGAGTCGGGCTTTCATGGCTAGTACCGAGCGGGTAAATGTTATCACGGGGGACGCCCGAACCCCTTGCCGCGAAAAAACGGCCCGTGCCTGGAACTAACGGGGTTGGGGGGTGGGTGGAGTTAGAGAAAACTGCTTCAGGAAGAAATCTCCGGCTACGTCTGCCATTTCGCTCAGTTTGCGAAGCCAGAAATGGTCTTCGCCGGTAACGATGTGGCGCTCGTCCTCCGGGACGGAGGCTATCAGTCTTTCGGCGGGAAGGAAGGCATCGGAGTCTCCGCAGATGACGAGCTTGGGTCCGGGAATCGACCGCCAACGCTTGCCTGTAACACTGGAGACCACAGGAGAAACGGCAACGAGAGGTGTCGGGCAGGGGGACTGGGCGGCGAGTCGGATGACCATCTCCGCGCCGAAGGAGTAGCCAGCTAGGGCGAGACCGTCGGGATCAACGCCATCGACTCCGGAGAGGAAAGAGACAGCGGCCTTCAGGTCCTCGAGTTCGCCACGGCCATCGTCGTAGGAACCTTCGCTGCGGCCTACGCCACGGAAGTTGAACCTGAGGGTCGGGACTTCGAGCCCGGACAGCTTTTGTGCGAGGGTCACGACCACCCCGTTGTGCATGTCGCCGCCGTACTGGGGGTGGGGATGGGCTATGACAATCGCGGGTCGGGGGCCGGATTGAGCCTCGGCAGGCAGAGTGAGGATGCCTTCAAGGGTCAAGGGGCCGGAAGGGAAGGTGACATTCTTTCTGTTCATGTTGTCTCTCGTCGTGCGCGGGTTGGAGACATGATATGAGCCGAGGTAGCAGGGCTCAACCCGCGATGCTAGAATGGGTTATCTGTTGCGGAGGTCCATCCCCTTATGAGAATTGTCGATCTTCGGAGCGACACGGTCACACAACCCACCCCCGAGATGCGAGAGGCAATAGCCAACGCCAGCCTCGGGGATGACGTATTCGGAGAGGACCCGACGGTCAACCGCCTGGAGGCGATAGCTGCGGAAAAGCTGGGCAAGGAAGCGGCGGTGCTGGTGTCCAGCGGCACCCAGGGCAACCTGACGGCGATCCTTTCTCACTGCCAGCGGGGAGACGAGGTCATACTGGGGAACAAGTCCCACAGTTACCTGTATGAGGCGGGAGGGGTATCGGCGTTCGGGGGGGTGCACGTCAGGACTGTACCGACAGCAGAAGATGGAAGCCTGGATGCGCTGGACATAGAGGGCTCTATCCGGCCGGAAAACCAGCACTTCCCGCACACGGCGCTGGTCTGCATGGAGAACACCCACAATTTGACCGGGGGAAGGCCGCTGGGACTTGAGAAGATTGGCCTAGTCGCCAAGGTCGCTGAGGCGCACGAACTCCCGATGCACCTGGACGGGGCCCGGCTGTTCAATGCGTCGGTGGCCCTGGGCATGGAGGCAAGGAAGCTTACGGAGCCATTCGACTCAGTGACTTTCTGCCTGTCGAAGGGGCTTTCTTGCCCTGTGGGGTCGGTGCTGTGCGGGTCGGAGGAGTTCATCTACAAGGCCCGACGGATTCGAAAGGCGCTGGGCGGGAGCATGAGGCAGGCGGGGATCATTGCGGCGGCGGGGATAGTGGCGCTGGATACGATGATCGAGAGGATGGCGGAGGACCACGCCAATGCTCGGGCGATAGCGGAGGGGCTAGCAGAGATCCCGGGCTTGCACCTGGACCTGGAGCGGGTGCAGACCAACATGATAATGGTAGACGTAGAAAAGGAGTTCCCCAACGGTGGCGTGACCGCCGCCCTCGAGGAGAAGGGCGTACTGGCACTGGACAGAGGCGGGGGCAACCTGCGGCTGGTGACCCATTACGGTATAGACGAAGCGGACGTGAACCAGACGGTAGAGGCGTTCCGTTCGATAACGAACTGAGACCTGACATGGTAAAGCTTGGGATAATGCTGGAGGGCCAGGAAGACCTCACCTGGGAGAAATGGCACGACTGGGTGGACCGGTGCGAGGGGCTGGGATTTGAGTCGCTGTGGAGGTCCGACCACCTGCAGCCCCTGGTCCTCGGGGCGGACAAGGAGGCGCTGGAGGCCTGGGTCTCTTTCACGACCTTAGCCACGCGTACCGAACGGATTAGATTCGGGGCAATGGTGACGCCGATGACATTCCGGCACCCGAGCGTCCTCGCCAAGATGGCGGCATCCATAGACCAGTTATCGGGAGGCAGGCTAGAAATGGGGCTGGGGGCAGGGTGGTGCGTGCCAGAGCACACGGCCTTCGGGATACCCTTCTACGACTGGAAGACGCGGTACGGGATGCTGGAAGAGGGCATAGAGGTGATAAAGGCCCTGTGGACGGAGGACAACGCCACATTCAAGGGCCAGCATTTCACGCTCGAAGGCGCTACTTCCTATCCCAAGCCGACGCAATCCCCCCACCCGCCCTTTGTGATAGGTGGGAACGGAGAGAAGCGGACGATACCGATAGCGGGGAAATACGCCCAGGAGTGGAATGGGATAAACCTCACGGTTGAGGGGTTTGTGGCGAAGCGGGAGTTGCTATACCGATCATGTCAGGAGGCAGGCCGGGACACGGGTGAGATAACAACTTCCCTGGCGGCGACGGGGATCATTGGGCGGGACGACGGAGAGTATGCGCGTCGGTTGGGTATGGTCGCTGGGATGCTTCAGTCGAGGAAGGACGTTGGCGACGCGAGCCCCGAGGAGCTAATGGACAAGGGGTTCATAGTCGGGACTCCGGAGCGGGTGGTGGAGCAGATACAAGCCTATGGCGAGGCGGGGGCGTCTCGGGTGATGTTCCAGCTCTACGACTACGATGATACGGACTTGCTGGACGTGATAGCGGAGAAGGTGTTGCCGCGGGTCTGATGAGGGACTGGGCTTGCCAGCCGGGCCTGTGTTTCCTACCCACCCTCTCCGCCCCTGGATTCCCGACTCCTCGGGAATGACGGATTAGGAGGGGCGGTTGGGGGGTGGTGGTCTTTCATTCTCTTCGCGATCTCTACCTCGAAGCCCTGGCCTGACGGTTCGAAATACTTGCGGCCCTTGAGCTCTTCCGGGAGATGCTCCTGTTCCACGAAATGGCCCGCATAGTCGTGGGCGTACTTGTAGCCTTTGCCGTAACCGGAAGCTTTCATGAGGCCGGTGGTGGCGTTTCTCAGGTGGAGGGGCACGGGGAGGTGGTGGGTGCTCTCCACATCTTCTCTTGCCTTCAGGTAGGCTGCGTAGGAGGAGTTGCTCTTGGGGGCTGTGGCGAGGTAGACGGCAGCCTCTGCCATGGGGATGAAGCCCTCGGGCATGCCGACGAAGTGGACGGCCTGCTGGGCGGCGACTGCTACGACAAGGGCCTGTGGGTCGGCGAGACCCACGTCTTCGGCGGCGAGGATTACCATGCGGCGGACGATGAAGAGGGGGTCTTCGCCTGCCTCGATCATGCGGGACATCCAGTAGAGAGCAGCGTCGGGATCCGAACCCCGGAGGGACTTGATGAAGGCGGAAATGGTGTCGTAGTGCTGGTCGCCGCTCTTATCGTATCTGGGCGAGCGGCGCTGGAGTGCATCGTCAATGGCATCCACATCGATATTGAGGTTGCCGGTGGCAGAGGCTACGGAGGCGGCTAACTCCAGGGTGTTGAGAGCTATGCGGGCGTCGTTGCCGGACAGGTCTACGAGGCGGTCGAGGGCGTCGGGTTCGAGGGTGATGTTGTCTCGGCCGAGGCCTCGCTTTTCGTCGGTCAGGGCCCGTTGGACTATGGTGCGGACCTGGGACTCGTCCAGGGGCTTCAGGGTAAATACCCGGCACCGGGACAGGAGCGGGGCTATGACTTCGAAGGAAGGGTTTTCGGTGGTGGCGCCGATGAGGGTTACCGTTCCATCCTCTACGTGAGGAAGGACTACATCCTGCTGGGCCTTGTTGAAGCGGTGGATTTCGTCGATGAATAAGATGGTGTTGCGGCGATACATGCCGCGGAGTTCTTTGGCATCCTTGATTACCTGTCTAAGTTCTGCCACCCCTGACCCGACCGCGCTGACCTGCCGGAAGCTGGCCTGGGTTCGGGAGGCGATGAGCCGGGCGAGGGTGGTCTTGCCGCTACCGGGCGGACCCCACAGGACAATAGAGGGAAGGCGGTCGGCCTCGATGCTGGCGCGCAGGGCCCGACCCTTGCCGATGAGGTGCTCCTGACCAACATACTCGTCGAAGGTGACGGGCCTCATGCGGGCGGCGAGAGGGGCGTCGCGGGCGAGTTGGGCCTCGGTGGAGGCGTCGAACAAATCCTTTCTCTGACCGACCATTACCCCGACCACCTCGCATTCAATGCGCCAAGGTTACCAAAGTGACCCCCCATCCACCCTCTTCCAACTGGGCGCCACGGAAGGAGTCTACGTGGGGATGATTCTCGACCCACTCCAGGACGGCGGTGCGGACTTTGCCCTGGCCCTTTCCATGCACGATACGGACGTGATGCAACCCCGAGACAAAAGCCGTGTCGAGGTACTTGTCCAGCTTGATAAGGGCCTCCTCCACCCGCATGTGTCGAAGGTGGACCTCCAGGGGAGGCGGATCCAGGGTCCCGACCAGGAAGGCCGAACCGCCACAGGTCTGGCACTGACTTTGTCTTTGGCCCCAGCCCACGGCCTCTACCCTGGACGCCTTGCAGGTAAGGCAGCGGTAGGTCTCGGTCAATTTCAGGGTGGGGCTCATGGGCTAGTCTGGGGAGCTTGAGAGGGCCCGGGTCACGGAATCCAGCAAGGCGGGTTCCTGGTCTGGGAGGACGGTGCGGGGATCGAGGAGGAGGGCATCGTCTTCGATGCGGCCGATGACGGGTGTTGGGGAGGTGCGGAGGGCCTGGGCGAGGGAGTCTACAGGGCTATCATCAGAGGCGAGTAGCTGCAAGGCCCAGGAGGGAAGGGTGTCGCCAGGGAGGCTGCCTCCGCCTATAGTGGAACGGGTCTCGACTACGTTGGACCCTCGACCAACCTGCCCTTGCCAGGATTGCGCTCGACTCTTGATGGTCGTAGAGGGTATGGAAATCATCTGCCAAACCGGGACTTTGTCCAAGTGCTCTTCCTTGAGGTAGTGGAGAAGAGTGGCGGTAAGGGCGGCCATGGTCATCTTGTCGATGCGGGCGGCGCGGGCGAGGGGGTGACGGGAGAGTTGAGAGACAAGGTCGTTTCGACCGGCAATTATTCCTGCCTGGGGGCCACCGAGAAGTTTGTCGCCGGAGAAGGCGACGAGGTCTGCGCCTGCTGAGATGCTGTCCTGGGGTGTCGGCTCTTCGGAGAGGCCGAATTGCCGGGTGTCGACCAAGCAGCCGCTGCCGACATCGTGGACTAGAGGGATGCCGGATTCCCGGGCGAGGGCGGAGAGGTCACGGGTGTCGGGGGCTTCAGTGAAGCCGATGACCTTGAAGTTGCTGGTGTGGACCTTGAGGAGGAGGGCGGTGTTTTCGGTGATGGCCTTCCGGTAGTCTGATAGGTAGGTGCGGTTGGTGGTGCCGATCTCGACGAGTCGGGCGCCGCTGGCTTTCATGATGTCAGGGACGCGGACGCCGCCGCCGATCTCGACGGCTTCGCCGCGGCTGACGATAACGTCTTTGCCAAGGGCGAGGACGCTGAGTACCAGATGGAGGGCGGCGGCGTTGTTGTTGACGGCGAGGGCAGATTCGGCGCCGGTGAGTCGGGTGACGAGGGACTTGAGGGTAGCGTCCCGGCCCCCGCGCTGGCCCTTTTGGAGGTCGACTTCGAGGTCGGAATAGCCGGCGGCTGCCTGCATTGCGGCTCGGGCAGCCTCTTCGCTCAGGGGCGCCCGACCAAGGTTGGTATGGATGATCACGCCCGTGGCGTTAATCACCTGCCGGGGGGAGGGCTGCCAGAGGGCCTTGGCCCTGCCCTCAATCTCGGCAACGAGGGCCTGGAGGGAGGGTACGGGTCGGCCAGAGGAGATGCCTTCCCTTGCGGCTTGCAATGAGTCTCGGGCGAGGGTGACGAGGGCGCCGTGGGAGTAGGTTTGGGCAAGGGCCCGGGACTCCCTAGCGGCGAGGATTTTGTCGACGCTCGGGAGGGCCCGAAACTTGTTGTTGTCCGTGGCTACCATAGTGACTCCGTGGGGCGATTTTAGCACGGGGGGATTGAAGAATTAGTTTCTACGGTCTGTAACCGAAGGTTCTCGTGCCAACTCACGGCGGATGGTTGCAATCCAGTCCGGGTCCAAACCTAAGGCCTGGACAACGGCGTCGTCGATTTGGTGCCGCACGGGGTCTTCGTGAATGTTGGGGAAGGGTTGGAGGGGTTGGCCTTGCAGCCAGTCAAACCATCCGTTCATCAGGTTCAGTTCGGCTTCTCCCAAGGCGGTGAAGTCGGGGATAGGGAGGGAGCGGAGGGTATCGAGGGAGAAGGAGGGGTATGAAGGCTTACGGTTATCCCGACCACCCAGCATAGTTAACAATCCTGGAGTGGAGTTTAGATATATGCAAATGGCCTTAGCCAATGCCGGATCATGTGGACGGCAAGGCGTCCAAATTGAACCAACTGCACGTTCCGCTAACATTACAGCTGCTACCCGTGCCAAAGGTAACCAGAGCCGATGTGGTAGAAGAAGATTACTGCGCTGCTCCCAATACTTGTCGGCGAGTTTTATCTTGGACGGTTTGGGCTCTATGTATAGGTCGGTCCCAGCCCGCATGGATTGAGTGATTTCCGTCTTGTGATGCCAGAGGGCGCGGCGAGCGGATGCTGTGGGCATTTCTGATTTGGTATAGGCGTCGCGGATGCGTTGACCTGCCGGGCCAACCTTGGCCAAGGACTCTAGGGTTGTACTTGACACCGAGAACGGGCTCTCCTCGGTAAGAGTCCTATAGGAGTCTACAAGGAAAGGAGAGAGGAAATTGACAGCGAACCAGTCACCGCGCTCAATTCGGTCAGCGTTAACGCGCTGAATTGTGAAGTCATGAGATGCCTTAGCATCGCTCTTGGTCACCTGGTCAATTCTGGCGGCGGTATCCAAGGCGTCGACGGGGGAAGCCGGATTACGGGCGAGGTTGATGACGCGGGTCGGGGGTTTGGGCTTCTTTTTATCCCACCTGCGACACACCAAAAGCACCTCTCCGATGCTGGTGTTCTCCGAGAAATAAATGCGTTCAGGATCATGGGAACTTACAATAACGTCTACATGGAACCGCTTTGCGAGATATCGGCGTAACGCCGAGTTTCCCGGCGCGGTGGGGACCACCGATGGCATGATTAAGGCAAGAGTGCCCGAGCCTGATTTGAGCAGTTTGTTTGCCAAGACCGTAAACGGGCCACCAGATGAGTGCAGACGTGCGGCTGCGCGTTCAGGGCCTGCCGCTTCCCTAAGAAACCAAGGAATTTCAAGGTTGTCTCCCAAGATTTCCTTTTCACGGTCTTTGATGGTCATCTCTTCATCGGGACTAAACTGGTCATGCCGAAGGCTATCGCGAGTAAATGGAGGATTCATTATTACAAGATCCATGGGAGGGGGCAGATCAGATACTTCCTGCTCTGCATCCACCTGTTGAGTGGCAGTATTCCGGTCCCAAAGCGGTATTGGACCCTCCAGAAGTTCAAGGGAACCAAGGAAGGGATGTCCATCGAATACCCCTAGCTTAGCGCGATGAATATTCATGCGAGAGAACGAAGTCTTGGGTGACAGCATACCCAGCGTCGTGGCGGCCATGTGTGTAGCAGTTACATTGACGTCGTAACCCCAGAGAACGTCTTCTACAAGGCTCAGGCCCAGAGCCTCTTCGTCTTCCGGGTCACCGCGTCCAGCGGCGTTGCGAAGATCACGTATGCGTTCAGCGGCAGCCATCAGCAAGGTGCCAGTTCCGCAGGCGGGGTCGCAGATACGAAGATTAGCCACAGCATTGGGATCTGACCAGTCTAAGTCATTTTCTCTCAATGCTAGAGAAGCCAGAAGCACTGCGGCAGCGGTGGAAGTATAGAAGGAGCCATCGTATCGCGCTGTATCTAGGACACGGTGAAAAATACGGCCAAGCAAGTCATGTCTTAGGCCTGTTACAAGTTCAGATACTTGGGTAACAACGATCGCCAGTTGCGCAAACTTTGGGCAGTATCCAAATCAATGGACAATGCGTCCAGGGCTGCTCGTCCAGTCTCGAATACCGGGCGATAGTCGACGGCCAAGATTGCCAGCCATGCTTCTCGGAAGGCACTGATTGGGGCTGGCTGCAAGGCACACTCACTAACGGTGGCCGGAGGCCAAGGGCCTTGGTAGCTGGGAGGGGGATCCACAGGGAGATGCTCTTGAACACGTTGGTGGAACAACATCGCCGTTGCTACAACCAACATTCCGCGCTTGGCCGCCACAAGATATCGATCTTTCTGTTCTCCCCTGCCCGACTTAGTGGGTGGGAGATCGAGAGCACGAGCGACACCGCGCCTCACCATTATCTTCAGTCTTTGAACCATTGCGTCCAAGCTATCAGATAGGGTTCGGGCCGCCAAGTCTGCTCCACTCAGGGAGTTGGGCGCCTGCTGGACAGCTCGTGCGAGTTGCTCTATTCCACCTTCTGCCCAGCCACGGACCGGTTCTCCCGGCTTCAAGCGCAGCGTCCATGTAAGGGTTGCATCGGGTAGATTAGATTGTGTGACATCTTCCGGATAACAGACGGCAAAGACTACGGTGGTCAAACCTTGCCGGAGACGGGCGTCAGCGTCCTTAATGGCCTGAGCTTTGCGATGAAATCCAGTCTCAGCTTCCAAAACGACGCGGAGGCCATCGACATCTGAGACCACATCCATCTTCTTTCGCGCAGTCCTTCGCTCAAAGTCAGCAGGAACTCCGCGTTCGGTCAGAAGTCGGGCTAAAGCCTCGTTAGTAAACTCTTCGTCTTTTTTCACTGGTACAACCTTGCTAAATCCAAGGTCTCAGTATAGCTTTCGCATCGGGGTAATCTCAATCCTCAATCGTCTCGCTTAATAAATGGGTTTGAAGGCTGGTACAATCGGCGGAACGGGGGGCGCAGGACGCACTGTTGTGGAAAGGAGCGAGTCAAATGGCAGACTACATGGTTATTTCCGCGGATTCTCATGCGAATGAACCTGTCGAGCTGTATGAGCGTCTGCCGGAGGAGTACCGGGCCCGAGCCCCTCGGGAGGTGATGGAGGACGGCCACCGATACCTGAGGATCGAGGGGGCGGGCGACTTGCCATTGGATGCGCCCAATCCGCTGACTGAAGAAGACATGCGCCGGTTCTTCCGGGACGCGGAAGAGGGGCAGGAGCTTATCGCCAGCAACCCTAACGACCTGGCCGGGGGGATAGACATTCCGGTCAGATTGTCGGACCTGGAGGAGGATGGGGTGTCGGGGGAGGTGATCTACCCGCAAGGGATCTTCAAGGCGTTTGCGTCACCGGACCCGAGGTTTCAGAGGGCCATGACCAGCCTGTACAACGACTGGTACCACGAGATATTCGGTGAGCATTCGGACAAGTTTGTGACGTCGGCGCTGCTGCCGATGGTTGATATCGGGATGGCGATAGAGGAGGCGAAGCGGGTGGCGGGGCTGGGGGGACGTTCATTCTCGGTGCCCATCAGCATGCCGTTGCTGCCATACAACTTCCCGGACTACGACCCGTTCTGGGACCTGGCCGAGGAGACCGGCGTGCCCGTGGCCTTTCACGTATTCACCAAGGGCCCGAGCGACCAGCCCCGCACCGGCAGAATAGCCGGCGGTCCAGGGGAAGACCTGTTCACCGAGATCATAGACATGGCCCACGCCATGAACCCTCTGACGCTTCTGGTGGCATCGGGGGCGCTGGAGAAGCATCCGGAGATGAAGTTCGTACTGGTGGAGGGAGGGGTGGGGTGGCTGGCCTGGGTGCTGCAGACACTGGACGAGATGCAGATAAAGCGGCACATGTGGGCCCAGCCCAAGCTGAACATGAAGCCCAGCGAGTATTTCCATCGGCAGGGCTTCGCTACCTTTGGGGACGACCAGGTTGGGCTGATGACCAGGTACGTGATCGGGGTGGAGAACCTGATGTGGGGCAGCGACTACCCCCACGACGAAGGCACTTTCCCCCACTCCCGAGAAGTGATCGAGCGCACATTCAAGGACGTGCCGGAGGACGAGAAGCGGAAGATAGTGGGTGAAAATGCGGCGAGGCTTTACGGGTTCTCGGTGAACTAGGGGCCCGGACGTCAGGAGGAGATATGTCGGACTACAAGGTCATATCAGCGGACTCACACAGCAACGAACCGGCGGAGATATATGAGAGATTGCCGGTCGAGTATCGGGCTCGAGCACCTCACGAGGAGACCATAAACGGTGAGAGGTTCCTGGTCTACGAAGGCCAGGCCCCGATGCCCGTGCAAGCTCCCAACCCGCTGAACGAAGACGACATGAACCGGTACTGGCGGGACGGAGAAGACCTCGGGAGGCAGCAGCACCGGGAGGGCGGAATGGACATCCAGGTGCGATTGGACGACCTGGAGAAGGATGGAGTCAGCGCCGAGGTGATCTATCCCCAGGCAGTTTTCAAGATGTTCTCCTCCCCTGACGCGGGATACCAGAAGGCCCTGGCGGAGCTGTACAACGACTATCATCACGAGGTGTTCGGCGATCACTACGACACCTTCGCCGTGACCGCCGAGATTCCCATGCTGAACATCGAGGATGCGATTGGGGAGTCGAAGCGGGTGGCGAAGATGGGATACAAGAGCCTGTCGCTGCCGTGCGAGATGCCGACCAAGCCCTACAATCACCCGGACTACGAGCCCTTCTGGGATACGGCGGAGGAGCTGGGTATGCCCCTGGCCTTCCACGTGTTCACCTCGGGGCCGGACCCGGCGGCTGAGGCAGCGCGAGACCAGTACGAGCGGGCCACGGGGGTGGGGGAGGACCATCTCGGGAGCATAACGGGAATGGCGGCGGCCATGGGCCCGACCATCATGCTGATCGCGTCTAACGTGCTGGGTCGGCACCCGAAGATGAATTTCGTCCTGGTAGAGTCGGGGGTGGGGTGGCTGGCGTGGGTGCTCCAGTGCCTGGACGAGCTACACGAAAAAAGGCACATGTGGGCTGTGCCTCACCTTGAGCTCCCGCCCAGCGAGTACTTCAAACGGCAAGGGTACGCGACGTTCGGGGATGATCTGGCAGGGTTGTTGACACGACAGATTACGGGGTCGGACTGCCTGATGTGGGGCAGCGATTACCCCCACGACGAAGGGACGTTCCCCCACTCCCGAGAGGTGATAGAGCGGATATTCAAGGATATACCGGAAGAAGAGAAGATGAAGATAGTGGGCGGTAACGCAGCGAAGTTGTACGGGTTCTCGCTATCCTGACCAATCATTGAAAAGGGCCACGAAACCAAGAGATAGAGAGGCATTCGAGTATGCAGCCATCGGAACAGATCGAGGAATTTCTGAAGAAGGTGCAGGTGGGCGTCCTGTCGACCGTAGATTCGAAGGGGAGACCTCACTCAATCCCCATGTGGTGCCTGTACGAAGACGGCGAGTTCGTGATGAGCACGGGCATCGGGTCACAGAAGCACAAGAACGTACAGAACAACGAGAACGTGATGCTGGTGTTCGACCAGAGAGAGACCCCGTATTACGCGGTGATGGTGAGAGGGATAGCGAGGGTAGAGACAGCACATAACACGGAGATCATCCAACGAATCGCACGCGCGTACCTGGGACAGGAAGGGGCCGACAGCTACCTGTCGGGGCGGGACTATGGCACGGAATCGGCGACGATACGGGTGACGCCTACCAGGTTCATCGAATACCACGGTCTGAGCGGCAGATAAAGCACCCGACCGAGTCCTCAGAAAACCGGGAGGCGTCCAGATGGACCTAGTATTCCTCGGCGGAAACGTGATGACCATGGACCGGGCCGCGACGCGGGCCGAGGCCCTCGCGGTCAGGGATGGGAAGATAGCAGCGGTCGGGGCGACGGCGGAGGTCTCGGGCATGGTGTCGGAGGGGACGGAGATAATACCGCTCGCGGGGCGGATGCTGATCCCGGGATTCGTCGACCCGCACAATCATTTCTCGGCGACGGTGTTCGACCCGGTGTCGGTAGACTGCTGGACGCCTCCTCACGGAAGCATCACGGGAATCAAGGATGCGATAGCCCGGGCGGCGGGGGCTGCGCTGCCGGGCCAGTGGATTTTCGGGTGGGGGTTCGATGGCGACTACGTCAGTGAGGGGCGAAACCTGACGAGTCGGGACCTTGATGATGCGGCACCCGACAACCCCGTCTGCATCATGGACGGGTCTCATCACAGCTGCTATGCCAACTCGATGGCGATGGAGTTGGGTGGGATAGATGCCAACATGCCCGACCCTCGGGGTGGCGAGATTCTGAAGGATGGACAGGGAAGGCCGTCGGGGGAGCTGTGGGAGCGAGCGATGGACCCTGTCCACTCACTGTGCCTGAAAGACCACGTGGACCGTCACGGGGAGAGAGGGGCCGAGTTCGTGTATCGGAACTCGATGAAGCACCTGTCGGTGGGGATTACGTCGGTCGGGGAGGCGCTGGTCACGCCCGACGCGGCCCGCCTTTACAAGACGGCCGATGAACAGGGCAAGATTCCCATAGCTCTCCGGCAGCAGTTGGGCGGACTTACCTTCTTCAAAGCGCCCGAGGAGGCGTCCAGGGGCGAGTTGGGGATAGAGGACACGTCGGACAGGCTGCGGGGCGGAACGTTGAAGATGTTCATGGACCCGGTGTTTCCAGATGCAGCGAACTTCAAATGCCACGATAACGGAGAGATGGAGCGAGTCGGGACGATCTACTACTCGCAGGAGGAGGCAGACGAACTGGTGGTTTCGGCGCACAAGCTGGGGATGCAGGTAATCATCCACTGTCTCGGGCCCTGGGCAATCGAGCAGGCGTTGAACTCATTCGAGCGGGCGCTCAGGGAGAAACCGGTCTCCGATCCGCGCTTTCGGATCGAGCACTTCACCATGCCGACCCGGGAGCAGATAGAGAGAGCCAAAGCCCTGGACGTGATAGCCTCGGTGCAGCCTCCATTTATCTACACGTGGGCCGACAGGCAGGCCGTCCGCGCCAAGGAGCTGGGCCGGACGTTCGGGATTGAGCCGTACCGAAGCATGATAGATGCCGGGCTGACGGTGGCGGGAGGGTCGGACAACCCGTGTGCGCCCCTGGACCCGCTTATCGGGATACGGGCTGCGGTGAATAGAGTGGCTCGCAAGACAGGTGAAGCCGTATCGACCGAGGAAGCCGTAACGCCGATGGAAGCGCTGCGGATGTACACGATAAACGGGGCAGTGGCGCTGAGGAGGGAGTCAGAGGTGGGGTCTCTGGAGGTGGGAAAACGGGCCGACATGGTGGTGCTGGGGCACGACCCCACGCAGGCGAACCCGGACTTCATTACGGACATAGCCGTGGAACGCACCTACGTTGACGGCAAGTGTCTTTACAGCAGGTACTAGAGCAGGCTGGGAAGCATGACTGAAAAGACGGAGTACGACATCATAATCGTCGGGGGTGGGCACAATGGGTTAACCGCGGCCGCGTACCTGGCCGAGGCCGGAATCAACGTGCTGGTGCTGGAACGGCGGGACGTGGTGGGTGGGGCGGCGGTGACCGAGGAGTTGATACCCGGGTTCCGGTTCTCCACGGCCTCGATGTTCCTGGGGATGATGCAGCCGAAAGTCGTTGAAGAACTGAAGCTGAGGGACTACGGGTACGAACCGTACAGCGTCGATCCGCCTTACACATTCCTGTTCCCGGACAACTCTTATCTTTGCGCCTGGAACGATCCGGACCTGTTGAGGCAAGAGATCGACAAATTCTCATCGAAGGATGCGGACGCGTTCTTCGAGCAGCAGCGGTTCATGCAGCGGTACATGGAGTATATTCGGCCGTATTTCCTGAGGAAGCCCCCGACGGTGTCCGAACTGGCTGCCCGGTTCAAGACTCCCGAGGAAGAAGAGGCCTACCGGACCATCATGTATGGGTCGGCGGGGCAGATTGCGCTGGACAATTTCGAGTCGGACGCGGTGAGGGTGATGGCCACGGGGCTGGCGGCTTCGGGGAACGACATCTCCCTGTTCAGCAAAGGGAATATGTTCAAGGCTATGTGGGCGAACATGGCCGAAGCCACAGGGGTGCAGGGGGTATGGGGATTCAGCCGGGGCGGCATGGGGGCAATCACACAGGCGATAGCGGCGTCGGCGGAGGAGAGGGGGGCGACGATCAGGACGGGTGCGGAGATAGAGGAGATATTGGTAGAGGAGAGTCGGGCGACGGGTGTCGTGCTGACAACGGGAGAAGTGATCCGGGCGCGGGCGGTGGCCTCGAACGCGGACCCAAAGAGGACTTTCCTGAAGCTGGTACCGGGAGAGAATATCCAGCCCAGCATCAAGCGCGACGTGCAGAACCTGAGAATGAGGGGGAGCCTGGCCAAGGTGTTCATCGCACTGAATCAGAGGCCCGAGTGGAAGTGCTTCGAAGGGGAGGATGTCGGGACTCGGGACCAGGGGTTCATGGGGCTGGTACCTTCGATCGAATTCGTAGAGGAGTCCCGGGTGCAGGCGCTGAAGGGCGAAATGCCGGACAAGATATGGACGTTCCTGCACGTGCAGTCCCTGACGGACGACTCGCTGGCTCCACCAGGAAAGCACGCCATGACGTGCTACTTCCAGCATGTTCCCTACGAGCTGGCGGAGGGAAGCTGGGACGATGAGGCTACCAAGCGGGACCTTGCCGACCGGTGCCTGAACCACCTGAGGGACTACATGACCAACCTGGACGACATCATGATCGATTACGTGGCGTTCGGGCCCCGGGACATAGAGGACCGGTTCTACCTGACCGAGGCCACGATGCACCACGGGGACATCACGCCCGACCAGATGTTTTCTCTCCGTCCGTTTGCGGGGTATTCGGACTACCGGACGCCGGTGAAGAACCTGTACCTGTGCGGGTCTGGGGCGTTTCCGGGTGGATCGGTGTCGGGGGCGCCGGGGCACAATGCGGCGCAGGAGATCATCAAGGACTGGAGGGAGGGGTTGATAGGGTAGGGGGGAGGGGGACGACCCGCCTGTAATCTCTACGAAGCCCCGCCGCCGTCCTAGACGCCCACGAGGGACGCCCCTACGGGGGAGCGTCCATACCTAGGTGAGTTGGGAGACCTGCACCTCCCCTCCCCAGATTCCTCACTGCCGTTCGGAATGACATGGGCGGCGTTCGGGATGACGGAGGGGCTCAGGGAGGGGGGCGGCCTCGGGCGATGCGGGGTTGGGGAGGTGGGGGTGGTGATGGATGGGCGGGATGCGGGCCGACCGCCGCTCGCGCTTCGAGGGCCTCAGCACGAGCGGCCCCACCGCCGGAGATGGATTCCCGATCGGGGTCGGGAATGACGGAGATGGGGGAGGGGAGGGTATCGATGTGGGTGGCGTCCAGGGTACCCACAAGGGGCACCCCTACGGGGGAGGGGAGGGTGTCGGCGTCTTCATCGTCATCAGGGTCTGGGTCATAGTCGTCGTCTTCGTCGTCGGGATTGTCATCATCGGGGTCATAGTCGTCGTCTTCGTCATCGGGGTCTGGGTCCTCGTCTTCGGTGTCGAGGCCTTTGAGTAAGTCGGGGTTGAGGTAGGCTTCGGCGATGAACTTCTGCATGGCCTCGCTCTCCGCGAGCCTTTGGTTTTCTTCCTGGGGCCAGGGCTCGTCGGGGTCGATGAGGCCGTAGCGCCAGCGATCCTTCAGGGGGAGGAGCATTCTCCAGGGCCACCATTTGTCTCCGGGCCGGGCCATGCGGACGAGCACGAGGTCGCGGAAGTCGAGGTCGCCTCTGTCTACGTTGTCCTGGAAGACTTTCTTGATGAGGTTGTCTATTTGCTCTTCGTCGGTGAGCTGCTTGGGGGCCTTGGCCTGGGCGGTGTAGGCCCGGATGATGAGCCGGAGGCATCGGTTGATCTGGGTGTAGTCGAGGGGGCGCGTGCTCAAGAGGCGGTTGGTCAGGGAACGGAGGAGGGCGATTTCGCCTTCGATGTCCGGGCTGTCGAGGGACAGCCGGGGCAGGGAAGGGGAAGTGTGGGACAGGGAGCGGCGTCGGTTGGGGCGTCGGCCCCTGGGCCTTCTACCGCGCCCGACGGGGCGGGAAGTCTTCCGCGGCCTGGAGCCGCGGGCATCCGTGTCCTGGTAGGTAGCCTGGGCACGGGGACTCTTCCGCGGTGCAGCACCGCAGGCATCCGCTTCTACGCCCGGTGAGGCGGAGCGGGGGTTCTTCCGCGGCCCGGTGCCGCAGGCATCCGCTTCTACGCCCGGTGAGGCGGAGCGGGGACTCTTCCGCGGCTCAGCACCGCAGGCATCCGCTTCTACGCCCGGTGAGGCGGAGCGGGGACTCTTCCGCGGAGCAGTGCCGCAGGCATCCGTGCCCTGGCAGGCAGCCTGGGTACGGGGATTCTTCCGCGGTCTGCGGCCGCGGGCATCCGCGAGGGGGTCGGGCTTGAGGAGACCAACCGCCTCTTGAGCAGGCGCCCCTTTTTGGGGGCGTCGGGGGCCCGGTTTGGCGGGCCCGCTGTTTGACAAGGTCTTGTTGTGAGTTTTGGGTGTAGACATTAGGTCTGAACGTTAGTATAGAACGTATATGGTAGATGTCAAGAGGCTTTGGGAGCATTTTGGGGGGATTTTCTCCCCGGTTCCCTGGGGGAACTCTCACCCCCTCCCGGTTGCCCCGGGAGCAATATGAGTCCCGCCGGTGTTAGGTTGCGGGAGCAAATCGGCGCTGCACTTTCACGGGGAACCCTCACCCCCTTGGTCCCCCTCTCCCCCGTATCGGGGTACGGGGCAGGCTCTTAGGGCCTGTAAGGGAGAGGGGGAGAGAAGAACAGAGGCCCAGGTGCGTGCGCTGCACGCACCTGGGCCTCTAGTTCAGTACTGGAGGGAGGGGGATGCTCCTCCCCGACCCCAGGGATTAATATGAGTCCCACCCGCCCGCCCTGTTTTATTGACACATCAAAAATGCGGTGCATTTTTGATGTGTCTTTACCAGGGGGGGATGCCAGGGATAGGTGTGCGCGGTTAGGCAGGGGGTGGAGGACTTGGGACAGGATCTAACCCTCTGCCCTCGAGAAGGCTTTGAATAGCTGGTCTCTTGGCGCTCGTATCACCCTCACCCTAGCCCTCTCCCATCGAGGGAGAGGGGACTGGACACCGTCCCGCACTCCCTTGGATGCCCGATTGGAGGCGGGGATGGCGGAAGGGGGTGGGGGAGAGGGGGAGAAAAAACAGAGGGATGCACCTGCGCCAGGGCGCAGGTGCATCCCTCTAGTTTGGTACTGGAGGGAAGGGGATGGAGAGGGGTGTGAGCGGCTATGAACGAGGTGGGTTCAGGGAGGGGGTTGGAGATTCATCGCGGGGCATGGGGATGACACTAAAGGGGTTGCCGCTAAGCGGCAACCCCTTTAATTTGGACCGTCGGGTTCGGGCGGCAGGACGTTGACCATGCTTCCAGGCAATCGGGACTATGCCGCGGGCCTGAAGTTCTGCATTGCGGTCGGCCTGCCGTGAGCTTTGAGGGTGCGGCGGGAGGTCAAGGCGGCGACCTCGGCCTCGTTAAGGTCCCTACTGCACTGGAAACAGGTGATGTAGGAACCGAACAGATCCGTGTCTGAGAACAGATCGCCGCCGCACCAGGGGCAACCCTTTAGCCAGAACATTTTACCTTCTCCTACTGAACCGGCCTATTGGACACGCTTTCCCGAGGCCCGTCGGGGCCCGGGAGAATCAGATTTCCTACGCTTTCTATAACGAAGAGAAGGGCGTTTGGTTCCCTGTGCGCGGGGAGGAGTTTTGGAAATGTCGGGAGGAGGGGTGCGGGAGGGCTCAGGTTGACTAGAATTGGGTGGTTGAATTAGTATCGAAATGAGGCCACTCGGGGCGCATTCGTCTAGCGGCCTAGGACACCGCCCTCTCAAGGCGGAGATCACGGGTTCGAATCCCGTATGCGCTACCAGTCTTTCCTACGTTTAACTGTATCGTCCACTAATGCCACTTGTAGTTATCACTACTAGTATCTCTATCGTTAAGCTGAATCCTATCGCGAGCGCTACCTCCACCGTAGACACGCTTCAGTTTCCACGAAGAGAGCTGACAAATGGTTGAGACCATCACCACGGGGGTCTTGATAGGTGTCATTGCTGCTTTGGTTCTGGGGTTTATCGGATTCGTCTACAGATACCTCCTCCTCAAGTTGTTCTGGAGGATTTTTGCCCAATTTAAGCGGCACTGCTTCGCGCGGAAACAACGCAAGATTAGGGAACAAAGCGAGAGGGAGGCGTACCAGAATCAGTGGGTGATTGTGGTCGATGGCCACATGCACATCAATCGGCATCGGGGTTGTGTAACCGAAGGCGAAGAATGTAGGCCCGCCGACCCTGAAACGATGATACCGCTAGGCGCGTGTAGTGTATGTGGTGGGGATGTTCGGGATCCGATCAAGTCCGGATAACTTCCCAAATAGACCACAAAAGGTTTCGATTCGAGCCTGACGAAAATACAAGGTGAGATTTCTTAGAAACACGCTCGTTAGGGGGACGGTCGCACTGTGCCTTCTTGTGGGTATCGGGATAGCGGGGTACATGGTGATAGAGGGGTGGTCGCTGCTGGACGCTGCGTACATGACCATCCTGACGTTCACCACGGTGGGCTACGAGGAGGTGCATCCCCTGTCTACGGGCGGGCGCATTTTTACCATTTTCCTGATGATCGTGGGTGTCGGGGTGATGCTGTACATCCTGACCAGCGTGGTAAATGCGGCGGTGGCGCACGAGATTGTGGGCCTGTTGGTCCGAAGGCGAAGATTCAGGAGGCGTATGTCGAAACTAAAGGGACACTACATTATCTGTGGTTACGGGCGAGTCGGGGCGGCGGTGGCATCGACGCTCCAGGAGAGCTCGACGCTCCTTATCGTGATTGACAAGAGCGCGGAGGCGCTGGCCGAGGCCGAGGAACAGGGCCTCCTGTGCCTGCAGGGGGATGCGACAAAGGACGCCGATTTGCTGACGGCGCGGGTTACCGAGGCGGCGGGGCTGCTGGCGACTGCTGGAGAGGACAGCGAGAACGTCTACATATCCCTGACGGCCCGGGGCCTGAATCCCGATCTTCGCATCGTGGCACGGGCGTCGTACCCGGAGGCGGAGGAGAAGCTGCGTCGGGCGGGGGCGGACGAGATTGTCTCACCACCAACTCTTGGGGGGAGGCAGATGGCACTTTCGGCCATCGAGGCTGCCCGCTAACGTTCCGTACTTACAGGGGACACCCGGCTGACCATAGCGACCAAAGCGCGGGATACGGGGCCTGGACCAAGCTCCTAGTCCACGCGCGTGAGGACGTCTTCCCAGACCTGCTGCAGGTATTCGCGTCGGGCGGAGAGTCCGTCGGGGAGGTTGAGGAAGGTGAAGGCCATGTAACCCGAGCGGGAGTTGTCCCGCTGCTCGGCGATGAATTCTGCACACTCCTCGGGGTTGCCGACGACGGCCCACTCTTCCAGGTTGCGCAGCTTGTCGAGGCCGAGGTCTACTGCAAGCTTCTCCTGCATGCCCCAGCCGCCGTACAGCTTTGCGGTATTCTCGGCGGATTCTCGGGCCTGCCTTATGGCGGTTTCGCGGTCTGCCGCTACGCTGATGCAACGGTGTCCGGCATAGAAACCGTCGGCACTCGGACCAGACTGTTCCAGTTCGTCCCAGTAGATTTTGGCGAGGGATTGGTGGTCGGCCCAGCTGACGTAGGGCCCGACGAGGCAAGCGTCGGCGATGCGGGCGGCCCGGGCGGCGGCCCTCGGGCCCTGGCATGCGAGCCAGATGGGGGGGTGGGGGGTCTGGACGGGGGTAATGCCGACCTGGGCCCCCGTGGCCCTGAAGTAGCGGCCCCGGTAGGTGACTTCTTCGCCGGACCAGAGAAGCTTCATCAGTTCAATGGACTCGGTGAGCCGGCCAACTCTCTCCTTGCGGTTGGACCCGACGATCTCCAGTTCCTTCTCCCGGTACCCGAGGCCCAGGCCCAGGATGAATCGTCCATTGCTGATATGGTCCAGGGCTGTCGTCTGCTCGGCGATGTCTACGGGGTTGTGGAGGGGCATGAGGAGTACACCGGTAATCAGCTTTATGGAGGACGTGGCCGCGGCAAACCTGCCGAGGAGGGGCATGGGGTGGACCCAGCGGCTGGGGTGGGAGACCCAGTGCTCGGGGGCGTAGCCTCCCCAGAAACCTAACTGTTCTCCGTAGGCGAGCAGCTCTGCAGTCTCTTCGATCTGGTCGTGGACGGGAATTACGGGGTCGGCCATGAAGTTACGGAGGTTCAGACCAAATTCCATGCTGTCACCTTATGCTCTGTGGGGCGTTAGGGAGCTTCGCGTAAGAAGGGGTTCCACTGGGCCTCGGCGCCGATGCTGGAGTGGGGCCCGTGGCCCGGGAGTACGACGGTGTCGTCGGGGAGGGGGATAAGCTTGGTCTTGATGCTGTCGATGAGCTGCCCCCAGTTCCCACCTTCGAAGTCGGTGCGGCCGACGCTACCGCGGAAGAGGGTGTCGCCGGTGAATACGAGCCCGTGGCCGAAGTAGGAAATGCCTCCGGGGGTGTGGCCGTGGGTCTCGATGACGGAGAAGGAGAGGTCGCCGATCTCGACGGTGTCGCCCTCTTCGAGGAAGAGGTCGGGTTCGGGGGGGTTGCGGAAGCCGGGGATGATGGATGCGGAGTCGGGGGGCCTTTCGATCATATATGCGTCGTTCTGATGTATAGCAAACGTGGCGTTGGTGGCGTCCGCCATGTCGGCCACTGCGCCGATGTGGTCTTCGTGGCCGTGGGTGGTCAGGAGGTATTTGACGGTGAGGCCCGAGTCCTCGACGGCGCTCATGATGGCCTGCCACTCGGCGCCGGCGTCGATGATGGCGGCTTCACGGGTCTCGTCGGAGCCGATGATGTAGGTGTTTTCCTGGTAAGGGCCGACTACGACGACTCGGAGAATCATTGGGGGGTGGGGCTCCCTTTATGCGAGATTGGGTCAATCTAACGGGTGGGACGGGGGGAGTCAACAGGCATCATTCCCTGATGTCAAGACTGCCTCAGGAGGATACAATATTGGGGCAAGATGTATCAAAAAAGATTTGAGGTCGCTTTATTTGTACATCGCACTATGAAATGCTTATAATTTCAATAGTGAACCAAACCTGATATAAGTTATAAATTCCATGAATTTATACAAAACGATATCAAAAATGACCAAGCCAAACTTTCAATTTGCTCTTGTTGAGGAAAAGAAGATTATCGAATATCTTCTGTCAAGCGAACATGATATCGGAAAGGATAAGGCGTTCGTGTTTTTGAGACGTGGTTTTAACCCTAACACCTGGGAGGATTTCGCGCAGGCCTTGAAAAAACAGGCTCGAAACCATGATATTAGCGAGGAAATTGAAACTCGCCACGGAGTGCGATACAATGTTGATGGTGCTCTTGAAACGCCAGATGGCACGAATCCGAGGATCAGGACAGTCTGGCAAGTTGATCATGGCACAGATTATCCCAGGCTAATCACAGCATATCCTGTAGACTAACAAAATAGTGTTTAGAGAACACGAACGGGTAGTACTAACCGCTTCCATCTGCGGCGACCATGGCGAACAGCTAAGGCCCGGAGACGTAGGTGTCGTCATACATGTTCATCCCGGGGCCGAAGCCTACGTTGTGGAGTTCATGTCTCTTGATGCTTGTACGGTGGCCATCGCCACTGTTCTGCCGTCTGAGGCCAGAGCCATCACTAGCCGAGACCTTCTTCACGCCCGCACGGTAGAAACTGCCGTTTAACCCTCTCGCCGGTCATTCACGTTAAGAACCACCGCCCCCGGCACCTTTCCCACAGACCCTAGACCAGATCGCTCGGTGAGCGCAGCCGTAATTGTGCGGGTTTTCACTTGCGGGCTTCCTCGGCGCTGTGCTATATTCGGGCCAGCTTTTTCCGGGGAGGGTACGGGTGCTGGCCGACTATGGCTATATAGGTCTCTTCCTTCTCCTAGCTACCTTTATCCCTATCTCCATGATCCTGATGCCGTGGGCCCTGTCCCTGGTAAGGATCAGGCCGAAGAACCCCACCGAAGTCAAGCTCGACACGTACGAGTCGGGGATGCGGCCGGTTGGAGGGTCCTGGGTACGGTTCAACTTCCGCTACTATTTCATTGCGCTGCTGTTCGTCATATTCGACGTGGAGGTGATATTCCTGTTCCCATGGGCCGTACACCTGGACCAGCTGAAGCTGTTCGGGTTGATAGAGATGGGCATATTCATCCTGATTCTTCTCATCGGCTACTTCTATGCGTGGCGTAAAAGAGCCCTGGAGTGGAGCTAACGACATGCTAGAGAAGAAGAGCAACCTTCCAATCCTGGGGACATCCATAGACGTGCAGGCCCTGGACCTGGCTGAAGGCCAGGAGGTTACGGACCTGAAGGCAGCTTCCCAGTTCCCCAACCCTGATCCGGTTATCGAAGTCCCCGCCGACCTGAAACGGAGCATTCTAGTCACGAGCGTCGACTATATCCTGAACTGGGGGCGTCGGAATGCTGTGTGGCCGCTGACATTCGGGCTGGCCTGCTGCTCCTTCGAGATGATCGGGGCGGCGATGTCTCGATACGACATTGCGAGGTTCGGGGCGGAGGCGTTCCGGGCCACTCCTCGGCAGGCCGACCTGATGATCGTTGCTGGAACGCTCACGTGGAAGATGGCGGTGCCCGTAAAACGCATCTACGAGCAGATGGCCGATCCCAAGTGGGTCATTTCGATGGGGGTGTGTGCGACTTCCGGCGGGCCGTATTACGAGTCTTATTCCGTGGTGCCGGGGGTGAACCGGATAGTTCCGGTGGACGTGTATGTCCCGGGCTGCCCCCCCAGGCCCGACGCCCTGTTATACGGCCTGATGCAGCTGCAGGAAAAGATCAAGAAATACAGCATAGCCAAGACGAAGAGCTAACCTCAAGTGACCACCCAGCTTAACGTCAAGGACCTAGGCCGGCAGATAAGGGAGCGATTTCCCGATGCCGTCGCGGATGACGGCGGCGAGGCGCTGGTAGTAGCAGCCGACTCGTTGGCGGAAGTGGCTCGGCACTGCTTCGAGACGCCTGAGTTGGCATTCGATTTCCTGGTCGGGGTCACGGGGGTAGACTACATAGACCACTTTGAGATGGTCTATCACCTGGTCTCGATCAAGCACAACCACGCAGTGGTACTGAAGACGAAGACGTACAGCAGGGAGTCGCCGTCGGTGCCGTCGGTGACGGGCGTCTGGGAGGGGGCGGTGCTGCAGGAGCGGGAGGTCTACGACCTGATGGGCATAGCGTTCGAAGGGCACCCGGATCTAAAGCGGATCCTGCTGTGGGAGGGGTTCCCGGGACATCCGCACCGGAAGGACTTCACGACTGCATAGCAATCTCGACCGGATCAATAGGCTGCAATCAAGAAACAGCGAATGAACAGGTGACAAGGTGACGCTTAAGACCGAAGAGGTGATGGTCAACATCGGGCCGCAGCACCCGAGCACGCACGGCGTGTTCAGGATGCGGGTCACGTTTGACGGCGAGGTGGTAACGGACCTGGAGCCGGTCTTCGGGTACCTGCATCGCGGCACCGAAAAGCTGGCCGAAGAGCGCACCTACACGCAGATCATCACGCTCACGGACAGGCTGGACTACCTGGCGTCGATGTCCAACAACCTGGCCTACGTGCTGGCGGCGGAGAAGCTGGCGGGCATCGATCCTCCGGAACGAGCGATGTATATCCGGGTGATCATGGCGGAGCTGATGCGCATCGCCAGCCACTGCATGGCACTGGGGTTCTTCATAAACGACCTGGGGGCGCTGGCGACGCCCCTCATGTACATGTTCAGGGAGCGGGAGAAGATCCTTGACCTGTTCGAGATGGTGTGCGGGGCCCGAATCACCTACTCCTACATGCGCATCGGCGGGGTGAGCGGAGACCTGCCTCCCGAGTTCACGCCTGCCCTGACCAAGTTCATCAACGAGATGCCGGGCTACATCGACGAGTACGAGGCCCTGCTGCGGGAGAACGAGATCATCATTTCCCGCACCAAGGACATGGCTATCCTCCCACCCGAGACCGCAATCAACGCCTCGGTATCGGGGCCGATGCTAAGGGCCTCGGGGGTTAACTGGGACCTTCGGAAGGCCGACCCATACGAGGTGTACGACAGGTTTGAATTCGACGTGCCGGTCGGGCCTACGGGGGACACCTACGACCGTTTCCTGGTGAGGCTGGAGGAGATGCGGGAGAGCGTCCGAATCGTCAAGCAGGCCATGGAGCAGATACCGGAGGGGCCTTTCAGGGCGAAGGCTCCGGCGCTGATCAGACCACCTAAGGGCGAGGCTTATGCCCACGTGGAAGCGCCGAAGGGAGAGCTCGGGTTTTACCTGGTGAGCGACGGGGCGATATCTCCCTATCGCTGCAAGATACGGGCGCCGTCCTTCATAAATCTGACGGTGTTGCGGGAGCTATCCATCGGGTGGAAGCTGGCTGACCTTATCGTCATCCTGGGAAGCGTGGACATCAACATGGGTGAGGTGGACAGGTAGTGGACTGGTTCTACGAACTCTGGAGAGAGCTGGGCGAAGTCTTCCGCGGGTGGATCGAAGCGATCTTCCCGGACTCGGCCGAGGGATGGATCACTTACCTCGTGCTCGGGTTCCTGAGCGCTTTCGTGCTCATCAACCTGCCTATGGTGCTGGTGCCACTGCTGATCTACGTCGAGCGGCGGCTGCTGGGGAGGTTCCAGAACAGGGTCGGGCCGAACAGGGTCGGACCATTCGGGATACTCCAGCCGATTGCCGACGGGATAAAGATCATGACCAAGGAAGACATCATTCCTCGGGGGGCGGACAAGCTTGTCTTCACCCTGGCCCCGGTGGCCGTGATGGCCCCGGCATTGCTGATGTTCACGGTGATTCCGTTCGGGGGCGAAACGTACCTCACCAATCTGAACGTAGGAATACTGTTCATTGTCGCGGTCACGGCCGTGGAGACCATTGGGGTATTCATGGCGGGCTGGGCATCCAACAACAAGTACGCGCTATTTGGGGCGATGAGGGCCGTGGCCCAACTGGTGAGCTACGAAATTCCGCTGGTGATCTCCATCATGGGGGTCGTGCTGATCGCGGGATCGATGACGTTGACCGACATAGTGGGCGTGCAGAGCAGCTGGCCGCTCATCCTGTTCCAGCCGCTGGGGTTCATTATCTTCTTCGCGGCGGTATCGGCGGAGCTCAACAGGTCTCCATTCGACCTGACGGAAGCGGAGTCGGAGATCATTGCAGGCATTCATACCGAGTACAGCGGTGTGAAGTTCGTCATGTTCCTCACTGCGGAAGGAATCGCGCTGGTAGGTTACTCGGCAGTGATTGCGACGCTGTACCTGAGCGGCTGGGAAGGCCCCGGGCTTCCGGGATACCTGTGGCTGCTGGTCAAGATATTCTTCATATTCGGGATATTCGTGTGGACCCGGGCCACGCTGCCCAGGCTCAGGGTGGATCAGGTGATGACCTTTGCCTGGAAGTTCCTGTTCCCGCTATCGCTACTGAACGCAGCTATCACGGCTGTACAGGTGGTCGTGTGGTCGGACGGGCTGCCGCCGTGGCTGATACCCGTGAACTTTGCGATAGCGATAGGGCTGATAGCGGGCCTGCACAAGTTTGTGGGCTTCCAGGGCGAGACGCGAGAGGTAGTGCCGGGCGGCGCCGAGAGGCTCACGGTGGTGTCGAGGCCCGTTGCGGGAGGTAGCGAGTAATGTACGGACTGGGAATTGCCAAAGGGATGTTCGTCACGCTGAAGCACCTGTTCAGGAAGCCGTTCACCGTCCAGTACCCCGACGAGCAGGTGACGCGGGGAACACGTTTCCGCGGATACGAGTTCACATGGTACGAAGACCGGTGCACGGGCTGCGCATCCTGCGCGAAATATTGCCCACTGGGGACTATCAAGATTGTTACGCATCCGGAAGGGGACAGGAAGCAGGGCCTGGACTACGCCATCGACGTGTTTGACATCGACACGGGGCGGTGCATGTTCTGCGGGCTCTGCGTGGAGGCTTGCCCCTACGACGCGCTGTTCATGGGGTCGGGGTTCGAGAGGGCGGTGTATAGCCGGACGGACATGGTGGTACACGTCGACGACCTGAGAACTCGGGAGAAGAGGCCCAGCGCCTTCTTCCGGCCCAACCTGGACGGGACCCGGTACCTGCCGGAGTACTCGTTGCCGTCGGACGATGCGGGCAGGCCGTGGAAGGGTCGTTGGGCCGATGAAGGAGAGCCGAGTCCACAATCTCCCGGGAGTGCAGACAGGTAGCGCATGGACGTCGGGATTGCGATAGGTTTCTGGATACTGGCCTCGCTGGCGGTTATTTCATCCGCGGCGGTGGTGCTGTTGAGAGACCTGTTCAGGGCATCCCTTTTTCTTGTGCTCTCCTTCCTGTCGGTGGCGGGAATCTACATCGTTCTGCAGGCGGACTTCCTGGCGGTTGCCCAGGTGCTGATCTACGTAGGAGCTATATCTATCCTGCTGATATTCGCCATCATGCTCACCCGGGACACGCAGCGAGGGAACCCATCGAACAACTTGTCGGTGCCCGGGGCCTTTCTGGCGGGGGTCGTGTTCTCAGCGATTATTGTTGCGATATTTACGACGGACTGGCCGCTCTCCTCGGAGCCTCCACCGGACTCCACGACGGAACTGCTGGCCGAGGTGCTGTTCAACAAGTTCGTATTGCCCTTCGAGGTGGCGTCGGTGCTGCTGTTGTCCGCCATGATCGGGGCCATAGTCATTGCTCGGCAGAGGGGGCCTGGCGGAAGTGATTAACCTCGAACATTTCCTGGTCCTGGCGGCCATCATGTTCTGCATAGGCCTATGGGGCGCGCTGTCCAAGCGGAACATCGTCGCCATCCTGATGTGCATTGAGATCATGTTCAACGGGGTGAACGTGGCATTCATCGCTTTCACGAGGTACAACTCCCCGACGCTTTTGACGGGCCACGTTTTCGCAATCTTCGTCATAGCGGTAGCAGCAGCGGAGGTGGCGTTGGGGCTGGCCATAGTCGTCGCCGTATTCCGCAGCCGCCAGACCGTAGAGGTCGGTGACGTTAGCACCATGAAGGGCTGACCGGAAGAGACACATGAGTTGGATTGAATTCAAACGCGTACCCACCCTCATGGTCGCCGAGATGTGGAAAGATCTGTTCGAGGGTGAAGGGCTCCCGACCCGCATCCTGCCGGAGGGCGACATCCTCTCCTGGTCGGAGGGGGTGCCGTTCATAGTCTACGTTCCCAAGGGCCGAGAGCACGTTGCCGACGAGATACTCAGGAAGATATAGATGATCCCTGAAGCGGCAAGCTGGCTAATCCTCTTCCTGCCCCTTATCTCGTTCCTCCTGATCGTGTTCGTAGTGAGGCAGGTCTTCGGGTCCGCCACGATGCTCGCGGGCTACACGGCCGTTCTTGCCATTGGCGCATCCTTCGTACTGTCCATCTGGGCGCTGGCGTCGGTGATAGATGCGCCGGGGCACCTGCAGGACTACCCGAGCCACACCTGGCTGGACATCGGGCCGCTGGAGATCAGGGTCGGGATCCTGATGGACTCCCTGACGGCGATCATGCTGATCGTGGTGTCGGGGGTGAGCCTGATGGTGCAGCTGTACTCGCTGGGGTACATGAAGCACGACGCCTCTGTGGCGCGGTTCTTCGCGTATATGTCGCTGTTCACCTTCTCGATGCTCGGGCTGGTGATGGCTGACAACCTGATACTGCTCTACGTCTTCTGGGAACTGGTCGGGTTGTCGTCCTACCTGCTCATCGGCTTCTGGCACGACAGGCCGACTGCCGCCGCCGCGGCAAAGAAGGCCTTTATCGTCACCCGCTTCGGAGACCTGGGATTCCTGATTGCGATCCTGGGGGTGTACTTCACGGTCGGGTCCCAGGGGTTCGATATCCAGTACCTGAACGAAGTGGCGGGTGTGGACGTTACGGGTATAGCTCTCACCCTGATTGCGCTGGGGATATTTGCAGGTGCGGTGGGGAAGTCGGGGCAGTTCCCACTACACACATGGCTCCCCGACGCCATGGAAGGCCCGACGCCCGTCAGCGCTCTCATACACGCCGCCACGATGGTAGCTGCAGGGGTGTTCCTGGTTGCCCGTATGTTCCCCGTATTCGAGGCTTCAACGGCAGCAATGAACACGGTGGCCTATGTCGGGGCAGGGACTGCTTTGTTTGCGGCTACGATGGGCCTGGTGATGACGGACATCAAACGGGTCCTGGCCTATTCCACGGTGAGCCAGCTGGGGTTCATGATGTTTGCATTGGGAGTCGGGGCTCCGGCGGCGGCGATGTTCCACCTGTTCACCCATGCCTTTTTCAAGGCTCTGCTGTTCCTGGGGGCGGGCAGCGTGAACCACGCCACGGGCACCTACGACATCCGGCGCATGGGCGGGCTGGCGAAGTCGATGCCCTGGACCTTCGCCACTTTCACCATAGGAGGGCTGGCGATTGCGGGGATACCTCCGTTCTCGGGGTTCTGGAGCAAGGACGAGATCCTGGCAGCAGCATGGCACTACGAAAAAGGGGTGTACGTCCTCGGAATAATCGCGGCGTTCCTGACCTCCGTGTACATATTCCGGCTTATTTTCATCACGTTCCTGGGCAGTTACCGCGGTGGTGAAAAACCGCAGTACGGCGAACACGTACCGGACCATCCCCACGAGTCCCCTGCAATCATGGTGCTTCCGATGGTTATCCTGGCAGCCGGGGCCTTTGCCTCCGGGCTGGCTAACCTGCCGGAGTTCTCTTTCGTAGGGGTGCCGAAGAGCTGGATGTCGGACCTGCTCACGGGCCACGGGGAGCCGTTCCCCACAGGGATTGCGGCTTCGTCCTCAATCATCGCTGCAGTGGGAATAGTAATAGCCTACGCCGTGTACGTGCGGGGCATCGTGAAGCCCGAGGCGATAGCCAACGCCTTCAAACCCGTGCATCAACTGCTAGTGCGCAGGTACTACATGGACGACATCTACGAGACCGGCGTAGTTAAGAAGCTGGGAATGGGTATCGTGGCCCGTGGCGGGGACATTTTCGACCGGAACGTAGTCGACCGGATAGTGAACTGGGTCGGTGAAATCGGGAGGCAATTCGGGGGAGGAATCGCCAAGCTACAAACAGGGCAGGTGCAGGTCTACGGGGTCGGCATCTTCATAGGCCTGATCGTAATCATGGCCGTATTCTGGTTCGCCACCGGGTTATAGGAATTTGTTCACGGGCATACTCAGCTTAATCGTCTTCCTTCCCCTGGCCGGGGTGCTGCTGATTTTACTGTTGCCTCGGGAGCAGGGGGGACGGAGCAGGCACATAGCGCTGGTCGTAACCCTGGCCACCCTCGCGCTGACCATTGCCACGGCCGTCCGCTTCGACACATCTATCAGCGAGCCGCAGTTCGTCGAGCAGTACCAATGGATCCCGTTCATCAACGTGGAATACTTCTTTGGCGTGGACGGGCTGTCCATGCCGATGGTCGTGCTCACGGCCCTGCTGACCGTAGCGGCCATATTCGCATCCTGGCGCATAACGCATCGGGTGAAGGAGTACTTCATCTGGATGCTGGTGCTGGAAACGGGAGTGATGGGGGTATTCACGTCGCTGGACCTGGTGCAGTTCTTCCTGTTCTGGGAAGTGGAACTGGTGCCGATGTATCTGCTCATCTCCATCTGGGGAAGCGGCAGGCGCGAGTACTCGGCGATGAAGTTCCTGATCTACACGGTGGGGGCGAGCGCCCTGATGCTGGTCGGGATCCTGGCGGTCGGGTTTGCGGCGGGTTCGTTCAACATGATAGAGCTGGCGGAGTCGGGGGCCGACTGGATACCGAACCTGTTTATCTCGGCGGAGCTGGTCTTCCTCCTGATTATGGCCGCGTTCGCCGTGAAGCTGCCCATCTGGCCCTTCCACACGTGGCTACCCGATGCCCACACGGACGCCCCGACCGCGGTATCCGTGATGCTGGCGGGCGTGCTGCTGAAGATGGGCGGCTACGGAATCCTGCGCATCTCCATAAGCCTATTCCCCGAAGTCACCGACAAGCTGGCGATATGGCTCGCGGCCCTGGGGGTGGTCAACATCCTCTACGGGGCCTTCGTAACGTTCCAGCAAAGCGACCTGAAACGGCTGGTCGCGTTCAGCAGCGTGAGCCACATGGGATTCGTGCTGCTGGGCATAGCCTCGCTGGGAGAAGTCGGGTTAACGGGCGCGGCGTTGCAGATGTTCACCCACGGGACGATCACGGGCTTGCTCTTCTTCACGGTTGGCCTCGTCTACGACCGCGTGCACACCCGACACATCCCGGACCTCGGGGGGCTGGCGAACCGGATGCCGTTCATTGCTGCGGCGTTCCTCATTGGCGGGCTGGCATCCCTCGGGCTGCCGGCGACCTCGGGCTTCGTGGCGGAACTGACTATATTCCTGGGAGCCTTCGAAGAGTGGAGGGTGGCGACGGTGCTGGGGGTCATCGGGATCTTCCTGTCGGCGGGGTACATCCTGTGGACCCTGCAACGCACCATGTACGGGACCCCGACGACCCGATTCCAGCACGTGGGAGATGCCGGGGTTGCAGACGTGGCCGGGGCGTCGCTGCTGATTGCCCCAATATTGATAGTCGGGGTCTACCCGTCTTTCATAACCGACATGCTAAGGGAAGGAGTAGCGCCGATCAGCGCCCTTTACGGCGGTTAGTCTGAGCAAAGGCTGATGTATCCCGACGACCTATATTTGCTAATGCCCGAGCTGGTCCTGGGCGGTTCCGCGGGCATCATCATTCTCCTGGACCTTGTTCTGAGGAAGAAGGATGTACTGGCGCCCTTAAGCCTGTTGGGGATAGGAGCGTCGGCGGCGTTAACGCTGGTGCTGTGGCTGAAGGTAGACGGGGTCGAGAACAATGCGCTGACGGGATTCAACGGGTACCTGATAGTCGATCACTTCGCACTGTTCTTCAAGTTCCTGATTCTTGGCGCCACGGGGCTGGTTATAGTTGCCTCTCACAACGTGTCTGCAGCCATACGAGCTTTCCGCGCCGAGTATTTTGCCCTGTTGATGATGGCCTCGGGCGGGCTGATGCTGCTGGCTGCATCAACCGAACTGGTCTCAATCTACGTGTCTCTGGAGCTCAGCGCACTGGCCACCGTGGCCCTGATAGCCCTCGCCAAGGACAACCGCTCCACCGAAGCATCGCTGAAGTTCCTGGTGCTGAGCGCCATAAGCTCGGGGATCATGCTGTTCGGGTTTGCACTGATACTCGGGCTCACGGGCAGCACCAAGCTGCTGGACATAGCGGCCCGGATCACCACCTTCAGCGAGCTCATAGAGCAACCTGCATTGCTCCTAGGCGTGATATTCATCGTAGCAGGATTCGGGTTCAAGATATCCTCAGTGCCGTTCCAGATGTGGGTGCCCGACGTCTACGAAGGGTCCCCGACACCGGTGGCGGCCTATCTGTCGGTGGCCAGCAAGGCGGCTGGGTTTGCCGTGCTTGTCCGGATATTCTTCCTGGCCTTCGGGTCGGTGACCGATGAGTGGGCCTTCCTTTTCGCAATCCTGGCTGCGGTCTCGATGTTCATCGGCAACCTCGTGGCGATTGCCCAGAACAACATAAAGAGGATGCTGGGATACAGCACCATCGCGCACGCGGGGTTCATCATGGTCGGGCTGGCAGCCGTGGGAAGGGAGGGCGAAGCTCTGGGGCCGGGGGTCGAGAGCCTGATTTTCTACCTGGTCGCATACGCCGCGACGAACCTCGCAGCGTTCTTTGGTGTGATTGCGATATCCGGGGCGATAAAGAGCGAGCTTATCCGGGACTATGCGGGGCTGGGGCGTCGGAATCCGGTGCTGGCCCTCGGGATGGCCATATCCATGGTCTCGCTCATGGGGATCCCTCCCACTGCAGGATTCTGGGCCAAGCTGAACGTCTTCAGGGCCGCCATGGAGACCGACCTGGTCTGGCTGGCGATAGTCGGGATGATCAACAGCGTGATATCCGCCTACTTCTACCTGCGGGTGATAAAGGCGATGTACCTGTCACCCTACCCGAGGGAAGAGGCCGTGCAGACTAGCCTGCCAGTGAACGGAGCCATGGCCCTCTCGGTGCTGGGGGTGCTGTTCATGGGCGTCGTGCCCAACTACGTGATGGACCTGGTCGGGACGGCGGTTACCACGCTGGCTTGATGGCCCCGCTCTAATGGGGCCCAACGCCCCTGAACGCTATCGCTGGTATGTTATCCCGGCCCTGTAGGTCCGTAGACCTGTATGACGCGCCATGACATCAAAGTCGATGTCTCTATGAAGTATCGGGATGTCCTCGCTAATAGCCACGGAGGCGATGAGGCAGTCGATTAGCTTTCGCACGGTTTCGCCCTGGCGGCGGCAGTGACGGTAGAGGGAAGCGGCTTCTTCATAGTGGGTCGGGCGGGTGGGAAGCAGGACGGCTCGAGCGAGGAGTCGACGCAGGTCGCGCAAGTGGAATTCGTTACGAGCCCCGGCCAGGACCTCCATGCGGACAGCGTCGCAAGTAGCGATTTCGCCTGTCAGCAATTCGTCAACGAGGAGGCAGACCGGAGAGCCCGTATCCCGGAGAAACTCGACCCAGGCCGAGGTGTCTATCAGGATCACAAGGAGCGGCCGGAGCGCATCTCTTCGAGGTCCCCGTCCCAGCCCGAGCCGCGGAGGGCACGGGCCTCGTCCAAGGACATAGACTCCCCGGCCACGATCCGGAGGGCGAAGTTCACGGCCTCCCGCTTGGTGTCTATGCTGTAACGGGCCATAACCTCGGCGATAGCGCCGTCATCAATGTCAATGTTTGTGCGTCCCATACACCAAAGATACACCATTCAGGTGTTGTGTGTCAAGGGTAGAGTGGAATGTCTGCAAAAGCAGGGTATGCCAGGTGCGCTTGAATACCGACCCTCTCGCCTGCGGTTAAGCCCCGAACCTGTCACCGACCTGCAAGCCTGAAGCCTCGATGTATTCGGGGGCGGGGATTTTGCGGGAGTCGGGAGGCTGGACCCGTTTGATCTTCACCGACCCGCTGCCCGCCCCCACCACAAAGCCGTCGTCCTCGATCGCCAGCACTTCACCCGCTGCACCTGAAGCAGTGCCAAGGGCTGAATCGAACACCTTGATTTTCTGGCCCTTTAGAGTGCCCCAGGCGCCAGGTTGGGGGTTGGTCCCGCGGATCAGGTTGTAGACGGTCTGGGCGTCCTTGGACCAGTCCAGCTCGGCGTTTTCGGGCCGGCAGATGCCTTCGTAGGTAGCCTGGGACTCGTCCTGGATGATTCGTGGCGCATTGCCCGCCTTGACCAGGTCCACGGACTCTATCATGGCTGCCACGCCGTCCGGGAAGAGGTGGTTGAAGTAGACGGAACCCACGGTGTCATCGGGGCCGATGACGGCTTCCTTCTGCATCAGGATGGGGCCCGTGTCGAGGCCCTTATCGGGCCAGAAGATGGTCAGACCTGTCTTGTCTTCCCCGTTGATGATGGCCCAGTTGATGGCGCTGGCGCCACGGTGTCTGGGGAGAAGAGAGGGGTGGTACTGGATAGTGCCCAGCGTAGGAGTATCGAGGACCCGCTCGGGGACCAGGAGGGTAACGAAGGCCATGACGCCGATGTCGGGCTTCATGCCTTTGATTGTTTCGTAGATTTCGTCGGTCTTCATGGAAGTAACGGTAACGAGTGGGACACCCAGTTCCTCGGCCTTGGCAGACAAGGGGTCGGGTCTGCCCTTTCTCTCGGGAGGGGCGAACACACCTACCACCTCATCGTCCTCCCTCTCCACCAACTTTTCCAACACTGCGGCCCCGAAGGGAGCCTGGCCTATAACGATTATCCTCACGTGGATACCTCCATCAAATCCGAGGCGTCGGTCATTTTCCCGCTTTCCGTCTGCGGTCTCGACTTGGATTCCGGCAGACGCTTATACTTGCCCCTCAACAAAGGGCCTTTCTGCAAGCCAATGACACGGCAAAGGGAACCATTGTCTAAGGAGCAAAACATAAATCGGGTAGCAGTATTCTACCATCCGCGTCTTCCCGAGGCCCGTACGCTTGCCGAAGACCTTTTGGGCATACTGTCAAAGGCCGGAATCAAGGGTTGGCACCGTTCAGCCTGGGACGAAGATGCAACCTCCGACGACGTGGGAGACCGGGACCTCCTTATAAGCGTGGGGGGGGACGGAACAATGCTTCGGGTGTCTCACCTGGCACTGCCATGCGGGATTCCCGTCCTGGGGGTGAACATGGGTCGGGTGGGGTTTATGAACGAGCTCAACCCCGAGGAGGCCAGAAAAGACCTACCGACGCTGCTGGGGGACGGGGGCAGGATTGAACACAGGGCAACGCTGCAGGCAGAGATCATTCCCCCATGTACACCCTCCGAAGGGACGGGAGATGGGCGAAGGACGTATTTTGCACTGAACGACGTGGTGGTGGCGCGGGGTCGGGTGGCCAGGGTGATACGAATCGAGGCGCGGATTGACGGGGACCTGTTCACGACTTACAAGGGAGACGGGGTGATCATAGCCACGGCAACGGGAAGCACCAGCTACTCCATGGCTGCAGGCGGGCCCATCCTCAACCCCCTAACCGACGAGTTTGTATTGAATCCTATCGACTCTCACCTCACCATATCCAACGCCCTGGTCTTACCACCCGCTTCGAAAGTCGAATTGACTGTAAGCACGGACCATGAGGTGATCATGAGCGTTGACGGGCAGATCGAAGCCGACCTACAGGACGGATACACGGTTTCCGCTACTATAGGCTCAAACATGGCCAAGTTCCTCAGGTTCCAGCCTCCCGGGCGCTTCTACTCGACAGTTACGGAGAGGCTGACTCGAATGGAGTGAGCGGGTGGTCGGGAATGGGCATTAACCCGGATACGAAGACCAAGCGCATTTACGATGGCAAGGTTGTCAGCCTGCGCGTCGACACCCTGCAGCTTTCTGGCGGCCGTGAAGCCAGGATGGAGATCGTCGAGCATGCCGAGGTAGTGCATATACTGCCGGTGGACGAGGATGGGAATCTCCTGTTGGTACGCCAGTACAGGGCGGCGGTTGGCAAGGAACTGTTGGAGACCCCGGCCGGCGGGATAGAGTCGGGTGAGGACGTGGAAGCGGCAGCGCAGCGGGAGCTAAGGGAGGAGACCGGGTATAGAGCGGATAACTTCCGGCTCATGGCCTCGGTGTACAGTTCGCCGGGGTTCTGCACGGAACTGAACCATCTTTTCGTGGCCACGGGGCTGTCCTACGATCCCCTGGAGCCGGATGTCGACGAGGATATAACCCTGGCGCCCGTGACGCTTGCCGAGGCCGAGGAGTTAGTAGCGTCCGGGAAAATAGGGGATGCGAAATCGGCAACGTGCATCCTGCTTTACAAATTTCTCGGCGTGGCATAGAATTAGCCTGATCCCATTGATTTTTCCGAGGGGTCTTTTTCTTTTCCCTGAGGCGCAATGCCATGACGCTCAAGAAGACTTATCTTACCCATAGGCGTTTTGAGGAACTCAAAGAGGAGCTCCACCACCTCCGCACGGAAAAGCGACACGAAATAGCCGACCGTATCCTTCACGCCAAGGACTTCGGGGGGACAGAGGACAACGCCGAGTTCGACGACGCAAAGAACGAGCAGGCGTTCATCGAGGGTCGGATAATGACACTGGACAACATGCTCCACAATGCGACGGTCATACCCGATGAACATCTGAGTTCAGAGGTTGTGGACGTCGGGGCCCGGGTCACCGTCCTGAACGAGTCAGGCCGGACCATGGAGTACCTCATAGTAGGCAGCGACGAGGCCGACCCGAGGGCCGGGAAAATCTCCAACGAAAGCCCAGTCGGGCAAGCGCTCCTCGGGAGCAGGGTCGGGGACATAGTGCAGGTAAAGGCCCCGGCCCGGGTCCTGGAACTGACCATTAAGAGCATTGCCTAGCATCACGGACCCGCTGCCCGATCCCCGATAACCCTCCCATGGCCGATAGAGGCGAAGACCTTTTCCAGCAGAGACTCTCCAAGGTAGAACGCCTTCGCGCCCAGGGCATAGACCCCTATCCGGCCCGTTTAAAGCGCACACACACGGTGGCGGAGGCGCTTGCATACTTCCAAGGAATTGAGGATTCGGGGCGCATGCCGAGGAAGGTGGTTGCGGTGGCAGGTAGAGTGATGGCTCTGCGGGGGATGGGACGGGTGACATTTGCCGACGTGCGAGACGGCACGGGCTCCGTGCAGCTGTTCATCAGGCCCGCCGACCTGCCGGAGGAGCAGCGAACTGTCCTGGCAGAGTTGGACACCGGTGACTCTCTGGCCGCGGAGGGTCCGATGTTCCGCACCCGAACCGGCGAGATAACCGTCCGAGTCCAGTCCTTCACCCTTCTCACCAAGGCTCTCAGGCCCTTGCCGGAGAAGTGGCACGGACTCACCGACGTGGAGAAGCGCCACCGTCATCGATACCTGGACCTGATTTCCAATGACGAGGCCCGGCGGATATTCGACATCCGGGCACGGTTCATCTCCGCCATGCGAAAGTTCATGGACGACAGGGGATTCGCAGAGGTGGAGACTCCCATACTCCTGCCGGTGGCCGCGGGCGCCATGGCCCGGCCTTTCGCCACTGAGCACAACGCCCTTGACCGGACTCTCTACCTTCGGATCGCCACGGAGCTTTACCTTAAGCGGTTGATAGTCGGTGGGATCGACAAGGTCTATGAAATAGGTCGGATATTCAGGAACGAGGGGATAGACACCAGGCACAACCCCGAGTTCACCACCATGGAGAGCTACGAGGCCTATGCTGACTACAATGACGTGATGCGCATGGTCGAAGATATGATGGCGTATATCACTCAGGAGGTGCTGGGGACCAGTACCATCACTTACAGGGAACACACTTTGGACTTCACGCCGCCCTGGCCCCGGGTGTCGGTGCGGGATGCGATAAAGGAACGGAGCGGGCTGGACATAGCCGATCCGAAATATGCCGACGCGGAGGTGCTAAGGACGGATGCCGAGGGTGTGGGACAGCGGGTGGAAGGTCTCAGCCCTGCGCAGCTTTACGACAAGCTTCTGTCGACTTTCGTGGAGCCGTACATCATCCAGCCGACCTTCGTCATCGACCACCCGGTAGAGATGTCTCCCCTTTCCAAGCGCAAACCTGACGATCCCAGGTTCGTGGAGAGGTTTGAGGGGTTCGCTGCCGGCATGGAGATTGCCAACGCCTTCACCGAACTGAACGACCCCGTAGACCAGAGGCAGCGGTTCGCCGAGCAGGAGAAGTTCAGGCTGGAGTTCGGGGATGAGGAGGTCGACCGGCTGGACGAGGACTTCCTGCTGGCGATGGAGCACGGCATGCCGCCCACAGGGGGGTTGGGAATGGGGATAGACCGGCTGGTGATGTTGCTGACAAACCAGCAGTCGATAAGGGATGTGATCTTGTTTCCTCAGCTGAGGTCGGTGGAAAGATAGGGCTCCTGGCAGCAGTGCCCAAAGCCAGCGTAATATCTCGACCCCCACTGTCTTATACTTTCCCATATCATCGCAGCTAAGGGCGCTATCCATGCTGGCTATCAACTTGATTCGAGAAAAACCGGAGGTTGTGCGGGAGGGGCTGGTGCGTCGAGGAGAGGACCAGGCGCCTCTTGACCGAATCCTTGAACTCGATGAAAGACGTCGCACCATCCTCACGTCCTCCGAGACCCTTCGGGCGCGTCGGAACCAGGTCAGCAAAGAGCTTTCCAAAATGAAGGAGAAGCCGCCCGAGGTGATTGAGGAAATGCGTAAGGTTGGGGCAGACATCAAAGAGCTGGAGGGCGAAATCAAGACGCTGGACGAAGAGTTGGACTTGTTGCTACTCCAACTTCCGAACACTCCACTCCATGATGTACCTCCGGGTGAAGACGAGACGGGCAACGTCGTGGTTAAGACCATCGGTGAGCTCCCAACATTCGATTTTGATGCCAAACCGCATTGGGAGATCGGGGAGAGCCTCGGCATCCTGGACTTCGAACGGGGTGTGAAGATATCGGGGTCCCGTTTTTATGTTCTGAAGGGGCGCGGGGCCCGGCTGCAGAGGGCCCTCATATCATGGATGGTGGACTTTCACCAGGACCGGAACGGGTATACCGAGGTCTACCCACCTTTCGTAGTGAAACGGGAGGCGCTGGTCGGGAGTGCGCAGCTACCCAAGTTCGCAGACAACGTGTACCACGATGAGCAGGACGACCTTTGGCTCGTCCCAACCGCAGAGGTCCCTCTGACCAACCTGCACAGGGAGGAGATCCTGGACGCATCCGACCTCCCGTTGAACTATGTGGCTTACACGCCCTGCTTCCGTCGGGAGAAGATGTCGGCGGGAAAGGACACAAGAGGCATCAAGCGGGGGCACCAGTTCGACAAGGTGGAGATGTACAAATTCGTTGCGCCGGAGGACTCGGCAGAAGCGTTGGAGTCGATGCTGTCCGACGCGGAAAGCGTGGCCGAGGCACTGGGGCTTCCCTACCGCGTACTCCAGCTCTGCACGGGCGACCTGGGATTTCACTCCGCCAAGTCGTATGACCTGGAGGTCTGGGCCCCGGGATGCGGGGAGTGGCTGGAAGTGAGCTCCTGCAGCAACTGTCTGGACTTCCAGGCGCGTCGGGCGAACATCCGGTACAGACCCAGCGAGGGAGCGAGGCTCCGGTATGTTCACACTCTAAATGGGTCCGGGTTAGGGTTGCCGAGGGTGCTGATCTCGGTGCTGGAAACATACCAGCAAGCGGATGGCTCGGTGCGGATACCGGAGGTGCTGCAGACGTACACGGGATTCGACGTAATCGAGGCCCCTTAGCTCCCCTTCCCCCGCCTGGAAGCAAAGGCGCGTATAATCCTATCCGTGCCCGGAGGGATGGCCGAGCGGTTTAAGGCACCGGTCTTGAAAACCGGCGTGCGCGTCAGTGTACCGTGGGTTCGAATCCCACTCCCTCCGCCACTACACCTCTTTTGGTCATCCTCTTTTTTCTCAAGTTACGCTTGCTCCAAAGCTAATATCATCCTTTGTGGTGCTTTGTCCCGCCCTCCTAATCTTTTGAGTTCCCACAACAACTGTGGTAACATTCGTGGGAACAATTTAGGATTGATGGAGGTATCTGTGGCATTATCCGCAACTCGGGTTAAGGCCCTGAAAGAACGCGGACGCTACTCGGACGGTGGCGGTCTACATCTCTTCATCAGCAAAGCCGGACGAAAATCTTGGGTCCTGCGCATCACCGTCGATGGACGTAGACGGGATATAGGTTTAGGCGGATATCCTTCAGTCAGCCTGGCTCAGGCTCGCGAGAAGGCAGCAGAATATAGGGCAGCCGTTGCGGAGGGTCGGGATCCCTTGGCCGAAAAGCGGGCCCCTGCCATGCCAACGTTCAAGAAAGCCGCCTACGCTGTCCATGAGGCCAATAAGCCTCGGTGGCGCAACCCCAGGCACGCTTCAGGCTGGATTCAGACCCTGGAGCGTCACGCTATGCCAAAGTTGGGCAACACATCCCTAGACAAGATAGACCGAGGAGATGTGCTGAGCGTTCTCACCCCCATTTGGTCATCCCGTCCTGAGACGGCCCGTCGTGTGCGTCAGCGCATGAGGGCCGTTTTCCGGTGGGCCTTGGCCTACGGCTTCGTCGAGTCTAACCCGGCGGGAGAAGCCATCGACGGTGCCTTGCCCCCCATGCCGAAAGTAAAGGCTCACTTCAGGGCACTTCCCTATCAGGAGGTTGCCTCAGCACTTGAAACGATCGAGTCCTCTCAGGCCTCGATACCTGCCAAGCTGTGCTTCCGGTTCCTGGTGCTGACCGCGGCTCGCTCCGGCGAAGCCAGGGGTGCAACCTGGGACGAGTTCGACATGCATGGCCGGGAATGGCATATCCCGTCGGGGCGGATGAAGGCGGGTGTTGAACATCGGGTGCCCCTCAGTAACCAGGCCCTCGACCTGCTAAGGGAGACGTCCGTACTGCGTGACGATTCTGGCCTAGTATTTCCGTCGGTGCTGAAGGCAGGGTCCCCGATGTCCGACATGACACTGACGAAGGTTCTGCGCTCTGTCGGCCTGGCAGATCGTGCCACCGTCCACGGATTTCGCAGTAGCTTCAAAAACTGGACCCTGGAGCAGACGGATACCCCTTGGGTCGTCTCCGAGGCCGCCCTAGCCCACAGTCTGGGCAACGCGACTGAACAGGCCTACGCGAGGTCAGACCTGTTCGAGCGTCGCCGGGAGCTGATGCAGCTGTGGGCGGACTACGTCATGGGGGATCTTCAAGACGCAGAGGAAAGTGCCAGAGATAATGGCAGCGGTCCTTAGGACGTAGTCCGTCTGGTGGGATAGGACCGGGTCGTCGTTATTACCCCTGGTGCATGAGCATAGTGCTCGAAATCAATGTATTACCGTCAGGTCCGGACATTTCCTGATAGATGGTTCTGATCCTCGGTGGCTTGGGCATATGCTCGAGGATATCGCCGGAGTTTTCGTATCGGCCGTGGACGCCCTCGATATTGAGCACACCTAGGCCCCCGAGCTCGGACATTTTGACAGCCATCGTGGACTCGACAACACGGTCCATGGCGGGGGCGATGATAGGGGAAAGGGTGGTGTTGTCGAGTTTAGAGTTTATCGTTACCCACCGGGACGATTGCTACTTCTATAGACCCTAGGGCCTTCGCAATTCCTTGACCTTGGGAAGGTACCTTCAGCCTCCAATCTTGATTAGCCTACACCATAGCCTGTGAAGAGATTGTGAGGAATCTGGTAACCGAGGGGAGGCAGGCCAAACCCGGTGTAGCTACTTTCTCAGTGCGGAACTTTGGCAAGACTTCAGGGGAGAGGTGGGGACTACCTATTGTGATAGCATTATCCTGGTGCAGACTTCTGATAACCGATAGAGATAGCAGAGATGCCACTACAGGTTAGCTACGGTTTGATTTAGGTCGGAAGGCTCCAAAACAGTAGTTAATCCTGGTTAGTACCAGGAAAGTACAGCGGTCGAAGGCTACATGTGTAAATGAGCTCCCGAATGGGAAGAGGTTACCAAAGGCGTGAGGCAGTGTGCGCCACAGTAGACTGAATCATAAGATTCTAGTCGTCCATCAGCTACCTATGATCCAGAAAAACGACACCCTGGGATCGACGATTGAAAATCGGTGGAGTTGACTTCCCTGAACCTCTTCTGAACGCCCTTAGAGACGGGCGTGTGGTGGTGTTCGCAGGTGCCGGCGTGTCCATGGGACAACCGGCATGTTTGCCCGACTTTCGCCGATTGGCCGAGCAAATAGCGGAAGGAACCGGTCAATCCAAAAGCGACGCAGAAACTGAGGACCGCTTCTTGGGAAGATTGAAAGACGCCGGTACTGATGTCCACCAGCGGGCGGCTGAAATTCTGCAACGAAACAATCCCGAACCTACCACCCTCCATCTGAACTTATTACGACTCTTCAGAGAACCGGAAGCCGCGCGAGCGGTTACCACTAACTTCGATGACCTGTTCGAGCGCGCAGCTTGCGGCGAGTTCGACTCTAAGATCAGAGTATTTCAGGCACCGGCATTACCATTGGGCAACCGTTTTCACGGCATTGTTCATCTGCACGGTTCAGTGGATGAACCTCATGATATGGTCCTCACGCACCGGGATTTTGGACGCGCCTATCTGACAGAATCGGACGGTTGGGCGCGCCGCTATTTGATTGATCTCTTTGCCAACTACACCGTGATGTTCGTGGGCTATAACCACAGTGACACGATAATGACCTACCTGACGCCGTCGCTGCCTCCGGATGGCGGCCTGCAACGTTTCGCGCTGATAGGCGACCAAATTGATGATCCCACTCGGTGGCAGAGGATGGGCATAGAACCTGTTACCTTCCAGCAAGCTCACGCCAACGACTTCGACGGCTTGGATGTGGCTGTGGCTGGGTTGGCCAATTTCCTACAACGCGGGGTCCTTGACTGGCAGCGCGAAATTTCCGCCATTGCCGACAAGAGCCCACCCATTGATGACGAAAGCGTCGGAAAGATTAAACACGCCCTAGGCGACCCAATAACGACGAGGTTTTTCATCGAGTCCGCCAATGCACCGGAGTGGGTCGAGTGGCTTGACCGCGCTGGTCATTTGGCGAAGCTATTCACCGATGGAGAACTTAACGAACGAGATCATACCCTTGTTCGGTGGTTAGTCTCCCGTTTCGCCATAAACCACGACAGTACGCTTTTCACACTCTTCGAACGCTACAATAACCGCCTAAACCCATCACTGTGGCGGCAACTGTGTTGGCAGATGCAAGACAGCATCCCCCAGTCACCGGATGCTGCGGTAATGACGCGATGGGTCCTTTTCCTGGCCTACGTCATCCCAACGGATGCCGACGATATCACTTTGTCTTGGCTAGCTGAAGCCTGCGCCAGTATCCGCGCAACCGATAGCCTACTGCGAGTATACGAAGCATTGATGAAGGGGCTCACTCCAGTGCCGCCGCGTCCCGAGCGGCGTAACCCCAATATGTCTCGCTATTTTGCCCAAAAGATTTTGTCAGACTGTATCAAGCCTAACCTATCCGAGATGTCCGAATCGCTGCTGGCGCTGGTCACCATGCGGTTGAAAGAGCGCCATTCGATTTTGGTTGCCTGGGAGCGCGGTGATGCGACTTCGGATTGGGACAGCTTCAGCAGGTCGGCCATCGAACCACACCTGCAGGATGATCTGGACCGGGATATAGACCCACTGATCGACGCCGCGCGGGAATGCTTGGAGTGGTTGGCAACCAATGCTCCGGTGGTTGCGGGAGCTTGGTGCGACCGCTTTGCCAGTTCCAACGCGCCATTGTTGAGACGTCTGGCTATCCATGCGTTGGCCGCCCGGAACGACCTGACTGCGGACGACAAAATTGCATGGCTGCTGGAACGATGCGATGTGAACGAAATAGCCACTCACCACGAGATTTTCCACGCTTCTGCCCTTCAGTACCCAAAAGCCAGCCCAGAGCAAAGGTCGGAGCTTATCCAAGCAATCTCTAGGTACCGAGTGCCGAAAAGCAAGCGCTACGATAGCGAAATGTTATCAGCGCACCACATTTTCACTTGGTTCTACTGGCTACATCGTTCTGATCCGGGTTGCAACACAATCAAAGAGGCACTGGACACAGTCTGGGCCGAGAATCCGCAGTTCGTGGCACCGGAGAATCCCGATCTCACTCACTATCACTGGTCCGGAGCCCGGTCGCCCACTCAAAACACTTGGGAAGTCGGAGCGCTCCTCGTACGGCAGGCAGCGGAACTATTGCCGGAATTGTTGACATACGAACCGACCGATCAGCAATTGTTCGACGGAAATGACCGCTGGGCGATGCTGAACTCGGTCAGGCAAGCCGCCGAGGTCAACCCGTTTTGGGGACTTGATCTAGCAGACGCCATGGTCGAATTCGGGGCATGGGACTCAGATCTGTGGCAATACGTACTGACTGCTTGGACGACAAAGGAGTTCGACCAAGAGGGCGTGAAACGTGTGCTCACCCACCTATCAGCTAGCGAGTTGCACCGGCAACATCCGGGTGAAATCGCCGACATCCTCAGTAAACTGGTCAAAAGGACTGCATCAGCAGCGACTGGATTACCCGGCGCGGCTAATGCGATAGCCGCAGCCTTACGTCCATACGCCTCTTTGGACAAGCTCCCCGAAATTACCGCGTACGTAGGCGGAGATCCACTGTACGTTAGCTGGCTAGACAGGGCTATCAATCATGCATCCGGCCAATTGGCCCTGTTTTGGATACACAGCATTGTACTGTGGCGTAAGCTGCAAGACCCCGCGCCGCAGTCGCTAAGCACTGATTACCGCGAGGCATTGGATGCCATCGTCGAAGAAGACGGCGTACTTGGAAAATTTGGCCGCACCGTGCTCGCCAGCAACTTTCATTTCTTTCTTGCCGTTGATGAGGATTGGGCAATCAAGAACCTGCTTCCGCTTTTTGACATCCAACACGAAGATTTTCGGTGTGCGTGGGATGGTTTTCTTTCTTGGGGACGTTTGTCCCCGCAGATTACGGATCTCTTACGCGACAATTTCATAAACGCTATTCCACGGGTTATCCGAGAATTCCAAGGAAATACTCTGACCCGCTTCGTAGAATTCTACGTTGCTGCAATGAGTTGGCTTATCGTCGGAGCCAACGATAATTGGATTACGGAGTATTTCAAATACGCAGACATAGAGGCAAAGACCCAGATTGCAATTGCAATTGGCCATGTTCTGAGCGACCTTGACGAGAGCAAGCAAAAGGAATGGTGGAGCGTGTGGCTCAAGGATTACTGGCAGAATCGCCTACAGGGGGTACCCAGCCGTCTGGATGATGCGGAGATTGCACGGATGCTCGAGTGGATTGTCCATTTGCCGGGAGTATTCTCTGAGGCTGTGGGAATGGCAATACAGATGCGTCCGGTTACCCTAACTGATTCATACATTTTGCACGACCTCCAAGAGAGCGACCTGATAGAACGGTTTCCTAATGATCTAGCCAAGTTCCTCGTCCATCTGGGGCGACAAAACACTGACCCGTGGTTTTGGGCTGGCGCCCGAGAAGTCATTGACAAGTTGCTGGCAAAGGATCTGCAACCAGACTTGAACCAAGGGTTACTTGAGCTCATCGCCAAACACAACCTGAGTTAAGAATCTGCGGAAAGTTGCGGTAAGGTGTTGTGGGAAGTTTCGGGAAGCGGTAACGCCTCCACTGGCTGATCTTCAATTTGAATCCCGGAATGGCTGCACAGGCAAACCCAAGCGGATCAAATCCACGAAGCCGTCTGTAACATTCCGAAATCCAGGAAGTGGTAAGACATACTGTGTATGGATTCAAACTCAGAACCAAAGCGGTAAGGAATTCTGTATCCCGCCGCCCTTCCACCCTCTCCATATCGCATCCCGCTAAGCCTCAGTAAGGAGACCACGCCTGAGCCGACGGGAAGTGCTTCACAACACCAGTGTTCTAATCGGCCCCTGTGATATCCTTGCGATACCCTCGCACCTGGAGGCGTCGTTTGGTGCACATCAAAGTTCCGCCGCACGGCAAAGTAATCGGACACATCGATCCCCATAATCTCACCCCAAAGCAGAAAGAGATTTACAACCGCCAGATAGTGGCCGGACACTTGGCCCGGTTCGGGTTCAACTGCATAAAGCTGGATGACGACTGGCAGGGAGCTGATTTTTTGGCTTACCATTTCGACGGGGAAACTACCCTGAGGGTCCAGCTTAAGGCTCGAGTCACAATTGACCAGAAATACCGAGGAAAAGACGTCTGGATGTGCTTCCCGATCTACAAGCGCACACGAGGCGGCTGGTTTTTGGTCCCGCACGATGAGCTGCTAGCGATTGTTGGGGAGTGTACGGGTTGGCTGAATACACAGGCTTGGACTTCCGGGAACTATAGTAGTGGGAATCCGCCGGTGAAGCTGATGGACCAGCTTCTGGACTACAGGATAGCACTCTAGGGGAGACCTGACACGGAGTTCTCAGTTCGTCAAGCGCGCAACGGAATCTCCGATATAATGCCCCTTACGACAGGGCGGTGCCTGAGGCTAAAGGAGTGCTGACATTACTCTCACGATTTAGAGAAGAGAATATAGAGATGGAAGCGTGGTTTCCCACGAAACTCTTAGGTGAGCCTGACCATGCCTTCATCTTTCCCCATCCCTTTGATGTAGCGTAGTTAGGGACTTACTTCGAACATCCCACAGTCCTATTCTCAGATTCTCAGATGGGGTGAAGTAGCGACAATGACTCTTGCAACCGACGGCAATATAGTCGACATCCTTCGGGACTTTGGTGGCGACCCACAAAGGGCCGACAGCTTGGCCGCGTTCCTGGGTTTCGAACCGGTCTCAAGCCCGGAGGACCGCCTCGCTGGCGCGCTCTCCGGAGGGTTGAAACAATTCCTTCGGGGAAGTGGCGACAGAGGGTTTGACGTAAGTGAACTCTACCGCGTCGGAGGCCGGAAGGCAGACCCGGCGGAGGCAGGTCTATGGGTCGGGGTGCTTTCTGACTGGGGTCATCGGTCGTCAGATAGAGACCGCTCACGGCGGCGCATCACCCGCGCCCTCGTGGAACACGTACCTGATAGACGTGCTCTTGCACTGCTGGTCCCTCCCTCCACCAACCCGCGCCGCGAGGCCGAACTCGTTTTTCCCCGGACCCAGGTCGGCGCATCCAACGGCGCCGTGACGAGCGTCCGCGCTCACCTAGACCTCGACAACCCCACCCGGTTCCACCGGGACCTGCTAAGGGGGTTACGCATCACTCCCGGCGCGAATCTTCTGGAAGTATCCAGGCTGTGGCAGCAGCAATTCAGTGTTGAGCGCGTCACCACCAGGTTCTACCATGAGTATGCCGCCGTCCGGGACCGTATAGCCAAGGCACTCTTAGCTGACAACCCGGACCATCCCGTAATCACTTCTCTCGGGGAGGAGGAGGCCCGCGCTTGGGCCACCCGACAGATGGGCCGGGTGCTCTTTCTTTGGTTCCTTCAGGCCAAGCGCTGGCTAGGAGCGCCCGGAGGGATGGGTTCGCCTACTTACTTGCTGAACCTTTGGTACAAGCGGGCAGAGACGCAAGAGGGCGAATATTATCGCGGCATCCTAGCCCCGATGTTCTTCGATGCGATGGCGACGGGAAGCAGCAGCCGGGGAGAGCATCCGGTCTTAGGCTTTGTACCTTATCTGAACGGCGGCCTGTTCCGCCGAAACGTTCTAGAGGACCGCATCGACGACGCGGGAGAGGTCTCCCTGCCGGACGAGGTGTTCGACCCCGATGCGGACAATGAAGAAGGCCAGCAGCAAACTCTCCTCGGCCTGCTTTCCCGCTATCGATTCACTACTAGGGAGTCAACGCCGGACGACCAGTCCGTTGACCCCGATCCGGAGCTTCTAGGCAGGGTATTCGAGAACCTATACCAAGGCGACGAGCGTCACGACACCGGCACCTACTACACACCCAGAGAGATCGTCCACTTCATGTGCCGCGAGGTCTTGGACGGCTACCTGCGAGACGAAACAGGCGTCGACCAAGGTACCCTGGACAGCCTTCGCCAGGAAGCTGTCGGCTCTAGGGACGAGCATCAGCCCCTCTCAGGTATCCCCGCTGACGCCCTAATAGATGCGTTGGAAACCATCCGGGTGTGTGACCCGGCCGTCGGCTCCGGGGCATTTCTCTTAGGGGCCATCCAGGAGATGGTGGCCCTGCGTCGAGGAATTCTATTCTCTCAGCGAAGCTACGTCGAACCCCATGAGCTCTACCAGATGGTGAGTGAATGGAAGCGTCGCATCATCGAGAACAGCCTGTACGGAGTGGACATCAATCCGGAGGCTGTAGAGATATGCCGTCTGCGTCTCTGGCTCTCTATGGTGCTGGACATGGACGAACCGCCTAATCCCAACTCAGATTGGGCGCTCCCCAATCTGGATTTCCAAATCCTTGCTGGCGACACCCTAGTGGACGGGATAGCAGGTGTGGCCTTCAAGGAGTCCTGGCCCACACCCAGGGGCCTGCAGTTGGACATGGAACTCCAAGACAGCCTACAGAGACTGGAGCGAAACATCGACCATCGGAGGCGAGAGTTCGAGAGGACACACAGAAACCCGAGACGCCTCCGGGAGTTGAGGGACCTCATTGCCAGGGACCAACGTGAAATCATCCTCTTGCACCTAGCCGACGGGCTGAAGAGGGCCGAGGAGAAGTTGGAAACCCTGAGAAAGAGCGAGAAGCCTTCCAAAGCCGCGCTGAGCAGGGCTCAGCGCTTTATAGAACGCATTCGTTCCCTGCTGGATGGTGTGCTGTCGACTGACTTCACAATGGTGCAAAAACCCTTTCTATGGCCCGTCGCCTTCCCCGAAGTCTTGCGTCAAGGCGACCCAGACGCAGGTTTCCACGTCGTGTTGGCCAACCCGCCTTACGTGAGGATGGAGAGAATTGACAACGAGGACGAACTCTTCTATGGAGAGGCCTTCCCGGAGGTGGTCGCGTCTCGGGCGGACATCCTCGTCTACTTCTACGCACGCGCCTTGCAGATACTCCGACCAGGCGGCTGGTTGTCTTTCATTACCAGCAACAAATTCATGCGGGCGGGGTATGGAGCCGGAACACGTGAGCACCTCCCCGCTTCACTCCGTATCCAGCGGGTCGTCGACTTCGGTGACTTACCCCTCTTCGAGGCCAATGGCAGGGCCATAGCCGCATATCCGGCCGTGCTGGTGGGCAGCCGACATAAAGACACATCGGAACATGCCCTGAGAGTCGCAAACTTGGCCGGTCCCGTCCACAGGGAACTTTCCGACGCTGGCCTGAAGGTCAACACCGAGAACGTGCGTGGCGTACTGGAAGACTTAGACGGCCTACTAGCGAGAGCTGAAATACGGGACTTCCCTCAAGTGATGCTGAATAAAGACAGTTGGGTTCTGGAAGACCCTGCCCTGGTACGCCTCTTTGAGCGGTTAATGGCATCAGGCACGTCGTTGAGCAAGTTCGTTAGGGGGCGAATTTACAGAGGAGTAACTACGGGACTCAACGAGGCGTTCGTCATAGACCAGGCCAAGCGTGATGAGTTGGTAGAAGAGGACCCGCACAGCACGGATCTCATCAAGCCGTGGCTACGGGGTCGAGACATCAAGCGTTGGAAAGCGGATTCGCCTGGCCTCTACATCATCTTTACCAATCGAGGGGTGGACATTAGCAAATATCCAGCAATTGAAGGTCACTTACGGTGGTTCCGAAATGATCTTGAGAATCGGGCTACGGCACACTTACACCCGTGGTATGAACTTCAACAGCCACAAGAGGGCCTATATCACGAATTCGCCCACCCAAAGATTATCTTTAACCGGTTCGTGATTTCGCCCACTTTCGCATATGACAAGTCAGGGTCTTATCACAACGATGCCTGCTACTTTGTTATCCCGCCAAGTCCCTCAATAGCAGCAATCGTGAACTCGACTGTTGGTTGGTGGCTGCTATTGCATCTCTGCACAGCACTCCAGAATGGCTACATCCAAGTCTTTGTGCAATTCTTGCAGCAACTTCCGATTCCGGCACTCTCAGAAGACGTCGACAACCTTCTTGCTCAGCATGTCGAGACCTTGGCGAAGGGCATTGATGCTCCTGATATTGAGAGAGAAATCGATACCATCATTTTTGAAGCCTACGGCCTATCAGTTAACGAACGTAAGCTGATCCTAGACTGGCTGGGAGACCGGCGGGAGGCTCTTGGCGTGGAGATGTCCCCGGACTGGAGGAAACTCAACGCGCTGAGAGCAACGGCGGGTGCTTGGAAGGGCAGCATCGACGGGAATAAGCTGATTGAAGACATCTACGCTAGCCGGCTTATAGACACACGGCCCGAGCCGAGGCTTTGAAGAAGTGAAATATCTGGTGGATACGGACTGGATAATCCTTCACTTCCGTGGCAATAGAGAAGTGGCTCGGCGCCTGGAAGAGTTGACGCCCGATGGGATTGGCCTGAGCATAGTATCGATGGGCGAACTCTATGAGGGGGTGTATAAGGCCTCGGACCCTACGGGGAATGAGAGAGCGTTGCGATTGATACTCTCTGAGATCGACGTGGTTCACATAGACGATGAAGTGTCCAGGATATACGGGCAGCAAAGCGGCAGGTTAAGAACTGCCAATGCTCTCCCTGGCAATAACGACATTTGGATAGGGGCTACGGCTTTGCGTCACGACCTCACGTTACTCACGAACAATAGACGCCACTTTGAACGGATGCAGGGGCTGAGCATCGTTTCGGTGTAGAGTAATTACGAGTTTGGCCCAAGCAACATTGGATGCAGAAAGCCAATGCGAAGTGACCCGTCTGTAAAGCAACTCTATGTGGCGGAGGTGAAAGCGCCCTCTTATTTCCATGTGGAGAGTGAAGTCAGGGATCCGTTGCCTAACCCCGGTGGATTTGAAGTCAGTAAGGGATATTGGATAGTACGCCCACCTGACGAACAATCTGCAGTTGAAGGATATGCTAACCTGGCCCTCACCATCCTTTTCTCCAGTAAGACACTCAAAGATGCTGAAGATCATGCCTTGAAAGTAGGCAGGTTGTTTAGTGATCTAACGTCTGCCTTCGGTGGATACCCCCTCGGTCCGCCACGCCTCAGTAGAATTGCCTCGGTTGATTTATCCGAGAAGCTGCTAACACAGCACAACTACAGCTACGACGACCGACTGCATGAATCTCTAGGTGGGACGTTTGCCCCAATTGTCCAGCACCGATATCTGAGATACCTCGAGGCCTTCTCTTCCACCGATGGAGACACTAGATATCGGCTACAGTTGGCGCTGCATTGGTACGGAATTGCGGTTAGCGCCGATGATCCGATAGTCAGTTATGTGGCGGCATGGACAGGTCTTGAGTGTATAGGCCTCGTGATGGACTTGAGGTTCCATACCCAAGGATCCAAAGCGCCCTGCCGAACCTGTGGAAATGAGGCGGGTAAGGATAGAGACCGGACAATGGCAGGGATAGAGCACGGTTTCAATTCCGAGACAATTGAACCGATAGAGGGTTTCTCACACGAGAAGGCTCATCAGCTACGCAACGATGTTGTGCATGGCTTGAGGCCGAGGGAATTACTTGTGCAAGACTGTTCAACATTTAGGCAATTCCTGATTGATTTACTAAATGCAACTATTTTGACGGCGCTCTCTCCCCCGGAGTACAGCCAAGAGCAATCTATAAGATCGATTATGGCGGGAGACTATGAGAATCGACCTTGCTCTCGGGCGTCAATCAAATTCAGAATTGGACAAGTGTCGCCTTATCTGGGGGAGTGGATTCAAGGCAATGTGCGTAGACAATCCAGAAGAGGCACTTATGGCGACGGGAAACCTGATTTGGAGATAAGCATCAATTCGGCTTGGGGCATGAATGAGGAGCAATGCGCCTTTGTAGAAGCTCGCAGCTACGAGGAGTTCAGAAGATCAGGATTTGGGGAATATCCCTTGCCAGACGGTAATAGCATGCCAGCGTTCATTCCATGGCAGGACAGACCATCGTGGCCCGCTTGGAAAAGCGTCTCCGGCAGATGGTGGGAGTCCGGGCAAGCACTACAAGTGTGACAGATAAGAGCGGCATGACCTCTGAAAGCACTGACATCCATCCCATAGCTAATGAGTCGACCACCGGCTCGATGCGAGAGCATCTTGTGGGGGCGCTGTCCCGTGTAATCGCCCAGGACATCCGTATAGCAACAGCCTACCTCACTCCCGATGGCTTCCTGGACCTGAGGCACGGTATGGAAGGCGCCGCCAGCGTTCGGCTGTTGCTGGGGGAGCGGCCCTTCATGAATCGGCGTGGCCCGGGCGATGTTCTTTCCCAACCCGGCGACCATGACGAGCTTCAAGGCCCAGCCGAGTCAATCGACTGGTACACATTTCTTGACGGCGGGTACCCCTGGTTGCTGCTCACCCACGAAGAACGTCGGGAGCTTCTATCCCGTGGCCTGACTCCCGAAGCGGCAGCCTTCGACCTTTCCGCGTGGGAGCGGGTCACTAAGCTGGCCGAGTTTCTGAGAAGGGACAGCGTCGAGGTTAGGCGGTTCCTGGGGTCCGATAAGGGCAAGGTACTGCCCGAAGAGGTGCTGGATCATCGCTCGCCCAGAAACCGGCTTCACGCAAAGGCGTATCTCTTCTCCGGCGAGATGGGGCAATATGCCACCGTCGGCTCCAGCAACCTCACCAAGAGCGGCCTATCCGAAAACTCCGAGCTGAATCTCGCCTCCTACGACCACGATCTGACGGTGCAACTGGAAGGCTGGTTCGACGAGAAATGGGAGCTTGGGCAGGACTGCAAAGCGCAGTTCATCCAGCGCCTAGAAGAATGTGTCCTGTTCGGGAGGCGCTACACCCCGTGGCAGGTCATGCTCAAGTCTCTGCACGCTGCCTACGGCCGGTTCCTGGAGATGGGGCTGTCTGAAGAGGTCATGGGGAGGCTGGCCGGGTTCCAGCAGCAGGCCGTCCAACGTTGCGTGGCACTGCTGAGGCGCCACTGGGGAGCCATGCTGTGCGACTCAGTGGGCCTCGGCAAGACCTACGAAGGCTTGGGCATCCTTCGGGAGTTCGCCAACCAGCGGAATGATGACCCGCAACGAGTGAGCACCTCGACGCGGGCGTTGATAGTCTGCCCCGCCCAGCTTCAGGATAATTGGAGCGCCGACAGGTTCGCCGAGTGGGGAATCATCGCCACCACAGTCACTATGGAGTCTCTGCCCAGCCTCGCAGACATCGAGGATGAACCATCACCCGTTCAACGGCAACGGCTCAGGTTCGAGTTGAAGCGTTACCAGGACCAGTACGATGTCATACTGGTAGACGAGTCTCACAACTTCCGCAACCCTAGGACGAAGCGCTATCGCGCCCTCATGGAGATCATCCGAGGAGGCAAGCCGGACACCAGGGTGGTGTTGATGACAGCCACGCCCATCAACAACTCCGTCTGGGACCTGTACCACCAGCTCATGCTCATCACGAGGGGAGATGACACTTGGTATGCGGGGCGAGGGCCGATACCCAACCTGAAAGCGGCGTTTCAAGCCATTGAGAAAGGGGAGTCCGACTCCGGCCTACTTGACGCCATGATGCTGTCTCTAGTTCGCCGGACCCGACATGACATACGGTCCATGCAGGAGGCGGGAGAGACGATGGAGGTAAATGGGCAACCACTCCGGTTTCCGGAGCACGAGATACCGAAGGCGGTGGACTACAGCCTGCAAGGCCTGTACGGAAATATCTACCACGACATCATCGACGCCATTGAGCACCTCAACTTCGCCGTCTACCGCCTGGATGAGTACGGTGTAGAGACAGGGGAGAAGGAGACCAGTGCACAACTGAGGCAACGCAATGCCAACTTCGTCGGCATCATGCGCACCATCCTCCTAAAGCGAATGGAGAGTTCTCTGGCTGCGCTCACATCCACGGTGAGAAGTCTTGTGGACTATCTCAACCTCTTCCTGGGGAGGTTGGGACAAGATCGTGTCCTGACGCCCAAGCAAGCCTACAAGCTGAGGGGAGTGTTGGGAGGATCGTTGCCAGACCACGATCAGGACATAGAGGACATGGACCCCAAGGCAGTGGCGGCATTGCAACAGGAGTTGGCCGCACCGGAGGACCTAGACCTTCGCGGGCGGTTGCAGGCCGACGTGGAGTTCGACAGGGAGAGGCTTCAGACGTTGCTCACTCGACTTCAGTGGCTGGAGGAGATGCTAGCAGAACAGGGGGACCCCAAGGCCCAGGCCGTCCGCAAGCTGCTCGAAGGGCTTCCGAAAGAGGACAACCACGGGCAACCCACCAAGGTGGCCTTGTTTACGACGTACAAGGACACCGCTCAACACCTCTTCAAGCAGTTTGGCGGAGAAGTGGATGCTTTGAAAAGCGCCGTACGCGTTAAGAGCAATCTGGAGGACGCACGGTGGATGTCGCTGCTCACTGGAGGAGACGACCAGAATCGGCGGCGCTTGGTGCTTGAGCGCTTCGCACCACTGGCAGCCCATCGAGAGACCGAACCTCTGGACAACACAGCCTTGCTGAAGAAGATAGGACCTTTGAGAGCTCAGGGCATCGAACTGTTGATAGCTACGGATGTGCTTTCGGAGGGTCAGAACCTCCAAGATGCCCAGTTTCTGATCAACTACGACCTGCCTTGGAATCCGGTAAGAATGATTCAGCGGGCCGGTCGCATCGATCGTCTGTTCTCCCCCCATGACAAGGTGTACATCTACAACCTGATGCCCGAGGATGGCTTGGAGGACCTGCTGAATCTGGTTCAGAATCTAACCAGGAAGATTGAGGCCATTGAGGACGCGGTTGCTCTAGACGCCTCGGTGCTCGGAGAGCAGATCGAGGCTAAGGAACTAGACAAGGTGATGAAGCTGCGCGCCGGCGGCGTCCAGGCAGATCAGGTATACCGCGAGGGAGAGCGCAGCCAGGGGCTGGACGAGGGAGCGGAACTGCTGAATAGGTACCTGGACATGATGAAAGAGTTCGCCACAGAGGATGTGAAGGATATTCCAAACGGGGTATACAGTGTGAAGAAGGGCATGGTCAACGGAGTCTACATCATGCTGAAAATGCCCGAAGAAGCATCGGGCGAAGTGTTCTGGCGATTTTACCCCGTGGGCAATGTGGCGCAGCCGATGACGTCGCCAAACGATGTCCTATCGATTGTGGAGGCCAGCAGAGACGAACACCGCTTCGAGATCCCGTCTGATGATAACCCATTCAAGAACTTGACCGAACCCCTGAAAGCCGCCGTCGACCAGATCGGCAGAGCATACTTGGACGCCATATCCGCAGTAACTTCTGACAGCTTCACGAAGCGCATCAGGCAGTTCCTCAATCGTGATGATCTACTGCAATCTCAACCTGATTTGTTCAAATTCTTCAACGACTGGGTTGAGATGCCATTGCCTTCTGACGCAACCAGGCGGGTAGGAATGAGAGATCCTGTTCGAGTCATGAACCAGCTTACGCCAACTCGCGCAGAGTTGGGCCAAGTGGTTCAAGCACTGATTCCCCTTCGAGAAGCTATCAGGGCTGAGGGTCTTGACCGCCCTATCGCACGACCCGAGACCAAGAAGCCATCGGTAGAGGACTTGGAGCTAGTGGCGTGGGAGCTTGTAGTCGGGCCGGACGGCTTGTCGGCGGAGCCTAGATGAGGCAATGGAGTCCCGGACGCCGAACGGAGGCTATTCCCGAAAAGGCCTGGGACCCTGTGCAGTGGGAGAATGACCTTCCCTTTAGAATCCTGTCGATTGATGGTGGTGGCATAAGGGGAATCTTTCCGGCGGCAGTCCTTACCTACCTGGAGCAGGAGCGCCTCCAGGGTAAGAGCATTGGAGACTACTTCGACCTGATTGCCGGCACGTCGACGGGCGGCATTCTCGCCTTGGGATTGGGCGCGGGGTTAACCGCTGGCGAGATTCTTCAAATGTACCTTGAGGAGGGACATCGAGTGTTCCCCTCGGGAGGTAGAGGGCCAATAGGCAGGGCCAGGAGGTTGGTCTCGGCCCAGTACGACCGTAGGCACCTCGATGAACTGCTATCTCAGAGGCTTGGCAACAAGACGCTGAGAGGGTCAAAGTACCGCCTTCTGATTCCTTCGACGGAGGGGCGTAACGGAGGGGTCTATGTCTTCAAGACCCCGCATCACCCGGGCTATATCCTTGACGGCGATGAGCGGATGAGTGCGGTGGCAGCTGCGACGTCCGCGGCGCCAACCTACTTTACCTCCTTCGAGCAAGGCGGATACACGTTTCTCGACGGTGGCATCTGGGCCAACAATCCCACGATGATCGCACTGGTGGAGGCCCTCTCCCGCTTCACTACGCTGCGTGAAGACATCAGGGTATTCAGCATCGGCTGCGGCCAGAAGCCGTTTCAGGTCACCGAAGGACAGGCCAGGAACTCAGGCATGGTGCATTGGCGGAGCATCATAGACGTGGCTATGCACCTTCAATCGGTCACAGCGTTGAACCAAGCTGGCCTGCTGATTGGGAGGGAGCATGTAACCAGGCTGGATCGACCTGACGGAAGCAGGCCCATCGATCTGGACGATTGGAAGAAAGCAAAGGATTTTCTGCCCGTTGAAGCCCAGGAGGTCGTTCGCGATAGTGCAAGCCATTTGGCGCAGACCTTCCTAACCCACCCTGCCCTGCCGTTCACTCCGCTGGCCTAATCTCCATAGGGCGCTTGATGAAGCTAAATCGTCTGTTCAGAGAGTTCCTTCGGGATGAAGTCAACCCCAACAGGGATAGGCTTGGCAGGCTATATGTTGGTATAAGAGGTGTGAAGCGCCACCTTGAGACGAATTTGAAGGGATACCAGAGAATCGACCGGCAGGGGTCGCTTGGCTTAGACACACTCATCAAGCCCGTCCGAGACGATGATGAATATGACGCCGATATCCAAGTCGTAATAGACCCTACGCCCGACTGGGAGCCCAGAGATTACTTCCAAGCACTTAGCGAAACACTGGCCCAGAACGGTAACTACACAGACAAGATTCGCCTAGGGACCCGCTGCGTCACCCTGGAATTCGCTAGTAACTTTCACCTCGACATGGTCCCCAGGATCACCAAAGATGGTACCCACCTCATCTGCAATCGGGCGACGAACTGCTTTGAACCGACTGATGGAACGGGATTCCGAGACTGGTTCAGCGATAAAAGCCGTATTACCAAGGTTAATTTGAAGCGGGTCGTGAGATTGCTAAAGTACCTCAGGGACCGCCAGGACAACTACGTTGCAAAGTCCATCCTACTCACCACACTGGCCGGGAACACCATACGATCTTCTGACCGGGGAAAAGAGTCTGTGAGGACTGTGGCGAATACTCTGACTACGGTCCTGACTAGGATGGATCGCTATTTGCAAAAGAACCCGACAATGCCGCGAATTGAGAACCCTGCCTTATCATCGGAAGACTTCAACAGGCACTGGGACCAAGACAGATATAGCTACTTCAGAAATCGTGTTCACTCCCACACTGCGATAGCTCAGAAAGCCCTGGCTTCGCCGACAATCGAGGACTCGATAAGGCTCTGGAGAAGGCTGTTCGGCGAGGTCTTCGGCTAGAGGTGGATTAGCTGAGGTTCAAAGCCACCCTAGAGCTGACTTTGGACGACCCCTAAGACAGAAACTCAATGGGGCAGGGGAAACACTTACTACCGTCTAACCAGAGATGCCACCTAACGTCCCAAGCTGTCGGAGAAGTCGCGTGGGTGCTCAGATGCGATACTCCCCCACACTTCGGTCGGGCCTATCCAATGTTCAAAAAGTAACTTGTCCTGCCCATCCCTACGTAGGACGCAGCGGTCAGCTTCTAACGACTAGCAGCCTCAATATTCCGCACCGCCGACGGCCTCCCCTACCGTGTGGTGTTTCAGCACAGGAGGGGCTTCAAGGCTACAGTCACCATTCAAGACAGCCTCAGCTTGGGCATCGTGCGACAGGGACCAGTCTTACAGAACCAGTCTCTTCGCAACTAACAAAGGGGCAGCCGCAGTATTACCGCAGACACCTAATCTAACGACGCTTCCTGGCAATGGATGGTTTGATGCATCCACCTTAGGTCTCGGAACACCATGATCTTAGACCACATTCCAACCTCAGTGGTCACACTATGAAGAGCACTTTTAGCTAATTGTGCTGTCTTGCCTCAAGAATCACTTGCCGCGTTGCATAGAAAACCCTTCCTTGCACCCAACTGCTCAATCACAATGAAATGGAGAGCCACTGTGATCAAGGATAGTGAATGACAGCCACGACAAAGGCGAAGCCAAAACAGAGAGCAGGGTCAACAAGCGACCCTGCGTTACCCCTTGCCATTCAATCCTACGTCCGAACCTACGCCAGGTGCTACGGACTCAAGCAAACCGCCCACGACCTTGGAGTATCCCGCCATACTCTCTGGCGTTTCTTGAACCAGAATCACATGGGCCGGTCCATACCCCGTGCTGTCCTACGATCTGTGGGACACACAGCAGAAACCCTGAGAATCGCCAGCTTGATTCTGACTTACAAAGCCAAGCAAAGAGGACCAGACAGCGTAGAACGTTCCCTCCCCGAGACCCTCGAAAACACGCTTATAGACCTTTGTGCTGCTCCCCTAACCACTGTCCAAGAACTCTCGTCTCTGGTTCGGATACCCATCACCACCCTGAAAGACCAACTCCGCAATCTTGCCAACCAGGGTCTCGTGGATTCTGTGCCCCATCGACTGAGTTTGCTTGGAACCAGGCCTCGGCACCGTTACTTCCCTACGGAGAATGGCATCATCGCCGGCGCCGTCACCCAAGGACTAGATCACTTTCTGGGGCTCTATCCCGTCTCCCGCCAGTGGTTCCGGCTTCTTTCCGAGCGGCTGGACTCCATTGCCGTTCTCTACCAAGTTGCCGCCATGATCGCCGACATCGACAATCACAACAAGCCTGTTCGAGTCGATCTATATCGCCAGGGCCCCTACGACATGCTCATCACCCTCTACGGCGGGCGGTCCGTGGGCGTTATGCGCCAAGGCCCGACTCTCCCTTCTTCCAACCTCCGTTTTCGCGTCAGGAGTATGGAACAACTGCATTACAGCAGGAAACCCACCGTAACTCTCATACTCACCTTCTCCGGCCCGGCAACCCGCCGAGCCATCCGTACCCTTGGGGACCCCTGGGAGCACCGCACCACCTTCGTAGCAACTGAGGGAGAACTACTAGCCGGAGACTCTTGGTCCCTTGTCTGGCAGCAGTGTGGAGACGGTAGGGACCTAAATCCCCCGACGAAGATAGAACCCGAGGTGAGCCTCCGGACCATACTCGCCTGGACCGAACGGCTTGTCGGCGCCTCCCGCACCGACCAAACCGAGGAACGTATGCCCGATCCCGATGCCCTCTATTCCTCCGACGTCCGTATTGACATGCCCGAACCGACGGGCCAGTTGAAAGAGTCTCTTTCAATCCAGCTGACCGGCGCCGAGAAAGAAATGCTCGACCTGCTTGCAGCCTCGCCCCTGTCCACCCGGAAGCAGCTCGCCGGGCTGATGGGAGGAGTCACCACTCATCGATCAGGACAGATAGTTCGCTCTCTTACGAAACGTTACCTGGTATCGACCCACGGCGCCCACCACTTTCTCACCGACGAGGGCATCACCTGCCTTGCACGTAGGGATCGTGCCGCGGTGGGGCCCCTTCTCGACCACTGGACCGCAGAGACTGGATACCATCCCGTGAGTCTCGACGCCCACCCGGAGCCCATCTACCCCGGGAGCACCTTGCGCACCATCATCTCCCAGTTGGAACACCACAACGGCATCACTGACTTTGCCGCCGCCTTGATGGCCGAGGCAGCCCTTTCCCCGGACTACGAGGTGTTGGATCTGCTGCCGACATCCCGCTCGACCATCGGGTACTGGTACTCGTGGACAAACTACGTGCTACACCCGGATGCCTCTTTCACCCTAGCTTACAAAGGCAGATGGGTTCCATGTTTGCTGGAGTTCGAGAGGAGGGCCACGACACCAAAGCGTATCCCGGCCCGCTTGGAGTCCTACCGACGGTATTTCCAGAGCGGCTGGGCAGAAAGGGACCACGGGGGCCAACCGCCCCTGGTCCTGTTCGTCTTCGAGACCCGGCATGACGAAAACACCTTCCTGAGAGTTGTTTCCAAACTGGAGTCGGCGCCCATCTTCACCACCAATGTCCAGACTCTAGATGAAAGAGGAGTGTTAGGTCAGTCATGGAGGACGCCCCTGTCCCATCTCTCGACCCGATTGACACTGAAATCGCTTACCGCCACAGATGTCCCATTGTCCCACTAACACCGTCCCAGGGACTTCCTGTAGGGGGGACACCAGCATAGCTGGACAGGACATCGATTCCTTGTCTGACCCCACCACGGGGAATTGGGGGCATTTGTTGCAGAACTAACTAGCTAGGAAGCCATCAGACGAGGATCAAGACCAAGTCCCGCAGGGCTTGCATAAGACGAATTGACGTGTCTAACACGTCAAACGTGACGTGAGTGAGACAGCTTAGCGGCACATCCGGTAGGGAACCACAGATGAGATTGCTGACTAAAGGCGAGGCATGCAGGGAGCTGGGGATGTCTCTGTCCACCCTTGACAGGCGGATCTCCACGGGTGACCTCATGGTCCGGCGAGAACCGCGTGGCCGGCGACACAAGGTCTTCGTTGTGAATGATGACGGCCCTCACGACACAGACATCGCCACTATGTTTAATCATCTATAATCGGTTACGTGAAGCTCTTCTCCGCAGGACTCCAAATCTGTCCACAGGGACAAGTTATACGTGTCTCCTTCATTGCGACTACCAGGGGAGACATTTAGCACACGGTACGAGTAGGCCCACCACCGCTTACGGTAGATACCGCCATCTTCGAGATGCGGCTCGGTAGCCTGTCGGCGCACCGAGGGCTTGCGATTCCTGTAGTTTGATGCATCGGACAGAGGGACGGCAGGAGTGTCACACCGGGGCCTGAGTGGACGGTAGAACCCTCCGGGTTCATCGCTACCTCCGGTTCATCCCCCACGTGCGTGGGGACGGCTGCGCGATGTGCTGTATGTGTTTAGCGACCCGCGGTTCACCCCCACGTGCGTGGGGACGGCCACTGCTCGATACGCTGTCGAGCTAGTTCTGCCGGTTCACCCCCACGTGCGTGGGGACGGCTTTTCACGGCGGCTCCTTTGTTAGTACAGTCCCGGTTCACCCCCACGTGCGTGGGGACGGCGGCTCTTGGGCACGGCCGTTGGCGGGGTTTTCGGTTCACCCCCACGTGCGTGGGGACGGCTTTTCACGGCGGCTCCTTTGTTAGTACAGTCCCGGTTCACCCCCACGTGCGTGGGGACGGCGGCTCTTGGGCACGGCCGTTGGCGGGGTTTTCGGTTCACCCCCACGTGCGTGGGGACGGCGTGATGATCGCGACGATAGCCGTTGACTCAATCGGTTCACCCCCACGTGCGTGGGGACGGCTGGCCAAACTGGTCCCAGATCGTCATGTAGTCCGGTTCACCCCCACGTGCGTGGGGACGGCTACAGCAACGGGACCGCAGTCGGCCGCCACAGCGGTTCACCCCCGCGTGCGTGGGGACGGCGGCCGCGGAACAGGCGATCAGGGTCGGCGCGTGGGTTCACCCCCGCGTGCGTGGGGACGGCGGACCAACATCGGCATCGGCCCCATCTGGAAGCGGTTCACCCCCACGTGCGTGGGGACGGCGGCGGAAGAGACCTGCCCCCCGCGCCATTCCTCGGTTCACCCCCACGTGCGTGGGGACGGCATTCGCTGCTGCGTTGTTACTGGGTATGTTTACGGTTCACCCCCACGTGCGTGGGGACGGCGACTGACTATGGGCGGTTGCGTCGGATGGACGGGGTTCACCCCCACGTGCGTGGGGACGGCGGCTGGCAGCGAGAACATGGCCTGTGCGATCTCGGTTCACCCCCACGTGCGTGGGGACGGCCCGCGCCCTTATGCGCGGAGCGCGACGGCCCCGGTTCACCCCCACGTGCGTGGGGACGGCGGCTGGCAGCGAGAACATGGCCTGTGCGATCTCGGTTCACCCCCACGTGCGTGGGGACGGCCTCTTCGTCGGCCCTGGCCTGTGCTGCGGCCTCGGTTCACCCCCACGTGCGTGGGGACGGCCAGGCGTCGTCGTCACACGCGTCGTTGCACGCCGGTTCACCCCCACGTGCGTGGGGACGGCTGCTCTGTCTGGAGCACTCCCGCCGGGCATTACGGTTCACCCCCACGTGCGTGGGGACGGCCCCGTGCGGACGGTGAACTTGCGACGACAGTCCGGTTCACCCCCACGTGCGTGGGGACGGCCGCAAGCCGTCCCTCAACCCATTTATGACTTGCGGTTCACCCCCACGTGCGTGGGGACGGCACGGTCGATGGCCAGGAGGTTCCCGACAAGGACGGTTCACCCCCACGTGCGTGGGGACGGCTGTTTGCGATGTGTGTCTTTAATGCTGCCTTGCGGTTCACCCCCACGTGCGTGGGGACGGCGTGTCGTAGAGTGCTCCTGACACGTTCCCTTTCGGTTCACCCCCACGTGCGTGGGGACGGCTACTTGCAGGCGTTGCAGTGGTAGAGAGGAGTCGGTTCACCCCCACGTGCGTGGGGACGGCTACTTGCAGGCGTTGCAGTGGTAGAGAGGAGTCGGTTCACCCCCACGTGCGTGGGGACGGCTGCAGGTCGTAGCTGCACTCCGCGACAATGGTCGGTTCACCCCCACGTGCGTGGGGACGGCCATCACGTCCTCCTTACCACAACTCTACCTTACGGTTCACCCCCACGTGCGTGGGGACGGCTTTGTCTGCTCTCTGGTCGCCCTGGCCGACCACGGTTCACCCCCACGTGCGTGGGGACGGCCACCCTCCTGAAGGCCAAAGCGGGCGCGGTATCGGTTCACCCCCACGTGCGTGGGGACGGCGTCGCTAAGAGCCAGCGCAATAAGTCTATTGACGGTTCACCCCCACGTGCGTGGGGACGGCTTCTCAAGCGCGGAGTCGGCGTCCTGCAGGGCCGGTTCACCCCCACGTGCGTGGGGACGGCTCCTTGACGCCGAACCGGTCGAGCACGATGTCCGGTTCACCCCCACGTGCGTGGGGACGGCGGAATGTTTCGAGAGAAGATCAACGCGGGCGCCGGTTCACCCCCACGTGCGTGGGGACGGCCGCGAGAAGCCGCAGGAGAGCCGTAGGACGCACGGTTCACCCCCACGTGCGTGGGGACGGCTACAAGCCCTGGGGACGTGGCCGGCTGATGGTCGGTTCACCCCCACGTGCGTGGGGACGGCGCCGCGGGGCTGGTTCTGGTGGCAACTCTGTACGGTTCACCCCCACGTGCGTGGGGACGGCGGTCAATGTGGGCCCCGATGGCCGGATAGCCTCGGTTCACCCCCACGTGCGTGGGGACGGCGCTTACCCGCCGAAACCCGTATCAGCGATCCGCGGTTCACCCCCACGTGCGTGGGGACGGCTTTTGGGCAGTGCCCTTTCTTGATGCTCTAATCGGTTCACCCCCACGTGCGTGGGGACGGCGGGGAATGTACTGGTCGCTCGATTACAGCTTACGGTTCACCCCCACGTGCGTGGGGACGGCTGTGTCAGCCACCCATCCTCCGCCGAAGTCGTGCGGTTCACCCCCACGTGCGTGGGGACGGCGCTCTGGCGCGACCGTTGCGGCGGCCACAGCACGGTTCACCCCCACGTGCGTGGGGACGGCTCTCCAACGCCTCCTGTCTGTTCGGGTGGCACCGGTTCACCCCCACGTGCGTGGGGACGGCGCCTGTGGGCGTGCTGTCGTCCACGACCTCCTCGGTTCACCCCCACGTGCGTGGGGACGGCGGCTGGAGACTCCACCATCGGGGTCGGAGAGACGGTTCACCCCCACGTGCGTGGGGACGGCGCACTCAGAGTTCAGACGGTGGGCCGCCCTTACGGTTCACCCCCACGTGCGTGGGGACGGCTCCCATTTGCCAGCGAAGCTGGATCGACGGGACGGTTCACCCCCACGTGCGTGGGGACGGCGCTCTGGTGGGCACGGGGGCGGCGCGGTTCCACGGTTCACCCCCATGTGCGTGGGGACGGCTAGGGAGTAACCCATCCATCATTGTTCCCTCACGGTTCACCCCCACGTGCGTGGGGACGGCGGCGCCACCAGGAGCCCCGCCAGGGCGATGCCCGGTTCACCCCCACGTGCGTGGGGACGGCTCGAAAAGTACGATCGGACCGGAGTCGTCACGCGGTTCACCCCCACGTGCGTGGGGACGGCGTGGTGAACAGGCGTAAGACGACGCAGGGCGTCGGTTCACCCCCACGTGCGTGGGGACGGCGCCCAAAACATGGTCTTGCGCCTCCGCTATAACGGTTCACCCCCACGTGCGTGGGGACGGCCGCCGCCAGTACCCGGCTGTTTCCCAGCTTCGCGGTTCACCCCCACGTGCGTGGGGACGGCTACGTCGCTGACGTTGCGCCAAGCGAGTTTGACGGTTCACCCCCACGTGCGTGGGGACGGCGCGCCTCAGCCTGGCGTCCTGACCCTTGTTCACGGTTCACCCCCACGTGCGTGGGGACGGCCAACCATCAACCCCTGTGGATGCCGCATACTTCGGTTCACCCCCACGTGCGTGGGGACGGCGGACGACGACGACGACGGTCCCGTGCCGGTTCCGGTTCACCCCCACGTGCGTGGGGACGGCAGGGTCCCGCGCCTCCACGCCTCGAACAGGCCGCCTTCACCCCCACGTGCGTGGGGACGGCAGCTTAGCCAGCCGTTTACGGGCTAGCTCTGCCGGTTCACCCCCACGTGCGTGGGGACGGCCAGCTCGAGGGCGTGTTGGGCGGCGTCGAGGACGGTTCACCCCCACGTGCGTGGGGACGGCTTCAGCGTCCGTAAGCGCCGCTCCTAGCGTAGCGGTTCACCCCCACGTGCGTGGGGACGGCCCTGGGACTACTACTCTACCCAATTGGTTCCCCGGTTCACCCCCACGTGCGTGGGGACGGCTCTGATAATGTAGTTATCAGGTCTACGGCATCCGGTTCACCCCCACGTGCGTGGGGACGGCGACTACTTCAGATCCCGACACCACCTAGGAGACGGTTCACCCCCACGTGCGTGGGGACGGCATCTACTCCGGTTTAGGCGATGTTGTAGCTAACGGTTCACCCCCACGTGCGTGGGGACGGCTCATAGCGGAGGCGCAGGACCATGTTTTGGGCCGGTTCACCCCCACGTGCGTGGGGACGGCGCTGTCCAGCGGTTTCCGGCGGGGGACGTGATCGGTTCACCCCCACGTGCGTGGGGACGGCAACACCCCCGAATGTACCGTCAAACGCTATTTCGGTTCACCCCCACGTGCGTGGGGACGGCGTTGTGGTGTCATAACCCAATTCCCGTAAGTTCGGTTCACCCCCACGTGCGTGGGGACGGCCAACTTGGCCAACCGCTTACGGGCTAGCTCGGCGGTTCACCCCCACGTGCGTGGGGACGGCTCGTGGAAACGGCGGGTTGTTCGTCTTCGTGCCGGTTCACCCCCACGTGCGTGGGGACGGCGGAGGGCTACTCATACTCCTCCTGGGCCTCAACGGTTCACCCCCACGTGCGTGGGGACGGCGCCGGTGTTCCGCGGCTACAGGGGCTGACCCCCGGTTCACCCCCACGTGCGTGGGGACGGCCCGGCCCACCTTTTACATACGTAAGCGCCGGCCGGTTCACCCCCACGTGCGTGGGGACGGCGCCTTCCATCGGCCCGGGTGGTACCTAGACACCGGTTCACCCCCACGTGCGTGGGGACGGCTGCCGTTAAGTCATTGGCGGTCATATCTACCTCGGTTCACCCCCACGTGCGTGGGGACGGCTGCCGACCAGTCCAGCAGACCGGCCATGCGACCGGTTCACCCCCACGTGCGTGGGGACGGCGACGTACACCTCCAGACGGCTGTCGCAGGGCTCGGTTCACCCCCACGTGCGTGGGGACGGCTTATAGCTAGTTTTCAGGTTCATTGGCAAGGACGGTTCACCCCCACGTGCGTGGGGACGGCGACACCCTTTCCTGTGCGTCCGTAACCGCGCCCGGTTCACCCCCACGTGCGTGGGGACGGCGTCGCCAGGGCTGTCTCAGCGCTCTGTAGAGCCGGTTCACCCCCACGTGCGTGGGGACGGCTCAGGTAGAAGACACTGATAGGGCGCAACTTGCGGTTCACCCCCACGTGCGTGGGGACGGCTTCCGGTACCCTTCCGGGCGGTCGGCGGCCCGCGGTTCACCCCCACGTGCGTGGGGACGGCGTGACTTCCACGGGCGCGATCCCGACGGCCGCCGGTTCACCCCCACGTGCGTGGGGACGGCGGAAACGCCGCCCTACGGCGTCCCTGGGTGCGCGGTTCACCCCCACGTGCGTGGGGACGGCGCCGCCGCCGCCATCATTCCAGACATAGACGCCGGTTCACCCCCACGTGCGTGGGGACGGCGAGCTTGCGCCCCATCGCTATGAACCTCACCGCGGTTCACCCCCACGTGCGTGGGGACGGCGGCAACGAGAATGACCGCGCCCTTGTCCGCCACGGTTCACCCCCACGTGCGTGGGGACGGCGAAGACGTAACCATTTGCCAGAGCGCGACCAGCGGTTCACCCCCACGTGCGTGGGGACGGCGCCGCGGTGACGACCTCGCCGCCTTGCCAGCGCGGTTCACCCCCACGTGCGTGGGGACGGCTCGGCGGCGTCGCCTTCCGCAAGCCGATCCAACGGTTCACCCCCACGTGCGTGGGGACGGCCACATCCGGTGTAGGACGGCGGGTAATCGTTTCGGTTCACCCCCACGTGCGTGGGGACGGCGTGCAAGTGCGGTCCCGTAGAAGACCCCAATGCGGTTCACCCCCACGTGCGTGGGGACGGCCGGTCCGTCGCCGCCTGGACACACTGCCGCCGCGGTTCACCCCCACGTGCGTGGGGACGGCGCGGGAGACCTTGACGGATACGAACAGCACCACGGTTCACCCCCACGTGCGTGGGGACGGCGGCCGGCGGGGTGCCAGCGTCCGGAATTGTGACGGTTCACCCCCACGTGCGTGGGGACGGCGAGATTAGATTCTTCAACCACTGAATGCAGAACGGTTCACCCCCACGTGCGTGGGGACGGCGGCTACGTCTCCGACCCAGGTGAAGCATCGTAGGTTCACCCCCACGTGCGTGGGGACGGCTCGTCGGGGTGTCCAGTTTGGACAGGGGCCTTCGGTTCACCCCCACGTGCGTGGGGACGGCGAAATCGAACAGATCCCGCCGGGGCTTGACTTTGGTTCACCCCCACGTGCGTGGGGACGGCAGTGTCGGCACTACGGGCGTACCCGCATATGGCGGTTCACCCCCACGTGCGTGGGGACGGCCTGGCCGAGTGGTTGGAGTGGGCCGGTTTCGACGGTTCACCCCCACGTGCGTGGGGACGGCAGTGAGTGGGTTGAACCAGAGGCGTGGTTGGACGGTTCACCCCCACGTGCGTGGGGACGGCGCAGGGCTATGCCTACGTGCAGCTGTGGGCGTACGGTTCACCCCCACGTGCGTGGGGACGGCGCAACGCCGGCGCTAGCAGCCCCCGACGTAACCGGTTCACCCCCACGTGCGTGGGGACGGCGAATATGGTCATCACGCCTATTCCTACCATTCCGGTTCACCCCCACGTGCGTGGGGACGGCGGCTTGACATAAGCCTCGTGGTCGGGCCTGGTCGGTTCACCCCCACGTGCGTGGGGACGGCCAGGGCTGAGGACCCGCAATAGCCGTGCCCGCCGGTTCACCCCCACGTGCGTGGGGACGGCTCTTTCGCCCGCCGTGAGTGGGAGGAGCCCGGCGGTTCACCCCCACGTGCGTGGGGACGGCACTGGAAATTGGCCGACCTTTCAGTAGGATTTATACTTGTCCCTGGGGCTGCTGCACGAGTTGAAGGCCCTCGAAGTCTCTTACCGATCTCCCAGGCGTGCCCCAGAATCTCAACTCGAACCCCTGCTCGTTGTCAGCGCTATGTACCATGATCCCACCACCCTTCCCCATCGCCTTGCAAGCTCTCGCCCACAGACGCTCCCTCACCATCGCCGAGACTCGACCTACGAAGACTCCCGCCTTCAATTCCAGGAGCCACTTGGTCAGTTCACCGCGAAGGCTCTGGGATACTCTTTCCAGCATTATGACTACCAATGGTTTCCTCCAACAGATCTGAGTAGTTGATGCCACCTTCGACCAGTCCATACTCGGGGTCCCATATGCCTCCGGGCAGCGAAAGGTCGGAGTCGAGCGGAGATTCGGATTCCTCTCCGGTCTCCACGGTGAGCACATTCTCAATGTCTGACACGATGCGAGCCAAGAGCTTGCACTTGTGAAAGTAGTCCCGGCACGTCCGGCGAACTGTGCTTTCGAGGTCGCCGGTATCGCCCTCACTGACCGCATGGAATGCGGCTGGCATGGATGTCTCCGTCTTGTACAGGTCAGCTATGTCATACACAAAGGAAAGCATCTTCCCTGTGTGGATGAATCCGAGGGCCGGGGAATATCCTGCGGATACGATTGCAGCGTGGCAGACTCCGTAAAGGCAACTATTCGCTGCCGAGAGGGCTCGATTGATGGGGTCAGCCGCACTCCAGCGGTCCCGCTTGTATGAGCGACCTTTCCATTCGACCCCAGTCTCCCTGCTGAGTCTGGCGTAGGTTTCACGGACTCTAATGCCCTCCTTCCCCCTCACCTGCCTCAGAGTGGTGGACGGGTCCAACGACTCCTCAAAGCGCATCTGGTACATCCGAAAGACCACGCGCAACCGGCTTTGTGGATTCGACCAGAGTCTCGCCTGCACCAGCAACCGACGTGCGGAGCGCGTCTCACCCATTCCCTGGGCGTAGAAGCGAACTCCCTCCTCCCCGGTCCACACAACGAGGCAACCTGAATCAGAGAGCGTCTTGATGGCAGCATGGGTGATGGATGTCCCCGGGCCAAGCATCAACGTCGTCAGAGAAGCACATGGAATTGACGTTTTGCCATTGGCGTCGTGGAGGGCGATTGCCTTGGCGTCCTGGTCTATCCGGCAATGCTCGACGTATAGGTAGCTCCAGCTGTCTCTGACCTTGGGGAGATCGTGTAAGTCCTTTAGTCTCATATCAACCTCTCACGTGGGGCTAAGGACAAGAGCCCACAGCCGAATGCCTTGCCGGGGCCGATACCCTCTCTGATGGCGAGGCGAAGCCTGTCCGGATCAGTGACTTCCAGTAACCCGTCGAAAAGGACTCCGGCGAGCGTTACCAGCCTATTCGTTGTCCTGCCCCGCAACTTCTCACTGGAACCTACCCGGACCGCTGGTGTGTTACTGCCGGAATGGACGGGAACCAAGCAAAACCCTGCGCGATCTGCCCTACGTGACAACCACGCTATCTGCTGAGAATCGGTACGAAGGTCCACGCGTCTGCCGTTGCGGCGCCGTCCGTCGGGGCCGGACTTGGTGTCGATTTTCTTTGTAGGATTGGCCCGAAGGCGAAACCGCAGCACCTGTCCCCTGTGGAGGGACACCAAGACATCCGAGATGGACTTGGTGGCAGGGTTTCGCCCCTCAGGATCCAGAGTGAACAGATAGCCCTCAGGCAGGCAACTCCAGTCCGGTTCTTCCCCGGACTGAACGAGCAGCGCTATGTTTGACCCTCGCTGGTCAATGTCCAGACGATGCAGGACGGCCAGACCGGATCGCGCTCCTCCCTGCTCCTTCAACTGCGGGAAGGCAGACATCACGGTCCGGTGCATCTGATGTACATCTCCCAAGTCGCGGCCAGCCTCGCGACTCCTCGGATCAAGTACAAGTCGTGACAAGTACATTTGCATCCTCCTCAGTGTCTAATCGCACAGGGACCTCGTGGTCGCCTGTGCCAAGCCTGCGAAAGTGGTTCTTGACTCGGCGAGGAAGGAAGCGGCGCGTCTGGAACGAATCTCCAGTCGGTTGATCCATACGTACCTCCTCACCGTTGATGTCATCGATTGCCAAGCGGAGTCTGTCTGGTCGGTCTCTCACTACCGGCACATCGACGTCCCACCGCGGCCAGGGGTGCTTTGTCAGGGCGTCCTCTAGGCGCTCTCCCTCGCAGAGTCCATCGGGGACGTAAACCGGCACTCCAGGGATGAAAGCCTTCCGGCCCAAGCAGAGCTGCCAGACGGGATTTCGAAGCGCGTCATCGAGAAGGCGCAGCTGGTTGATGTCCTCGCTCTCTATGCCCACGAGGAAGTCGGCGTCTGCCAGGTAGTAGCGGTTGGACAACACCGTGTCACCAGACCCACCCGATGCACGGCGCACCCCGTAAGGGTGTCCACTGGGGAGTCTGCCGCCGCCTGCTGTCTGGTAGTCCAAACTCATTTCACCGGGGAAGTCAACTCGGACGCCCATGCGCAAGGCGGCGAGGTCGTCCAGCGACTCGGCCCTACTTCTGCCCAATGCAGCGCAAAGAAGGCCGATCACGCCGCTCTTGGACGGCTCCAACCCCGTGTCCCTCACGGTGAACCGGCTCTGGGTCCCCCAAGATTGCATCGGCCCTGCTAGGCGCAACAGCAGCGTGTTCATCGTTAACCCCGGGTCCCCGTCAGCACGTTCTCGACGAGCGCATCAACGGAGGGAACGCTGCTATCTTTGAGATTGCTGATGCCATCCTCTTCCAGCGAGACGACCCACTTCCCGACGACGGTGTCGTCTCCGTACATTCTTGCCAACTTGCCCCAGTACGAGTCCAAGGCCCTGATGGAGCGTAGAGCCAGGTCTTCGCCTCTCTCTGGCACTACCGGTTTGAGGAAGGCGTTAGCCAAGTTCCAGAGGGACGACCTCCGAACGACGGTCAGGATGAAAGAGGGCGGGTTATGGGCGGCCATGCTGTTCTGCTTGCCGGTGGGAACTGCGTCTACCGATGCCCGGATGAATGCTTCGAGGGTCTGTCTGGCCAATTCCTCGTCGTCTTGAAGATTGCGTGTGAGTTGCCCCATGTCCACGTTGGCGTATCGATAAAAGCAGGCGGAGTTGAAACCGACGGTTCCGATCATATCGGCGCCTGCGGTGTCGTCCGGCTTCAGGTCGTCCACAGCGGTGTAGTAGTCCAACTCCATGCTTATGCGGTTCGTGGAGATCGCGTGGGCCACTTGGGACGCGGCGTCTATGTTCTTGTCAGGTAAGTCAGCCAACATCCGGCCAAACAGGGCAAGATCGGCTGCCTTTCCGCCGTCGAGGATTTGGAGCGTGGCATCTCGTACCTCTCTAGGAATCGCCTGCTTGCCCGCACTCTTCCTCCGTCTGGGTGTGTTATCGCCCTGAGTCGGCGCGGCGTTGGCAACAGCCACGGGGGCAAGTTCGTCCCAGTGCTTTGCACATACGTCGGCTAACTTGTCGATTTCCCTGTTGCCGAGGAATAGGAGATACTGTGTCTTGTCGTCGCTCCCTACCTCAAGCTCAACGCCACCGAGGACGAGCTTGATCACCGACGTCGCCTCTTCAATATCCCTGCCTGCATCCTTGAGGCGATCAGCAAGCTCGGCCACCAGTCGTTTGGTGCGCCTGGCGAGAGAATCCTTCTCTATCAGACCTACCGCGTCGAACTCGTTCCGCACTGCGCGCTTGAAGCACTGACTGGAGATGCGGGCACGGCGGTACCCGCCGAACTCGCAGTCCTTGGGCATTCCCGTGTCGTCCCGATTCAGATTGGACGGCGCAAAGTTCTGAAGTATGTGAATTTCTACAAACATGATTCCTCCTCGTCCTATATGCTGTCTTGGCCGTCGACGTCGAGGGATTCCACCCTCCAGAACGCCCTGGCCCAATTGCGTTGGATCAATCGATCTTCGTTCCCCCAGCGTTTGAGATCGTCGAGGAGACGGACCCAATCTATGGGGATCGCCTTCGACTTCAGCAGGCTCACAGCGTGGCGTAGGTGAACATGCAAGTCTTCCCTGTGGACGCTGAGCAACGCGGTGAAGCGGCGCTCGACCCCCTCTTCGGACACGCCCTCCGCATGTCTCAGCCGGGCAAATGAATCGCCCAGGTTGGACCGTGCTTCCTTCTCTCTGTTCAAGTGGACCGGATGGAAAGCGAAGAGAGCGGCGACTACGTAGAACACGTCCTCCCGCCAGCGGGACGATTCACCGTTTGACCAAGGGGCTACGTACTTGTGCATCTCCGGCGCAGTGCCGGGCGTCCTTCCAAGCCCACGACGGAGGGCGGCGAGCGCCCCGTTGTCTTTCCGCTCTTCCAACCCTAGGAGATAGTCTACGAAGCTCTCGGTCTTAGTCATTCTTAGCTGCGTCATTTAGGTCTCCAGCCTCCTGCGCTGCCAAATATCTGCGCGTGATTGCCGTTAGGCTACGCTCCGCGAGGGCCACGGCCTTGAGATTCCGGGTGGAGCGTTCCATGCCCCGGGTGGACTCGCGGAAAGCCTCCCATAGGGCATCGCGCAGCGTAGACTTCCATTTACCGAACTGCACGCCTCCGTACTCGCCCTCGTCGTCTTTGTCGTCTGGCAACTCCACCAAGAGTTGCTTGAACGGCGCCTCCAGACGAGACCAGTAGGCACGAGCCGCGCCAAGGTGGTCTGAGAGGCTTCGGATATCTTCCGCCTTCAGCTTGCGGTCCGGGTCTGCTGCAAGCATTCTCCTTGCCATGGTCCACATGGCCCGGTCCAGTCCCTGAGCCGTCGTTTCGGTCAGTTCCAGCACTTCCCTGAGAGTGTCGGCCAGTTGTTTGTCTTTCAGGTATGCCAGCGGCAATGGCAACCGCTCGTGTCGCCAGAAGTGGACTTTCGCCTGGGTGTTTCGTAGGCCAATAGCATCCACCGGGATAACCTGCGAATAGGGAATGATGCCTCCGTTCGCTAGATCTGCCAGCCACTTAAGGGTCTTGGGTTGTGTGGATTCCGCTTGGACCGAAGACATCAGGGCGTGACTGTCCCGCCACAAAGCTCTGTCTTCAGTGAGTCTCACGACGGGCCAGGGGTCCTGGGTTCCCCTTGCCCGAGGGTTGCTGCTGAATGCCAGCATCGTCTCCGTATGTCGGAGCTCAAAGCTATTGGGAAACTGCGAACCCTTCATGATGACCACGTTCTTAACGACGGTGCCTCCGTCTTGCCCAGTTTCGGGCTGGAGTCGAATGCGACGGCTCTGCCAGGTGAGCAGGTCGATGTAGCCGGCGGGGCGCCTATCTTCAGGGCGAGTCTCTTCGTCACGTTCCCACGCCGGTACGTCTTCGTCACGATTGAAGGGCCAGGGCTCCTCATCTTCAGGGGCGTACCGGCATAGGTTGAGCATGAGAGTTCGGAACAGAGTCTCACCTTTCGCGAGAATGACCGCACTGTTATTCAACGGAGCAGCATTGGCCGACACACCCGGAGGGTCGGATTTTCGGCCGCCAAAGTCAAATGCCATGTACCCCACCAATTGCCGAGCGGATACATCGGGGGTGAGCGAGGGAGGATCAGATGTGGATACGTGTGTGAACAGCGTGGCACCGTTGTCTGGTTCGAAGAATAGCCTGGCGGACGAAACACCTTTCGTCGGATCAAGGCTGGCTACCTGATAGAACGGGCGGTCCTCATCGAACAGGTTGAATCGGTGGCGCCACCGTTCGAAATAGCAGTCGATTACGCCTGAGTCGAAGGCCCCATTCTCCCAGAGAGCACCCCATTGCTGCTCGTTTCCAATGTCAAAGTTCCGGTGGAGCACCGCGAGCAGAAGGCGGTGAAGTGCAGCGACTTCCAGCGGAGAGTCTCCGCCCAATTCGCGGATGTCTTGCGCCTGAGCCAATACCTCACGCAGGCCCAGCGGCCTCCGGCTCCGGCTTCTATCCAGCATGGTGCAGGGAATCCAGGGTTCATCTATCAGGTCAAATGTCGCCAACACACTTCCTCATTCAAATCTGAATACCGTCAGGCCGGTTTCGGGGTCTAGTCTAATGCGGTATCCGTCCATGCTCTCCGAACACTCATCTTCATCCAGGAATATCGCTCTGTGGCTTCTCAACAAAGCCGTCCGCCGCCAACCCTTTGGCGGCAGTTGCTCAAGGAGTCGAAAAACCACACGCCTATCGGAGATATTGGCTGAACGCCTCAACAGCTTTTTCATGGCGTCCATCGACGGTATGTTGTCTATGTCTACGGATTTACCATGTGCAACATCCACCCAAGCACTCTCGTAAGTTCCGAAGAGAAGGACAACTGACACGCTGGGAGGCGAGAGTCGCGTTAGCGCCCGGTGCGCCTGGTGAAAATCAGGGGCGTCTTCCTCTCTTGGGTCTTCTGTCAGCCGCCAGAGTTGTCCGCCATATGATGGAGGTTTGATCCAGCGAACTCTCGCCTCTTCGCTGTCTCCTTCTATCGTCTTTTCTAACTCGTTCTGAGTTTCAGACCACACCTCGCGCAGCTGCTCGGATAGGCCATGAGGTTGGCGGTCGTCGTCGTATACGTCCGCAATGATGGATTCCACATCGCTAGGCACGCGGACGGTAGCACGGTCCCTCAGCGTCAGCCAGCTACGAAGCAAGACGTGCGAGTCGTATACCGCGGTCGTGCCTGGATCGAATCGTGGTATGCCGTTTGCCATCTCTGGTTGACATACCAACAGCTGAGGCCGCTCCAAAGCATGAGGCCGCGGCCGCTCGTGGCGATGAAGTCTACCGACCCGCTGGAGCAACAGATCAGCGGGAGCCATGTCCGACACCATCAGGTCAAAATCAAGGTCCAAGCTCTGTTCGATGACCTGGGTAGCAATCAACACGGCTTTGCGGGGCCGGGACGTGCTCGCGCCCGGCTTCCCGAATCGAGCAAGTGATCTCTTCTCCCGCTCATCTCGGTCCTGAAACACGTACTGAGCGTGAAGGAGGTCCAACGTGGGATTGCCATTCTCGTCTGTTCCTGGGAAAAAGGGCTTGAGCGCCCGATACACATGCTGGGCGCGGCGCACCGTGTTGCAGATGACGGCAGCGCAGCCTCCTTGCGCCAAGGCGTCCCTTAGGCGCTCGCCTAATGGGAACGACGACCCGTCCTGGGTAGGCAGAGAACCGTCAGTCCATTGCAGCGAGACCTCTTTGGTGCCCCTCGGAGAAACTTGCACGCTGCGAGAACCTGGCTCGGACTTACCGGAAACCCACGAAATGCGAGGGTATGCAGCATCGGACCTCATCTCCTTTGGCTGGTCGCCGAGGCCCCGCAGATAGGCGTCGAGGAGCGCATTTCTTCGGGCCCTGGGCAGCGTGGCCGACAGCAAGACGATTGATGACCCAAGTGCGGCTAACCACTCCAGAAGTCGCTCCAGGAGCGCTGTCATGTACGCGTCATAGGCGTGTACCTCGTCTATGATGACGGTCCTATGCGAGAGGCCGAACAACCTGACGAACATGTGCTTGGCCTGAAGTATCGCCAGCAACGCTTGGTCTATGGTGCCCACTCCAAAGGGTGAGAGCAGCCCCCGTTTGCGGTACGTGAACCACTCTGAGGCCACTACTTCCAGACGGTCGCTGTCGCTTTCGACTCCTGAGTACCGAGGCGCGAAGATGCGGTCATGATTCTCACGTAACGCCTCGAATTCCGAGGACAACGAGGCGTGGCCATGGAGAAGCTGTAGCTGCACCAGGTTGTCTGCATACCGGTCATTCAGGAAGTCTCGGACTCTGCCGAACATCTGGTTGCTGGTGGCCTGGGTCGGCAGGGCGAAGTAATGGCCCTCCTGCCCTGCGGACGCTGCCCAGTTGTCGGCAAGATAGATGGCTGCCTCGGTCTTACCCTCCCCCATGGGCGCCTCAATGATGACAAGTCCTGGCTCGGTCAGGTCTCCTGTGAGGGACTCTATGGAGTGTTGCAGGTCGTTGGGTTTGGGGATGCCCGGGAACAGTTCGGTGAACCCTCTGACTTCTCGCGGCCCTGGCCTCATGAGAAATCCCAGGGCGTCGAGCGCTTTGCTGGCCCCCTTCCCGGCACAACAGGCATACGCCTCAGTGCTCGTAGGAGCGGTGTATGGAAAGAAATCAGTGTTGGAGCCGACCCAATCCGAAACGCTGACAAACCCGGCCAGAGTCATGGCCGTAGCGTTATCGATTCTGTCGGGCAGTCGGTCGCGGGGCACATCGAGCAAGGCGGCTAGCTGATCAACCATTGTGCGTCGGTGGCGGTCCCAGCCTTGATTGCCTCTGGCGGTGGAGCTAACGCCCTGAGTCTCGCTGCTGGTGGGGAAGACGCCGTGATGCCCGCCGATGACCGTTCCGATGCGGTTGGCAATTCGGCTACCCATCCCGAACGCGGCGGTAAGTATCGAGGGGAGGGTAGCGGCAGTAATCACACCGTGAGGCGTGTACTTGGAAGTTCGGAGGGACGAGACAGTCAATCCGTTATCAAGAAGTCGTTGTTTGACCTTCGCACGTGTCTTCTCAACCTGCAACTGAAAGGCCGGAGATGCCTTACCCAAGTCGTGGAGTCCAGAGAGAAAGGCGCACCAGCGGCCAGCCGCGTCCTGGTCATGTCCCAAACCCAAGCCGAATGACAATCCGTTCCGCTGACTGGGTGAGAGGGAACTCTCCCACATCTGCCGGGCGACCATCGCCACGTCTATCATATGGCAAAGCAACGGGTGGTAGCTGGGCGACTCGTCGGGTGAGGCCAGCTTACCCCAGCAGACAAACATCGCTTCCGATTCTAGGCTGTCAGTCTTTGATTCCAATTCCAGACCGCCTTGAGTAGGATTCCCTGTGGATTATCAGCAACTGTTTGATTTCACCCTGCTCGGTTGTAACGGTTTGAACGGTTTAAGCGGCAGAAGGACACTCTTCCCATCCAACTGGAGTGGTTGGCCTTGCAGGACTACCTCGATTAGTCTGGCAGTAAGGTCCAAGTCCTCCTGATTGTGGGCAATGAGCTGCTCCGGGCTCGATTGCCAGATTTCTTTGTTGCGCCGGTGATCCCACTTCGATTTCCCAATGCGTAGATTCTCGCGGGCCAATGCGTCTAACGATACTCGTCTACCAAACCGACACACGATAACTGACAGAAGGTCGTAGTGGTTCGATATCTGTATAGTCCTTCCTGTCGCTCTTTGAATAGCATGTCTGAGGATTGGCAGATCGAAACCGCTCCCGTTGAAGGTGACCACTATGCCAGCAAAGCCATTGATGAAGTTAGCGAGAAGATCCAGCTCACGACGGCTTGAACGGAAGACAGCCCGGCGTTGTTCGAACTTGACCCCTGTGAAGAGCAATTCATATGTGTCAGGTGGTTGCGTAATGGCCCCCGCCGTCTCAATGTCGAGTACGCAGTAAGGAGTGTGATGGTGTGCCGCCCTTCGCGGGTGACGTGGCAAACCACCTGATGAGGGAGCAGCCTGGTATGGCCTCATGGGTCTATTGGTCGAGATGGATAAGTTCGCAGAACCGGGATTCGGGTACAGCGAAGGCCCCATCTGTCCAGCCAGAATCATGTGATCCAAGAGCGGTTCTGCTAAGCCAGCATCCATTTCCATTTCCGACTTGATTCCCATCACGCCTATTGTAAAACCATTATACAGTTGCGATAATCAAATGAGCAATGCACACCAGCCTCAGGTGACAGCCATCTGTGGCGTGTACCCGCCGAGGAGAGAAACATGGCTAGGACAGCTAGGTTCGACGGCGACGCCTTCTTCGCCGCGTTGGACACGGAGAGGCAGGCCCGTCGATGCACCTGGAAGCAGGTGGCGGAGGAGTGCGGCATAAGCGCCTCCACCTTGACTCGTATGGCTCAAGGCAGACACCCCGACGTGAACGGCCTGGCGGCGCTGGCGACCTGGTCGGGGCTGGACGTGAACCGATTTCTCAGGAACCCGTCTGCCGGGGAGGAGCCGGAGCCGCTGGCGGTGATATCTTCCTGCCTACACTCCGACCCTCGTCTCAACGAACAAGCCGCCGTCGCCCTCGACCAGATGGTCAAGGCAGCCTATAGGAGCATGACGAGCCAGTGAGCGCACTCAACATCAGCGGCTTCATATGGGGCATCGCCGACGACGTGCTGCGGGACGTCTACGTTCGCGGCAAGTACCGCGACGTCATCCTGCCCATGACGGTGATACGGCGGCTCGACGCCGTGCTGGAGCCGACCAAGGATGCGGTGCTTCGCATGAAAGAGCAGTTGGACGGCGCGGGCATCACCAACCAGGACGCCGCCCTTCGCCAGGCCTCCGGCCAAGCCTTCTACAACACCTCGCCCTTCCGCCTCCGGGACCTTGCATCACGCGGTCGGCAACAGCAACTGCGAACCGACTTCGAGGCGTACCTCGACGGCTTCTCTCCCAACATCCAGGAAGTGCTGGACAAGTTCAAATTCCGCAACCAGATTCCGACGCTGGTGGACGCCGACGCCCTCGGCTTCCTGTTGGAGAAGTTCCTGGACAGCTCCATCAACCTTAGCCCGCAGCCGGTCCTCAACGGCGACGGGTCGGTGCGGCTGGACGGCTTGGACAACCACGGAATGGGCACGGTCTTCGAGGAGCTGATCCGGCGATTCAACGAGGAGAACAACGAGGAGGCGGGAGAGCACTTCACGCCGCGTGACGTGGTGCAGCTTATGGCCCGCCTCATCTTCCTGCCCGTGGCCGAGCAGGTCCAGTCCGGCACCTACCTGGTATACGACGGCGCGTGCGGCACCGGCGGGATGCTGACGGTTGCCGAAGAGACGCTGACGGAACTGGCTGGTGAGAAGGGCAAGGAGGTTTCCGTTCACCTCTACGGACAGGAAGTTAACCCGGAAACCTATGCCATCAGTAAGGCCGATCTGATCCTGAAGGGAGAGGGTGTCGAGGCCGACAACATAGGGTTCGGCTCCACTCTGGCCGCCGATACCTTCCCTGCCGAAGAGTTCGACTTCATGCTCTCCAATCCGCCCTACGGCAAGAGTTGGAAGACCGACCTGGAGCGCATGGGCGGCCGGTCCGGCATCATGGACCGCCGCTTCCTCGTCGAGCATGGCGGCGATCCTGACTACTCCCTCATCACCCGTTCCAGCGACGGCCAGATGATGTTCCTGGCCAACATGCTCAGCAAGATGAAGCGGAACACGGACATAGGCAGCCGCATCGCCGAGGTGCACAACGGTAGTTCCCTCTTCACCGGTGACGCCGGGCAGGGCGAGAGCAACATCCGACGTTGGATCATCGAGAACGACTGGCTGGAGGCCATCGTCGCCCTGCCCCTAAACATGTTCTACAACACCGGCATCGCCACTTACATTTGGGTGCTGAGCAACCGCAAGGCGGCCCACCGCCGGGGCAAGATGCAGCTCATCGACGCGACCCAATGGTTCCGTCCTCTTCGCAAGAACCTTGGCAACAAGAACTGTGAGCTTTCCGACGAGGACATTCGCCGAATTTGCGATGCCTTCCTTGCCTTTGAGGAGACTGAGCAGTCGAAGATATTCCCCAACGAGGCTTTCGGCTACTGGAAGGTCACAGTAGAGCGGCCCCTGAGAATAGAGGGTATCGACCCGGAACAGGTCTACTCGGCGAAAGAGATCAGGGCGCTCAAAGAAGACGGCAAGCAGTCTGAGACCGCGCCGCCGGTAATAAAGAGGGTCCACAAGAGTGACGTGGAGGCAGACCCGCTGTGCGGGCTGTTTGCGGCAACCATCAAAGGTAAGCCCGCCGTGGTGGAGTACGAGCCGGACACCGATCTGCGCGACACAGAGCAGGTGTCTCTGTTGGAAGAGGGCAGCATCGAGGCGTTCCTACGCCGCGAGGTGCTGCCCTACGCTCCCGACGCCTGGTACGTGCCCGGCAGCGTGAAGGTCGGCTACGAAATCAGCTTCACCCGTCACTTCTACAAGCCCCAGCCGCTCCGACCCCTGGAGGAGATACGAGCCGACATCCTGGCCCTGGAGCACGAGACGGACGGGCTGTTGGCGGAGATACTGGTCGCAGGTGGGTCGTCGGATGGCAGGTAGGGTTCCACCCCTAGAGCAAGCCATCTTGATAGGAGGAAACATGTCTGAGACGGAGATCATCTTTGAGGTCAGCGAGGACGAGGTGGACGGTGGATACACCGCCAGCGCCCTAGGGTACGGCATCCACACGGAGGGCGATTCTCTGGAAGAGTTGCGCGGCAACGTCAAGGAGGCCGTCGATTGTTACTTCGACGAGACCATGCGACGGCCCAAGCTGATTCGGCTGCACTTCGTACGCGAGGAGGTATTGGTCGCGTGAGTTTGCCCCGCGATGTGAGCGGCGCTTCCCTACAGTCGTCGCTTCGACGGCTGGGTTACGAAGCCGTACGGCAGCGCGGTTCTCACGTGCGCGTAACGACGCAGGTCAACGGTGAACACCACGAGGTGATCCCACAACACAACCCGATCAAGGCGAAGACGCTGTTGAGTATCTTGAAGAGTGTGGCGCGGCATCACGGAGTGAGTGTGGACGAACTCCTCAGCGAGTTGAAGCTATGAGCGCGAGCCTCTCCATAGGACTACTCAAGAGCTACCCCGACTACAAACCCTCTGGCGTCGAGTGGCTGGAAGAGGTGCCGACACATTGGGAATCGGTCCGACTAAAGGGCCATGCGTCAAATGTCGTTGACCTAACCAGAGAGTCAAGCGCCGACGACATCTATCTTGCCTTGGAGCACGTTGAGAGTTGGACAGGCAGGTTCGCCCCTGCCGGCAATGGTGTCGGGTTTGACAGCCAAGTAAAGCGCTTCAGGTCTGGGGATGTGCTTTTTGGCAAGTTGCGACCATACTTGGCGAAGGTGACATGCCCGAACAATAGCGGGGTTTGCGTTGGCGAATTCTTAGTGCTGCGACCGAGCGCTGCAACTTTGTCAGCGAGGTACCTTGAGAAGTTGCTACGCTCGCAGCCAGCCATCGATGCGATAGACGCATCCACCTTTGGAGCGAAGATGCCCCGAGCTGATTGGCAATTCATCGGTGACATGCGTGTCCCCCTCCCACCCCTGCCAGAGCAGCAAGCCATCGTCCGTTACCTGGACTACGTGGACCGGCGCATCCGGCGATACGTAGACGCCAAGCGAAAGCTGATCTCCCTCCTGGAGGAGGAGCGGCAGGCCGTCGTCAATCGGGCCGTCACACGCGGCCTCGACCCCAACGTCCGCCTCAAGCCCTCCGGCGCCGAGTGGCTTGGGGACGTGCCTGAGCATTGGGAGGTACGGCGGCTGAAGACAATATGCAGTATGAAGAGTGGTGAAGGCATAACTGCCGAGTCCATAGAAGCGGTTGGCGACTACCCCGTCTATGGTGGCAACGGACTGCGCGGGTATGCTTCAAGCTATACACACGACGGCGCATTCGTCCTGATTGGCAGGCAAGGTGCTCTATGCGGGAACGTGCATATAGCACGCGGCCGGTTCTGGGCTTCGGAACATGCTGTGGTCGCAGCCCAAATTGGTGGTCAAGAGATTGGCTGGTTCGGCGCGATTCTCACAGCCATGAACCTGAACCAATACTCAATCGCCGCCGCACAACCGGGGCTGGCAGTCGAACGGATACTGAATCTCTATCTGCCTGTCCCTTCCACCATTGAACAACGGACCATAGCCGAACATCTCGACAGGGCCACCACCAACATCGAAGCCGCCATCGCCCGCGCCCGGCGGCAGGTCGAGTTGGTGGAGGAGTACCGCACCCGGCTCATCGCCGACGTGGTGACTGGCAAACTGGACGTGCGTGAAGCGTCGGCGCAACTGCCCGACGAGGCCGAGGACGACGAACCGATAGGAGAAGGCGGCCCACGGCAGAACGGCTTAGCTGAAGACATCTACGATATCGAGCAATCGACGCAAGAGCTTGGAGTCGAAAGCGAGGTGACAAGATGACGGACTGGAGCAAATGCCCGGCGGTGGAGAGCGTACCTGGCAGGCTGAGTGGAGCCTGGGTGTTCACCGGCACCAGGATTCCGGTATCCGCCCTGTTCGGGAATCTCGCGGAGGGGGCCACCGTCAAGGACTTCCTCGACTGGTTTCCCGGCGTGAAGGAGTGGCAAGTGAGGGCTGCGCTGGAACACGAGGTGCAGAGCCTCGACGCCAAGGTGAAGCTTGAGAATCCTGTTTGACCACAACGTACCCGAGCCGCTCCGCGACCACCTTGCCGAACACGACGTACATACAGCGGATGAACGGGGATGGGCGGAGGTATCGAACGGCGAGCTTCTGGACCAGGCGGAGACGGCAGGCTATGAATTGCTGATAACGGCAGACCAGAATATGCGGCATCAGCAGGTCCTCAGCCGCAGGCAGATAGCCTTCGTCCTCCTGCGCTCCAACAGATGGCCGATAGTTCAGCCGTGGGTGGAGGACATTCGCGCCGCCATTGAGGGGCTACAGCCTGGTGAACTTAGGGAAGTCCCCAACTGAGTCAGGCTTGCCAATAGAGGAAGGCGGACGAATGGCAGAAGGTATGTAGTCGGCGAAGGATCAGGGAAATCGAAAGCGAGGTGACAGCATGATTGACTGGTCGAAGTGCCCTGGTGTGGAGCAAATCCCCGGCAAGGTGAGCGGGGCTTGGGTATTCAAGAACACCCGTCTTCCCCTATACGTCCTCTTCGATAATCTGGCTGGAGGAGCGACCGTCTACGACTTCATCGACTGGTTTGGGGGAGTAACAGAGTCAGAAGTCAGAGAGGTCCTGGAGTTCGCGGCACAGGAACTCCGCGCCGATCTTGTGGTTGCCGATGCGCATCCTGTTCGATAACGGCACGCCCAGACAGCTGCGCTCTCGTCTCTTCAACCATGAAGTCGAAGAGGCCAGGGAGCGCGGTTGGGACGTCCTGTCGAACGGCGACTTGCTGGACAAGGCCGAAGAAGCCGGTTTCGAGGTGTTGGTCACCACCGACCAGAACCTCCGATACCAGCAGAACTTGTCGAACAGACGAATTGCCGTAGTGGTGCTGATGAACGCCGATTGGAATCGCATATCGCGGCAAACGGAGCGCATCCGCGCAGCCCTGGACGGCATAGATCCAGGGGAAGTGCGGGAAGTCCCCATTCCGATGCGAGACGAGGGATAGCGTGACCACCGACACAAGCGAGAAGGGCCTTGAACGCCTCATCTGCGAGGCGATGACAGGCGCTGCCTGCGACCCGTCACAGGGATGCGTGGAAGCCGAACGGCCTTCCGGCTACGGCACGGGCTGGATATGCGGTGACCCTCAGGACTACAACCGCGAGTACTGCGTAGACCTAGCCCAACTCTCCGCTTTTCTACGAGACACCCAGCCGGTCGTTGCCGAATCGCTCGGCTTGGATGATGAGAACCCCACACGGCGCAGGTTCCTGGCCAGATTGCAAGGAGAGGTCACGAAGCGAGGCACCGTCGATGTGCTGCGCAAGGGAATCAAGCACGGTCCGTATCTGATCGACCTGATGTACGGCACGCCGTCGCCGGGGAACGACAGAGCCGCTATCCTGTACGAGCAGAACCGCTTCAGCGTGACCCGGCAACTGCGCTACAGCAACGACAACACGCAGTTGGCCCTTGACCTGTGCTTGTTCGTCAACGGTCTGCCCGTCGCCACGTTCGAGCTGAAGAACAGCTTGACCAAGCAGACCGTGGACGACGCCGTGGAGCAGTACAAGCGGGACCGCAACCCCAGGGAGCGGCTCTTCGAGCTTGGCCGCTGCCTGGCCCACTTCGCCGTAGACGACCACGAGGTGCAGTTCTGTACCAAGGTTGAAGGGAAAGCGTCCTGGTTCCTGCCCTTCAACAAGGGGTGGAACGACGGCAAGGGCAATCCGCCCAATCCCAACGGACTCAAGACCGACTACCTCTGGAAGCAGGTGCTCACCCGGGACAGCCTCGTCAACATCATCGAAAACTACGCCCAGATAGTGGAGAGCAAGGACGACAGGACGAGCAAGAAGAAGCGTGAGCAGATATGGCCCCGCTACCATCAGTTGGAGGTGGTGCGGAGTCTGCTTTCGGATGCATCCGCCACGGGAGTCGGAGCCAAGTACCTGATTCAGCACTCGGCGGGCAGCGGCAAGTCAAACTCCATCGCATGGCTGGCCCATCAGCTGATAGGACTGGAGCGGGACGACGCACACATCTTCGACACCGTGGTGGTCGTCACCGACCGCAGGGTGCTGGACAGGCAGATACGGGACACCATCAAGCAGTTCGCCCAGGTCGGCTCCGTCGTCGGTCATGCCGAAACCTCAGCCCAGCTTAGCGCCTTCTTGCAGCAAGGCAAACGCATCGCCATTACCACCGTGCAGAAGTTCCCCTTCATCCTGGACGCCATCGGCAACGAGCACCGGGGACGCAGCTTCGCCATTATCATCGACGAAGCGCATTCCAGCCAGGGCGGCCGCACGTCGGCGGCGATGTCCACGGCGCTTGGGGAGTCCGGTAGCGAGAAGAAGGACGAGACCACCGAGGACAAGGTCAACCGCATCATGGAGAGCAAGAAGATGCTGGCCAACGCCAGCTACTTCGCCTTCACCGCGACGCCCAAGAACAAGACGCTGGAGATATTCGGCGCGCCCGTCCCGGAAGGAGGAGCTACGAAGCACGTTCCCTTCCACTCCTACACCATGAAGCAGGCCATCGAGGAGCGGTTCATCATCGACGTGCTGGCGAACTATACGCCGGTGAACAGCTACTACCGGCTGGTGAAGGCTGTGGAGGGCGACCCGGAATTCGATACCAAGAGAGCGGGGAAGAAGCTGCGCCGCTACGTGGAAGACCACGACCACGCCATCCGATTGAAGGCGGAGATCATGGTGGACCATTTCCACGAGCAGGTTGCGGGATTGCAAAAGATTGGCGGGCAGGCGCGGGCGATGGTGGTCACCAGCAGCATCCAGCGGGCCATCACCTACTTTCTCGCCATCCGTGACTACCTTGCGAAGCGCAAGAGTCCCTACAAGGCCATTGCCGCCTTCTCCGGCGAGCCAGAGTACAACGGCGGGAAGGTCACCGAGACGTCCCTCAACGGCTTCTCGTCGAACCTCATCGCCGAGAAAATTCAGGAGGAGCCGTACCGCTTCCTGGTGTGCGCCGACAAGTTCCAGACCGGCTACGACGAGCCGCTGTTGCACACCATGTACGTGGACAAGCCCTTATCGGGTGTGAGAGCCGTGCAGACCCTCTCGCGACTCAACCGGGCGCATCCGAAGAAGGACAACGCCTTCGTGCTGGACTTCGCCAACGACGCGGACACCATCCAGCACGCCTTCGCCGACTACTATCGCACCACCATCCTCTCGGAGGAGACCGACCCCGACCGGCTCCACGACCTGAAGGCGTCCCTAGACGGCTATCAGGTCTACGACCCGGCTCAGGTGGACGAATTGGTGAAGCGCTTCTTGGCGAAGGAAAGCCGAGACCGCCTCGACCCCATCCTGGACGCCTGCGTCGCGGTCTACCTGGAGTTGGACGAAGACGGGCAGGTGGACTTCAAGGGCAAGGCCAAGGCGTTCCTGCGGGCGTACGGGTTCCTGGCCGCCATCCTGCCGTACACCGACGCCGAGTGGGAGAAGCTCTCTATCTTCCTCACCTTCCTCATTCCCAAGCTGCCCGCTCCGGTAGAGGACGACCTGTCGAAGGGGATTCTGGAAGCCATCGACATGGACAGCTACCGGGTGGAGAAGCAGGCGGTGCAGGCCATCCAGTTGGCCGACGAGGATGCGGAGATCGGGCCGGTCCCAACCGAGGGCGGCGGACAGAAGCCTGAGCTGGAGATGGACCGGCTGTCCAACATCATCAGGCAGTTCAACGATCGGTTTGGCAACATCGAATGGAAGGACAAGGATAAGATCGACAAGGTGCTGGCCGAGGAGCTTCCCACCAAAGTTTCAGAGGACAGGGCCTACCGGAACGCCATGGCCAACTCCGACCACCAAAACGCCCGAATTGAACACGACAGGGCCTTGGAACGAGCCATCACCGACTATCTCGCAGACCACGCGGAACTGTACAAGCAATTCAGCGACAACGACTCGTTCCGCCGTGAACTTTCCGACATGATCTTCGCATTGACTTACGCCGAAGGGAACACGACCGTCGGCGCATAGGTGCGGTATTGGGCGGACTGATGAGGTTCCGACCAGTCTGCCGATGCCTCATGAATTTGAAGGTTTCCCGTCGGAGGAGAAACGCGGGACGTAGATCTCTGAAGGACAGGCTCGATGCCGAGACAGCGCACCGACTATTACAGAAGAACCTATGGCTTCCCTGACGACTTCACGGAACGCCTCAAGCGATTTCAGAGGGAGTCCGGCCTGTCTTGGTCCGAGATTGCAAGGCGCATCGGCGCCTACCGCCATACGGTCTTTCGTTGGGTGAATGTCAGCAGCCGCCCCAACACCGAGCACATGATGGCCCTGCTCGAACTGGCCGAGGGCTTGAGATTAGCCCACATATTCACCGAGTAGGGATGCTGCTCTACCACCGGTAGTGAGGAAGGCCACCGGAAGTTGATGGCCTCCCTCACATACACCTATGCGGTCGCCGCCCCCGGCTGCCTGAGCAGGGTGGAGTAGCTCGGGGCCACCACGTGGTCCACCGACACCTTCCCGGCGCCGTCGTACCCGGTGCGGAAGGCGTACTCCACCTCCGCGCCCCAGGGCACGCGGCCGCCGACACGCACCGCGCCGCCCCTGGCAGTGCCGTCGCGTCCGCGAGCGCCGTGCACCACCATCCCGCTGCGCTCACCCTTCTTCCAGCCGAGTACCTTCAAGGCCACGGGCATCACCCGCTCCTCTCCCTGGGTCCGCTTGAACAGCGCCCCGTGCAGCTTTCTCAGCACCACGGCTGACGGGGTGCTTCTGCCGTTCATGATCTGGGAGAGGTGGCCGGAGCTGATGCCCGCCCTACGCGCCACCTCGTTCTGGCTGACGCCCAGTTCGTCCATCTGCTGCCAGACGAACTGCCGGTCGATGTCGGGACACTGGGCGGAGGCCACCTTCGCCTGCCCCCCAAGCACAGCCTCGACCCGCGCCTGGAGCTTGACTCCCATATGCCTGTGACCTCTGGCCACCATGGACAGGTAGCTCGCGGACACCCCGACCTTCTCGGCCAGCTCTCTCATGGTCATTCCGAGGGCTCGGGCGCGCTCCCGGATAAAGCTGCTGCCCGTCCCATCGACCACCTCTCCCTGTCGGTTGGCGAGCCTGGCGGAGGCGACCCTGGCCGCCACCCCAAGTGCCGACTCTATCTGGGCCTGCACCTTGGGTCCCATCTGCCTGCGACCCCTGGCCACCTGGGTCAGGTAGCCGTAGCTCACTCCCGACCGGTCGGAGAGTTCCAGCATGGTCATTCCGAGGGTCCGCGCGGTCTCCCGGATGTAGGAACTCTCGGAGGTGACCTCGCCGCCCTGTCGGTAGACGAAGCCCTGTCCGGGCACCTCGCCGAGGACCGCCATCGCCTTCTCCCGCAGGTTGGGGGTCCAGGGCTTCTTGCCCGTGCCGACCTGGGAGAGGTGGCTGGCGCTGACTCCCATCAGGGCCGCCAACTCCTTCACTGTCAGCCCTTTTTTCCTGGCCACAGCCCTGAGCTCGCTCTCCGGCCTGCCCCTGCGCTCTTCGGACGCTGCCGCATTCGTCGTTGTCTTCGTCGAGTTGATCGTCGTGGTGGTTGCCGTCGTCATGGCGCTTCTCCTTTGAATGAAGAAGCGGGACGGCCGCCACCCCCGTGGGGTGGAGACAGTCCCGCTCTGAATTGGCGTCCCGAATGGCCGGGACTGTCTCCGTGGGTTTTGTGTTGTCGTTTGGATTCGCCTGTTGCCGGCAAAGAGAAGGGCCGCCCCCTCCTTAGTGGAGAGAGCGGCCCTCTGGTCACCGGCTGCTGTGAGCCTTGGACGCGGTGGCCTCCAGGCCAGGACTCGGGGCGTCAAAGCTGCCGGAGCTGGCTGCGACGCCCTTGCCTACGAATTTACTCAACGTGCATGTGCACCTCCTTTCCGTACCGTTGTTGTCCCGCGCGGCATCCGGGGCGCGGGTCGTGCGTGACGGGTTCGGTTGACGCAAGACGCACCTCGCCCACGGTCGGATGCCGGACGCGGGGACGAAGTGGATGAGATGGACGCAGTTCGCCTAGGGTCACGTCACCGGAGGAGCGACCGAGGGGAGAGAGCTGCGAGACGAGAACCGGCCAGCCCGCTTGCATTGGTAGACCGGCGCGTGTCGAGGCTGCGTGTCAGCCTAACCGCAGACATGTTGAATCAGTCGAAGTGACAGACCAGTCTGCAACAGGCAGCACGTACTTCGACCGACCGGGTGGGGACGAGGGCATAGAAGGCGCACCTATCCCCTGCATCCGACGGACGAGGCGATCAACCCCAGCCGCCAGACCTGTGCCCGACGGATGAGGCGATCAACCCCAGCCGTCAGACTGGTGCCCGGTGTGTGAAGCGATCAACTCCACTCGCCGGACGGGTGCCCAGCGGGTGAAGGACCAACGTCAAACTTCCACCGCCGGACTGAGCCGAGGACGGAGGGCTTTTTCACTCCGTCGAATCGGCCCGCGCTGGTTACGAAGGACCAACGTCAAACTCCGCATTGCCAGCATTCCCTCTTGGGCAAAGCCCGTGCAACAGGGATCACGCACCCAGGTTTCTGTGGTCGGAAACCTTGGAGAAAGCCAAACAGTGCAACCATTATTAGCAGACCGTCGCGGCGTTGAGAAGGCTTTGACGACGCTATGGCCCAAATCGGTTGATTCAGTTCATATCCACTTCAACTAAAGTTCACATTAATCGGTGAGCCGGCCCTGTTCATGGTCGAGCACGTCACTTCGACCATAGTCGCAGGGTCAGCAAGCGCCGCAACGTGCCCGTAAGCTGCGCCCTCTTCCGCGCCCTCCGCGTGCCGGAGAGCGCGGCGTAAGCGCCGGGTGGTGTCCCTCCGGCCCCGACCAGGAGATTTTGACCCGGCCCGATCACGACCTACGCCCCAATCTCGTCGTCGCGCTGACTCATCCACCGACCGGCGTAATGCACCCCCACATCCCCTGCCTTCTTCGCCCCGTTTTCCGCTCCGCCAGCCGATTCCCGGCGACGCGTGCCCCCCACCGTCGAACGGAGTTTGAGGCAAATGACCTGAACGCACTCTTTCAACAAGCCGTTCGCTGATCACGTCCAGTAGGGGGCCTTTTCCGCCCATTTCAGCTTGCCCACGACCGGTTGACGCGCCACCTACAAAACTCCATCTGCTGTACAGCCCCATTGCTTCCAAAGGCAGTCCGTTTTCCGACGACCTCGGAGGGTGCATCACGAGCGATGCACGCTATGGGTAGTATCCAGCCGTTTTCCGTTGCTCACGCTCTCCTGCGCGTCTAAGCCTCATCACTTGGAAAATCCAAGTTTCACTGGGGGCTCTTCCAAGTCCGGCCCGTCTCCTTTCAGTTGGAATATCCAAGCCTGGCACCGTGACTTTCCAAGTCACCGCCGGAATGAGCCCTTCCCCCAAAGTGCTTCCCGTTTACGTCCGGTAGGGGGCTCTTATCCCTGTTCCAGCTACGAAATCACCCCACTTGGATTTTCCAACCCAATGCCATTTCTCTGTACACCCCAGCTACAGCGCGGCAGGGTTCGGTTCCGTAAGCCCACGCGTGCAGGTGCATCTCCGCACCTGCGAGTGGGAGGTTCCGAATCGCATATCCGTTGTTCACACTCTCTTGCGAGGGCTTCGGTCCGGCGAACCGTGCCCCGGCGCTGCCGTTGCCCAGCTTCTACACCAGATCGTTCAGGAGGGCCATGAGTCTCATGCGGTACATGTTCTGCCCGTCCCAGCTCTCCTCAATGTCGCATTCGGTCGTGCTCATCTACTTTTGCCCCTCGCGGGAAATTCGTTACAGATTCGGAGTCCAGCAAGTCCGTGTTTCTAGTGTTGTCTCGGCTGGCGTAACGCACCCCCGCCTCAAGCCGACTTTTGGGCCGCTTTTGTCATCGGACCGCCGATTTGGGCCGCGTCATGCACCCCCACCTCAAGCCCCCTCTTGTCATTGCCGACCGGAATCCGCCCTTTCACCAAAGTGTTCACAGTTCACCTCCTGTAGGGGGCGTTTTGCCCCTGATTCAGCTACGAAATCACAGCTTCGACCACTTCGTCACCAAACTCCATTTCCTGTACACCCCTGCCACTGCAAGAAACCGGCCTCCGATTGGAGACCTTCCGTGGTGCCACCATGCGTGAGGTCTTTTTCGGCGTCTCGGTCGTTCACACTCTTTTGCGAACGCTGCGATCAAGCACGTCGGAGCAAACGGGAGAGAGGTGAATGAGTTGGCGCTGAAAGCAAAGCTCCGGTCGGCAGGACGGCTCATGTCGTTGGGTATTGCGCCCGGTCCTGTCCTGCTTTTAGCCGGACGTCACGCACCCCCACGTCAAACGGCTTTTTCGGCCCGTTTTCCGATCGGCCGCCGATTGTGGGCCGCGTCCTGCACCCCCACGTCAATCGCGTTTTCTCGATTTCGACCGGACTGCGGCCTTTCAACGAAGTGTTCACAACTTACGTCCAATAGAGGGGCGATCTACCCCTGTTTCAGCTTTGCCGCGGACTGTTTGACGTGTCACCGGCAAAACTCGATCTCCTGTACAGCCCCGATACATCAGGTCGGAGACCGATTTCCAAGATTCCCGCAGGGTGGGAGCCGGAGGCAGGGGCGTCCGGCTCCCACCTCCGTCTCCCGTCGCCGTAGCTAGTATTCAACCCCTTTTCGGTTGTTCACACTCTTTAGCAACTCCCTTGAAGCGCTGAACCGATAGGAGCCGGAACGATGTACTCACGGAAGGCCAACGAACGGAAGGATCACCGAAAGCGCCCGGTGCGGGCGGTCGTCCGGCTCGACACGGCGGCGCTCTGGAGGCGGTTGGCCCTGCTGAATCGCTCCCAGTCCTGGCTCGCCCGAGAGATCGGGATAAGCCCCGGCTACCTCTCCATGCTGATCAACGCGGGGCGAGCCCCCTCCGGCCGCATCCGGGAGCGGATGCAGAAGGCCCTTGGAGTGGACGACTTCAGCGACCTTTTCGGGCTGGAGGAATAGCCATGAAGCAACCTGACGTTACGCCCGCTCGTCCCGTGCCGAAGACGGCCCACTGCCAAACATGACAACGAGAGGCCAGCGGCGCCACACAGGCCGCTGCGACTGTGACCCATGAGAGACAGCATCGAGAAGGGAATACGAAAGAGACCCGCAGGCCGGAAGCTTGAACGCGCCCTGGAGAGCTCCATGCCGTCCTACACCCCGGAATATCGCAGGGCCGTCCTCAAGGGGTTGCGTATCCTGGCGAGAGTCGCCATCCGCTCCTACATGGAGGAGAAGGCGGAGGCATCGCTACCGACCGAGGCTGTGGAGGACAACGGCGAGGAGGCGGGCTAGTTGGACGAGAGGGTGTGCGGCGAGTGCCGGACGTCCCGATGGGACCAGGAAGACTTGCAGGATTCTAGTCTAAGTGCCTTCAACAACGAGGCTCAAATCGACAATGCTCTTTGTCGTGACCTCAACTATTCCCCAGCCGCTACCCTTCAAGTCGCCCTGAATGGACCGGGCTATCCCCTTAGGACCATCAAACTCGTCGAAGAGGACCAACTTGAACTCCATGTCATCCGTAAGATCATGTCCCTTGTTTTTCAAGACAGACCTGATGTCGGAAGGCTGAGTTTCACAATGTCGTTGCAAATTCTCG
>CBDBLV010000003.1:0-359418 GCA_965207225.1 Dehalococcoidia bacterium
AAGGCCCTCTTCGACACGCGGAGAGCGCGGGCCAGGCGCGAGGTCGTGACCAAGGTGTGGCGGGCGCTCACTCTGAGGTGGCGGCGGCCCTCGCAGTAGCGCCCGGCGTTGCCGATGCGGGAGTGAACCCCAGAGCAATTCTCAGGGTGGGGGCATGCGTGGGGTCTTTTCGGCGTCGGAGACCTGCGATAATGACCCCACTGTTTGGCTTTCTCCAAGGTTTCCGACCATAGAAACCTGGGTGCGTGATCCCTGTTGCACGGGCTTCGCCCAAGAGGGAATGCTGGCAATGCGGAGTTTGACGTTGGTCCTTCGCAACCAGCGCGGGCCGATTCGACGGAGTTGACGCAAGGGCCTCCGTCCCCGGCTCAGTCCGGCGGTTGAAGTTTGACGTTGATCCTTCACCCGCTGGGCATAGGTCTGACGGCTGGGGTTGATCGCCTCATCCGTTGGGCCAAGGAGGACGGGTGCGCATGAGCGCCTCGTCCCCGGCAAACTGGTCGAAGTGCGCCTGTCGCCTCGGCCAGTTCGACACGTCTGCGGGATGGCTGGCACGCGGCTACACCGCAGCTACGACACGCGCCGGTCTGCCGCTCCGAGCAGGCTGGCCGCTTCACGTCTCGCAACTCTTCCCCACTGACCGACTTCACCTTGGGCGAGCTGCGTCTTCTTTCACCCCGGTCTCCCATGCGTTTGCATCGCTGGCGGTCCGGGTGCGTCTTCGGAACGGAGTCAACGGCACACAACACACAAGGGGGTATCGCACATGGACGAATCAAGGGCACAGGACAACGGAGAAGGAGGTACGAGCATGGCGGAGCAGTACGTCGGACCCAGCGCGGCGCGGATCGCAGACCTGCTGGCGCATCGCGTGAGTTTCCACAACGGGTGGTTCTGGACCAGCACGGCGGTGTGCCACGGCGGGAAGTCCGACGGGCTGGCGTTTCGGCAGCGACCCGACGGCAACGGCATCGACGTACGGTGCCACACACGGGGCTGCGGTCGCGGCGTGATAGTCACCGAGCTTGAGGCCCTCACCGGTCTGCCGATCTGGACGGCCTGCGAGCCGGTCAGGGATGCGGCGGTTGGGGCTGAGGCCAAGAAACCCTGGTGGAAGCGGAAGAAGGTCGTGGTGGCCGGGGTCGTCGCCCTGGTCGTCGCCGCGCCGCTGCTCACCCTCGACCTGGAGCTGTTCTTCCTGAACCTGTTCGGTCTGGGCATCGGCTGGCTGCTGCTCAGGCGGTTCATGCCCCGTCGTTCGGCGCGGAGGTTCCGTCGCTGACGGCTTCGGGCTTCTCACAACCCATCACAACACGCAGGGGTCGCTCTCTCCGAGGGCGGCCCCTACTTCTTTGCCCGAAAGCGGGCGCAACGGATTCAAGGCAACACAAACACAGGCACGTAGGAGGTGCACGATGACGACGGCAACGGCAGCAATAGGCAATCGGACGATGGAGACCACAGAGACGATGCGGCCCCGGCGCAGCCTGGAGGAGCTGGTGGACCGGGTGTTCGCGGCGATGGGATTCACGGGGGAGACGGAGACTCAGCCGGTTGAGCGGAGCGCAACCCGCTCCATCCACGAGGCCCGACGGCTCAGGCAGGCGGGGGACGTGGACGGGGCGCTGGCGGCGCTGGGCAGTGCGAACGTGGCGCAGGCGACGCCGAGGGAGGCTCGGTGGGCCTTCTCCGAGTGGAAGCAGATGGTCAGGCGGCGCTTCAGCGGCCGGGGCGCGGTGCTCTACAGCCAGGGCGTAGGCAGAGCCTCAGCGCTGGTTCCCCACGGCGACGGGACGCTGGAGGTGGCTGCGGTCCTGGGGATGCGCTGGCGGCCCGGCAAGCTGGTCTCGGAGCGCAGCCTCCGGGGCCTCCAGCCTCTCGTATCGAGTACGAGGCAGGCTCTAGCGAAGGCTTGCCCTTGACCCGGCTCTCCGCACCCTCCTCGGTCGCATCGGCGGCGCGGTTGTTCTTGCAACCCGGGCGAGGACGCGCTGCCTTCTTACACCTGCTTGCTTGGGCCGAGTGCGCCGCTAGCTAGCGCTCCCCTCGTTCCGACTCTCCACATCGTTTGCCACGCCGGAGCCTGACCGCTCCGCCCCTTGCTTGCGGGACCCAGTCCCGCACCACCCATCCACTAACCCACCCAGGAGGAACTATGCCCAACGCACGGCGGGCACTGACATTGCCCGCACACGGCTTCCCCACGTAGAGCCTGCCCAGTACAGCGACACGGAGGACGCCGCAGCCGGCCATCGGCCACAACGACAACACAAAACCCACGGAGACAGTCCCGGCATTCGGGACAACCAATTCGAGCGGGACTGTCTCCACCCCACGGGGGTGGTGGGCCGTCCCGCTTCTTCATTGAAAGGAGAAGCGACATGACGACGGCAACCACGACGAGGACCAATAGGACCAAGGGCACGGAAACCACGACGGATGCGGCGGCGACCGCCGAGCGCAGGGGCAGGCCGGAGAGCGAGCTCAGGGCGGCGGCCAGGAAGCGGGGCCTCACCATGAAGGAGCTCGCGGCCCTGATGGGCGTCAGCGCAAGCCACCTCTCCCAGGTCGGCACGGGCAAGAAGCCCTGGACCCCCAGCCTGCGGGAGAAGGCGATGGCCGTGCTGGGAGAGGTCCCCGGACAGGGCATCGTCTACCGACAGACCCGCGAGGTAGATGCAGAAAGTACCTTCATCCGGGAGCGCGCACGCGAGATAGGAATCACCATGCTGGAACTGTCCGACCGGTCGGGGGTGAGCTACGGCTACCTGACGCAGGTGGCCCGTGGCCGCAGGAACATGGGACCCAAGGTGCAGGCCAGCATCGAGTCGGTCCTGAACGCTCCGGCCAGGGTCGCCCCCGCACAGTGCGCCAACCGCCAGGGTGACGTGATCGAGAGTGAGGCCAGCAGCTTCATCCGGGAGACCGCCCGGGCCCTCGGACTAACCATGAGGGAGCTGGCCGAGAAGGTGGGAGTGTCCGCCGGGTACTTGTCGCAGGTGTCACGCGGCCACAGAAACATGGGGGTGAAGCTCCAGGCCAGGGTCGAGGCCGTGCTTGAGGGACGTGCGAAGGTCGAGTCCGCCCAGTGCCCCGACGTAGACCGGCAGTTCATCTGGGAGCGGATGGAGGAGCTCGACGTCAGCCAGAACGAGGTGGCGCGCCGGGCGGGCATCAGCTCCGGCCACCTCTCCCAGATCATGAACGGCCAGCGCAACCCGTCGGCTACGGTACTCAAGAAGCTGCACGGAGCGCTGTTCCAGCGGACGAAGGCCGATGAGCGGGTGATGCCCGCGGCCTTGAAGGTGCTGGGCTGGAAGAAGGGGGAGCGCAGCGGCATGGTGGTGCACGGCGCTCGCGGTAGAGACGGCACGGCCAGGGGCGGTGCGGTGCGCGTCGGCGGGCGCGTGCCCTGGGGAGCCGAGGTGGAGTACGCCTTCCGCGCTGGGTACGACGGCGCAGGGAAGGTGTCCGTGGATCACGTGGTGGCGCCGGGCTACTCCGCACTGTTGATGCGGCCGGGGGCGGCGACCGCTTAGGTACAAGAGAGGGAGGCTATCCGAATTGGATGGCCTCCCTCTCTACCGGCATGTATCCCGCTCTCTTTGCGTTTCACCAAGTCCGCATCAGCACCGGCGCGTTGGCGTCCAATGGTCGGCAGCCGAACTGCCGCCTTCAGCCCATGGCCCCGTGGGGACGCCGGCCGGTTGCTTCTAGTCAATGATGGTGATGGTGAGCTCGGTGGGCTCCTCGACGGTGTAGCCTGGGCCGTTCAACACCCGGAGGATAACCGTCTCGCCGCCTTCCCGCTCCTGGTCTCGTATCGGGTCGAACGTGAACCTGGCCCAACGGAGGCCCGCTTCCCTGTCGGAGTCGTGGGGGGACTCAAGGGACCGGACCGTGAAGGTGTCGCCCACCTTCTCGATCTGACCCTGTATGCGGAACAAGCGGAAGTCCTCGTCCAGGGTCGCCGTTCCGCCGACGTACTGGAAGATCACATCCCCCGCGAAGTTCCCGGTCACGTACCACGTCGGGATCCGCGTATGGCCTTCGTAGACTTCAAGTTGTGTCGAGCCCTGCCCGTGGGCATGGGGATGGTCGCGACTGGCCACCGGGGTGTTCACGTCCGCGTCGTTGTCCACGATGGTCAGCGTGTACTCCGTGGGCTTGTCCTGCGACAGGGAGTACCCCGTGCCGGGCTCCAGAGTCAGGACGACCACCTCGTCGGCCTCGTTGAGGTTGTCGTCGGTGATGGTCACCGTAATCTCGGTTTCAAGCGTCCCCGCCGGAATCGTAACGCTGCCGGGAATGGCGCTGTGGTCATCGGTGTTGTCAGAGCCGATATTGGGCGGGAAGCTGACGCTGACGTCCACTGTCACCGGATTGTCCGTCTGCCCGTCCAGCCTGACCAGCACCACGTGCGTGCCGGCGCCCTCGCCCGGCTCGCCCGAGGCCGTCGTGAAGAATACCTCCGGCGCGTCGTCGTCCAGGATGGTCAGCTCGTAGATGTTCGCCGACGTATCGAGGGCGTAGCCGTCGCCGCCGGTCAACGTCAGCGTCAGAGTCTCGTCGCCCTCGGCGTCTGAGTCGTTGACGATGGTTATCGGCACGAAGACCTGGTTCCGCCCGCGCGGGACCGTGACCGTCCCGGAGTTGCTGATGGTGAAGTCGTCGCCCGGGCCGTGCTGGCCGTGCACTCCCTCCGTGGACGTGCCACCAACGGTGTAGCCGATGGTGAGATCCTCGTGGGGCGCCGGGTCCAGGGTGATGACCGCCCGGTGCGTGCGGCCCGTCTCACTCACGCTGGCCTCCGCCGTCTCAAAGGCGACCATAGGCAGGTTGTTGTCCGTGATGGTCAGCGTATGCACGCTTTCTTCGCCCACGTTGTTTCCCGAGCCGACCCGCAGCGTCAGCTCCACCGTCTCGTCCGGCTCGCTTTCGCCGTTGTGGATGATCTCCACCAGAATGTCAACACTGGTAGCGCCTTCCGAAACCCGCATCGTGTTGGGGACGCGGTAGTCCCGGTTGCGCGTGGCCGTGCTTCTCACGTCATAGCTCAGGGTCAGGCCGCCCGCGGGCGCGGCAGGGCGGAGATTGACCTGCACGGGGTGCGGGGTGTCCGCCTCGACGACGGTGGATTCAGCGGAGGCAAACTCCGCCCGCGGCCGGTCGTCGTCCAGGATGGTCAGCGTGTGCGTCCGAGTCGTCCCGACGGTGTAGTCCGAGCCGTTCCCCAGCGTCAGCACCACCGTCTCGTCGCGCTCGGAGTCGCCGTCGGGGTTGATGGTTACCGGGATGCCGACGCTGGTGATCCCGGCGGAGACCGTCACCGACCCGGAAGAGCCGGTTAAGCCTTCGATGCTGTAGTCAGTGCCCCGCGTGGCCGTGCCGCCGCCAAGGGTGTAGTTTATGGTCACGTCCTCGGTGGGCGCCGGGACCAGGTTGACGGTGACGCCCACGCTCCCGTCGGACTCGCCAACCTCGCTATCGGCCCGGGCGAACTGCGCCCCGGGGCCGTCGTTGTCGGTGATGGTCAGCGTGTAGCGGGACGGAGTTCCCACGTCGTAGTTCTCTCCCGCGCGCAGGTAGATGTCCACCCACTCATCATCCTCGCTCGTGCCGTCGTCGCTCAGCCGCACCCGGATGGGAACGCTGCTTTGCCCGGGCCCGACCCAGACCGACCCAAAGCCGTTGCTCAGGCCGCCGATCGTGAAATCCTCGCCGGCCTCGGCGACGCCCCCGATCTGGTAGTTGATGTTGGTGGCGGCATGGGGCGCCGGAACCAGGTTGACCACCACGTTGTGCGTGCCGTCCCCCTCGCTCACGGTGGCCGTGGCCGGGTCGTCGGCGAAGAACACCGCGGGATTGTCGTCGTCCCTCACCACGACGCTGGCCGACCGGGCCGAAGACGCCGTGTAGCCCTCGCCGTTGTTCAGGGTGACGAATACCTCCCCGTCGGCGTCGTCGGTATCGTTCCCCACGGTGAGGACGGTTATGGTGGCGCGGCCGCTGTTGCCTATGGTTGCATGCTTCTGGCCCAACTCTCTGTCGGCTACGTAGTCGCCACGCTGGATCACCGTGTAGCCAAAGGTGAGACTGTCTCCGGCGGCGGGGGCCGGGGAGGCGCTGACCGTGAATTGGGCGGCGTCGCCCTCGTCGACTGGATCGCCTCCCTGCACCGACAGCCGCGGCTGGTCCGGGCTGTCGCCGGTCGCCATCACCGGCCCCGCCCAGTAGCCGGGAACTTTATGAGTATTCACTGCCCGCACGTAGTAGCACGTGAGCTCGCCCTCCTTCGCACGGCGGTCCGCGTACGTCGTTCCCGTGAGCCGCTCTCCCGCTTGGTCCGTACTCGGCGCCTGGCAGGCTCCACCATTCGGCCGCTCCGTGAACACCTCGTAGCGGGACACAGGGAAGCCGTTCACCGACTCAAGCTCGGCCCACCACACGAGGGCGGTCGTGAATGGAACGGTGTAGAACTGCGCTTGCAGGTCCTGTGGCGTTCCCGGCACTGGCCCGCCGGCTCCGGCCCGGGCAGCGATGTGAGCGCTGTTGTTCTCATCGATGTAGTCGAAGTAGGCGGTGGAGTGGACCGTGCCGTCGATGGTAACCGAGTAGGGCTCGGTGCTTTCGATGCTGGCCTCAATGCCCGACGTGGACGCGCCGTCCGGGGCGATCAGGGTCAGCGTGGGGAAGGGCATCTTGCCGATGGAGGTCCTGCCAGAGGAAACGGACATCTTTCCGATGGTCCAGGTGGCTTCGCAGAATCCGTCTACGCAGTCGCCCTGCGCGTACCTTCCATCGCTGCCGCTGACGTCTTCGTCGTCCACGCGCTTGGTGCTGCCACTGACGATGGCCTCCGCGCCCTGGGGTACGCCTGTGAGGGTTACCCGCACGGCCCCAGCCGCGTCTGGTCCGTTGTTGGCCGCGAGGATGGTGTAGGCTTGCTGGTCCGGCGCCGCCAGTGGGCTGCGACCGCCGTCCCGCACCGCAAGCTCCGCTATCGGCCCCACGTGGAAGGTGTAGACGCCGCTGTCGGTGTACGCCGTCCCCGACTTGGTAGCCCCAACGGTTATCTTTACCTTATATGTGCCCAAAGTGCCGAAAACTACTAATGCGGGAATTGGTTCATTAAGGTTGTACGGTCCCGCGGACAGCATTGTGTCGGCGTCCAAGATGGTAATGTTTCCTTCGTTGCCGGCCACAACTGTAAATTTGCCGGGCCGTTGTTTTGGCACCACGTCGCTAATTGCAAAAGTGTATGCGTTGTACCCGCTATCAATGACTTCGAAGATGACACCAACACCAGGGATCGAAGGAACAGAAGCAAGGTGCCTTGCCGTCTTGCCGGTGCTCCATCCCGCCTCAACCCTTCCCTGGACGTCCCTGACTTGGACAATGACATCTTCAGGCTGCCAGAATGCCGCTTCATGCTTTGCCACCAATTCCAGTGTGTCATCGCTGGTGCAGGGGTAAGATGTGCGGCCAACGCAGGAAACGTACTTGAAAACAGCAATATCGCCCTCGTTCAATATCGGATCTTCGCCCAGGCACTCGGTGGAGAAGTCGTTCACCAGCACCCCCGGGTCCAGCTCGAAGTCGGGTGTGGAGCTCACCACCGTCGCCGTCAGGCACCGCTGCTCCAAGGGAACGTTATCCGCGGCGAGGAGTACCGGCAAAGACATTGTCGTACCACTATTTGCGCCACTAATTAACCCCACATTCCAGATACCGCTTTCGGCGTCAAAGGATGTGCCGGTCGGCGCAGTCCATCCGGGAGCTAAAGACAACCCCGGCGAAAGATCGATCTTGATCTTCACATCCCATACTTTGTCAATCTGCTTGCTTGGTACTATTAGAACTCTTGGGTCTGGGTCAATGTAGGGTACATTAGCCGCACGAACATCAAACGTGGTCTGCGTCTGCGTACCTAACGCTGGAACCCTGTTGTTAAGGCTGTGAACTCTTACGCCTACTTCTGCACCTGGCCATGCAAAAAGATAAGCATTCGCTTTCCTAATATACCAATCCTCGGTTTCAATACTCCCTTGGCTGCCTGCTTCGCTGGCGAGGTAACGATGTGAAACCAATTCAGCGTGCAGGCGGACTGGTGTATCCTGATTGAATCGAGGAAAGAATGCTGCGGGCTGAATGATCACGTCAGCGGTGCCCCCCGGCGGTATAAAGGGGATGACCCACTCTCCAGCGTCCCTGTCAATGTACCCGGCTGAAGGGTTGCTAACAGTTGTGTGCTGCTTGTACTCCTGACCATTGGCCGTGGCGGTAATGCGAACGACTACATCATAAGCCGCCGCCGGTGGGTGACCGGGGACTGGATCGTTGCGCACGAAGAGCTCCCACCAGACATTTGAGGTTCCTCTTGGCTTCGGCAGACTGTCCAGGGAGATGCTGCTCGCCGGGGGCGAGGGGGCAGCAAAAGCGGGCTCGGCAGCGCTGGTCGCCATCGCGACCAGCGCTGCAAACAGGCACAGCGTTACAAGCCTAAGGGCCACAGCAACCGCCATCCGATACTACGGGTTGCCCCAGGTGACGGTGACATTCTCGGCGTGAATGACACGTCGGTTCGAGCCATCATCATCAACGTCGTAAGTGGCACTGAAGGTGAAAGTTTCCGTTAGGGCGCTATTTCGGGTGGTGGTGTACACAATGGCGTTGTTGGTGGTAACCCGCCCAGTGAGGGTATCGGAATTCGACAGACTGTCGAAATCATACAGATACTCTCCCACTTCTTCGAAGTGTTGGAACACCGCCCTAAAGGTCACCGTGTCACCCACCGCCGGGCTGGCATTATCGACTGCAAGGCTCACGGTGGGGGCGACGTCGTCCAAACTGATCCGCACCACCAGGGTGTCGTCTACGGTGGGGTCGGGATTGCTCTCGTGGTCGATCTTGTTTGTCACTCCCAAGGTGAGGTCATAGGTGGCCTTGGTCTCGTAGTCCAGGCTGGCCCCCTCGGCCACCTTGATTTGGACGCCGTAGGGGTCCGCGTCGGTCGTGGCCGTTGCTACGAAGTTTTCGTGGCCGACGCCGGAGAGGCTGTACCCCAGATCACTCGCTTCCGAGTAGACCAGGAACGGGTCGCCGACGTTGGTCCCGGCCGGGGAGTTTTCCGGCACACTGCGGCTGACGCCCAATAGTGGCGGCTCCACCTCGACGAGAGTCCCCACTTGGATGACGTACTTTTTCACCTCGCCGGCCTCGGTGACGTTTGCACTGATCGCCTTCCAGTTCTCGTCGTAACCCTCGTCAGTAGGTTCCTTAGGATTCTTTTGGCGCACGTACCCCACGGGTTGAGCAGATATTTCGTAGGTCCCGGGCTTGGTGAAGACCCACTGTAGGTCATTGATGAGTTCGCCGGGCGCCATCTCCATGGATGCGATGCCTGCCTCAGCGCTGTCCCAGACCTTGGTCGCGCCGGGCACACCCGACTGGCGCGCCCGGTAGGCGAGGAGGTGGGGATGCTCGCTCGGGGCAATGCCGGGGTTGCGCAAGAGCCTGAACTCGTAGCTAATCTTGGTCCAGTACTTCTTGTCGAATCGGTGCGTCGAGAATCCGAGGGTGAGGTCGGATTTCTGGTTCCCGCTGAGGTCCGGGTCGTCCAGCCGCAGCCACCAGACCTTTTCACCAACATTGGCGTGGTCACGAACCCCTGGGTACTGGTCCAAACGCAAATGGTGGGTGCTGAAATCATCCGGATTGCCCTCCACCACAGTCGCCTGACGCGAGTTCTCGACGTGGATTATGAGCTCGTCGATGTCGACGCCGGAGTCGGTCAGGGTGGTTACGGTTTGGAGGTCTTGCGTTTCGGTGGTCAACAGCGGCGGGCACTCGTTGGTGTGCAGGATGCCGGTGTTGTCAGGGGTTTGGTCAGGGTCCAGCCCTGGGGTCTGCGCCTGATCCGGCCCCGTATCCTCCCAGTAGGCGTCAAAGAGTGCGTAGTGGCCGGTGGTCTTCTCGTGCGGTTCGGCCTGGAATGCAGTGGATGCGCCTTGGCCGAACCCACAAGGCTGCGGGTCGTCGTAGGTGTTGTCCGGGCTTTGCGCCGAGGTGGGGGTGACCAACAGGGCGGCCACCGCTACTAGGGCCAGCGCCAAGACGACGCCGAAGAGTTTCAGGGGCATTGATGCGTTGGTAAAGCTGTTCATCGATTCTCCTAGCTTCCTTGCTTTCGAAATCTAGATCGAGTTGGTTCGTTGTTCTTTGCCTCGCGCCCAAGACGGGTGCGTGTTTCTACACTGGTTTTGCTCCGTGCGGGACGACTGATATCACAATCGTCAGCTATCGTTTCCGCCATCGTGTTGAGTCTTAGTATCATTGTTCCCTGTCGTCGCCAACCGTGGAGTACGTTCGGATCATTGGTATTGAGCTTCGTATGCGTCCAATTGACGAGGTACGGTCTCGACACGGACAGTGGGCAAGGCCACCATTACGTTGATAATTGAGATATAGTATCATTACTATCCACCTATTACCTTAAACCACCGAAACGGATGTTGTCAATAGCGCCGACCAAGAAAAGGCAGCGTTTCCATTGATGATCAGCAGCCATCAGGAGTATGATGAGGGCAGAACGGTCTTGAGCACACATAGGACGCTGAGAGTTGCCCGAAGGCCGTAGCCATGTCAGAGGGGAGCGTCATGATTGCGAACGTGAAGGCCAAGTACTCCAACGGCGTTCTCACGCCCCTGGAGCCCTTGGACATTGCCGAGGGAGCGGAAGTGGCCCTGGTGATTGAGGAGATTCCCGTTCAAGCCGCGGCGAAGGGCGCGAATGCTATCGGAGACATGTCAATGTTGGCCAGGCACCTCATTGAGAAGTACCCGGATGACGGACGAGACCGACCCACCGATGGCTCTGTCAACTACAAACACTACATGTACGGTCATCCGAAGAAGGAACCGTAATGCGTGTGGTGTTCGCTGACAGTGGATATTGGATCGCACTACTCGACAACCGAGACGACCTTCACGCCCGCGCACTCGACTTGAGCTCAGAATCCATCGCGGACCAACTGGTCACGACCCATATGGTTGTGGTCGAGGTACTCAATTTCGCATCGACCCGTGGCGAGTACATGCGACAGCGTGCAACTGAATGGGCGAAGAGTCTTCGTGGCAGACCAAGCATTGAGGTTGTCTGGCTTACTGAGGACCAGTTTTGGACAGCGGTGGGACGATACGAGGCACGCCAGGATCAGACCTGGAGCCTAACGGACTGCGCGAGCTTCCTCATAATGGAAGAACGTGACCTGACTGAGGCGCTCGCCTACGACCGAGACTTTGAGCAGGCTGGATTCGTCGCCCTGCTGAGAGGCAGTCACGAGTGACGCAAAATGCTGGGATTGTGAATGCGTGCGCCCCATTGAATATGCTGGAAGCCACGATAGGCGCAACGCTGGTAGGCAGCCCAAGAGAGACCACGCAACATCGTTTCGGTGGGTTTACAGACTGCCCAGCCTCAATTCGAAGACGGTTCTGTCTACCGTCAAAATAGGCCCACCAGACTTGATAAAATCAAGAACCTTCCGGTTGGCCTTGGTGCTGGACCTGTAGGGGCAATCCTACGGGCGAACCGCCTTGGGGAAGGCACGTCTCAGTGATGGGCGCACCCCGAGCCCTCTACGCGTGCTCGCTATTCTATGGTTGCCCTTCTCCATCCGGTAGCCGGTGCGAGGCTCGCTCAACAGGTAAGTGAGGTCCGTCTATTCCTAGTCGGGGCAGAGAGTGCCGAAGAGGGCCGGTACATCTCAGACGGCCACCACTCCACCGACCAGTCGCTTCACGGCAACTTGGTGACCCTTGCCTGTCAATGTCTTGACTTTTGTAGCAGACTGCATCACACTGTCGCACAGTTGCTACATATTGATGCGAGTGTCTTGAATTGGCCAGAAAGCGACGAACGGTTTCCTATCCCGAAGGGGTTACTCCTGACCTCGAAGAGTTGCTGAACCGACTTCGCGAGTGCAGGGACGGCCCATACTGGAACAGAAGCCTGAGTGACATCGGCGGAATGGTCCTGCTGAAAGGAGCTCAGTCGGAGCTAGAAAAATACAGTAACCAGGATCAACAAGGGGGGGCGGAGTCATGACCCTGACTCATGACCAGGTGCTGGAACACCTAAAGCACGAGTTCCATGGTCTCGGTTATGTCGGCGGACTCCTGCAAGAAGACTATGCATTCGCTGATGTCCTAGCCTCCCACTATGCGGTAAAACGCATCCCACTCGCAGCATTCGTTCAAGAACCTCCCTCCTACCGAACCGCCTCGTTCGGCGTGGCCGTAGCCAACGGACGGTCTGGAATCGACTCCATCCTTGACCATCGCTCCTTGGGCGCTCCGCAGATTCTTGAGATCAACGACGACCGAGTGCTCAGGTGGAAGGTCACAGGAAAGGGTAGGCCTATACTCTTGGATGAAGTAGGTGTGGATAGGCTCCATGGCTTCTTCAGCCAGCACCGTGATGATTGGTCACCCCAGCAAGTTCTGCGGGCCAAGTCCGCAGGGCCTGTGGCTACGCAACTCGACTTCCTTGACCTAGACTTAATGCCGCTTCTTGACTACGAGGTGCGTACCAAGCTTGATGTGCTCTTACGCGACACTGTAGCTTTGGCACGTAGGACATTCCAGAGAAACTTGCCGTTCACAGAAAAGCACTATCCTCCGCTGTTCCGTCTGATCTTCAGACTGATTGCCGCTAAAGTGCTAGCAGATCGTCGCTATCAAGGGGACTGGGATTTGGCTGATCCCACATCTGCGATAGAGGCTGTGGAGAACTTGTACTTCGGGGACGCAGCTCTGGAACCCGTTCTTCAGGATTATGAAACGCAACTTGCCGTTTGGCAGCGTATCAAGGAGACCTTCCATTTCCAAAACCTTTCGGTCGATTCTCTTGCCTACGTCTATGAGAATACTCTGGTAACCCAAGAGACTAGAAAACTGTTTGGAATACATAGTACTCCACCAGAAATCGCCGAGTACATTGTCAGAAGACTTCCGTTCGACAGCTTGGAGACCCATGAGCGCCGCGTCTTTGAACCCTTCTCTGGTCACTCAGTGTTTCTGGTGGCCGCGATGCAACGAATGCGTGAACTTCTGCCCGGAGAGATGAACTCTCGCCAGCGACACGATTACTTTGTTGACATGCTCTCTGGGATCGAGATAGACGACTTTGCCAGAGAAGTCGCCAAGCTGTCTCTCATGCTAGCCGACTATCCCAATCCCGACGGGTGGAGGCTGTATGGTGGAGATGCTCTGAGGTCTCCACTATTTGAGCAAGAATTGGCGAAGGCCAACATCGTCCTATGCAACCCACCGTTTGAGATGTTCAGTGAGGATGAAAGAGGTCGTTACGACAATCTGTTCTCAGTACGGAAGCCAGCGGAAATCCTAAGTCGTGTGCTTCAGAACCCCCCCGAACTCTTAGGTTTCGTCCTCCCACGAGTATTCCTGAAGGGGCTGGGATACAGGAAGCTCCGGTCTCAGCTTGGGAATACTTACGCCTCTGTCGAGCTACTGGCCTTGCCAGAGCGTGTCTTCAAACGCTCGCGCGCCGAGACCGTGTTGTTGCTCTCCTATGGGCGTGGCCAGGGGACCGTGCGCCTAAAGGCAGGGGAGGTATATGAAGGAGACCACAAGGGCTTCTACTCTATTCAACCGTCGTACGAATTCGAAGAACACGTAGAAGACGCAGGGAAGGTGTTTGGCCATGGCATGTGGCGCCCGCCTCTTCACGATGTCTGGCGTGCGACGGCCAACTTGAAGCGCTTGAGCGACATTTCCTCCGTTCATCGTGGCATCGAATATAACCTACCCTTCGGGGGAAACGAATCACAACTAGTATCCGATAGGGACTCGCCCGGTTTTGTACCGGGAGTCCACAGGGTAAGGGGCACGGTAGAGCCATTTGCCGTTCTCAATACCGTTTTCCTCAACGCTTCCGTTGACTTCATGCGTGGGTCCGCTTACACGCTTCCTTGGGACAAACCGAAGCTCATTGTAAACGCTAGTCGTCAGTCCGTAGGACATTGGAAGATTACGGCTTCATTGGACAATGGAGGTCTCGTCTGTTATCAGAACTTTCATGGAGTTTGGCCGAACGACGGCACTCCTTTGGAAGTCCTGGCTGCCGTGCTCAATGGCCCTGTTGCTAACGCATTTGTGAGCACCCATGGAACTGGTCGGCATGTTACAGTTCAGTCCTTGAAGGGCATCCCAGTCCCCGAGTTTGGCCATACACAGCAGCAGCACATATCGTCACTAGTCAAGCAATACTTGAATGCCCGTAGCCTTTGGCTGACTGAAGGGGTCGGTGCAGATGAAGCGCGCCAGCTTTGCACGTGGCTCCTGAAGTCGATAGACGCCGAAGTACTAAGGGCCTACGATCTATCACCTCGCATAGAGCGTATGCTGTTGGATTACTTCGCCGGGCATTCCCGCCTTGGACCTGTCGAGTTCACGGAGTACTATCCTCGAGGCTTCGGTCCATACATTCCGTGGCACATTTACATTTCAGAGGAATTCAAGGAGGCCCAAGCCAAGAATACTCTGGACCGACTTCCCGTCATTCCAGCATCGACTATTATCAATGAAGCCCTTTCCTATGTGGAATAGAAGTTGATGGCTCATGACAACGGAAGGCTATCTCTTAGATACAAACATCGCCAGTTGGGCCTGCCACGAGGGTAGTAAACCTCATGCCAGAGTAAGGGCAAGGGTGGATGGCCTCGGAGATGATGTAGCGTTCATTTCAGCAGTTTCCTTAGCTGAAGTTGAATATGGTCTCAATCTTGTCCCCTCAGGCGTGCAAGAGCCAGCTAACTTCGGGCGTGCAATGGATATGTATCAGGTTCTGCCTATTGATCGCCATACGGCAGAAATCTACGGCAGCATACGAGCCGACCTCTTTAGGGCATACGCACCTAGAGACCGCCGGAACAGATTCGCCTCCCGTTACGTTGAGGATCTGCGCGAGCGCACTTCAGGTAAGGAACTTGGTATTCAAGAGAATGACCTGTGGATCGTGAGCGTTGCCGTCGAGTACAACTTGATATTCGTTACCGGAGATCGTGGCGGTGGCATGAAGAAGATCGTTGAGGTAGCAAACTACGCTCATCGGACACAGTATTGGAGCTAGGTTGTATGAGTGCATTACCTAACCAAGCAGGCTTAGGGTTTACTGGCCATTCGAACACAGGCCGACAGGGTTCATAGAGCAAATGCCACGACAGACAGAACCGAACGCGAACAACGCACTAGGCGACTTGCTACGAGGCATGATGCCGGGCTGTGAGGTCCGCTCTGAGAACACCCAGACTTTCCCTGACTATCCAGGCCGCCATGCCGACGTGCTGATTGCCGCTCCTGGCCGCTCCCCTGTAGTAGTCGAAGCCGAATATGAGCCGGCCGCTGAAGTGGAGAGGGATGCGTCCGAACGCTTGGGGCTTCGCGTGCAGGGACAACCCCGAACGGTCGAAGCCGCTATAGCCGTGCGCTACCCGAAGGTTGTAGAGGATGCCTATGATGTGCGCCAGACCCTCTCCGAAGCTCGTCTCTCGTACTACGTCCTGCATCAAGACGGCAGTCGGTTTCCTGAATCGGGGTGGCTAGAAGGTTCAGCGACCGACTTGGCTGACCTAGCCCGTCTGGTGTCTGTCCCGCAGAAAGCGGTGGAGCAGGCGGCTGACACGCTTGAGCGCGGCATTGGCCAGGCCGCCAACCGCTTGGAGGAAATGGCTAAGCTGCGCCCTAACGTCACGCCAGTTATTGCCCGGTTGTTGGGAATGAGCGACGTTCCCCAGACCCGTCGCATGGCCTGCGCCATTATCGCCAACGCCATGGTCTTCCACCAGCGCATCGCAGGGATACATGAGGGTGTGAAGCTTCTGCGCTTGGTGTGCGGTCCCAATGTCGCAAACCCGCAGGGTGAAACGCTAACGGCCTGGGAAGACATCCTGAAGATCAACTACTGGCCCATCTTTGCAATTGCCAAAGACATCTTGGAGCAGCTTCCTGGAGACGCTGCCACCGACATCTTGCGGGAGTTGCTGGAGACCGCTCAGGAGGTTGAATCCACCGGCGTCGACAACGCCCACGACTTGACCGGACGCATCTTCCAACGGCTTATCGCCGACCGGAAGTATCTTGCTACCTTCTACACCCTGCCAGCGTCAGCTGCGCTCTTGGCCAGACTCGCCGTAGCGAAGATGGATGGCGTGGACTGGTCCGACGCCGAGGCCATCGGCAGGCTGCGCATCGGGGATTTCGCCTGCGGCACCGGTGCTCTGTTGTCGGCGGTATATGAGCAAGTTGCTTCCCGCCACGAGCGCGCCGGGGGTGACTCCACAGCCCTGCATCCAGTGATGATGGAGGAAATCTTGTATGGCTGCGACGTCATGCCCTCGGCCATTCACATCACCGGCTCCACCTTGTCCGGTATGCGGCCCAACGTGGGATTCAAGCAGTCCCGCCTCTACACCCTACCGTATGGTGAGTTGGGGGACGGCAGCGTCTCCATCGGCTCCTTGGAACTGTTGATTTCAGATTCTCAGTTGACACTAGCAAATTTCAGCGATCCTGCCCTGCGCACAGGAAGCGTTGGAGAAGAGACTGCGGCTCAGGTCACCCTCGACATTCCCCATGGAGGATTTGACCTTGTGATCATGAATCCGCCGTTCACTCGAAACACTACGAATGAAGGTGAACACGCTGGTGAGTTCAATTCTGCCTTCGCTGCCTTCGATACGACCGACGAAACTCAGAGGGCAATGAGTAAGCGAATGGCCATCCTCAAGAAGGGCACGTGTTACCACGGCAATGCTGGTTTGGCATCGGCCTTCGCAGCGTTAGGTGACAAGAAGCTTAAGCCCGGCGGTGTATTGGCCTTGGTTCTGCCACTTTCAACTGCGTCTGGGCTGTCGTGGAAGGAATTCCGAAAGATGTTGGCGACCGACTACACTGATTTGACGGTCTTGAGCCTCGCGGCCAATGGCAGGGAGATGTCTTTCTCATCGGATACGGGAATGGGGGAATGCCTGATAGTCGCTCGAAAGCGCATAAAGGATGACCCGGCACGCGGCGCGCAGTTTGTGTCTCTTCGACATCGACCCAAGGGGTTCGCACAAGCCAGCACTATGGCAATTAGCATCACGCATCATGATAGTGTGAGGCAGATCGAAGACGGGCCTTATGGAGGGGCACACCTTCTCGTAGGGGGCGACACGGTTGGTGAAACGCTGACAGCCCGGCCGTCAACAGGCGGAGATAGTTGGGGCGGAGTCCGCGTTCTAGACTACTCTCTAGCCCAAACTGCCTACGCCCTCTTGAGCTCTAACTTATGGCTTCCTTCGAAGAAGCCACTGAAGCTGAATATGACCTTGCTCGGTAAGATGAGCAGGATCGGGCTGCATCATCGAGACATTACAGGCCCAACCCCAAGAGGCCCCTTTACGAAGGCTGCACCTAGTCCGACTGCCACCTATCCGTCCCTGTGGAATCACGATGCTAAGGAAGAAACCAGGATCGTGTGCTCACCCGATGCTCAGTTACTGGTAAAGACTGGGATGGAGGACAAAGCAGACAGGCTTTGGGCAGTCGCCAGTCGGACACACCTAAATGCAGAGTTTACATTTGGGTCTCAGCCTCTTGCTGTTGCCTTCACAGAGTTCAGGACCATGGGAGGAAGGGTATGGCCCAATGTGAAGCTCGCTGATCAGCGGTTCGACTACGCTTTCGCCGTGTGGGGCAATAGTACGATGGGCCTATTGTCGTACTGGTGGCACACAAGCCGGCAACAGTCTAGCAAGGCTACTACTTCATTGGGCTCCGCGGAGATGTTGCCCGTGCTCGATTTCCGCGCCTTGAGCGATGCGCAGCTGGTGATGGCGGAGACGATATTCGACGAGTTCAGGGGCAAGGAGTTGAAGCCTGCCTACCTTGCCGACGCTGACCCTAACCGCGCGTTGCTGGACAGGCGCGTGATCTGCGGCCTCTTGGGCTTCGACGAGGAAGTGTACAAGGCAGTTCGGAGGCTGTCGGCCAAGTGGTGCGCCGAGCCGTCCGTTCACGGTGGGAAGGCACGCCCAAAGACTGCCAAGCTCGTCATCTAGTCGCAGCGCCTGCGCTGAATCCAGAGAGCACGTTTCCTATCCCCGGTGTGCCACGTGACGATTGCCCATCGGGTCACTCAATCGCTACCCTCGTGCTATGGCGATCTCAGACCTACAACTACTCGACACCCTCAGCAGAACGCCCTTCGTCGATTCAACGGAGCTGGCGGGCATCCTGGGCGAGCCCCACGCGACCGTGCACCGCAGGCTGTCCGAGTTGCTGGATGACGGCATCGTGGGGCGCATCACCCACGGCACCGTCCACCTGCCGTCGAGCGGAAGGTATTGCCTGACGACGAAGGGCATCAGCGAGGACGCCGACTTTCTAGACTTCGACACGCCCTCGGACTTCGTGCGGGCCTACCCCATGTCGAGGGAGTGGCTGACGCTGCTCCTGCGCCGGATGGACACCGTTTACCACCTGTCTTGATTCTCCGCTTCCGACTCCTTCACTTGTTCTTCGAGAGCCATGACTTTCTCCGTTATGTCACCGGCGTCATCGTCCTGCACATCCCCGGCGTCAACGCCCACGGCCCGACACTCCTCCAACGCCCTTCGCATCCGCCAGAGACGCGACTAGACTCTCGACAGGCCACCACCATGACGCCGCTTCATCCCCAGAGCCTCTGTCACGGTCCGATAGGGGCTGTCCAATAGGAGCCTTCACGCCGTCGCCGGAATCCCTACGCCTACCTCCATGACAGGCTCATCGCGGTCAACCACGTGGGTCGTCATGCCTCAGAAAGTACAATTCCTACAATACAATCACTACAATGAAGTTGCGATGGAGCCGCAGTAAAACTGCTCCCTGGATTCCCTTCGCTTCGCCCTGATTTCCCTTCATTCAGCTACGAATGTCAACCAGATTGTATTCTGCAATGCACTTCAATCCTCCCTACTGCCCTCCCACTGCGATAACATCCTCTGAGCGATTGTAGTCTGACGCATCAGCCCCCTGAACACCGGCACAGTGAATTCCCGGCTGTTGACGTTCTCCCTGAGGATGCTCGACTCCCCATCGCTTGCTCCCGCCATGTTCATCACAGAGCACCGCCGACATCGCGAACGCCAGCCCTCTCCACGATGTCGTGTCTGGCGGTCGCCCGGTGTCAGTGCTCTCAGCCGGTGATGAGCCTGACACTGGCTTTCCGTCTTTGACGCTCGGCCTCTCCCTTCACTTCGCCCGCGAGGTCACTCACGGCGTCCTGCATCACGAGGTCGTGCTGATGACTGCGAATAACCGGGAGGCCGTCGCCGCGTTCTACGCATCACCACCGACACGCTCGCATGGATACTTCCGCCGCCGTATTCCTTCGACAGCCCCGCGATGGCCCTGATGCATCAGGCACAACAATGTCCACAGTTTCCGTTCCGAGCACTTCCATTAGGAGCTCTCCCAGCAGCCTTGCTGGGACAACTTGCAGACGCGACCGGTCACGCATCTCCCCTTCCGCCCACAAATGTACAATCCGTTGCAGAACCGACCGGTCAGGGGTGGTCAGCATCGTCGCTCATGCCTCTCACCCTCCAGCTACGGCCAAAGCTACGCAGCCCTGTCCGAAACCCTCACCCAACGGAGACGCAGGCCCTCGCAACTTGCCGCCAACTTGTCGCCGAAACCGTTCCCAGGGCTTCCTATAGGGCGGAAAAGGGCATTCCCTCTACTCACCGTGTCGGCCCCCAACAGCTCCCAAAAGTACATTTCGTTGCAGAACCGGCGGGATGACGGAGACCTCGCCGATCACGTCCTCCCCGACCTGTTCGACGCTATCGACAGGCTGACGTGTCACCATGTAACGACCGGGACCAGGGATTCGTCATCGTCTTCAGGGAGACGAAAACGCGCTCCAACACGCCGGTCTGCTCGACGTCACGCACCCCCGCCTCAAGCGCCTCTTTTGCCCTGTTTTGTCATCGGAGGGCCACCACGACGCCGCGTCATGCACCCCCACCTCAAGCATCTTTTTGTCATTTCCGACCGGACTGGGGACTTTCACGAAAGTGTTCACAGATTATGCGGACAAAAGGCCGATTTACCCCTGTCTCAGCTTTGCCGCGACCCGTTTGATGCGTCACCGACAAAACTCAGATTCGTGTACACCCCTCGCACTGCGCCGACGGCCTCGATTTTCGAAGACCTCGGAAGGGGTCCCCTGGACGCCCCCATCTTGGAGGGCTGATGTCCCCATCAGAGCATCCACCATTCTCACGACACCACGGGTTCCATGCGCCCAACGTCGCCGTTCACGTCGTCCCGTTCAACCTGTCCGACACAGACGAACAATCAGGAACCGTAGGCCATGCATTCAGACTCTACGGCGATCCTGCGCTTCGGCTTGGCGATCATCTCTGCGTCCCGGCTGACGCTCACCGCAGCCTCTCTTGCCTGCTGACCCATCCCGATTTCAGCCTTTCCATCGCCTCGCAAAAATCCAACTTTCAGCTATGGCCTTTCCAACTCGGACCCCAGGTCAGGCACTTGCATAAACGCAACTCTCAGCTACGGCTCATCCAGCTCCAGACCGGAACGTACCCGCAAGTCGAACTGTTCACTGGTTACGGCCTGTAGAGGCCGATTTCTCCCTTCATCAGCTACGAAACGACCCGACTTGGATTTTTCCAACTGACTTCATATCCCTGTACAGCCCTGCGGCATCGCTATAGGGCTTGTTGGCCCGAGGCCCTACATGGGCGCTCATGTGAGTGCCCTCGCAGGTAGTTACGCCCGGTATCTCGACCGCTCAGACTGGAACGCACATCCCTGGCCCATGCAACGCCGGGACGGGATGAGCGACATGAGAGACGCCAACTTGAGAAATCCATCGACTGACCGCCGGACGATGGCGGACCCCGCCGAGCAGCGGGAGGCAGTGCGCCCACCTTCGGCGGCAGGCGTCCCGGTCCCTGTCAGTACCCAAGCCGCTTGCTGAGCGTGAGGGCGGCGACTGAGAGGCCGACCGGCCCGGATTTCCACTTCAAGCCACTACGCCGTTAGGTTCTCAAACCTCACCGGCACTTTGTCCACTTTCGTAGCTGCCGCTGTCCAGTGGCGCCCGACTCGCTCACCGGCGTTTTGTCCACTCCCCTAGCTGACACTGTCCGGTAGGGGTGGAGGGAGCACCGGAATCGAATTGCTTACTCCGATGCGACAGGCTTCCCCATCCGCTTCGATTCCAGCTACGACATCGCCCGATTGCCTCTTGTCCGCCAAAGCCCAATTGCTGTACACGGGTACGACCTCATCGACGACGCCATGAATGGCTCGCCCTGAAAGGGAGGATGTGGGCGTCCCCTCCGGGATGCTGGATTGCCTCTTGCATTGATTCTGTATCTGGAATATAATACGCTCATGACCTGGGAGGTCGAGTACACGGACGAGTTCGGGGAGTGGTGGCGGGAACTCTCGGAGGGCCAGCAGGACGCAGTGGCCGCCAGAGTCGAGTTGCTCATGGAGCACGGCACCAACCTGCCGTACCCCTTCTCCTCGGACATCAGAAGCACAAGGCACGGGGTCATGCGGGAGCTTCGAGCGCAGAGCGGCGGGAGGCCCCTCAGGGTCTTCTACGCCTTCGACCCCAGGCGAACGTCGATCCTGCTCATCAGAGGAGACAAGACGAGCAGCGACCGGTTCTACGAGGAGTACGTGCCGGTGGCCTACGGCCTCTACGACGAGCATCTGGAAGATCTGCGAAAGGAGGGGTTGATCCAATGAGTGGACGTCATCCGTTCAGCGAGTTGACCAGGGACTTCACGCCGGAGCGCCGACGGCGCATTGAGGAGATGAAGGGTGAGTTGCTCGCCGAGATGCCGCTGCACGAGCTTCGCCGGGCGCGGGAGTTGACCCAGCGGGACATGGCGAAGCTGCTGAAGGTGAACCAGCCCGCCGTCTCCAAGATGGAGCAGCGGGCGGACGTGTACGTTTCCAGCCTGCGGTCCTACATCGAGGCCGTGGGCGGGAAGCTCAAGATCGTGGCCGAGTTTCCCGAAGGTGAGATCGCCATCACCAACTTCTCCGACGTGGGAGAGGCCAAGGAGACTACGTAGTTGGACGGCGGTGTAGAAGCAAGATGATGAATGACCCTCATTGGCAATCTCTATCTCGTTTTGAGTCCTACGATTTCGTATCGCGCTGGTATGAGAAAGCTCACAAGAGAGTGCCGAGCGCCGCGAAGGTCTCGCAAATCAATGCTTGTTTCATCCAGGGTCGTGAGTACTTCTCAAACGCCCGTTCCTCAGCGATGGCCGTAAAGCCGCTGCTGCTCTACTACGGTGCATTGTCCCTCAGCAGAGGAGTCATTCTCGCAAACAATCCCAACAAAAAAGAGGAGTCTCTCAAGCCAACACACGGATTGGAACCTGTTGACTGGCAGGGAACATTGAAAGGCCACATCAGCAACGTGCTGGAATTGCAGATACGCGCTACTGACGGAACATTCTCCGAACTGGCAGAGGTTTGCCATAACTTGAAGACGATGCACAAGTTTCAAGGCCCGACCGACCGGATGGGTTCGGATGGTCACAATTTGGGAGACATCGAATTCGCCAGAGGCCAGAGCATGTTGACGCTCGACGACTTGATTTCTCGACTGATACGAACAGGAGGGATGTACGAGGAAATTACTGGAAAGCCGGGCAGAATGTTCACGGGTTGCAGAATCGCATCGCATCCACCTGGCACGCATTTTGCCTTTCCCCTAGTAGGAATTCCTTCAGAGCTGAAGAAACTCTCTGATGGTACGAATGTCATCATAGGTTCGTCTAATCAGATCGCACCCGGATTGATGCAGAGTGATGATGCCGGAGACACATTGATCTTTGTTCACAAGGGTCACGCGGCATACGAAAACGCCAACAAGCTGTTCCCGGTTTCCCATTACGAGAGCGGTGAGTTCATGGCCACTGTCCTGGATTTTCCGAATGGCGACAAGATGACAGAATTCTTCAAGCTATATTTGGTCTCGTACTGCCTTGGGATGCTGTGCCGGTATTACCCCTCGGTCTGGATGGCGCTATTGCGGAACGAAAAGGGAGATTTCGCTCAGCCCCTCTTGGTCAGGGCTGTCGAAGCAATTGAAAGCGACTTTCCAGAGAATGCGTTACACCAATTGACAGGGTATCCGAAGAAGCTGACTTAGATGAAGCAGGAGGACGACATGAAGAAGAAGCATCTACAGCCCCTGACGTCGGCGGTGCTCTACGCCAGGGTGTCCAGCGACCGCCAGGACATGGACCTGTCCGTGTCCGCACAGCTGCGGGCGCTCAAGGAGTACGCGAAGGCCAACGGCTACTCCGTTGCCAGGGAGTACATCGACGAGGCCGAGAGCGGCAGAGTCGCCGACCGGCCCCAGTTCCGGGAGATGATCGAGGAGGGATCCAAGCCCCAGGCTCCTTTTGAAGTGATTCTCGTCTGGAAGTTTTCGAGGTTCACCAGGAAGCGGGAGCACGCCGTGGCCTTCAAGTCCCAGCTGCGGCGCAAGGGCATCCGCGTGGTGTCCATCACCGAGCAGGCCGAGGACAACGCCACTGGCAGGTTGCTTGAGGGCATCATCGAGAGCGTGGACGAATATTACAGCGAAAATCTTGCGCAGGAGGTCGTCCGGGGCATGAGGGAGGCCGCGTCGAGAGGTTTCTTCCTCGGCTCCAAGGCCCCCTTTGGCTACCGGAAGATCAAGGTGCAGGACGGGGCGAAGGAGCGTCCCACCCTGGAGGTGGACCCGGCCACCGCCCCGGTGGTGAGGGAGATATTTCAGAAGTCCCTGGGAGGCCACGGCCTCAAGGAACTGTGCAGGGAGTTGAACGAGAGGGGCGTCACCAATCGGGGCAAGCGCTGGTACAAGGGCGGTCTCCACTACGTGCTGCGAAACGAAGCCTATACGGGAACCGCAGTGTGGGGACTCAAAGGCAAGGGAGAGAAGGCCCAGGACCCGGTGAGGGTCAAGGGAGCGTGGCCCGCCCTGGTGTCGAAGGAGCTGTACGACGAGGTGCAGCGGGCGATGAGCGAGCGGGCCCCGAAGGTGCAGAGGCCCGGCAGAGTGGGGAGCCAGTACCTGCTGAGCGGGCTGCTCAAGTGCGGTGTGTGCGGCAGGCCCTACTCGGCCCAGGGAGCCAAGAGTGGACAGTTCGCCTACTACATCTGCGGCACGCTGTTCAGAGAGGGAGCGGGGACGTGCAGCGCCCGCTACCTGAACGCCCCCAAGCTGGAGACCTTTGTGGTTGAGAAGATCAGGGAGCGAATCCTGACCGAGGAGACCATTGTGGAGCTTGTGCAGCTTGTGGCGGAGGAGATAGACGCGATGGCGGGAGAGCTGTCCGATAGGCTGGAGACGGTGGAGACTGAGCTAGGAGACGTGCGGAGGCGTCTGGGGAAGCTCTACGAGGCCATCGAGACGAGCGAGTTGACCCTGGAGATGCTCTCGCCCCGCATCATGTCCCTGCGGCACCGCGAGGAGCAGCTTGAGGCTGCCAGGGAGGACGCCGAGGCGCAGCTTGAGCGGCGCAGGGTTGCCCTACCCGACGCAGAGGAGATAGCGGAGTACGTGGAGGACTTCCGGGAGTTCCTGAAGGAGGGGACGATCCCCGAGCGCAAGGCGCTGATCCGCAACTTCGTCGAGGGCATCGAGGTGGTGGGAGACGAGGCGACGCTGACGTACACGGTGCCCATGCCCAGGGACGGAGTGAGGCGGGAGTCGGCCTCGGTTCTTGATTTCGTCCAGTCCGGCCCACCAGACTTGACGGTAGACAGAACCGGGGCGTGGAGAGCCACCTCCTCGGCGTCCCTTCCGCCTATGGGAGCATCATCCGGCATAGGTATGGTGTAGCGCAGCAAAGCGTTGCCGGGCATCACCACGATCTCCTTCACGAAGGACTCGATGAAGGCCCTGCGTTCGGTCAGTTCGCTCTTGTTGAGGAACATGCTCATGTCCTGGGCATAGGCCGTGATGGTCTCCACGTCGTCCAGCACCTCCCTGCGCTGGGAGAGCATCGCACGTGCCTCCTGCGCTGACGCCTCCAGCTTCTCCTGCCGCTCCCTGTGGTCTCTGATGCGGGGCTTGAAGTCCTCGATGTCCAGGTCCGTGGTCTCCGCCAGGTCGTAGAGCCGTCCCAGCCTGCGCTTCACGTCCTCTAGCTCTGCCTCGACGGTCTGAAGCTTCTGCCGCTGCTCCCTGGCGATGCCGTCCATCTCCTCGTCCACCAGCTTCACCAGCTCCCGGATGTTGGACTCGGTGAGCACGTTCTCCCTGATCTTGCCCACCACCATCTCCTCGAAGCGCCGGGCGTTGAGCCTGGGGGTCTCGCAGGCGTCCCTGCCCCGCTTCATGATGGACTGGCAGACGTAGTAGGCGTACTTCCCGCTCTTGGCGTCCTGGCCGCTGAGCGCCCCGTTGCACGTCCTGCACCGGACCATCCCGCTGAGCAGGTAGGTGCTGCCGACCCTGCGGGGGTGCGTCTTCCTGGGCGCCCTTGAACGCATCCGCCTGTTCACCCTCTTGAACTGCGCCTTCGAGATGATTCCGGGGAAGGCCTTGTCCACTCTGACCGGCTCGGCCTTGTCCTTCCCGCCGACGCCCCACAGAAGGGTTCCCGTGTAGGCTTCGTTGCGGAGAATGATGTGGACGCCGTTCTTGGACCAGAGCCTGCCCGTAGGGTTGGCGATGCCCTCGGCGTTGAGGGTCTGGGTGATGTCCAGGATGCCCCTGCCCGACTCGGCCATGGAGAAGATGCGCTGCACCACGGGAGCGGTGGCGGGATCGGGTTCCAGGGTGGGTCTCTTCTTGGCCCCGTCCTGTACCATGCGCTTCTGGTAGCCATAGGGCACCCTGCTTGCGACCCAGAAGCCGCGTGAGGCGGCCTCCCGCATCCCCCGGCGAACCTCCTCTGCCAAATTTTCGCTATAGAATTCATCGACCGACTCGATGATGGCCTCCATGAGCCTGCCGGTGGCGGAGTCGTCGGCGTGCTCGGTGATGGACACGACGCGGACGCCCTTGCGCCTGAGCATGGACTTGAAGGCAACGGCGTGCTCCCGCTTACGGGTGAACCTGCTAAATTTCCAGACCAATATCTCCGCAAACGGGGCCTCCGGCTTGCTGGCCTCGTCCAGCATCTTGCGGAACTCCGGTCTGTCGGCGATGCGGCCGCTCTCGGCCTCGTCGATGTACTCCCGTGCGACGGTGTAGCCGTTCTTGTCGGCGTGGTCGCGCAATGCCCGCAGCTGGGCGGCGACGGACAGGTCCACGTCCTGCCGATCGCTGGATACCCTGGCGTACAGGGCCACGGGGGTCGGGGTTGTTTCGTTAATCATGCCTGTCCTCCTTCGTCTTGGTCGGTCTTTGCAACCGTGCGGGAGCGCAGTCTCTCCAATCGCTCCCGTCTGCGCCACTCCCGCTCCTCCATGAACAGGCGTATACCCTGCCGGAGGAGCTCGCTCACGGAGAGGTCGTCCTCACGCATCACCCTCCGCACCTGGGCTTCCATCTCCGGGGGCAGCGAGAACGTGATGGTCTTGGATCGTCGGGTATTGGTCGGCATAGTCTCTCTAGGCTCGCATCCTACATTGCATTGTCTTACTCTACACTATCGGACGTCCAGCTTCAACTGCAATAGCCGTGGACGAGGCCGGACTCATGGCCTTCCCATGAAGGCATGGCTGGGTTCCATCACGTCGGGATTGCGCCAGGCTTTGCCCAGCGGCCCCATCTTCTCCAGTCTCTCCCTATGGGACACCCAAAGGGGCACCCCGACCCTGGCGCGTTCCATCTCCCTGCGAGCCACGCCGAGGAAGTTGGCCTCGGCCAGGGGGTCGTCGAAGACGATCAGCACCATAGGCCGGTGTCCGTGGTCTTCCAGGGGCCGGTTGGAGGAGTAGTAGCGCAGGTAGGGTGCGAGGCGGGAGGACATGGTGGACGGGTTCGCAGCCCGGCGCTCGTACTCAAGGAAGAAGGGGAAGGTTTTGCTCCCGGTCTGCACAACGCCGAAGCCGTCGGGATGGACGGAGCGGAGGCTGCCGCCGTACCGGAAGTACCGGACGGCGTGATGGGGTGGCGCAACCTGCACCACTCGGTAGCCCTTTGTCCCATTCGCCTGCCGCTCCAGCGCAGCCATGAACCGGTGCACCGCCTGGGTGTGTTCGATGGTGCGGGCCAGGGGACGGCTTCGAGCGCCCGGCAGGTCTCGCCAGGACAACGGGGGATGTTCGTCCATCGGCTCGACGCTCCAGCGGCGTACCGCGGCCCCCACGGAGGCACGGTCCCTGCGGGCCAGGAGGGCCAGTCCTCCATCGCTGAGGGCATAGCGGCGCCGGCCTGCAAAATTAGCCGGCGCGACCAAATCCAACCTGTTCAGGCGCGCGGCAAGCCGCCATGTACGGGAGTCGGAGAGACCAAGGATGCCCGACAGGTCTTCGACGGTGACCAGAGGCCAGTCGGCGAGGCAGTCCAGCATCCGCTTCTCGGCGGGCTTGAGGGCGGCGGGGAGCAGATGGTCGGCGGCGTCATCGTCAATATCGCTCAGGTCGGCGTCGTCGGGCAGAGAGAGCCTCGAAGTTGGTCGTTCCCAGGGCAACGTACCGCCCGTGCGTAGGCGAGCGAGTATCTCGCTGATGGACATGAGTCCGGGAGTGGACGCTCCGTGCCACACCCTGTCTTCGTCCGACAGGCTACCTGCCTCCCGCTCAAGGGCCAGGTACACCGGGCCGGGATAGGGGCTCAACAGCCGCCGTGCCTGGCGCAGCCTCGGCTCGTCGGGCATGAGAACAAGCAGAGCGCGGGGCCTGGGCTGCTCCTGGTCCAGGGTACGGCGCACCCGGTCGGAGAAGGATGTCCGGTCGGCGGTGGGACCCTGCCGCAGCACGCCGAAGGTCCGGTTGTCGGGGAGCAGCATGGCGGCGTCCAGCGGGGCGGCCCGATACCACCTGAAGCGGGGAGGGCCGACCGCGTCCGCCACCGCCGATGTCAGCCGGTAGACAACCGCCAAAGCGTCCAGCCGTGCCAGGAGGATGCGCCGCCAGTGGGCCGATGCCGGATGCGTCCGCAGAAGACTGTCGATGCCGACCCCGCTCTCCGAGGCCAGCGACCGCATCCCCTCTGCTGTGGCGTACCAACGCCTGGTGGTCGTTGTCAGGGGAGAGGCGTGACGTATGGAGCCCGCCAACCCCTTCCGCCGCAGCTGGCCCAAGACGTGGCGGGCCGTGCTCTCGGCCATGTCCGATACGGCAGCCAACTCCAGGTAGTCGAGGAAGGGCATGGCCGCCAGGGTCCCCAGGGCCAGCCCTTCTCGTTCTCCTAGCCTCATTCAACTCTTGTCTGGCCGCCGCCGGAAGCTCCGGGAGCGTCCTGGTTGCCGCCCCCGCGCCGCTTGCGGGGCCTCTTGTTCTTCTTGGGCTTGGGCTGGCTTGCCGTCCCGTTGACGGCGCTGGATTGCGGCGGCGCTCCAGCATTCTGCTGCTGCCTCTGCTCCTCCTCCTCATGCTCCAGTTCATCCCGGTACTCCTGCGCCATCTTATCGACCTCCGGGTCCTGGGAGGCGATGGCCTCCGCCGTGGTCGTGTACGTCTCGGCCCGCGCCTTCACCCGCTCCTCGGCGGCGTAACTCCCCGCCTCGGGCTCACGCACTCCCAGGGAGTAGGTGGGCTGCCTCAGCCCGTCCACCGTGGCCCGCACGTAGCAGTGGTGCGTCGGCAACGACACCAGGTCCTCCTCGTCCAATATGTCCCTGTCCAGCTCGCCTATCAACTGCCTAGCGTCGGACGCCGCCACCTGGAACACCGCCAGGCACCCAACGTTCGCAAGCAGCGTGTCCTGCATGGTGTCCGACAGCTCCTTCAGCCTAGCAAGGCTCTGGGTGGCCAGGATGAACGACGCCCCAAACTTGCCCAGCTCGCTGAGCATCGACTCGTAGTCCACCCCGGGCATGGCCTGCATCTCGTCCACCACCACCAGAGCCCCGCGCCTCTCCCCAGGCGGCAGGCTCCCCTGCTCCCTTATCACCGCGTCCGTCAGGTTGAGCAAAGAGCCTCCCACCAGGCCGGACACGTCCTGCCCCGCAGCCGACTGGGAGGTGGCGACCAAGAGCACGCCGCCCTCGGCTATGACCTTCCGCAGGTCCAGGGTGGAGCGGCGCTGCCCCAGGATGGCCCTCGCCTTCTTCGACGTGGCGTAGTAGGCCAGGCGGGTCTGCACCGGGGCGACGGCGTCGGCCTTCAGCGTACGGGTCCAGTTGCGGAAGTCCCTGGCCCACCACCCCAGCACGTAGGGGTCGGTCACCCTCCTCAGCACCCGCTTGCGGTACTGAAGGTCGGACAGCATACGCAGCCCGTCCAGGATGGTGCACTGCTCGTCCTCCCTCGTGTCCGGGTGGGTGTTGTACTCGTGCAGGCTCTTGATCGTGTGCTCCAGGATGGACTGCATCCTCGGCCCCCAGACCTGGTCCCACAGACCCCTGGCGATGCGCACCACCGAGTCGGCCGTCCGGTCCCGGTCGGGGAAGATACGGGCGTCAAGCAGGTTGATGCCCGGCGAGCGCTCCTCGTCTTTCAGGTCGATGAGGTACGTCCTGTCCACGATCTCCTCGGGCACGTGCCCCAGCAGGGAGTCCACCAGGTCGTCGTGGGGATCGACGACCACGATGGCGTCCTCGTTGCGGCCCGCCGCCTTCTCCCGCATCTTGTGGACCACCAGGTGGTGCATCAGGGTGGACTTGCCCATGCGGGTGCGGGCCACGTAGAGGTGGTGGCGGCCCATCGCGTCGGCGGGGAAGTGCACCTTCCTCGGCTTGCCCACCACGGTGTCTCCCACGTAGGCCCCGCCTGAGCCGTTCCTCGACGAGGGGGACAGCGCCTTCGCCCCGGTGCGGGCCACCATGGGCAGCTGGTCTCCCGCCCCCAGGGGGTGCCATAGGGACGCAAGCTCCCGCACCCCCAGCACGTTCCGGCCCGCCAACATACTCCTGCGGGGAGGCGACGGCTCCGTGTCGGGAACCACAGTAGGACGAACCCTGGTCGCCCGGAAGCTGGCCCCTGCGGGGTTGTTGTAGTGGCTGTAGGCCGCAGCCACGTTGCGCAATAGCTCCCTGGCCCTGTTCTCGGTGCCGTGCTCCGACAGCACGGCGGTGACCTCCAGCTGGGCCTCGTAGGCGAGCTTGGAGACCTTCTCCTTGATCATCACCGGGTCCTGGTACTTGCCCCCGGAGCGCCACTTCTTGAAACGCCACAAGGCCCAGCCCGCCAGGGCTGCCAGGGACGCCACCCCCAGACCAAGCAGGACGGCCTTCCACGTCTCGCCCCGCTGCACCCACAGGTAGCCCTGGAGGGCGGGCAGGGCCAACAGCGCCAGGATGGTCAGGGTAGCCGCGTTGGTGCGGTCGATCCTGGGCTGGGCGCTGGAGGCGGAGGTGTTGGGGTCGTAGGCGGGCTTGGGGTTCGTCTTCTCCTGGTGGGCGGCGGACCAGTCCGAACCCAGGGACGACAGCCGCAGCCGCGCCACCAGCCTCTCCCCCTCCTCAAGGTCGGACAGAGAGCCGATGACGGAGATCAGCGGGTCGGAGCCGGGGTCCAGCAGGTCGTCGTCCCGGTAGGGACGCAGGGGCAGGTACTCCGGCCCCCTCAGCCGCAGGTCCATCGACCACGCCTGCTCTCCCTCGGCCAGCCTGAGCGGGTCGTCCTCGGCGGAGACCTCGTTCACCCTGGCCTGGGGGTAGTGGACGCCCACCTGCTGGCGGACGAAGGAGCCCTCTCTACAGCGGGCCAGCAGGGTGACGCCGTCAACGTCCCCGGCGATCTCCAACGAGAAGGGTTCGGGGACGGCGATGGACTCCACCATGTTCTGCACGCCCAGCATGGTGCGCTCCCCGGAGCGGGGCGGCGTTATGGCCATCAGCTTGACGGCGGGCTTCTCCCCGCCCTTGAACAACTTGGCTATCGGGTTGAGTTTCATGGGGCATATTCTCCTTATTGTCTAGCGTCACAGCGAAAAGAACGTATGAGCTATTATCGGCCATCCGACACGGGGAAAGCAAGGCCCAGATGGCCGCAGAGGACGCTCACGACGCACCGACTCGGCCCGGACTCAGGCGGCGGGCCGAGGAGCCTGACGTGTCGGACTACAATCGCTCAGGGACGGCTTTCGCCCTGGGAGGGCTGTAAGGAGATTAGGAGCACATTGTAGAATACAATCTCGGTGATATCGGTAGCTGTTTGAAGTGGAATCCGGGATGCCTGTAGACAATCCGGCGAGCAGTTTTACTGCGGGTCAGTGCCAAGTTTATTGTACTGATTGTATTGTAGTCTGTTGTAGTTTCTGACGCAAGGAGGAGCCAATGGTTGACCATGAGGAACCCAGCGTGGACGGGTCGAAGGGTGCTGGCGACGGCAAGAGCATCCCTCTATCGGATGCCCCCCTATCGGACGATCCCCTACTGGACCTGCTGGACGCTCTGGTGAATGACCGGGGCAAGGTGGCTGCGGCCGAGGCCCTGGGGGTGAACTACCGCACTATGGTGACCTGCCACGAGTCTCGTCACGTATCGCGGCGGATGCGGAAGGCGTTGGCGGAGTTCAGGGACAAGCACGGTGACGGCGGGGATGAGCAGGACGATGAGGCCGGTGACATTGTAGCGAGGGTAACGGCGCTGGAAGAACGGGTGGCGGCGATGGAGGAAGCGCATGGAGCACTGGTGGAGACCGTCGAGGCCCAGGCGAAGCAGCTGACGGAGTTGCAACGCAATGTTGGAGGATCGGAGGACGGGGCGGAGGAAGAGAAACGGGAGCGGAGCAAGCCTGATCGGGTCGATGATGGCGACGGTCAGCGCAGGGAGTGGCGGCCTCCCAGACGGGAGCACGGACTACCCGACGCCGGTGTGGTCACGTCGGAGGAACAGCCCGACGAGGAGCACGCCTTCGGCCCGGCTGCCCAGTTGGTGGCGGAATGGCGAGGGCTGCGCACCAGAGGTGAGGCTTCGGGCGGCCGGGTTGACCGGGCGAAGGCTGCGGTGCGCCGGTGGGAGCTGGAGATAGCCATGCTCGGCGACTACGGCCTGACGCTGCCGCCGGAGACCGAACCCCTGGACGCTTCGCGCAGGGAAGACCACCTGCGGTGGCGGAAGGAGGCGCTGGCAGCGGCCTTGGCGAAAGCAAGGCGGCTGCGCTGGCTGCGGCGAGCACTCACCCTGGGTCTGCGATGGGGGTAGCCGACTGAAGTAGCTCAAGGCGCCCTTCGCCGTCGGCCAGCAGATCGGACAGTCCGCGGCGGACTCGGCTCTTTCCAAGCGATGGACGGAGGTGGTAGAATGCAACCCGTAGAAGAACGCTCTGTTGGAGGAGCCTCGGAGTGGATGCGCCGGTGTCGGTTGGAGATGGCGCAGGCTCCGGGCCGACTGTCGGGTGAGATATGACGACGCCAGACACATTCACCAAAACCGCAGAAGTGCAAGGCGGCTTCCGGCTGCCCGACCCCCCGCAGCGGGAACCGGATGAGATGACGCAGTACGACCAGCTCTTCAAGTACGGCTACTCCCATGCCTTGGCAGTGCATCTGGGCAACCCGGAGACCACCTTGGTGGAGGCGGACCGCTGGATAGTCGCCAGGCCGGAGTTCAACAAGGCCCGCGCCCGGCGTCCCGACCTCTTGGTGGCCTTTGGTGTTGATCCCGAGGTGTATCGCCGGAGCAACGGGTACATCGTCTCGGAGCAGGGGAAGCCGCCGGACTTCGTGCTTGAGGTGGCGTCGGAGAGCACCGGAGCAGTGGACGTGGGGGCCAAACGGGTGGACTATGCCCGTTTGGGCATACCCGAGTACTGGCGCTTCGACGAGACGGGAGAGTATCACGGGGCGAGGTTGGCCGGTGACCGGCTGGTTGATGGCCGGTACGAACCCATACCGATAGAGACCGTGTCCGATGGAGTCCTCCAAGGATACAGTGCCGTGTTGGGCCTGAATCTGCGATGGTCGGATGGTGAGCTGCTGTTCTACGATCCTACCACGGGACGTCCCATCGCCAGCCTGGAAGACGAGCGGCAGGCGCGAGCGGCCGCCGAGTCCCGCGCCGACACAGAGCAAGCCCGCGCCGAGGCCGAAAGGGAAGGTCGTTCCGCCGCCGAGTCCCGCGCCGAGGCCGCCGAAGCCCGTATACGGGAGTTGGAGGAGCGGCTTCGCGGCCAGGGAGGGTAAACCTCCGGCTGGCCTGACGATTGAGAAAATACAGTAAAACCAGGGGGGCACAGAGATGACTAAGGACAGGGGGAATATATCACCGTTGAGAGATGCGACCTCACCAGGTCGCATCGTAAACGCCTTCTACCCCCCCCCCCCCCCCCCCCCGCATTTCGTGGGGGTTCTCTCTCATGAGGCGCCCCTGGACGGCGCTTCTTGCCCTCGCGCTGCTGGCGGCGTTCGTCACGCTGAGCACGGAGCAGGCTGACGCGCAGCAGGCATCGCAGACGCTGACCAGCAACATCGGCCAAGCCCACTCCAACGCCGACTTTGACTCCATCGCACATGACAACGCCCAGGCGTTCACCACTGGCAGCGCCGCCCGCGGCTACACCCTGACCAGCGTTGATGTGGTCTTTCGGACGATCAGTGATGCGTCTCTTGCTTCGAAGCTGGCGGTCACAATCAACGAGGACTCCGGCGGAGAGCCGGGCACGGTGTTGGGCACCCTGACGAACCCCGGCACGATTGCCACCGGCACGAACAGCTTCACGCACGCAGGTCTGGAGCTTGAGGCAGGCACCGCTTACTGGGTGGTGGTGGGCCCCGGGGGATATACTGGTGCTCTCACTGGAATCAACTGGATCTCACTTACAGCTTCGGACGCCGAGGACACTGGCGGCGCGGACGGCTGGAGCATCGGAGACGATGGATATCAGAATGCGGGCGGCTCTTGGCAGATGATTCAGGGAAGTTGGAACCTGCGAATCACCATCAAGGGCTTCGCCACCCCACCGCCTCCGCTGGTTTCGAACTTCGGGCAGGCGAACGGCGGCACCGGCAACTTCGTCCAGCACGACCACGCGCAGGCGTTCACGACGGGCGCCAACGCCGGCGGGTACACCCTGACGGGCGTCGACTTCTCGTTTCCGCAAATCAACGACGGCGCGCTGGCGGGGAAGCTGACTGCCGAGATCAGAAGCGACAGCGGCGGAGCGCCGGGCGCGGTGGTCGCCACCCTGACCAAGCCCGGCACGATCGCCGCGGGCACGAACAGCTTCACGCACTCGGGCGTGGCGCTCGCGGCGAACACCACGTACTGGGCGGTGCTGGACGTCACGCTGGTCCTGGTGCCCGGCGCCAACACCATCCAGAACACCGCGTCGGACGCCGAGGACGCCGGCGGCGCGGACGGCTGGACCATCGCCGACGACGGCCACTACCGGACCTGGAACACCTCGGGCGCCTGGACCTCCTTCAGCCAGTCCCGCAAGATCACCATCCACGGCACGGCCGTCGAGACGGTCGAGACGGAGACCTTCGTCGCCAACACCGGCCAGGCGGACGCTGGTTCAGTAAATCTGTCCAACGATATCGCTCAGGCCTTCACCACCGGCTCCAACAGCTTCGGCTACAGCCTGCGCAGCGTCGACGTGCGATTCAACGCTATCCAAAGCGGCTTCAGCTCTTCGGACCTCACCGCCAGCATCCACGCCGCCTCCGGAGGGTCTCCGGGCAGCTCGCTGGGGACCCTGACCAACCCCGCCAGCTTCCCCGTCTCCAGTTCGGACCAGACGCTGACCTTCACGAGCACGGGCATCGACCTTGCAGCGAACACCTCGTACTTCCTCGTGATCGATATGAGCGTTAGTCGGGGTAGCAGCTCTTTGGATTACACGGTTTCGGACAGCGAGGACAGCGGAGGCCTGCCCGGCTGGAGCATCAGCCGCAACTATTTGGATAGACCCGTTGCCTCGACAGGCGGATGGGGCAACGCCCCGAATGAGTCACTGCAAATCAGCCTCGACGGCCTCAGCAAGCCGGAGCCGCCGCGGGTGAGCATCCTTGGCGGCGGCGCCGTCACCGAGGGCGTCAGCGCCAGCTTCACGCTGAGGGCGGTCCCGGCGCCCACGGCGGACCTGCCGGTGAGCGTGACCGTGGCCACGACCGGCGACTTCGGGTACGGCGCGCTGCCCACCAGCGTCACCATTCCGGCCTCGGGCACCGCGACGCTGGAGATCGCCACCACCAACGACGACGTGGACGAAGCCCACGGCTCGGTCACGGTGACGCTGGTGGACGGGTCGGACTACGACCTCGCCACGTCGCTGGGGACGGCGACGGTCCGGGTGCGGGACGACGACCCGCCGCTGGTGAAGAACACCGGTCAGTCGAGCGGCCTGGTGCAGGGCCTGCACGTGGACCTGGCGCAGGGTTTCGACACCGGCGGCAACCCCTCGGGGTACACCCTGACCAGCGTGGACGTGGCCTTCAACCGGTCCACCGAGGACTTCGGCTCCAAGCTGACGGTCACCGTCCACAAAGGTGCCAACGGGGCTCCCGGCACGGTCGTGGGGACCCTGACCAATCCCGACTGGGTGAACCGGCAGGCCGGCACGTACAGCTTCACGCACCCGGGCGTCGCGCTCGAGGCGGACACCCGCTACTGGGTCGTGCTGGACGCAGCCGGACTCACGGAAGGCAACAGCCAGGTGAAGTTCACGCAGAGCAACTCCGAGGACGAGGGCGCCGCGCCCGGCTGGAGCATCAACAACGACGCTCGCATCCGCGCGCAGGGGGGCGGCAACTGGATCACCCTGGTCGGCGGCTCCACTCTGTCGATGGGAGTCAACGGCCGGCTGCTGCCCCACGCGGACGGTTCCTACACCGTGCCCCTGGACTGGCCGCTGAAGCCGCTCGGTCTGGGCGCGGGCGAGACGTTCCGGCTGCTGTTCATGACCGAAGACCACCGCGACGCCACCGCCGCCGACATCGGCGTCTACGACGCCCACGTGCGGGAGGCGGCCCGCGACGGGCACGCCGCCGTCCGGCGCTACGCCGACCACTTCCGGGTGGTGGGCTCCACCGCCGCGGTGGACGCCCGGGACCACACCCGGACCAACCCCAACAACGCCGGGCACACGGACGCGGAGGTCTGGTGGCTGAACGGCGAGCGCGTCGCGGCGAACAACGCCGGCTTCTGGTCCGACACCTGGGAGAACTGGGCGATGGCGGACCGGCGCTTCGAGAGCGGCGAGAGGAGCACCTCGAACGACTGGCCGTGGACGGGCACCCGCACCGACGGTGCGAAGGAGGCGAACCCTCTGGGCGCCAGCAACGCCCGGCGCGGACGGTTCTCGACCACCGACGCGGACACCGGCCCCATCAGCTACAACACCATCGCCAGCACCCAGGACCACGCGTTCTACGGCATCTCGCCCCTGTTCCGGGTCGAGCCCACGCCGGTGAACGCGCCGCCCGGCGAGCCGGCGGTGATGAGCAACCTGGGCCAGGCGGACGGCGCGGCGTTGACCGTGACGACTGCCAGTACCGTACGTGACCGCGCGCAGTCGTTCCGCACCGGCAAGAACGGCGGCCACTACCGCCTCAACAGCGTCGACGTCGAGTTTGCCGAGATCGGCGACTCCGACGCCGCCCGTGATCTGAGGGTACAGATCTGGGCCGGCTCCGGCGGCTCGCCGGGCAGCACCGCCGCCGACGTCCTGGCCGACCTGGCGCGCCCCTCCATGCCGGTGGGCAGCGCCGACCGGACCTTCACCTTCACCTACCAGGGCGACGACGGTTCGGGGCTGCGGCTTGAGCCGAACACCACCTACTGGGTGTATGTATACGACGCGTCCGTGCAGCCCAACAGCACGTACACCCTTCGCGCCACCGCGTCGAACTCCGAGCGCCTGCAGGGCCTGCGCCTGCCCGAGGGCTGGAGCATCGGCGACGGCCACAGTTCCTGGTCGCTCTACCCCAACCCCGCCGTCTCCTGGAGCACCCACTCCGAGGCGCTCAAGATCGGCCTGAACCTGGGGGCCGCCGACGCCTTCGTGCAGTTCCGCACCTGCGCGGGCACGGTGTCGGGCAACGACTGCGACACGGGCTGGGTGATCGCCAACTACAACAGGCACGACCCGCCGCCGACGATCACGCTGACCGAGGGCGGCCCGGCGGTGACCTACCAGTGGCAGGCGGTGGACCCCCACGAGCGCCGGCACTTCTACGTCGCCAGCCAGGTGGCTGAGCCGCTCAGCCACTTCGGCGGCTACATCGGGCCGGGCAAACCGGACCGGGACCGGCTGATGTGCCACACCGGGAGCCGCAGCCCCTACAACCTGGGCGACCCCATCGTCGAAGGGCTTGGCCGGGATGGGATCAACTTCGGCTACGGGAGCACCGCCGGCCCGCTGCTGGACCGCCACGACGGCTGCCCCTTCTCGTCGCAGTCCGTCTACGAGAGCGACGCCAACAAGTGGCGTCCGGTGAGCCTCGCCGCGGGCCAGGACAGCGACGCCTTCGACCACGGGACGTTCCTGATCCACCGGCCCCACGCCGTCGGCCACAACTTCTATGAAAATGGCGTGCTGTACCAGGTGGGAGGCTTCGACTACCCCGAGGTGCGGGTGCCGCTCATCATCAGGGACGACGACGAGTGGGAGCAGACCCTGGAGTTCTCCATCGACGACGGGACCACCTGGACGTCCATCGAGGACGGCGGGCTCAATCTGGCCTTCCCGGCCTCGCTGAACACGGGGCGCAAGGCGCACTACTTCTGGGTGCGGACGAAGAACGACCCGCCGGCGGACCAGGACAAGCGCTTCTCCATCAGCGCCGACTTCGCCAAGCCGCTGTTGCGGAGCGGCACGTCGGAGTACTTCCGGTCCCACCGGGTCTGGTTCACCAGCCCCGCCGCCTCGCACCTGCACACCTTCAGAACTGACTCTGCCGTCAGCGCCGGCTCGGTCACGGTCGGCCGCACGCCGGTCCAGGTCGACATCCACGTCGGCGCCAACGTGGTCGGCAACGTGACCTTCCAGGTCGAGGGCTACAAGCTGTACGAGCGCAGCGACAACCAGATCTCGACGGAGACGCCGCCGAAGACGGTGCGCACCGACAGCTTCAGCTTCCACCGCACGCTGGGCTCCTGCGTGGGCTGCCAGCGGCTGCTGGGCGACCTGCCCGACCCGGTGGTGGAGCGCGTGGGCGATTTGAGCTACGCCAACCTGTCCGACACGGGCATCGACCTGAGCTGGCCGCAGGTGGTCGGCGCCGAGGGCTACGAGGTGCGCTACTGGTCCACCACCTCGCCCTTCCCCGGCGTCCCGGCCGACGAGGCCTGGTTCGGGGCCGAGCCCAACGACCCGGCCTGGAACATCCGCCACCTGGAGCCGGACACCGAGTACCGGGCGGTGGTCTACTACGCCGACCACGGCGCGACGCAGCTGAGCACCGCCAGCCCGGTGATTCGCTTCACCACCCTTGCGGCGGGCTCGCCGGTGGAGGCGGAGCCCACGTCGGTGATCGTGGAGCGGGTGCCCGAGGTGTCGATCAGCGCCGCCGGCGGGACGATCACCGAGGGCGAGGACGCGGTCTACACGGTCACCGTGAACCCCGCGCCCGACGCGCCGCTGGACGTCAGGGTGGGCGTGGCCGGCCCCGGCTCCGTGGTCGCCGCCCAGCACCTGGGCGAGCGCACGGTCAACGTGCCCACCGGCGGCAGCGTCTCGTTCACCATCCCCACCGTCGACGACACCGGTTGGGGCTCCAACGGGATGCTCGGCGCGACGGTGCAGTTCGGCGAGGGCTACCGGCTGAACAGGTTCAGGAGCTACGCCTCGGTCTATATCGCCAACAACGACCTGCCGCCGCCGCCGCCGGTCCAGCTCAAGCGCGTCTCCGACACCACGGCGACCGTCGCCTGGAAGCCGCAGGGGGACGGCGCGTCCTACCTGGTCGTCTGGCACGAGAGCTTCACGGGCGTCCCGGTCCTGACGGAAGTCACGACCACCGCCACCGAGCACCAGCTCACCGGCCTTAATCCGCAGTCGCATTACGTGGTCTCCGTCCTTCACGGGACGACCCAGCTGGACAAGATCACCGTGCGGACCCTGGCCGCCGGCGCGACGCCGAAGACCTTCACGGTGGACTTCGAGACGCCCGCGCCCAACACGTCCGTGCCGCTGATCAGCGTGACCGCCGACGGCAACGTGACCGAGGGCGGGGACGCGACCTTCACGGTCAGCGCCAACCCGGCCCCGGCTGCGGACCTGGACGTGAGCGTCACGGTGTCGCAGAGCGACGACTCCGGGATATCCATAGAACATCGGACGGTGACCATCCCGACTGCGGGCTACGCCACGCTGACGGTGGCCACCACCAACGACGAGGTGGACGAGCCCGACGGATCGGTCACGGTCACCGTCGACGCCAGCGCCAACCTCGAATACCGGGTGTCCTCGTCCCAGGGGACGGCCGTCGTGGTCGTGTCCGACGACGACGGCGGCTACACGGTCAACCAGGGAACGATCGCCAGGGTCAAGGAGCTGGCGTCGCAGACGCAGCACGGCGCGGCCCACGTGAACCGCTGGAACCGGGTGCTGCTGGCCTTCGGCGAGCACGACGGGACCGGCGTCACCGGCGGCCCGATGACGGCGGCCGAGGCCCAGGACATGGCCGACAATCACAGCAGCCCCGTCTGGGACCTGGTGGTCGTCGAGCTGACGGCCCTGGAAGCGGCCGCGGCACAGACGCCGCCGCCGCCGCCCACGCCCGAGGTGAGTATCACCGCTGGCAGCGGGGTGACCGAGGGCGGCGACGCCACCTTCACGGTGACGGCCAGCCCGGCCCCGACCGCGAACCTGGACGTGAGCGTCACGGTGTCGCAGAGCGGCGACTACGGCGCGACCACGGGCCAGCGGACGGTGACGATACCCACCTCGGGCAGCGTCACCCTGACTGTCGCTACCACCGACGATACTACCGACGAAACCGACGGGTCGGTCACCGCAACGGTGAACGCGGGCAGCGGCTACACGGTGTCCTCGTCCCAGGGCGCGGCCACGGTCGGCGTCGCAGACAACGACGACCCGGTCGTTGAGGAGCAGACGGGCTACACGGTGGACCCGGACGTGATCGCGAAGGTCAGGGAGCTGGCGTCGCAGACGCAGCATGGCACGGCCCACGTGAACCGCTGGAACCGGGTGCTCGTCGCCTTCGGCGAGCACGACGGCACCGGCGTCACGGGCGGCCCGATGACGGCGTCCGAGGCGCAGGAGATGGCGAACCGGCACAGCAGCCCGGTGTGGGACGAGGTGGTGACCGAGCTGACGGCCCTGGAGGCGGCGGCGGCGCAGACGCCGCCGCCGCCGCCCACGCCTGAGGTGAGCGTCACTGCGGGCAGCGGCATCACCGAGGGCGGCAGCGCCACCTTCACGGTGACGGCCAGCCCGGCCCCGGCGTCCAACCTGGCGGTGAGCGTCACGGTGTCGCAGAGCGGCGACTACGGCGCCACCACGGGCCAGCGCACGGTGACGATACCCACCACGGGCAGCGTCACCCTCACCGTCGGCACCACCGACGACGCCGCCGACGAGACCGACGGCTCGGTGACGGCCACGGTGAACGCCGGCAGCGGCTACACCGTGTCCTCGTCCCAGGGCGCGGCCACGGTGGCGGTGTCCGACAACGACGACGCCCCCACGCCGGTGGTGAGCGTCACCGCGGGCAGCGGCATCACCGAGGGCGGCGACGCCGTCTTCACGGTGACGGCCAGCCCGGCCCCGGCGTCCAACCTGGACGTGAGCGTCACGGTGTCCCAGAGCGGCGACTACGGCGCGACCACGGGCCAGCGCACGGTGACCGTCCCCACCACGGGCAGCGTCACCCTCACCGTTGGCACCACCGACGATACTACCGACGAGACCGACGGGTCGGTGACGGCGACGGTGAACGCGGGCAGCGGCTACACGGTGTCCTCGTCCCAGGGCGCGGCCACGGTCGGCGTGGCCGACAACGACGCCGCCCCCACGCCGGTGGTGAGCGTCACCGCTGGCAGCGGGGTGACCGAGGGCGGGGACGCCGTCTTCACGGTGACGGCCAGCCCGGCGCCTTCGTCCAACCTGGCGGTGAGCGTCACGGTGTCCCAGAGCGGCGACTACGGCGCGACCACGGGCCGGCGGACGGTGACGATACCCACCACGGGCAGCGTCACCCTCACCGTCGGCACCACCGACGATACTACTGACGAGACCGACGGGTCGGTGACGGCCACGGTGAACGCGGGCAGCGGCTACACGGTGTCCTCGTCCCAGGGCGCGGCCACGGTCGGCGTTGCCGACAACGACGACGCCCCCACGCCGGTGGTGAGCGTCACCGCTGGCAGCGGGGTGACCGAGGGCGGGGACGCCGTCTTCACGGTGACGGCCAGCCCGGCGCCTTCGTCCAACCTGGCGGTGAGCGTCACGGTGTCCCAGAGCGGCGACTACGGCGCGACCACGGGCCGGCGGACGGTGACGATACCCACCACGGGCAGCGTCACCCTCACCGTCGGCACCACCGACGATACTACTGACGAGACCGACGGGTCGGTCACCGCGACGGTGAACGCGGGCAGCGGCTACACGGTGTCCTCGTCCCAGGGCGCGGCCACGGTCGGCGTGGCCGACAACGACGATGCTGCGCCGGAGGTGGAGATAACCGTCACCGTCGAGGCCGCGTCGGCGGTGGAGGGCGACGTGCTGGAGTTCCGGGTGCGGCTGTCCGAGGCGTCCACCGAGGAGATCAGGATCAGATGGAACACCGCGCCTGCGTACCACCTGCTGGACGACCGGGCGCACATGACCGACTATCAGTACACGGAGGGTGAGCTGGTGTTCGCGCCGGGGGTGACGGAGCTGACGGCGGAGGTGTGGCTGGAGTACTGATAAAATCAAGAACCTTCGCAATTTCCTTCAAGCTGGAGGTATAGTCGAGGCTCAGGAATTTGAGGTGGTCAAGTGAGATGTATCGTCCTCATTGGACTGATAGCCATTCTTATATTCCTCGTGGCAGGTTGTGGTGATCGCTACTCTACCCCCTCGCCCAGGGCTACTCAAGAGGCAACGGACACCAGCACCTCGACACCTGCCATCGGCGGCACCAACGCGTCCCAGTCACCCAGCGACGATATAGAGTTGGCTGGAGAGACCACATGGACCCTCGAATCGTTAGACGGTCAACCAGTCCTCGAAACGTCTGTAATAACGCTGAAGATTGGTGACAACTGGATTGACGGTATTGATGGATGCAACTCCTACAGCGGGCGATCCGAGGAGCGTACGCCTGTCACCGGTTCAGATGGGGTGTTCTCAATTCCACCCTTCGGAGTCACTGAGATGTTGTGCCCCGAGCCCGAGGGTGTCATGGACCAGGCCGATGCATATATGGCAGCCCTCGTGCAGGGGGAGAGGTTCCGCATTACCGATGACCGGCTGGAGATCCTCGACGGCGGCGGAGCGAGAAGACTGACTTTCGTCAGGCGGACGCCGCTGCCCGGGAGTCCCATTGACCTGAAGGGCACTGCTTGGCGGCTCCTCATCGAGGGTGGTGCGATGGACGGCGTTCGCGCACCGACCCTGGTCTTCTTGGATGATCGATTGGTCACCGGAGCGACTGCTTGTCGCAGCTACGTAGCGACGCACCAGGCGTCCGAGGGTGCTCTGAGGCTTCCAGGGAAGAGAACGTTAGGGTCCTCGCAATCATGGCAGTCGTGCGTAGAGCAAGAGCGGACTCTGGAGGTCGAGTTCACCGACTTTCTGACGTGGGCGAGGGAGTATTCGGTTGATGAGGAGGGAGGAGCGAGTCGCCTCAGAATCTGGAGCATCAAGGGCAAGACCCTGACCTTTGAGCCGCTGCCGCAGGCCGAGGACATATCCGACACGGATTGGTCCCTTACGGCGTTCGTCGAGCTCATGCTCGACTCCGGGATGTGGCACCACCGGACTGCCGAGGTGATCCAGGGGACCAAGATAACGATAGAGTTCGACGACCACGGCATCAGCGGATTCATGGGGTGCAACTCTTACGGGGGTCCGGCAATGTTCGAAAACGGATCGGTCACGGTGGATCGACAGTCCTTCTACTCTACGACGAAGCTGTGCGAAGTGCCGGAGGGTCTGACAGAGCAGGAAAAGCGCTACCTCTCTCTAGTACAGCGGGCCACACGGTATGGCATCTATGGCGACAGTCTGTTCATGCAGACGGATGACGACGTGTTCCTGTTGTTCCAGGCCGAGGAGATGGCGGAAACGCCTGTTCCAGCTGCGGCTCCAGATGCACACCAACCCGCGATCCCGACTCCAGCGTCAGAGTCAAGCCCAGGGACCTTGTCAGCCAGAGAAGTCCTGGACTCAACGACCGCTGCCATGTCGGCACTGGACTCCGGGTATGTCGAGATAGAGGCGACGACGAAGCTGTCGGCTGGGGACGGGTCGCAGCAGACCGTAACGATGGAGATAGTAGGTGACTTTCAAGCTCCTGCTCGAAGCCGGGTCAACATAAGCATCGGCGCCGACGACAACAGCACTGAGTTTGAGATAATCACCATTGAGGACACGACGTACCTGAATCTGCCCGATCTCGACAGGTGGGCTATCAGCACCGGTTCCATCACTCCTTACAGTGATCTGTTCTCGTTCGGCGCGTTCAGCACGGACTTTGACGCCGGGGTAGTCGCGTCCTTCGACTCGCCGATACGCCAGTTTTTTGCGGGTGAGAGTGTCCACTCCGTGAGGGGGCCAGTATCGGGGTATGCCCTGGCCGACCTGCTAGGCATCGTCGAAGATACCGATGGCGAAGACGTGGCCGAACTTGGCCAAGGCGTGGTCGAATTCTGGATTGGAGTCGATGACTTCCTAGTCCGGAAGATGGTGCTCGAGGCCGAACTGCCGGATGAGGAAGGCACCCTAAGCATGCAGATCATTATGGCGCTGTCTGATTTCGGCAAGCCTGTTGATATCCAGGTGCCCGATCCGGAGACGGGTGCCGACCAGCCGAGCGATCAGACTGGGGCAACCACGGAGGTTCTGGAGAACGGCTGGACCAGAGTTGACCTGACCCAGCAGGGTTTCGGGTTCGCCATTTCGGTGCCGCCGTCGTGGGAGTTGGACACGACGAAAGACGAGGGGTTCAACCCGCGAAGTGCCCGCTGGCTCTTGGGCAAGGACACAACCGGCCCGGAATTCGATGGTATCCACCTGCTGTTCCAACTCCAGATCGACCAGCTATTCTCTGCGTACGCCGACTTGGAGGAGTACACGGAAATCTACATAGCAAACACCGCCTTCTTCGCGGACATTGATGAGTCGGACATCGAGAGCGAGAAGGTCAGTCTGCCAGCAGTAGACGCTTTCGTTCAGAGCTTCTCAAACATCTCACCGACGCGAGGCATCCGGCTGTCACATGCTCAATACATCCTGGCGTATGGCGAAAACGCCTTCATCATCACCTTCACCTCACCGTCGGAAACCTTCGAGGAAGTGAGGCAGGTCCTTGAGCAGATCGCCGAGACGATAGAGTTGTACGACCCGTAAGGTGAGCTACCGTCTAGAACCTTCGGCAATTTCCTTTAAACTGGAGGTATAGCCCATAGGCAATCGCTGATGGGCACACGATGAGATGAGACGTTGTGTGGCGCTCCTCCTATGCTCGCTGCCTGCGGCAGGAATCCGCTGGGCCGTGCTAATCGTCTCGTTGGCGGCTCTCGTGATTTCGTTGTCGGCATGTAGCGACGAGTCGCCGATTCCCACCAACACCTCCACGCCAACCGTGACAGTCCCACCGACCTATAACCCCGGGCCTGCCCCGACCTCGACTCCCACGCCGATCCCAACGGCCACGGCCACTCCTTCACCGACGCCTGTACCCATCGACACTCCCACACCCGCGCCTACGCCTACTCCCACGTCCACCCCAACGGCCACGGCTACTCCCACGCCAATCCCAACGGCCACGGCCACTCCTTCACCAACGCCAACCTCCACGCCCACACCTGTACCCACGCCAACGCCTCCTTCAAACACTAGGTTCTGGGAGCCGCTACGTCCAGCCTCTACTGAGTTCAACAGTTACCGGTCCCTCCAACATCCGCAGACGAGAGTCGGAGACCTCGTAGAGTTGCACCCGGTACAGTCCGAACACACCTCCACAATCAACCTTCCCTACGCCGGAGAGGTAGGACTGACCGTCCTCCGCGAAGGTCAGGAGCATCCTGACACGACCGGCCTGATTGAAGCATCACTCCACAGGATTGAGGAGTTCATGGGATGGCCGTTCCCTGACGACCACGTCATCTACCACATGCACCAGCCACAGGACGGGGTCACCTCCTCGTACTTCTACGGCACTCACGTGCAAATCACCCTCGACTATCTGGGAGAGAAAGGACTGCACTACCCGCGCATCATCCAATGGAGCCGCGAGCCACTCATGCAGAGGGCAAACGGAGACCGGTATCGCAGCACCGGCTACACCACCAGCCCCATAACCGTGGTCGAGGCGGACGGTACCACCTACACCAGGGGAGAACCCCGCCACATAGATGGGCAAAGCGCAGCATTAGGCAGAGCATTCTCAGGACTAGCCGTCCTCGCCCACGAAGCAGTCCACTACTACTTCACGGGCGCGGGAGGTAACAGCGACAGTTACGCACCGTGGGTGGTGGAGGGGCCACCCGTATTCCTCACGTACCTCATCATCAAGCATCTCAACCCGGAACTGCCGTTCCCCGACCTCAACACTTTCTACACCGCACATGATTTCAGCCTCTGCGAGGAAGATACGCTGGCAGAAACAGAGCGCATGGAAGAGTCATTTGAACGCTCAGATTGCATGTATCTGCTCGGCGGGCAACTCTTCGAGGACCTGCACAACCACATGGACGAGACCAACTTCCGCATGGGACTCAGGAGACTGTTCCTCCACACACGGGTCAACACCCCCGTGTGCGACAACGACCGAACCTCCATCTGCCACGTCAGAGAAGCCTTCTCCATGTATGCTTCGCCGGAGAAACGCCCCACCGTACAAGCTATCATCGAGCGGTGGTACGGTAACTAGAGGCCAACAGACTCGATAAGGTCAAGAATCCTTCACCTTGTGCTTCAAGTTGGAGCTGTAGGAGGAAGCAACGTGACCAGCAACGACATGGAGCTTGCCAGCCAGGGCCGCCGTCTCGCCGGATTCGTCTTGGACTGCTTCCTCGTTGTACTCACGCTTGGCGTCGGCTGGGTCGTCTGGGATTTGATCGTGGCCCGGACTGGGCAGAGCCCTGCAAAGCGTCTATTGGGCACCCGCGTAATCCGCGATGATGGAGCAGTAGCGGATCTGGGCTGGATGCTGATCAGGGACTTGGTAGTTCGAGGTGTCGCCTTCGGTGCGGTCTATGGAGTGCTGATGGCCGTGCTGGGTGAGGGAGTGGGCGGTGCCATCAACACCTTGGTGTTCACTCTGGCAACTCTGTGGTGTGTGTGGGATGCCAAGCGCCAATGCGTTTGGGACAAGATCGTGCGGACGCGGGTGGTTAGCTCCCGTGGCTGAGAGGGAGTTTGTGCTGCGCCTGTCGCAATTTTGTCTGATTCTCGTCGTGCTTCTCTTGGGGGGTTGCGTCACTGACATAAACCCCTCTCTAACCGTAGTCCCGACCTCCACACCTGCTCCAACCTCTTCGCCGATACCGGAATCCGCAGTTACTGACACCCCGGTCATCATTCCCACGGCCACTTCCGCACCCACAGTCACAGTCACGCCCAAGAGTGCCCGCGATTTGCCAACGCTGACGCCCACGCCCGCACTCACCCCTGATTCCTCAATATCTCCAAGCCCCCTTGCCTCAGATGTATGGCGTGGGCTTGTGGTCGCCCCGGAGGCCCGATGCTCGCCTTACGATCCTGACGACTACCCTTATTCGCAGTCTGTCGAGCGACACATCGTCGCCGGCATGGGCGGCATCGTCTACGGCCCATACACGGGGGTATGGTTCGATAGCACGTCCGAGACTGACATTGAGCATATCGTCGCTCGCTCCGAGGCACACGACAGCGGGCTGTGCGCGGCGGATGCCGAAACCAGACGACGGTTTGCTTCCGACCTGATCAACCTCACACTGGCCAGTCCCTCGGTGAATCGCCACCAGAAAAGTGGCAGGGACGCCGCTGAATGGATCCCCGACCTGAATCAGTGCTGGTTCGCTAATCGCGTCGTCGAGGTTCGACAGAAGTATGACCTGACCATCGACGAACGCGAAAGTGACGCACTGGAGAACATCTTGTCGGGTTGCACGTCCACTGAGATGATTGTGCGAGAAGCTTCCCAGGCCCCGACGCCGACTCCCGTTGCTGTGCAAGGAGACGGGGCAGCCAACAACGCCCTTGAGATGTACGACGACAATGGGAACGGTCGCATAACCTGCGCAGAGGCGCGCAACCACGGCATTGCTCCCGTGCACCGTGGGCATCCCGCATATGAGTACATGAACGACGCCGACAACGACGGCGTGGTCTGCGAGTGACGAGGCGTCTCTCGGTCCAATAGTGGCAAGGCCAAGGGGGTGAAGGAGTGCCCAGAACGGCCTGAGCGAGACTGGGCGAGCGAAATCTCAGAGTATTCATCTTGTGCTTCAAGCTGGAGCTGTAGTCCCGGCCACCTTCCTAGTCCCCCGCATGTGGGCACCAAGGCCACTTTTACTCCGTGAAATTGCAACACGGGCCAGTCATTGCTATAGTGGAATCTGGAGAGGGCCAGATTGTTACTTGCCTTCTCGTAGCATCCACAGGGAAATGTCGGTGGCCAAGAGAGCAAGGTTCGATGGTGACGCCTTCTATGCTGCCCTTGACGGGGAGAGGCAAGCACGCCAGTACACCTGGAAGCGAGTGGCAGAAGAGAGCGGAGTCAGTGCGTCCACCCTCACGCGTTTCTCTCAGGGCAAGCGTCCTGATGTAGATGGCCTTGCCTCGCTTTCAGCATGGTCTGGCTTGGATGTTGACAGGTTCTTCAGAGGTGGTGATGCCAAGAAGGAGCCAGAGCCGCTGGCGTTGATTTCGTCCTGTCTCCGTTCCGATCCTCGGTTGAACGTGGACTCCGCCATAGCAATTGACCAGATGGTGAAAGCGGCCTATAGAAGTATGAGCGGCCCAGATGAAGAAACGGAGGACTCATTCACGCCTGAGACAGCGACTACCATGAGCGAGGAAGTCACCGAGGCGCTCAATGAAGGCACAGACAGGAGATTGCCTTGAACAAGGTGGACCTAAGCCCCGGTTACGAACTTCAGATTGAGGATAACGGTGGCCGACTTGGCACGATGCGTGCAGCATTGCGAGCGGACTTGGATTTCCACGGCGCCAACGGCAGCTACGGGTCTCATGCCTGGCACCCCTTTCCCGCAAAGTTTCCGCCGCAGTTGCCGGAGTTCATGATTCGCCAACTCTCGGACCCGGGCGACCTAGTTTTCGATCCTATGCTCGGCTCTGGGACGACACTCGTTGAAGCTCTCCGCCTCGGACGTCGAGCGGTTGGTTGCGACATCGACCCCTTGGCGCGACTGATTGCGGAAACTAAGTTGACTCCCATAGACCCCATCGCCGCCCTCCATGAGGGCAACAGGATATTGGCTGAGGCAATTGACGACTACCACACTTCCCGCCCGAGGCTGCAAAGAGACCTTGAGTTACGATTCGACGCTAAGACTGCGCAGTTCATCGACTACTGGTTCCTTCCCCAGCAACAGCTTGAACTCCTTGCTCTGGTGCAGCGTATTGATGCTTTGCCGGAAGGAGGTACGCGAGATTTCCTCAAGGTGGCATTCTCTTCGACCATTATTGCCAAGTCTGGTGGAGTCTCGTTGGCCCGCGACCTAGCCCACACGCGTCCCCACCGAGATACAGAGAAGACGCCCACGTCGGCCTTCGTGGAGTTCGGCAAGCGTCTAGAACGCAATGTCGCAGCCTTCAGAAGGGACGAATCGATCGACGCCGCCATGCCGTTCTGTCTCAATGGCGCTAGTGAACGAGAATCCTCTCTCTCAGCGTCCATCCACACAGCGAGTGCCGCAGACACTGGTTTGCCCGACACAAGCATCGACTTGATTGTGACGTCCCCGCCCTATGCCAACAATGCAATCGACTATATGCGCGCTCACAAGTTCTCGCTGGTGTGGTTCGGCTGGAAGATCGCCGACCTGAGCCGGCTTCGCGCTCGATACGTGGGCCACGATGCCTTATCCGGCCTGCGCAGCGATGCGCTGCCTAACCAGTGCGAAGAGACCTTGGACAGACTGGCAGACCTCGACGACAGGAAAGCACTGGTGTTGCGTCGCTATTTCCAGGAGATGAAGACGGTCATCGCCGAGATGGAACGGGTCCTGAAGGAAGGCAGGCCAGCTGTGATAGTCGTCGGCTCGTCAACGCTTCGGGGCTTGGACGTGGAGACACACAAGGGGCTCGCCGCAATCGGCGAAGATGTGGGCCTTGTCCTAGCCGGGATTGGCACCCGTCTCTTGGATCGTGACAAGCGCATGATGCCAGCACGATGGGGTAGCCGACGACATTCCCAGATCGAAGAGCGCATGCATAAGGAGTACGTGATCGGACTGGTGAAGCCGTAATGCCTGGCAGGATCGAAGCTCTTCGGCGGGCCTACCACCGCGAGATTGCCAATAGAGTCCTGCGGCAGAATCCGTCCGGCGTGCCGAATAACGCCGATAGCGGTAGTGCTTCAAGTGTGCGGATTGCCAAGGGCATTGTTCAGCATATTGGGCTTCCTCTGGGGTCCGACAAGCTGGCGGGACAGACGGCGGGACATCGCTTCGAAGAGGCCACAAAGAACTTCCTGCGTGAAGCATTTGGGTTGCTTTCTCATCTACGGCCTGGGGAGTGGGAATTCTCACTGGGCGGGAACATCCGCGACTACGAGCAATACTTACACTTATCAGACGTGCGACGGATGGTCGAGCAGCATGAGGAACTGCGGATTATCTTCGGTGACTATATTGTGACGCCTGACATCGTTGTCTGCCGGGAGCCGGTTTCAGACTCCACGATCAACGAGAAGGAAGCTCTGCTCAATGACGACACCGTGGCAAGCTACACGCCACTGCGTCGCGCCAACTCACAGGCGAGTATCCTCCACGCGAGCGTGTCCTGCAAATGGACGATTCGCAGTGACCGGTCCCAAAACGCACGCACCGAAGGCTTGAACCTCGTGCGCAACCGTAAGGGTAAGACGCCGCACATAGTCGTCGTCATAGGAGAACCTCTTCCCGGAAGAATAGCATCGCTGGCCTACGGCACAGGCGACATTGACTGTGTCTACCATTTTGCGCTTAGGGAATTGAAGACCGCGGTAGCAGGCAACGATTCGGATGCTGAACTGCTTGACACATTGGTCTCCGGCAGACGACTACGTGACATTAGTGACCTGCCGTTTGACTTGGCGACCTGAGGGATGAGATGGATGTCGCCAAATGAAGCCTGTGGGCTGAAGCAAATCCCTCTGGCTCTAGCTTTGATTATGGCGCTGTTTGTCCTGATCTCGTGCGACGATGATTCTATTCCATCCCCACAGCAGGACGCAAACGTCCCAGCCCCAGTCGCAGTGTTCCCATCCGAGTCAGATATTGAAACAGCCGCAGATGACAAGACAAGCTGGGATGCCTTCACTTCCATTAGCGCAGGAAGCACCCATAGCTGTGGAGTCAGGAACGACGGTAACGTCATCTGCTGGGGAGACAGCGTCGGAGGGCAGGCCTCACCACCAACAGGCACGTTCACCTCGGTCAGCTCTGGATCGGCGCATACCTGCGGGCTCAGGGCAGACGGCTCCGTCGTCTGCTGGGGTGATGATTGGGAGGGTCGAGCCTCCCCGCCCGAGGGTGTCTTCATTTCAGTCAGCGTCGGACGACGTCACAGCTGTGGCGTGCGGGACGACAACTCCGTCGCTTGCTGGGGCTATGATGCACATGGCCGGTCTACTCCGCCTGAAGGCCACTTTATTGCAGTCAGCGCCGGGGAGAATCATACCTGTGCAGTGCGTGACAAAGGCACACTAGCCTGTTGGGGTTATGACAGCCATGTCCAGACTTCCCCGGGAGACAGTTTCATCTCTGTCAGTGTAGGGCGGCTCCACACTTGCGGGCTGAGAGAAGACGGCTCTTTCGTCTGCTGGGGTGGTGATCTTGATGGCCATGTCTCCCCGCCGGAATATCACTTCACCTCGGTCAGTGTCGGGTCGTACCAAATCTGCGGCCTGAAGGATGACGCTTTCGTTACGTGCTGGGGTGATGATCCCTATGATCAGGCCCCCTTCGCTCAGACTCCCACGCCGGAGGGTTCATTCATCTCGGTGAGCAGCGGGGGAAACCATACCTGCGGAGTTCGGGAGGATGCCTCTGTCACTTGCTGGGGCTATGACCGGTATGGTCAGGCTTCACCTCCCGCAGGCAGTTTTGCTTCCGTAGATGCAGGGGAATACCAAGTTTGCGCAGTTAGATACGACAAGTCTCTGGCCTGCTGGCGCGGAACTGAAATCGACATGCCAGCAGGCATCTTCGCATCAGTCAGTGCTGGAGGGCACCAAGTCCCGCGCCGTTGGAATCCTCCTGCCTGCACGCAAGAACCCTGTCCCACTCTGGTACCCCCGCCACCTTTTGAATCCCTCAGGCACACCTGCGGGGTGCGCGACGATGGTTCTATCGTCTGCTGGGGCAATGACGAATATGGCCAAGCCTCCCCGCCCGAGGACACGTTCATCTCTGTCAGTGCCGGGGGAAATCACACCTGCGGAGTGCGAGTCAACGGTTCGGTGGCCTGCTGGGGAAACGATACTCATAGACAAGCCAGCCCCCCATCAATGGCCTTCATTTCGGTTAGTTCCGGAGGAGGACATGGCCACGTTGGGCAGGCAGACCTAGTTGAAGCCGCCCACACCTGTGGGCTGAGGACAGACAGAGCCGTCGTCTGCTGGGGTGATGACCGGTATGGTCAAGCCTCCCCGCCCGAGGGCACATTTACGTCGGTCAGTGCGGGAGGCCACCACACCTGTGGGCTGAGGGACGATGGCTCCGTCGTCTGCTGGGGTGATGACTGGCATGGTCAGACTTCCCCACCGGAGGGCACATTCACATCCCTCAGTGCAGGAGGCCACCACACCTGTGGCGTGCGGGATGACGGTTCGATAGCCTGTTGGGGCAATGATTACGATGGCCGAGCCTCTCCGCCCCACGGCTCTTTTGTTTGGCTGGACTGCGGAGTGGGGCACTCCTGCGGGATAAGGGACAACGGTTCCATCATTTGCTGGGGAAGATTTGCAATGGTGGTACCCGCGGCATCTGGGCACTAGCGACTGCTTGGCGATCTATTCGCTCGGCTTGCTGGTCGCACGACCTTAAGAGTAGTCCAAGAGAACTGGGCCTGCCGGATTCCGCCCACAGCCACTGACACGCAGCAGTTGCCCATCGAAGCGCTTCCTCGCTACAGTCAAACCATGTCCTTGTCCGACCACCAGCTGCTCGACGCACTTGCCCGGCTGCCCTTCGTCGAATCGACGGAACTGGCGCTCCTCCTGGGCGAGCCCCACGCGACCGTCCATCGCAGATTGTCCGAGCTGCTGACCGACGGCGTCGTGGGGAAGGCCACCCACGGCACCGTCCACCTGCCGTCGAGCGGGAGATACTTCATCGCCGCCGACGGCATCGGCGAGACCGCCGACCTCCTGAGCTACGACACGCCCTCGGACTTCGTGCGGGCCTATCCCATGAGCAGGGAGTGGCTGAACCTGCTCCTGCGCCGCATGGACGCGGTGGCCGCAGTCTACCGCCTGGCCGCCACCATGTCCCCCGGCTCGGATTCACATCAGACCCGCGTGGAGTTCCACCGCAAGGGGCGGTTCGACGCCGTGATCACCCTCCACGACGGCCGCAGCTTTGGCGTGGTGCGTCAGGGTCTCGCCCTGCGGCGGCGGTCCCTCTACGACCGGCTGAAGGCCATAGCGCAGTACAACCACAGCCGACGCCCCGACGTGATTCTCATCCTGGTGCCCAGCGTGTGGGAGCGGAGGCAGACGGGGAGCTTCTGCGAACGGGTCGATCTGACGGACTTCTTCATCGCCGTGGAGTCCAGGACCGCCCTGGAAAGACGGAACCGCCGCGTCTGGCAGGAGACGACGGGGTGGGTCGGGAACGTCTTCCACACGTTGGAAGATGTCATCTCCCGGGGCAGGACAGGCAGAAGACGACGCCCCCTCACCGCGTCGCCGGAGCGGAAGCGAGCTTCCCTGCCTCAACCTGAGCGGATGGTGCAGACCGCCCCGGCCTTCGGCCCCAGCCCCTCGGAGAAGCGGACGCTGGACCTGATCACCGACCACCCCATGATCCCCCGCGAGCACCTGGCCCTCTGGCTCGGCGTCTCCGATGGAAGACTCAGCCAGATGATGCGCAGCCTGGTGAAGACCTGGGGCCTCGTGGAGCGTCACGGCAAACGCGGAGAAGTTCGCTACACGCTGTCCGACGAGGGGATACGCTACGTCACCCACCGGGACCGGGCGGAGCTGCCCACCACGCGGGGCATCTGGAGCACGGAGCTCACCACTGACAAAGAGGAACGCCCACGACACGTGGGGCACCGCATCGAGACGTGGGCGCGGCAGACGAAACACGCCGACGGCATCACCTGGTTCCTGTCGAAGCTGAAAGCCGAAACCCGTTCCGACCCCGACAGCGCGCTGGTGTGGGTGGTTCCCACGGCCAGGTCGGACCGGGCCTACAACTGGGGCCGCTCCGCCATCGCCCCCGACGCCGTGGGGCATCTTCTCGCCGGTGGCCATCCCGTGCCCTTCTACCTTGAGCACGAGCTTAGAGCCCGTCACCCCAGGGGAGTGATCGCCCGCCTGGACCCCTACGAAGACTACTACTGGTCGAATGAGCAGAAAGAGGACCTGCCGCCGTACCCGGTCACGCTGTTCGTCGTGGACACCGAGGAGGTGGAGGAGACCTACGTGAGCACCGCAGGCCGGATGCACCGGATGTCGCTGCCCATCCTGGCGTCCTGCACGCCCGTGCTGTCACGCCGGGGGATACTGGGGGAGTCCTGGCGTCCCTTGTGGGAGCCGTCCTCCCCCCGACTGGCGTTGTCAGGGCTGAGCGTCTACCAGTGGGACGGTCTCTACCACCGGATGCGGCAGAGTCCTGTAGAGGCATCCTATAGAAGGGGGCGATAACGTGATACATAGATAGCACCGATGCGTCGCTATCTGCCCTCCCTGCTGTCTGGGGGCCGTAAAAGTGGACATTTTGTCCAGTAGGCGGGGTCTGGAGGGGGCCGAAGACCGGTCATTTGCCCCTGATTCAGCTACGAAACGGCCTTTCGGACCCCTCGACCGGTCAACGACTGAAAATGCAAGTCTCGGAGAAGCTATGCTAAAATACGTCACCGCTCAAAACACGCCCGAATTGCACTTTTACCACCTCGACCGGTCAGCCGTTGGAGGGGGATTTAGCTACGGATGCCCCTGTCCGTGGAGTCTGAGGCATCGATTGGGACATGATCTGGAACTCCAGTGGCGTCCCCGGCCCACGTTGGCCCACCGGAAATTGCAGGAATTGAGGTGGGGGTGTGCGACGCGAAACGGGGTGGTGGGCAGGAACGGACATTTCGGGCCACGCAGGTTTGGATTTATGCAACGATCGGGGAGATTGGCTAAAAATTGTGACCGGTCGGTGTCAAGGGCTGGTTCCGCCGAAAATTGCAGAAGCGGCCCATCCCAATAGAGGACGAAAATGACATCTCGGAAGTCGAAGATGAAATCGGGGGCCGGAGACGTTAAGCCCGACCAGAAGTGGGTCGTGGAGTACCTCGTCCAGCGCGAAGGGCAGCGCAAGACGGCGGCCCTCCTGGGGGTGAACCGGAAGACGGTGGCCCTGGCCCTGAGCAAAGAGCGCTTGACGGGCAGGATGACCCTGGCCGTCAAGCGGTTCATGGCCAGCTTGGACGATCCCGATGGGGAGAGGGCGAGTCCCTTGGACAGGCTGGAGGCGAGGATACAGGTGGCGCTCGAAGTGGCGCACGAGCTGGCGGCGCTGGTGGAGAGCTTGACCCAGCGCGTCGAGGCCCTGGAGGCGGCGCGGCAGGAAGATGATGCCGGGGGCCGGGCGTCGGATGCGCCCGACGCCGGGGGCCGTGGTCTGCGCCTGTTGGACCGGTGGCGGAGACGGAGAGCGCAGGACGAGGACGAGAGCGATGGCTGAGCGGGTGCGCTGGGTGGCGAAGGCGGAGGCGGCGCGGGAGATGGAAGTCTCCATCTCGACCCTTGACCGGATGATCCGGCGGGCAGAGGTCGAGGTGCGCAGGGAAGGCCGCCGGGTTTACGTGCGGATCGAGGGGCCGGAGCGCGTGGACGACGAGGAACTGCTGCGCCGGGCTCTTGGCCGGGAGGACAAGCTTCAACGGAGGCTGGTGGATTTGGACCGGCGGGCACTGGCGTTGGAGCGGGAGCGGGACGAGGCGGTGCACGCCGCGTCCACCGACAGGCAGGCCCTTGAGGAGGTTGAGGAGGCGTATCAGAAGGAACGGGCCGGGCACGAGAAGACGAAGGAAGGACTCATCGCGGCCCGCGTGACCGCCTTGGTGCTGTTAGCGCTGCTGATTGGCAGCGTTCTTCTGTGGTGGCTCGTGCTGAGATAGAGACAGCGTCGCAGGCGCATCAATGCAGGGAGAACTGGCAGTGGGATTAACGTTGACTGTGACGCTTCGAGGTTGCCTCACCCGCGAGCTAAGTAATATGATTCAGATAGGTATCACCGAGTAAGCAGCGTGCGTTTGGCAAGCAAGGAACCGAATTGACAGAGGCGAGTTTGCACTGCGGGATCAGGTGTAGTTATGGCCAATCCGCGGCACCCTGATAAGTTGATCTACCTCCACGTGGCAAAAGGGAAGATATTGCCTCGGGTGGTCCCGCTTGTTGTGCTCATCGTCGTGTTCTTGGCCTCAGCCTGTGGATTGACTAACCAGGAAACCGCTCCAACACGCAAACATCTCACAGCCGAACAGTTCTACAATTCGTTGAAGAGTGAGCTCAAGAGCAATCCGACCCGGTTGAAGTCGTTGGTGGGTCAAGAGCTACGTCCCTTCGAGGGTGAAATAACCAATATCGAAGGAGCAAGCATCCAGTTTCACGTCGATAAACGCTTCCTCAGGAGGGACCACTACATAACATGCACTTTTCGTTCGAGCACTGATGTAGTACCTCTCAACAACGGAGAATATGTAGCGGTACAGGGGGTACTAGAAGAAGCGTTTCCCAATTCCTTCATGGCCGAAGCTGGGGCAGTGAAACTCAGGAACTGTCGACAGGTCGATAGGTAAATGGCCTGCAAATCCCCACCCTTCCCGTCACAGTAGAACCCCGTATCAGTCTCGCATAAGTTTGTGGCCGGGACCAATGGTGATCGGGGAGTTTGGCGGTGTCTTGTGTCCCCCATTGGGAGGTGATCTGTGCATCTCCTCGAACTATGCCGTCGAGTACATGTCCGACGAGGTTGTTGTAGAGAAGCCATCATTCAAGGTAACGAGGAATACAGATGAGTGAAGATAAGGGTGAGCGTGTCGTAACACAAAAGGAGATCATGGGAAGCCTTGTGGCTGTCAGATCAGTGCTGGAGCGCGCGCTGAATCTGTTGACGCGCGAGCAGTTGCAGTTCATGCATGAGGTTGAAGCGGGCACTTACGTGCACTGTGGGGTGACCGGAGGCCTGATGACTTCACCTCCGGCATCTTAGAAGAGTATGACCGCCTCACGTTCAGGCTTCGTCATAAAGTGCACCTCCTTGATACTGGCCAAAGGGAATCGCGGCGCAGTGATGCGATAGACCGGCAATCCTTCCGCCGTAAGTGTGAGATGCTGGCAGTGCCTCCTCTCTTGACCTTGCCAATTCGAGATGCCCGAAGTGTGGAAGTTACGAATTCCTTGAACTTATCTAGCGTCACGATGCCCCCGACGCTCACCTAAGTTGGGGGGAATTGATACAGCGCCCGGAGTAGACTCTACTTGACAATCGCCTCTCAATTCGGTCATGATACGAGTATGACGTGGTCATACAATAGGAGGTAGGAGAGAGTGCCCACGACCCGGAAGGCCATCACCTTCTCCATGCCTCCGGAGATGGCCGAGCAGGTGCAGCAGATGGTGAAGGAAGAGGGCCGCACCATGAGTGAGTTCCTCCGCGATGCCATCCGCCTATACATGGAGGAGCGGGAGTGGCTGCGGCAGGAGCGCCGCCAACGGGCGAATGCCCGCAGGAGCGACCAGGAATGAGTAAGGAGGACGACATGACGAAGAAGCACCTACAGCCGCTGACACCGGCGGCGCTCTACGCCAGGGTGTCCAGCGACCGGCAGGACGTGGACCTGTCCGTGTCCGCCCAGCTAAGGGCGCTCAAGGAGTACGCGAAGGCCAACGGCTACTCCGTGGCCCGCGAGTACGTGGACGAGGCCGAGAGCGGCCGCGTCGCCGACCGGCCCCAGTTCCGAGAGATGATCGAGGAAGGCAGCAAGGCCAAGGCTCCTTTTGACGTGATTCTCGTCTGGAAGTTTTCGAGGTTCACCCGCAAGCGGGAGCACGCCGTGGCCTTCAAGTCCCAGCTCAGACGCAAGGGCATCCGCGTGGTGTCCATCACCGAACAGGCCGAGGACAACGCCACCGGCAGGCTGCTTGAGGGCATCATCGAGAGCGTCGATGAATACTACAGCGAGAATCTTGCCCAGGAGGTCGTCCGGGGCATGAGAGAAGCCGCGTCGAGGGGCTTCTTCCTCGCCTCCAACGCCCCCTTCGGCTACAGGAAGATCAAGGTGCAGGACGGTCCCAAGGAGCGCCCCTCGCTTGAGGTAGACCCGGCCACGGCTCCTGTAGTGAAGGAGATATTCGAGAAGTCCCTGCGGGGCAGCGGCCTCAAGGAGCTGTGCAAGGAGCTGAACGACCGGGGCATCACCAACAGGGGGAAGCGCTGGTACAAGGGCGGTCTCCACTACGTACTGAGAAACGAGGCGTACACCGGCACCGCCGTCTGGGGCAAGACGAACAAGGGTGGCGAGGCACCGGACCCGGTGAGGGTTGAGGGAGCGTGGCCCGCCCTGGTTTCGAGGGAGCTGTTCGAGGACGTGCAACAGGCGATGAGCGAGCGTGCCCCGAAGGTGCAGAGGCCCGGTAGAGTGGGGAGCAAGTATCTCCTGAGCGGGCTGCTCAAGTGCGGGGTGTGCGGCAGGCCCTACTCGGCCCAGGGAGCCAAGAGCGGCCAGTTCGCCTACTACATCTGCGGCACCCTGTTCAGGGAGGGAGCGGGGACGTGCAGCGCCGGCTACCTGAACGCCCCGAAGCTGGAGACCTTCGTGGTGGAGAAGATCAGGGAACGGATACTGAACGAGGAGACCATCGTGGCCCTGGTGCAGCTTGTGGCCGAGGAGACCGACGCCATGGCCGGAGAGCTGTCCGGCAGGCTGGAGGTCGTCGAGGCAGAGCTAGGGGACGTGAGGAAGCGGCTTGAGAAGCTCTACGAGGCCATCGAGACCAGCGAGCTGACCGTTGAGGTCTTGTCGCCCCGCATCATGTCCCTGAGGCATCGTGAGGAGCAGTTGGAGGCTGCGAGAGAGGACGCCGAGACCCAGCTTGAGCAGAGGCGAGTGGAGCTGCCCGACACCGAGGAGATAGCCCGGTACGTGGCGGACTTCCGGGACTTCCTGAAGGAGGGGACGATCCCGGAGAAGAAGGCGCTCATCCGCAATTTCGTGGAGGGCATCGAGGTGGCGGGAAACGATGCGACGCTGACGTACACGGTCCCCATGCCGAGCGATGGGGTGACCAGGGAGTCGGCCTCGGTTCTTGATTTCGTCAAGTCCAGCCCACCAGACTTGACGGTAGACAGAACCGGGGAGTGGAGAGCCACCTCCTCGGCGTCCCTTCCGCCTATCGGAGCATCCTCCGGCATAGGGATGGAGTAGCGCAGCAAAGCATTGCCGGGCATGACCACGATCTCCTTGACGAAGGACTCAATGAAGGCCCTGCGCTCCGTCAGTTCGCTCTTGTTGAGGAAGAGGCTCATGTCCTGGGCGTAGGCCGTGATGGTATCCACGTCGTCCAGGACCTCCCTGCGCTGCGAGAGCATAGCCCTGGCCTCCTGCGCCGACATCTCCAGCTTCTCCTGCCGCTCCCGGTGGTCTCTGATGCGGGGCTTGAAGTCCTCGATGTCCAGGTCGGTGGTCTCCGCCAGGTCGTAGAGCCGTCCCAGCCTGCGCTTCACGTCATCAAGCTCCGACTCGATGGTCTCCAGCTTCTGCCGCTGCTCCCTGGCGATGCCGTCCATCTCCTCGTCTACCAGCTTCACCAGCTCCCGGATGTTGGAGTCGGTGAGCACATTCTGACGTATCTTCCCGACCACCATCTCCTCGAAGCGCCGTGCGTTGAGCCTGGGGGTCTCGCAGGCGTGCCTGCCTCGCTTCATGATGGACTGGCAGACGTAGTAGGCGTACTTCCCGCTCTTGGCGTCCTGGCCGGAGAGCGCCCCGTCGCACGTCCTGCACCGGACCAGCCCGCTGAGCAGGTAGGTGCTTCCCACACGGCGCGGGTGCGCCTTCCTGGGGGCACGGGAGCGCATGCGCCTGTTCACTCTCTTGAACTGCGCTTTGGATATGATGCCGGGGAACGCTTTGTCCACCCTGACCGGCTCGTCCTTGCCCTTCCCGCCGACGCCCCAGAGAAGGGTTCCCGTGTAGGCTTCGTTGCGGAGGATGATGTGGACGCCGTTCTTGGACCAGAGCCTGCCGGTGGGGTTGGCGACGCCCTCGGCGTTGAGGGTCTGGGTGATGTCCAGGATGCCTCTGCCCGACTCGGCCATATTGAAGATGCGCTGCACCACGGGAGCGGTTGCGGGATCGGGCTCCAGGGTGGGGCGCTTCTTGGCCCCGTCCTGCACCATGCGCTTGCTGTAGCCGTAGGGCACCCGGCTGGCGACCCAGAAGCCGCGTGAGGCGGCCTCCCGCATCCCCCGCCGAACTTCTTCCGCCAAATTTTCGCTGTAGAACTCATCGACGCTCTCGATGATGGCCTCCATGAGCCTGCCGGTGGCGGAGTCGTCGGCGTGCTCGGTGATGGAGACGACGCGGACGCCCTTCCGTCTCAGCATGGACTTGAAGGCGACGGCGTGCTCCCGCTTGCGGGTGAAGCGACTGAATTTCCAGACCAGAATCTCGGCAAAAGGTGCCTCGGGCTTGCTGGCCTCGTCCAGCATCTTGCGGAACTCCGGGCGGTCGGCGATACGGCCGCTCTCAGCCTCGTCGATGTACTCCCTAGCCACGAAGTAGCTGTTCTTGTCGGCGTAGTCCCTGAGCGCCCTCAGCTGGGCCGCAACGGACAGGTCCACGTCCTGGCGGTCGCTGGACACCCTGGCGTACAGGGCCACCGGCGTGTTGTTATTCGTCTGTTTCATGGGTGCGTTCCTCCTCCCAGACTACATACGGAGTCTTACTCAGTATCATGATGTATCCGGTCATTCATTGTCAAGGATCAGGAGTTTTGGAGGAGTTCCTTAGACGTAGAGCCAACTGATACTGACCTGCCTACCGGATCTTGCCAATCTCGTACTCCACGGCACTCAGTGACCCCCGCGCAGACTCCAGTTGTCGGGTAGATAGAAAGGCCCTTTGCTTCGCTTCGCTCCAAGTGCGCCTCCCCTTCTCAGAATAGAACAGAGCAACATTGTCGAGGCTTGCCACAAGCCTTTGGAAAGCCAGGTCGACGTCGCTGCATTCATACGGAGCAAGCGGCATGTTCGAAAACTCTTCTTCAATCTGGCTAATTCTAGTGCGTGATGCCTCGGTCCTCGACAAGAACACATCCTCCGAGACGATACCGTCTGTTAGCATGGCACTTTGTCCCTCTATCGCTGTAAGCAGCCCAGATATCTCGCATTTGAGCGAGAGGGCACTAGTGAGATACTCTGCCTTTGTCGCAGTGTTCTTAGCAACGTGTCGAGCCAGTTCTGTGTGCATTGAGTGCCAAGCAACGTATATGTGGTCTCCGATGTTTTCGCCGCACAAGTCTAACGGCCGATCTCGCTCGGGCAGATCAGGGTCAACCCAAAGACTGCGACAAACGGGGTTGCCTGTAGCGTAATCGTCGGCACTAGCATAGAGTGAAGTCCAGACGACCTTTGCCTCTGAGTCTCCCCAACGGCCCTGGGTAAGGTGGTTCCGGTGGTATGTCCTCTTGGCACCGTCGTTCGTAAGCTGACGAACAATCGAAGCAACCTCAATTTTGTTCAAGGCTCCATTCACAACCACTTTGAAGGAGCACCTCTTTGCCCCTTCGTGACTTACGTCCTTTTCTTCGAAGATGGTATACCGACTCACAGAAACGACCGGGGTCAAGAAGTCAACCAAAGTGGGTGCTGACGCAGAGTCAATCTTCTGGGACATCGGTATCAGGAGCTTGTAGCCTTTTCCTGTCGATATAGCTGTCTGTGAGTTTACAACCTGCCAATAGATCTGACGATTGTCCACATCGCAAAGACACACTAGCACTGGCAGACAGTGATCAATCCAATAGTCAACGTGAGCACGGTCAGCTCTGAAAACGTAGGAATCGTCCTGTCGTTCGGTGAAGTAGCTCGGGCCGGACTTTAGTTGGATTCCTAGTAACCTGCCTGTAGCGTACTCAGCCTCAATTAATTCGGCATGAGCATCTATGCCATAGTCCGGAGCAGGTTGGGTTCTGAAGGCAAAACTGATGGCAACGAACTTGTCCATCGCCAATGCCACACCACGCTCCTCCATTTGATGTGACTTGGGAGATTTCAAATCATCACCGCCCTTAGGAAAGCCTCTCCTATTGTCATCCAGCATATCATCTGGTGGTATTGAAACGAACCTTGTACCATAGCTCGCTCCCCTAGACGCAGCCTACTCCTCAGACTTTACGAACTGCACTGCTAGGTGCCCGTAAGGGCGCGGTCACCCCTCCAGCGCCGACAGGAACCGGGGAGCGTTGAGGATTCTCACGCCCCGGTGTTCTCCAAGAGGCAGCAGATGCCGCCGGTCTCCGGTCACCAGGTAGTCTGCGGACGCCTCCACCGCGCACTCCAGGATGCGGTTGTCGGCGTGGCCTTCCCCGATGACCTCCGGCAGCCTGCGCGGGTAGATGACAGTGGCGGCTTTGCTCAACGTCCTGAGGGCCTCGGACGCGCGCTCCTCGTCCCAGTCGAACTTGCGTCGCAGTACCCCTGCGGCCTCCTCCAGGATGAAGGAGGACAGGTAGAGATCGAACCGTCCCCTGACGGCCAGTTCGAGCACCAGCCGCTCGTTGCCGGGGAAGTTCAGGCCCGAAACGATGACGTTGGTGTCGAGGACGACCCTCATGCACGGCCCGAGCCGACCTCGGCCCGGTACTCTTCGACCAGATCGGCCACGTCCTCAGGGCCGATGCCCTTCTCCCTGGCCCGCTCCTCTCCGTACTGGAGAAGCTGCCGCCATTCCAACTCCTCGATGTAGCGCAGCAGCGCCTCTCGAAGGAACTCGCTCCTGGACTGCCCCTGCTGCTTCATCACAGCGTCCACCCGGTCCGCCATCTCCGGCGGCAGCGAGAAGGTGATAGTCTTGGTCGTTCGCGACATGTGCGCTCCTTGTTAGTGAGTCTTACCACAATAATGCAACGACGGCTCAGCTCATGTCAATGTCAGATGGCCTGTAGAATAGCGTCTGCCCGCTCCTACGTGAACAGCTGCCATGTGAGCAGGCCGACGACCGCGAGCAGCACCACCACGGCCAGACCGAGCCTGACGGCCAACCGCCTCATACTTCTGCGGGCAGCCCGCTCGTTCTCGTACTCTTCCTCCATCTCCTCAAGCGCCTGCCGGTCGGCGGATGCGGCGTACACCGCCTCGTGACGCTCCCGCTCCAACCCCTGCGCCCGCCGGTCCAGCTCCAACAGCCTCCGCCCAAGCTTCCCCTCCCGTGCGAGAGCCCGGCGCAGCAGCTCCTCGTCGCTCACCCGCTCCTGCCCCTCCATCCGCACGTAGACCCTCCGGCCATCCCTGCGCACCTCGACCTCTCCCCGCCGTATCATCCGGTCCAGGGTCGAGATGGAGACCTCCATCTCCCGCGCCGCCTCCGCCTTCGCCATCCAGCGCACCCGCTCAGTCATTGCTCTTGTCCTCGCACTGCGGCCTGCGCCGCCACCACCGGCTGAACAGGCGCAGCCCACCGCCCTCGGCGGCGTCCTGCTTCCGCGCCGCCTCCAGGGCCTCCACGCGCTCCGTCAGGTCATCCACGAGATCCCTGAGATCATCCACAGCTTTGACCGTCCGCCGCATCCGCTCCTCCAGCCTGTCCAGGGGCGTCGTCCTCTCCGCATCTGGATCGTCCAGGCCGGCCATGAACCGTTGCACGGCCAGGGCCATCTTCCCCGTCAAGCGCTCTTTGCTCAGCGCCAACGCCACCGTCTTCCGGTTCACCCCCAGGAGGGCCGCCGTCCTGCGCTGTCCCTCCCGCTGGACGAGGTACTCCACGACCCACTTCTGGTCGGGCTTGCCGTCTCCGGCCCTCGTTTTCATCTTCGACTTCCGAGAGGTCATTTTCGTCCTCTACAGGGGTGGGCCGCATTTGCAATTCTCTGCGGAACCAGCCCTTGACAGCGACCGGTCACCATTTTCGGCCAAACCCCCGAAATGTTGCATAAATCCAAACCTGCGTGGCCCGAAATGTCCGTTCCTACCCACCACCCCATTTCGCGTCATGCACCCCCACCTCAATTCCTGCAATATCCGGTGGGCCACCCTGGGCCGCGGACGCCGCCGAAGCGCCGATTTTGCTCCTCATAGACGCTTTAGACCCGCATCCGTACCTACATCCCCCATGATCGGCTGACCGGTCAGGGTGGTAAAAGTGCAATTCCGGCGTCTCCGGAGAGCGCCCTAACTTTAGCACAGCTTCTCCCCAACTTGCATTTTTTACCGTTGACCGGTCGAGGACGTTGCAGCCCCTTTTGTAGCTGAATTAGGGGAATATGACCGGTCTTGGGTATTTCAGGAGCCCGGCGGATGTACAGCTTGTACCGTTTTGCGGCTCCCAGACGGCAGGGAGGGCAGATAGCGTTGCATCGACGCTATCTATGTGCCACGGTCATCGCCCCCTTCTATAGGATGCCTCTACAGGACTCTGCCGCATCCGGTGGTAGAGACTGTCCCACTGGTAGGCGCTCAGCCCTGACAGCGCCAGTCGGGGGGAGGACGGCTCCCACAAGGGACGCCAGGACGCCCCCAGTATCCCCCTGGGTGACAGGACGGGGATGCAGGACACCAGGACGGGCAGCGACATCCGGTGCATCCGGGCGGCGGTATTCACGTAGGTCTCCTCCACTTCCTCGGTGTCTACCACGAACAGCGTGACGGGGTACGGGGGCAGGTCATCTTTGTGCTCATTCGACCAGTAGTAGTCTTCGTAGGGCTCCAGGCGGGCGATCACTCCCCTAGGGTGGCGGGCGCGAAGCTCGTGCTCGAGGTAGAAGGGCACGGGATGGCCCCCGGCGAGAAGGTGCCCAACGGCGTCGGGGGCGATGGCCGACTGTCCCCAGTTGTAGGCCCGGTCGGACCTGGCGGTGGGGACAAGCCATACAAGCTCACTGTCGGGATCGGAACGGGTCTCAGATGCAAGCTGCGAGAGGAACCAAGTGATGCCGTCCGTGTGCCTCGTCTGCCTCGCCCACGTCTCGATGCGGTGGCCTACGTGCCGGGGGCGGCCCTCTTTGTCGGTGGTGCGCTCCGTGCTCCAGATGCCCCTCGTGGTGGGCAGCTCGGCCCGGTCCCGGTGGGTGACGTAGCGTATGCCCTCGTCGGACAGGGTGTAGCGCACCTCGCCCCGTTTGCCGTGACGTTCCACCAGTCCCCAGGTCTTCACAAGGCTGCGCATCATCTGGCTGACGCGTCCCTCGGAGACGCCGAGCCAGGTGGCCAGGTGCTCGCGGGGGATCATCGGGTGGTCGGTGATCAGGTCCAGCGTCCGCTTCTCCGAAGGGCTGAGGCCGAAGGCGGGTGACCCCCCCACCAGGCGCTCAGGTTGAGGGAGTGAAGCTCGCTTCCGCTCCGGCGACGCCGTGAGGGATGTTCGTCTTCTCCCCGGCTTGCCCCGGGAGATTACCCGCTCCAGCGTCAGGTACGAACGCCCGGACAGCCCCGTCGTCTCCTGCCAGACGCGGCGGTTCCGTCTTTCCAGGGCGGTCCTGGACTCCACGGCGATGAAGAAGTCCGTCAGATCGACCCGTTCGCAGAAGCTCCCCGTCTGCCTCCGCTCCCACACGCTGGGCACCAGGATGAGAATCACGTCGGGGCGGCGGCTGGAGTCGTAGTGCGACAAGGCTCGCAGCCGGTCGTGGAGGGAGCGCCTGAGCAGGGCCAGGCCCTGGCGGACGATACCTAAGTCTCGCCCATCGTGGAGGGTGATGACGGCGTCGAAGCGGCCCTTGCGGTGAAACTCCACGCGGGATCGGAGCCCGTCCGTGCCGGGGGACATGGTGGCGGCGAGGCGGTAGACGGAGGCCACCGCGTCCATCCTGCGGATGAGCAGCGTGAGCCACTCCCTGGACATGGGTAGGCCCGCACGAAGTCCGAGGGCGTGTCGTAGTCCACGAAGTCGGCGGTCTCCCTGATGCCCTGCGGCGTCAGGCAGTATCTTGCGCTCGACGGCAGATGCACGGTGCCGTGGGTGGCCTTCCCCACGATGCCGTCGGACAGCAGCTCGGACAGATAGCGGTGGACGGTTGCGTGGGGCTCGCCTAGGATGAGCGCCAGATCCGTCGATTCGATGAACGGCATCCGGCTGAGGGCGTCGAGCAACCGTCGGTCTGACAAAGACATGCGTTGAGCGTAACGAGGAAGCGCATCGGTGGGCAACCGATACGTGTCAGCGGCGGTGTGGCGACTCTGGCGGGCATTCCACTTAACATCAACGAGGTTTTTCTTCTTCCGACAGGTGGTGGACCCGGGTACTTTGCAAAACGTTGGTGCAAGGGGTTTTGTAGTAGGACACAGGGCTCTGTGCGGTTGCTGCCAAGTAGTCTCACTGCTATAGTGAGGCTGCCTTAGTCCTCGTGCCGGAGAAAGGGAATGGAATTCGTAGACAGAATTGTGGAAGGAAATTGCCAGCAGGCCCTTAGGGACGTGCCTGACAATTCGGTTGATCTTATATTCACTTCGCCGCCTTACGCTGACCAGAGGAAAAGCACCTACGGCGGAATAAAGCCTGACGATTACGTGGAATGGTTTCTTCCCAAGGCTGACCAATTCTACCGCGTCCTGAAGCCGTCCGGTACGTTCATCCTCAACATCAAAGAGCGCGTCGTCAATGGAGAGCGTCACACCTACGTGATGGAGTTGGTGCTTGAGATGCGTAGGCGAGGTTGGCTATGGACTGAAGAGTTCATCTGGCATAAGAAGAACTCATACCCCGGCAAATGGCCCAATCGGTTCAGGGACAACTGGGAACGCCTTATACAATTCAACAAGCGAAAAGACTTCAACATGTACCAGGAAGAGGTGATGATACCCGTAGGAACCTGGGCAGAGCATCGCCTCTCAAATCTCAGTGATACAGACCAGATCAGAGACGAATCCAAGGTGGGCAGCGGGTTTGGCAAGAACGTATCCAATTGGCTTGGTCGAGACAAGGTGTATCCCAATAACGTCCTCCACATGGCCACTGAGTCTTCAAACAAGAACCACAGTGCCGTCTTTCCCGTTGCGTTGCCCACCTGGTTCATCAAGCTTTTCACCCAACCCGAGGACCTAGTGCTGGACCCTTTCCTCGGTTCCGGAAGCACGGCGGTGGCCGCTCTCAACTTGGGCAGACACTTCCTCGGCATCGAAATCAACAGCGAGTACGCGGAGTTGGCCAGGGAACGGGTGCTAAGGGCGGGGGACGCCATACCCTCGGTCAACGGGGCTGAGATGGCGGATGAGGCAATGCAGGGGGTCGCTGGATGAAATCGCTGGATTTCGACGTTGTGCGGCGGTACGTCAACGAACACATCGGCGTCTTCCATCAGGGGCGACTCGACACCTTGAACAAGCTGGATCTGAAGCGAGCGCTCCAGAAGAACCCCTATCTGTTCAGGGCCAAAAATGTCTTGACCGCATCGGAGATGATCAACGGCATCATGGATGCGTTCCTGTCCTCCTCCGAAGAAGAGCGCTTCGGCACATTCCTTGAGGGGCTTGCCGTATTTGTAGCTGAACAGACAACTGGGGGACACAAGTCGGCAGCGTCCGGCATCGACTTGGAGTTTAGCAACCAAGGCGTCCACTACCTGGTCTCAGTGAAGTCCGGCCCCAATTGGGGTAACGCAGCCCAACAGAATCAATTGGAGCGCGAGTTGAGGGACGGTGTGGCGAGGCTGCAACAGCGAAGGCCCGGGGCAAATGTACAATCCGTCCTGGGCATATGTTACGGCCGCGTTCGTACGCGATATCTCCGTGGCTACTTGAAACTAGTTGGACAGAATTTCTGGTATTTCATCAGCGAGAATAAGGACTTGTATACGGAGATCATCGAGCCAATCGGATACCGTGCTAAGGAACACAACGAGGAATACGAGCGCAGCAAGGCTCAAGTGACCAATCGTTTGACCGCAGCCTTTATCGGGGATTACTGCTATCCCTCCGGCGAAATTGATTGGCCTAAGCTAGTTTATGCGGCCTGCGGCAACTACGACTTGGATAGATTCTTCGGTCGTTCGAGATAGCTGAACACACCCTCGTGAGCATCTAGAGTCCCATCCACAATTCGAAGATAGTTCTGCCTACCGTCAACTCAGGCCCACCAGACTTGATAAAATCAAGAACCTTCGCGTTGAAGCTCGTGTTGGACCTGTAGGCTGAGCCTTGTCCTGTTCCCGTTGAGAGAGGGCCCCCCAAGGAGAGGTGAGGAAAGGCTGGACGTTCACATCTCGTCCCGTCCCTCGGTTTCACTCGCCGGCATGCGGTAGCCTACACGCGGCTCGGTGAAGATGTACTTCGGGACGTTGGCGTCGTCGCCCAGCCTGCGACGCAGGTTTCTCATCGTGGCGCGCAGCAACTGGACAGCGCGGGTGTATGTTGCTCCCCAGACCTTTTCCAGGATCTGGTCATGAGTCAAAACTCGCCCGGCGCTGATCGAAAGCTCGAAGAGCAGCTTGTACTCGGTCGGAGACAACTGCGCCCGATGGCCGGCTACAGTCACGGCTCGGTCTGCGTAGTCGATAACCAACTCTCCCAGACGATAGGGCTGACGCCGCGTCGCCTTGCCAGTTGACCGCCGCTTCCGTAATGAAGCTTCGACTCTCGCAGTTAATTCGGTCGCGGAGAAAGGCTTGACGATATAGTCGTCGGCACCCATTTTGAGAGCCTTCACAACATTCTCTTCCTGATCGTTCGCGGACAGAAAGATGACCGGCACGTCGGACAACTCGCGGACGCGACGCATCAGTTCGAGCCCGCTGGTCCCCGGAACCATCAGGTCCATCAAGACCAGGTGAGGATGCTCCAACTCCAGGATATGCATCATCTCATCCGGGTTCCCCGTCCCGAAAGTCGTGTGTCCATGGTCATTGAGTATGGTTCGAAGAAGCCGCAAGACTTGAGGCTCGTCGTCCACAGCAAGAATCTTCGTTCCATCATGCGGCGTGATGACTTGAACGTCATTCGCTGACTTCTGAACGGCGGCCATGGGAATCGTAAAGGTGATCCTGGTCCCCTGTCCCTCTCCACCGCTTTCGGCCAGGATGCGACCTCCATGCGCCTCTACAATACCCTTGCAGATCGCGAGCCCCAGGCCCTCTCCCGCGACCCGCTGCTCGCGACCATCGCCCTCAATCCGAGAGAACTTCTTGAACAGATTGGGCAACTCGTCGGCAGGTATTCCTCTGCCTCCGTCTGTTACGGAGAACGCGACATAAACGTCTTCCCGCGATGCACTCACCCTGATCGTTGTTGAATCTCCTGAGTACTTGGATGCGTTGGACAGTAGGTTGTTCAGCACTTGACCGATACGCTGGCTATCCGCCGCGATCTGCGGAAGATCGGGCGGGAGTTCGACTTCGATGGGATTCCGTCGCCCTTGGCGAACAAACGCCATTCTCGCCTCGTCGACAATCTCCTCCACATCCGTAGGTTCGAGAGTTACTGACAATGCCCCCGCTTCTATCTGCGTCATGTCGAGAAGGTTGTTGACGAGGTCGCTCAGATGGTCGGACTGCCCATCTATCATTCGGAAGTACTGGAGCATTTCGGAAATGGTGGGGGGACTGGATCTAGCCAACACGATGCCAGTACAGCCTTTGATTGTGGTCAGCGGTGTTCGCAACTCATGGCTCACCATGGCGAGGAACTCGCGGCGCAGACGTTCGACCTCCTCCACCGGAGTCATATCTTGTACTACGGCAACAGCGGAGACAATCTCCCCGTCATCCGAGTAGATCGGCGTGGCGTTGACGAGAGTGGTCACCTTACGCCCATCGGGGAGATCGAACTGGATTTCTTCGGCCCGCACTACTTCGCCGCGGTCCAGCGCCCGGGCCAGGGGGCGCTCGTGGCCTTCGTATTTCTCGCCATCCGACCGGCGGTAAATCGCCACCTCGTGATAGCGCACGAGTGTGGAGCCGGGCTCCGGCGAGACACCCAGGATGCGTTCTGCCTCTCTGTTGACCGACGCGAAGGTCCTTGTCTTGGCATCGACTACCAGGACTCCCACCGGCGAGGAATCCACTAACGCAGCCAACCGACGCCTCTCGGTCTCAACCTGGTCCCTGGTTTGCAGCTCTTGCTCGTACTTGAGAGCGTTGACTATTGAGATGGCGGCCTGTGACGCGAACATCACGAGGATATCTTCGTCTTCTTCAGAGAACTCCTTCCCACCTTCCTTCTCGGTAAGGTAGATGTTTCCGACAGGCTCGTCATGGTGGCGGATCGGCACCCCGAGGAAGGACTTCATCGGCGGGTGATTCTCAGGGAAGCCGGCCGAGCGGGAGTGCTGGCTGAGATCTGCGAGTCGTAACGGCTCTTGTATTTCGTTCAGGTATCCGAGGAGACCCAACCCTTGCGGTGGATCTCCCAGCCGACTGCGTTCTTCGGGAGTGATGCCAGAGGTGATGAACTCTCGAATTCGTCCAGCGCTGTCGAACACCCCTACCGCGCCATAACGGGCGTTGGTTAATGAGCAAGCGCCGTCAACGATTTCCTGAAGCACGGCGTCGAAGTCCAGAACCTCGGTGATGCGGCGACCGACCTCGCTCACCCTGGTGAAGCGAGCACGAAGGGTCTCGATCTCCAGCCTGAGGGCATCGTGCTTCTTCGCGGAACCATCTCGGTTCATGTTGCCACCCGCCAGACAATCTTGAGCAACGAGGGGATAAGAATACCGCCCATTGTACCGCAGACGTTGTCAAGGTCTGCTGACCGTCAGAAATCTTTGATGGTTCTTTGATGGAAACGGGGCTGTTTTTGATGGGCATTTGATACGAGCCGCCTATGGTGGCCGGTATCACTATCTGTAGGAGGTGTGAGATGAAAAACGGAATGCTCAAACTTGCTGGATGGGTCACGGCTTTCGCGTTAATTGCGGTCGCCGCGTGGGCCTCGCCCACAGCAACTGCACAAACGCCTCCGGAGGCGCAGAGTACGAATTCCGGAGCGTATTTCCTCGGAGGAGATGGTCAGGAACGTTCATTATCTGTAGGTGATGTGGTTACACAGACACAGCGCCTTGCTGACGGCACATGCGGATCCCACGACTTTACCGTTGGGGGACGTGGGTACGTAAAGTCCATAAGTGTGGTATTTGACCAAAGCCGCTGCGCCATGGTCGTCGCTGAGATTGTCTCGGACCCTACGACCCAGGCACAGGAACCCTTTATTCAGGCCAAGTCCGAAGTGACCAGTCGTTCGACACAATCGTCGTCTGAGGCGAAGTGGCGCGTTCGAGCTGTAGGTGAGTGGCGTGGCTTTGCCAACGAAGAATTAACACAGGCCACGGCAACAATAAAATTTAAGACATCGAGCCTCACCGGTGGCGGCCCACTTTTTGATAGATACATTGCTCCTCCTGACTGTTGGGGTAACTACAACCCGCCGACTTTCAACTGGACTGAGGACTCCTGCACGAGTCTCGGCTCCGCCTCAGACCCAGGATTGGTGTCATCAACAATTTCCGGAAAATTCCATCACGCTGTTTTTAGGTGGATGCATCATGAAATCAGATCGACGGCCAAAGCTCGTGGATGGGTATCCATACCTGCCGCGTTCGATTGGGACTGTCGGTCAATAGGCCATGTGTCGTGGCCCTCCACCTTCCATTGCGAGAGATTGTGGAATCTTCTCAGTTGGCCATAAGTCCTGTGGCTAACGGATATGCGCCGAATCATCCAGCCAAGCCGGGCAGTGTCTCGCCAACGTCTATGCCCGGCTCCCGGCAAGTCTGGCCGATCTAGAGGAGTGATTCTGCGAAACATCAGTTAAACAACTGATCGTGACTTCCGGATCTCTTGGTTCCATCAACAATGCACTTAAAGAGAACACTTTCACATTTGGCGGATAAGGCTACACGGCTCCCTTTATTTGTCAATGCAATATTGGCGGATGAAATATGGAGGAATCGTGAATTTCAAGCGTTTCTACTGCTCATGCTTCTCTTATTGGTCGTGTTACTGAGTTTGATCGGGGGATGTTTACCCATCCCGTTTCCGCGGGATGATGTCATTATCGGGTGACTTCACAATCAGTTGTTTCGATTACGCCCACAGCCACTCTGGCCGGTTCGGTCGAATCCACATCGGCAAGCTCTCACTGGTCTTCGTCCTTTGCGCGCTCTGGCTTTTCCCGCTCAATGTCAAAATTGACAATGTGAACGCGCCTGACTTGTACTCAAGCTCCCCTTCAACCAGCTTCCGTTGCGTGCTCATGCCTGCGATGCAAAGGCAACAGAAAACTGAGACACTCGTGGACAGTGGGCCTGGACTCATCCCCAAACACTTAATTGCCTGAGGACCGCGAAACGTGTGTCGTTGTTCAATCTCACCCTGCCTCAAGCTAAGGGAGCACCCGCGCCAACCAACAACCTCACGCCGGTGCCTTCGCCAACACCAACACCCGCGCCGACCGACACCCCCACGCCTGTCCCTTCGGCTATGCCAACGCCGTCGCCACCCAGCCCAATAGCGGGTTTGGAGCGCGGCGCGTGGCTGGAAGAGAACAGGCCGGCATTGGCCAACCAGGTCAAGGCGCTGTCCTGGGTCTCAGACGGCGTTGACGATACGGAGCGCGAGGCTGCTGAAGTCTTGATTGCTATGGCCTTATGGCATCGCGACGTGTTTTACAACCTGACGAGCAAGCGATGGGTCCAGAACCACATCACCACACACGAAGCTGCCACCATTGACGAGGTTTACTCAATTGCCAATTACGCCCCTGCACTAGCAATCGCTATGCTGGAGAAATCCTGGGTGAAGGATGACATCACCAGGGATGAAGCCGTGGTAATTGACCGTCTGGAAAGCATCGTAAGAGCCGAGGACGAGTCCCTGCAACAGCAGGTAATTCGCAAGGTCTTCGAAATTCTGGACATGCCATTCCTAGGGCCAATCGACAATTGTTAGAAACTGGTTTCAAATCGCTGTAAGAGGCGAAACAGGGAAACCGCCAGCGTGTGAGCCATACCTAGAAACGGAGGCTTACATGAATCGGTACGAGCTAAGCGCAACGCAGTGGCGCGAGATCAAGGGGTTCCTTCCGGGGCGACCCGGTTCAGTAGGCGTGACCGCAAAGGACAACCGCAGCTTCGTCAACCGCGTCCTTTGGGTGCTGCGCAGCGGTGCTCACTGGAAGGACCGGCCGCCGAGGTACGGGAACTGGAAGAGCGCACATAAGCGGTTTACGCGCTGGGCAAGAGACGGCATCTGGGAGCGTATCTTCAAGGTGCTGCTGGCAGACCCAAAGAACGCCTGGGTCATGATCGATTCCACCATCGTCCGTGCCCATCAGCAGGCGATCTGCGGAAAAGGGGGGCCAAGAACCAGGCTCTGGGGCGTTCCAGAGGAGGACTGAGCACCAAGATTCATATGTTGACTGACGCCGTAGGCCAGCCTATGCGCTTCATCCTGACCGGAGGGCAGGTGGCAGACTCCCCAAAGGGCATACCGTTGTTGACCGGTATTGACGCCACCCATGTGATCGCCGACAAGGGATATGACAGCGACAAAATCCTGGCCTATATCCAGGCTCAAGGAGCGGCTGCGGTCATACCGTCAACGTCAAACCGTAAGACCCAAAGAGAGTACAGCCGGGAACTGTACCGGGAGCGTAACCTGATCGAACGAGCGTTCAACAGGCTCGAGCAGTGGCGCAGGATCGCAACACGCTATGACCGCAGAAGCCTTGACTTCCTCGCAGCGCTACATCTGACTGCAGCCGTCACATGGAGCACATGATTGTCGATTGGCCCTAGACACCGTTGAAAGTGCCGACGCTTCGGCGGTACGCTCACTGTAAAGTCTTGAGGACGCAGGGTCGGCTGAGTTTCTGGAGCTTATGAACCACCCCACACTCAGTGACGGCATTGACGATGAAGAGGCAAGAATTGTTGTCTTGCTGGGCAGCACCAACAGGAATATGCCGGAACGTGTGCCTGCCCTGCTGGACGGGACCAGCGTTTCCAAGAGGAACGCATCATCAACCTGCCTCACTCTGGTGAAGTGTTGCTGGCAATCATCCGGTTCCACGACCACACCGGGCCCAACATGGATTACCTGGAGCACGCGGTGCTGCACCATGAAGGTTCCATGGGCGAGCCGCTGCCTACCAACTACGTGGCATGGTACTTTGTGGACTACATTTCCGGCGGATGGCACGAGGGCACTCACATAGCGTCGAATCCGGAGCGCGACCCCGCCCACGGCGAGTATTGCCGCGCGCCGAGGCACGCGGCCCATGAAACAGGCCACTACTACTGGACGGATTCTCAGGCATGGATTAGCGAAGGTGCAGCGGATATGCTCGTCATACTCTCCGAGAATGCACGCGCCGGGCGACCACTGGTTCACAACCGGGAGCAATGCACGTTGTTCAACACCATCAGTGAGGTTGCCGATGCAGAAAAAGGCAGCGACGCGTATGACTGCTCCTACCGGTTGGGACAGCGACTGTTCCTTGACCTGTACCATGTCTTCGGTGAAGCAGCTTTCCGGCAGGCATTCCGTAGCCTCTACTTGAAACGATTACGTGATGACCCCACCGACGATTGCGAAGGCACCCAGCTGGGCATTTGCCACGTGGAATCGACCTTCAAGTCTGGTGTGTCGGACGAGGTCGTTGCAAAGGTTGACAAGGTCATCGGCCACTGGTTCTATGGAAGAACGGGTACCCACGAAGGGGACCGGGCGGTCTTGGGGGCGTTGTACCGCGAGATGGGAGGGAGCAGCTGGACCAACAACGCCAACTGGCTGAGCGACGCCCACATCGGGGAGTGGCATGGCGTTGCTACTGATGCCGACGGCCGTGTTATTGAACTGAATCTCGAAGACAACCCATTGTCGGGTCAGATCCCGCCCGGATTGGGCAATCTTGCCAACTTGAGGGAACTGCTGCTCGGTTACAACCACTTGCGTGGGCCGATGCCGCCGGAATTGGGCAGCCTCACCCAATTGACCCGATTGGAATTGGACCACAACGATCTGACCGGGGCGATACCGTCCTCCCTGGGCAGCCTCACCCAATTGACCCGGTTGGAATTGAACGACAACGGTCTGACAGGAGATATACCTTCCTCCTTTGGAAACCTCACTCACCTAACCCGATTGGAACTCGATGGCAATAGTTTGTCTGGAAATATACGCACTTCTCTGAGCAACCTAACGGCGTTAAGGTTCCTGAGGGTGGCCTTCGGAAACCGTTTTTCAGGTTGCATACCTTTGATGTTGAACACCGTAGCGGACAACGACCTTGCGAACTTGGGTTTGACAGATTGCTGAATTAGCAGCCTATCGTGGATTGACTTGAAGCCTGTCGGGACAATACCGCAGGAAAAAATAACAAAGTACGTCACGTCGAGACTCTAATCATCAGGGGAGGTTGAGGGCGAGTTGGCTAGTAGGCTCCTGGGGACGGGCTTCGACGCTGAAACCTGCCAAGCTCTATCGTTTATGCCTTACGCTCTTCGCAAGCCTAGACCTGATTCTCATACGGAGAAGTTTCGTACTAAGAGCACTACAACGCATACAGCTAGTACACCACTAGACAAGTACGCAATCCAATCGTCGTCGGCGTGTAGCCAGCTCCACTGAAACCCAAGTGCCCTCTCGCAGTAGTGTAAGCACGCCTTCAGGACCAGAGCAGTGATCGCGATGCCAAGCAAGCCGACGCACAGCCGGTCCAATGCGTCCATCAGCGTACACCTTGTTCGCTCACGATGCCTCTATCCGTGATGAGAAAGCTAAATGGGTCGATGGCCTGACTTGGGTAACTCATTGATGGTGTGTTCGATGTCAGCTTGGGCTTGTCCTCGACGATTTTGTATTCGTATTTGTCATCGTCCGGCCCCAATTGGTCTCGACCCCCGTTGCCAATTCTCTTGGCTCTCTTGCACTTGAACATTCTCACCGAGTTCCTCAGAGATGCGCTTCACCCCGGACTCGATCTCGCACGCCCAAATGACCCGCCACTTCCATCCAAGACTATCCAGAGCAGAGCGTGCCTGAGCATCCCTTTTCGCATTTCTTTCGATCTTCGTCGTCCAGTAATCCGTGTTGCTCTTGGGCATCCTTGATCTCTTGCATCCATGCCAGTGCCAGAAGCACCCATGGACAAACAACGCGACTCGATGGCGAGGGAAGACCAAGTCAGGACAGCCGGGGAGATCAGCACGGTGGAGTCGAAAGCGATGTCCCGCCCTATGAAGAGCCTTTCTCACTTCCATCTCGGGTCTAGTGTCCCGTGACTTCACCTTGGCCATAATCGCGCTTCGCTCGCGGCTGTCTATCTGATCGGCCAAGAGTTAAGCCCCTTAGAGATTCTCGGGTACCCTTATCAGCAAAGACCTGTCGGCTTCCACGGCCTCCACACGTCTGTTGTACTGCTCCAACAATGTCTTGAAGCCTTCGGCCAATCCTCCTTTGCCGAATCCTCCTAGTTCTTCAAGATTCTGACCAACGAACGACTCGATAGCGAGAATCCCTACCCTATCTTGTACCTCAATAGCCTCTGCCATCTGGCGAGCCGCTTGAAGCCTCGTATCGAGCACCAGGAGCATGGGCCGATAGCCATTCCGGATATTCTCCTCGCATTTGTTCAAGACCGGCGGCATCGGCGCAACCGTTACGTGAAAGGCTGTGTCGCCCACCACAAAATCCTCTGGCCGCCCGAGTTGCCTGTCAGCGGTCGTGTAAGAGAAATTCTCTATCTCCAAATCAGGGTATCGAACCGCGAGCTTGGCCCCAACCAAGTGCTGGGCGACTGCGCCTCCCTTAGAGCCCGCAGCTGCCAAAATATCGGCTACAATCTGCGGCGATGGCTTATTCAGATTTACCTCAACCTCAATTGCTTGCTGGTCAAGATAGTCCTTCACCCGCCCCACCAGCCAAGCTTGTAGAGAATCGATGACCTGCCCGCGGTCTGACTCGGAGAGATCAACCAACGCCGCCGTCTCATTCAGTGCCGCCGCAATGCCTTCAGCAGCAGGAACCGTAGCCCTTGTGGTTCTTCCTCCCTCGCTGGTGAACCGTCTATCCTCGCCGTGCCTGCTAAGTATCAACTGGATGAGGGAACCACTTGTTCGCACTTGATTCCCAGGCGTTATGTAATTGCTCCTACTCAGCGGGTAAGCGCCTCTCATCCGTTCCAAGACAGCCAGACCGGCGCATATAACGTAGGTGTTTGGTTCTACACCAGGAGATGGCCTGTGACCGTCGAACCACGACCTAAGTGTGACAAGTGCCTCACTGTAAGCTCGTTGGCCAGTCATGGCGACACCGACGTCCGTCTGCGAGCGACGGCCTCAACAGTCTCTCGACTGGACAACCCGGCGCGGCTCCGAGACCCGTTATCCTTGGAGTGCTCATCAGCAGGTAAGTCCCGGCACAATCTCGCCAGATGGACAAGTAGCCGATTAGAGAGCCAACGAACCACCGGGACCGCCACGCCGTCGCCAATTGCCCTATAGGCGTCGTTGTACTTTGACGGAAGCCAGAAGGAATCTGGCACTCCCATAAGGCGCGCAGCCTCCCTTGGTGACAGTAGCCGAGACCTAATGCGGCCGTTGTCCAACACAAGGACGATCTGACGGCTTGAGCCACCCTGTGGTGTTCTCAGGCATCCCGCGACGCCGTCGAACCTTGCTTCAGCTCTTTGAACTCCCTCCCGTATCCTCTTGTAAACGAAGCCTACCGATTGACCATTCTCAATGGCACTTTCCGTCTTCTTCCGATTCACGTCTGTCATCATAGCCAACAGACGCTCCGTCTCATCAGGCTCATGCCATGCCACGCTTGTAGGAGTCTCTTCAACCATGTCCTCGACGGCAGGAATAGAGCAGGTGGGCTCCGGCAGATTCCACCAACGCCATGATTCTGTGAGCGCCTCCGGCAACTGCTCATAGGCAGACCTAACGGACTTGGGGAACCATGGAACAGTCTCGTCGGCCTCTTCATTCACCAATAGGGAACAATCAACGCGGGAGTCTATGGCGACTACGAATACTCTTGGTCGGGACTGAGGAAGGAATTGGCGAGCGTCGATCACAAGAGGACCGAACTGCATGCCCAGCGTTGCCAGGGACTCACAGAGAATCGGAAAGTCGTCCCCGTAGAGCATCCCGACGACGTTTTCGATGACTATGAGGGGCGGTCGCTGCCCCCGGTCAAGTGAATCACGCATCAGCCTCCAGAACTCCCAATAGGTCCCACTGCGCTCTGCCTTCATGCCCCTTCTAGAGCCCGCTAGCGATAAGTCTTGGCAAGGAAAGGACGCCCAAGCCATGTCAGTGTCAACGGGTAGTGAGTCAGTGGCTACGCTTGCTACGTCGCCCAGCACAAACTCTCCAGCGCCGAATTCGGCCTCATATACTTCCTGCTGCCCTCGAGCGGGAGATACTTCATCACCGCCAACGGCATCCAGGAGGCCGCCGACTTCCTGGGTTTCGACACGCCCTCGGAGTTCGTGCGGGCTTACCCCATGTCCAGGGAGTGGCTGACGCTGCTCCTGCGCAGGATGGACGCGGTGGTCGCCGTCTACCGCCTGGCCGCCGCCATGTCGCCCGGCACGGATTCACATCAGACCCGCGTGGAGTTTCACCGCAAGGGCCGGTTCGACGCCACCATCACGCTCCACGACGGGCGAGACTTCGGCGTGGTGCGTCAGGGTCTCGGCCTGCGCAGGCGCTCCCTCCACGACCGGCTGCGTGCCCTAGCCCACTACGACGCCGGCCGCCGCCCGGACATCGTGCTCATCCTGGTTCCTAGTGTCTGGGAGCGGCGGCGGACGGGGAGGTTCTGCGAGGGGGTGTACCTGACGGACTTCTTCATCGCCGTGGAGTCCCGGTGGGCACTGGAACGGCGGGACCGCCGGGTCTGGCAGGAGACCACGGGGCTGTCCGGGCATTCGTACCTGACGCTGGAGCGGGTGATCTCCCGGGGCACGCCGGGCAGGAGACGACGACCCCTCACGGCGTCGCCGGAGCGGAAGCGAGCTTCCCTGCCCGACCCCGAACGCATGGTGGGGGATTCGCCCGCCTTCGGCCTCAGCCCCTCGGAGAAGCGGACGCTGGACCTGATCACCGACCACCCCATGATCCCCCGGGAGCACCTGGCGACCTGGCTGGGCGTCTCCGAGGGAAGGGTCAGCCAGATGATGCACGGCCTGGTGAAGACCTGGGGCCTCATCGAACGTCACGGCAAACGGGGTGACGTGCGCTACACCCTGTCCGACGAGGGAATACGCTACGTGACCTACCGGGACCGGGCGGAACTGCCCACCACGCGGGGCATCTGGAGCACGGAGCTGACTGCTGACAAAGATGGTCGCACCCGTCACGTGGGCCACCGCATCGAGACGTGGGCGCGGCAGAGGAAGCACGCCGACAGCATCACGTGGTTCCTGTCGAAGCTCCAGGCCGAGACCCGTACCGACCCCGACAGCGCGCTGGTGTGGGTTGTCCCCACGGCCCGGTCCGACCGGGCCTACAACTGGGGCCGCTCCGCCATCGCCCCCGACGCCGTGGGGCAGCTTCTCGCCGGGGGCCATCCCGTGCCGTTCTACCTTGAGCACGAGCTGCGCGCCCGTCACCCCAGGGGAGTGATCGCCCGCTTGGAGCCCTACGAAGACTACTACTGGTCGCATGAGCACAAAGAGGACCTGCCGCCGTACCTGATCACCCTGTTCGTCGTGGACACCGAGGAGGTCGAGGACACTTACGTGAGCACCGCCGCCGGAATGAACTGCATGTCGCTACCCATCCTGGCGTCCTGCACGCCCGTGCTGTCACGCAGGGGGATACTGGGGGAGTCCTGGCGGCCCCTGTGGGCGCCGTCCTCCCCCCGGCTGAGGCTGTCCCAGCTGAGTGCTTACGTCTACGACCCGCTGTACCACCGCATGCGTGCCAGTGATCCTGTAGAGGCATCCAATAGGGGGAGGCATAGATAGCGTTGTATCGACGCTATCTGCCCTCCCTGCGGTCTGGGGGCCGCAAAACGGTACAAGTTGTACCTCCGGCAGGGTCTCAAAATACGCCAGACCGGTCATATTCCTCTGTTTCAGCTACGAAAGGGGCTGCACAGACCTCGACCGGTCAACGGCCAAAAGTACAAGTTGGGGAGAAGTTGTGCTAAAGTTGGGGAGCACGCCGGAGACACCAAAGTTGCACTTTTACCACCCTGACCGGTCAGCATTTTGAGCGGGATGTAGGTAGGGACGCGGCTGTGAAGCGTCTTTGAGGAGCAAAATCGGCGCATTGGCGGCGTCTGCGGCCCATGCTGGCCCACCGGAAATTGCAGGAATTGAGGTGGGGGTGCATGACGCGAAAAGGGGTGATGGGCAGGAGCGGACATTTCGGGCCAGCCACGTTCGGATTCATGCAACATTTCGGGGGTTGGGCCGAAAATGGTGACCGGTCGCTGTCAAGGACCGGTTCCACCGAAAATTGCAGAAGCGGCCCACCCCGATAGAAGGCGAATATGACATCTCGGAAGTTGACGGAGAAATCGAGGGCCGGAGACGGCAAGCCCGACCAGAAGTGGGTCGTGGAGTACCTCGTACAGCGGGAGGGTCAGCGCAGGACGGCGGCCCTCCTGGGGGTGAACCGGAAGACGGTGGCGCTGGCGCTGGGCCGTGAGCGGCTGACGGGGAGGATGGCCCTGGCCGTGCAGCGGTTCATGGCCGGCCTGGACGATCCCGACGGGGAACTGGCGACGCCCCTGGACAGGCTGGAGGCGAGGATGCGGCGTGTGATCAAGGCCGTGGATGATCTCAGGGAGCTGGTGGAGGACCTGACGGAGCGCGTGGAGGCCCTAGAGGCGGTGCAGCAGGAGCCCGATACCGAGGGCCGGGGGCTGGGCCTGTTCGACTGGTGGCGGCGGCGCAGGCCGCAGGGTGAGAACGGGAGACATGGCTGAGCGGGTGCGCTGGATTACGAAGGCGGAGGCGGCGCGGGAGATGGAGGTCTCCATTTCGACGCTGGACCGGATGATACGGCGTGGAGAGGTCGAGGTGCGCAGGGAGGGCCGGAGGGTCTACGTGGAGATGGAGGGGCCGGAGCGGGTGAGCGACGAGGAGCTGCTGCGTCGGGCTATTGGGCGGGAGGACAGGCTTCAACGGAGGCTGGTGAAGCTGGACCAACGGGCGCAGGCGTTGGAGCGGGAGCGCGACGAGGCGGTGCACGCCGCAGCCGCCGACCGGCAGGCGCTAGAGGAGATGGAGGAGCGGTACGAGAAGGAGCGTGACGCCCGCAGAAGGATGAGACGGCTGGCCATCAGGCTCGGCTTGGCCGTGGTCGTGTTGCTAGCCGTCGTGGGCCTGCTCGTGTGGCGGCTGGTCGCATAGGGTATAGCGCATGGCCGGAGATGACATCGGACACCAGATACGCATCGCCGCCGAGAGCACTTGGCTCTACAGCCTATTCGCTGTTGGGCCGACGCGTGTGTCGCTGACCGACGAAACGCTCACCTTCGAGGGACGCCTGGGTGGAGCATCCAACGAGGTGCCCGTCGGAGCCATCGACTCAATCACGGTCTCACCATCGTTGTTGTGGCATCGGCTGACCATACAGTTGGGAGATGGGACCGAGCGGTCAGTTGGAGGACTTGACGAGAGCAAAGCTGCACGGGTCCGGGACGCGGTGTTGGCGAGCACCGTCGAGGTCGCCAAGGCTTTGAGCCCTGAATTGAAGCGGCTCGATGAGCAGGTTCGGCAACACTTCGCCGCCGACCGCTACGCCCGATACAGCGACTGCCGGAAGCTTCACGAGTCTCTAGCGCCGGTTCTACGGCAATGCAAGGCACTCACCCGTGGACGCCTGAACCAAGAAGCGTCAGAGACGGCGGAGCGGCTTTCGCCCCTAGAATCGGTTGCGGGGTTCGAGGCGGCAAGAAGGCGTGCGAACAGCCTGTTCATTTCCAACGCCAAGCCCTCCGTACAGCAAGCCGCATCCGAGACGCTGGGTAACCCTCTCACGGATGAACAGGCCGAAGCCGTCGCCACCGACGAGGACGCGACCCTTGTGCTGGCGGGCGCGGGAACGGGCAAGACCGCGGTCATCGTCGGCAAGGTCGCCCATGTCGTCCGCAACCTGGGAGTCTCCCCGAACGAGGTGCTGGTCCTGGCATTCAACCGCAAGGCGGCCGATGAGATACGGGGACGGCTCAAGGGCGACCTCTCCGCAGCGCACGTCCACACCTTCCACAGCTTCGGTCGCCGCGTCATAGCCGAGTCCGAGTCCGCTCCCACCATATCGAAGCTGGCCGAGGACGAACTGGCGCTGAGGCGCGCAGTTGACAACATCATCGGCGAGCTACTCAACGACCTGGAGCAGTCGAGGGCTGTGATCGACTTCATCGTCTACCACCACGCGCCCTACAGATCGGCCTTCGAGTTCGACACCCTTGACCAGTACGAGGAGTACGTCCGCGAAGTCGAGTTGCGGACCCTGAGCGGGGATCTGGTCAAGAGTTTCGAGGAACTGTCCATCGCGAACTACCTGACGGAACACGGCGTCGAGTTCCGGTACGAAGACCGGTACGAGACAGCGACGGCGACGAACCAACGCAGGCAGTACCAGCCGGATTTCTTCCTGCCCGGCCACGACATCTACATCGAGCACTTCGCACTCAACGAACATGGACGCCCTCCCCCCGGCTGGAGAGGGTACGTGGAGGGCGTCGAGTGGAAGAGGAACATCCACCGTCAACACGGCTCGACGCTGGTGGAGACCTACAGCTGGCAACACCGGCGGGGCATCCTGCTTGAGACGCTGCGCAAGCGCCTCGAAGAGGCAGGGGTTAGCTTCGAGCAGGTCCCTCGCCAAACCCTGGTGCGGCAACTCGGCCAGGAGCAGACCTCGTCGCTGGCGGGGCTGCTGGCGACCTTCCTGAATCACGTAAAGACCGGCGGCCTCTCGCCCGAGACGCTTCGCGCCCGCGCTCGCGAGAGCGGGGGCCGTTGGCGCAATGAGAGCTTCCTTGCCGTTTTCGAGCAGGTGCGCAACCGCTACCAGAAGCTGCTCTCGGACCAAGGGGAGCTGGACTTCCACGACCTCATCAACGTCGCTGCAGGGCATATCCGTGAGGGCCGATGGAAGTCCGGATACCGGTATGTGCTGGTGGATGAGTTCCAGGACATATCCGCAGGTAGGATGGCGCTCATCCAGGCCCTCCGTGGCCATGGCGTAGCTTACTTCCTAGTGGGAGACGACTGGCAGTCGATCTACAGGTTCGCGGGAAGCGACGTCGGTCTACTGCGGAGTTGCGGCGAATTGCTCGGCTATGTGGAGCAGCGGACACTGAGCCGCACATTCCGGTTCGCCGACGGCATTCTTGGCCCTTCGACCGAGTTCGTGAAACGGAACACGGAGCAGACTCAGAGACCTCTGCTGTCCGCCAGCGGAGCGGAGGACGAGGGTGTCACCGTCGTCGCCGACGCCAGTCCCGCAGGCGGGGTGGCGCGGGCGTTGCAGGACATCGAGACAAGGGTGCAAGAACAGCCGCGCAGCGTCCTGGTGCTGGGACGCTACCGACAGGGCCGCGAGGTGGTCCAGTCGATTCGGCGGAGCAGGTCGCTGCGAGTGGAGTTCAGCACAGTTCACGGAGCAAAGGGACGCGAGGCCGACTACGTGATCGTGCTCGACCTCAACGACGGGCGCTATGGGTTTCCCTCGAAGGTGGAGGACGATCCGCTGCTGGAGCTCGTGCTGCCCCGGTCTCAGGGGGGAGCATACCCGTTTGCGGAGGAGCGGCGTCTCTTCTACGTCGCGATGACCCGGGCGCGGATCGGCGCCTACCTGGTGGCCGACCCTGTGCGGCCATCCCAGTTTGTGACGGAGGTGTTGAGGGAGTCCCACGAGTTGCGGCAGATCGGCGAACTGGCGACGAAGTGTCCGCGTTGCGGCAGGGGCGTGCTCCAGATGATAGAAGGCAGGCGTGGCCGATTCTGGGGCTGCACTGGGTACCAGTCCACGCCGCCATGCCGATACACCAAGGACATTGAGGGAGAAACCGCCCATAGAGGGCGGGAATAACGGGACTGAGAGAAGCCGCCGCCCGACACTTCGACTCTCCCTCGTCGTCCTGACCGTTCGATTTGCAGCCCTCAAGCGATGCAGGAGTGTCCGATGCCCCTTGCGCCAAGGTATCCTATGGCCTACAATTTGGGAGGTGGGCGAACTCCACCAGACCGATGACCACGGAGGGTTGAGATGAAGAGAAAGCTCTTGAGCCTATCGGCCCTGTTCGCAGTGATAGTCACCGCGACGCTGGCTGTGGCCTGCACTGACGATTCGTCCGACTTCGAGGAAGCGGTGATGGAAGAGTTGACCGCCATTAGCGCGACGACGGACCAGCTATCCCAATCGTTGGAACAGGCGCAGTCTGCGGCTGCTGATTCTGACGGAGGCATACTGGTGACCGGGGAAGGCCGTCTCAGCGTGGAGCCGGACCTGGCGGTGCTCAACATTGGTATTGAGGCGCAGTCAGAGACGGTCTCTCAGGCGAGAACCGATGCGGCTCAGGCAATGTCGAGGGTTGTGGCAGCCGTCAAGGCGCGGGGGCTGTCCGACGCAGACATTCAGACCATGTCGTTCAACATCAGACCGGAGTACCGGTATGAGGAGATCGAACGAGACGGCAGCTACGTGAGTGAGCGGAAGCTCGTCGGCTATGTCGTCGGCAACTTCGCCTTGATCAAGGTGCGCGACATGGACGCCGTCGGTCCGATCATCGACGACGTGGCGGAGGCCGGGGGCGACCTTGCCAGGATCAACGGAATCAGCTTCACCGTGGAGGACCCGAAGCCCTTCATGGAGGAACTCCGGAGGGAGGCATTCGAGGAGGCGAAAGCCAAGGCGGAGCAGCTTGCGGGCCTAGCAGGCGTGACGCTCGGCCAAGCCCTGTCGATAAGCGAGTCCGCCGCGGCGGACGGCTTGCCTGGCTCCGATCTTGACTTCCTGCGCCAGATAGCTGCCTACGACTACGAGAGCAGCCCCATCAGCGGCGGGGAGACGGAGCTTCGCCTGACGGTCAGAGTCCGGTTTGCCCTGGAGCCGTAGATGAACGCAGTGGAAGCAAGGACGGCGGCAATGACGAGGACGAAGACCAAACGATGGACCCCATCGGAGCATCTGGAGACCGCAGAGGAGATGGCAGCCTACCTGAACGCCGCCTTCGAAGAGGACGACGTGCGGCTGATCCTGGCAACGCTGGGGGACATCGCCCGCGCCCGGAGGATGGCGGTGGTGGCGCAGGAGACGGGGCTGGGCAGGGAGAGCCTCTACAAGTCGCTGTCCGCCGACGGCAACCCGGAGTTCGTCACCATCTTGAAGGTGATGCGCGCCGTGGGACTCAGACTTCAGGCCGCAGTGGTGCCTGGAGCGAACGACGCCGCCTGAGAGCGTCGCAGTGACGGACGACACGACTGAGGGAACAGACGATTCCAGAGGAGGACGACATGACGAAGAAGCACCTACAGCCCCTGACGCCGGCGGCGCTCTACGCCAGGGTGTCCAGCGACCGCCAGGACGTGGACCTGTCCGTGTCCGCCCAGCTTCGGGCGCTCAAGGAGTACGCCAGGGCCAACGGCTACTCCGTGGCCCGGGAGTACATCGACGAGGCCGAGAGCGGGCGAGTCGCCGACCGGCCCCAGTTCCGGGAGATGATCGACGAGGGCTCCAAGCCCCAGGCGCCTTTTGCGGTGATTTTAGTCTGGAAGTTTTCGAGATTCACCCGCAAGCGGGAGCACGCCGTGGCCTTCAAGTCCCAGCTGCGGCGCAAGGGCATCCGGGTGGTGTCCATCACCGAGCAGGCCGAGGACAACGCCACCGGCAGGCTGCTGGAGGGCATCATCGAGAGCGTCGATGAATACTACAGCGAGAATTTGGCGCAGGAGGTCGTCCGGGGCATGAGGGAGGCTGCGTCGCGGGGTTTCTTCCTCGGCTCGAAGGCACCCTTCGGCTACAAGAAGATCAAGGTGCAGGACGGCCCCAAGGAGCGCCCCTCGCTGGAGGTGGACCCGGCCACGGCTCCTGTAGTGAAGGAGATATTCGAGAAGTCTCTAAACGGTCACGGACTCAAGGAGCTTTGCAAGGAACTGAACGACCGGGGCGTCACCAACCGGGGCAAGCGCTGGTACAAGGGCGGTCTCCACTACGTGCTGCGGAACGAGGCGTACACCGGAACAGCGGTGTGGGGACTCAAGGGCAAGGGAGAGAAGACCCAGGACCCGGTGAGGGTTGAGGGAGCGTGGCCCGCGCTGGTGTCGAGGGAGTTGTTCGACGAGGTTCAGCAAGCCATGAGCGAGCGCGCCCCGAAGGTGCAGAGGCCCGCGAGGGTGGGAAGCCCCTATCTGCTGAGCGGCCTGCTCAAGTGCGGGGTGTGCGGCAGGCCCTACTCGGCCCAGGGAGCCAAGAGCGGCCAGTTCGCCTACTACATCTGCGGGACGCTGTTCCGGGAGGGAGCGGGGACGTGCAGTGCCCGCTACCTGAACGCTTCCAGGGTGGAGGAGTTCGTGGTGGAGAAGATCAGGGAGCGCATCCTCACCGAGGAGACCATCGTGGAGCTGGTGCAGCTTGTGGCGGAGGAGATCGACGCGATGGCCGGTGAGCTTGCAGGGAGGCTGGAGTCTGTGGAGGCGGAGTTGTCCGACGTGCAGAGGCGTCTTGGGAAGCTCTACGAGGCCATCGAGACGAGCGACCTGACGCTGGAGGTGCTGTCGCCCCGCATCATGTCCCTGCGGCACCGCGAGGAGCAATTGGAGGCTGCGCGTGAGGACGCCGAGACCCAGCTGGAACAGCGGAGAGTGGAATTGCCCGACACCGAGGAAATCGCGCGGTACGTGGCGGACTTCCGGGACTTCCTGAAGCAGGGGACGATACCGGAGCGCAAGGCGCTCATCCGCAACTTCGTGGAGGGCATCGAGGTGGAGGGAAACGAGGCGACGCTGACGTACACGGTCCCCATGCCGAGCGACGGCGTGACCAGGGAATCGGCCTCGGTTCTTGATTTCGTCCAGTTCAGCCCACCAGACTTGACGGTAGACAGAACCGGAGCGTGCAAAGCCACCTCCTCGGCGTCCCTTCCCCCTATGGGAGCATCCTCCGGCATGGGTATGGAGTAGCGTAGCAGCGCGTTCCCCGGCATCACGACGATCTCCTTCACGAAGGACTCGATGAAGGCCCTCCGCTCGGTCAGCTCGCTCTCGTTGAGGAACACGCTCAGGTCCTGGGCATAGGCCGTGATGGTCTCCACGTCGTCCAGCACCTCCCTGCGCTGGGAGAGAATGGCCCTGGCCTCAACAGCCGACGCCTCCAGCTTCTCCTGCCGCTCCCTGTGGTCTCTGATGCGGGGCTTGAAGTCCTCGATGTCCAGATCGGTAGTCTCCGCTAGGTCGTAGAGCCGCCCCAGCCTGCGCTTCACGTCCTCAAGCTCAGACTCGATGGTCTGAAGCTTCTGCCGCTGCTCCTTTGCGATGCCGTCCATCTCCTCGTCCACCAGCTTCACCAACTCCCGGATGTTGGAGTCGGTGAGCACATTCTGACGTATCTTCCCCACCACCATCTCCTCGAAGCGCCGTGCGTTGAGCCTGGGAGTCTCGCAGGCGTGCCTGCCCCGTTTCATGATCGACTGGCAGACGTAGTAGGCATACTTCCCGCTCTTGGCGTCCTGGCCGCTGAGCGCCCCGTCGCACGCCTTACACTTGACCATCCCGCTGAGCAGGTAGGTGCTTCCCACCCTGCGGGGGTGAGTCTTCCTGGGAGCGCGGGAGCGCATGCGCCTGTTCACCCTCTTGAACTGGGCCTTGGAGATGATTCCGGGAAACGCCTTGTCCACCCTCACCGGCTCATCCTTGCCCTTTCCGCCGACGCCCCAGAGGAGGGTTCCGGCGTAGGCTTCGTTGCGGAGGATGATGTGGACGCCGTTCTTGGACCAGAGCCTGCCCGTGGGATTGGCGATGCCCTCTGTGTTGAGGGTCTGGGCGATGTCCAGGATGCCCCTGCCCGACTCGGCCATGGAGAAGATGCGCTGGACCACGGGAGCGGTGGCGGGATCGGGCTCCAGGGTTGGGCGCTTCTTGGCCCCGTCCTGTACCATGCGCTTGGCGTAGCCGTAGGGCACGCGGCTGGCGACCCAAAAGCCTCTGGAGGCCGCTTCCCGCATCCCCCGCCGAACTTCCTCGGCAAGATTTTCCGAGTAAAACTCGTCCACCGACTCGATGATGGCCTCCATGAGCCTGCCGGTGGCGGAGTCGTCTGCGTGCTCGGTGATGGAGACGACGCGGACGCCCTTGCGCCTGAGCATGGACTTGAAGGCGACGGCGTGCTCACGCTTGCGGGTGAACCTGCTAAATTTCCAAACAAGAATCTCCGCAAACGGGGCCTCCGGCTTGCTGGCCTCGTCCAGCATCTTGCGGAACTGGGGCCGGTCGGCGATGCGTCCGCTCTCGGCCTCGTCGATGTACTCCCGTGCGACGGTGTAGCCGTTCTTGTCGGCGTAGTCGCGCAATGCCCGCAGCTGGGCGGCCACGGACAGGTCCACGTCCTGGCGGTCGCTGGAGACCCTGGCGTACAGGGCGACGGGTATCAGGTCGGTCCGTTCACTCATTGGTTCCTCCTTCGTATCGGCCATACTGTTCGGCGTCGTGCGAGTAGAGGCTTCTCACCGCGCTGGATTCGCCCCCCAGCACTCCGTCAGGCCCTGTTCGGCGTCAATGGACGGCACCCCGGCGACCGGCTCCGCACTCACCAACGCCACGCCCGTATCGTGGAAGCCGAGGTCGGTTGCGGGCTGCGGCTTCTGTCCGGTCTTGGCGAACTCGACCACGGCCTCAACGCCCTGCATTGCCATCCGAACCGGAAACTGCATGGCGGTGGCTCCAAGCTCTCCGCTGGCGACCCTGTTCACTCCGGAACAGGCCCCGTCGATGGTGACGATCAGCACCTCGCGCTCCAGCCCCATGGAACGGAGCGCCGTGTATGCTCCCGCCGCCGCGGGCTCGTTGATGGCGTACACCAGGCGGATCGACGGGTCCATGCGCATCAGTCGCTCCATCGCGCTGCGTCCACCTGCTTCCGCGCCCATGGTGGCAGCGCTGCCGGCGATGCGCGGGTCGTCCTCGTCGTACTTCACCCCCGGGTCCTTGATGTCGATGCCGAAGCCGTGGAGGAAGCCCTGGTTGCGCATCACGTCGACGGTGACCGGCGTCTCGTAACCGTCCAGCGTCGCGATCCGCGTCCGGGCCGCCAGCGGCCCCAGCTTCTCCCGCGCCCAGATGCCGACTAGTTCACCGGCCCGGAAGTTGTCGGTGGCGAAGGTGGCGTCAACCGTGTCCGGCAGGTCGAAGGGTGTGTCGAGGGCGATCACCAGCACGCCCTCCGCACGCGCTTGCGCGACCGACGGGGCGAGGGCCAGCGGGTCCGACGGGGTGATGAGGATGCCCTTCGCGCCCGCCGCGACCAGTTCCTCGATGGCCGCTATCTGCGCCTGTGCATCCCCGTCGTAGGCGCCGCTGTAGGTGCGCAGTTCGACGCCGAGCTCCCCGGCGCGCTCAAGCGCCACCTCGGCCATGGTGACGAAGAAGGGGTTGCCCTCGGTCTTGGTAATCATCCCCACGACCACGAGGTCGGCCTCGGTGGAAGCAGGTTCCTGAGCGCAACCGATGAAAATCACGACGATAAGGCAGAACGACATGGCGACGAAGGACGGCACCCTGGCAGACATGGCAACAGGCGTGCGGCCATTCGTCCGATTCATAGGTACGTTCTGCTCTCGTTTCATCCCTATTCGTCCCGGGCTGAGCGCCGCCGCTGCATTCGTTCCTTGATACGCCACTCCCGTTCCTCCATGTACAGGCGGATGGCCTCCCGGAGCACCTCGCTCAGGGTGCGGCTCTCGTCCTTCACCACCTGTCGCACCTGTTGGGCCATCTCTGGGGGCAGGGAGAAGGTGATGGTGTCGGTGTTCCTCGGCTTGACGGGCAACGTGCGCTCCCCATTTTTGTCCATTGATATAGTGTAGCGTCTTACTCTCTATCATCCCCCATCGGCAACCCCGCCGTCAAGGGAGAGATGGCAGGAACCGGGCCGGGAGACCCTGACCCTGCGATTTTGCTGCGACAGTGTTGCACCATTGCAGCGAGCAATCTGCCAGCGTGGGCAAGGTCCGTCTCAGGTCGTCTGGAGCCGTCAAATGACTCCCCGGATGCCGGATGTGATGTGCTACCCGTGTACAAGGATTTGTGTCAGTTCCCAAAAGGGAAGTCGGGGCTGTTCTGAAGCTGAATCAGGCCGAAACGGAGGGTGTTGCTAAACGAGAGCGAGCACTTCGATATAAGGGCAGGTTCACCCGATTCGGGCAAGACTTCCCAAAAGGGAACTGAGGGCATTGGGTGCCTAGAGCGTCTCTTCAGCTACATAGGAGCCACAACGCAGCGAGCGATCCGGCGGGGCCGGTTAAGGCGGCCGATACGCCTTCTGAAGCTGCCCGGAGCTCCTTCGGGGGCCGGTTTTGATGTCGTGGGGGTGTACAGGGATTGGCGTCAGTTGCAGAAATGCAAGTCGGGGGCGCTTCCAAGCTGAAATCGGGCGAAAGGGAGGGGAGGTTGGCAAGTGAGCAAGCAATGTTTGGTCGGGGCGTGTTCCACGGCGTTGGGTGAGAGTTGCAGAAATGCAAGTCGGCAAGATGGCCACATCGGAGCCGCATCGCAGCAAGCGATGCCGAGGCCCTCTGGGACGGCGACAGTACGATGGTTGACACGTCACGCGGCCGAGAGCGCCCTCCAGGCCGAGAAGGAGATGGGCGGCGCTCCCGCCGGTTCTGCAACGAATTGTACTTTTGGGAGCTGTTGGGGGCTGACACGGTAAGTAGTGGGAATGGCCTTTTGTCCCCTATAGGAAGTCCTGGGAACGGCTCGGTGGGACAAGTTGCGGCATGTTGCGCAGTCTGCGGCGTCCGTGTGTGAGACGTAGTGGCCGGGCGGCTGTAGGCAGGGACCGTAGCTGGGAGGCGAGGGTGACGGGGTGTGTGACGCGGCGGCGAAAAGGGCCTGATGGGTCGGTTCTGCAACGGACTGTACTTCTGAGGGCGGTAGCGAGATTGGTGACCGGTCATGTGGGCAAGTTGTCCCAGCAAGGCTGCTGGGACGACCCCTATTGGAAGGGTTCGGAACGGAAAGGGCGGTCATTGCGCAGGCTGATGCATCACGGAAATCGGCCTTCTGTGGAGGGAATATGGCGGGGGCAGTATCCATGAATCCCCCAGGACGCCGTGCTCGGCAAGGTCCACAGTGTTCGATGTGACGATGGGCGCGTCGTCCTCTGCGTCGGCGACGTCGAGGAAGGCTGACTCAGTAGCGGGGGACTCGAAGACGAAGAGCACGTGAGGCAGGTGTCCCCCGTGGTCTCGCTTCGCCCAGCCACTACGGAAGTAGCGCCGGTAGGACCTCAGGCGTTTGGGGATGCGCTTTGGTGTTGTGGCTCTCCGCTCGAACTCCAGAAGGAACGGACGCCACTCGCCCTTGTACTCCAGGGTGAAGGAGGCGTCGGGGTGGATGGCGTAGGTGGTCTGGTCGTGGCGGTAGCCGATGCTGGAGCGGTGGGTGGGCAGCAGGTCGAACAGGTCGTAGTCCGGGGAATTAGCGACCTCGGCTGAGAGGGCTGAAGCGAAGCGGACGACGCCGGCGTGGTGGCGCAGCTGGGCGGCCAGGGCGCGCAGGGCTGTCCCGACGTAGACGGAGGGCTTCCTGAGGGTGAGTTCAGGGCTCCAGCGGTCGAGGGTGAGGCCGACGGCGGCCCGGTCCCGGCGGGCCAGATGCGTCAACCCCTCGTCGGTGAGCATGAGCAGGGAGCCGTCCTCCCGCACTAGGCCGTGCTCACGGAGGGAGCGGAGCACCTGGTTGACCCGGCGCAGGGTGACGCCGCCCATCAGTCCCGCAAGCTGCTCACGGGTGCATAGGGGCCATGCCGACAGCAGGTTCAGGGCGTCCTTCCCGGCGCGGGTGAGTTGCGCCGAGAGAGATGACGTGAGTTGCTCGCCAGGCTCCGGCATGGCGGCCTTCACACGGGAGGAGTAGAGGTCTTCGAGCTCGGGCCTCGGGTTGTCGCGGAAGAATGAATGAGACTTGTCCAGCAGCCGATCCATCCAGGCCATGATGCTTCTCAGGGACGCGCCGGGGTCGATAGGCACGGGCGGGTCGATGTCCCGTCCGTCTCCGCACTGTTGCCAGACGGCGCCGGTGTGGGCAACGGCCAGGAGCTCCCCTTCCGTCGCCGCGAAGGTCCTGCGGTGCTCCGATGGGTCTCCCAGTGAGCGTATGGCCCTGCGGGTGGCCTGGTCGGCATGGGTCAGGACCAGGGTGGCGAAGGGCCTCTCCCGGCTGGGGAGGCGCTCGACGCTTCTAAGGCGGTAGCGCAGGTTGGAGGTGGGCAGGGTCGCTCCCTGGCGGATGATGCCGATGGAGCGTCCACCGGACATGGTGATCAGCATGTCGTAGGGGCCGCTGCGGTAGTGGTCCACGCGCACGGGCTTCTCATGCGGGTCAGCATCGGCGATCATGGCGGCGACGCGGTAGTGCACGGCCACGGCGTCCATACGCTCGGCCAGCAGCCGGACCCACTGCCTGGACACCGGGTACTCGCTGAGGAAGTGGTCCGTGCCGTGCTCGATCCGCCCTCCGGCGACGATCCCCTGCTTCGTGGGGAAGTAACGGCGCTGGGGCCGGGAGCCGAGAATGCCCAGGTGGTGCGGCACGGAGGCCGCCAGGCCCCGACTGGCGAGCTTGCCTAGGCGTTCTCTCATAGTGGAGGCTGGGACTCTGCCGAAGCGGGAGAGTTCGTCCACGGTGGCCAGGGGTGTGGCGCAGACCAGCCGGAGAGCGTCCTCAAGGGCCTCGGACAGGCGCTTGGAACCGGTCGCCGGGCCGCCGTCCTTCAGCCGCCGTCTGGCTCGCGCTTGGAGTATCAGCCGCTCCTCGGCGTCCTCCACCGCCTCTGGTCTGTCGCCCACTTGCTCCAGCACCGCGCTGGGGATAGCGCGCCCGGCGTGGCCCCGGTCGAGGAAGCGCCACAGGGTGTGACGGGACACGCCGAGGGTCTCGGCCGCCTTGGGCCTCCCGTGCAGCACGGCGTAGGTGCGCACGTAGTCCCGGACCGCCTCATCGAGGTCCGCTCCACCCTGCGCCGCGCCGTTCGATGCTTGTGTTCGTGTATCCGTGGCTGCCACTTGGTTCTCCGCTTGTCAGCAAGTCCCAACGTCCCATCTTGAACGGCAAATTGTTCGCATGTAACGCCTTGCAAGCCGTTGTATTGGCGTGGGATTTGTGGTAGAGGCGGGGCCGTGATCACGATGCCCTGAGCCGCCGCCAGGATGACGCAGCCTTGAGGATGCGGCATTGAGGATGCGGGGCTTGCTTGATGGCGGTTCATCCGCCGGCGTCTCTGCCGGACGGCAGGTCTGTCCGCTCGTCCGCTGCCTTGGGTATCTCACCCCGCAGATGGGCGCGGACGATCATCCGGGCCAGGATGCGCAGCCCGTGTTGGAGCTGAGCTCGCTGCTCGGCGGTGTAGGGCTCCCTCGGCCCGTCGATGGAGGGATCGGAAGCGTCTCCTCCGCTCCTCTTCCTTTGCCCGTTCCTTGTATCTTCTCTATTGCCGTCTCTCATGGGTCACAGTCGCAGCGGCGGTTCGTCGGGCCGCTGGCCTCTCGTCTACAGGTGTCCTGGGTGGCCGCCGGGCACAGACGGACCGGCTGGTGGGCTACCGCCCGGTCTTTACGTCAGTGTGGGCGACCGGAATGGCGAGCGTTATCCCCTGGAAGGGACTACATCGGTGTAGTGGCTTCCAGGGGACAACACGGATGTATCCAGTGACGGTGAGTCGCAATGGGCCGAGCTCCCCTCCGGGCTGAGGCCGGGGAGGCCGAGGCGTCACAGGGGTTGTCGGTCTCCCTGTCCAACTCAGCGCCAAGATGTTCACCTCCTGCGGTTTGCTGTGGTTCACCGGACCGCCGGCATCTCAAGAGAGTGTGAACGACCGGGACGCCGAAAAAGACCTCACGCATGGTGGCGCCACGGAAGGTCTCCAATCAGGGAGCCGTTTCTTGCAGTGGCAGGGGTGTACAGGAAATGGAGTTTGGTGACGAAGTGACCTGAGTCGTGATTTCGTAGCTGAATCAGGGGTAAATCGGCCCCTATGGGACGTAACCGGCGAGCAATCTGTTGAAAGGCCCCAGTTCGGTCTCTAATGACAAAAGAGGGCTTGAGGCGGGGGTGTCTGCACCGGAGAAAATCGACGGTCCGATCACAACAGCCGCCAAAAATCCCGCTTGAGGCGGGGGTGCGTGACGTCGGGACAGCGCCGGACGGGACCGGGTGCGGTTCCCGGCGGGATGAGCCGCCCAGGTGCCTGGAGCTTCGGTGTCAGCGCCAACTCGTTTACCTCCCTGCGGACTGCTGCTGACCGTTGGACCGCAGCGCCTGCAAAAGAGTGTGAACAACGGACGGGCGATCCGGAACCTCCCACGGGGCGGTGCGGAAATGCACCTGCCCGTATGCGGGTGCGAACATGCACCGCCTCCCGAGGGCTTGCGAAGCCCGCGACACCTCCCGCCACAGGAAGGGCGAATGGACATGCGGGTCAGGATGCGCAGCGTCTCTCGCCGCTTGACGGTGTGGGCCGCCGTCGCTCCATTCGAGGGCGTGGCAACCCACTTTGATGGCTTCCTTCTATCGACCCCTTTCATCCCGCTCCTCTTGGCAGGTATTGGCGGGATTGCAGACTGGCCTTTCCGCCCTTGACGCCGGTTCTGTGGCGTCCTTAGGCGAGTTTGCGGATATGGGAGAACGAGCGGTATCCCTCGGAGGGGACTACGTCAATGCAAATGGGTTGCTGGCCCCCTGATGCGTCAGCTTCCTATCGGTGACGACACTGCGAGGGGCTTCCTTGAAGTCAGGGGGGCAGTACGCAGAAACAGACTCGCTGCAAGTTGCAGATTCGCGCTGTTTCAAAGCTGAGATGGAGAGGCACGTCTCCCTACCGGGCCAAATCACAGAACACTTTGTGTCAGGGGCCGGTTGCAGGAAATAGCAACTTGCATGAGGGTGCGGAATGGACGGAATTGAGCGAGGGATCGTGGCCGCTATCGGCCCGCCAACGGTTTCAGGCTGGCCGAGTGCCGATGGGCTGACCTGTCAGACTACAATCGCTCAGAGGCGGCTATCGCAGTGCGAGGGCTGTAAGGAGATTAGGAGCACATTGTAGAATACAATCTCGGTGATATTCGTAGCTGTTTGAAGGGGAATACGGGATGCCTGAAGGCAATCCGGCGAGCAGTTTTACTGCGGGTCAGTGCTAAGTCTGTTGTACTGATTGTATTGTAGTCTGTTGTAGTTTCTGAGGTAAGGAGGAGCCAATGGTTGGCCATGAAGAACCCAGCGGAGCCGGGTCGAAGGGTGCCAGCGACGGCAAGAGCATCCCTCTATCGGATGCCCCCCTAACGGACGATCCCCTACTGGACCTGCTGGACGCTATGATGAATGACCGGGGCAAGGTGGCTGCTGCGGAGGCCCTGGGGGTGAACTACCGCACTATGGTGACCTGCCACGAGTCTCGTCACGTATCGCGGCGGATGCGGAAGGCGTTGGCGGAGTTCAGGGACAAGCACGGTGACGGCGGGGATGAGCAGGACGATGACGCCGGTGACATTGCGGAGAGCATAGCTGCGCTGGAAGAACGGCTGGCGGCGTTGGAGGAAGCGCACGGCGACCTGGTGGAGACCGTCGAAGCCCAGGCGAGACAACTGACGGACTTGGAGCGCAATGCTGGAGGGTCGCAGGACGGGGCGGTGGAAGAGAAACGGGAGCGGAGCAAGCCTGGTCCGGTCGGTGATGGCGATGGTCAGCGCAGGGAGTGGCGGCCTCCACGACGGGAGCACGGCCTTCCCGACGCCGGAGTGGTCACGTTGGAGGAACAGCCGGACGAAGGGCACGCCTTCGGGCCGGCTGCCCCGTTGGTGGCGGAATGGCGAGGGCTGAGGAGTGTCGGTGAGGCGTCGGGCGGTCGGGTTGAACGGGCGAAGGCTGCGGTGCGACGGTGGGAGCTGGAGATAGCCATGCTCAGCGACTACGGCCTGACGCTGCCGCCGGAGACCGAACCCCTGGACGCTTCGCGCAGGGAGGACCACCTGCGGTGGCGGAAGGAGGCGCTGGCAGCGGCCTTGGCGAAAGCAAGGCGGCTGCGCTGGCTGAGGCGAGCACTCACCCTGGGTCTGCGATGGGGGTAGCCGACTGAAGTAGCTCAAGGCGCCCTTCGCCGTCGGCCAGCAGATCGGACAGTCCGCGGTGGACTCGGCTCTTTCCAAGCGACGGCCTGGACGGAGGTGGTAGAATGCAACCCGTAGAAGAACGCTCTGTTGGAGGAGCCTCGGAGTGGATGCGCCGGTGTCGGTTGGAGATGGCGCAGGCTCCGGGTCGATTGTCGGGTGAGATATGACGACGCCAGACACATTCACCAAAACCGCAGAAGTGCAAGGCGGCTTCCGGCTGCCCGACCCCCCGCAGCGGGAACCGGATGAGATGACGCAGTACGACCAGCTCTTCAAGTACGGCTACTCCCACGCCTTGGCAGTGCATCTGGGCAACCCGGAGACCTCCCTGGTGGAGGCGGACCGCTGGATAGTCGCCAGGCCGGAGTTCAACAAGGCACGCGCCCGGCGCCCCGACCTCTTGGTGGCCTTTGGTGTTGATCCCGAGGTGTATCGCCGGAGCAACGGGTACATCGTCTCGGAGCAGGGGAAGCCGCCGGACTTCGTGCTTGAGGTGGCGTCGGAGAGCACCGGAGCAATGGACGTGGGGGCCAAACGGGTGGACTATGCCCGTCTGGGCATACCTGAGTACTGGCGCTTCGACGAGACGGGAGAGTATCACGGGGCGAGGTTGGCCGGAGACCGGCTGGTGGAGGGTCGGTACGAACCCATACCGATAGAGACCGTGTCCGATGGAGTCCTTCAGGGATACAGTCCTGCGCTGAACCTGTACCTGAGGTGGGAGGATGGAGCCCTGGTGTTCTATGATCCTGCCACGGGACGTCCCATCGCCAGCCTGGAAGACGAGCGGCAGGCGCGAGCGGCGGCGGAAGCCCTTGCGGAGGCGCAGCAAGTTCGCGCCGACACAGAGCAAGCCCGTGCCGACAGTGCCGAAGCTCGAGTCCGGGAGTTGGAGGAGCGGCTCCGTAGCCAGGGAGCGTAGCCTCACTGCCGGATCAGTAGGGCAAGGAGCAACAACACCGACCTTAAGGTTATCGAATTGAGTAGATTGGCAGTCCAACTCACCCAAATTGCGGTCGCATCGGCTGCCTTTTCTTGGGTCTTGCCCAAGACCTTGGGGCGTAACCCTCGCCGCAGGCCTTTGAAAGCCTTGGAGCCCCCCCTCCCCCCCCCCCCCCCCGCCCAATAGCTATTCTGTTTCCGGCCTGCGCGATGATGACATGATGAGCCGCGCCGCCGGGTTCCGACGCCTGCTCACGTTCCGTACCTTGCTGGCCGTGGCCGCGGTGCTGGCGCTGCTCCTGACCCTGCTCCATGCGCAGCAGGCGCAGGCCCAGTCCGGCGGCCTGACGCTCGCCGTGACCGAGCGCAGCGAAAGCAGCCTGACGGTGCAGTGGAGCCAGCTTGAAGACGTGGTTACCTATACCGTCATCCTCCTCGGGGGTGACGAGTTTTTGGTGCACACCGCCTCACCCGGAGAGGACACCTACGTCTTCACTGGCTTGCAGGCTGACTTCCAGTACGAGCTGAGCGTCAGCGCCTTCCGCAGCGACGCCAGCAGCGCCGGCGAGGTTCAGATCAGGGCGCGCACACTGCCGCCCATCAAGCCAGAGCCGACGCCGGTGGTGGAGCCCGAGATCGTCCCCCAAGTAAGCGTGACGGCTGGCCCTGAGGTAACCGAGGGCAGCGACGCCGTATTCACGATAACGGCAGACCCGGCGCCTGCCGGTGACATCACTGTGGAGCTGACTATCACTGCCGGCGGCGACGTGATCGGCGACGGAGAGACCGGCCAACGGACCGTGACTGTTCCGGCCAGCGGATCAGCGACCTACGCCGTGTCCACCGTCGACGATGGCGTGGTCGAATCCCCCGGAACCGTTACGGCGACGCTCGTCTCCGCCGGCGGCGGCTACGCCGTCGCGGATACGCCCGGAAACGCGGCGACTGTGACGGTGACCAGCGAAGACTGGCTCCTCCGCACTCCCACGATCAAATTGGTCCAGCCCAGTAGCATTACTTCTGAATATGGGCCAACCCTCTTCGGGATGTACGTCCGCCCGGTGTCGACCAAGCCCTTGCTGATCAACGTGAAATTGTCGCAGCAGAACGACTTCTACGATCCCGCGGATCTGGGGCTGAAGCAGTGGCTGATTCCGGCCGGAGAAGACTACGTGGTGCACGAGATCACTCCGATTGACGACAGCGTGGCCGAACCTGACGGCAGCATCACCCTGGAACTGCTGCCGGGAACGGGATACAAGCTGGGGCCGTACAAGTCCGCCACGAAAAGGATCCGAGACGAAGACCTGACCGAGGAGGAGCGGAAGAATTACACGCCGGAAATCCGGGTCACCGGGACATGGGTCAGCGGGAGACCTCATCAAGAAGGCAGCGATCACCGGTTCAAGTTCGCGTCGAAAAAATCCCTGTCCAGTCCGCTCCCCATCACCGTGGAGATCAGCCAGATTGGCGATTTCGTGGCGCCGGAACACCTGGGCAAGTACCAGCTGACCATTCCCGCCGCTCCTTCCAACGCCTACTTGACTATCCCCACGGTGGACGACCAGGTGGACGAGCCGAACGGCCGAGTGGTGGCGCGGGTTCTGCCCGGCGACGGCTACGTGGCAGCCCGGTGGCAGGAAAAGGAACACGGGTGGCATGACTACGGCAGCCAGTGGATCCAGGACAATGACGAGGTGGAATTCACCCTCGCCGCCGGTCCAGACATCAGCGAAGGCGGCGAGGCGGAGTTCACCATCAGCGCCTCGGAGGCGTCGCCAGCCCGGACGGAAACCATCAAGGCCCTCGTCAGCCAGGGCGGCGACTTCGTGGACGCGCCGGGCGACCTGGGCCTGCGTACCCTCACCATCACCACCGGGCAGTCCGTCACGCTGCGCGTTGCCACCGACGACGACGGGACCGATGAAGCCGACGGCTGGGTGAGCCTGTCCATTGAAGGCGCTGCGGCGCAGGTCGCAGTCTCCGACGACGATGGCGGGCAGGTCGCGCAGGCCGGAGATTGCGTAGCCGATGTCTCCACCAACTGCACGGCCCGCGTTGATGGCAAGGTGGGCGGCGTACTGGATTCCAACCGCGACCAGGACTGGCACGGCGTCAACCTGACCGCAGGCCGGACCTACTGGATGAAGGCGTGGGGTTTTGAGGCGGGGGTGTACTGCGTATACGACGCCCAGGGCAATTGCGCGCAAGAGGGCTACTTGGGCCAGGACGTCGTCTTCACGCCGGAGCAAAGCGGAACCTGGTTCATCGGGGTCCGGCCGTCGGGGATGACGGGGGCATGGCCCCCGACTCCGCCTCAGCACCTCTCACCTGAGTTAGTGGCACTGGAACTGCAAACGAAACCGCTGCCCGAATACGAGAGGGCCTACGTGCTGGAAGTGACCACCGTTACCGACGATTACCCCGCCGACGCGACCACCACCGGTCAATTGAGCGCCGACGGCAGCGCGGCCACCGGCCGCAATGAAACCCGCGTGGACGTGGACTGGTTCCGGGTCATCCTGAGCGCCGGTGCGCAGTATCTTATCTACGCCGATTCGACGCTGACCAAGTCTGGACTGCTGCACCCGCTCCACGCCAGGGTCGAAGGGGTGTACGACTCCGGCGGCAACCTCGTCGCCAGCGGCGTGGAGTCCCCAATGTTGGCGGCGACTCCGGACGCTCGCATAACTCCGGACGCCGACGGCACTTACTACGTCGCCGTCACGGGCAACCGGTACAACTACCGCCTTGACAAAGGTCACCAGCCCCCCCACCCCGATTCCACCAGGTATTCAACCTGCCTGCTGACTGCTTTCAACTGTTATGACAGTCACTGGAGATTAAGTCTGGGCAACGGGGTTGAATCCTCGGATTGGCACAATGGCGGCGTCCCATACCAACTGTCCGTCGTCACTGCGGTGGACGACTACGCAGACCACCGGGACACGACCGCCAACGTTGCTGTCGGCGGATCGTTGACCGGGGTCATAGACTACCCGGGCGACGTGGACTGGGTCGCGGTCACGCTCCCGCCTGGCAGCCTGTATGAATTCAAGGTTGAGGGTGTTGCCGCCAACGGCAAAGCGACTTTGCCGGATCCCCATTTCACGGATTTGCTTTACGCGGCGGGTGGGGAGTTCGGTGGCGTCGTGCGCTTCCGTGGTATGCGCAGCGCGGTATGGCGTTGGTCGCAGCATGACGTCGGGAAACCGGTGGATGTCGTAAACACGGACGATATGGGCTGGCACCGGCCCCCTGCGAGCCGCCTGTTCTTCCCCGGTTATGAGAACATCTATTTCATCGGCGTGACCTCGGCGGAAAATCGCGAAGGTGTTCTGGATACCGGCGCCTACCGGGTCAGCGTATCCATCGTCCCGCAGGACCCGGAGGGAGACGACAGCTCCACGACCAGCGCTCTGACCGTTGATGGCGGAGCCGTCGAAGCGCATATCGATTCCGGCGGGGACGTGGATTGGTTCGCCGTCCAGCTCGAGGCCGGCCGCAACTATCTGCTCGGGGTATCCGTGCAGTGCCCGTACACGAGCTCGTACAGGTGCGCTTATTGGGACAGCGGCTGGGCCGTCCAGGTAAAGCTTGCTGACGCCAACGGCAAGGAAGTAGGGGTGGGATCGGGATTCAGAGATGCCCATGAAGCCGTTCAAATTGAGGCCTCGGGCACGTACTATCTCGTGGTCAGGACAGGCTTTAATTTCCACTGGTCCGGCCAGAAGCTCAAGTACAACGCGTGGGCCAGCCTGCTCCCGGATGATGAGGCGACCGACGACATCCATACCGCCGCCGTGTTGCCGCCGGCCGTAAAGCAGTCCAAGCAGGGCGAAATCCAGTACCCGGACGACGTTGACTGGTACCGGGTCACGGTGCAGGCCGGCCGGTCCCACACCTTCACGGCGGTCTATAATCCCGCCCACAGCGTTGCCTACTACGGAGCCCGGATTAGCCCCAGCCACCGGATTGACGGACTGTTTGACTCGACTGGGGCGCCGGTCTATGACAACGTCTACTTCTACGATGAGCGGGGGATCAAGCAAGCTTACGCGCACACAAAACGGAGCGGCAGAAGCTGGAGGGAGCTCGTTTTCGAGCCGGATGCGGACGGCGTCTATTACGTGGCGGTCTCTGGAAGCCTCGGCCCGTACCAGGTGAGACATCGGTCCGCGGTTGCCGCCGCCGTCCCGGTCCTGTCCATCACGGCCGACGCAGCGTCGGTCGCCGAGGGCGGCAGCGCGGAGTTCACCCTGACGGCCAACCCTGCCCCCACGTTGGACCTGGCGGTGAGCGTCACGGTGTCGGCCAGCGGCGACTACGGGGCAACCACGGGGAAGCGGACGGTGACCGTCAGCACGGGCGGGAAGGCCACGCTGACCGTCGCTACCACCGGGGACGACGCCGACGAACCCGACGGTTCGGTGACGGCCACGCTGGATACTCCGGCCACCGACGCCGGCTACAAGGTGTCAGCGGCCCAAGGCGCAGCCACGGTCACCGTCTCCGACGACGACGGACCCGCCCTGCCGGTCATCAGCGTCACCTCCGACGGCGACGTGACCGAGGGCACAGACGCCAGCTTCACAGTGACGGCGAGCCCGGCCCCCACGTTGGACCTTGCCGTGAGCGTCACGGTGTCGGCCAGCGGCGACTACGGGGCAACCACGGGGAAGCGGACGGTGACCGTCAGCACGGGCGGGAAGGCCACGCTGACCGTCGCCACCACCGGGGACGACGCCGACGAACCCGACGGTTCGGTGACGGCCACGCTGGATACTCCGGCCACCGACGCCGGCTACAAGGTGTCAGCGGCCCAGGGCGCAGCCACGGTCACCGTCTCCGACGACGACGGACCCGCCCTGCCGGTGATCAGCGTGACCTCCGACGGCGACGTGACCGAGGGGGCCGACGCGAGCTTCACGGTGACGGCCAACCCGGCCCCGGACGCGGACCTGGACGTGAGCGTCACGGTCAGCGCCACCGGCGACTACGGGGCGGCCACGGGGCAGCGGACGGTGACCATCCCGACGGCGGGCTACGCCGCGCTGGCGGTGGCCACCACCGGCGACGACGTTGACGAGACCAACGGCTCGGTGACGGTGACGGTGGACCCCGACGCGGACCACGACGACTACCTGGTGTCCACGACCCAGGGGTCGGCCACGGTGGCCGTGGCGGACGACGACGACCCTGCGGGGGCGGACTACACCGACTACCAGACGGTGGTCGATATCCTCCTAGAGGTGCGGGACAACCCGCCGAACCCGGCCATGCGCAACAACCCGGCCCACGTGAAGAAGTGGAACCGGGTGCTGGCGGCCGTCGGCTACGACAGCGGGGAGTCGGCCATGCCGGCCTCCGAGGTCCACGACAACGCGGCCCAGTGGCCGGACAGCCCCTTCCACGCGGCGTCGGTGTACCTGACGAGCCTGGAGCAGCCGCGGGGCCAGGGGCAGCAGCAGACGCCGGAGATCAGCATTGCCGGCGGCACTGGCATCACCGAGGGCGGCGACGCCGTCTTCACGGTGACGGCCAGCCCGGCCCCAGCGGCGAACCTGGACGTGAGCGTCACGGTGTCCCAGAGCGGCGACTACGGCGCGACCACGGGCCAGCGGACGGTGACGGTTTCCACCAGCGGCATCGTCAGCTTCGCCGTGGGCACCACGGATGACAGCGCGGATGAAACCGACGGGTCGGTGACGGCCACGGTGAATACGGGCGCCGGTTACACGGTGTCGGCGACCCAGGGCGCGGCCACGGTGGCGGTGTCGGACAACGACGACGCCCCCACGCCGGAGGTGAGCGTCACCGCTGGCAATGGGGTCACCGAGGGCGGCGACGCCGTCTTCACGGTGACGGCCAGCCCGGCGCCGGCGGCGAACCTGGACGTGAGCGTGACGGTGTCCCAGAGCGGAGACTACGGCGCGACGACGGGCCAGCGCACGGTGACCATACCCACGTCGGGCAGCGTCACCGTAACCATCACAACCACCGACGATACTACCGACGAGACCGACGGGTCGGTGACGGCCACGGTGAACGCGGGCAGCGGCTACACGGTGTCCTCGACCCAGGGCGCGGCCACGGTGGCGGTGTCGGACGACGACCCTCAGGGGCCGGACCACACCGACTACCAGACGGTGGTGGACATCCTCCTGGAGGTGCGGGACAACCCGCCGAACCCGGCCATGCGCAACAACCCGGCCCACGTGAAGAAGTGGAACCGGGTGCTGGCCGCCGTCGGCTACGACAGCGGGGAGTCGGCCATGCCGGCCTCCGAGGTCCACGACAACGCGGCCCGGTGGCCGGACAGCCCCTTCAAGGCGGCCTCCGACTACCTGAGGAGCCAGGAGAACCAGGGCCAGCAGCAGACGCCGGAGATCAGCATTGCCGGCGGCGCTGGCATCACCGAGGGCGGCGACGCCGTCTTCACGGTGACGGCCAGCCCGGCGCCTTCGTCCAACCTGGACGTGAGCGTCACGGTGTCGCAGAGCGGCGACTACGGCGCGACCACCGGCCAGCGCACGGTGACCATACCCACGTCGGGCAGCGTCACCCTGACCGTTGGCACCACGGACGATACTACTGACGAGACCGACGGGTCGGTGACCGCAACCGTCAACGCGGGCAGCGGCTACACCGTGTCGTCGTCCCAGGGCGCGGCCACGGTGGCCGTCTCGGACAACGACGACGCCCCCACGCCGGTGGTGAGCGTCAGCGCTGGCTCCGGCGTCACCGAGGGCGGCGACGCCGTCTTCACGGTGACGGCGAGCCCGGCCCCGGCGTCCAACCTGGACGTGAGCGTGACGGTGTCCCAGAGCGGCGACTACGGCGCGACGACGGGCCAGCGCACGGTGACCATACCCACGTCGGGCAGCGTCACCCTGACGGTCGGCACCACCGACGATACTACTGACGAGACCGACGGGTCGGTGACGGCGACGGTGAATACGGGCAGCGACTACACGGTGTCCTCGTCCCAGGGCGCGGCCACGGTGGCGGTGTCGGACAACGACGACGCCCCCACGCCGGTGGTGAGCGTCAGCGCTGGCTCCGGCGTCACCGAGGGCGGCTCCGCCGTCTTCACGGTGACGGCCAGTCCGGCCCCGGCGGCCAACCTGGACGTGAGCGTCACGGTGTCCCAGAGCGGGGACTACGGCGCGACCACGGGCCAGCGGACGGTGACCATACCCACCTCGGGCAGCGTCACCGTAACCATCACAACCACCGACGATACTACTGACGAGGCCGACGGGTCGGTCACCGCAACCGTCAACGCGGGCAGCGACTACACCGTGTCGTCAACCCAGGGCGCGGCCACGGTGGCGGTGTCGGACAACGACGACGCCTCCACGCCGGTGGTGAGCGTCACCGGCGCCGCCGGCGGCACCGAGGGCGAGTCGGTCACCTTCACGGTGACGGCCAGCCCGGCGCCGGCGGCGGACCTGGCGGTGAGCCTCACGGTCTCCCAGAGCGGCGACTACGGCGCGGCCACGGGCCAGCGCACGGTGACCGTCCCCACCACGGGCAGCGTCACCTTCACCGTCGGCACCACGGACGACAGTACTGACGAGACCGACGGGTCGGTCACCGCAACGGTGAACGCGGGCAGCGGCTACACCGTGTCCTCGTCCCAGGGCGCGGCCACGGTCGGCGTCGCAGACAACGACGACCCGGTCGTTGAGGAGCAGACGGGCTACACGGTGGACCCGGACGTGATCGCGAAGGTCAGGGAGCTGGCGTCGCAGACGCAGCACGGCACGGCCCACGTGAACCGCTGGAACCGGGTGCTCGTCGCCTTCGGCGAGCACGACGGCACCGGCGTCACGGGCGGCCCGATGACGGCGGCCGAGGCCCAGGACATGGCGGACAAACACAGCAGCCCCGTGTGGGACGAGGTGGTGACCGAGCTGACGGCGCTGGAGGCGGCGTCAGCGCAGACGCCACCGCCGCCCACGCCTGAGGTGAGCGTCACCGCTGGAAGCGGGATAACCGAGGGCGGCGACGCCGTCTTCACGGTGACGGCCAGCCCGGCGCCTTCGTCCAATCTGGACGTGAGCGTCACGGTCTCGCAGAGCGGCGACTACGGCGCGACCACGGGCCAGCGGACGGTGACGATACCCACCACGGGCAGCGTCACCCTCACCGTGGGCACCACGGACGATACTACTGACGAGACCGACGGGTCGGTCACGGCCACGGTGAACGCGGGCAGCGGCTACACGGTGTCCTCGTCCCAGGGCGCGGCCACGGTGGCGGTGTCCGACAACGACGACGCCCCCACGCCGGTGGTGAGCGTCACCGCTGGCAGCGGGGTGACCGAGGGCGGGGACGCCGTCTTCACGGTGACGGCCAGCCCGGCGCCGGCGTCCAACCTGGACGTGAGCGTGACGGTCTCCCAGAGCGGCGACTACGGCGCGACCACGGGCCAGCGCACGGTGACCGTCCCCACCACGGGCAGCGTCACCCTCACAGTCGGCACCACCGACGACAGCGCCGACGAGACCGACGGGTCGGTGACGGCCACGGTGAACGCGGGCAGCGGCTACACCGTGTCCTCGACCCAGGGCGCGGCCACGGTCGGCGTGGCCGACAACGACGACGCCCCCACGCCGGTGGTGAGCGTCACTGCTGGCAGCGGGGTGACCGAGGGTGGGGACGTCGTCTTCACGGTGACGGCCAGCCCGGCCCCGGCGTCCAACCTGGCGGTGAGCGTCACGGTATCGCAGAGCGGCGACTACGGCGCGACCACAGGCCGGCGCACGGTGACCGTCCCGACTTCGGGCAGCGTCACCCTCACCGTTGGCACCACCGACGATACTACTGACGAGACCGACGGCTCGGTCATCGCGACGGTGAACGCGGGCAGCGGCTACACGGTGTCCTCGTCCCAGGGCGCGGCCACGGTCGGCGTGTCCGACAACGACGACGCCCCCACGCCGGTGGTGAGCGTCACCGCTGGCAGCGGGGTGACCGAGGGCGGGGACGCCGTCTTCACGGTGACGGCCATCCCGGCCCCGGCGGCCAACCTGGCGGTGAGCGTCACGGTCTCCCAGAGCGGCGACTACGGCGCGACCACGGGCCACCGCACGGTGACGATACCCACCACGGGCAGCGTCACCCTCACCGTGGGCACCACCGACGATACTACTGACGAGACCGACGGGTCGGTGACGGCCACGGTGAACGCGGGCAGCGGCTACACGGTGTCCTCGACCCAGGGCGCGGCCACGGTCGGCGTGGCCGACAACGACGACGCCGCGCCGGAGGTGGAGATTACCGTCACCGTCGAGGCCGCGTCGGCGGTGGAGGGCGACGTGCTGGAGTTCCGGGTGCGGCTGTCCGAGGCGTCCACCGAGGAGATCAGGATCAGATGGAACACCGCGCCTGCGTACCACCTGCTGGACGACCGGGCGCACATGACCGACTATCAGTACACGGAGGGTGAGCTGGTGTTCGCGCCGGGGGTGACGGAGCTGACGGCGGAGGTGTGGCTGGAGTACGACGACGATGAGGAGCCGGACGAGTACTTCGTGGTGGAGGCGTACCTGCCCGGGACCCTCTACCCGCCCGACGCCGTGGGAACCATGACGATCATAGACGACGACTAGTCCGGCCCGGCCGGACCGGCAAGAGGATGCAAGGGGGGCCTGCGGCAATGTCGCAGGCCCCCCTTGCGCTGGCCGTGGGGCGGCTAGGTAATATACTAACGTGGGTGTCAGGATCGCCGGAGTGAAGTTGGATCACCCATCCACAATTCGAAAATGGTTCTGCCTATCGTCAACTCAGGCCCACCATCCAGGACAAGAACTTGTCGCGTACTTACTAGCATTCGAACGGACCCCTCAACCTACCGGAATACGTCACTGAAGTAGCCCGAATCAAAGGTTTATCAGGGACGTGGTTACCGTGACTAGAGAATCTGTCAGTCCAACCCTATGACTCAGTTAAAACAATTCGGGGCCAATGGATACAATAGCGTATGTGAACAGCTTCGATTTGCAAGCCGTTACAACTGTGGTAAAGGATGTGGTAATTGACAGGACGATTCCGTAAAATCATAGCTAAAGACTGATCCCACTCCCTCCGCCACTACACCTCTTTTGGTCATCCTCCTTTTTCTCATTTTACGCTTGCTTCATAGCTAAAATGGCCATTTAATCTGCCTTTCCTCGCCCTATTAGGTGAGGCATCCGTACTGCGTGACGAATCCCGGCTGGTGTTCCCGTCGGTTCTAAAGGCAGAGTCTCCGATGTCCGATATGACTCTCACAAATATCCTGGCTCTATCGGTCTGGCTGACCACGCCACCGTCCACGGGTTTCCCAGCAGCTTCAAGAACTGGACATTGGAACAAACAGATACCTCTTGGGTAGTATCAGAGGCGGCGCTTGCTCACAGTCTGGGCAATTCAACCGAGCAGGCTTACACGAGGTCTGATTTATTCGAGCGTCGCAGGGAGCTGATGCAGATGTGGGCAGACTATGTGCTGGACGATTCCCGGGACAAAGAGAACCATTTGCAGTTAAATAGGCCGACCTCAGCTAACAACGCTTCTCAGCCAGTGCAGGTCTCTACTTGAGTCGGGCCTTGAATTCACTGACCTTTGTCCACAGGCGGTAACTTGCCCTTTACCGTGGGCCCTTTAGCGATGCGTTAAAGGCTGTTCGGATGCTTCATGGCTGAGGAGCCCGCTGACCTCTGTGCGTTGGCAAAGAGCAGGTTCTTAGCGGGCGTCCTATTGAGTGGTTAGTAGCCTGATCAGGCGAAGCTAGGTGCCCAAGCTGGCGATCTGAGCAATGAGCGAGCCGATGTCCGAGTAGCGGTGCTCAACGCCTCCCATCTTCAATCGCCAGGTGGTTGTTTCACCAGAAGTATCGGCGGCTATTTCGACGTCCGTTTGCTCACCAGCAACTCGGCTTTCGTAAATTCTGAAACCCTCGCGTTCCAACGCTCGACGCATCCACATGCCGGGGAGTCCATCGGCTATAAGCAAGGCAGTGCCTTTGGCCGGAATGAGAGGCCTGAAGCCTCCGATGTCGGAGTCAAAGTACAGCTCGGAGCTGGAGAATGTGGACTGCAACTCTCCTCGCAGTATCAGGTCCTCGGGCGCGCCGAGTTCCAGCTTATGCTCGGATGTTATCAGCCACAGGGTGTCGGCTGACCTCAATGCCAGGTCCAGGTCGTGGGTGGACATCAGGACTGCCAGACCCGTCTCGCGGCTCAGTCGTTTCAACAGGCCCGTAATCTCGACACGGGTGGGCAGGTCAAGAAATGCGGTAGGTTCATCAAGCAGCATCACAGCGGGCTGCTGGGCAAGGGCGCGCGCAATCATCACTCTTTGGCGTTCCCCGTCACTCAGTTCGGCGATATCACGTGATGCCAAGTGATTGGACCGGGTCACACCTATAGCCCACCGGACAACCCTGTGGTCTTGAGCCGTTAGCCCCGCCGCCCAGCCGGTGTACGGATAGCGACCCAGGGCTATCAGCTCGTAGCCCGTCAAATGGCCAACGGTCAGGCGTTGTGTAAGTACAACGCTCAGCAGCTTTGCAAGTGCATAGCCGCTCAGGCGGTCGATATCGCTTCCCTCAATCTCCACATTGCCGGCAAGCGTCGGTTGCATCTTGCCAAGGGTCCTGAGTAGAGTCGATTTGCCGGCGCCGTTGGGCCCGAGCATGCATACGAACTCGCCTCTATGGAGCTCCAGGTCCACGTTTTGCAGGACTATAGTGCGCTTGGACCGACCTGACTTGTATCCTACAGCGAGATCATGGGTGGCCAGAGCTACTTCCTTCAAAGGGCAAATCCCCTTCTTGCCTTCAGCAACACCCAGATGGCTACCGGGCCCCCAAACAAGGCGGTGGCGGCGTTTATAGGCAGATTGAGGCTGCTGTTGGGCAACTCGGCGAGAATTCCGCAGGCCAGTGCGATCACTACGCCTACCAGTAAAGAGCCGGGAACCAGGATGCGATGGTCGGATGTGCCGAATATGCCGCGAGCGATGTGTGGTATAGCGATGCCAAGAAATCCGATAGGCCCGGCATAGGCTACAACCGCGCCGGCCATGAGGGAGGCGCTGCCCATGATTACCACTCTTGCCCTCCTCACGTTCAGCCCCATGCTCTGAGCGTAGCTTTCTCCGAGCAACAGGGCGTTGAGAGGCTTGGTCGTGACAACAGCCAGTACGAGGGCCACCCCGATGGAAGACGATAAAAATGGCATCTCGTCCCATCGGACGCGGTTGAAACTACCCAGCCCCCACTCCACAAACTCCCTGGTCTGCTGTTCGTTGGCGAAGAAGATGAGGATGGTCACTATGGCGCCAATCAGTGAAGCCATCACGACTCCCAGCAGCAACACCACAACCATATCCCCAACACGTGAGGCAACCATGAGCATGATTGCGAGAACCGCAGCGGCGCCAAGAGCCGCCCCGGCAACCGTTCCGAGATTGTTGAAGATGCCGCTGCCCACTCCGGAAAAGATCTCTGCGGAAGCCGGACTCACGAGAATGACCAGCGCCACTCCCAGGCTAGCTCCGGAAGACACCCCCAGGGTGAACGGGCTGGCGAGGGGATTCCTGAACACGGTCTGCATTTGCAGACCTGCCAGCCCCAGGGCAGTACCGACCATCATGCCCGTCAGGACCCTTGGAAGCCGGATGTCCATGACTATGGTCTGCCATGAACTCTTCTCGGCTTCGCCTCCTAGCAGGATTGCCAACACCTGATCAACTGGTATGTTGACTGACGACCAGCTCAGGGACAATAGAATTGCGCCAACGCCTAGAAGCGCCAGCAGGACGAAGATTGACAATTGACGCTTAGCACGAGAGCCGGTGTCTATGGCAACGCGGTCATCCTCAGCATCCGGCATGCGCTCGGGTTGAGTAGGCGCAGATGTCGCCGGACCGGAGAGACTCATTTGGTTCGAGGCCCTGCGTGATTACTCAATATGCCGAAAAATTCTCTCACGATTGGTATAAGGACATCCACGCGAGATTTGCTCTGGTGATGGTCGAGTCCCTGCAAAGACTTGAAGGAAACGTTGGGGAACTCAAGTGCGGCCTGCCTGGCTAAATCGTGGTCTTCATCCCGGGTCCCGCATAGCAACAGGTAGGGTATCCGACCCCGTGAGAGCCCTTCACTCAACCCTCGGATTCTACTCGTAGCGACAAGCGCGGCTCCCAGGGCCTTCCAGTCTCGGGCCTCCAACTCGGCCTTCTGCGCATGGCTTAGGGGGCCGGACTCGGTTTCTCTTCGTTCGATGGCGGCCTCTACGCCGCAATCGATGTATCGCTGGCCCCACTCTTCGAAGTCTGCGGGAAGTCTCTCAGGGTACGGATGGGCGCCCAGCACTATCACGGAGCGAAACCTATGTGGGGCATAAGCACTGAGTCCAAAGCCGGTGATCCCTCCCAGCGAATAGCCCAGGAAGTAGGCTGTTTCCGCTCCAACTGCGTCGAGCACAGACGTGACGTCTTGAACTCTCCTTGACAGGCTGTAGGAGGACGGATCATGCGATTTTTCGCTTCTGCCGTGTCCGCGAGCATCCATAGTGATTACCTGAAACGCATCCTTCAGGGCGCTGACGTGGCCTCCCGTATGCCAGGCCTCTCCCGATACCCCGAAGCCGTGAAGCAGAACCAGAGGGGGGCCGTCTCCTTCGACGTCGAAGTGAATCCGGCCCCCCTCACTAGCTGCAAACGGAATTGTCTAATTCCTCGGTGTTATCTCGCAGGTGGAGTAATAATCTCCAGCCATACTGTTTCGTGGTTCGGGACCAACTCTGGATGGATGATGCTCACAAGGTCTTTCAGCAGGAGGTCGGCCCTGTAGTTTACGGCGGTCTTGTAGTAGTCCTCTCCACGCTTGAAGATGTGGAAGGCTGCGCTGTTATGGAGAGCGGGAATCTCCGCGTTCAGAGGGTCCTGCGCAACCCAGGCATTTCCGTCGCCCCCATTGTCCAGGGCGTCATACGAAGCGTTCCACCAGAAGTCAGCAGTTGCTCCAAATTCGACGGCCTCTTCTGTGGAGATGCTTGCGAAGGCATCCAGTGCCAGATCGGCGTCTATCAGGACAGGGGTCCCACCGGCATCCCTGATTAGGTGGTAGTCCACTCGGTCAGGGCCAAAGGTGAACCAGGAGCCGCGTTCAGTAAATGAGCCGTGCATTATCGCTGGCCGGCTCTCCACGGGCACTGCCTCAGCTACCCGTTGGGCCAGGGTCACGTACTCACGCTCAACGGGCTCGAATAGCTCATTCGCGAATTTCTCTTTGTTGAAGAACAGCGCCCAGAACTTAAGGTGTTCCGCAGCTCCCAGGGGAGTTTCCCAGTAGGAGTTGTAGAACACAGCACTGAGTCCAAGCTCCCTGGCCGTCACTCTTTGTGACGCACTGAAGGGCACCACAACTATCTCAGGTCCCGCATCGACAACCGGCTCCCAACCGTCTGCCGAGACGTTGGCGACCAAGAAATCGTCGGCCTTGTATCTTCTGTCCAATTCCGGCGTGATTTGAGAGAAATCCCCAAACGGTATGTAACCCAAGCCGATAAGGGAGTCGGCTTCACCAAGGAACTCAAGAGCTGTAACTACAGACCCGCCACCGGAGTTTTCGTATAGGGTTTCGATGGGCACCTGGATGACGTGGGCGTCGGCCAGGTTACCCATCAGGGGCGGGACAGGGGTTCCCTTTTGGACGAGCACGTAGGTTTCCCGGCTTCCAGCGTTAGCGTCTCCGACGGGTCCCATGTGCAGGAGCTTGTAGTTTCCGTGGTAGCTGACCGTCCAGTCCTTGGCCCAATTCGCCTCGACCTTGTCGGGGAAGTAGTCAGCCCCCTCGATATATGCATCCACTGGGCCTTGCGGGTTGGCCGCAATTATCCCGACCTGAGCTGCCGTTTCAATTCGGTCCAGGAACACAGGCTGGTGCCCGGGGAGCAGGCCAGGGTGGATGATGCTAACGAGGTCTTTCAGCAGGATGTCTACTCTGACAGCGCCGGTGCTGTGGTAGTCGACCGCCCGGCCGTACCGATGGAACGCGTTGCCTTGCTCCAATGCTGCGAATCTCGAATTGAGTACGTTACGTTCCAGGTACTCGGGCACGTTGGTGGCCCGGGGCCTGAACGCCAACTCGAACCAGTACTCAGAGTCCTGGGCGTATTCCAGGGCAGTTTCCAGGGCCACCCCTCCGAAGCCCAGGTGGGCGGTGCCATCCAGCAAACCCTGATCCACGGCCTTTAGCAGGGGCCGCTGGCCTCCCGCGTCCTCAATCAGTACGGACTCGAGGCGGGTGCGATTCCTGCTCTGAAACTGGCCGGAGCTTGCAATAGTGCCAAGCAGGACGGAGGGTGAATCAGACTGGCTCTGGGCCAGCTCCTTGACCCTGTTGTACTCTGCAGCGATGGGGTCGAAGTACCTGTTGGCGCGGGCCTCCAGGTTGAAGAACAGCGAAACGAACTTCACCTGCTCGGCGGAGCCCAGCGGGCCTTCCGAGAAGGGTGAGTAGTGAATGGCAGGCACCCCGACCTGGAGGGCGTTGTTCCGCCAGTCGTCCCCGTTGTACTGGAAGTAGACGTCGGGGTCGCCGTCGAGGATCAGTTCCAGGTCTTCGCCGTAGCTCGTTTCCTTGTGTACGTCATCCTGTGCTACACGGGAGATAACGTCGGGCAGGAAATGGTTCTGGGACCCGGACGTTCTTGTGTTCACGCCGATGAGCGAGTCCAGGACGCCAAGGCTGTCCAAGGCAGCGAACGACGCTCCGCCGCCTTCCCAAAAGCGTTTGACCGGCACCTCGACAACCATCGCATCTTCAAGCTCTCCCGAGAGCTCGGGGGCCGGCGTGCCGCATTGCACCAGGACATAGCTGATATTGTTCTGGGTGTCCGGGCTGTCGTCAGTATCGACCGTCAGGACCTTGTAGTTGTCGAAGTATTCGACCCACCATTCCTTGGCATACTGAGCTTCGGTCTTGTCCGGAAAGTAGTCTGTGTCTTCTTCGAAGGAATCGGCGCACTCCTGTAGATTATTGACGACGAGGTTCTTCACGACAGGCACCTGCACTTCCACAGGTACTTCGACGGGCACTTCTACAGTCGTCTCAACTTCCACAACACGATCAACAGGGACTTCTACCGGCACTTCAACGGTCCGCTCAACGGGGACCTCTACCGGCACTTCAACGGTCCGCTCTACCACCGTGTCTCCGCAAGCCAGGATAGCGGTGAGAGCCAAAAGGACCAGGGGGATGAACCACGCTTTTCTTAACGCCATTATCGGAACACTCCTTTACCTTTATTGCTATTAAGTATCTGTTAGTTTTTAGGTTTAGTTAGCCATTATAAGCTCATATGTTGAAGTCTTACTGATATGGCATATCGATAGTGCTAAGCCGAGCATTCTACTGATGCAAGTTAGTCGTTGTCAAGTCCCGTGACCCCCCGGTTGGATGGATGCGGAACTATCTGCGGGCCGCCCTGCAGCCCGCGTGTCCGATCTAGTCTCCTTCCGGCAAAAAGTCAGACATACGATTGAGCGGAGGGGAGAGCGCCCAGACATGAGCGAACTACGTGTAGGACGATCCACCGGCCCGAACAAATCTCTTACAGGTCCTCGGGCCAAGCTCGTTGAATCAAGGCCCGAAATCGCCGCTACTCCTACCTCCGGTCGATCCTTGACTTCACTGGCCCTGCTCAGCAGGCAGCCCTGCTTCTTGCCCTGGCTCCCTTTCATATGGAACGTCAACGCATCGCTCGGACCCCGGGACATTTCCTCGGTTAATCGAGAGAGATGCTGACGTCTATTGCAATAGTCTGTAGGGGGAGTTCGTCAAAGGGCCACCCTCAAATGGCAGCTCCCCACCCGATGGCCCTTTATTGATGTCATTGGGGTGTACAGGAATTCGATTGATGTCCCCCGTGGGGGAGAATGGGCCATTTCGTGGCTAAGACAGGTGAAAAAGAGGGACTGTCAGGGCGATGAAGCAAGTGGTGTTAGGTGCGGCTCGGTGCCACGGAAGTGGGACATGGCCGGCCACACGGACACCCGGCATTCATGCTTCGAAGTACCTAGGTGCGATTCCGGACCGGCAAGATATAAACGGCAGAAGAGTCAAAAGTCCTTCCGAAAGGCCCCCTGCAAGACGAGCTGAGAAGAAGGTCGGTAATGGGCGAAACGCTAGCAAGGAAGGGATGGATATTTGTCGGGCGAAAGGCAGAGCGCCAACAACGCGGGGTATGACCTCGGACTTAAGTGCGGTAGTGGTAAGGGCGTGAGATGTCAGTTCTTGGACGTATACCACAGGCCTTGGCCCAGGTGAATGATCCCAGACGGACCATTGACCATTTGGTCTTTGATGCCAAAAGGCTGTTGTGAGAATAGGAAGGCGCCGAAACCCGCGGCGAGGAGAAGGTTGGCAGTTTGCTTTGGGTGTCTCTAGAAACTCGCTGAGCCACTGCGTGAGGATATTCCGTTTCAGCGTAGGGTAGTCGAAGGCATTATCGCACTCGGGGAGGCAAATGCCCCCAAATCATAGCTGAAGACTGATCCCACTCCCTCCGCCACTGTTCCCGTCTAAAGACCACTAATTGCCCGAACGCGGCTAACCTTGAACGACTGACACTGGAAACGCTTTGGCGATATTCCCGCTCCGGCAAGACAAGGTCAATCTTCTACATTACAATGGCGGGCTATGGGGGAAGCCGCACAAAACGTCAAGTGGGGCAAGGTCATCGACCAGAACAGGTGCATCGGGTGTCATGCCTGTACAGTTGCCTGCAAGCAGGAGCACAGTGTCCCCCTGGGCGTGACGCGGACCTATGTGAAACAAGTGGAACTCGGGGTCTTCCCGAACCCTCAACGACAGTTCCAGGTAACCCGTTGCAACCAGTGCAATAACCCTCCCTGCGTCGCAGCATGTCCCACCACCGCCATGTACCGGCGCCCCGACGGCATAGTCGACTTTGATAGAGACAGGTGCATCGGGTGCAAGGCGTGCATAGCCGCTTGTCCCTACGACGCCATCTACATAGACCCGGAGAGCCACACCGCCGAGAAGTGTAACTTCTGTACAAATCGCATAGACATCGGCCTCGAACCGGCCTGCGTGGTAGTTTGCCCCACGCAGGCCATTTTAGTTGGGGACATGAACGATCCCGACAGCCAGGTGTCCCGACTACTGAATAGCCATGAGGTGAAGAGCAGGCGTCCAGAAAAAGGGACTGAGCCAAAGCTGTTCTATGTGGGAGCCAACGCGCGTACCCTCGATCCTCAGTCGGCTTCCAGTCCCCACCACACCTCCGTTGCCGATAGTCGGGTCCGGGCCCAGTCCCAGTCCAGCGTGCTATACGGCAGCATCACAGGTTCCGCACACAGAAAAAGCAGCGGCGACCCGGACCAAAGCGCAGCCGCAGCCATCCTGGTCTACGACCAGCCCCACCGGACTCCCTGGGACTGGAGGGTGTCTTCATATAGCTGGACCAAGTCGATCGCCGCGGGCGTCTTTACTATGACCGCCGTCCTGGGGCTGACGGGCGTGTCCCTCAGTCAAAGCTGGGAAGTCATAACTGCAGTCCTATCGGCGGTTTTCCTGGGGGTGACGGGACTCCTTTTGATAGCAGACCTTGATCAACCGATGCGGTTCTACTATGTCCTGACCAAACCCCAGTGGAGGTCCTGGCTGGTGAGGGGTGCATACCTTATGTCTGCATTTGTCCTTGTGTTGCTGCTGTATTTCATATCCGCCCTATTGGAATGGCAAAGACTCATCGAGGCTCTGCGGTGGGTGGGAACTGTGGTCGCGGTTGCCGTAGCCGTTTACACTGCCTTCCTGCTAACGCGGTCTAGGGGTCGAGACCTCTGGCAAAACCCCCTTCTTGTACCAGCCTTTATCTCCCACGCCGTGGTGGCCGGTTCCGCAACGCTGCTGGTAGTCAGCAGTTTCGTGGAGCTGGAGTCGGCAGGCGTTACAGGGTTGCAGCTGTCCCTGCTTATCTCCCTGGCTGTTTTCCTGGGACTTGCGCTCGGTGAACTCCTCAACCTCCACCCCACCCCCCACGCATCCATTGCGGCCCGGAACATGTGGCGGGGCCGGTATCGTCTCTACTACTGGGCCGGCGTATTCCTTGGGGGCATTATTCCCCTGGCCCTTATAGGCCTTGCGTTAGCGAACGCACCGGACTGGACCTACATTGCCGCATCCGCTTCGGCCCTGGCCGGGCTTCTGGCCTACGAGCACGCGTATATCCAGGCAGGGCAGTCGGTGCCTCAAAGCTGAGCCCGTTGAATGTGATGTGGGGCAAAGAGCATGAGTGAGGCGAAAATGGAAAGAGCGCAGGTGGGAAGCGATGCGGACACCGATGGCTGTACACCGCGAAAAGATAATGGGCTGAGGTCCACCCCCAGGCTTGAGGACTGGGACGACTGGAAGGAGTATGACCCCAGGGAGTGGCCCCGCAGGGTGGAGCGACGTTACACCCTGGTCCCGACCGCATGCTTCAACTGCGAATCGGCCTGCGGCCTGCTCGCATACGTAGACAAGGACACCCACCGGATACGCAAACTGGAGGGGCACCCCCTTCATCCGGCCAGCCGGGGCCGGAACTGTGCCAAGGGAGCCGCCACCCTTAACCAGCTCACGAATCCCGACCGGATCCTCTATCCCTTAAGGAGAGTGGGCAAACGGGGAGAGGGAAAATGGCAAAGGGTGTCGTGGGAAGAGGCCCTCGAGGACATCGCCGGACGCGTCCGAAAGGCCATTATCGAGGAGCGACGCGACCAGGTGGTCTATCACGTCGGCAGGCCGGGTGAGGACCTGTATACCGAGCGGGTGCTGGCTGCCTGGGGGATCGATGGTCACAACTCTCATACCAATATCTGCTCGTCCGGCGCCCGACTTGGCTATGCAGCATGGATGGGAATGGACCGCCCCACGCCCGACCATGACAACGCGAAATTCATCTTGCTCATGAGCTCCCACTTGGAGGCAGGGCATTACTTCGTACCTCAGGCCCAGCGGATCGTGGAATCCCAGGCCTCTGGTACTAAGGTCGCTGTAGTCGACACCCGGCTGTCCAATACGGCCTCCAAGTCGGACTACTGGCTGGCCCCGAGACCTGGTACCGAAGCGGGTATGTTGCTGGCCATAGCCAACTATCTGCTCCAGGAAGACCTGTACAACCGCCCTTTCCTTGAGAAGTGGGTCAACTGGCGAGACTTCATGAAGGACCAGACCTATCTCCGCTACCTCGTCGATCAGGAACTCCTGGGTCAGATACCCGAAGACTATTCCTTAGACAGCTTCATCCAAGTGCTGAAGGACCTCTACGGCGGATACACCTTTGAATGGGCTGAGGCCGAAACAGGTGTATCTGCCAAACAGCTTCTTGAGGTTGCGGAGGAGGTGGCCCGGGCCGGGACCGCATTCGCCAGCCACATATGGAGAAATGCAGCTGCGGGGCACCTGGGCGGGTGGATGGTGCCCCGGACGCTCTTTTTCCTGAATGTGCTCACCGGGTCGGTCGGTACCCCAGGCGGCACCCTGCCCAATGCCTGGGCCAAGTTCGTGCCCCGGGCCTTCACCCAGCCGGCCCCCCTGAAGAACTGGAACGATGTCCACTTCCCCCCCGAATATCCCTTCGCCCACTTCGAGATGAGCTTCCTGTTGCCCCACCTCCTCAAGGAGCGAGACCGGTCCATAGATGTCTATTTCACCCGGGTCTACAACCCCGTTTGGACCAATCCCGACGGCTTCTCCTGGATCGATATGTTCCAGCACAGCAGCCGCATCGGGCTCCACGTGGCCCTCACGCCCGTGTGGAACGAGACAGCCCAGTATGCCGACTACGTCCTTCCCATGGGCCTCTCCCCCGAGCGACATGACCTCCACAGCTACGAAAGCCACGCATGCCAGTGGATCGGGTTCCGGCAGCCCGTGGTCAGGGTAGCCAGGGAGAGAGACGGCGATCAGATAGACTTCACTCACCAGACGAACCCGGGAGAAGTGTGGGAGGAAAACGAGTTCTGGATAGAACTTTCCTGGAAGATAGACCCTGACGGCTCCCTGGGCATTCGGCAGCACTTCGAGTCGCCCTACAGGCAAGGCGAGAAGGTCTCGATAGGGGAGTATTACCGGTGGATTTTTGCAAACTCCGTGCCCGGGCTCCCCGAGACCGCAGAAAAAGAAGGTCTAACACCTCTCGAATACATGAAGCGATACGGCGCATTCAAGGTAACCGACGACGTATACAGTCAACAGGAACGGCAGCTACCCCTAGAGGTTACGGGAAAGGCTGAGGTGGATGAAGAAACACGGCAGGTCTGGAGCTCGACTCCCCCGCCCCCGACCAACGTGCGTCCCTACCCCGGACCCTTCCGGGACAAGGATGGTCGGACCAGGGTCGGCATACAGGTGGACGGCCAATGCGTCGAGGGCTTTCCTACTCCCTCGGGCAAGCTGGAGTTCTACTCGCCCACTTTTGCAGAGTGGGGCTGGCCCGAGTACGCCATTCCCATCTACCCCCGCAATCCTCAACAGCGGGAGAGCATGCCCCACATTACGAGCCAGGTGCATCACTCGATAATAGACACGTCCCGTAACGAGTACGTACTCCTGCCCACTTTTCGGCTGCCCACCCTGATTCATACCCGCACCAACGGGGCCAAGTGGCTCCACGAGATTGCCCACATCAACCCCGTGTGGATTAATCCCCGGGACGCCGCCCGGATCGGCGTAGTCACCGGCGACCTGGCAAGGGTCGAGACCGAAATAGGCCACTTCGTCGACCGCGTCTGGGTTACAGAGGCGATCCGTCCCGGCGTAGTCGCGTGTTCCCACCACCTGGGCCGGTGGCGGCTGCACAGGGACTCGGGGAGTGACAGGTGGAACTCGGCCCTGGTGACCATCGAAAAGCAAAACGACACGTGGTCCCTACGGCAAATCGAGGGCGCGACTCCCTTCAAAAGCGCTGACCCGGATTCGGAGCGGATCTGGTGGAGCGACGGCGGAGTGCACCAGAACCTGGTTTTTCCTGTCCAGCCCGACCCCATTAGCGGAGGCCACAGCTGGCACCAGAAGGTGAGGGTTGAGAAAGCAGGCCCCGACGATGAGTACGGGGACATCTCGGTAGATCAAGACGCCGCATCCCGGGTGTACAAGAGCTGGCTGGAGCAGACCAGGCCCGCCCCGGGCCCCGGGGGCCTGCGAAGACCCCACTGGATGCTGCGCCCTTTGAAGCCCCACATCGACGCCTATAGATTCCAGAACTCGTAATACAATGGCCCTGCGTCGGAAGGAGGGGATGGTTTGAGCATCAAGGCATTGATAATCGGGTTGGGGGACGTGGGGGGTTGGGCGCTGGAATTCCTGGCCCGGGCCCCGGGCGTCGAATCCATAGCCGTCGCCGACATCCGCGCCGACTGGGGCGAATACCGCACCAACCTGGCAGCCATCGGCGCGGCCATGAACGGCCAGGACAAGTCCTTCGAGTTTCATCGAGTCGACCTTTCCGATGTATCACGGACGTCAGATGTGCTTATAAAGGCCAAGCCCGGCGTAGTCATCAACGTCTCGTCCCTGCTATCCCCCCGGTCTGTCACGGAGCAGTTGTCCAAGATCCAGGGAGAGGTCGGGGAGCGGGCCCGTGCCGCGCTAACCATCGGGGCGCAGCTCCCGTGGCATCTCGCCACCGCTTACAGTGTGATGAAAGCCAGGGAGGAGTCGGGGCTGGATATCCCGGTGGTTAACGTGTCCTTTGCCGACGTGGTGAACCCCATGTTGTGGGGTGCAGGGGTGGGGGCGGTGTGCGGGGCAGGGAACTGCGAACACCTTGCCTATGAGATACGCCGTGCGATAGCAGTGGAGCACGAGCGGCCACAAGATGCTGCGCAGGTGTTCCTCGTAAGCGGCGGCAGCGCCATGCTCCACGCCGGCCCGGGCAAGCTCCCCTACTTCCTGAAACTCACGGTCGACGGCCGGGACGTCACACCCAGCTACGATCCAAAGGCTCTGATAGAGTCCGCCATCGAGAGCCGGTTCTTCCGCGGCGAGGGCCAGGCCCCGCTATTCTCCACGCCTGCGGCATCGGCGGTTAAGAACGCTCTGGCCATAGCCCAAGACACGCAAGAGTTGATGACGGTGAACTCCCCGCTGGGCCTGCCGGGAGACTACCCGTCGAGACTCGGGACCCGGGGCGCAGAACTCGTACTCCCCGATGAGTTGAGTCGGGAGGAGGCGGAAGAGATCGGTCGGGCAGCATTGCCCGTATTCGGTTTCTCGGCGATAGAGGAGGATGGGACGGCCATATACTCGGATGAGACCCGGGACCGCCTCAAAGACTTGTTGGGATACGACTGCCCAAGGATTCATCCCTCCGAAGCGTGGGTGCGGGCCCGGGAACTCATGCAAGCCTACCGGGGGTTCCTGGACCTAAACACGTAATGGCTTCAACCCCAGGCATCTACGAACGGCTCAGGAAGATAGACCCCAGCTGGCTTGTGCTGGCCACCGCGTTCGTGGTCATTTTCGTTAACAGCGGGTCTCGGATGGTGTTCGGCGTGACACTGAAGCCGATGCAGGAGGACCTGGGGTGGAACAGGGGACCGCTTTCCCTGGTGCAGACCACCTATATGGTGGTCTCCGCGTTTGCCATGCCTCTGGCGGGCCGACTCGCCGACAAGTACGGTTTTCGGCTGGTAATCGCATTCTTCGTGCTGGTCCTGGCCGCGGGCGCCGCGTTCACCGGCCTCATCCAGGCGCCGTGGCAGCTCTTCCTCCTATACGGCGTTGTGTTCGCGATCGGGAGCGGGGGCTCGAACCTGGGCGTGCTGATAGTGCTGGTAAGCCGCTGGTTCCCGAGAAATCCAGGCAAGGCCAACAGCACGGCAATAGCGGGCGGCGCCATAGGGCAGCTGGTAATCATCTCCATACTGTCGACGTTCCTACTCGACTCTGGGTGGCGCACTTCCTATGTGGTCGTGGGGCTGATAATTCCCGTACTCAGCGTGCCAATGCTGCTGGCCTTCGTCAGGCAACGACCGGCAATGGAGGTAGGCAAGGAGTCGACGCCCGCGGTTCGGCAGATGGAAGTGGGGAATACGTACAAGGGAGTCGTCACTTCCCGAAAGTTCCTCACCCTGATCTTCATGCTGTTGATTTGCGGTTTCCAGGACTTCCTGGTCAGCACGCATATCGTCGCCTTCGCCACCGACCAGGGAATCAGCCCCGTACTGGCGGGCAACCTGCTGGCGATAATGGGGGTGATGGGGATGATGGGGGTGTTGTTCTCCGGATATCTATCGGATGCCCTCGGGCCCGGGAAACCTGCAGGATTATGCTTCTGGATAAGAATAGGCATCTTCTCCCTGGTCGTGATATCGAATTCACAGCCGGCAGTCATTGCCTTCGGCCTGCTTTACGGGTTCACCTTCTTGATGACGGCCCCCCTGGCCCCGATCTACCTGACTCGGGCCTTCGGGACTCGCAACCTGGGGGCGCTCACCGGCACAGCCAACATGGTGCACCAGATCGGTGGTGGGTTGGGAGCTTACGTGGCAGGGCTGATGTTCGACACTTATGGCAACTACGACGCAACCTGGGTCTTGGCCCTGGGGCTCTCGGTGATCGCCGCTATTTCGGTGGTTGCCATCCGAGACCGGGATATGTTCTGTATGCACTAGCCCCGGACGGCAAGCCGAAACAGGCGCATCCGTCATGCTGCCGGGTTTATGGACAGGTCATAGGGGGTCGGCTATCATGTTGGCCGTTTGCCAAAGGAGCCGACATGAAGATTCACGAATATCAGGCCAAGGCACTGCTGGCCCAGTACAGGATCCCCGTTCCCAGGGGCCGAGCAGCCGAGACGCCGGAAGAGGCCGCCGAGATCGCCCGAGAGCTTGGCGGGAGGGTGGTAGTGAAGGCGCAGGTCCACGCAGGAGGTCGAGGGAAGGCTGGGGGAATCAAGGTCGCGGAAACGCCTGAGGAAGCAGCCGAACACGCCAGGTCGCTAATCGGGACCCGGCTGGTCACCCATCAGACCACCGCCGATGGAGTTCCCATCAACAAGGTCTTGATTGAGGAAGCAGCCCCGGAAGGCAAGGAACTGTACACCAGCATCGTGATTGATGGGTCGGCGGGTGGGCCGGTGATCATTGCCAGTGAGGCGGGCGGGATGGAGATCGAGGAGGTCGCCTCCTCCACCCCCGAGAAGATTCTCAGGGAGAACATCGACCCCACCATAGGCCTCCAGCCCTTCCAGGGCCGGAGGCTGGCCTATGGTCTCGGGCTCGGCGATAAGCAAATCAGGCCTGCGGGCGCGATCTTCTCGGGGCTGTACAAACTGATGCGGGAGAAGGGCTGTTCCCTGGTGGAGATAAACCCCCTGATTGTCACGGGTGACGGAGCGTTGATTGCCCTGGACGCCAAGGTAGACTTAGACGATGACGGTCTATTCCGGCATCGGGACGTCCAGGAACTCCGAGACGACTCCCAGGAAGACCCCCTGGACGTCCAGGCCAACGAGTACGACATCAACTACATCAAGCTGGACGGCGACGTGGGCTGCATGGTCAACGGCGCCGGCCTGGCGATGGCTACCATGGACATCATCCAGTTGCTCGGCGCTTCACCTGCCAACTTCCTGGATGTCGGGGGTGGGGCCAACGAGGAGAAGATCGCCCAGGCCTTCAAGCTGCTGGTTTCCGACCCCAAGGTCAAGAAAGTACTGGTCAACATCTTCGGGGGCATCCTTCGGTGCGACGTGGCGGCTCGAGGCATAGTGCAGGCGGCCCGGGAGGTGGACGTGGACATGCCGGTGGTGGTGAGGATGAGGGGAACCAACGTCGACGAAGGTCAGAAGATACTGGAGGAGTCGGGGCTGAACATCTCCTTCGTACCCAACCTCCAGGGCGCCGCCCAGAAAATTGTCGACGCCAAGAGCTCCCGCTAAGGACTGAATAAATGAGCATTCTCGTAAACGACGAAACACGCCTGCTGGTGCAGGGCATTACCGGCAGGGACGGCAGCTTCCACGCCATGCGCTGCCGTGAATACGGCACTAACCTGGTGGCGGGTGTGACGCCCGGCAAGGGAGGAACGGACGTGGAGGGCGTGCCCGTGTACAACTCTGTGGAGAAGGCGGTGGCGGAGACGGGGGCCAATGTGGCCCTGATCTTCGTTCCGGCGCCCTTCGCCGCGGACGCAATCCTGGAGTCGGCGGATGCCGAAGTGCCGCTAATCATCGCCATCACTGAGGGCATCCCGGTCATGGACATGGTGAGCGTGGGGAAGTACCTGAAGGACAAGCCGGTGAAGCTAATCGGCCCGAACTGTCCGGGTGCGATTTCACCCGGGTCCCGGGCCAAGGTAGGCATCATGCCGGGCAACATTCACATGCCGGGCAGGGTGGGCATCGTGTCCCGGAGCGGTACCCTGACCTACGAGGCCGTGGCCCAGCTGACCGAGCTGGGCATCGGGCAGTCCACGTGCGTTGGCATCGGCGGGGACCCGATAATCGGGACCAACTTCGTAGAAATCCTGAAGCTCTTTCAAGAAGACGACGACACCGACGCCATAGTGATGATCGGGGAGATAGGCGGGTCTCGGGAGCAGGAAGCAGCAGCGTTCATCAAGGAGAACGTTACGAAACCCGTGGTGTCGTTCATTGGGGGCGCGACGGCGCCCCCGGGCCGACGGATGGGTCATGCGGGTGCGATAATCACGGGAGAAAGCGGCACCGCCAAGGCCAAGCAGCAGGCCCTTAGCGAAGCAGGTGCAGCCATCGCATACAGCCCCGCTGAGATCGGATCGACGATGCAGAAGGTGCTAGGCACGGGCTAGCTGGCGACTTCAGAATTGACTCGGCTGCTATTGATAGGAGCCGGTCAATCTGCTATCTTCTGAATTCCTTACGGACCGCACGGGGCTGTAGCTCAGTTGGGAGAGCACCTCAATGGCATTGAGGGGGTCAGGGGTTCGAATCCCCTCAGCTCCACCACCCACCTTCCATCATTACACCTGCACCTGAACGGCCTGCGCTCGCATTCTCCCAATGGTCGAATCAGTGTTGTCAATCAACGCTTCTGGAGCGAGTCACCCTTGGGGATAGGGCATGCGCAAGTCGACTCTATGATTTGGCGTCCTTTTTCTCACTTGAGGTTGCCGATTCCGCAACGACCTTGACTCCTTCAATGGTCCCGGTAGCTGCCTTGCGCACGGCATCTCCGGCGGCATCGCTTACGTCGTATGCGGCTTCGATGGCGCCTGTTGCCACGGCGGAGGCGGTCTTCTCTGCATCGACTCCAACGGATCGTGCCGCGTTGATGGAGCCTCGAACGGCGGCCAGGGAGATCTGTGCCACGTCCTCACCCATAGCGGCCGCACTGCTGATGAGCTCGCGAGACGTGTCGCGGGCTGCGGTTGTGACATCGCCGCCCGTTGTCGCAACAGCCTTTACAACTCCGGCGATTGTCCCCTGAGATGCGACAGTCAGGGCCCCCCCGATTTCCTTGGTGCCGTCAATCGCGCCTCGGGTGACCTGGACGAGGGATTCCTCTGCGGCTATACCGACGGAGGCCCCGCCTCTAAGAGCGCCCTCAACTGCCTGTTGTGTGGCGACCCCGAGCTCTGCGCCCGCGTCACGTGAACCGCGGATGGCGCCGACCACCACGTCGTGGAGCATGGTTGTAGTCGCCGTGGCAACCTGGCCCGTTCCTTCAATCACACCTATGGCTGCATCCCTGATTACTGAGCCGGCACTCCCACCGATCTTCCCCGTGGCCTCCAGGACACCCAGCACTGCATCCTGTGCCAGGTGTCCGGCCTCGCCGCCGATGGTGCGCGCGCTTCTAAGGGCATTGACGGTATTCTCTCGGACCGCGTCGATGGCGAGTCCCGTGACTTCTCCGGTCCCTCGTACGGTGCTGGCTATCGAATCCCTGACCGTTGTTCCAATCCTGCCTAGTATTGCCATAACATCCTCCAGTTCTTCCAAAGACAATGAGGGAGTGATGCAACATTTTATCACAAGCCAAATGTTAGGCTGAGGCCGTCTATGTACACACGAGTATGGCCAGTAGCATGAGAAGCTGAGATCACCCTTTTAGGCGCGTCAGCTTTGTTTATACAATTAGCCAAGTCTAGTGTAATGACTCTATTAACCGCATTTGAATGCTGCGTTTAAGCCAAAGCAGATTTGTAAGCGAAATTAAGTTCACTTACTAAGCGAATCTCAAAGGGAATATGCAACAAGGTTATTATTACACTTCGACTTCTGGATCCGTTTCGAGTCCGGGCAGCCTGATAGAATAGATCCGGGAGTGGCAGCTAAGTGGTCCGTGAGTGCGGTCTCTCTTCGTCAGACTGTTCACGGCCACGAAGACGTTGCCGGGGACTTCGAGGTGTGTCTGTGTCGCCGGCGGTTGTGCCAGGTTGTAGGCGTCGGACGGGGTTGGGCTAGTGCAAATCAGCCTTTTGATTGAGGTGTATGGCAGTGATTCTGAATAGCGCACGCAAGACCGTCCTGAGGCATATCCGGCGGTCGCTGATAACCGGGCTGCTAGTCTTGCTGCCCGTGGCCCTCACCTACGTTATCGTACGTTTCCTGTTCGATATCGTGGACGGATTCCTGCGTCCCTGGATCGAGTGGCTCCTCGAGCGGTTCGGGATTGAATGGTCGTTGCCGGGGCCGGGAGTGGTTCTGGCCGTAATCATAGTCTACCTGATCGGTGCCTTCGCCACTTTTAGGTTGGGGAGCATGGTAGTCGACTGGATACGAAAGTCTCTTCTCCGCATACCGTTCATCGGCACACTCTACTCAGCCAATCGACAGCTTATCGAGTCCTTTTCCGGCGCCAGCGTCACGGGATTCAAGCGGGTAGTGCTTGTACAGTTTCCCAGGGCGGATGCCTGGAGCCTGGGCTTTCTGACCGGGTTAACGGATGCCGCAGATGCGGAGAAGCTGATAATGACCTATGTTCCAACCGCGCCGCTGCCGAATTCGGGATTCGTGGTGCTGATGCCGCCGGAGGACGTTCTGGACACTGATCTGACAGTTCCCGAGGCGATGCAGCTCATATTCTCCGGGGGCATCGTCTCACCCAGAACAATAAAGACGAGAAAGATCGACGTGACTGAGGTTGAAAGACAGTTACGGGATATGGAGCAACCCGCCCATGCGGTAACGAGGGCGGTAGGTACGAGCGTTACCGCAGCTGCGACTAAGGCTGCGAAGTTATCCGTTGGGAAGATAAGGCAATCGTCTGCGAGAGCATTACATACGGTGGGGGCCGCGGCCCACGGGCCCAGTTCCGTCGCACGGGACGCCATGGTAGGGGCCATGCACGCTGTGGACTCTCTCGGGGTGTGGTCCGCAGAACACGTCAGGGATGCAACGATGGGTGTCGTGCTTGGCGTCAGGGACGCGACGGGAGTTACAACGAGGATTCTCCACGACGCGGTTGCCGGCGCGCTCTACCACAGAAAGGGGAGAGACGAGCAAACATCAACAATTCAAGGCGCTGCCGAGGGGACGATGCAGGTGGCGGCATCCGTGGGCATCCCCGCTGACCTCGCTGTGAGGCAGATATCTCGGGCGGCGGTGGAGGCCCTTAAGAACAACGAAGAAGACCTGATTGAAGGTGGAAAGGCTGCGATGCGGGGGATAATCAGTGGTTCGGCGACGGCGGGAGAGAATGTGTCGGTGGCAGCCGAGCAAAGCGCGTATGAACTGGTCTCCCATGCAGCGATGATGGAATTCCCGGAGCTTGGGGAGCTTGCTGAAGCGATAGCCGATGCCGCTGCTCAGGCTGCTGCGGAGCTTTCATTGGACCCGAATGAACTGGCCGGGACGGCAGCAAAGGGCTCTCTGAGGGCCGCCGAGGAGGCAGGCCATTCTGCAGGCGAGGCGGTTAAGGCGGCTATTGGGAAGAGGTATGGGGCGTTGTAGCAAAGACCCCGTTAACGACTACGCAGGCCCGCTAGCTTCAATCCAATCGTGTGGTAATCGTTGTCGGCTTTGGTCCAGATTTCCACGTGACTCATGGCTGGCTCCCGGTCCCCTCAACTCCACCGCCCGCCGCCTTCTCACTAACCCTCTATTTGAGACCCGCCTCGTGCTTTAGCACAATGCCTTACTTGAGATTGGGGCCCGTGCTGCCCGGGGCTTGACTCCTCGATTCATCCGTGGAAGCAGAGGCAGTGTCTTCTCCTGGGGGAAAGTCGGGCGGGGACTCCTCGGAGGGGGGAGGTTGACTGCGGAGCCGATTTCTTATCCCCATTACCAGTTTCACCACCGCCAGCGCAATCCGCAAGACAAACTCCAGGCCGATGAGGAAGAGCAGGTAATAGAGGATGCTCTCACTGTAGTCTCCTGCCACCTCCAGGCTTTCCAGCGAGTCCGTAACCGAGAAGAAAGAAGCGTCTACAAGGAAGATGCCTAGTACGGCAAAGGGAAGAATCTTCGCCAGGTCCCGAGACAGATCTTCCTTGAAGTAGGACGTGACCCGGATGGCGGATACCGTGGCCAGCGCTATCAACAAAGTCTCGGGAAAAGTCTGGCCCTTGGACAGAAAGGCCAGTATCAGCGTCAGGACTGCGAACCAGAAAAAGGCGAAGACCGGAAACAGTACAAGGTACTTGAAGACATACAGGACCACGTGGAGGACCGACCTCCCCGGCCCGTGGCTTCGGCCCTCGTACCTGGAGATGTCAAGTTTGAACATGTCCCGAGCCGCGACAAACCGATAGAACTTGAACACGAACACCGCGTACGCGGACATGCCCAGGACGTAAATTGAAACGGGCCACAGCAGGTCCCAGGCATCATTGACGTCCAGGCCCTTGGTGAATATGTCGTTCATATCCTCGCCTGCTTCTCCTAAAGGCAACTGCCGGCAATGCGGCGCCGCAACGCTATGATATCCTAAATGCGCTCCCTGTTTCCTGGATTACCTACCCATATATGGCGTTTTCGGCATGGCAGTAGGGGCCATAAGCTTCCTGACAGGCAGGTGGCGGCGCATAGGGACCAAGCTCTACTTGGCCCTGGGATTTGCCGTAGCCTTGACACTGATCTCGGGCGGAGTAGCGGTCTACTACTTCGAGCAAAGCGGAGACCACAACTACGACCTGCAGTCCGAAACCGTTCCCGCCCTGGAGTCATCCTGGGTAGCCGCCCGGGAGGCTGAGAGGCTCAGAATCCTGGGCCTGGAAGTGGCGGCAGATGCGGAGTCGGGGTTCCACCCGCAGGACAGCCAGACCCTCTCCACCACCCTCGGAAGACTGGAAGAAGCGCTGAATGTGGTAAGCGGCGTGCCTGCCCTCGCAGAGGAAGCGCAGTCAGTGAGCGACGCCGCCTACGACCTTGCGGATGTCATCGATGACCTGGTTGTCGCCCGAGAGTCGCTCCTTACCACCGATACCTCAGTACAGGAAGTCAGACTCCGACTGGCCGCCATGTCCTCGGATGTAGGCGACTCAGAAGCGGCGCTATCATTGCTTCGCCAGGCCCTGGAAGCCCGGGGAGAAGTCGAGCTCCAGGAAATGTTCGATGCATTCTCGGTGGTCCATGCCACCGGCATAGACCCGGAGGTATCGGCCCTCGGGGGAGGCACGGGTGTCTTCTACATTCGGGGACAGCAGCTTGTCCTGGAAGAGAACATCAGGGAGCTCGCTACGTCCTTCGATCTCTCGAGCGAAGAGCTGCAGTCTTCGGTCACAACGCTCCTGGAGGCTTCCGGCGCCGAGTCCTCCGAAGCCCTCGGCCTCGCCATAAGCAGCTTCGACGAAGGCCGCACCTTGCTGGCAGGAATCAGCGTAATCAGCGTAATAGCCGCCACGCTGGCCGCCTGGGTATGGGTCGGGAACGGCATGGTCCGCAGGCTGTCCCGCATGTCGGAACGGATGCGCAACATGGCCGATGGAGACCTGGAGACGCCGGTCCCCGAAGTTGGTCGGGACGAAATTGGAGAGCTGGCCGGCGCCCTCGAAGTCTTTAGGCAGCAGGCGCTGGAAGTGCAGCGCCTGAACCTGGTGGAAAAGCTCTATGAAGACCTGCGTGTAGCCAACGAGGAGCTGAAGCGCCTCCAGGCGCGGCTTGTAGCCCAGGAGAAGCTGGCCGCCCTGGGTGAACTGGTGTCCGGGGTAGCCCACGAAATAAGCAACCCCCTGAACTTTGTCAACAACTTCTCCGAGGGCTCGCTGGAGCTTTATGGCGAACTCACAGAGATGCTGGATAACTACAGGGACAGGATGTCGGAGGACGACACTGCTCTGCTGGACGACATAACCGAGGAGATGAACACGAGCCTGAAACGGGTGCTGTCCAACGGGGGGCGAGCCCTCGCCATCGTTGAAAGGATGAGAGGATTTGGCGTAATAGGCGGCGAGGCCGCCCCGGTGGAACTGAACGGGGCATTGAGAGAGGCCGTGCTCTCCGGCTGCAGTACCCTGAACTCGGAGTGGGAAGGATTCTCGATACAACCCGTCTTTGACATGGATCCCGAGGTTGGGGAGATGACATTGGTGGAGCGTGACTTCGATGAGGCGATACTGAACCTGGTGTCGAATTCATACTTCGCCATGCACGAAAAGAGCCGCGCATCCGAAGGCTACGAACCTGCACTGTTCATTTCCACCCGGCGCATAGACGATACGGTCGAGATTCGAGTGCGGGACAATGGGCCGGGTATACCTGATGACATTGTTGGCCGTATATTCAATCCTTTCTTCTCCACCCGAGACGGCGCAGTGGGGGCCGGACTGGGACTTCCTTTGGCGGCGGACGTGGCCCGCAGATACGGCGGCGACCTATCTGTGGATACGGTTCACGGGGAGTACGCGGAGTTCCTGATGACCCTCCAGCTAACCGGGGAAGACGCCGTCGAACCCGCCGACCAGGGCGCCCTCGTCCAGGAGCCGGCTTAGATCAGGGCCCATCCAATACCTCCCGTAATTCCCAGGCTGGCCTTGTCCTAGCGTCTCCTGAATATCAGGTAGGAGAACACCCCCGCGGCGAAGGCGCTGGTCGCCGCCTGAATCACAATTAGGGTCGTGCGCCTGCGCGGAGAGGATGCTATTCCTCCCAGCGTATTCCGGATCCGCGGCAGTGCATCCCCGATTACCGGCACCGCCGGCTCCTCCAGTTCCGAGGTCCCAGACCCCGAGGTCGGTGCTGCCGTGGTGACTGGTGCAGGCCCTGGGGTGAAGGTAGACGCAGGAGTTGAAGTCGGGGCAGGCGTGGCAGTCGGGATGGGTACGGGCGTGGGCACAGGAGTAGGGGTCGGGGTGGGAGTGGGGGTTGGGGTGGGAGTGGGGGTTGGGGTGGGTGTAGGTGTTGGCGTAGGAGTAGGTGTTGGCGTAGGAGTAGGTGTTGGTGTGGGCGTGGGAGTGGGCGTTGGGATAGGTGTAGGGGTAGAGGTCGGCACAGGCGTCGCCGTGGGTGGGGGAGGGGGAGTTGGGGTCGCCTCTACTTCGCGCGTTGGAATAGGAGTGGGTGTTGGGGTAGGTGTGGACGTGGGAGGCGGTGGCGGCGGGGGTGGAGGAGGCGGAGGTGGGGGTGGGGGGGGTTGCGCGGGACCGCTCTCAACTATGTCACACCAATCGCTGGGGTCGCTCCCGCAAGGGAACTGACATTCATGCCCACCAATGCTAACGGCGCAACTGGGATTATTGAGTGAAGTGGGAGGCGGCGGGGGAAGACCTCTGTTGTCGCAGGGGACGGTAGTACTGGTGGTATCCCCATTTTCGTCTTCGTAGTAGTAAGTGCACTGCAGACCGTCTTGGGCGTTTGCGCGTAGATCAAGCCCGACAGCTATGGCACCAAAGACCATAGCGACAATGAAGCCGCCCAGTGCAAACTTCAAACACCCCGATTTGGCAATTATCATCAGGAAGCTAGGTATCCGAGTCCGTCCCGCTTCAGCTTTTGGTCGCAAGTCAGTCTGCCCCTACCTCACTCCCCCGAGAACATAGGCTACAAGCATATCGACTTTGCTCAGCTCAGATGAGACTGGCCATAGGTCGAGAAGTTGACCCGTCAGCTTGACAAGGTTCAAAACCCTGCCTTAACCCAATTATATGCCCACCTTTAATATCCACACAGCTAATATAGCCACCCGTGCTTTATTATTCTCAACCCGCTCCTCGTCATAGGCCGGGCGGTTGATTCGGCGCTTTTGCACTGCCTTCCCGCGCTCCACGCACCCTTGACCATTTGTATCCCCTCCCCTCTATTCGAAGTTCAGGTTAGACCGCCGTGAGAAGTCGGTGTCTATCATCCGCCAGACATGCAATCTACCTTCGTTTCCATTGACACTATGACCCGTCGGGACTAGAATTTCTCAGGTTTAGCACTCGTATTGGCGGAGTGCTAAACGTATCTCGGAGGACCGAATGCCTTTATACGACTACGAATGCCTGACCTGCAGCCGCCGCTTCGAGGTGCGCCAGAGTGTCAGCGAGGTTGGCAACGCACCTTGCCCCACCTGCGCATCCGATTCCCGCCGTGTCTTCCACTCCGTCCCCATCCTCTTCAAGGGCTCCGGCTTCTACTCCACCGACCACCGCAAAGGCCAGGCCAGCTCAACTGCCAACGGCAAGGAGGAGTCTTCCGATTCTTCCTCCGAGTCCAAATCCGACTCCAAGCCCAAGTCCGAGTCCTCCTCTTCCGACAAGTCCTCAGAGAAGAGCGCCGACAAGGTAGCCTCCACCTCCGACACCTAAGTCCACTTGAAGGCTCTCCTCCAAAGAGTCTCCCGCGCTTCCGTCACCGTTGATGGCGACTCCGTAGGAAGCATCGACACGGGCCTTTGCCTTTTCCTCTGTGTCAAGCAGGACGATACCCGTGAAGACGCCGACTACCTGAAGGAAAAGACTCTCCACCTCAGGATCTTCCCCGACAACGCCGGACGCTTTGACAGGTCCGTTCTCGATATCTCAGGCGGCCTCCTCGTCATCAGCCAGTTCACATTGGCAGCGGACACCAGGAGGGGTCGGAGGCCAGGTTTCACTCGGGCCGCTCAGCCGGACGTCGCCGAGCCGATGCTCGAATATTTCCTAGGGCAGTGCCGGGCTTCGGGCCTCAACGTGGAAACCGGCCGTTTCGGGGCCCACATGCAGGTCGACCTCTGCAACGACGGCCCGGTCACAATCTGGCTCGACAGCCGGGACAGGCACACTTCCCGCCGAAATTCCTAACCCTTCTACCCCACAAAATTCCTCGGTGGGCTTATCGGGACCCCTTCCGCGAAGCGGCTCGGCCTGAATGCGCTGATGTCTATCGACGTCTTCCCGTCCACAATCAGCTCCGATATCAGCTTCCCGCTCATTGGCCCCATAGCAAACCCGTGCCCCGAGAACCCCGCCGCCACTACGTAACCCTTTGGCCTGCCCACCTCCCCGAATACCGGCAGCATGTCGGGTGTCAGGTCAATCAGCCCCGCCCACGCCCTCTCCTCGCGCACACCCTCAAGCCACGGAATGGTCTTGACCAGCCACTTCAGCCCCTCGTCAACCGTCTTCCGGTTCACCCTGGGCTCGACATCCGAACGCAGCGGCCACGGCCTTCCTATCCGATTTACCAGCGGCAGTCTGGCGTGAACACTCCGAGGCAGCGCCCGACCCACGTGGAACTTGACCAGTTTGTGGTGCCGGACAATCTGTGGCAGCCACACACGGATATTGTCGAAGGTCTCCCGGGTCACGTCGTAGTCCCGGGGGTGGTTGTAGCCCCGGGTGAAGAGGATCCCGCCCCCCGGTTCCTGCCTGAACCCCGAATTCGGGCCCCGCACGAAGGGCATTATCCTCTTCGATACAGGCTCCGTGATGGCCTGCGTCTGCCGGATGATTCTCACCGGAAACCGCTGCCCCACCTTCCTCCCAACGTGGTTGGCCCACACCCCCGCCGCATTTACCACCCAGCCCGTATCAATCCTGCCCAGGTCCGTCTTCACTGATGTCACCCGGCCGTCCCGGGTCTCAATGTCTAACGCAGCGCAATTTGTGAGTACCTCCACCCCCGATTCCCTCGCCGCCATCTCGAAAGCCTTGGTGCTTCTCGTTGGGTCCGCATGCCCGTCCGACGGTGAATAGAGCGACCCGATTACCGGGGCCGTTAGGCCGGGCACCAGCTCCCGGGTCTCCTCGGGGCTGATGATATAGGAGTCGACCCTGTGCTCCTTGGCCAGCCGCGCCCCCCGCTCTATCTCCTTCATGTCAGCCTCGTTCTCCACGTAGAGCAGGTTCCCACCCGAAACATACCCGATGTCTGCGTTCAGCTCCTTCTCCAGACTCTCCCACATCTTGATGCACTCCAGCATGAACGGGAACTCCGTCGGGTTCCGACCCTGCACCCGCACCCCTCCCGTGTTCCGCCCCGACGCCTCCCCAGCCGTATCGCCCTTCTCCACCACCGTGACCCGCTTGCCCTTCTTCGCCAGGTAATAGGCTGCGGCGCATCCCGTTATCCCCCCACCGATGATTACCACATCCGTTTCTCTGCTCTTCATCAATCTACGCCCTCCCCCAACCTTTTCTCCAATTCCCCCACGCGCTGCTTCAACTCGCGTTCTCTCTGCCAGCCCTCAGTTGAATCCCTGACTATCGCAGCCACGCCCTCCGCCACGCCGTCTTCGGACTTTATCAGGCACACGGTAAACTCCAGCGAGATTCTGCTGCCGTCCCTCCCCATGCCTGGGACGGAAAGAAGCTGGTCGCCATATCGAGTCTCCCCCGTTTCCATCACCCGACGATAGCCCTCCCAGTGCCTCTCCCTGAACCGCTCCGGTACTATCAGGTCAAGCGTCGACCCCACCGCTTCCGACTCCCCGTACCCGAAAATCCGCTCCGCCCCCCTGTTCCACAACCGGATGATTCCTTCCCCATCTGCGAAGATGATCCCATCGCTGGACCCATCGAATATCTGCTTTAATACTCGGGCCGTGTCCGGTTGCGTTTTCAAGCCGTACCCACCGAATAATGTGCGCCCGATGTTCCCCCCATTTCCGACCATTGTCAAACCACCATCAACCCTTCCAGAACCTCCCCAAGGAGCCCCGACATGCCTGGTGAATTCCGCTATTGCCCCATGTGCCGCTCGACCCTTGGCTCAAAGGTTAGAGGCGGTAGGCCCCGACCCCAATGCCCGCAATGCGGCTTCGTCCAATACCGTAACCCGGTAGCCGGCGTGGCAGTCATCTGCGCGGGCGAAGAAGGGGTGCTTATGGGGCGTCGGGCAAAGGGACAGACCCGTGAAGGCCAATGGTGTATCCCCTGCGGCTACGTCGAGTGGGGAGAGGACATCAGGGATGCGGCCAGGCGTGAGCTGCGGGAAGAGACCGGCTTGGAAATAGAGGTTGGACCCGTCTACGACGTCCACTCCAACTTCCACGATCCCAACTCATTGACGGTCGGCGTCTGGTTCCTCGGAAAGGTCATCGGCGGCGCCATGAACGCCGCCGATGATGTTGACCTTATCGATTTCTTCCCCCCTCACCACCCCCCGGAACCCCTCGCCTTTCCCACCGATAAGCTGATCCTCGATAGATTGGCGAGAGAGGGCTTCCCCGACTGGCCTTAGCCCGACACCCCCAGCTCCAACTCCAGTTCAGTCAGCGACCGGTCGACCGCATCCAGGATGTCGTCCACCTGCTCCTTGGTGGCTATCAACGCCGGAGCGATGAACATGGGGAGCCCCCGGTTCAGGTTCTGCGGGCGTCTCGGGCCCCAGAGACTCGAGTAAAGCGCCAGCCCGTTCTTCAGGGCTATGGACTGGAACACCTCTTCCGCGTTGACCTCGGGTGGGAAGAACTCCAGCGTCTCCTTGTTGCTGACCAGCTCGGGCACTAGCAGCATGCCCTGGCCCCGGATATCGGCAATGGTCGGGTGGTCAAGCAAAGCTTTGGCCTTGTCGTGCATGTATGCCCCTACCTCCGCCGCCTGGTCGACCAGCCCGTCCTTCTCGATGATGTCTATCACCTCAAGCCCGACCGCACAGGCCACCGCGTGCCCCGAGTAGGTGTACCCGTGCACGAAGTGCCCGCCGTTCTTCACGAAAGTGTCGTTGATTTCGTCCGAAACGGTCACCGCCGCCAGGGGTGCGTAGCAGCTCCCGATTCCCTTGGCCGTGACCATCACGTCCGCCTCGACGTCATAGTGCTCCATCCCGAACCACTTGCCCGTCCGGCCCCACCCGGTGATCACTTCGTCGGCTATCAGTAAAATGTCGTAACGGTCGCATATTTCCCGGATGGTCTGCCAGTATTCGGGAGGCGGGGCCAGCCCGTAGTCCCGACCCTGCGCCAGGGGTGTGGCCAGAAACGCTGCCACGTGCTGAGGCCCGGCGTAGTAGATCGCCTCTTCCAGCTCCTGGGCGCACTGGATTGCGAAGTCCTTGGGGTCCATGCGGGGTGGGGTCTCCCTCACGCTGTGCTGGTGTACGTGGGGCCACCTGGTCAGCATGGGCGTAAAGTCCGTCTGGTTCCCCGCCATCCCAGCCACCGACAATGCCCCCAGGCTCATGCCGTGATAGCTTTCGTAACGGGAAATAACTATGTGCTTCTCGGAGTTGCCCCGCTCCAGGTGGTACTGCCGGGCGACCTTTATCGCCGTCTCCACCGCCTCAGAACCCCCCGACGCCAGGAAGGTAGTATTCAAACTCCCCGGCGCCTTCTGGCTGATCCGCTCACACAGCTCCGCCCGAGGCCTGTTCGAAAGTACCGGGTGGCAATAGGCGAACTTCTCCGCCTGCTTGGTCATTGCCTCGATGACGCGCCGGTCACCGTGGCCCAGGTTCACCGCCATCGGCCCCCCCGACACATCGATGTACCGGTTGCCGTCCTCGTCGTACAGGTAGATCCCCTCGGCCCTCTCCAGCACCGGCGAGAAGGGGTGATAGGAAAAGGCGCGGGCCCAAACTCCATCCGGCTCCCTGGTCCCGGGTCTCGGGTTTTCCGTTAGCGTCATTTCTTCGTCCTCCTGTCTCGGTGGGTGGGCTTCGGTCCTACAAGTCCCCGGCGATATTCCAATAGAGTTCTAGCCTGATGGCGGCGGCTCATCGAAGGCTTGCCCTTGCCGCTCGGCCTCCACCCTACGTTCGTTCCAGGCCTGCCACAGAGCCGAAATTTCGTCACGCGCCTCTGTCACAGCCTCCGCTATCTGTCTCTGCTTCCTCTTTTCGAACCATTCTTCCAGTCGCTCTGCCAGTACCAAACCGTTCCTCCAGACCTCGGTGACTATCAACGCACCAGCCACCGACGGTGGTATCAGCCTCCCAACCCCCACCACGCTGCCAGTACCGTGTCCAATATCCCATCGGCCTTGACAACGCGGACTTCCTCATATGTTACCAGCCCGGCGCCAATCAGCACCAGAGCTATGAAGACCATGAAATAGAGACTCTTCGTCTCCCTGTCGACGCTCCATATCGACTCCCTTTCACTCTCTTCTTTGTTGCTTAGCATCATTCAATCAGTTTAGTCGGTGTGCTGATGCATTAACGTGATTACATAGGACTATAGCGCACTCCAACTGTACCCTGTGCTGTCAAGCAAACCCTCACCCCCCACACCTGACACCCCCACCCCCTTGGCAGTATCATTCCCCCAACTCCCCTTCGCCGGAGGCCGTCACATGGAACCGCCCCTGAAAGGCATCCGAGTCCTCGAGGTCGCCAACTGGCTCGCCATACCCTCCTGCGGCGCCATGATGGCCGACATGGGCGCCGACGTTATAAAGGTCGAGGCCCTCCAGGGCGATACATTCCGCACCGAGATACGGGACGCAGACTTCGGCACGCCTTTCCCCATCAGCTACGCCTTCGAGATGGACAACCGCGGCAAGCGCTCCATGGCCCTCGACCTCTCCCGACCCGGGGCCCAGGAGGCCGTCCACAAGCTCGCCGCCAGGGCTGACGTCTTTACCACCAACCTCATACCCCGACGCCAGGAAGCCTTCCACCTTACCTACGAGGAGCTTTCCAAAGATCACCCCCGACTCATCTACCTCTCCTTCAACGGCTACGGGAACAAAGGCCCCGAAAAGGACCGCACCGGTTTCGACTACACAGCCTTCTGGACCCGCTCCGGCGCCATGTCCCTCTTCAGCCGACCCGGCGAAGACCCCGTCAACCTCCGCTCCGGTTTCGGCGACCATACCAGCGCCACGGCGCTTTTGGCAGGTGTGATGACCGCGCTTTGGGTCAGGGAGAGGACGGGCCGGGGGCAGACGGTCTCTACTTCCCTGCTCAACATGGGACTCTGGGTCGTTGGCGGCGATCTGTCCCGCTCTCTCTACGCTCGACAACACCCCTTCCAGTGGAGGCGTGAGGAGTCGCCTAACCCCCTCCAGAACACCTATCAGACCAGGGACGGCAAGTGGATAAACGTCGTCTCGCCCAATACCAACGAGAAATGGGCCGGGTTCTGCAAGGCCATTGGCCGAGAAGATCTCACCACCGACGCAAAGTCCTCTGAGCCCCTCGCCCGACGCGAAAACGCCCTCGAACTCATCCCCGACCTCGACTCCACCCTCGCTCGCTTCACCCTGGCTGAGCTCCGCCCGCGCCTCGACGCCAATGGCGTTATCTGGGCCCCCATGCAGGACCTCATGGAGTCCATGCACGACCCCCAGGTCCGCGCCAACGACTTCATCGTCACCGTCGACCACCCCACCCACGGCCCCTACGAGACCTTGGCCACCCCCCTGAAGTTCAGCGAAAGCGAGGTTAAACCCCGCGGCGCCGCCCCCGAGATGGGCCAGCACACCGAGCAAGTCCTCGTTGACGAACTCGGTTACTCCTGGGAAGAAATCGAGTCCCTCCGCGAAGACGGCGCCATCAACTAACCCCCTTCCTACTCTCCCTTTCCCCGTAGCGGCATCCCTCGTGGGCGCCCTCCCCTGGGCGGCGGGGCCGCTCGTGCTGAGGCACTCGAAGTGCGAGCGGGGGGGTGGCCCACGCACTGCCGACCCCTCACCTTGGCCTCCCACCACCCCCCACTGAGTTATAATCCCCCCACCATGGCCATCTCCATCGCTAGACCCTCCCGACTCCGCCTCCGACGCCCCAGCGCCGAGGCTTTCGTCTGGCTCCTGACCGTCACCCTCCTTATCACCGGCTCCCTCACCCCCGACCCCAACCCCGACATGCTCCGAAACGTCGGCTGGGGCATCCTCAAGATCCTGCCCGTTCTTGCCATCGCCTCCCTTCTCGCTGGCGCCTTGACTCTCGGCAACTGGGCCGACCGGGCCCTTTCCTTGCTCAAAGGCGGGACCCTGCGTTCCATATTTATCGCCAGCTTGATCGGCGCAATCACCCCTGTATGCGGCCTTGGCGTCCTGCCCCTCATCGCCTCCCTTCTCCGCCGCGGCGTACCCCTGGCCCCCATCATGGCCTTCTGGGTCTCTTCTCCCGTCACCGACCCCAGCATGATGCTCGTCACCGGCGGCATCATCGGCGCCGACTTCGCCATTGCCAAGACCGTCGCCGCCTTTTTCATTGGCCTGTTCGCCGGCCTCGTCACAGCAGCCATACCCGGTTTCCGAGGCTCGGTCCAGGACATGATGCGCACCGACGCCCTCGAAAATTGCGGTACCTGCGAACCCGACCGCTCCCGCTTCTGGCCCGAGGTCATTGCCAACTCCCGACTCGCCCTCCGCTGGCTCTCCCTCGCCCTCGTCCTGGAGGTCTTCCTGCAGCGCCTCGTCCCCGACGAATGGATCATGTCCCTCTTCGGCGCCGACGCCGGGGCCTCCGTCCCCCTTGCCGTCGTAGTCGGCGCCCCCATGTACCTCGACGGCTACGCCTCCCTCCCACTCGTCCGCGGCCTCCTCGAAATGGGCATGAGCTTCGGTGCGGCCCTCGCCCTCATGGTCTCCGGCGCAGCCATCAGCCTCTACGCCGCCGTCGCCGTAGTCTCCGTAGTCCGCACCCGCGTCTTCGCCCTCTACGTCATCCTCGCCCTAATCGGCGCAACAATGGTCGGCTACGCCGCCAACCTCGTCGTCTAACCACCCTTCTCCTCCCCGTCATTCCCGACTCCTCGGGAATCCATCCCTCCGAAACAACCACCCTTCACCCCTCCCAACCCTCACCACCCTCCCCCCTTGATAAAGACATATCAAAAATGCAGTGCATTTTTTGTGTGTCAATATAACAGGGCGGGTGGGTGGGAACTGATTAACTCCCGGGTGGTCGGGGGTATCCCCTCCCCCCACCACCAAACTAGAGGGATGCACCTGCGCCCTAGCGCCGGTGCATCCCTCTGTTTTTCCCTCCCTCTTAGGACCCGACCCCTAAGGGAGAGGGGGATCAGGGGGTGAGGCTTCCCCCGTGGGACCGGGGGCGTCCCCCCTTCAACAAATCAAATCCTGTACCTCAGATACCATGTCCCGTAATGACCGGATGACGCCTGAAATTATTCAAGCTCGTCAGGTTCGGGGCACGGGCTCGTACGGTCGGATCTCCATCAGGGCTCGAGTCGGGTGTGCCAGACGAACTCATGCTCGGGTAGCAACTCCGGGTGGAACGCGCTGACTAAGTCTCGCAACAGGATGTCCACGCGGAAGCTCTGCCCGGTCGCGAAGATGTCGGTCCCGCGGGCGAACTGATGGATGGCTTGCCCCTCGCTCAGCGCCTTAAATGAGGCGTTGAGCGGCTGGTAGGAGAGGGAGCCGGCTACGGTATCACCCAACCGGGTGTCCGCGAAGTAGGTTGTGTCGATCCAGATGTCGGCGTCCGCGGCCAGATCGATTACTCGTTCCAGCGATAGCGGCGAGTTCAGCGGTACGTCAGTGATCTCGCGCTGCAGGATCGGGATTCCACCGGCATCTTCGATCAGCCGGATATCGATCCGGTTGGCTGGCTTAGTCGCCCAGAGGCCCTGCCTGTTGATCGCACCGAAGAGCACGGTCGGCGCCTCCGTCGCGGAGTCGGCGACCTGTTGTCGGAGGGCCTGGTAGTTCGCAATCACCGGCTCGAGTACCTCGTTCGCCCGTGCTTCAGCGTTGAAGAAGAGCGACACGAACTTGATCTCCTCGGCGCTGCCAAGCGGCGGCTCCCAGAAGGAGTTGTAGGCGACGCCGTTGAGGCCCAACTCCCGGGCCTGATCGGTCAGGTCATAGCTGAACGCCACGTGAAAGAGCTCCGGCGCAGCCTCCAGGATGGGTTCGAAGCTGTTCGACGCACGCGCGGGGATGGCTAGCCCGTCTTCGAAGCGGCGGTTGATGTTCGGCAGGTACTCGAGCCCGGCGGCCCGAACGTTCGCACCGAGCACGGTGTCGGAGAGGCCAAGGGTCTCGAGGGCCACGAACCACCCGCTGCCGGAGGCGGTCCAGAAGGTGCCTGCCGGGATCGGGATGACGTGCGCGCCTGCGAGATCACCGGAGAGGTCAGGTGTTGGCGCACCGCATTGGACAAGGACGTACGTATCCTGCCTGGCGTTCTGGACGTAGGGGACGGGTTCGATCGTGAGGACCTTGTAGTGCCCTTGGTAGCGCACACTCCATCCCTCGGCGTAGATCGCCTCGACCTTGTCCGGGAAGTAGTCAACACCCGGCTGGAAGTCGCTCAAGCAATCCCGGGGATTGCTGGTGATGGGCGGAGCAGTCGGCGTCGCAGTTGGGACCGCAGTGGGCGGAGTAGCCGGAATCGTGGTTGGGATCGCTGTGGGCGGAGTCGTCGGAATCGTAGTCGGGACCACTGCGGGCGCAGTAGTCGGCGTCGCAGTTGGGATCGCTGTGGGCGCAGTCGTCGGAATCGCAGTTGGGACCGCTGTGGGCGCAGTAGTCGGCGTCGGCTCTGAGTCACTGCAAGCCACAGCGATGCACAAGATCGCTAAAGCCAGCAGCCAAATCGCACCTCTGCGGATTGAAAATTCCTTCAGCATCAAGTCCTCCAAAGTTATCGATATTTATTATCATTACTCTAATGATATTAGCACTTATTGTATTGTATTAGGTATCCAAAGTCCATTGATATAGTGTATCTATTAATGATACTTCCTCTCTTTACAGTTCTTCGCTTCAATAAATCACAGTTCAGACAAACTCCCCCCCACCCATCCCCCTCCTCCCTAGTACTGAACTAGAGGCCGACGTGGGTGCGATGCGCCCACGTCGGCCTCTGTTCTTCTCTCCCCCTCTCCCTTAAAGACCCTAAGAGCCTGCCCCGAGTCCCTCGAGAGGGAGAGGGGGACCAAGGGGGTGAGGGTTCCCCTGGGGCCCCGGGGGGATATTCCCCCTCAAAGCCGCACATTTGCTCTTGACACACCTGTCCGACCGTACTATCATATCCTGCGTTCGAACAAATATCTGATAATCCAAGGAGGAACCACAACCCCTAGGGAAGCCCCGAGACCCGACCCAGGGGGCTCAACGCCCGGCCCACCCCAAAGGCCCTCGCGCAGGCCCGAGGCCCAAGCCAGAGACGTTGTCCCCTCACCACCGGGCCCCGTGCCCCTTCCCTACCTTACCCATCCAGGCGATGGAAGGTCCACAACATTAAGCGGCACGCTCCTCATATAGGACCCTGCCGAAAAACCTCGGGCTATTACGCCCTTGGAAAAATCTCCCCCGTCGTTCCCCTCGGAGATTCCCCTTAACCCAGCGACGGCAGTGAGAAAACGTGTTCCCCGCCCCTCCGAGTGGGTCGAGCCAAACTGAAAAACTGGTGGTAGAGACGCCCTCTGGCGAGAACTCCTCGCTTGTCTGCCACGTCACAACAGAAACACGGGGCTGAACCAGGCTGGCCTCCCGCCCCCTGAAACTGAGTCCCGGACCTTCCATCGCCGACCCAAAACCCAACAAACACAATGCAAACCCAGACCCCACATCCGCATAACTCCTTCCTCCTCTCCAGTATTGAACTAGAGGCAGAGGTTGGCGCTGAAGCGCCCACCTCTGCCTCTGTTCTTCTCTCCCCCTCTCCCTTGAAGGCCCTAAGGGAGAGGGGGATCGAGGGGGAGAGGGTTTCCCTCCGTTTTTCCCTTTAGGCGTCATTCAATCAAAACAGCTACGAGTTCAATCAACGTTCAATCAATGTTCAATCAAAACTTCACCCCCCACCGATGCCCTTGACACTCGTTTCCCCTGACAATAACCTTGCCCCACACTTACACGCATAACGACGCCCAGGAGCAACTAATCATGCCCATGGTCCTTGAAGGTTTAACCGTCATCGAGCTGTCCACCGGTCAGCAGGGGCCCGTGGCCGGCGCCCTCCTCGCCGACATGGGCGCCGACGTCATCAAGATCGAGGACAAGGACCACGGCGACCCCGGCCGCAGCGTCCGCACCGAGACCCCCGGACAGGAGCCCTTCCCCCTCTCCTATTACTTCGAGAACAACAACCGCAACAAGCGCGGCGTCGCCATCGACTACTCCGGCGATGCGGGCATCGAAGTCCTTCGCAAGCTCGTCTCCAACGCCGACATCTTCCTGTCCAACTTCCCCATAGCCACCCTCGCCGAAATGGGCCTCGACTATCCAAGGCTCTCCGCCGCCAACGAAAAGCTCATCTACGCCGTCGCCACCGGCATGGGCCCCACCGGCCCCGACCGCGACAAACCCTTCAATGACATCACAGCCCAGCTTTACGGAGGTATTCAGAGCCACGGCAACAGCGACGGCCCCGTCCCCTTCTGGGGCGGCATGGCCAACCAGGAGGACGCCATCCTTCTCGCCTTCGGTATCGTCAACGCCCTCATCGCCCGTGAACGCCACGGCGTCGGCCAGGAGGTCTACTCGGCGCTCCTGGGCAGCCAGATTAACTGGGCTGCCCTCAACGTTCAGAGCAACATCTTCAACAAGCGGGAGCCCTGGGGCATGAAGCGGGAGGCCCCCCTCAGCCCCTTCTGGAACTACTACCAGACCAGGGATGACAGGTGGCTGTGCCTCGGCTTCCTGCAGGAGAATCGCGACTGGCACACCCTCTGTCAGGTCCTGGAACGTGAAGACCTGGAGTTCGACCCTCGCTTCGACTCCAATCCCAAGCGCACCAAGATTAACAACCAGGTCCTCATCCCCATCATGCGGGAGTGCTTCCTCCAGAAGACCCTCGATGAGTGGGTCGAGATACTGGGCAGGCACGACCTCGGCTGGTCCATTCTCAACGACTACGAAATGCTCACCGAAGACCCCCAGGTAGTCGCCAATGACTATGTTGTAGACTTTGATCATCCCAAGGTTGGGCCCGTCCAGATGGTCGGTATTCCCGTCCGGCTTAAGAAGACCCCCGGCTCCCTGCGTTCCCCGGCCCCCGAGCTCGGGGAACACACCGACGAAGTCCTTGGCGCAATAGGTGGTTTTGACGACCAGGCCCTGCAAGACCTGAGAGACCGGGGCGTCATCAACTAGCGAGGAGGAGCGGAAAATGGTAATGGCACTGGAAGGCATCCGCGTGGTCGATATGACCGTCTGGCATCACGGCCCCGGCGGCGGCACTTTCCTCGCCGACATGGGCGCCGAGGTCATCAAGGTCGAAGAACGCCTCTCAGGCGACCCAGGCAGGCACGGCGGCTCCCTCGGCGGCGTCGAGAACGAGTACGGCCTCTCATACTATTTCGAGAACAACAACCGCGACAAGAAGAGCTTGGCCATCAACCTCAAGACCGAAAGGGGCCACGAGGTCATCACCCGGCTCCTCAAGAAGTCCGACATCTTCCTCTCCAACATGCGCAAGAGCGGCCTCGGGCGGCTGGGCCTCAGCTATGAAGAGGTCAAGGAGATCAACCCCGACATCATATACGCCCACGGCTCGGGCCAGGGCGACCAGGGCCCCCTGCTGAACCGTCAGTCCAACGACATCATCGGCCAGTTCTGGGGCGGCTACGTCAGCTACGGCTCCGCCGAGGGCCCCATGTCCATCTGGTCCGACTTCGCCGACCGGGGCGGTGCGGTCATGCTCGCCTACGGCGCTGCCCTCGCCCTCCTCGGCAGGGAGCGGCACGGCATCTCCCAGGAGGTCAACACCTCCCTGCTCGGAGGCCAGGTGCACTTGGGCGCGATCAACTTCCAGCAGCAGCTCTTCGAAGGCAAGGCCGTCAGCCCCCTCTCCAACGGCGACGGCCACCTCTCCAACCCCTTCTACAACATCTACCAGGACAGGGATGGCGCCTGGCTCTGCATCGGCGCCGAGGGCACCGACGAAGACTGGGGCGCCCTTTGTGAAGTTCTCGGCACCCCCGGCCTGGAATCCGACCCCCGCTTCGACTCCCAGGCCAAGCGCACCAACGGCAGCGGCCCCGCCCTCTACGAGTTAATCCGGGACCGCTTCGCCCAAGAGACCATCGACCACTGGCGGTCCGCCCTCGACTCGACCTCCATCCCCTGGGCGCCCCTCCGCAACTACAATGAAGTCCTCAGCGATCCCCACGTCCTGGAGAACGAGTTCGTCGCAGACCTTGAACACCCTAATAAGGGCACACTCAAGTACGTCGGGCTTCCGGTGAGGCTCAGCAAGACCCCCGGCAAGCTCCGAATGCCCGCCCCCGACCTCGGCCAGCACACCGAGGAGATCCTCACAGAGATCTGTGACTACTCCTGGGACGAGGTCATAGAAATGAAAATCGCCGAGGTGGTCAACTAACCCGACGCAAAATCCCGAATGTGTGAACTGGGGTGAGGTCTTGATATGACCTCACCCCAGTTTTTTTGCGCCAAAACCGTCCCATGCCACCGAGGCTATAATCCCCTCATGCGCTACCCCTGGGCCAACATCCTCCTCCTCATCTTCATCCTCGCCGACATGGTCTCCGGCTTCTTCGGCCTTATCTCCGGCTCCGAGGACCGTGCCATCTACATCCAGCTCCATCGTGTCTCAGGTTACGGCATTCTCGCCGTCCTGGCCTGGAAAGTGGCCAACATCATCCGCTCCTTCAAGTGGCCCAAGAAAAAGCCGGTCCGCATCGCCTCCCTTGCCCTCGCAGTTGTCCTCGTCGTCACCCTTGTCCTTGGATTCGTCTGGTCCATCTTCGGCGACTTCAGCTGGTGGATGTTCAGCGGCGTCAGCTGGCACATCTACGCGGGCGTAGTCTTGCTGCCAATACTCCTCTGGCATGCCTGGTACATGTTCCGAGGCCCGCCCATCTCCTTCTGGGCCGAGCGTCGGTCAGTCCTTAGGGTCGGTGGTATTGCCATAGCTGGGTTCCTCGCATGGCAGCTCACTGAGGCCGTCGCCCGCGCCGCCCCCCTCCCCGGCTCCACCCGGCGCTTCACAGGCTCCTACGAAAAAGGCAGCTTCGCCGGCAACGACTACCCGGTCGTATCCTGGCTAAACGACAGGCCTGCACCCATCAACGTAGAAGATTGGTCACTGAAGGTCTCAGGTGAAGTGGAAAGAGAGCTAACCCTGACTTTTGACGACCTCACCCAACTCTCCGAGAAAACCGCCACCATCGACTGCACCGGCGGCTGGTTCTCAAAGCAGCGCTGGGAAGGCGTCCCCCTCGCCCGAGTCCTGCATGAGGCCCGTCCCTCCGAGACCACCCGCAGCGTCCTCGTTCGCTCAGTCACTGGATACTACAGGCGCTTCCCTCTCGACGACGCCCAGGACTTCCTGCTCGCCACTCATGTCACCGGCCAGCGGTTGTCCCACGGCCACGGATTCCCCGTTCGCCTGGTCGCCCCCGACCGGCGCGGCTTCGAATGGGTCAAGTGGGTCACGGAAATCGAAATCACCGAGACCCCGTCCTGGTGGCAACCACCCCTCCCCACCCAATAATATCGGCCTCTCCGTTCGCGTGAACAGTGCCACTCAGGAGCGTGGTAAAGCTCAAGTCAGCAGCCGTGTCAGGTTCCCCCCGAGCACAAGCTCCCGGTCCCCATCAGTCATGTACGGCGTGTGGAGACGAATGAGGTCCAGGTTCTGCTGGTAAGTGCACGTCCGGTAGCACCACGGAAGGTCCGACCCCCACACCAGCTTCGGCCCGAAACGCTTGTACACCTCTTGCATGATCTGGTTGTGGCGCCGGTATGGATACAAAGCGTCGGGGCCCCAGATGCGCTGGTCTTCGTAGGCCAGCACGTACCCGACTTCCAGGTAAAACTGGCCCGTATCCAGCAGCGGAAACAGCTCGGTCGGTGTCTCTACATACTCGGGATTGGAAGGATGGAGCAGGTTCCCCCCGACGTGTGAGTCGATCACATCGAGGTCCGGGTACCGGTCCAGCACAGCCTTGAGACCCCTGAGCTGTTCCAGATACTGCGCCCTGGAGTGGAACCCCGTATTCACGTAAGCCGGAACACCGAGACGGATAGCCTCTCGCCAAAGACGGTCGCACCGAGGGTCGTCCAGAGGGTCTGGAATAGCCTCCCCTCCGAGGAACAACGCCCGGAACCCGTAATCTTCCACAGCGTGGGTCAGGTTCGCTATCTGGCCCTGCAGAAACTCATCCGACCGGGAAAGCCGATAGTCCACCGCCGCCGTTGCAAAGAACCGGTCGGGCCGAGTCCTAACGGCATCCAGGAAAAAGCCCTCACGGCCGGTGTCGAACTCAACATAGTCAAAATCAGCCTGGATAACGGCCATGTCCACGCCTGCGGCATCCATGTGAGCAATAATCTGCTCGGGGGTGGACTCCATTCGGTCCATGAAGGCCGGCCCGCGTTGCAGCCAGCAGCCCTCGCCGTGCTTACGCCAGTAGTACCGGCCATGCCTCCCGACAGTAAACCCTACGTCCTCCCCGGGCTCGGGTATGAACTTGGGATCGGTATGACTGGAGACCATGCGTCCCCAAAAGTTGGCTACGCTATTTTGTAACTGTGCGACATGATTCGCTGGGTCGGGCCCGACTTCCGGACCGCCCTGGTCGGGGAAAATATGAATATGGTTGTCGATAATCATCTCCGCCCCTTCAGACAGACTATTCATCCCAAAAGGCGTGAAAGTGGTTCAGAGGGCCGTGCCCTTGGCCCACCGGATACGCCGCTTCTATTGACGCCGACACATATTCCTTGGCTTGTGACACTGCCTTTTCAACGGAACATCCCCGGGCCAGGTGCGCCGCTATGGCCGAGGCGAAAGTACATCCCGTCCCATGCGTATTCTTCGATTTTATACGCTCAGATACGAACTCGTGTACCGCCTCTTCCGAATACAGGATGTCCTTTACGGGCCCCTCCCGATGCCCGCCCTTGATCACCACCCACTTTGTCCCCATCCCGGTTATGACCCTGGCGGCGCGTACCGCATCTTCGTCCGTCTCTATCGTCATGTCTGTCAATGCCTCAGCTTCCGGGACGTTGGGCGTCACCACCAGCGCCCTGGGCAGCAGCCTCGACCTGTACGCATCAATCGCCTCTTCCCGAAGAAGTCGGTCTCCGCTCTTGGCCACCATTACCGGGTCCACCACCACGTTGGGCATGCCCAAGGCTTGAATCCGGTCGGCCACGGCATCGATTATCCCGCTGTGTGCCAGCATCCCCGTCTTCACCGCATCCGTCCCGATGTCCGACATCACCGTGTCTATCTGCGCAGCAACCATGTCCGCCGGTATCTCGGCTATCCCGTCTACCGACAGGGTGTTTTGTGCCGTTACCGCTGTTATCACCGAGGTCCCGTACACACCCAGGGCCGCAAAGGTCTTCAGGTCAGCCTGTATCCCCGCCCCTCCCCCCGAGTCCGAACCCGCTATCGTCATGGCCCGGGCCACCCGCTTTACTGACGAATGGCTCATGCTATGGCTAGCGGGTTCCACGGAGAACCGGTCCCGTGTGTGATCCGCAAGGGCGTCCCGACGAACAGGAACTCGTACACCCTGTCCCGGGCCAGATCTTGAAGGTCCAGGTTCTCCAGCAGGTAGACCCCCAGGTCCCGGAGCCCGTGCCGATGCAAGGGCATCTCCACGGGGGACTCAATATTCTCGAAGAGCTCGCATGTTGGGTGGTCCGTCCCTATGGCGACCACATCGTGCTCCTTGAGCCATGCCAGCACCGAGCCGTCGGGCCCGGGAAACGACCGTGACCAGCTCTCCCTGTCGGAGTGGAACAAGTTGTACCAGCCAGTCCGCACCAGTACCACGTCCCCGGGTTTCAACTCGATTCCCTGGGCGGCAGCGACGTTATCCAGGTCGGTGGCAGTGACGGACTCGGCAGCGGCAAGGTGCTCGACGCCCTTGTAAGCCGCTATATCAAGCATGACGCCTCGCCCGAATATGTGGCGCACGTTCTCAATGCCCACGCGCTCGACTCCACGGCTGCTTGCATATTTCTCCGACGAAAACCCGTTGTATAGCTGGCCGTCGTGCCACGAATGCCCTATCCCGTCTATGTGCGTGCCGGAATGAGTCTCCATTGCGATCACGTCGTCGATAATGTCAAGCTCGGGGCCGTACAGGTGCTGCCAATGCGACACCCGCCACGTCTTATGGAATAGAGGGAACTGCGGCCCGTCTTTCTCCAACGGGACCGCCAGGCTGTAGATATCCCCCTTCTTCACTAGCTTTATCGCTTCCAGCACGGACGCTTGGTTCTGGATGAGGTTCAGGACACCTATCTGGTCGTCGGGGCCCCACCGACCCCAGTTGGACAGCTTTTCATTACTCATGTTGTGCCCTTCCTATATGATCGCCAGTGGATTCCAGGGAGAGCCCGTGGCATGGGTCAGCCGCAGCGGCGCCCCTATGAAAAGAAACTCGTAGACCTTGTCCCGGGCCAACTCCTCCAGGTCAAGGTTCTCTAGTATGTACACCCCCAGGTCCCGAAGGGCATACCGGTGAAGTGGAAGCCCCCCCTCCGGGCTCCCGACCTTGATCCTCAGCTCGCAAGTCGGGTGGTCCGTGCCGATGGCGCATACGTCGTGCTCCTTCAGCCACGGCAGCACCGAGGCATTTGGTCCCGGAAAAGATGTGGCCCACCTTGCCCTGTCCTTCTCGAACAGCGTGTACCACCCGGTGCGGATCATTACCACGTCACCCGGTTCAAGCGAGATGCCCTGCGCCCGTGCCGCCCCATCCAGGTCCTCGGGGGTTATGGCCTCGGCCTCCTGGAGGTGATCGACACCCCTATACGCCGCAACGTCCAGCATCACCCCCCGACCCACTATGTGCCGTACATTCTCGATACCCGTCCGCTCGACTCCACGGCTGCCGGCGTACTCATCCGAGGAGAAGCCGTTATAGAACTGGCCGTCGGCCCACACGTGCCCAATAGCATCAATATGCGTGCCGGAATGGGTCTCCATGATGATGACGTCGTCGATGATGGACTGGTCGGGGTCCTTGCGTTCCGCCACATGCGAGACGCGCCAGGTCTTGTGGAAGGTCGGCATCTGCGGCCCGTCCTTCTCAAGCGGCACCGCCAGGCTGTAAATCTTCCCCTCCCTGACCATGCTGAACGCCTTGAGCACCTGCTCCCGACCCTGCAGCAAGTTGAGAACGCCTATCTGGTCGTCCGGGCCCCACCGGCCCCAGTTGGAAAGGTTCGTATCCGTCATGGCTTCCTCCGGTAACTGGCTGTGAGTCGACTAACGGCCTGATTATACGGGTTTTGGGGGGTTGGGTGGGTTATAATTGACCCACAGGCCCTATCCCAAAGGAGGACCGAGGTTGAAGAAGAAGACTTTCGAGCAGGCCCTGAAGGGCGCCGTCAAGATGTCCGAAAAGTACGTCGAGAAGGGCCCCTACGAGTTCTACTCCGACCCCGAGATCGTCGACGAGGTCCAGAAGGGTCTCGCCAAGAACGAGGTCAAGTGGGGATACCGATACTGTCCCTGAATGATCGTAGAAGGCGACCCGGAGCGGGATCGCATGAAGATCTGCCCCTGCGAGAGGCACCACGAGGACATAGCTCGGGATGGCTTCTGTATATGAATGTTCTTCGTAAGCGAAGAGTTTCTTCGCAAGATGGAGCAGGGCGAGGAGCCCATGAGCACCCTGGCCGGAGAGGGCGGTGCCCCCGGTGAGGAGCTGTTCCCCGACGACAAGTACACCGGCGCCCCCAAGAAGTCGGCCCGGGGCCCGGCCAGCCGTAAGAAATAGCCCAACGACCTTTTTTGCATGTGGAATAATGGGAAACTGCTGAGCAGTTTCCCATTATCATGTACGGAGGAAACGCAACCTCAGACCCCTGCTTGCGTTATCTATTGCAAGGCCCGCATTTCACGATTACGACCTCAAGACATAGGTGGAAATGATTAAGCTCAAGTTACTGGCCGTGGCCCTTATCGCTTTATTGGTCGCGGCCGCATGCGGAGGCGGAGTAGACGCAACTGCCACCACCGAGGCCGGGGCCCTGACCCCCCAGGCCCGGGATACCACCGGCACCCCGACTCCCACGGCCACCACCCCCATCCCCACCGCCACCCCCATACCCGCTCCCGGCGTGGTAATTCCCACCCCCGTCTCCTTCATCCCCGACCTGGGGGACATCGCCTATGGTTATGTCGAGACCATCGTAAGCAGGTTCGGAGAACGGGATTCCGCCACAGACGGCGAACTGGCGGCGGCCGAATACATCGCCGGCGAATTCCAGTCCTTTGGATACGATGCCGAGCTCCGCAGCTTTGACCTCCAGGTGATTGACGACTCGGAGCCCTGGCTAAGGGTAACCAGCGATGGAGACCGGGAAATCGAGGCCTTGTTCATGTTCCGCACGGGCTTCGGAGACGTGGAAGGGACTCTGGTGAACGTTGGGCTTGGCCTCGAGGACGACTTCCCGGATGAGGGCCTTGACGGGGCCGTTGCCCTCATCGAACGGGGTGGAGCCGACTTTGAAGTCAAGTTCCAAAACGCCGTGGCCGCCGGGGCCTCTGCAGTCATCATCTACAACAATGAACCGGACAACTTCTCCGGCACCCTCCAGTCTCAGGGCCAGGTACCGGTCCTCTCCTTGAGCCAGGAAGACGGCCAGGCCCTCGCTTCGATGATAGAGTCCGGCGAAGTAAGCGTCCGCGTCCGTGTCATAACCCTCGACCGGGAGAGCCGCAACGTAGTGGCCGTCAAGGAGGGGTCCGACCCCAACGCCCTCGGCATCGTGGTCGGCGCCCACTTTGATGGCGACGCCGAATCGGTCGGAGCCAACGACAACGCATCCGGGACTGCAGCTCTCCTCGCCGTGGCCGATGCCTTGAAGGACGACACCTTCGCTGCGGACGTCACTTTCGTCGCTTTCGGCGCCTCGGGCCTCGGCCTTATCGGCGCCCAGAGCTTTGCCAGCGGCCTGCTGGACGAAGGTGCCCCGACCGTCGGTCTGATGATTAACATGGACGTGGTTGGAAGCGGCGAGAGAGCAGTCGTGGCGGGGGACCCCGTCACACAGCTTGAAACCCTTCGGCTGGGCACGGAGCTCGGGGCGGTAGTTTCGCCCGGCAACACACCCGACGGAGTCTTTAGTGATCACATGGTCTTCCAGGCCCTGGACATTCCCACCGCCTTCTTCTTCACAGATGACCTTTCCAGGGTCAACACCCCTGAGGACACCCTGGAATTCGTAGACGCGGCTTTGCTGGGCGATGTCGTGAATTTGGTCGTTGCCCTGGTCCGCAGTGGTGCAGGTCAGTAGTGCACGGGCTTAACTGACAGATGACTCTTAAGCAATACCTACCGTGGCGCGTTGCCACCGCCGTGGCGTTGTTGATCGCCGCGGTAGCGCTCTGGGCCGCCCTGTTGGTCGGCGCTTCCGCGGACAACGACTGGATCGAGTTCGGAGACCAGTCCGCCGTCATCAACTTCCCCGACGACATGGTCTTCACCCTGGAGTTCACCACCGACAGACCCGTGGCCCGCGCCAACCTCTCCTTCAACATCGTCGGGCAGGACTCAGGCCGCATCGAACCAGCCGATATCAAGGCAGGTGACCCGTCAACAGCCGAGTTCACCCTCAGGACCCGGGGCGGGAGCAGCACTTTCATCCCCCCTGGCGCTGTTATGACCTACCGGTGGATCATCGAAGACGAGGATGGAAACTCCGCGGAAACAGAGTCCACCCAACTGATGTACACGGACACCCGCTTCGAATGGAATACCGTCTCCCGTGACAACATTTACGTGCACTACAACGGCCCCACCAGGACCCGCGCCGAGACCATACTGGACGCCTCTGCCATTACCCTGAACAACATGGGCAGGCTTCTCAACGCCGAGTTGACCAGGGACGTCAACGTGGTCATGTACAACAATCCCCTCCAGATGAAGGACGCCCTTCCCTTCATCAGCCAGGCTAGCTCCAGCGGGCTGGTGACCCAGGGCCAGGCATACGGTAAGGAGGGGGTGCTGTTGATAAACGGCTTCGATAGCCAGATTGAGGGCATCGTATCCCACGAAGTTACCCACCTGCTGGTAGCTCAGGCAGGAGAAGGCCCCGGCAAACGGGTCCCGGACTGGCTCAACGAAGGTCTGGCAGAATACGGCAACATCCAGCCCGGCGTCTCCTACGATCTCGCCGTCCTGCGCGCCGTGCGCACCGACACCCTATATCCCCTCGTACAGCTTGCCAACCGACCCGGAGAACCCGAGGCCGTCATCGTCTTCTACGGCCATTCCCGCCAGGTCGTCGACTTCATGATCGAAACCTTTGGCCCCGACAAGATGAGTCAGCTACTGCGGGAATTCCGGGACGGCGACTTAAACTTCGAAGACACCCTTGAGAAGGTCTACGGCCACACCCTCACGGAGATAGACAACATGTGGCGGGACAGCCTGGGTCTTCCTCACGTCTCGACAGAGAGAATAGGTAACAGGCCGAGTTCCGCCGCCCCCACCCCCCGACCCACCCTACCTCCGCTGGGAGCTCCCACTGCCACGCCTTTGCCGACTGCCCCTCCACCTCCCACCTCTACCCCCCTTCCGGCACTCGCCCCCGACTCGTCGGGAGCAGGGAGCGGATATCTCTGGCTTCTACTGCTATTGCTGCTGATTCCGGCGTCGGCAATAGGGCTATTTCTCTTGCGTCGGCGGTAGAGGTGCGCCCTTCCGTACATACGCCCATCCCCCGGACGTGCTGCGATTTTCGGAAAGCGGTTCGTGGTCACTGATTTTGATTAGCGCCGCCACCGACCCCGGCAGCCTGGCAACCCTGGCCTCCTCCATCCTGGAAATCACCCCTTCCTAAAAGCACGGGCTTACGGTCTACAGGGTCGGACTTGCAGATGCATCGCAAGATGACGTGGATTTGATTGCATCCAGTCCGGCGACGGTGAATCTATAGGCTTTCAGGCCACTAACCGCTATCGCGTCCTCGGGTTCAGCACGTCATTCAGTCCGTCCCCCAGCAGGTTCCAGGCGTAGATGAGTATGGCTATTGTCGCGGCCGGAACTAGGAGCAGGTGTGGATCATCCCGCAATATCGACAGGTTGGATATTCCGAAGTTCTCCAGGATCATCCGCCCGAGACTCGGGTTAGGGGGTTGTATCCCAATCCCGAACCAGCTCAGCACAACCTCAGACCCCGCCACCGCCCCCATCCCCACTGACACCGAGACAATAACCGGGCTCAGGGCATTCGGAAGCAGGTGCCGGAATATGATGCGCATGTTGGAGGCGCCCATCGCCCTTGCCGCCTCCACATACTGGCTCTCTTTCAGCCACAGGAGTTGGCCCCTGACCAGCCGGGCCATCCCCACCCAGCTGAACAGCGTCAGTGATGCAAACACCACGAAATAGTCCACCCCGCCCGACCGCACGATCCCGTCTATCCCGGACCAGTCCTCGAAGGCCCTGACCCACTCCACGACCCTCGGCTTCACCGTCGCCGCTATCAGGATGATCAGCAATATGCCGGGGAAGGCCAGGAATATATCGCCGGTGCGCATTATCACCGTGTCCACCCGCCTCCCGAAGTAACCCGCCGCCGCCCCCATGAATACCCCTATCAGCAGCGACCCCGTGAGCACCGAAGCCAGGGTGATGATTACGGTAGTCCGAATTCCGTAAATCACCCGGCTCAGCAGGTCCCGCCCGATCCTGTCCGTACCCAGCGGGTGCTCAAGACTCGGGGGCCACTTGAAGATAGACGGGCCCTCGATGAGGTCCGTGGAGGCCAGCTCGCTCCAGGTGTCCCCGCCGTTGGTGGTTATAAACAACCCGCCGTCCACGGTCCCGGCAAATAGGGTGCCGTCATTGCCGAAGTCAGGGGAAATTGCCAGGCCCTCGGCCTTCGTTATGCTTAGACCAGCAGTCGCCGTCACCCAACTGGCGCCCTCATCCACCGACCGAAAGATCCCCAGGCTGCCCGTGTTCGCGAATATGGTCCGGTCCGACTCGTAGCCCGGGGAAGTCAGCAGGGCGAGCACCTGCTGGCTGTTCAGCCTTGCATCCATCAATTCCCATGTCGACCCCCTGTCCCGAGACCTCAGCAACCCCTCGGACGAGGTAACGTACAGGGTGCCGTCCCGCCCGAACCCCGGCGATATCGCCATGGTCGCCTCACGGGACACGCCGGCACTGGCCTCGTAGACCGGCGCCCAGGATATGCCTGCATCCGTAGAGCGATACACCTCTTCCACCGTCCGAAATGACCCGGTCTTCCTCTCGGTGACCGTTGCGAAGACCGTGTTGTCGGAGGCAAAGTCGGGGGAGAACACGACGTGAGAGGCGGCTGGGGCCTCGCTCTGAAATCCGCTGTTGACGTTGGCCCAGCTAGAACCCCGGTCACCGCTCCGGTACAGACCCCCAGACAGCGCCGCAATGGCGATACCATCTGAGCCAAAGGTGGGGGACGCGGCCAGGTGCTTTACGCCGCGATTTGCAGGGAGGCCTTCGCTGGCCTCTTCCCATGTCGAGGCCCCGTCCCGGGACACGAATATCCCCTGCGGGGTCCCCGCAAAGACCACGTTATTGTCCCCCTCAATCGAGACCGGTGCCAGCACGTCAACGTTCACCGCCCCCAGCCCCGTGTTCACCTGCTCCCAGGACCCGCCCGCATTCTCCGACCTGAACACCCCGATGGGGGTGTAGTTGTACAGGGTTGAGTCTTCAGTCCAGCGCGGAGAGATGACTAGCCCCTGGAAACCGGGTAAATCCTCCAGGTTGGTCGACGGTGTCTCCCTATAGTCCCGGGGAGCGGTCCAGGGGGCCAGGGCGCCGCCCACATAGAGAATTACTATCAGGATCAGCGCCCCGAAAGCCACCTTCTTGCGCCGGAGTCGCGCCCAGGCCTGCGCCCAGGGTCCGCCCCGCATCTGCGCATCGTCGGAAGAGTCCCGTCGGCCCCTCCGGAAGAGACCCCACACCCGACCCAGCACCTGTAGAAGGCTAGTCATACTTGATCCTCGGGTCCAGGAACGCGTAGAGGACGTCGACGAGGAGGTTGGCCAAAACGAAGGAAACGGATATCAACAGAACAAGCGCCATGATTACCGGAAAGTCCCGATTGAATATCGAATCAACAGCCAGCCTTCCTATCCCCGGGATCCCGTAAAGTTGCTCCGTAATAAACGCCCCCGTCACCAGGTCTCCAAGCGAAAGCCCGACAACCGTGACTATGGGAATGATGGAGTTACGTGCAATGTGCCGGCGACGCACCGTCCACTCTTTCAGCCCCTTGGCCCGAGCCGTGCGGATGTAGTCCTGGCCCAGGACGTCCAGCGTGCTCGCCCTCATCAGCCGGGTTAGGACCGCTATGCCCGGCACCCCCATCACCAGGGCCGGCATCAGGATCCGCATATCGAAAAAGCCCCCCCACCCCCCGCTGGGAAGGACGTCCAGCCAGACCACGAATATCAGCGCCAGGATAGGCGCGGTCACCAGCACGGGAATCGATACAAAAAAGAGCGTGGTCGCCACTATTACGGGGTCGACCCACCTCCCCTGGTTCAGCGCTGCAATGAGCCCTAGCGGCACCCCTCCCATCACCGAGACTATCATCGCCGCCAGCCCCAACTGCGCCGACACCCAAATCTTGCCCGCGATCAGGCTGGACACCCGCTCTCCGCGGAAGGTGAAGCTCTCGCCCAGGTCTCCCTGTACCGCATTCCAAACGTACCTGCCGTACTGCACGAAGAACGGGTCGTCCAGGCCGCGTTGCTCCTTGATTCGGGCAATGACTTCCGGGTCTCGGTGCTGGCCCGCCAGGACCGACACCGGGTCCCCCGGCCCGTAGGTGCCCAGCGCGAACGTGACGAAGGAAACTACAAGTAATACAACGGGCACCCAAAGCATCCTTCGAAGGATGTAGGCCTTCATCTACGCCTCCGGTAGTTGGATAGTGCCCTCCTACCGAACACCGAATAACCGATGTCTACCTTAGATGAGATCTTAGACCTCGCGCCAACCCGAGCCTCTCGCGAGGTCTAGAGCGTACTGCTTCTGCTTTTCCCTATCATTAGCAACACTGGCGGGTAGAACAATGTCCGCGTGATAGGGGTTCTCATCGCCAATGGGGGAAGCAACTACTGTACGGCCTTTTTTACTGACTGCTTCGGCCGTTACGGTCGCCCATCCGCAAAACTCACCTTCCCGGTTTGCAGCCCGCCTCCGGGCTATTGCAATGGCTTCATCTGGTGGAGCAACACTCAATCTATCGACCGAAATGCTCGTCTGTCCTATCGGGGGTAGAAAAACACTGTAAGGCACACGACCTTTGCTCGCCCGCCTGGCTGCTCTTGCTGAATAGATGCCCCGACCCAACTCTTCCCACTCGGCAACAATGTCAGGGACTGGCATATAAGCTAGCCGGGCGCCTGCTCCAGAGAGTAAAACTCTTTAACCAGGGATTCGTCCGGGAGATCTTCGGTTGACGGGTACCTGCGGATGCGTTGCTCGTCATTAATGTGTACCAGGCAGAGGACCTCGCCCGCAGGCTCGCACAGGACCAACACCGCAGACCCTCGGTCATTTCGTGCATCGATAGCGACTTCGCCATCTGGGTTAGGATACACCTCAAAGCGATGAGGCCAGACAACGTAAAGTTTTCTCAAGAGCTGCTCGGACCTATCAAGCAATTCCTGGTCGGGTATGGGGAACCCGTCCTCCCGAGCCTCTTCACACGCGTCCGCAAGGTCCGCTAGCGCATCCGCGAGGTCCTGTGGAGTGCCGTTGGAATCTTCCCCTACGTTCTGTATTGTACGCTCGCGCATGACGTCTCCAGCGCTGTAGCCCGACCCCTTCAGGAATCGGACTACAGCTTACCACACGCCCCCGATTCAACCTTGTCGCGCCTACTCCGACTCTATGTGTATAAACCTCAGCTTCGATATCGGAAGCGGCGAGAGCACGTAGCCCTTGATGTGCGGCTTTATCAGCACGTACCGGTCACCTTCGTACCAGCGGGGGATCCAGGGCACGTCGCTGACTATCAGCTGCTCGGCTTCCTGGTAGAGCGCTATCCGGGTCTCGACGTCCTTCTCCGTCCGCGCCTGCTCTAGCAAACCGTCCACCTGTGAGTTGGAGTAGCCCGTATGGTTGTTGGCGCTCTCCGAATGGAACAGGATGTCCAGGAAGTTCTGCGGGTCCGGGTAGTCCGCCACCCACCCGAGGGTGAACATCTGGTACCGACGCCTGTCAACGTCGTTCAGGAACGTCGCAAACTCCGACTGCTGCACCTCCACGTTTACCCCCAGCAGCTCCTGCCACACGGCCAGGATGACCTCCGTGTCGAGACCCACCGCCCCTCCGCCCCCCGGCACCGACAGAATAATGGTCGGCAGTTCGGCCGCGGCCAGCCTCGAGGCCTCTGCGAGCGCAATCAGCCGGCTCTCGTCGTCCGTTGCTGCATCAGCCTGGGCAACGAAGCCCGCTACCTCGGGGATCGCCCGACCATAGCTCGAATCCGCCAGCGACCTCATGGCCGTCTCGATATCGTATCGAAGTCCCAGTAGGTTCTGGTTGTGGCCCGGGAACCCCGGCGGCAGGATGCCGTAAGCCGGCACCACCAGGTTCGAGAGCACGGCCTCCGCTATCAACTCCTTGTTGATGGCCAGAGCCAGTGCCTGCCGCACCTTTGGATCGTCGAATGGCGCCATCTGGGTGTTGAATCCGAAATAGCTGACGCTGTAGTCCGGCGGCGCGATCTGGAGGTCCCGGTTGATGGGCTCGGTCGGGTCCAGGACTCGGTCGATGTCCGCAAGCCCCACGCCCGTGAAATCTATCTCATCGTTCTCGTACATCGTCATCCCGACTCCCCCGCTCAGGATCAGGTTGACGGCGTTCAGGTGGGCCGGCTCCCGGTAGTAGAGGTCGTTCCTCTCCAGCCGGATCCTCTCCCCAATCTCCCATTCCGTCAGCCGGAACGGGCCCGTGGCGTTGGGTCTCGACGTCCAGTCGGCCCCCGACTCCACATTCTCCTGGTCAACCACGAATGCCGTCGGATACGTGAGCTTGGCCAGGAAATAAGGCTTCGGAGCATCGATGGTGATTTCCAGGGTGTAGTCGTCCAGCACCCGTATGCCGGTTACATTGTCGGCGGCGCCCCTCAGCTTCGCCGAAGCCCCGACTATGTCGTTCAAATAGAGGTCCGCAACCGTCGACTCCGTCCTCGGGTCCAGGGCCCGCTCCATGGAGTACTTGAAGTCGTGGGCCGTAACGTCCTTGCCGTCGTGGAACTTGACATCCTGTCGGAGATAGAACGTGAAAGTCCGTTCGTCGTTGCTGATGTCCCACCTCTCGGCGATGTCCGGGACGATATTGAGGTCCGGATCAATGGTCACTAGACCGCTGAACACCTCTATCACGACAAAAGCGGAACTGGTGTCCGAGGTCAGGGCAGGGTCGAGGGTCGGTGGATCTGAAAACAGACGCGTAAATTCGCCCCCCGACCCCGTGGAAGCGGAGTCGGTGGATTCCGCCGGAGCTTCGGATGGGGTGGTGGGGACTGGGGTGGGGGTCGGCTGGAGGGTGGGGCCCTCGTCACCGCCTCCGCAAGCGACTGCTACCAGCAGGGCAACAAGTGCAAGGGCCAGTGTTAACAATATGGTATTTCGACGCATTACTCTCCTCATCACGTCAAGCACGAGACTGGGGGTCCCGCTGTTTGGCTATAGTAGCCACAAGGATATTCGGTATCAAGGTTAGTGGCTTCAAGTAAATAAACGCACAACGCCAGGGAAAGTTACCTCGACTGTAGAGGTAGAACGAACCCCCTTAACCACCCTACCCCCCGACCCCCCTCCCATTCCGATGCCCCGCGAGGAATCTAACGCGCCAGCCCACCAAGCACCCCCATCATCCCCGCCCACCCTATGCCGTCATTCCTGCGGAGGCAGGAATCCATCCCTCCTGAATAATCACCTCCAACTCCGCAACTCACCCCACCCCCGACTCCACACATTCCCACTCCGAGACCCCGCGAGGAATCTAAGGCGTCTCTGCCACTAAGCGCTCTAGTCCAAGATCAGAGCTATGATCTGAACGATGACACTCGCGAAGGCAAGCACACCCGTGATCGTGGCTATGGATACTGCGAACCAGTTTTTCTTAAGCCAGACTCTCTTAGGATATTTGAGCTGCTCTAAATAATTAAGCCCTTTAAGAGTTGTACGGGCATTGTCTGGGTCTACATATCCTGCGCGGCTCAAGAGATAGAAGGCATACTCATGCTGGAATCGCACAAAGGCCTTGAAATGCACCTCTGTCGCAGCGTCCAGAACCTTTATCATCTCCTCTTTAAGCTGGTTATTTATACCGCTCACCCGCAACATTCTCCACTCAATTTTCTGGCCAATGTGAATCAAGATTTTGAACTACCGCGCGAAAACCCTCTAACGCGTCGTTTTTCTTGGAAGACTCCTCAGCAGAGTCATTCCTGGCTTCACCTATTTCAGTATCTTGAAATATTGACACAAGGAATAATGTGGTCTCAGCCTCGCGAAGTTTAGGTAGCACGAAACTCCTAACCCCTGCACCTGTAACCTTATCTAAAGTTTGCAGAGAGTAAGTCAAGGCCATCATCAATGCCGTGACTTGCCCATCCAAATACCCTATACGGTCCAAGTTATCGGCCGTTGACTTAACCAGCATTTTATTTGTTTCTATGAGTTTCCTTATGACTTCCTCAGTATCAGATAATGCTACCTTGTTTTCCAAAGTCATCTTCTTGGTTTCTAGTAGCTCTAGACGGTCATTCATATCCATGATTTCTCCTTATTCCTAGCCCCCCAACCTCGCCACCAGATAAGCCATATCCCGATCCCCCTTGATCCGGTTGCAATTCGGGCACAATAGCTGCAGATTGTCCGGGTGGTCCGACCCCCCACGACTCCTCGGCACCACGTGGTCCACCTCCATGATCCTGAACAGAAACTCCACCTTGCACCCCGCACACCTCCCCTCCTGCCGACCAAACAGCACGTGCTTCTGCTTCCGATACGGTATCGGCGCATCGATATCCGTCCGACGCGGGATGTCCGTCCGGGCCGTCACCAGCCGTTCATGGAACAGGTCTCCCATGAACTCCCGCAGCCGCATGTTCACCAATTCGACAGCCTTCTCTGAGATATCGATCCCCACCCACTTCCTCCCCAGCTTCTCCGCCGCTACGCAAGCCGTCGCACACCCGCAAAACGGGTCCAGCACCACATCCCCCTCATTCGACGATGCTGAGATGATACGCTCCAACAGGGCGAGCGGCTTCTGGGTAGGGTAGCCTGTTCGCTCTTTTGCGTGGGGTTGGACAGGCCTTATATCTGTCCACTGATCTTGTAGAGGGACTCCGGGCATTTCATCGAGATACCGTTTGTATTGAGGCACAGCACCTGGTTTAGTTTGGACTATGCGGCCCTCCTTAATGAGTTGTGCCATCCGTTCTTCACTGTATCGCCAATATCTGGTAACTCCCATTACCTCATATATGGGGTTGCCCTTTGCGGCCCCACCTGGCCCCGTTAAATCCCCTAACCGATATCTTCTGCCAGTTTCAGGCTCTACGTGACGATAGAAACGGTCTACATAGTCCTCGTCGTATTCGGTATAGAGTGGGTTCCACGTCCAGTTATTGCCATTAGAGTAGAAGAGCAGCGAGTCGCGTATGCGTCCGTGTTGTCGTCGGCCTTGCTTGGTGTCACTGTGGGCACTACTCCGTTTCCAAGATATGTCACTCAGGAAGTTCCTCATCCCAAATATCGAATCCATCAACAACTTCAGGTAGTGCCCCGCTGTAGGGTCGCAGTGCAGGTATATCGACCCCGTACCTTTCAACACCCGGCGCATCTCCAGCAGCCGCACCGCCATCATGCACAGGTAGGACTGCATCCCCTTTCCGTGCGTCAGCCTCGCCGTCTCTATCACCTTGTACATCGCCGGCTGCTCATCCGCTATCAGCCCCATCCACGCCGTGTCCAGGTCCGACAGCGTCCACGTGTCCTTGAACGCCGCCCCCGCCGCCCGCGACCCGACCGGCGCAGCATAGTTCCGGTTCGAATTGAACGGCGGATCGAGATATATCAAATCCACCGACTCGGAGTTCAACCCCCTCAAAATATCGAGGTTGTCCCCCGTCCAGATCGTCTTGTCCACAAAATTCGCTTCAGCCATGCCGTCCAGTTTACTGAAACAAGGCTATACCCTCAAAGCCCCTACCTCCCATCTTCCCCACCCCCGACCTGGAATCCATCCCTCCCTTCAAGAAATCAAAGTAATCCCTTAATCCCATAAATCACAGTTCAGACATTCCCCAAAAAAGCCGCACATTTGCTCTTGACACACCTGTCCGATCGTACTATCATATCCTGCGTTCGATCGAACACTAACTCACATCATCAAAGGAGGAACCAAAAACCCAGGGAAGCCCCGAGACCCGACCGAGGACTCAACGCCCTAGCCCATCCCAAGACCTCTCCCCTCTCTTGCAGGGGCGACCGGCCAATCGCCCCCCTCGCGAGACAGGCAGGTTGCGGCACAAGCGAACAGCGCCATCTCCTCACCACAGGCCCCGTGCCCCTTCCCTGACACCCAGGCGATGGAAAGACGTTCTGGCCTAAGCTGTTCCCGTTAGGCCTAACCCCGCATTAGCGGGCCCAGGCCTTGCCCCAGGCGCGTTGGTGGCGCGCCAAGTGGGCCGGCGCCGATATGGCGTCCGGCGGCAGTAACCTTTCGTTCCTGCTCACCACAGGAGCAGGTATGGCCGTGACCCAATTAAACACGGCTGATAGCATTTCATTCCTTCGGCCCCTGGGCCGGTGCGCCTCCCCTGGGCGCATGTCTAAAATCTGCCCGAATGGGAACAGGGGCACAGCCTCCGGCCAGCGTCTTCCATCGCCGACCCAGAACCCAGTAGCCAGAACAAAATGAATACCCAACCCCCACAAACCAACAACCCAAAATCCCTCACCACCATTCCCGCTCTTTATATCGTCATTCCCGAGGAAAGCCTGCCCCCGAGAAGTCGGGGGGGAATCCATCCCTCCGAAACAATCACCCACAACCCCGCAGTTCACCCCATCCCCTCCCTTCCTTATCCGTCATTCCGGCCCCCGAGCCGGAATCCATCCCCGGTGCATGGGGTGAGGGTTCCGCCCTCCCGTTCCTTAAACAATCAAAGCCGTGCCTGAAACTGCAAAACAATCAAAGACCCGCCACGCGAAATCCCCAGAAATCCCTTCAGGCGTCATTCAATCAAAACAGCTACGAGTTCAATCAATGTTCAATCAAACTCAATCATATTCAATCCACCTTCAATCATCTTTCCCGGTGGCAGGTCGGGCCCGTTCCCTCACGTTGACACCCGACACGGCGGAGCGATAGCATAGGCTCCTACTCGATCCCCACCCACACCCACGGAGGTGGCCCCATTGGCGGATACTAATCGACCCCTGCCCACACCTACCCCCGAGACCAAGCCCTACTGGGACGCCCTCAGGGAGCACAAGCTCCTCATCCAGCGCTGCAAGGACTGCGACAAGGCCTATTTCTACCCTCGTCCCTTCTGCCCCACCTACCTCTGCAAGGACGTCGAGTGGTTCGAGGCCAGCGGTAAGGGCACCCTTTACTCCTTCGTCATCAACCACAGGCCGGCCCCTGGCTTCGGCCCCGACCCCTACGTCATCGCCGTCGTCGAGCTTGAAGAGGGCCCCAGGATGATGACCAACCTGGTAGGCATCGATCCCGACCCCGACAAGATCCACTGCGACATGCCCGTCGTGATCGAATACCTGGACGTCACCGACGAGGTGACCCTCCCCCAGTTCCGGCCCGCATGAGCCCATTGACGCAACAAGGAGACTGACATGGCCCCGAAAGATTTACGCGGAAAGATCGCCATAGTCGGAGCTTCAGAGTCCGACGAGATGGGCAAGCTCCCCGATAAGTCCGTCCTCACCCTCCACTCCGAGGCCATCCGCAACGCCCTCGACGATGCCGGCCTCTCCCCCTCCGATGTCGACGGCCTCTTCGTCGCCGGCGGCTCCACCGAGACCTCCGTCAACGACCTGGTCGAATACCTGGGCATCGTGCCCCGGTACGTGGACAGCACGATAGTCGGGGGGTGCTCCTTCATCATGCATGTGGAGCACGCCATGCTGGCCCTGTCTGCGGGTGTAATCAACACCGCCGTCATAAGCCACGGCGAGAGCGGCCGGTCGAGGGTCGGGCTGCCCGGCTTCGCCGATGAGAGCGCAACCCACAACGGCCAGTTCGAAGACCCCTTCGGCACCTTCGGCCCAACCACCACCTTCTCGATTCCCGTGACCCGGCACATGCACAAGTACGGCACAACCCGGGAGCAGCTGGCCGAGGTGTCGGTGGCGACCCGGAAGTGGGCGATGATGCACCCCATGGCCCGCATGAAAGACCCCATCACCATCCAGGACGTGATGGAGGCCCGAATGATCTGCTGGCCCTTCACCCTCCTGATGTGCTGCCTCGTCACCGACGCCGGGGGCTCCATCGTCCTCACTACCGCCGACCGGGCCAAGGACCTGAAGCACAGGCCGGTCTATGTGCTCGGCACCGGCGAGGCCGTCTCCCACGAGCGGGTAAGCAGCATGAGGGACATGACCACATCCGACTGTGCCCGGAAGTCGGGGCAGGCGGCGTTCGAGATGGCCGGCGTGAAGCACTCGGACATCGACGTGGCGGAGCTCTACGACGCCTTCTCCTTCACCCCGATGCTGGCGCTGGAGGACCTGGGGTTTGTCGGGCCTGGGGAGAGCGGGCCCTTCGTTGAGGGGCAAAGGACCGCGCCCGGCGGCGAGTTTCCGATGAACACCAACGGCGGAGGCTTGTCCTACACGCACTCGGGGATGTACGGGATGTTCACGCTGATCGAGCTCACCCGACAGCTCCGCGGCGACCAGGGCGAGCGCCAGGTCAAGGACGCCAAGATCGGCATAGCCCACGGGCCGGGCGGCATGTTCGCCGCCGCCAGCACCCTCATCGCCGGCAACGAAATCCCGTAACGGAGGTTCTGCCTAAGGCGGCGTGACCAGGGCTATCACGCGCTCCCCAATCGGCTGGACGGGCCGGTTGTTGGGCCCTCCAGTCAGGCCGAGCAAGGCATCCATCTGAGCTTTGGATACAGTCATCGACTGGCGTAGGACATACCAGTCCACGGGCTCATCGCAGGGCGGGGTGGTTTTGGAGCCATCGTAGCGGTAGTAGGAGAGGTCTGGGGGTAGGGTGGCGAGGAGGGGAATGCGAGCATCCGAAGACTCACCCAGGGGTGGAGCAGCGTCGAGAATTGACTGCGCTACCGGATTAGCGTCTCCAAGCTCGAACAGCACGCCCACCACTGCAAGGTTCTCTGAGGAGTCGGCGTGGACTAGGTGAAGCTCGGCGGCGAAGCTCCGGCCATCAACGAGGTGCTCCGACGGCGAGTGGAAGTGGGCCGACTCCAGGTGAAAGTTCCTCCCCCGGAGCTCCGACACATTCCCTGGCCCGAATTCAGCCCTCACCTGCCTGCCGTCATTGTGGAGCGTGGCGTCCGCCTCTCTGAAGGCAAACGAGATAGCCTCAAGCTCCCCCGACTCATAGCCCGTGATGTCGATGGGGGACTGCTGCTTGCCGTTGGCGCAGGCGGAGAAGTCGGGGGAGAGGGAGGCCCAGTTCTCGGGGCCCCCAGGGCCTGAGTAGGCCCAGTCAACGAGGGTGTCTTGACTGCAAGCTGCCACGATAGCCTATAGCGAAACTACCAGGGCGACTGAGCATTTGGGCATGCCAGTGGGCACTCTATAATGCCGACCCGAAGCCGACACACTAGAGCGCCCACCGTATAAAGCCCTGCGTGATCGCCTAGCAGGGGTACATGGTCCTGGGATCGTCGACGAAGGCGTGGTCCTCGTGGCCTTCGGGGGTGGCGGTCAGGACGGTGACACCCTTCTCGGAGCGGAGCCTGTGCCACGTGCCCTGGGGCATAACGAACAGGTCGCCAGGGCCGAAGTGGACGGTCTGATTCTCTCCGTTGACCAGCATGGTGATGTCAACTTCGCCGGAGACTACATGGACGATCTCGTCACCCTGGGAGTGACGCTCCCATCCGGCGTCGCCGTCGAAGGTGCCGAGATTGATGGCCGCATGGCGGAAGTCGCCGCGGCCGAGGATTTCGAAGCCTGCGACTACCACGTCTTCAGGGGTGTCGGGGCCCCGGTCGGCTATGGGGGTCAGGTTCTCTATGGCCTTGTGTACGTTGTGAATCTCTACCATCTTTCGGTCCTTTCCGTTGTGCTTCTGTACCCGAGTTCACCGGTTACGAACATTATAAATGCAATCTATTGCTGTTGCAAGTACTTGCAATAAGGCTTTTCCTGCCCTGCTTTACTCTTTGATTGTTAAAGGCCGTATAGCTCCACAGCCGTGTCGCCGAGGACTTTCCAGCGGTCTTCCTGGGAGAGGGGTTCGAGGATGTCGGTGAGAAGCCGGACGGGTTCGGCGACGGAGTCGGTGTGGGGGTAGTCGGCGGCCCACATGAACTTGTCTACGCCGATGAAGTCCATGGTCTCGGGGACCATCTCTTCGCTGGGTTCGAAGGAGATCCAGCACTGGCGCTTGAAGTACTCGGTGGGTTTCATGGACAGCGAGGTCGCGTAGGTGAATATCTCGGTGTACTCGTCCATCCGGTCCAGCCAGTAGGGGAGCCACCCCGACCCCGCCTCCAGCACCACCAGCCGGAAGTCCGGGAACCTTTCGAAAACCGCTCCCTGGAACAGGGTGGTCAGCCCGATAATCACCTCCAGCCCGAGGGTCACAAAGCCCCACCAGGCGATGTTGGGGCTGGTGTCGGGATACATGTCATAGCCGAGGTGCCGGGGGTATCCCATGACGTGGAGGGCAAGGGGCATACGGGCCTCCGACGCCCGGGCCCAAAGCAGATCGTAGTAGGGGTCGCCGTAGGGGATGCCATTGATGGGCCGGCCGCTGAGCATCCCGCCCCGGGCCCCCAGCCCCGCCGCCCGCTCCAGTTCCGCCGCGCCTTCTTCGACATCGGATGCGACGACGTGGGCCACGGGGACCAGCCTGTCCGAGTGGGGCCGGCAGAGGTCTGTAATCCAGGTGTTGTAGGCCCGGGCGTGGGCGGCTGCGAGCTTATAGTCCTCGAACTCGGGCTCCCACTGGATGCCGAGGGTTGGGTAGAGGAGGGTGATGTCTATGCCTTCGTTGTCGAGGAGCTGGACGCGGTCGAGGCCGTTGGCTGCACCAAGGGACGAGGTCACCCGGTCCTCGAAGGCCTGGCCTCCGGGGAGCCGGGGGCTGCCCATCCAGCCGTTGCGGAGCATGAACTGTCGGGCGGGCTTGCCATCGACGATCATGACTTCGCGGCCGTTCTCGTCGGTTCCCCAGCGTATGGCCCGGTCCCTGAGCTCGGGCTCCAGGCCCTCATGCCAGATGGACATGGGCTCAAGAACATGGCTATCCGCGTCGACGATGGGGTGCTGTTTCATGGTCGGGGACCTCCTCCCTAGGGAGGGATTATACATGGGGTGGCTGTGGGGATTTTGATTGAATGTTGATTGAACATTGATTGAACTCGTAGCTGGTTTGATTGAACGACGCCTAGAGGGGTTTCTGGGGATTTCGCGTGTCACAGGGGGGAGGGCGACCCGCCGGTCGCCCCTACGGAGAGGGGATACCCCCAGCCCCACAGGGGAACCCTCTCCCCCTTGGTCCCCCTCTCCCTTAGGGCCTTTAAGGGAGAGGGGGAGAGAAAAACAGAGGGAGCCGTTGGCGCGCCTGCGCCAACGGCTCCCTCTAGTTTCATTACTGGGGAGAGGGAACAGGACACCACCCCAGATTCCTCGCAGGGCATCGGAATGACAGTGTGAGGGGCGTTGGTTGGTGGTTGCAGCACTGCGCCGTTCCGCTCTTGAGACCCTTCGACTACGCTCAGGGCGAGCGGAACCCCCACCCATAGGTTCCCGATCGGGGTCGGGAATGACGGGAAGGGGGTGTAGGCGATGGAAGGACCATGACCAGGGCGCAGGGGCCGGGGGGCCAAGCTGCGCCAGACCCGCAAGTCGGCAGGGCGAGAGGGAGTATCCCCTTGCGGCCTGTCCGTATGCGGGAAGCGCTCCATCATTCGGAGGGATGGGAGCGCAGACTCTTTACCGTCTCTGGGTGAATGGGAATCTCCGAGAGGAGAGACAGCGGAGTAGTCCCGGGGCGCGATGCCCTCGGGGGACCCGACAAAGTCGGGGTAGAGCCCCTCGCACATGGCGGGAGCTAGACGCCCTGATGAGGGGGCGCAGCCGCGGGGTAGACCTGGAAGACAGGTGTGCCGCGGAGAGTCGATGGACCTTCCATCGCCTGGAGGAAAGGGTGAGGGGAGGAGGCGCGTGTCGTAGGCCGGGCGGTCGCGCAGCGCCCGGGTGCGACGTGAGTTGATCAGGCTGGTGCGGCTCATAAACTCCTTATTCCTTTCCTGTGTGATGGGCTCCGAGGTACGAGGTCGGTGGCCCTGGGGAGTAGTATAGCACGGGGGTTCAGGTAGAGCAAATGTGCAGGTTTGGGGGGGATGCCCCTCAACCCCACAGGGGAGCCCTCACTCCCTTGATCCCCTTCTCCTTTAAGGCCTATAAGGGAGAGGGGGAGGGAGGTAAAGGGCATGAGTGGGCAAATCCTAGATTCCTCGCGGGGCATCGGAATGACAGTGCAATGCGTGGGTTGGTAGAAGGCAGACGTGACAGGTTGGAGGGATGTGGGCCACCCCTCGCTCATACTTCGAGTAACCTCAGCATGAGCGGTCCCGCGCCGGGGAGGGCGACCACATAAGTTCATCCCTACAGTGGATTGTGACCCCGGCGGCCCCGCACCTGGGGAAGGGAATCACCCACCCCACCACCCCGGGATTCCCGAGTAGTCGGGGATGACGAAGTGCAAAGGATGGATTCCGGGTCGGGAGCGGGATAACAGAGTAGGGAGGGTTATGTGGGAAGGACGGTGACTTTGATGGCGCCGGTGGACTTGTCGAGGGCAGTGTCGAAGGCTCGGGTGATATCGGTGAGGGGGAACTGGTGGGTCTGCATGAAGGCGACTTCGGAGGAGTAGCGGGCGAGGGAGTCTATGGTGGAGGCGAACTCCCGACCATGCACACCCACGCCGTACATACTGGAGCCGACTATGTCCACCTCCTTCGCCACGAGCATCAGCCCGTCGACCTGAGAGTTGGCGGTGAAGATGCCCAGGATGACGATGCGGGCCTCGGGCTGGGCAGCTTTTATGGCATCGTTGATGGTATCCGCGGCACCCCCGACGGTTTCGATGACGACGTCGGGCTGGCGGTCCCGGGCCCAGTCCTCCCACTCGGTCTCGCTGAGGGGTGTCAGGCCGAGCCTCCGGGCGGCGTCGAACTGCTGGGGATGCCGGGCGGTGATGGCGACCTCGGCGGCGCGGTCCCGGGCGAGGAGGCCGGCGAAGAGGCCGATGGTCCCCGCCCCAAGAACCAATACCCGGCTTTCGATCTTCAATCGTCCCAAAGCGACGCCCCGGTAGGAGCAGGCCATGGGCTCGACGAGGGAAGCCAAGAGCGGGGGGAGGGAGTCGGGGACAGGGTGGACGGTGTGGGCGGGGACATCGATAAACTCGGCGAGGCCGCCGGGCTCGTCGATACCGATGAACTTCATGTCGGGGCAGATGTTGGTGGCGCCAGCCGCGCAGTAGTGGCAATCCAGGCAGGCGTCCAGGGGCTCGATGGCGTATAGAGAGTCGGGGAGACCTGCGCCGCCGTCGATTATGGTGCCGACAATCTCGTGGCCCATGACGAGGTTGTTGTGCCTGGTACTGCGGCCTGCGTAGACGTGGAGGTCGGAGCCGCAGATGCCGCAGGCGGTGACGGAAACCCGGACGCGGCCCGGGGCAAGGGGGCCGGGGTCGACGTCTTCGATGACCATGCCCTGGGAAGTCCACATTGAGCGCAGCATATGCTTGCCTCCGGGGGTGATGGGGGGAAGTTTACATGGGCCACGGGGGCCCGTCCACGAGGTGGGTGAGCTTTGGGGAGCGGCAGAGGCGACGTATAGACAATGCGGCGCCACCCCCGCTCATACTTCGAGAGCCTCAGCACGAGCGGCCCCACCACCTGCAGGACAAGTTATGACGGATCCCCTCAAGGAATAGGGGCTGCTTAGAGCGCAGCCAGGGCTTCGGGCAGCTCTGAGAGGGTTGCTACACAGGCGTCGGGGGTAACGGGAACGTGGTCCCAGCCTGCGCCGCCGATGAGGACGGCTTTCATACCAACGCGCTGGGCGCCGAGGATGTCGGTCTCCGGTCTGTCGCCCACGTGGGCCGACTCCCGGGCCTCGGCCCCGATGGCATCCAGGGTGTCCAGGAACAGGCTGGGGGCAGGCTTGGCGATGCGCTCCTCGTCGGAGAAGGTGAGGTGCAGGAGGTACCGGGCTATGCCAATGTCGGCGAGGAATTTGCGGGCCAGGCTCCCGGGTGTAGTGCCGGAGTTGCAGATCAGGCCGATCCTGTAGCCTTCGTCGGTGAGTGTTGAAAGGGTCTCGAGAACGCCGGGCATCAGGGCGGGGGGGTGCTCCAGGAAGGCATTCAGGTGCCTCTCGGAGACGCGCTCCTTGCCTTCAGGGTCAAGGGAGGTGGACAGGCCCGGGTGTATGGAGTCCAGGAAGTCGTCCAGCTGAGTTTCGAAGTCGGTATCGAGGCCACGGGTGCGGACGGTCTCGAACTTCTGCTGGGAGTCCCAGTAGACCTCGGCGACGTGCTCCCTGGTACATCGCACGCCGCACTCGGAGAGGATCCTGGTGGTCGCATCGATGCGTTTTTTCGCCCTGACCATGCCGTTCCCCGGGACGTCTCTTATCAGCGTGTTCCACAGGTCAAAGGTGATGCCCTGTATTGAGTCGTTTCTCATTTCCGCATTCCGAAGGTCTTTGCTTGCCGTTATGCTGAATTGTGCTTTCAAATGAATCAGGGGCGGGTGATTTCCCGCCCCTTAGAATTCGATGACGGTTGTTATGGGATAGCCCTTGATGCGGTCTCTGCCTCCCAAGTCGGTGAGCTCCACCAAGAACGCGAGCCCGGCCACCACCCCGCCCAGCTCCTCCACCAGCTTCACTGTGGCCTCAGCTGTGCCGCCAGTGGCCAGCAGGTCGTCTACGACCAGGACTCGCTCTCCGTTGGACAGCGCGTCCCGGTGCAGCTCCATTGCGTTGGAGCCGTACTCCAAGTCGTAGCTGACCTTGACCGCCTCTCGGGGCAGCTTGCCCTCTTTCCTGACCGGAAGGAGGGGCTTGCCTAGTTCCAGGGCGAGGGGGGCAGCGATGAGGAAGCCCCGGGCGTCGATGGCGGCAAAGGAGTCGATGTGGTCATCGACGATGCCCCGCTTGATGAGGTCCAGGGCGTGACGGAAGGCGGGCGGGGACTGGAGGAGGGGTGTGATGTCTCTGAACAGGATGCCGGGCTTGGGGAAGTCGGGGACGTTGGCTATGTAGTCTTTGAGGTCCATTTGGGATGGTCTCTGGATAAATTCGTAATGCGCAATAACTTTAACGGATTTGAGTAGGGCAATCAAAGGTCGGGGGTAGGGGGGGACAGAACCTCCATAAATGCAGTGCAGGTGAACCGCGATGCTGTCATAATACGTTCATGTCTGTGACGATAACCATAGGGAACGTTCCCGAAGAGGTGCGCGACAAATTGAAGCAGCTTGCCGCAGAGCAAGGACTGTCTTTGCAGAAGTTCCTGCTGAGAGAGCTTCAGCAAATCGCGTCCCGTACATCCAATGCCGAATGGGTCAGGAACGTGGAAAGAATAAAGCGAGCCCAAGGCACTAAGATACCGATATCCGCAATCCTAGAAGCGAAGGATGCGGACAAAAGATGACACGGGTTACATCGCCCAAACCACGACCGCTATAATCCCCCCACACCACCCCCTATCCGAGAGGCCTTCCTATGACCAGCAAGCCCCGTATGAAGTTCGGCGTGTCCCTGGGACAGGAGCGCGTTACGTGGCCCGAGATCGAGGAAGCGGCGCTTCTCGTGGAGGAGCTGGGCTTTGACTCTCTCTGGTCTCACGACCACCTGATACCCTCCGATCCCAGGCGAAACGAGGGGCCGTGCCTCGAAGCGTGGGCGATTCTCGGGGCGCTTGCGAGGATGACGAAGAGCGTGACCATCGGGCCGATGGTAGCGGGGAACACGTACCGCAACCCGGTGCTTCTAGCCAAGTCGGCCACTACCGTGGACATCATAAGCGGGGGTCGGCTGATATTCGGGATCGGGGCGGGGTGGTTCGAGATGGAGCACACGGCCTACGATTTTCCCTTCTATACGGTCGGGGAGAGGATTCGCAGGCTGGACGAGGCCGTCGAGCTCATCAAGAAACTCTGGACCAACGACGGTCCCGTGGACTTTGCAGGCAAGTACTACAACCTGAGGAGCGCACCCTTCGACCCCCGGCCGATCCAGCAGCCCCATCCCCCTATCCTTATAGCCGGCGGCGGAGAGAAGCGTACGCTGCGGGTCACGGCAAAGTGGGGGGACATGATGAATATCAACGGCCACGCTCAGATTGCGGCCCATAAATACCGGGTACTGGAAGAACACTGCCAGGCTGTCGGGAGGGACCCCGCCGAGATAGTTAAGACCGCCAACGGGGCCTTTGTGCCCCCCGAGAAGATGGACGACTGGAACCGCTGGATGGACCATCTCGCCGAGACCATGCCCGATCAAAGGAAATCACGGGGTGAGGGCGGGGTGGTGGGAGACATGGATGCGATCAGGGACTGGGTGAGGGGTCACGTGGAGGTCGGCACCCAGCAGGTAATCTTCACCATGCGCTCTCCGTACCCCCTGGAGTCGCTGAGGACATTTGCGAAGAAAGTGATGCCGGAATTCAGATAGGAGAAGCGACATGGCAGCGCCAAGGGACATTCCCTTCCCCATAGAGGAGTACAGGGCCCGACTCTCGGGCGTCCAGGAGCGGATGCGCTCCCGGGACATTGATCTTCTGCTGGCGTACACGCCGGAGAACATCAACTACCTGACCGGCTACAACACCACGGGATATTATGTCTACCAGTGCCTGATGGTGCCCGCCGACCGGGACCCGATCATGGTGACCCGGGAACTGGAGAAGGATAACGTCACCATGGGCACGTGGCTCGAGGACTACCGCATCTTCGGGGACTCCGAGGACCCAGTGGCAACAACCTGCGACGCCATCAAAGAGTTCGGGTATGCGGAGAAGCGGATCGGCTTTGAGTCCACGTCCTGGTTCCTGCAGCTGCGGGACTACCAGCAGACCGTGTCCCTCCTCCCGGATGCCGAGGTCAAGGATGGCGGCAACATCGTAGAGGAAAGCCGGGTCATCAAGTCGCCTCGGGAAATTGCGTGCATAAGGGAGGCCGCGCGGATAGTTGCCAAGGGGATGCAATCGGGGATTGACGCTTCGAGGCCGGGGGTCACCGACAACTACGTGGCCGGAGAGCTTACCCGCACCCTCTACGCCGAGGGCAGCATCTACTTTGCGGGGCAGCCATACGTGGCTTCCGGTAAGCGGACGGGGCGGGGCCACATCACCTTCGCCAACGTCATGCTGGAGCCCGGCGATCCCGTGTTTTTCGAGATCTCCGCCAACGTCAACCGGTACAGCGCCTCCCTTATGCGCACCATATCCCTCGGCCCACCCGACGACATGGTGAAGAGCCTCGCCGAAGCCTCCATCGCAGGCCTTACGGCCGCCGTTGAAAATATGGGCCCAGGCATGACCTCCCATGACGCCGACGCATTCTGCCGTGACGCCATTACCAAGGCCGGGCACGGAGAGCTCTTCAATCACCGCACTGGCTATTCCATAGGGGTCGGGTATCCGCCGGGGTGGGGCGAGGGTCACATCATGGACATCAAACCCGGGGACCAACGGGTGCTCAAACCCGGCATGACCTTCCACCTCACACCCGCGATCATTGTCCCCGGGGTAGCCGGGCCCGGTTTCAGCGAGACTATCTTGATCACCGATGACGGTGCGGAGGTCCTCACCAGTTTCCCCAGGGAGTTCCTTGTCAAAGAGGTCTAACCCCATCCCCGATACAGGGACTCCGACACCATGATATCCAATCGACGTATGGAGTTCGGGGGGATGGTCAGCGCGGCAAACGTCTCCTGGCCCGAGTTCCGCAGCATGTGCGAGACAGTCGAGGCCGTGGGCTTCGACCACCTGTGGGTCGCAGACCTCCTGACTCCCTCGGAAGCTGACTGGTCGGACGGGCTCGTTCACGAATGCTGGAGCCTTTTGTCTGCCGCAGCTTCGTTTACGGACCGCATCCGCATCGGGCCCCTGGTCGTATCCAACACCTACCGACACCCGGTTGTATCGGCCAAGATCGCCGCCACTGTGGACATCATGAGCGAGGGCAGGCTGACCTACGGGGTCGGGGCGGGGTGGGCTCAAGAAGAGCACCGTTCCTACGGCATACCCTTCCAGCCCATCGGGGAACGCGTGGCCCGAGTCGAAGAAGCCATACAGCTGACCAAGCTCCTATGGCAGTCTCCCGACCCCGTAACGTTCCACGGACGCTACTACACCCTGGAAAACGCTCCGTTCAACCCCAAGCCCGTGCAGAAGCCTCACCCGCCCATCATGATCGCAGGCGGAGGGGAGAAGCTGACCCTCCGCGCCGTGGCCCGACACGCAGATGAGATGAACGTATACGGCAGCCCCGAGGAGGTTGCCCACAAGTTCGACGTTCTGCGGAAACACTGTAAGAACGAAGGCCGCGACTTCGATGAAATCAAGAAGACGGTGCTGGTGCAGATGGTGCCCCCGGAGCGACAGAAAGAATGGGACGAATTCCTGGCGAAAATTGCCGCCGAAGAACCCGAGCCGCTCAATCGGGGCCAGAGCCAGGCTATGACCGGAGACGTGGACGACTGGAAGGAGTGGGTGCAGGCAAGGGCTGAGGTGGGCGTCGACCAGGTGATAATCAACCTCTTTGCGCCCTATCTGCATGATGCGGTGGAACGCTTTGCTAAAGAGGTGATTCCGACTTTCCAGTAGAATGGGCTTCCTGCCTACGAGGGCGACCGGCGGGTCGCCCCTACAAGTCCAGAAGGGATTCGGAGGAAACGACACATGACAAAGGTGAAGTTCGGGCCCATCTACACCCGCATCGAAGACCTGATGGGCCCCGTGGAGCTGGCGGAGAAATCCGAGTCCTGGGGCTACGATTCCTTCTGGGTCCCCGATTACATCCTCAAGCCCCGCCTCGACGCCCTAATCATCCTTGCCGCCGCGGCCCAGCGCACCTCCACGATAGAGCTGGGCACCGCCGTCATGGTGCTTCCCTACAAAGACCCCCTTGTCCTCTCCAAGTCGGCGCTTTCGGTGGACGTGCTTTCCAATGGGCGGCTGTTACTGGGGGTGGGGATCGGGGCCAACCCCCGGGAGTTTGATGTCCTAGGATTGGATATCAAGTACAGAGGTCGGGTCTCCGACGAACGGCTGGACATCATGTCCCGCATCCTGAACGGCGAGACTGTAACTCACCACGGCCGCTTCCACTCCTTCGAGGACGTTGCCATAGGCCCGCCGTCAGTGAGCCAGCCCCGGATCCCGATATGGCTCGGGGCCCATTGCGGGGGCGGCTGGGCCGAGGGAGCGTTACGGCGCACGGGCCGGTACGGCGACGGGTTCATCCCGACCGAGGCCAGTATCGAGCAGTACAAGGACGCCATGGACCGCATCTCCCGCCATGCGGAGGAGGCGGGCCGAGACCCGACCCAGATCGAATGGGGCATCTTCATCTTCATCATCATGGAAGACTCCCGTGAGTACGCTGAGCGGAAGGGTTATGCGGAGCTGGCTGACAGGCTGGACCGGGACTACCCGCTGGTGCACGGTCGGGCGGCGGCTGCGGGGACCGTCGACGAGTGCATAGAGGCTATCCAGGCTTACGTGGACATCGGGGTCACGCACTTCATCCTGGACTCGGCATCCCCAGCAGAGGAGATTGTCGAGCAGTACGAACGGGCGGCAAAGGAGATAGTGCCCCACTTCCGCTAGGCCTACAGAGGTCGCGCATTGCGGAATTCCCCAGGAGCCTGGGAGGATCAGGCCGAGGGCTTGATCCCCCTCACCAAAGGCAAAACTTCCTGGGCGAACCGCTCATACTGCTCCATCATCCGTTCAGGCATGATCCCCGCGTTCATCACGAAGTGCGTGACCCCAGCATCCACGTACTCCTGGATCCCTTCCGCACAGTCATCCGCCCGACCCGACACGTTCGCCTCCCCACGCACCGCCTTCGTATGACTCCTCCGACGGTTCGATTCCGCCTCCAGCGTTTCCCATGCCCTCTCGGCATCGTCGTCCAAGCAGAACCAGAGCACGGTGCCGAACTCGATGGCGTCGGGGTCCCGTCTCGCGCCCCGGGCGTAAACCTTCACCTTTTCCCGCACCGACTTGTATTCTGATGCGGGGACCAGGGTTGGAACGAAACCATCCGCCATTCTGCCAGCCCTCACGATTGTTGACTCTACCAACCCGTTCTTCCACAGCGGGCCCGTCCAGATCGGGGGGTGTGGCTTCTGTGCGGTCTCCGGCCCGACATCTACTCCGTCGAATTGGTGGTACTTCCCCTTATGAGAGACCTTCTCCCCGGACAGGAGCTTCCGCAACAGCATGAGCTTTTCATCCGCCATCTTCCCGCGTTCATGGATGTCGAGGCCCAGGGCGTCGAACTCTCTCTTGTTGCTCCCCACCCCCAGCCCCAGGATGAGACGACCGTTGGTCAGTGCATCCACCGTCGCCGCCGCTTTGGCCAACAGCAGCGGATGCCTGTACGGGAGCACCATCACCGCGGTCCCGAGCAGAATGCGCTGCGTCCTCTGGGAGGCAGCAGCCAGAAGGGGCAAGGGGTCGGGGGAGTCTCCCAGGGCGAAGTCGGTCGTCCAGAAGGAATCGAAGCCTGAGGCCTCGGCGCGGACGGCCATGTCCACGGCCTCGGTCGGGTCGTTTATGTGGGAGTGCATTATCCCGAATTTCATGTCAGCAGTGTCCCGTCCCAAAGAAAGATAAAGGGTTGGCATCGAATGCCAACCCTTTACTTCTTATCAGCAAATCTAAGCTATTTTCGGTCCTCTACCCCTACAGGTTCGCCACGAATTTTCGTATGCCCTCGACACCCTTCTCCAGGTTCTCCATGCTTGTGGCGAAGGATATCCGTACGAACCCTTCGCCGTACGCCCCGAAGGAGATGCCCGGGAGCACCGCCACCCCGTTTTCGTAGAGCAGCCGGTCGCCGAACTCCTGCGCCGAAAGCCCCAGGTCAGACACATTCGGGAACAGGTAGAAGGCGCCCTCGGGCTTGAAGCAGCGAATGCCGTCGATCTCGTTCAGGGCGTCGCAGGTCATGTCTCTGCGCCGTCGGAACTCGGCCACCATTGCCTGGGGCTCTTCCTTTGACCCCTCCAGGGCCGCAATCCCCGCCTTCTGCACAAAGGGGGCCGTACAGGAGACGCTGTTAACCATCAGCTTGGAAATATGGGGCACCAACTCCGAGGGGAACACCCCGTACCCGAGCCTCCAGCCCGTCATGGCATAGGTCTTGGAAAAACCGTCCAGTATTACGGAGTGTTCCAGCATCCCGGGCAGCTGGGCGATGCTGGTGTGGGTGCTGTCGTAGACGATGTCCCTGTACATCTCGTCGGAGAGGACCAGGATGTCGTTCTCCCTGGCCATTTCGGCGACGGCCTCCAGGTCCTCCCTGTCCATCATCCCTCCCGTCGGGTTGTGGGGAGAGTTGAGGATGATCAGCCGGGTGCGGGAAGTTATAGAGCGCCTCACCTCGTCGAGGTCGGGCTTGAAGCCTTCCTCTTCATACAGCCGCATGGGTACGGGCGTCGCCCCCGAGAATTTGATCATCGACTCATATATCGGGAACCCGGGGTTCGGGTATATGACCTCGTCGCCCTCTTCGACCAGAGCAGTGAGGAGGAAGTACATAATCGGCTTGGCGCCGGGAGTGACGATAATAGAGTCGGGGGAAACGTCGATGCCGCGGGTCTCGGATGTGTGTTTCGCCACCGCCGCCCGGACGTCGGGGAGGCCGGCGGCGGGGCCGTAGTGAGTGAAGCCTCCGTCGAGAGCGTCCTTGGCTGCTCCGATGATGTGGTCCGGCGTATCAAAGTCGGGTTCGCCCAGCTCCAGGTGCACGACATCGACACCTGTGGCGGCCAGCGCATTGGCCTTGACCAGGACCTCGAACGCGGTCTCTGTGCCCAGGTTGCTCATTCTCGAGGCCAGTTTCATTTTCGGTGCTCCTCCCGGGACGCAATTGCCAGAAATTACAGGCGGTAATTATATCACGGCCACGGTTACATCCATTCGGGCTTTCAGCTAGAATGAACCCCGACTCCCTACAGTACCCGAAGAGGTTTGCGCCATGCCCAAAGTCGAATTCGGCCCCCTTTACACCACCATGGAGAAATACATCGGCCCGGTGGAGTTCGCCGAAAAGGCCGAAGCCTGGGGCTACGACTACTACTGGGTGCCCGACTACGTCACGCTTAGCCCGATGGACGCCTTTGTTCTGCTGTCGGCGGTGGGACAGAGGACCACGTCCATCAAGTTGGGTACCGCTGTTGTGGTCGTGCCGTTCAGGACGCCCTTCCAGCTGGCGAAGGCCTCGGCGACGGTGGACGTGTTGTCGGGAGGGCGGTTCACCCTGGGGGTGGGGATTGGGGGGGCCGTGCCCCGAGACTTTGATGTCGCCCAGGTCGACATGCGAAAGCGCGGGCGCATCTCCAACGAGACCCTCCACATTACGCGACGCCTCCTCACCGAAGAGAACGTCAGCCACCGCGGCCATTACTATTCATTCGACGACCTTACAATCGAGCCAAGGCCCGTCAGCGACACTGGCATCCCCATCTGGATCGGCTCAATCTGCAACAATGGCTTCCCCCAGGGCGTCGTGGACCGGGCTGCACGCTATGGCGACGGCTTCTACCCCACCGACACCCCAATCGAAGAGTTCAAGAAGGTCCAGGAGCGCATCCGGTCCAAGGCGAAGGAGATGGGTCGGGACCCGGACTCCATCCAGTGGGGGCTGCTGGCCTGGACTTGTGGTGGTGGTTCCAAGGAGGAGGCTCGGCAGACGGCGAGCCGTGAGATAAGCAAGCGGCTGGAGTCGGAGTGGGACGTCCAGGCGGAGAATGGCTACATCCTGGGCACCCCCGAGGAGATGGCCGAGACCCTGCAGGGCTACGTCGATATCGGGGTCACCAATTTCGTCGTGGACCCGGCCTGTGCCCCCGAGGACATGCTCGAAATGTTCGAGGTCTTCGCGAAAGAGGTGGTGCCTCACTTCAGGGGCGAAGACAGCTGATGAGCGAATTGGGATTCGGGGTCACCCTGTTCGACGCGAATGAACGGCCAGTCATCAAGCAGGGTGTCGATGCCGAGGCCTGGAACTACTCCATCTTCTGGGCCCCCGAGTTCCTAGGTATCCCCACCCTGGAGCCCTTTCCCGTCCTCTCAGCAGTAGCACAGCACACAACCAGCATCAGGCTCGGCACCGGAATAGCGGGGCTGTCCGTCCGCAGCCCCGTCCAGATGGCCAAGGCCGCCGTCACCACGGACATCCTTTCCAACGGTCGGTTTGTCCTGGGGCTGGGGTTGGGGGGCCTTATTCCCAAAGACCTGGAGGTGGAGAACGTACCCAGCCTGGGGGAACGAGGCCGCATCTCCAACGAACGGCTCGAAATCCTTTACCGTCTCTTCACAGAGCGCACCATCTCCCATTCCGGCGACTACTACAACTTCAAGGACTACACGTTTGGGCCGGGGCCCGTGCAGAAGCCACGCATACCAATCTGGCTCGGGGCACGGTACACGGGCAAGATCGCCGATGCCGCCATGAAGCGGGCCGGGACCTACGCCGACGTGTTCATCTTCCCCGCCGATACCCCCACAACCTACTATCCCTACGCCAAGGACAAGGTCCGGGCCTACGCGGAGGCGGCGGGTCGGGACCCGGAGGCCATAGGGTTCGCCAGCACGATGTGGACGTGCCTAGGATCAACTCGGGAGCGGGCCATAGATGTGGCGAACCGTATAATCCCGGAGATGCTCAGCGTGCCCTGGAAGGTGCCAGACAACGCCTGTTACGGAATGGGTACGCCTGAAGACTGCATCGCGACGGCGGAGGAATTCAAAGACCTGGGAGTCTCCCACATCATCATGAACCCCTGCTGTGATTACGAAGAGGTCACAGCTCAGACCGAGCGGTTCGGGCGTGAGGTAGTCCCGCACTTCCAGACTAAAGGCGCTAGATGAGCCCAATGCAATTCGGCGTAACCCATACGAGGTCCGAGGAACGGACTGCTGTCCAGCAGGGTGTCGATGCCGAGAATTGGGGGTTCTCCATATTCTGGGCCCCGGAGTTCCTCGCCATCCCCACACTGGAGCCCTTCGCCGTTCTTTCCGCGGTAGCACAGCACACCGCCTCCATCAGGTTAGGCACCGGGGTGGCAGGGCTGGCCCTCAGAAGCCCCTTCCAGCTGGCCAAGGCCGCCATCACCACCGACATTCTTTCCAACGGACGGTTGGTGCTGGGGCTCGGTCTCGGAGGCGTGCATCCCAAGGACCTGGAAGTCGAGGGCATACCGAACCTGCGGGAGCGGGGCCGCATCTCCGACGAACGTCTCGAAATCCTCTACCGGCTTTTCACTGAGAAGAACGTCTCCCACTCCGACGAGTACTACCAGTTCGAGGACTTCACCCTCACCCCCGACCCCGTGCAGAAACCCCACGTGCCCATCTGGGTCGGGGCACGGTGGTCGGGCAAGATCTTCGACGCCGCCCTGAAGCGCGCCGGGACCTACGCCGATGTCTTCATCTTCCCCGCCGACACCCCAACGGACTACTACCCGGGCGCCAAGGAGAAAATCAGCAAGTACGCCGAAGCTGCAGGCCGGGACCCGGGCGATATCCGTTACGCCTCGACTATCTGGACATGCCTCGCCTCATCGCGGGAAGAAGCAAAGGCCATTGCCAACCGTGAGATTACCCGTTCGCTGCAAGTCCCCTGGGTGGTCCCCGACAACGCCTGCTACGGGCTCGGCACGCCGGAGGACTGCATAGCCACCGTGGAGGAATTCGCAGACCTCGGCGTATCCCACCTACTCCTGGCGCCCTGCTGTGAACCCGCAGAAACCACGGCACAGACCGAGCAGTTCGGCCGCGAAGTCGTATCCCATTTCAAAGGTGTTGAGTAATGAGCAAACTGCAGTTCGGACCCCTCTTTTTCCCCACCGAAGAAGGCCCCGAGGCCCTGGAACTCGCCAAAATGGCCGACGATCTCGGCTACGACTACTTCTGGGTGCCTGACTACGTGACCCTCCCTTATTTGGACGCCTTCGTGCTCCTGGCTGCCGCGGCCCGGGAGACCAAGAATGTGAGACTTGGGACAGCGGTGACCCTGGCCCCGTTCCGGTCGCCCTTCCAGATGTTCAAGGATGCGGCCTCGGTTGACGTGCTTTCGGACGGGAGGCTGACGCTGGGCGTGGGTATCGGCGCAGTGGCCCGAGACTTTGAGATCGCCCAGGTCGACTTCCGTAAGCGGGGCCGCATCTCTGACGAGTACATCGACATCACCCGACGTCTTCTCGCCGAGGAGCACGTGGACTACGACGGCGAGTTTTACAGCTTCCGCGACCTGACCATGGGCCCCAGGCCCGTGCAGAAGCCCGTCCCCATCTGGATTGGCGCGAATGGCCAGAACGGCTTTCCCCCGGGCGTGCTGCGCAGGGCCGGACGGCTGGGCGACGGCTTTTTCCCCACAGAGACTCCGGTCAAGACCTTCACGGAGGCCCAAGCCAGCATCCAGGAGCACGCCGAGGCCGTGGGTCGGGACCCCGACGCCATCGGCTGGGGACTGCTCACCTGGAGCGCCCTGGCCGACAACCGGGAAGAGGGGGTCAGGACAGCTGAAAGGGAGATCGGGGCCCGGCTGAACAAGGTACACACGGTGAACCCGGATGCCGGGTACGCCGTCGGGCGGCCGGAGGACATGATCGAGACCATCGAGTCCTTCGCCGAAATTGGCGTGACCAACTTTGTCATAGACCCTGGCTGCCACCCCCGCGACATCCGCACCCTTGTCGAGACCTTCGCCAAAGAGGTCATGCCCCATTTCCGCGACTAGGCCGATGATTCGAGCCAAAGGAGACTGACATGGCCCTGAAAATAGGCATCCACGCTGGTCCGCAGGACTGCTCCTACGAAGACCTGAAACGGCTGTGGCACATGGCCGACTCCTCGGGGTTTTACTGGGTCTCGGTCTGGGACCACTTCTACGAGACCCCGGTTATCGACGGCAAGGGCCCCTGCTTCGAGGCCGTGTCCATCATGACCGCCCTGGCTGCAGAGACCAAGAACGTACGGGTAGGGTGCCTGGTATTCTGCGTCGGGACCCGGAACCCGGGCTTGCTGGCTAAAGCTGCAGTCACTATCGACCACGTCAGCAACGGGCGGCTGGAGCTGGGCATCGGGTACGGGCCCTGGGGTCCGGAATACGTTGCCTACGGGCTCGACCTACCCACCATGAAGACCCAGATGGACATCCTAGAGGAATCTGCGCAGATCACCCGCTCCATGCTCCACAACGGGACAACCAGTTTCCAAGGTAAGCACTTCCAGATCGAGAACGCCCACGTATACCCCCGACCCGTCCAGGACCCCCCGAGGCTCTGGATAGCGGGCATAGGTGAAAGGCGCATTCTGCCGATGGTCGCTCGCTACGCCGACGGCTGGAACGCCACATACATCCCCGACGCCGCCTTCAAGTCCAAGAACGAACTCTTGAACAGGCTTTGCGAAGAAGGGGGTCGGGACCCGGCGGAGATCGCCCGTACCTGCAACGTCGGCTTCTACATGGGCGCCGACCAGAAGGCCGCTGAGCGAAAGCGTCGGGAGTTCGAGGAGAAGTGGGGTAGGGGGGAGGCGGGACCCGACGACGCGAAATACGACAAGGACCGGGACTACCTCTCGGAATTCGAACAGGGGATGATCTTCGGCACTGCCCAGAACGCCATAGAGCGGCTCGGCCCAAATCCACCGCCTAATTGAATGAGAATACCTCGTTGGAGTCGGCTGCAAAGCTGACTAAGATGGTAAGTGACAATCCCAAACCATCACCAACGAGGTGCAGTTATTATGCAACATGGAGTCCTACCGTTCCAGTACAGGGCAGAGAACCGCATCGGGGGCATGACGGCGCTATCGGGGTTGGCAGTCTACCTGGAGATGGCCGAGGCAATCGGCCTTGGCGAGTCGATCAGACGCCACGTGAGGGTCAGAGAGGGAGGCCAGGGTTGGACGGACCGTCAGATGGTCACCTCACTGACGCTGTTGAACCTGGCGGGCGGCGAAGGGGTGGACGACCTTCGCGTGCTGGAGGCGGACGAGGGCCTTGGCCGGATGTTGGGAAGGGTGGAGACCCACCGGCAGCGAGCTTCGGAGCGCAGGGCGGTGCGCAACCGGTGGCGGCGTGACCGACACCGCTATGTGCCGTCTCCATCGGCGGTGTTCCGGTATCTGAGCCAGTTCCACGACGCATCCCAGGAGGAGGCGAGGCAGCCTCATACGGCGTTCATACCCCAGGCCAACGACGCGCTGGACGGACTTGGGAAGGTCAACGCCGAGATGGTGGGCTTTGTCCAGGGCCACGTCGGGCATAGGCAGGCGACACTGGATATGGACGCGACGCTGGTCGAGACTCACAAGCAGGAGGCGCTCTACTGCTACAAGGGATTCAAAGCCTATCAGCCGCTAACGACATACTGGGCCGAGGCGGACCTGGTCGTCCACTCGGAGTTCAGAGACGGCAACGTTCCTGCGGGATTTGAGCAGCTACGAGTGTTGCGAGACGCGTTGGAGTGCGTACCCGAGGGAGTGGAGCGGGTGATGCTGCGGTCCGACACGGCAGGCTACCAGAACGATCTTCTGGAGTACTGCGCCGAGGGGAGAGACGAACGGTTCGGAGTGATCGAGTTCGCGATTGGGGTACGCGTCACGGACGAGTTCAAGCATGAGGCGGCGCTGGTGGAAGAGAGCGAGTGGCGTCAGTTGCCCCGGATGATGGGGGAGTTCGAGGTGGAGACGGGGCAGGAGTGGGCCGAGGTGGGCTTCATGTCCAGTCGATTAGGTCGCTACAAGGAGGGTCCCGCCTACCGTTTCATAGCCGTCAGAGAACCTCTGAGGCGACCGCCGCTACCGGGCATGGAGAGTGAGTTTGAGCTGTCGGTTCCGGTCATGCAGATGCCGAACCACGGCTGGTACAAGATCAGCGGGATAGTGACGAACCGGGAGCTTCCGGGAGACGAGGTTGTGCGGTGGTACCGTGAGAGATGCGGGAAAGGCGAGGAGGTCCATAGTGTGCTGAAGGAGGACCTGGCGGGCGGGAGACTGCCGTCGGGACAGTTCGGAGCCAACGCAGCGTGGTGGGCGATAACGGTGCTGGCGTTCAACCTGAACTCGGCGGTCAAGCAGTTGGCGCTGGGTGATGAGTGGGTGACCAAGCGGCTCAAGGCGGTGCGCTTCGCTCTGATCGACCTTGCCGGTCGAGTGGTCTACCATGCCAGGAAGCTGCTGATCCGACTGGCGCGAGGTCATCCATCGTTCCCGCTGCTGGTCGGGGCACACCGGAGAATAGCGGCGCTGGCTCACGGCCCTCCCTGAATCTGAGACGGTCCGCGCCACAGCCTATCGGTCAAGCGACGTGGATAACCGTCGTAGGGACGCTGCGTCCTCCTACGAGGCCAAACGGCTCAAAATCGACGCAAAACATCGTAAAGCAGCACCCCAAGACCCTCATACGTCCACCATCGGCCCCGCCAAACCACTGCTAACCCTGTCAGTAGCCAATCGACGCCCCCACCGGCCCAACCGAAAGGTCAGAAAATCAGATTCCTACCTTTAGGCGGTGGATTTGGGTCGGGAGCCTGCAGGAGTCGGGGGCGGACCAGGTCAACATCTCCGTCCGCGCCCCCTTCGACTGGGAGGGGCTGCAGGCTTTTACGGAGGAGGTCATTCCGGCGTTCAAATAGCCGCACCTACCCATAGGCACGGTCCAACTTACTCCCCCGTCACCCGATCAACAAACTCCTTAGCCAGCCCGAGATACGAGTCCGGGTCCAGCAGGCCGTCTATCTCCGCCTCCGATAGGACGCTGGTAACCCTTTCATCCTCCATCAGCAGTTCTTTGAGCCACCGACCTTCCTCGAACGCCTTTTGCGCCGCCTCGTAGACCACATCGTGGGCCGTGAACCGGCCCAGGGTTTCTGCCAACCCGATCATCACCGCCTCGGACATTATCAGTCCTCGGCTGTGGTCCAGGTTCCGGCGCATGGCCTCGGGCTTCACCTGCAGGTTCTCGAATATCCCGATGGACAGGTTGAGTAAGCCCGCGCTCAAGATGCACCCTTCCGATACGAAGTGCCATTCGCTGTGCCACACTGCCGAGTCCCGCTCGTCCTCATGCTCCAGCCCCTCCAGCGCCGCCCCGGCCAGCGCTCGGATGGTCCGGGCCACGGCGATCACCTGCTCAGACCAGGTCGGGTTTCGCTTCTGGGGCATCGTGCTGCTCCCGACCTGCCCCGCCCCGAACTTCTCCTCAAGCTCGCCCATTTCAGTCCGCTGCATCAGCACTACTTCGTGGGTCATCTTGGCCAGACTGCCCGCAATCATCGAAAGCACCGTGATGAACTCAACAAGGTTGTCCCGGGCCGAGTGCCACGTAATGACCGGGTTCCCGAGCCCCAGGTCCTCCATCAGGGCGTCCCGCACCTCCGAGGCCCTGTCACCCAACGACGAGAGCGTTCCAGCTCCTCCGCTGAACTGCCCTACCAAAAGCCTGGGCTCGCACTGCTCCATCCGCTCGATGTGTCGGCCCATCTCCGCCGCCCACACCGCCACCTTGTAACCGAAGGTGATCGGCAATGCCTGCTGCCCATGCGTCCTACCCGCCATCAGAGTCCCCCGGTGCTCCTTTGCCAGGTCGATGAGCGTCTGGTGCACTCGCCGCAGGTCCCGGGTCAGGATCGACAGGGCCTGCCTCAGCTGCAGCACCATCCCCGTGTCCATGATGTCCTGCGTCGTCGCGCCCCAGTGGATGTACTCCCCCGAGTCCCCCGGACAGTGCCGTTCCAGCTCCTCGATGACCGGTACGATCGGGTGCCGGGTCACGTCCATGTCCCGCTTGATCGCTTCGATGCTCATTTCGTCGGCGTTGCAGTGGACGACTATGGCATCGGCGGCTTCCTGTGGGACTACGCCCAGGCGACCTTCGACTCGGGCCAGGGCTGCTTCCACATCGAGCCAGCTCTGCAGCTGGTTCCGCTCCTCGAAAACGGCCCGCATCTCGTCGGTGCCGAACAGGTCCTTGAAAAACGCCGAGTCCAGGGGTGTCGATCCCATGTGTGATGTTCCTTTCGGGAGTTGAAGATACTCGCGACAAACAAGCCTAATGCTCGCTGTCGGGTATGGCAACAAATCATAATTCTTTTCCATTTGCCTAAACGCCAAGTGATCAACCCTGCATTCTAGTCATGTATAATGATGTATCCCAAATGGGGACCTAATGCATAGGGGTGTGTGATGGCGAAGACTGCAATGGTTCGTGCGCGGGTAGAGCCGGAATTGAAGCGCCAGGCCGAAGAACTATTTTCGGAGCTTGGACTATCAGCAACGGAGGCAATTACGCTCTTCTACAAGCAGGTCGCAATACATCGCGGCTTACCTTTCTCTGTGCGAATTCCCAATAAAAAGACCATGGAGGCCATGAGACAAGCTGAGAATCGAGAAGACCTCCTCGAATATTCCAGTATCGAAGACTTCAGGGAAGACCTCGAGCGCGCATAAATGCGGCTCCGCACAACCAGGCAGTTTAGGAGAGATGCAGGTAGGGCGAAGAGACGTGGCAAGTCACTCGACAAACTCTGCGCAGTAGTAGAACTGTTATTGTCGGGCGAGCCCCTCCCTGAAAGATACCGACCTCACCGCTTGTCAGGTCAGTGGTCTCACTATTGGGAATGCCACATCGAACCCGATTGGCTTCTGGTTTGGAGCCGAGAGAATGGTGACTTGATCCTGATACGCACCGGTACGCACTCAGACCTTTTCAATTGACCAGTTCCTATACCCACCCCGCGCTATAATGTCCCCACCCCACCCCGAGGAGGAACCCCGACATGGAGAAGGAAGTAGTCAATTCACCGAAGATAGGCAAGGCTTTTTCGAGCACCACCTGTCACGCTACCAAGGCCGGCGGATTCCTGTTCATAACGGGACAGGTCGCCAACCCGCCGGATGTCGGCGGCGACCCCCACTCCACCCCCGAGATGGGCACCATAGAGCAGCAGGCCACCCAGGTCATGGAGAACCTCAAGGCCATACTTGAGGAGGCCGGCACTAACTTCGACAACGTGATCAAGCGCAACGTCTACCTCACCCACATCAACGATTTCGACCCCGTCTACAAGGTCATGGAGAACTATCTCTCCTCGCCGATGGCCAGCACGGGCGTCCTCGCAGGGCTGATTCCCCCCAGCGCCCGACTCGAAATCGAGCTCATCGCCGTCATCCCAGACTAATCCCGCCCAACATTAGGAGAATCTCCCCATGTTCATCCGCCTCCACCACGTCGGACTCCTGGTCAAGGACCTCAACGAGACCAGGCGCCTCTACTGCGACCACTACGGCCTTAGACCGGGCCGGGAGTTCGATCTGGTTGAAGAAGACGTTCGCATTCTCAACATACCTATCGGTGACAGCATGATTGAGGTCAACCAGGTAATCAATCACGACAGCGGCGTGGGACGCTACCTGGAGAAGAACGGCGACGGCTTGCACCACATCTGCCTGGAGTCCGACAACCTGGACGCCGACTTGGCGATGCTCAAGCCACTGGGCTACGACCTCATCAAGCCTATAGGGTCAAACGACTACGGCTTTCGGGTCGGGTGGATACACCCGAAGCAGGCGCAGGGCGTCCTGATCGAGCTCTGGGAGAATCCCAAGGGCAAGCCCGACATCTCCCGCTCCTAGCCTTCTTCCTGTCCTACCCAGCCCCCGTCTTTCCCATGAAATCGGGAGTCCGGAGAGAGCCCCTAGTCCTGGGGACGTCGGTCCCATTCGGAGGAGAGGAAGAGGGCGCCGACGCTGAGGGTCAGACCAGCCATGCCTACTATGGTGAGGGCGAGGCGTCGGTCATCAGTGAGTTCGTGGAGGACGCCTGCCACTACGGGGCCGCCCATGGCACCGATCATCAAGGCCGACCTCAGAAATCCCATGGCCACGGCGATTTCCCGGGTGCGTATGCCTTTCAGCTGGAAGGGTATGGTGAAAATCACGGGGAAAAAGGTGAAGCTCAGGCCATGGAGCAGGGAGATGATCACCAGCAGGGGGAAAGAGCCGGAATAGAGCAGGGCAATTGTCGTCACGGATATCAAGATTCCGCCCATGCGCAGGGCCGTCCTGCGCCTTCCGGTCTTGTTGATCAGAAGGTTGATTCCCAGGCCCGACGGCCCGGCAACCATCCCGCCGATCGCCCAGATTAGGGCGGAGGTCTGTATGTCGATGCCATAGGTGTCCTTCATGTGGCTGGGCCAGAAGGTGAGGTAGGAAGCGAATGTCATCTCCACACCCACTAACCCGAAGGCCAGGAGCCACAGCTCCTTGTAGCGCAAGGTCCTCCTGATGGATACCGGCTCCTTGATTTCGCTTTCGGTCTCTGCGTCGGGTAGGGGGCGCTCTCTCCCGACCAGCACCCAGACTACGGCAATTGCGATAGTGACGAAGCCAAGCACTTGCATAGTCCTGCGCCAATCTCCGTCCAGGGCCTTCAGGATTACCGGCACCAGCATGAAGAATGCCGCCCCGATGCCCCAGAGAAGCTCAATGGACGCGTTGGCAATCAGGATCTGTCGGGGCTTGATCCACATCCTGAGGAGGAGGGTGCGGGCGGGCTCCCTGATGGTTATGGACAGCCCGTATAGCGCCCTGGCGAGGAGCAGGAAGCCGTAGACCGGGGCCCAGGCCTGCATGAAGATGACCAGTATGGCGCCGACAATGGAGGCCAGCGTGACCCACTTAGGAGAAAAGCGGGAAAGCCACAGGCCAAAGGGTATGGACAGCAGCAGGATGGTGAATTGCGGCGCAGCCCCGAGAAGCCCTTCAAGTATGGGGGTTAGGCTGAGTTCCTCGCGCATGCTGGGCAGGAAGAGCCCGAGGGTCTCCATGACCAGGTATCCCCACATGTGGATGGCCATCCAGGTGAGGATGACGACCCAACCGTAGGTGGGGCTGCTGCCGGTGTTGGATGCTTGCTGGACTGCCTGCGCCATAATGCGGGCAATCCTATCACCAAAAGGGACGGAGGCAACGTCCTGGAGGTATGGGAAACGAATCGATGGAGGATCGAGGACAGCCTAGTCGGCGTTGCGGTCCCACTCGGCCGACAGGAACAGGGCGCCGAGGGTCAACAGGACGCCCGCCAGCCCGGTTATGGTGAGGGCGAGCCTCTGGTCTCCCGATGCCTCGTGGAGCAGCCCCGCCACCACGGGCCCCGACACCGAACCCACCATCATTGCCGCATTGAGAAAACCTGCTGCGGTGGCGATCTCCCGGGTGCGAATACCCTTCAGCTGGAAGGGTATGGTCATCACCACGGGGAAGAAGGTGACACTCAGGCCGTTCAACAGCGAAAGGACTACCAGCACGGGAAAGGACCCGGAGTAGAGCAGGGCAACGGTGGTGGCCGAGACGAATATCCCGCCCACCCGCAGCGCTGTCCTTCGCTTGCCGGTCCTGTTCACCAGCAGGCTGATGCCGAGCGCGGCGGGTCCGGCAACCATCCCCGCAATGGCCCACAGCAGGGCGGTAGTCTTAATCGGGATGTCGTACCTGTCGAGCATGAGGCTGGGCCAGAAGGTGCCAAAGGATGAAAATGTAAGCTCGATCCCCAGGACCCCCAAGGCCAGTAGCCAGAGTTCGGGATAACGCAGGGCGCTCCGAACGGAAACTGGACCCCTGGCCTCGGCCTCCTTGTCGGCGGGGGGCATCGGCCTCTCCCTGCCGACCAGCAGCCAGAGGAGCGCAAAACCGATGGTTGCGTACCCGAAGACCTGCATCGTCCTTCGCCAGTCACCGTCCAGGGCCTCCAGGACGAGGGGAACAACGATGAAGAAAGCCGAGCCCACGCCCCATAGCAACTCGACGGAGGCGTTGGCAATGAGTATCCGTCGGGGAGATATCCACATCCTGATTAGCAGGGTCTGGGCCGGCTCCCGAGCGACTATGGTCAGGCCATACAGGAATCGGGCAACCAGCACGAGTGCGTAAACGGGCGCCCACGCCTGGAAGAAGATCACGGCTATGGCGCCGACTATCGAAGCGAGGGTGAGGAGCCTGGGAGAGAAGCGGGACAGGTAGAGGCCGAAGGGGACCGACAGGACGAGGATTGTGAGCTGGGGCGCCGCTCCGAGGAGCCCTTCGCGCACGGGGGTGAGGGCCAGCTCGCCCCTCATGCTGGGAAGGAACAGTCCCAGGGTCTCCATGACCAGGAACCCCCACATGTGGACCAGCATCCAGGTGAGGATGACGACCCAACCGTAGGCGGGGCTACTTCCTATTCGGGAAACTCCACCGAGCGCACGTAACATGGCGGGCGCAATCCTAGCACCCTTTTAGGCGAGGATGCGGCCCTAATCACTAAGGGAGAAAAAGAACCCCGGGAATGCTCAGCAGGTTCCCGGGGTTGGGTGACGATGGCGTGAGGAGAGGCTAATCCGTAGAGGAGTGATCGTTAAGCGGGCCAATCTCATCGATTAAGGCGAGAGGACATCCTAGCTCAAGCGCCAGCCGGTATCGGCCCTCAAGCCCAACCCAAACATGGGCAGGGATCCCCAGAACCTTCTCAAGCTGCACAGCCGTCCTTGGGGTAAGTGCCCTTTTGCCCAGTACAATTTCGTTGATGACGTGAAGGGGTCGCTTCATCTCGGATGCTAGACGGCGCTGGCTCATTCCGCGTGCTTCAAGCTCATCCCTGATCATCAGGCCTGGAGGCATGGCGATTGTCGGTCTTCCCAGAGAACTAACTGGCAATGCACCTCTCCTCGAATATGAATATTTAGCTTTGGAAACGACTAATGCGCGTCAATGCAGATACCTTACACTGAATGCCCAAATGCGCTGCCGCCTCCCCGCTCATACTTTGAGGGCCTCAGCACGAGCGGCCCCACATCCCCACCTGAGTCTATGTAGGCACCATTCTTGGTGAAGAGTTGGAAGGGCCTACCGGCCGTTACGCGCCCACTGCCGGACCATTGAGGGGTCTGGCTCTTGCTTGAGGCAGCCCCGAGCACCGCCGAGACGCTGGAAGTCCCGGGATCGCTTTGCCAGGTTACGGCGGAAGAGTATCAGGCCCCGGTCCAACAGCCCGAGCTTCTGCGGCCGCTCCAGGTTGATGTGCTCGTTCTTGAAGACTATCAGGTCTTCCTTTTCGTTGATGGCTATGACCCGAGCGGGCTTGTTCCAGAAGTAGTACCAGACGTCCATCCACAGCTTGCCGAAGACGGTCCTCGGGGTCTTGCAGATGGTGAACGTCCAGACCCGGGTGTTCTCCTCGTCGACTGGTACACCCCAGCGCAGGTGCACCAGGCTCCCGATGCAGACCCTGATCTTCGTGGGCAGTTGGAGGTTGTGGTTGTAGGTGGCCCACGCCTTTTCGCCCGTGGCCGTGGCTATCATGCCGGCGTTTGGAGTCTTGGGTGCCGGGAGCTTGCGCCACCAAGTCTTGCGGGGCCACTTCCCCAGGCCCGGGTACTCCGCATGCCCGAACTTGGCCTCCGCGGTTTTGACCCAGATGTTGTCCTCTCCCTCGGATACTATCTCCGTGCCGCCGGTGGAAACCGACTTGGGCCGCCAGAAGGGGAACCGCCAGTCCACGAAGCGCCAAAAGTTGAGGCCCCGGTGCAGGTAGAACTCATGGTAGTCGATGCCCTGGTTCATGGGCTCGGTCCAGTTTGTTTCCCACATCTTGACCCTGGTGTACTTGCGGCCCGTGAGCGTGGAGTCGGAGAACTCGTAGGGGAGGTCTTCTTCGAAGGGAACAGGGTCGGTCTCTCCCATCCACACGAGGACTATGCCGTTCCACTCGGCGGTGGGGTAGACCCGGGTGCGCATCTTGCCGACCAGCGGGGAGTCCGTGCTCTCTATCAGTCCGGCGACGCAGTTGCCCGACTCGTCAAACGTATAGCCGTGGTAAGGACAAGTGACCGTGCCCTCGAACTCGCAGAAACCCCGGGAGAGCCGGGCCCCGCGGTGAGGGCACCACTCGTTAAGCGCGACGACGTTGCCCTTCTTGCCCCGGAACAGCACCAGCTCCTCCCCGAGCATCTTGATGTTCTTCGGCTTCCGCCCGACCTCCTTCGACCAGACGCACGGGTACCAGTACTCCCGGAACCCGACCTTCGGCACGTAGTCGAACGGGCCAATCTGCGTAGCGCCGTAGGCCTCGTCCTGGACATCCGGTCTTTGGGTTGTAAGAGTTTCGATATCCCTCTTGGTCGTGACTACCATAGCGCCTCACCCCTCGCTGACGGTCTAACAGGGAACCGCTTATGGGGCTGATTCTACCAGACGTGCGGTCGAGCAACAAAAGAAGGTGTGGAGGTTTCATTTTGTGTCGGGGCGGGATACCCTACGCCCGGAGGATTTATGCCTGTACTGAGCAAGAGCCGTGAGGGTCGTAAAGAGATAATCGGCGTCGTGCACCTGCTGCCGCTCCCCGGGAGTCCCGGCTGGAAGGGAGACCTTGACGTTGTCGTGGAGCACGCCTTAAGGGACACCGAGGCCCTCGCCCGCGGCGGCATCGACGCCGTGATATTCGAGAACTTCGGCGACGTTCCTTTCCTGCGCGGGCCCCTGCCTCCCGAGACCATCGCAGCCATGGCAGTGGTGATCGAGGGTGTGGCCAACAACGTCGAAGTTCCCTTCGGGGTGAACGTCCTGCGCAACGACCCCATCGCTGCCCTCGGCCTGGCCTATGCAACAGGTGGCGAGTTCATAAGGGTCAATGTTCACACCGGCGTAATGGTCACCGACCAGGGGATCATCGAGGGTCGGGCCGAGGATACAGTGAGGAGAAGAACTGCACTGTCAGCACCCGTCAAGCTCCTCGCAGATGTCCTGGTGAAGCACGCCGTGCCCCTGGGAGAACAGGACATCCGGGACGCTGCAAAAGCCGCTGTTTACAGGGGAATGGCCAATGCGCTGATAGTGACGGGGCCTTTTACGGGGAAAGAGGCCGACCTATCGGACGTAAAGGCGGTGAAGGAGTCGGTGCCGGAAGGCACTCCGGTGCTGGTCGGGAGCGGAATCACCGAGGCCAATATCGGGAGCTACCTGGAGTGGGCAGACGGGGTGATTGTGGGGACAAGCCTGAAGAGGGCTAGCGTGGTATCCAATCCGGTCGATGTGGAGAGGGTGGTGAGGCTCGTGTCGGCGGGGCGGGGCTAGGCAAAGGAAAAGCCCCGAGGCGCTTCAGCCTTACGGCAGTCCCGGTGGACAACCCGGGAACCTCGGGGCTCGGTGCCTGTGCGGATTCCGTAAACGGAACCCATCGGGCACAACATCGTGTCAAACCGTTTACGTTACAGACACCTCACCAGTCCGTTTATCATCTATTTCCAATTGATCACCTCCTTTCTTGATGTACTTCCAATATAAGGCCATTGTGGTGAATCGCGCAATACCGGACTTGCACAAGCCGATGTGTATTGCTGAATGGGTGGGGCGGGTCTATCATGTCGAGCAAAATTTTTCGAGCCGGGGAAGGGGCGCAACATGGACTCGGCAAACGGAGAAGCGGGATGTACCTCAGGGCCCTTGAAGGGAATTCGGGTCATCGAGCTGGCCGTATGGCACAACGGCGGCGCTGCCGGCTACATGCTCGGAGACCTGGGTGCCGACGTCATCAAGATTGAGCAGCCCCGAGTCGGAGACCCGAGCCGGGGCGTCACCCAGGCCTTCGGCCACAACCTCGAACTGCCCGGGGGTCGGACCCTGTGGTTCGAGATGGTGAACCGGGGCAAAAGGGCCATGACTCTCGACCTCAAGAGCCCTAAAGGCAAAGAGGTCATGCACAAGCTCATCGCCGAGGCCGACGTCTTCTTCACCAACTACACCTCGGACGTCGTCGAACGTCTGGGTGCCGACTACGAGACCCTCTCCGCCATCAATCCCCGGCTCGTCTGGGCCATAAACACCGCCTACGGCACCCGGGGCCCGCTGGCCAACAAGCACGGCTACGACTCATCCATCCAGGCCCACACCGGCTATGCCTATCGCATGGGCAACGCCGAGGGCGGGGACCCCATAATCGTCGGGGGCGGCACCTTCGACCAGTTGGGCGCAACGATGCTGGTCTACGGCATCATGGCCGCGCTGATAGCCAGGGAGAAGCAGGGCGTCGGGCAGGCGGTGGAAGCCTCGATGCTGGGCAGCTCCGTACACCTGCAGCACGACAACTTCCACATGTACCTCTGGAAGAACGATTCGACCTTCGGAACATCCCCACGGGCTTCACTGGACCCCTTCGTAAACTGGTACAGGTGCGCTGACGGCAAATGGATCATGCTCAACGAGCCCCATCCCGAGAGGGTCTGGGAAGCGTTCTGCTCCACCATGGGGCTGGACAGGTATGTGGACGACCCCCGCTTCGACACCCTCGCCGTAAGGCTGGAAAACGCGGCGGCCTTCAGGGACATCCTGATCGAGACCTTCGGGTCTAGACCCAGGCAAACGTGGACCGACCTGTTCACCAAAAGGAAGGTACGGTTCGTCTACACCCTGGTGAATACGGTGGCCGAGTCCGCCGCCGACCCCCAGGTCCTTGCCAACGAGTACGTGGTCGAGACCCAGCACCCGACAATGGGCGCCACCAGGACCACGGGCCTGCCGATCAAGTTCTCCAGGACACCGGCGGAGGTCGGGCATGCGGCCCCCGAGTTCGGCCAGCACACGGAAGAGGTCTTGACCGAGGTGTGCGGGTATGGCTGGGAAGAGGTCGTCGAGCTGCGGGAGTCGGGCGTGGTCTAGCCTGCGCTTATAATGGCTGCCAGTACTATGGCAGCCATATCCCGGGAAACCTCCCACCAGCGTCCCCCCGCCGAGGATCCGATACCGCCGTACCGATGGGCGGTCATAGGGGCCATGTCATCGGGCATTGCCACCTCCATGGCGATGCTCTTTTTCATCGGTCTCCTTCTCCCCGACATCTCCGAGGAGATGGGCCTGTCCCCAACACAGCAGGGTCTGGTGGGGTCCTCCGCATTGCTGGTGAACCTGGTGCTTGTTATGCCGATAAACAGCCTGATGTCCAGGTTCAGGCCCCGTCGCATGCTCACCTTTGCCCTGCTGGTAGTCGCCGGGTCGGTGTTCATCCAAGCCCGGGCCCCGGTATTCGGGGTGCTGATTCTGGGCAGGGTTGTCCTGGCCCTCGGGACCATGTTCACCCAGGCCCCGAGAGTCCTGCTCATCCAGCAGTGGTCCAACCGTCGCCAGATGGCCATGACCAACGGCATCCTGGTGGGAAGCGTTGACATGATGTTCGGTGCGGTGTCATTTATGACGCCGTTCATCGTCCAGTGGTCAGGAGGGTGGAGGCGGGCGCTGGATACGTGGGGTTTTGTGTGCATTGCTCTGATGCTGGTGTGGTTCGTAGTGGGTCGGGAGCGGGGGGCGGAGGAGCAGAGGGCCCGGGTGAAGGAGCAGGAGGGCACGCCCCTGAAGACCGTCCTGAAGTACCGGGAGCTTTGGTATGCCAGCATAGGCCTCTTCGGAGTGGTGCTGGCGGAGATGGCCTTCAGCGTGTTCTGGCCGACCTTCGCAGAGACCCAGCTGAACCTGTCGGCTACGATGGTCGGGGTGGCGGTCGGGATTTCGGCCATAGCCGCCGCCCCGAGCTCCATCGGCATCAACGCCGTGGCCTTCTTCAACCGCAACAGACCCCTTGTCCTGGCTACCTGCGGGATCGCCAAGTTCATCCTCATCCTGCTGTTGCTCTACACCGAGCCCGCAGCCCTCGTAATCCTCCTGACGACGCTCAAGGGCATCTTCTCTGCCTTCTTCGCCGTGCTGATGGGCATGGTATTCTACCTGCCCAACATCAAACCCAGGGAGGTCGCCGTCGGGCAGGCGTTCCTGAGGTTGTCCATATCCACCGGCGCAGCCCTGGGGCCGATGATGGTGGGGTTCGTCCAGGAAGCGACGGGAGACCTGCGTCAGGCGCTGTTGTATACGGCCTTTGCACCGCTGGCCCTCGTCCTGACCTCGGCGCTGTTGTGGAAGCCGGGTCGGGCCTCCGGCCTCGAGCCCCGGGCCACGACCTAGAGGAACGATGCGTAAGCCATAACTCTGACATCGTCATCATCCCCGTCCCCGTCCATGCTTAAGCGCCCCCGCCGTATTGAGGCTAGCCGGAGTCTGTCACCCGCTCTCCATGAAAGCTGCCCATCCCCGGCATGGTTACCGTCACCCGCTCGCTGCGTCCCGCGTCGGGCTGGAACTCCAGGACCGCTGGCCATTCCAACCAGACGAAGCTCCCGTCCTCAGTCTCCCGGACCTCCGACAGGTAGGGCGGAAACAGCTCGCCGCTCAAATCTTCTTCCCCGTTGGAGTAGAGCTTGTCTCCCCGGCGGATGATGTCCAGGGCGGGGTGCTGACCGAGAAACCCGACTATCGAATACCGACCCACATGATTGTCGAACCGGGAGGGGTCAGGCACAGCGAATTCCCTAGACATTGACGGCGGAAGCGCCACCTCCGCTATGGAGACGGTGCGGTGGAATATCAGGCAGTCCCAGGCAAGTCCCGGCGCCTGGGGGGTATAGCGAAGATTGTGACGTGTCATCCGCTCGGTGTTCAGCCAGTCCGCCACGGGCCCTGAGTCCGGCGCCCCACGCAGGTCCAGGAAGAAGCAGTCCGGCCCGACCTGGTCATAGGCGAAGGCGTTGGAGTCGGGTATCGGGTCTTCGCCCTTGACGGAGTAGGTGCAGGAAACGCCGATGTACAGCAGCTTTTCCCTGCCTATACGATTTGCAGCGTAGGAACCCATGGAGGTCCCTTTCTGGATTCGCACCGGGTACAGCTGCAGGTGGCTGTTGTGGGCCCCGACAACCATCCGGGCCCCGGGGCCTTCACGTTTCAGGATCCATTCCAGGGAACAGGCCATGGAGACGTCGCGGGTATTCCAGAAGGCCCGGAACCCGTCGTCGGAATCGAGGTCCCCGGTCTGGGCCAGGGTCAGGAACAGGTCGCGTAAGATCTCTGCACTCCTCAACGCCCATTCGTAGTCGTCCTGTGAACTGGCCTCGATGTAAGCCAGCCTGCGTTGTTCGATCAGGTTCACAACCAGGGTCGATTCCGCGATGAGCCTGCGCCAGGTTTCTTCTTCAACGTCGCCCCGATTGTCAAAATTGATGCCTCGGACCGGCCCTCCAAAAATAGTCTCCACTTGGTCGGCAAGACCGTCATCCACCTTGCGGCCAAATTCCACCACCGCATTGAAAGCGTGCCGTGCATGGAACCAATTCCCGGAGCCGTCCATCCCGTAGAAGCGCAGTTCCCGGTCACGGTCGGGGTTGGCGTTGTAGTCCCTCATCCACTGGATAAGCTCCTGGAGCTCCGCCCATATCCCCCAGGCATTGGTCACCGAGTTGACCACCGTATCCCAGTCGACATCCGCCCCAGCCACGTATTCGTGGATTGCACGGCTTTCAACCAGCCCCGACTCCAGCACGAAAGTGTTGAATCCGTGCTCTTCGACAAGGTACTTGAACACACGCGCACGGATGCGGTTCCATTCGTGCAGGTAGTGGGCGTTCTCGCCGATTGCTACGATGCGGGCGTCCCCGACCACCTCCCCCAGGAACCCCAGATCGTCATAGTTCTCATCATGCCGGGGAATGGAGAGGGGAATGGCCTCGCCCCGCGCCCAGGCTATGAAGGGTCCTGCGTCGACCGCCGTGTTCTTTTCATCGGCCATAATCGGGTGTCCTCCTTCGATGTTATCCGAGAGTATACGGGTTAACGATAATCCCAGGTTATCGGAAGCTCCATTGGGGTAAAGTACGTTGAGCCGCGACTCCCGGGCCATAACGCAGGGATAAGGTGCATGAGCAGACAGACAGGAGACCCCTTCCGCCCCGAGTACTTCAGGAGAGAGGACGAAAGGCCCGACGTACTCTTCTACGCCGAACCCCGCCTTGTAGTCCACATAGACGCACACGCCATCCGGGCCATAGGGGACTACCTGTCAGAGACCCTGCCCTCCGGGGGCGTGATACTGGACCTGATGAGCAGCTGGAGGTCCCACTTGCCGGAGGACCAGGCGAGAGGGAAGGTGGTCGGGCTTGGGCTCAACGGCGTTGAGATGAACGAAAACCCCCAATTGGACGACGCCGTAGTCCACGACCTTAACGCCAGTCCTGCCTTGCCCTTTCGAGATGCGACCTTTGATGCTGCAATTCTGACGGTGTCGGTGCAGTACCTGACCAGGCCCGAACAGGTATTCGCAGAGGTGGCGAGGGTCCTGAAGCCCGGGGCCCGGTTCCACGTAATCTATTCCAACCGCATGTTCCCAACCAAGGCAACCGCCATCTGGAAAGCGCTCTCGGACGGGGACAGGGCGAAACTAATCGGGGCATATTTCCGGCGGTCGGGGAGATGGGACGAACCCAAGGCACGGGACATCACCCCGAGAACCGGGGCCTACAATGACCCGGTGTACGTGGTTTCGGCAGCGTCAATTGACAAGTGACAATGGCGACTTTACATTCTTGATGTGATCCATTCTTTCAGACACAGCGGGCTCAGCGCATTCTTCAGTAAAGTGGAGAAGCAACAGGTCTATACTGAGCATGCCAAAAGGCTAAGACGCGTCTTGACAATGCTCAACAGCAGTACGTCCATGGAGAGTCTGAATTTTCCAGGACTTCGGATTCGCCGGCTTTCGGGAAAGAAGAATGGTCATTACGCTGTGTTGGTGTGGGACAATTGGTGGATTACCTTTCGCTTTAAAGACGGAAACTTATACGATGTCGACTACAGGACTTTCACTGTGGAGGCGATGTGATGCCGATGGCCGACCCCTGTCATCCCGGCGAGATAATTAGACACGAATGCCTGGCGCCATTGGACCTGCACGTTAAAGGGGCGGCCAGGGAGTTGGGCGTAAGTCGGCAGGCGTTTTCGAACCTGCTCAACGCCAGGGCCGGGGTGTCGACGAGCATGGCTTTCAGATTGTCCAGGGTGTTCGGCTCTACGCCCGAGACGTGGCTCGCCATGCAGACGGCATACGACCTCTGGCAGGCGCGAGAACGGGCAAAAGAGACCAAGCCCGATGATTTACCGGGCCCGGCGCTGCCTAGCCGGACCCCGACTCCTCCGTGATCCCCACACTCCCCAGGGCCGCAATAATCTCTTCCCGGCTCAGAAATGCCCCGAACTTGATGTGCCGGATCACACCCTGCTCATCCAGGATGAACGTCCACGGAAGACCCGGCACCTGGTAGGAGTTCGCGACCTCGCGGCGGGTGTCGAGGACCGTGGGCATCGTCAAGCCTAGCAGCTCCTTGTATCCCTTTACCCTCTCCGCGGACTCCCGGACGTCCACCGCCAGCACCACCAGTTCATCACCCAGCGACTGGTGGACGCTCTCTATCTCCGGCATCTCGAAGCGGCAGGGCCCGCACCAGACCGCGAAGAAGTTGATGAAAACGGGCTTCCCCCGGTAGTCGCTGAGAACAATGACCTCGCCCTCTTCCGTCTCAAGCCGGAAGTCCGGCGCAAGGGTCCCGACTTCCGCGCCTATGGGAAGGTCGTCGGGATTGGGTGTCTCCTTGATGCCCAACCTCAGCGCCGACTCCGGCGTCGGGGTGGCGGTGGGGATGGGAAGGGAGGTGGGTGTAGGTCTGACGGTTGGCTCGGCAGTAGGCTCGGGGGTGGGGGTGTCCGCGGGGCTGGAACACGCTACCGCGATGAGCAGGGTGAGGGCCAGGAGGAGAAGCAGTAGTCGTATGCACCTTTTGCCGTTCATGGTATGAGGGGTATTATAGCCCTTGACCCGAACAGAGTCCCCGAGTTACTCGCCACACAGATATTTCCACAATGACGGCAACCGTAATCAAGAACACGACAATCGTGACTGGAGGCCCGGGCAGGACCGTCCTTCACGACTCTGCGATTGGGATTGAGGATGGAAGAATCGCCGCCTTGGGCTCTTCCGATGAAGTCATCGCCCGGCTCCCGAACGCCGAGGTGATCGACGGCCGGCGAAAGGCCGTGTTCCCGGGCCTGGTGAACGCCCACACCCACCTCCTGAAGACCATCAACAAGGGCATCCTGGAAGACACGGGGTTCCCCACCACCCTCCGCTTCCCCGAAGACACCCGGGGCCTGATGGGCAAGGAGGAGGATAACATCTTCGCCGTGCTGGGGATTATCGAATCGATACGCAGCGGGGCGACCTGTGTCCTGGAGATCGAGCGGGACATCGCCAACTACGCCGACTCCCTCGCCGCCACCGGCATGAGGATGGTCCTCGCGGAATACGTCGAGGACGTGGACATGGACCTGGCCCGACAGAGCCGCTACGAGTTCATCCCAGCCAAGGCCGACGAGGGAATGCGCAAGAGCGTCGACCTCATCGAGGCCTGGCACGGCAAGGCCGAGGGCCGGGTCACGTGCATGACCTCCCCCTCCACCCCCGAGTACTGCTCGCCCGAGCTGCTGCAGGAGAATCGTCAGGTGTCGGACAGGTACGACATCGGGATGACCGTCCACCTCAGCGAAAGCTACGACGAGGTACAGGCGGTGATGCGGACAAGGGGTGTCAGGCCCACCCAGTACCTCTACGTCAACGGCGCCCTGGGCCCGAGGGTCGTGGCGGCCCACTGCCGGTACCTGGACCAGTCGGAAATCGCCCTTGCCGGACAGACCCGCACCAACGTCTCCTTCAACCCGGCCATCGCCGCCCGGCGAGGCGCAGCAGCCCCGGCCACGGAGCTGGATGCGGCGGGATGCAACATGGGCATGGGCTCCGACAACATGGACGAAAACATGCTCCACGTAATGCGCACCGGCCTCTTCGCCGAGCGCGTGCGCCGCCACACGCCCATGTCGCCCCAGCCCGAGCAGATGCTGGAGTGGGCCACTATCGGCAGCGCCCGGGCCCTGGGCTTGGGGGACGAGGTTGGAAGCCTGGAGGTCGGCAAGAAGGCCGACCTCTTTATGATAGACACCATGCGGCCCCATCTCGTGCCCAACCACCGCATAGTGTCGGCCTTCATCCACAACGGCCAGGCCGACGACATAGAAGCCGTGATGGTGGACGGGAATTGGTTGATGAGGGATGGGAAGCTCTTGACCATCGACGAGGAGGACGTCGTGGCCCGGGCCGAGGAGATGGGCCAGGCAGTCTGGCGCCGGCTCCTCGATCGAAATCCCTCGGTCCACTTCCCCTTTGCGCTTCCCCCTCGGTAGCGCCATCGGCCCCGTCCTGATAATATCCCTCGGGCCCCATTCGCGAGAGTTCCACCACGTCAAGGAGGACTGATATGCCTATAGTGAGAGTCGAGATGCTGCCCGGCAGGAGCGAAGCGCAGAAGTCCGACCTCGTGAAGGCCATGACCGACGCCATGGTCAACATCGCCGGCACCCCCTCGGCTGAGTCCGTCCACGTCATCATCACCGAGACCGCGGGCGAAAACTGGGCCATGGGCGGCGAGATGCTGGCCGAGAGGATGAAGGCCCGGTCCTAGGGCGCATCCCTCCCTTCAGGCAAGCCTTTCCTTCAAGTCGTGCGCCGGGCGCACGATTTGAGGACTCTTTGTCCGGAAAGCAAGGTGGACGACCATGGCTGACATGAGCAGGTTCAGCGCGTACATTTACGGTTGGGGCGCGACACCCCCGACCCTCGACTCCCTGACCGACGTGGTTCAGCAGCTCGACCGGCTGGGGTTCTACTCCGCCGGGTTCCCGTACCACATGACCCTGCCCCACGCCCCCATGTTCGACCGCTTCAGCAGCCACCACCTCTTCGACCCCCTCGCCCTGCTCCCGGCCCTGTTCGCAGTCACGAAGAATCTGCGACTCGGCATTCACTCCCTCATCCTGCCCGTGCTCCCGCCCTACTTCTGGGCCAAGAACCTTTCGACCATCGACGTGATCTCGGGAGGTCGGCTGATACCTGGGATGTGCATGGGCTGGTCGCCCGGCGACTTCCACATGGCCGGGGCGGATGAGCACCACCGGCGCAGGGCCCGGGTCACCGACGAGCAGATGGAGCTGATCACCCGGCTCTGGACCGAGGACGGCGTGACGCACAACGGCCGGTACTACCAGCTCGAAAACGTCACCCTTGACCCGAAGCCCGCCCAGAAACCCTACCCGCCCATCTGGTACGGCGGCGGCCTGCCCTCCATACCCAGGGCGGCGAAGTACGCCACCCACATCCTGCCCGCTCCCATGCCCGTCGAAGAGATCAGGGAGCAGTGGGTCCCGGCAATCGAGGCCGAGAACGAGCGGACGGGCGCATCCCTTAAGATCAGCCTGATGAACTTCGTCGCCATAGTAGACGACGAAAGCAAGGTGGAGACCGAGATCGTCCCCCAGCTGCGGCAGTGCATACGCCTGACGGCGTCGGGGGTGCAGCCGGAGGACATGACCATCGTCGGCTCCCCGGAATCGTGTGCAGAGAGGGTCAGGGTGTTCCTCGACGCGGGCGTGGACCACCTACTCCTGGACTTCAGCTACCGGGGCTCGGCCTCCCGGGAGCACCAGCGCGAACAGATACAGCGCTTCGCCGAAGAGGTAGCGCCCCTGGTTTAGCGCGAGATTGTCCTGAAAGAACCCTTCTTCCTTCCCCCAGTACCGAACTAGAGGCCGACGTGTGTCCAGAGCAAGCACGTCGGCCTCTGTTCTTCTCTCCCCCTCTCCCTTAATGGCCCTAAGGGAGAGGGGGACCAAGGCGATGAGGCTTCCCCCGGGGGCTCGGGGGCAAACTCCCCCAAAACTGCCCCCTTTGCCCTATTGACAAATATGCTATAAGTTCTATACTAACGTTCAGACCGAATGTCTACACCCAAACTTCACAACAAACCATTGTCAATAGACCATCGCCCTTCCAATGGGGCGTCCGCTCAAGAGGCGGCTGATCTCCCCCCGGGGCCCGACCTGTCCCCGGATGCCCGCGGTCCTGCGCCGCGGAAGAACCCCCGAGGCCCGGCGTCCCCCGACGCGATCCTCACGACCTCGGATGCCTGCGGCAACCTACCGCAGAAGAAGACCCGCACCCCCGCTCCTGTACGTCAGGAGCGCAGTCGACGCGGAAGACCGTACCCGCAAAACCGCGATGGGTCCGGTAATGCCGGCTTAGCCGAAGGCTCGTTGCCGCGTCTGGCCCCCGAGGGCCGGGGCTTCGAGCAGGAGATTACTCTCCTGCGTTCCATGATCAACCGCCTCTTGAGCAGGCGCCCCCTGGACCACACCTACATCTCCCGCTACATGCGGCTCCTCATCCAGGCCCAGTCCGCCCAGTCCAGGGCCCCCAAGGAGCTCACCGACGAGCAGGAAGTCGACTCCCTCATCAAGAAGCTCTTCTACAAGAGGGTCGAGGACAGCCAACTCTCCTTCTTCGACCTCCTGCCCATACGCACCGCCAGGCCCGGCGAGAAGTGGTGGCCGTGGAGACAGCTGATGTCCGTGGAAGAACGACGCCGGGACGGCCTCATCGGCCCTGAAGACCGCTGGCCCCGAGAAGTGGACGAATACCTCGATGAAAAGGCAGCCCATGAAGCTGAAATGGCGGCCTTTAGAGCAGAGACGTGGAGAGACATGGAAGCGGTCCTTGACGGCATGTTCGCCCGTGACCCCGTCCTCAGCAACCTCCATGACCCGGACGAAGAATCCGCTAACCCCGACGACGATGACTATGACCCCGATGACCCGGACCCCTCCCCTTCCGACCCCGATTACGAAGACACAGATGACGAACTCCCACCCGACTTGACCGTAATCCCCGCGGATGTGGGAACCCCGAACTGCGAAGAAATGGGTCCAATCCCATCCCCTGTAGGGGTGCCCCTCGTGGGTACCCTGGACGCTGCCCACGCCGATACCGGCCGGTCGCCCGGTTGGGCCGACCACGCTCCGCCCCCCAACCCCAAACCCCGCATCGCCAGAGGCCGCCCCCCGCCCTGAGCGAAATAACCCGCGCCCAAAACACAATAACGGGCATTGCCCCACCCTCATGTCATTCCGAACGGCAGTGAGGAATCCGGGGAAGTGGGGTGCAGGTCTGGCAATGCACCTGGACGTTCACCATCACTCCTCCCTCGTAGGGATGACCGCGCCCTCTCCCCCTGAACCCCCGCAACGGCCCCTGCGATATAATCGCCCCAGGGAAGGCGCACCATCGGAGGGAACGGCATGGCGGACTACAGGGTAATTTCATCGGACAATCACATCGTCGAGCCTCCGGACCTGTGGGAGAAGAGGATGGAACCGGAGTTCAGGGACCAGGCCCCGGCCATGCGAGAAACGGAGATGGGCCCCTTCTGGTTCGTTGAAGACCGGCCTACCTTCAACATCACCAGCATGGCCAGCCAGGCCGGGAGGCGGTTCGAGGACGCCGATTCGCTGCAGACCGTCGACTCCTGGGAGAACGCCAGGCTCGGGGCTTACATCCCGGAGGAGGCCATCAAGGACATGAACCTGGACGGGATAGACGTCGGGGTCGTCTACCCCAGCCTTACCATCTTCCTGTACGCCTTCGTCGAAGGAAGCGACCTGCTCTCGGCCATCCTCAGAGCCTACAACAACTTCGCCGCCGAGTACTGCCAGGCCGTCCCCCGTCGCCTCAAGGGCGTCGCAACCATTAACATCGACGACGTGTCGGACGGCGTCGCCGAACTGGAACGCTGTGCGAAGATGGGCTTCGTCGGAGCGGCCATCCCCGAATACATGTCCGCCCGACCCTACTTCGACGAGGCCAACGAGCCCCTGTGGGCCGCGGCCCAGGACCTGGACATGCCCCTCGGCCTTCACATCTCCACGGCCAGGGTCAAGGCCGGCCGGGGGTGGGACCGGGAGCTTGACGCCTTCGGCTTTGCCAACCTTATGCTGGACAATGCAGACTTCTGGGTCCGGGTCTCCCTGACCGAGATGATCCTCAGCGGCGTTTTCGAACGCTACCCGAAGCTGAAGGTCGGGGTCGCCGAGCACGAGCTGAACTGGGTGCCCTACTGGATGGAGCGCATGGACTACAGCTACAACGAGCGGGCGGCAGGACGGGCGGGGTTCAGGCTGAAGAACGACATGGTCCCCAGCGACGTCTTCCACTCGAACTGCTTCGTCGACTTCCAGGAGGACGCCCTCGGCATCACCCACCGCGACATCATAGGCGTGGACAACATCCTCTGGGGCTCCGACTACCCCCACACCGAGGGCACCTTCCCCAAGTCCCGGGAGTTCATCGAGACCACCCTGGTCAACTGCACGCAGGAGGAGAAGGAGAAGATCGTGGCGGGCAACGCCGCCCGTATCTACAACCTCTAGGAAGCCCTAAACTGTTTGTAGATGGCATCTGACGCATACCCAGATTAGATGCGTCCGCCCCTGCTCATACTTCGAGGGCTCAGCATGAGCGGCCTCACGCCTCCGGGGAGGGCGACCAGCCGGTCGCCCCTACGGGGAAGGAGGGCCCTTCCACACCACCCCGCGGAATGGATTCCCGATCGGAGTCGGGAATGACGATGGGAGGCGTACTACCGGGTGGCTTCTTCGATGTCGCTCATCGAAAGCTCGATGCCGAAGCCCGGCGCGTCCGAAGGCACCAGCATTCCGTCCCTGGGGAAGGCCATTCCGGGGTTGGTGCGGTAGCCGTCGTGCATCGGCTCACCGGGAGCGGTGATGATAAGGAACTCGGCCCACGTGCACACGGACATGCCGAAGGCCAGGTGCTGGCCGTAGGAGTCTCCACCCGCAAGGTGGGGCATGACCTGGATTCCGGCGGCCTCCGCCACGTTGCATATCTTCACCGCGGCAGTCATGCCTCCCACGTAGCAGATGTCGGGCTGCATGATGTCGACTAGGTGCCCGGCGGCTGCGGCGGAGAAGGGCGCAAGCATGTACCACCTCTCACCCGAGGCCAGGGTCTGCCACGGGAGTCTCTGCCGCACCGAACGGTACCCCTCCAGGTCTTCCGGCAGCAGGTAGTCCTCCATCCACTTCAGGCGGTAGGGGCGCAGCCGCTCGGCGAGCCGGACGATGAAGTCCTGGTCTGAGCTTATGGCGTAGCAGTCGAGCATTAGCTCCCGGTCGGGGCCGAGGGACTCGCGCGCTGAGGCGACCATCTCCTCGGTCTCGCCGATGATGGTGGGGGCATGGGTGTCGGTGGCGGACAGGCCGAGCTTCGCCGCCCCGAACCCGAGCTCCTTGATCCATTCGATATCGAAGCCGGTGGCGTAGCAGAAGAGGGCTTCCCTGGTCGGACCCCCGAGCAGTTCGTAGACGGGCTTGCCCAGCAGCTTGGCCTTCAGGTCCCACAGGGCGAGGTCCACGGCGCTGATGGCGTACCCAGCGAGGCCTGCTGCGCTGTAGTGGACTGAGGAGTCGACCATCAGGGTCCAGAGCTTCTCGGTGGCCATGCAGTTCTCGCCGGTCAGGAAGCCGGCGTAGTGGTCGTTGATAATGGACGCGACGGGTCCGGCATTGCTGGTCATGCCCAGGCCCCAGGTGCCGTCCTCGGCAGTGACCACGCAGGCGACGTGGCCCCAGGTCGGAAACCGGGGGGGAGACCAGACGGAACCTCGGTCGAAGATCTCGCCATACCAGTCTGCCTTGGGTGTCTCGGGGCCGCGGAGGACCCTGTCGTTGGTAATGGGGGCCGCGTGGACGGACTTGATTTTCATGGGTAGGTCGTCCTTTCGTGGGCGGCAATTGCCGTGGTCCTATTGTAAGGGCGCGAAGGAATGGAGACCACAAGGGTCACCGTCCCAGGACAAGGGACAGGCTGGAGCTTAAAGAAGGAGGCTGGAGGGTCTTTCCAGGTAGCCCTTGATCTCGTTGACGAACTGGGCGGCCTCGGCGCCGTTTACCACGCGGTGGTCGGCGGAGATGGTGCACTGCATGATGTCGGCGACGGTTATCTGTCCGTCCCGCACCACGGGTTGGCTCGTGACGCTCCCGACTGCGATGCTCGCGCTCTGCCGCGGGTTAATGATGGCTATGAAGCTGTCAACCTGGAACATGCCGAGGTTGCTGATGGCGACTGTGGCCTCGGTGTACTCCTCGGGCTTGAGGACTCCGTTGCGGGCGCGGGTGCTGAGGTCTCGACTGGCCACCGAGATCTCCTTCAGCGTCTTGCTCCCACAGTCCAGGATGGCAGGTGCTATGAGGCCGTCCTCCAGGGCTATGGCCACGCCGATGTTGATGGCCGGGCCGGGCTGGATAGCGCCGTCCGAGTAGTGGGAGTTGAAGGCGGGGAACCTGGCAAGCGCCAGCGCCGAGGCCTTGATTATCAGGTCGTTGACGGTGAGGCGGGCCTCGCCGGTCCATAGCTCGTTGAGCTCTTCCCGCAATGCCATGGCTTTTGTCATGTCTATGCTGGCAGTCACGTAGAAGTGGGGCATTTCCTGCTTGCTCTGGGTCATGCGCCGGGCGATGGTCTGGCGCATCCGGGAGAGCTCGACGACCTCACCTGCAGCCGTGGGTGCGGGGGCCGGAGCAGGGCTGGACGCTTCGGCCGCGGCCAGGACATCCTCCTTGGTAATCCGGCCCTTAGGTCCGGTGCCCGTGACCGTGGACAGATCGACACCCTTCTCATCGGCGATGCGTCGGGCCAGGGGGGACACCAGGACGCGGTCACCCTTGGGTGCAGCAGCAGGAGGAGCTTCCGCTGCAGGAGGCGCCGGGTCTGGTTTGGAGGATTCGACTGCGGTCGGGGGTGGGGAGGGGGAGGTTGTGTCCAGGTCGGCGATCTCCTCGTCTGCGGCGCCGATTATGCCTATGACCTGGCCTACGGGGACGGTGATGCCCTCAGTGACGACGATGCGGCGCAGGAGGCCGGAAGCGAAGGACTCCACTTCAACGGTGGCCTTGTCGGTTTCCACCTCAACTATGGGCTCGCCCCTGTCAACGTGATCGCCCTCGGCCTTCAGCCAACGAACGACTGTGCCCTCCTCCATGTCGAAGCCCATCTGGGGCATTATCACGTCAGTGGCCAAGGGTCTGCCTCCTTTGAAATAGCTGCAAGTGCGACGATATGGAATGGACTGTGTGGCTAGAAAAGGCGGTGAACAGCCTCAATGACCCGGTCTTCGTCCGGCATAACGGCCTGTTCCAAGGGTCGGGCGTAGGGCATGGGGACATCCAAGGATGCTACCCGCTGGACGGGGGCATCCAGGTATTCAAGGGCGTTCTCCATGATCCGCGCCGATACCTCTGCGCCTATGCCCATGGGCTTCCAGCCCTCCTCCACGACAACTGCCCGGCTGGTCTTTTGGACTGACTGGACTATGGTCTCGGTGTCCATGGGGCGGAGGCAACGGAGGTCTACTACCTCGGCCTCAATGCCCTCATGGGACAGCCTTTCCGCAGCCTTGAGAGAGACGTGTGTCATGCGGGAATAGGTGATGATGGTGACGTTGTCGCCTGTTCGCTTCACGTCGGCCTTGCCGAAGGGGATTGTGAAGTCGGGGTCGTCGTTGACTTCACCCTTGGCCCCGTAGAGGAGGGAGTGTTCGATGAACATCACGGTGTTGGGGTCCCGGTAGGCGGTCCTGAAGAGGCCCATGGCGTCGGAGGGGGTGGAGGGAGCGACGACAAAGAGGCCCGGGACGTGAGCATACCATCCCTCCAGGCTCTGGGAGTGAGAGGCGGCAAGCTGGTTGCCGCCACCGCTGACCGTTCGGATGACCAGGGGCACGGTGACCTGACCGCCGGACATGTAGTGGAGCTTGGCGGCGCTGTTGACAATCTGGTCTATGGCCAGAAGGCTGAAGTTGATGGTCATCAGCTCGACGATGGGTCGGGCGCCGCCCATGGCTGCGCCTATGCCCGCCCCAACGATCACCGACTCTGATATGGGCGTGTCTTTGATGCGCTCGGGGCCGTACTTGTCGAGGAAGCCGCGGGTCACGGCGTAGGCGCCTTCGTAGGTGCCGATGTCCTCGCCCATCATGAAGGCGCGTGGATCGGAGTCGAGGGTCTCCTTCAAGACTCGACTGATGGCCTTTCTGTAGGTGATGGATGCCATACCTTGAACTATGCGTAAACGTCGTCGTAGATGGCTTCGTGGGGCAGGACCGGGCTGGACTCGGCGAAGTCGACCGCATCGTTGATAATCTCTTCGACTTCGGCCTCGATGGCCTGCATCTCGGCTTCATCCAGCAAACCGAGCTCTTCCATGTGGCGCTTCATACGGATGATAGGGCCCTTGTTGCGCCACTCCTCTTCCTCGGTCTTCTTGCGGTAGACCATGGGGTCGGCCATGGAGTGGCCACGGAAGCGGTAGGTCATGGCCTCGATGAAGGTCGGGCCCTGGCCTTTGCGGGCCCGGTCCACTGCTTCCCTAGTGGCGTCCATAACTTCGAATACGTCCATGCCGTCTATCTTGCCGGGCGTGTTCATGCCGTAGACAGGGGCGAAGCGGAAGATGTCGGTTCCGGCGAAGGTGTCCTGTATAGGCGACCCCATACCGTAGCCGTTGTTCTCGCAGAGGAAGACTACTGGAAGGTTCCAGAGGGCGGCCAGGTTGAGGGATTCGTGGAACTCACCTTCGTTGACGGCGCCATCGCCGAAGAAGCAGAGGGTCACGCTGTCATTGCCCAGGTGTTGGGCCGCTAGCCCGAGGCCCGCGGCGATGGGCATCATGCCCCCGACAATGGCGTAGCCCCCGAGGAATCCCAGTTCGGCGTTGAAGAGGTGCATTGAGCCGCCCTTGCCCTTACTGGTACCCCCGGACCGGCCAAAGAGCTCGGCCATGACCCGGCGGGGCTCCATGCCCCGGGCAAGGGCATGTCCATGTTCGCGGTAGTGGCTGACTATGTAGTCCTGGGGTTGCAGGGTGGAGATGGAGCCAACGGCGATAGCTTCTTCTCCAATGTAGAGATGCAGAAAGCCGCCGATTTTGCCTCTCATGTACATCTCGGCGGCCTTTTCCTCGAACCTGCGGATGAGCAGCATCTGCCGGAGGAGGTCCGTATACTGCCATTTTTCCATGATGGGTTTGCTGAGTACTTTCATGGCCTCCTCCCGTGAACCTCTACATGTGGACTGCCTGGCCCATGGCGGCCAGTGCGGCTTCCTTGAGGGCTTCGGACAGGGTGGGGTGGGGGTGTATTGCCAGGCCGACATCCTCGATGGTGGCGTCAAGGGCCTGGGCCACTGAGACCTCTCCCAGCAACTCGGTAACCTCGGGCCCGATCATGTGAGCGCCCAGGATCTCTCCGTATTCCGCGCCGGCAACGACCTTGACAAATCCTTCCCTGTCCCCGTGTCCGAGGGCCTTGCCGCTGGCCATGAACGGAAACTTGCCAATCTTTACTTCCATGCCGCGTTCGCGGGCCTGGGCCTCAGTGAGACCTACGCTGGCAACCTGGGGCTGGCAGTAGGTGGCCCTGGGTATGTTCTCGGCAACCAGTCGGATGGTGGGTAGGCCGGCGATGGTCTCGACGGCGATGTGGCCCTGGGCGAAGGCGGTGTGGGCCAGGAGGGGGGCGCCGGTGACGTCGCCGACGGCGTAGACATTGGCAAGGTTAGTGTGCATCACGTCGTCTGTGGCTATGAAGCCGTTCCGCATCTCGATACCCAGAGAATCCAGTCCAGTGCCCTCAACATTCCCTTCAAGGCCCACGGCCACCAGCACCTTGTCGCAGTGCACTTCAGTGGTGTCGTCACCTTTGGAGACGGTCAGGGTCGCTATGCCGTTGGTGAATTCGGAAGCTTCGACACGGGCGCCGGTCATGACGTTGATGGCCTGCTTATGGAAGGACTTTTCCAGGACCTGGCTGATCTCCGGGTCCTCGTTGGGAAGGAGGTGAGGAAGAAGCTCGATTACTGTGACTTCACAGCCGTATGTGGACCAAAGATAGGCGAACTCGACGCCCGCGGCCCCACCGCCGACTATAGCTACGCGGTCGGGCAGATCCTTCAGGGCAAGGGCTTCCCTGGTGGTGATTATGCGTTCACCGTCGACGGGAAGGGAGGGGATGCCTTTGTTGAGGGCGCCGGTGGCGACGATGATATTGTCCGCCTCGATCTCTTCCTTGCCATCGATTGAGACCCGCCCGGGCCCCGGGATGGAGGCATGGCCGGGAAGCACCTCAATGCCGTAGCGCTTCATCAACGATTTAAGCCCGCCGACAAGCCTCTTTACCACTTGCCGGCTGCGGTCGACGGCCTTGCCGTAGTCCACGGTGAGCTTATCGAAAGAGAATCCGAACTCGTTGGCCCTGTGCATCAGGGACAGGACCTCGGCGTTGCGGAGAAGGGCCTTGCTGGGAATGCAGCCCCAGTTGAGGCAGAGCCCCCCAAGCTCCTCCTCTTCCACTATAACGACACTCATGCCAAGCTGGGCGGCACGGATGGCGGCCACGTAGCCCCCCGGGCCTCCACCGATAATTGCTATGTCGTAACTGGCCATGTCCACAGGATACTACCTAGACCTGCTCGTGGGCGTGGTATGAGCTACGCACCAGGGGCCCAGATTCCACATGACGGAACCTCATCCTCTGGCCCTCTTCCTTCAATTTGGAGAATTCTTCGGGGGTGTAGTAGCGGCTGATGGGGAGGTGAGATTCGGAGGGTCGGAGGTACTGGCCTATGGTCAGAATGTCGCAGCCGACATCTCGGAGGTCACGCATGGTGTGAATCACTTCCTCCACCTCCTCCCCGACACCCAGCATGATGCCGGATTTGGTCAGCTTGTCCGGTGATTTGGCTTTGGCCCTCTCCAGTAACTGTAAAGACCTTTCGTAAGTGGCCCGAGAGCGAACGACTTTCTGGAGCCGGGCGACGGTCTCGATGTTGTGGTTTAGGATGTCGGGCTCGGCGGCCAGCACGGTGTCCAGGCTGGATTCGGAGCCGCCAAAGTCCGGTATGAGAACCTCGATGCGGGTGTCGGGGTTGCGGTCACGGGTCCTGGAAATGGTCTGTGCGAAGGCGGATGCCCCGCCATCGGGGAGGTCGTCCCGGGCCACTGATGTTATGACCACGTGGGAGAGGCGCATCTTCTCGACGGCCCGGGCCACGCGCTCGGGTTCCAGGGGGTCGTTCCAGGTGGGCTTGCCGGAGGTGACGGCGCAGAAGCGGCAGGCCCGGGTGCAGACATCGCCCAGGATCATGAAAGTGGCTGTACGGTTCTGCCAGCATTCGAAGATGTTGGGGCAGTTGGCCTCTTCGCAGACCGTGTTCAGGGACATTTTGCGCATCAGGGACTTCAGCTCCATGTAGTTGGGGCCGGTCTTGAGGCGCACCTTCAGCCACGGGGGACGGCGGGAGGGTGGGGAAGGTTTTGTGGGGGTTGCTGTGGGTCCCATATCCAAAAGGTCTCGGTGCCAATTCCCTAAGGGACACGCATGCACATTATACACCGTCGTCGTTAGGAGAATTGAGAAGCCTGATTGCTATGCAATGGCACGAGTACAGGGATGGACGCAGGTTCTGGGCCGGGCCAGAGGAGGATGTCTACTATTAAGACTTTGAATCTATTATTGAGATTCTTTCGCAATAATTGACGCTTTGTCACACTAAACTTGTTGAATCGAAAACGGCGTATTATTCTTGACAATAAGCGCGCACAGCTTTAGCATGGCTAGCTGTCCTTAGGCCCAACGCAAGACTTCTTTGCCAAACAAACAGCGAGATTTTATCTCAATAGTGGGGTTCACACTATGACATTCAACACCTTTAGAGGTCGTTTGCCGATGGCGTTGCTAGCACTCATGCTGGTCGGCCTGCTGGCATTTGCCGGAATAGCGGGATGCTCGGGTGAAGAAGATGTGGTGGAAGAAGTAGAGCAAACCACCGAAGTAGTTGAGGGTGAAGAAGAGGTGGAACAGGCCACCGAAGCAGCTGAGGGTGAAGAAGAGGTAGTGGAAGAGGTGGAACAGGCCACCGAAGCAGCTGAGGGTGAAGAAGAGGCAGAGGAGGTGGAGGAGGCGGATAAGATAAAGGTTGTTACTACCACCAATTTTGTGGCTGATTGGGTCGAAAACGTGGGCGGCAACCGGGTGGAAGTGTTCAGCCTGGTCCCGACCGGCGCCGACCCCCACGGGTTCCAGCCCGGGGCGAGAGACGTTGCGAGGGTTGCGGATGCCGACCTGGTATTCAGCGTAGGGCTGGGGCTGGAAGACTCCTGGCTAAATGACCTGCTCCAAAACGCAGCCCGGGACCCCTCCCGCATTGTAGCGCTGACGGATTCGATAGAGCCGATAGAGTTTGGTGAAACCCACAGGGAAGACGTGGAACTGATCGCGGCCATCGAGGAAATCGTCCATGAAGTTGAAGAAGGCCATTTAAGCGCTGCTGATGCCATCGAGGAGATAGAGCACCTCCTGGCTGCCAAGGAAGAGGGCCACGACGACCATGACCACGACGAGGAAGAGGGCCACGACGACCATGACCACGACGAGGAAGATGACCACGACGACCACGACCACGATGAGGAAGATGACCACGACGACCATGACCACGATGAGGAAGATGACCACGACGACCATGACCACGATGAGGAAGATGACCACGACGACCATGACCACGATGAGGAAGATGACCACGACGACCATGACCACGATGAGGAAGATGACCACGACGACCATGACCACGATGAGGAAGATGACCACGACGACCATGACCATGGAGGGGAAAGTGTTGCCGCAAAGGTCCAGGCCATAATCGACCAGGTGGAAAGCGGCGCTATGTCCTTCGGCGAGGCCATTGAGGAGATCGACCACCTGGTGCATGATGAGGAGGATGCCCACGCGGGACACGGGCACGGCGTAGAAGACCCACACTTCTGGTTCGACCCACTACGGGTGAAGCTGGCAGTGGACTACATAGCTGAGCAGTTGTCAGTGCTGGACCCGGCCGGGGCCAACGGTTACTGGTCCAATGCGACAGCCTACAAGGCTCAACTGGATGAGCTGGACGCATGGACGCAAGAGCAGGTCAGTGCGGTGCCTGAGTCCAACCGATTCCTATTGACCTCCCACGACAGCCTCGGATACTTCGCCGACAGGTATGGCTTCGAGGTGATTGGAGTCATACTCGGAATCACCACGGAGGTAGAGCCTTCGGCGGAGCACCTGGTTGAACTCGTGCATACTATCGAGAGATACAATGTGCCGGCGGTGTTCGGCGAGACTACGGTCAGTGAACGGCTGGCCGCTGCGCTCGCTGGGGAGACGGGCGCCGAGTTGGTTAAGCTGTACTCGGGCTCGCTGGGCGCGGAAGGAAGCGGCGCGGAAACCTACATAGGCATGTTCAGGGCCAACGTGGAGAGCATAGTCGGCGCACTGAGGTAGGGGCCTTCAAAAGGGCGTAGATACCGGAACCCGAGATGATAAAGACAGTTTCCAGTCCCGGTATAAGCGTCGATGACATCACCGTAGTTCGCGGCGGTCATACGGCGCTGACGGACGTTACCTTTTCGGTAGGGCCAGCTACTCTCTTGGGAGTGGTAGGCCCTAACGGAGCAGGTAAGAGCACCTTGCTGGAGGCTATTGTTGGCCTATTGCCCCTGGACAAGGGCTCGGTCCAACTTCATGGCTCTGCCGCCGAAAAGGGAGGGATAGCCTACGTTCCGCAAAGGGACAGGATAAACTGGGCCTTTCCGGCCACGGTGCACGACGTTGTGATGATGGGGAGGTGCTGCAACCTGGGATGGTTTCGACAGCCCGGTAGGTATGACCGGGAGTTGGTCTGCGAATGCCTGGAGCGGGTTGACATGTGGGACAGGCGCAGTTCGCCAATCACCGAGTTGTCGGGAGGGCAGCGCCAGAGGGTATTCATAGGTCGGGCGCTAGCGCAGGAGGCCAGTGTAATCCTGCTGGACGAGGCATTCAGCGGCGTGGATGCCGGGGCCCAGGAAGACATCATCGAAGTACTTCAGGTTCTCCGGGACGAGGGCCGGGTAGCGGTGGTGGTAACCCACGACCTGACCAACCTTGCCCAGCGCTTCGACGAGATACTCTGCATTAACCATCACCTCTGCGCCAAGGGCCCTCCTGAAGAAGCCTTCACTCCTGAAGTCATGACGGAGCTCTACGGGTCTCACGGCGTTGAGTTCGCCCCCGATCACTACGAGCCGACCCTCAGCGGACGGTAGTGGACTACATATCCGATCCCTTCCAGTACAGCTTCATGGTGCGGGCGCTTATCGTGTCGGTGCTGGTGGGGGTGATGTGCCCGATACTGGGGGCATACGTGATCACCAGGGGTCGGGCCTTCATGGGCGACGCCCTGGCCCACTCCGTGCTGCCGGCCATGATAGCGGCCTTCATGCTGGGTTTCAGCCCCTTCTTCGCCGCGGTGCCGGCAGCAGTCCTGATAGCCATACTAATGGGGAGCATCAGTCGGCGCACGGGCATCAGCGAAGACACCTCGATTGGCATCATATTTGCGGGTATGTTCGCTCTCGGGCTGGTGATGCTGTCCACGGCGACAAATATCAACATTGATATAGAGGACCTGTTGCTTGGGCAGGTGCTGGGGGTTTCGCAGACTGATGTCTACGTGTCCCTGGGGCTGACGGCTCTGGTGCTGGCGGGACTATATGCCTTCCATCGACAGCTGATCTATACGACGTTCGACCTAGTGGGGGCGGCTGTTGTCGGGATCAAGACCAGGATAATTGAATACGTGCTGCTGGCCCTTTTGGGCCTGGTGATAGTGATCGGGATCCAGGCGGCGGGTATCGTGCTGGTTATGGCTATGCTCATAACTCCTGCCGCTGCGGCCTACCTGATAGCCAAGAGGTTCGTGGGGGTGATGGTGTTGGGGGCAGTGATTGGGGCTGCATCGGCAGTCACGGGCCTTTACCTCTCTTACTATGTGGACCTACCCTCGGGGCCGGCGATGGCACTGGTGGCGACGGGGGTCTTTGCAGTGACGGCTGTGGGGAAGCGGAGATTCGCGACCAGGTAGTCTGGCGGTCCCGCTCCACGAATGTCCGAAGAGTCCTTCCAACCCCGTTCAAGACGGCTGTGCCTATTCCCCGTTTAGTGAATGTGACGGGCCCCTGAAGTTAAGGCACTAGCAGTGCTTTTCCAACGAGGATTCGGGCGCTCCGTAAATTGGTTTTGATGTCCTATTGCATTTAATGAGACATATATGACATACTTACTGAGACACGTATGAGATTTTGTATCTCATAGCTTCAGCCGGGCCCCCGGACAGTCCGGGGGTTGGCATGCTGGAGAAAAAGCTCAGGAGGCAAATACTATGGCAAACGCCCATGACTCTCATGAGTGCGACGCTCATGAGCACCACGGTGACGAGCCCGGGCACATCCACGACGCTCACGAGTGCGACGGGCACGAGCACCACGCCGAGGACCACGGCCACGACTCGCATGAGTGCGACACGCACGAGCACCATGGCGACGAAGCCGGGCACGTACATGACCCGCACGAGTGCGACGGACACGAGCACCACGGACACTAGACCGAAATATCCAGAAAATCGGCCAAGGTCGCTGGACCTTGGCAAGGAAAAGCGCCGACCTCTTTGGGTCGGCGCTTTTGCGTTCACTGCGTTTAGAGGCCCGCTGCTAAGGATGGTGTGTTAGATGGGGAACCACTTCCTTCTAACGTTGCCGAAGCGAGACCGGGACACGAGGTGGTCTTCCTTGCATCCCAGTACGGATTCCTCTGCCTGTATCGTAGCGTGGGTGATACCGAAGTTGTCATGGGCGAGGTCCTTGATGCTCCTCAAGAGCTCATCCCTGTCTCCTGGGTAGTTGGGATTTATGAGCACATGGGCGGTGAAGGCGACCATTCCGGGGGTGATTGTCCAGACGTGAACGTCGTGGATGAAGGTAACGCATGGGATGTCCTCGGCGTCCCAGGGCTGGGGATGTGACTCCACCGCTGCCTAGATCTGGAAATATCGTCGGAAGTACGGGTCCGTCAATTCTTGAGACCCTTCGACCCAGTTCAGGGCGAGCGAAATGCCCCGCCCCCAAGGGATGGATTCCCGATCGGAGTCGGGAATAACGTTTATGCAAAGGTCTCCTTTAAGGGAGAAGGGGAAGAATAAACAGAGAGATGCACCTGCACCAAGACACAAGTGCATCTCTCCGATTTGTTACTGGAGGAGGACCAGGGGCCCTGATTGCAATATCATTGTTTCAATTTATGGCCTAGTTTGGTACAATCAAAAACCGTGAGCAAAAAAAGCTCGAAATGGGTGCCTGATAGGAGAGGAGTGATTTTAGTCATGAGATATAAAGGCTTATTTGGGATGCTTGTACTCGGCGTCCTCCTGGCCGTGGTTGTCGCTTGCGGCGGTGGGCTTTCGGAGGAGGACGTGGAGACCCGGGCGCAGGAGTTGGCTGACCAGATGGCTGCCGAGATGGCCACGGGCGAAAGGCTGGCCGCCATACAGGAACGGGGCGTAGTAATATGCGCCAGCAGGAACGACGTACCGGGCTACGGATCCCTTGACGCAGCCGGCAACAACGTCGGATTCGACATAGACCTGTGCCGGGCGGTTGCTACCGCGGTGCTCGGGGACCCGAACGCCATTGAGATCCGGCTGATCACGGCGGCGGAACGAGGCCCGACGATCCAGTCAGGCGAAGTGGACCTGCTGGTAAGGACCGTGACTTGGACCACCTCCCGAGACGCAAGCTGGGGCAACTACGTGCAGACCATGTTCTACGACGGACAGGGTTTCATGGTCCCCAACTCTCTGGGCATTTCCAGCGCCCTGGAGCTAAAGGACGCCACGGTCTGCGTAACCCAGGGAACTACGACAGAACTGAACCTCCAGGACTTCTCCAACCAGAACAACCTGAACATCACTCCGCTGACATTCGAGGACACGGACGCCGTGGTCGCTGCTTATGAGAACGAGCAGTGCGACTCCTTCACCAATGACAACTCCCAGCTGGCCGCGCTGGGCACTGCGCTTTCGGACCGGAGCGCCCACACGATTCTTCCGGACACGATATCGGAAGAGCCCCTGGGGCCTGTTGTTCCTCATGGGGACGACCAGTGGTTCGACATCGTGAAGACGGTCATGGGCATCCTGATCTACTCGGAGGCCTACGGGGTTGACTCGGGCAGCGTGCCCACATCGAGCACCGGAGACACCAAGGTTGACAGGCTGTTCGGCCTAGAGGGCTCCTTTGGACAGGACGCTCTTGGCCTGGACCAGACTGTTGCGCAGGACGTAATCAAGGCCGTTGGAAACTACGGCGAGATCTACGACCGCAACCTGGGCCCCGACGGGATCAACCTCCCCCGGGAAGGCGGACGGAACGCACTGTGGTCCAACGCCCCGTGCACCGACTGCCCGAAGGGCGGCCAGATATACGCAGCGCCTCTGCGTTAAGATTTGAGCGCCATAGCGTAAAAGCAAACATGAAGGGTGGCCGACGGATGTGGGCCGCCCCTCAGCTTTTTGTCAAAAACGGGCAAAAGTCTTGCCGATGTAATAGAATCAGCCTGTTACTGGACTGGCTACATTGCGCAACGCCATTACATCTCGACTCAACAGCCTGACCTACAAGGGCATACCGGTTTGGCGTCATGCCCAGGTAATCCAGTGGACGGCACAGATAGTCTCCGGGGTGGTGGTGGTTGCACTGGTTGCCTGGTTCTTCACCAATATCGGTAATGCGATAAGCGACCGGGACATCCCGTTCGGGTTCAGCTTTCTGAGCCGGGAGTACCAGACGCCCATAGGACAGCATTTCCTGCCCTACGAATCGTCCGATTCATTCCTTTACGCCCTGGTTGTGGGCGCGACGAATACGATCTTCGTATCGGTCATCGGGGTAATCCTGGCGACGGCGCTGGGGATATTCATCGGGGTATCCCGGTTGTCGGGGAACTGGCTGGTCTCGAAGATCGCCTTGGTATACATCGAGTTCTTTCGAAACGTGCCTCTGCTGGTACAGCTCTTCTTCTGGTTCTACATCGTGCTTGCCCTCCCGACGGTTCGCGAAAGCTACAGCCTGGGAGACATCATCTACCTGAACAACGCAGGCCTGTACATTCCGATGGTGACTGGAAACGGTGTAACCCAAGGGTTCCTGTCGCTGGCATCGGTCGTGTTAGCGTTGGCCGCCGGTTACGTGGTCCACAAGGCGATGGCACGGCGAGAGGAGCAAACGGGATCGACGTCTTACCCGGTTATTTCAGGCATTGGCGCGACGATCCTAGTGGGGCTGGTGGGATGGTTTGTCATCACGGCAATAAATGGAGGATTTCCCCTGACAATCACGACTCCCGAGGCCCAGGGCACTTTTGGGCGTTTCCTGAGGGGCGACGGGTTTGAGTTGTCAGGTGGGATGATGGCGCTCCTGATTGGGTTGGTGATGTACACGGCATCTTTCATAGCGGAAATCGTGAGGGCAGGGATACAGTCGGTCGGGAAAGGCCAATCGGAGGCATCCAGGTCTCTCGGGCTTTCGGCCCTGGGCACAGTCAGGGAGGTGACCTTCCCCCAGGCACTGCGGGTGATTGTGCCGCCGACGATCAGCCAGTACCTGAACCTGACCAAGAACAGCAGCCTGGCGGCGGCAATCGGTTACACGGACCTGACGAACGTTGCCAAGACCATGACCCAGACGGCGCCGGCTCTGTCCATATTTGTCCTGATAATGGCGGCCTACCTAGCAATGAGTCTGACCTACTCTCTAATCGGAAACATCTATAACCGACGCATATCCTTCTGACGAGGATGCGGAGAGGAATTTCAATCAATTGGCCACTAGCCTGAATACGGGCCCGCCTTCGGTCCTTCCCCCGCCGCGATTCAGCCGGGGGGCGGTGGGGTGGGCGCGCGATAACCTGTTCAGCTCGTGGCACAACAGCGTGCTGACCGTGGTGTCGGGAGTGCTGGTAGTGGTGGGGCTGTGGTGGGGACTGAGGTGGGTGCTGGTGGATGCCGACTGGACGGTGATCTCCACCCTCGGGGGCTTCCTGGCAATGGGGGAGTATAACACCGAGAAGGCATGTGAGGGGCAAAACTGCTTCTGGCGACCCCAAGTCTCCCTGATGCTGGTGATGGTCCTGGCCGGGATGGCCTGGGGGATTGCCCAGGGAGGGACAGCCAGGAGGATCGCCATCATAGCGACCGTGGCGTTAGTCGCATTCGCTTTCCTGCCGTACAGCTTCGAGCGGATGGGGATGGACGTCCGGTTGCTTCTGGCGGCCAACATCCCGGCGGTCGGAGTCGGGTGGGCGCTTGGAAAGTACACGTCTCTGGGATCCATACGAGGCGTCGTGATTTCCGGTATAGCTGTCTTCGTGCTTATCCTGTTGCTGCTGAGGGGGATACCCGGGGTCCCGGGCCTGGAGCCCGTGTCCGTGATCTACTGGGGCGGCATGATGCTAAACCTGCTCCTAGCAGTTGCAGGAATAGTGCTCAGCTTACCCATCGGGATTGCGCTGGCGCTCGGGCGGCGGTCTCGGCTGCCGGTGGTGAAAGCCCTGTGCGTAGCGTTCATCGAAGTCTTCCGGGGGGTGCCGCTCATCACGCTTCTGTTCATGTCTTCCGTGCTGGTGCCACTGGCTTTCCCGGAAGACTTTCCGCTGAACAGGCTGTTTCGGGCGGGGATAATAATCACGCTGTTCAGTGCAGCCTATATGGCCGAGAACGTGCGGGGAGGGCTGCAGGCGCTGCACCCGGGACAGGCGGAGGCGGGGAGGGCTTTGGGCCTTCCAAGCTGGCAGACGATGACGTTCATATCGCTGCCGCAGGCCCTACGAAACGTCATCCCGGCGATTGTCGGGCAGTTCATTTCCCTTTTTAAAGATACGACCCTGGTCACCATTATCGGCATGTTGGACATACTGGAGTTCGGTCGATCCTTCATCCAGTCGTACACCGTGGGAGGAGAGGTCATATACCTGGATAGACAGGAGGAACTCTTTATTTTCATAGCCCTCTGTTTCTGGGTATTCACCTATGGGATGTCCTACGTGAGCCGCAAGGTCGAACGGCATCTGGGCATAGGAGAGCGATAACGGGCATACAAGGTCGGGGGTTGAAGATGACTACGATGGAAAGCAAGAACGGCGCCGAAGACATAATCATCTGCAAAGACGTACATAAGTGGTACGGTGAGTTCCACGCACTGCGGGGGGTGACGACGACGATCAAGAAGGGGGAGGTGGTGGTGGTGTTCGGGCCCTCGGGGTCTGGGAAGTCGACGTTCATCCGGACTATCAACAGGCTGGAGGAGCACCAGCGGGGGCAGATCATAGTCGACGGGATAGAGATGACCAACGACGTGCGGAACATCGACGCGATCCGCCGGGACGTGGGGATGGTGTTCCAGTCCTTCAACCTGTTCCCGCATCTATCGGTGATGCGGAATATCACTCTGGCCCCGACCAAAGTGCGAAAGCTCCCGTCCGCCGAGGCGGAGAGGATAGCGATGGAGCTGCTGGAGCGGGTCGGGATCCCGGAGCAGGCCTACAAGTACCCGAAGGAGTTGTCGGGGGGGCAGCAGCAGCGGGTGGCGATAGCTCGGGCGCTGGCGATGCAGCCGAACATCATGCTGTTTGACGAGCCTACCTCGGCGCTGGACCCGGAGATGATCAAGGAAGTGCTGGACGTGATGAAGGAGCTTGCGGAGTCGGGGATGACGATGATCGTGGTGTCACACGAGATGGGCTTCGCCCGTGAGGTGGCGAACAGGATGATGATGTTCGACGAAGGGGTGATAATGGAGGAAGGGACCCCGCACCAGATCTTCAACGACCCGCAGAGCGACCGGACGAAACTGTTCCTATCGCAGATTCTGTAGCTTCCCCTCATACAGGGGATGTTAGCTGGTCTCGAGCCAGCTGGGCCCCTTCCACCATTGCCCTGAGTTTTCGTTTGGCCGAATTCCCACTCAAAGGCACCAGTCCGCAGTCGGGGGCGGCCTTTAGCTTTTTGGCGGGGTGGTGCTTTGCTGCTTCAAGGAGCCTATTGGCCAGGTCCTCGGGGTTTTCCACTTCTTCGGTAGTGTTTGCGATACATCCAAAGAGAACTGTCTTGGTCGGGCAGAGGGATAGTAGATCCAATGAGAGCATCGGGGACTGAAACTCAAGGGCCAGCTGGTCAATGGAGGATGAGTCGAGGGCAGGGAGAATGGTGGGGTAGCTGGGGACAATGGGGCGGGGCACACCGGGGAGGGGATAGCTGTAGCAGATGTGGACTGCGGTCTCAGCCTCGATGCCGTGCGCGGACCTGTCCAGGGCCTCGATGCCCCAGTCCAAGACCTTGTCAGGGTATCGGCTGAAGACCGGTTCGTCGAACTGTATTGTCGATGCGCCTGCCTCAGCCAAAGCGCGGGCTTCCTTGTTCAGGGCCTCAGCTACTGCAAAGGCCATCAACTTCTCGTAGCCGTAAAACTCGTCGAGGATGGAATCGCAGACGGTCATGGGGCCGGGAAGGGTGACCTTGACCGGGGTGCGGGAATAGCTAAGGGTGAAGCACAGGTCCTCTACGAGCATGGGGTTGGGCCAGGCCACGGGGCCCGTGCACCGGCCGACCTGAGCGAGGCGTCTACCGCCCCTGACCCACTTTTCTCCGAAGGTTTCGAAATCGAATCCTTCCAGCTTACGCACCACGTAACTGAGATAGGACTCTCGCCTCTGTTCTCCGTCGGATATTTCGTCCAGAGCTGCCGACTCCTGTACACCGATGGCCAGCCTAGTTGCATCATCTTGTGCTTCTCGGAGTTTCTCACCAGAGTAGGCCCAAGCTCCGCCTTTCCCGTGAATCTGTTTTGGATTAGTGGAGAAGGCCGACGAGTCGTAGAGCCATCGGGGCTTGGGCAGGCTTCCTATGACTGTAGTCTCGAAGGGGACGGTCATGGCGGCGAGTATATTACAATCCTGCTCAACTTAAGGCCGGGACCATACTGGGCACGGTGCAGAACTATGACTGAAAAGGACGAAATAAGAAAGGCCGTTTGGCAGGCGATGAGGGATGCCGGGGTGGCGGCGTTTCCGGGCGCGGTGGGTCGGATCCCGAACTTCACGGGGGCTGGGAGGGCGCATCTACAGTTAGCAGAACTGGACGTATGGAAAAACGCCCAGGTGATCAAGTCAAACCCCGACCTGCCACAGAGACCTTTGCGAAGATTGGCCTTGGAGCAGGGCAAGACGGTCTACATGGCCGTTCCCCGGCTCAGGGAAGAAAAGTGCTTCGTGGAGCTGGACCCGGGCCGTTTCACCGACTACCGGCTGGCCAGCAGCATCAAGGGTGCAACTCAACTGGGCCGATTGGTGCATCCGGACGAGATGAGGCCAATCGACCTGATAGTCTGCGGGTCGGTGGCGGTAAACAGGAAGGGCGCGAGGCTGGGAAAGGGCGGAGGATATTCGGACCTGGAGTACGCGGTGGCCTTGAGCCTCGGGCTGATCAGCAAAGAGACGCCGATAGTGACGACGGTCCACCCTGTCCAGCTGCTGCCGGACGACCTGCCCATGACGTCCCACGATATCTCCCTGGACTACATAGGCATGCCGGAAGAGCTGGTGAAGTGTGAAGGAGGGTTTCCCAGGCCAATCGGAATAATCTGGGGGGACCTGGGGGAGAAGCTGGATGAGGTGCCTATACTTCAGACCATGAAGGCGAGGGGTTGCGGATAGTCCATCCCTGTGTGGAGGTTTATGGACGCTCCAGGGTCGGTATGCTATTCTCGGCGAGCGTGCCGAAGCACTTAATCCCCAATCGGAGAGTTGTATAAGCAGTCATGGAACGCCCGATTTTCAAGGCCCCCGGCACCCCCGTTGAAGAGCTGGATACCCCGGCTTTCGTAATCGACCTTGATGCACTTTCGCAGAACATCGAGACGGCACACTCCTTCTTCAGGGGGCAGGAATCGGGGCTGAGGCCCCACGTTGAGGCGCACCGGTGTCCGGCGATAGCGAGCATGCAGCTGGCGTCGGAGGGGACGGTGGGTGGGGTGTCGGTGAACACGGTGGGCCTAGCGGAGCACTTCGCCAATGCGGGAGTCAGGGACATCTACGTGGCTAATCCGATAGTGACTAAGGTGAAGATCGAAAGGTTGTGCCGGCTGGCGAGGCGCGTCTCGATGCGGGTCTACGTGGACAATGTACGGAACGCTGAAACCATTTCTGCGGTTGCATCCTCACTGGGAGTCAGCCTCAGTGCCGTGGTAGGCATAGACACGGGCCTGCACGCTTGCGGCGTGACACCTGGCTCTGAAGCCGTGGATCTCGCCAAAGCGATTGACGGGTTGGATGGGTTGCAGTTTGTCGGGTTTGGGACTTACGAGGGACGCATTGTTGGTGAGGACACGACGCGGGAAGTGGCCTCAGCGATGGTGGAAACCAAGGGCTTGGCGGAGGAGTCGGGGCTGAGTGTGGAAGTGCTGTCGGCGGGAGGAACGCACAACTACGAAATCATGGGTGCCATTCCCGGTATAACCGAAGTTTGCGCCGGCGCATATGCCCTCCTGGACAGCCGGTACGCGGCACAGAAGCCGGGCCTGGAGCCCGCGGCACGGGTGATGGTCACGGTTATTGGCCGACCGGAGCCGGGTCTTGCCATCACGGACACGGGTCAGAAGGCGGCAGGCGCGGACTTCGGGCTGGCACACCTGGACGCCGACTTCGATGCCAGCTTGAAGTCGTTAAGCGCAGAGCACGGGAGCCTGGCCCTTGCCGACGAAGAAGCCAAGCATTTGAGGATGGGCGACCATGTTTGGTACATACCCTCGGACATCGGAACCACTTCCAATCTTTTCGACTACATGCATGCCGTCAGGGACGGTCGCCTGGAGGCGGTCTGGCAGATCACGGGTCGGGGGCTGTACCGCTAGCCCTCATTCAAACGGAGGAGTAACTTGGAAAGCTACAGACCGCCCGTCGGGACATCGGTAGAAGACCTGGATACCCCCTGCCTCCTGGTGGATATGGAGGCGCTGGAGCACAACTACCGGTTCGTCTCGGAAACGTACAAGGACAGCGTTTGCAAGATGCGGGCCCACGTCAAGAACACCAAGAGCCCCATAGTGGCGCACCTGCAGATCCGGGAGGGGGGCACGGTGGGGGGCGTATGCACGGCAAAGGTGGCGGAGGCGGAGGTGATGGTGGAAGGCGGCATAGACGACATCCTGATCCCAAACCAGATTGTTACGGAGGACAAGATCACTCGGCTATGCTCCGTGGCCGAGCGGGCGAAAGTGTCGGTGGCGGTAGACAACGCCGAAAATGTGAAAAATCTATCCCGCATCGCATCTGACAGGGGGGTCAGCATAGGGGTCGTGATAGAGGTGGACACGTCGATGGGGCGGGGCGGGATTCGGGGCAAGGAGCACGGGGTGGAGCTGGCCAAGCTGGCCCACTCGCTGCCGGGCATCGACTTCAAGGGCGTGATGAGCCACCAGACCCTGGACGGCTCGCCCGACCGTGAGACCAGGTTCATCTGGGGTCGCAAGTACATCCAGCAGTGCCTCGACGTTAAAGATGCTATCGAGGCCGAGGGGATTCCAGTGGAAGTGGTTTCCTCCGGCGAGACGTTCACCATAGACGTTGCGGCCACGATTCCCGGGGTTACGGAGGTGGAGGGAGGCACGTACGCCCTGATGTCCCACAACTTCGACTACATGGAAGACCTGCGGTACGCGGCTAAGATACTCTGCACGGTGGTAAGCACGCCTCGAGAGGGGACGGTGGTGGCGGATGTCGGGACACGGGCGCTGGCCTCACCGGGAGGCGTAATGCCCTTCGTAGAAGATATGCCGCACCTACTACCCGATGCCCTGCACGAAGAGCACATCGTGTTCAAGTGCGATGGAGGGCGGATGCCGGAGGTCGGGGACAAGCTGACACTCATCAGCGGGCAGCAGGACATGCTGACCAACCGATGGGACCAGTACGTGGCGATACGAAACGGGGCCGTGGAAGCCGTGTGGGACATCCCTGCCAGGGGATGCCACAACTAGTCCGGTGTGGTTCAAGGGCAACATCCACACCCACACCAACCGCTCCGACGGCGACTCCGACCCGGAAGCGGTGGTCGGATGGTACCAACGCAACGGGTATGACTTCCTGGTACTGACCGACCATAACCACGTTACGGTCCTGGAACATGGGGCGAGGGATGCGGAGGGGCCGCTGATGATCCCCGGGGAAGAGGTCTCGGTGGAACTGGACCGGGGAGAGACCTCCGTTCACCTGGGGGCCATCGGGATCAGGGGGTACGTGGAGCCAGTGGATGCCGTTGAGGTCGTGCCAACCTTGCAGGCCAACATCGATGCGATACGGGCTGCGGGAGGCATTGTCTCGCTGAACCATCCCAACTACACGTGGGCATACGATGATCGGCACATCGTGCGGGTCTCGGGGGCAAACCTGCTGGAGATATTCAACGGGAACACGGTAGTCAACAACTACGGAGGCGGGGGTCGGCCAAGCTGCGAAGAGATATGGGACGCAGTCCTGAGCGCAGGCAGGCCTATCTACGGCGTGGCCGTCGACGACTCGCACCACTTCAAGGGGGACTTCAAACCGAGCCTGGCGAATCCGGGGCGGGGGTGGGTTGCTGTGGATGCCCCGACGTTGGAGAGGGATTCGGTGGTGGATGCCCTAGAGTCAGGCAACTTTTATTGCTCCACGGGCGTGACGCTGGATGAGCTCCGTATGTCAGAGGATGGGATAGAGCTGTCCATCTGCCCGGAATGGCACTTCGCATACGACACGGAGTTCGTGACGCGGGGGGGTCGGGTGATGGAACGGGTGAGCGGGACGCAGGCACATTATGTCATACGCGGCGATGAAGGATACGTGCGGGCGAGGGTGCTATGCTCGGACGGGACGCGGGCCTGGACACAGCCTGTATTTGTTTAGTTGCAACCCCTCGGGAATCGACTATTTGGGCGCCGAATTTGACACTTCAACTCACCGAGTACCATAATTGACCTGGAGGCGACGCCCACCTGACTATGCGGTCAGGCGCGTAACAGACTATAAACCCGGCGTTCCACGATAACCACGAACATAGAGACCCGATATCCGACCAGTGGGGAATTTCGCCGGACAGTCTATATAGCAGCCTCTATATTCCAAGTCACTCAAACCTCAGATAACCATGCACGCCCTGACCATTGAAAGAGAAGTCTCGACCCGGATCCCGACCCCGGTTGCCGAGTTCCGCCTCTATTACTATTCCAACAACCGGGACGATAAAGAGCACGTTGCCTTTGTCACGGGAGACGTTGCAGGAGGCGAGGACGTGCTGGTCCGCGTCCACTCCGAGTGTTTTACCGGTGACGTCCTGGGGTCCATGCGCTGCGACTGCGGGAGTCAATTGAACCTGGCCATACAGCGAGTCGCGTCCGAAGGGAGAGGGGTGGTCCTCTATCTCCGCCAAGAGGGAAGAGGGATAGGACTCCTCGAGAAGCTGAAGGCCTACAACCTGCAGGATGTCGGGTACGACACGGTGGATGCAAACATCGCCCTCGGGCACCAGGCCGACCAGCGAGACTACGAGGTGGCAGCTCTCATCTTAAAGGACATCGGTGTGAAGTCGGTGAGGCTGCTGACCAACAACCCTTCCAAGATAGACGGGCTGAGGAAGTTCGGGATCGACGTGACTTCCAGAGAGGCGCTGCAGCCACGCATCACAATCGAGAACAAGGACTATATCGAGACCAAGGCCTCGAAGCTGGGGCACTTGCTTGACCTTTCGACGCTGCCCGGGTTGGTGGGGACCGAGAGCAATGGCACAACACCTGCGCTGCTGAGGCACGTGAACAGAAACGGCAAGTCGGGGATACCGACCGTGACCCTGTCGTACGCCCAGAGCCTTGATGGCTGCATCGCCATGCACCCCGGCCGGCCCATAAGGTTGAGTGGAGCGGAGTCGGAGGCAATGACCCACAGCGTCCGGGGGGTCCACGATGCGATCCTGGTGGGTATCGGCACGGTGCTGGCCGATGACCCGGGGCTGACGGTAAGGCTGGCCAAGGGGGCCCAGCCGCAGCCGGTAATACTCGACAGCAGGCTCCGATTCCCACTAACCGCGCAACTCCTAGGAGCGAACGACATAAGACCCTGGATTGCCACAACGGAGCAGGCGTCCCCGGAAAGGAAGAAGGCGCTGGAGGGTGCGGGGGCAAGGGTGATCTGCCTTCCATCGAACAACCGGGGATGGGTAGACCTGCCTGCGCTGCTGTCTCGTCTTGGCAAGGAGGCGATGGGAAGCGTAATGGTGGAAGGAGGGGCCCGTGTGATAACCAGTTTCCTGACTGAGAGGCTGGTCGACCACGTGGTGTTGACGGTTGCGCCAGTAGTGCTGGGCGGGATGCGGGCGGTCAAGCCCATGGAGGGCGCCTACGCTGAATTCCCAACCCTGGCGAACACGGGCTACAAGCAGGTGGGCAAAGACATGGTCATCTGGGGGGACCCCGTCTGGGGCGGCCCCTCTGGAGAATGACCCCGTGTCCCATTCGGCCCTAGTCTTTGCGGCCCCTTACCGCGTCGAAGTGGAACGGTCGACGCTCGGGAGGCCGGGGCCGGGTGAGGCGATGGTAAGGACCCTGGTTTCGGCCATCAGCTCCGGCACCGAGATGCTCCTGTACCGCGGCCAGATGCCGGCAGAACTCGAGCTAGACGAATCTATTGCCGCGCTGGGTGGAGGGGTCCAGTATCCCGTCAGATACGGATATGCGGCGGTCGGGAGGGTGGAGGAAGTCGGAACAGGGGTGGAGGGAGTAGGGGTGGGGGACCTGGTCTTCTGCTTCCGACCTCACGAGAGTGGTTTCGTCTGTCCGGCGTCGGACCTGATTAAAGCCCCCGAACACATGGAGCCGGAGGACGCCGTCTTCCTGCCGACCATGGAGACCGCAGTAAACCTCGTAATGGACGGCCAGCCGTCCATTGGGGAGCAGGTTGCGGTATTCGGGCAAGGGGTGGTGGGGCTGCTGGTCTCTGCCCTGCTTTCGATGACACCGCTGTCCAGCCTGGTTACGGTGGACCAGTACGAGGAGCGGAGGAAAGAGTCTCTTGCATTGGGAGCCACGGCGAGCCTCGGGCCCGACGAGCCGGGGCTGATGGAGGCGCTAAAGGGGAGTCGGGGGTACCGGGGCGCAGACTTATCTTTCGAGCTGTCGGGGAATCCGGCGGCACTGGACACGGCAGTGAAAGCAGCCGGATATGGGGGAAGGATAGTGGTCGGGTCCTGGTATGGGACGAAGAGCACTAATCTGGGCCTGGGGGGTCGGTTTCACAGGGACCGGGTGCGGCTGATAAGCAGCCAGGTGAGTACAATAGCACCCGAGTGGTCGGGGCGGTGGACAAAGGCGCGCAGGTTCGATGTTGCATGGTCAATGGTCAGGAAGCTTAGGCCGTCCCGGCTTGTGAGCCATGCCTTCAGCCTGGAGGAAGCAGCGTCCGCCTACGAACTGCTGGACCGGGACCCGGGGAGCGCACTGCAGGTCCTTTTCACTTACGAAGATTGACGTTGCCGCGGGAGGAAAGCGAATGTACACGGTATCCGTAAAACGTGACTTCATAGGCCAGCACTACCTGGTGGGTGGAGACTGGGGCCCGGAGAACGAGCTGAACTCCCACCATTACGCTATCGAGGTGATGCTGGAAGGGCCGGAGCTGGACGAGCATGCGTACCTGGTGGACATCGTGGATATCACGACCCACCTCGAGGCGCTGGTGGACCGATACAGAGACCGAACCCTTAATGACTTTGAGGAGTTCGAGGGGCTGAACCCGAGCATCGAGCATTTTTCCCGCATAGCGTGTGAGTCTCTGGCCGGGGCGATAAAGACGAAGGGCCTCTCGGCGGTGACGGTGAAGATGTACGAGGACGCCGACGCGTGGGCGTCCTACCGTCTCGAACTCTGATGCGGGTCGGGCTGGTGATATATGGCCCACTTTCTACGATGTCGGGTGGGTTCCTGTACGACCGGAAGATAGTCGAGCATTTGCGGGAGTCAGGGGACGAGGTGGAGGTGATATCGCTGCCCTGGGACAGCTACCCGCAGCTGCTTACCCATAACTTCTCGAAGCAGTTGCAGAGAAAAATCAAAGGGCTGGAACTGGACGTCCTCTTACAGGACGAACTGAACCACCCCTCTCTTTTTCGGCTGAACCGGTCCCTGTGGGGGATTCCCAAGGTATCTATCGTTCATCACCTGCGGTCCAAGGAGTCGCACCCCGTGTGGGCGATGCCGTTCTACCGCTGGGTAGAGACCCGCTATCTTGAGACGGTTAATGCCTTCATATTCAATAGTCGCACAACCCGGCGTGACGTTGCCGAGGCGTTGGGAGGTATGAAGGGTCACGTCATCGCATATCCCGGCGGAGACCGGTTGAAGTCGGACATCACGCCGCAAGAGATTATGGAACGAGCGTTGAGGTGCGGGCCGCTGAGGTTGCTGTTCATAGGCAACCTGATACCACGAAAGGGGCTTCATACTCTTGTGGATGCATTAGCAATCTCGGGGCCGGGGTGGCGGCTGGACGTGGTGGGGTCGGATGCCGACCGCGGATATTCATCAAGGATGAAGAAGATGGTCTCGGAAAAAGGTCTCTCGGAAAGAGTGCGGTTCCACGGCTCACTAGATGACGATGCCTTGAAGGGCCTCCTTGAGCAGAGCCACGTATTGGCTGTTCCGTCATCTTACGAAGGATTCGGGATTGTGTACATGGAGGGGATGGGTTTCGGCCTGCCTGCTTTGGCCACGACATCGGGGGCGGCATCAGAGACGATAAAGCATGGGGTGAATGGGTTCCTGATTGCGCCGGATGATGTGTCGGGGCTGGCGCAGCTTGTCATGCAGCTGGTCAGTGACAGATCGCTGTTGGCTGAGTTGGGCCTGACGGCACTCGCGACATATGAGGATCACCCGACCTGGGAACAGAGCGCAGAAACTGTCCGGCAATTCCTGCTGGAAATGGCCGGCTGAGGGCTGATAATGCCTGAACCCGGGGCGCCCGAATACCATCGATACCTTGCGGCCAAGAAGTCGGTAGACGACAGATCGTTGAACCCACGGGTATGGGACACGCTGGCCGGGGCCCTGCCGCGGGGACGCACCCTGGATGTACTGGAGCTTGGAGCGGGCATCGGACAGATGGTGCAGAGGGTGATCGAACTAGGGCTGTTGACGGACTGCACTTACACAGCGGTGGAGCTAGAAGCGGGAAACGTGGAGGAAGCGATGCGGCAGCTGCCGGAGTGGGCCGGGGAGTCGGGGTATAGTGTGGAGGGGGTGGGGAGGCGCGGGTTACGGGTGAGGGGGGAGGGGATGCGTTTCGACCTGTCCTTTGAGACGGCGAATGCCATCGAATTTCTTAATAGGTCCGAGACCCGTTCGGCGTTTGACCTCGTGATTGCACAGGCATTCCTTGACCTGGTGGACCTGGACGCGGCCCTGCCTCTAATGGCCGGTTCTCTGAAGAGTCACGGACTGCTATATCTGTGCATCAATTTTGACGGTGGGACGATTTTCGACCCGCCAATTGACGAAAAATTGGACAGGCGTATAGAGGACGTCTATCACAGAACGATGGACGAAAGGACTGCAGGCGAGAAGCGTTCTGGGGACAGCCGGACGGGGCGGCAACTATTCTCCGGGCTGAGGAAGACAGGGGCGCGGGTGCTGGATGCGGGGGCGTCGGACTGGGTGGTATTCCCAAGGGATGGAGGATACAGCAAGGATGAAGAGAGCTTCCTTCACGCCATCATCGATACGGTGGAGGGGGCGCTCCAGGGCAGAAAAGAGATCGATGCCCAGGCCCTTGTCCGGTGGGCCCGAGAGCGACGGGCGCAGGTCGAGTCCCGGGAGCTTGTATACATCGCTCACCAGATAGACATCCTCGCCCAAATCCCATGACCTCACGGCTCTCCTCCGCCAAGGGGTAGAATGACCTTGATGCCGGTCATCGATGCATCGCAGCTTTTCCTTTCATAAGGGGTTCCCATAGACATTGCTATTGAAATAATCCTCGGGTTGGGGTTGGGATTCGCCGTGGGAGTGACGGGGGTGGGTGGGGCGGCGCTGGCGGTGCCGAGCCTGGTGTTCTTTCTGGGCTTCTCCACGGTTGAAGCCATCGCCACGACCTTTCCCTTCACGGCCATCGTCAAGTCGGCGGGGTTTGTGCAGCACAGCAGGCAGGGCACATTCAACTACCGGGTTGGCGGTTCATTGCTCCTGGGAGGGGTGCCGGGCGCGGTGGCGGGTGTAGCCCTCCTGTCGGGGCTTTACGTCGAATACGGGGACTCGCTGGAGGCATGGGTGAACCTGGCAATCGGGCTACTGGTGCTGATGGGCGCGGGGCTGCTCTTCCTACAGCTGAGGCTCAGACCGCACCACACTGAGAACAGTGTCGCTTCCCTGAGCCCGAGGAGGTGGGTGGCGGGCTCGGGATTGGGGGCGGGGCTGGGGTTGATAATGGGCGCTACATCCATAGGGGCGGGAACGTTGATGACGGCACCCGTGCTTATCCTGTACCGGATCAGCGCGGACAAGGTTGTGGGGACAACTATCGGGGTGTCCCTGGTGCTGATGGTGGTCGGGACTCTGGGCTATCTGAGCCAGGACCTCGTGGGATGGAGCACGGTGATATTCATGAGCCTCGGGGCTGTACCGGCGGTGATAGTCGGGAGCCGGCTAACCACGCGCATCCCTGAAAAGGCCCTGATAGCCGTGCTCACGGCGATGATGCTGACGGCGTCGGTGAGCCTGCTGGTGAAGTCGGGGGTGGGGTTTTGAGGTGGGAGTCGGTTGACACCCGAGACCAGGCCCAATATGTTTGCCCCACACCCCGACCAGACAGGAGCTGGCAATGAAGAAAGAGCAGATCACAGCCCCAGGCATCTATTCCACGGAGGCGCTGAAGTTTGCGCACGGGGTCAGGGTGGGGAACGTGCTTTATACGTCGGGGATCATTGCCCGGGGGCCGGATGGGGAGATGGTGGGGAGGGGGGACGTGGAGGCCCAGGCGCACCAGGTGTACCAGAACATCGAGGCGATACTGGCCGCAGGCGGGGCTACCTGGAACGACGTGGTCAAATACAACTGCTATCTCGCCAACCCTGAAGACAGGCAGAAGGCCCGGCAAGTGCACTTCCAGTACCTGCCCTATTACCAGAGGGCCGGGGCCACGGTGGGTATGCCCCTACTTCAACCCGAATTGCTCATCGAGGTGGACGTGATCGCGTACATAGGGGAGCCGAAGCACTGCGTCAGCAACGTGCCGGATACGTTTGTGCCTCTCGGATCCCCACATTCGGTGCGGGTTGGGGACACGATTTACATTACGGGCCAGCAGCCGATTGCGGGAAAGCAGCCCGTGCTATCAGGGAGACAGCTGGGCAACGTGGCTTCGCACGAGGCAGAGGTGATCGGGGTTGGGGACTTTAGCGCGCAGACGGAGGCGGTCTACAAGAACTTCGAGAATATCCTGAAAGCGAACGGTGCGGACTGGGAGAACGTGGTATGGAGCCATGGTTACGTGACGCGGCACGACATTATTCACGAGTACAGGGACGTGAGATATCGGTATCATCGGCCGGGGCAGGTAGCGGCGACATCGGTGGTGTGTTCACTGGTCGGGGCGGAGTGGCAGATAGAGGCAGAGATCATAGCGTCGATGGCGCCTCGGGAGTCATTCACGGTGCCGGGGGTGTCGGTTTCTCCGGGCGTGGCCCATGCCGTGAGAGCAGGCAATACTTTATACGTGCAGGGCCAGGTGGCCAGGAACTCGAAGGACGAACCCGTAGGGGTAGGAGACTTCGAGGCACAGGCTACGCAGGCTTACAAGAACATAGACGACATTTTGAGGGGAGCGGGCGCCAGCTGGGACAATGTGGTGCGCATCAAGACCTACCTGATCGACCGGAAGCACGGCCCGGCGGTAAGGAGGGAAAGGGACCGGTACCTGAAGCCCGGGGCCTACACCAGCACGACGGTTGTTGCAGGCTTCTTCAAGCCCGAGTACATGCTGGAGGTGGAGGCCGTCGCAGTCCTGGAATAGACCCTAGCCGTCGGTCAGGGGGCTGTGGAGGCTGCCAACGGTGTCGGGGGTGATGACTATGGTGAGGCGCTGTTCGCCGGGCTGGTGGAAGGGGTATTCATCCAGGCCCAGGTATTTTTTAGCCAGGGCGTCGATGTGCTTGCTCTCGGGGTCGGGTCTTATCTCCGTGATCCTACCCCGGATGAATACAGCTTCGTAGGGCCTGTCTTGGTCGACTATGGAGACGGCGACTCTCGGGTCCCGGCGGAAGTTCCTGGCCTTGATGGTGGATGCGTCGACGTTTATGACTATGTCGTTGCCGATGGCCTCGCACCAGACGGGGGAGGCCTGGGGGGAGCCATCGGGCATGAGGGAGGTAACGTGGGCGAAGTTCCTGGCGTTGAAGAGGGCTCGGGCGTCGTCGGGTAGGGTTGCGGTCAATTTCTTTTCCTCCTGTTTGGCCTAGTGAAGGCCGATGTCTTTGAATAGCCAGGCCGAGGCCAAGGACTTGCCTTCGCGAAAGCGGCGCATCGAGAAGATGGACATGTCGACAAGGGAAGTTCGGCCCGTGGTTATCAATTCGGCCATCAGGTCTCCGGCCACGGGGGCCTGCTGCATTCCCAGCCCGCTCCAGCCGCACATGTTGTAGAAGCCTGCTACCTGCGCGCTCTCCTCGAAGATGGGGGAGTCGTCGGGGGTGATGTCATAGGCGCAGGAATAGCCGCCGCGGTGGACTGCTTTTTCCAGCGTTGGCAGGGCCACGGCACCTTCCGTGCGGTGCCGGGCCACAAGCTCCGGGGCGGCATCCTCCGGCATGGTGTCGGGATCAACTACTTCGATTTCATCGCGGATTTCCAGGGTGTTGAGGACGTTTATCAGGTTGCCGGGTTCGCAGCGGAAGATATAGTCAGTGCGTCCGTCGTGGAAGATGGGCCGGAACTCGGGCATGGACCAATGCCTTTGGTAGATGACGCCCTGGCCGCGGGTTGGGGTGATGGGAATGTCGATGCCCACCATCCTGCCGATAGTCGGGGCCCAGATTCCTGACGCGTTTACCACAACCGATGAAGTGACTGTGCCCTTGTCGGTCTCTATGGCGGCGACACGACCCCCGGTCAGGCTGATGCTAAGGGCCCTGGTCTGCTCACAGATCTCGGCGCCCATTTCTCGGGCCCGGGCGGCGAATGCTGCGGTGACGCCGCCGGGGTTGGAGTATCCGGCGTCTGGGAAGTGGACGATGGCGCCGATACCTTCGGTGACGAGGCCGGGGACGATTTCGGTGAGCTGGGTGGTGTCTAGGAACTCGCTTCTCATCCCGACTTTGCTGGTAAGGGCGACCATATCACGGACAAGGTCGGCGTTGGACTCGGGCTCGGCCCATAGCCGTCCGATGTTCAGGAACTGGCCTCCAACACCGATTAGCTCGTCGAAGTTCAGGTAGACCTTGGAGGATTCGTGGATGATCTTCACCGTTTCCTCAACGCCGTGGTAGGGGCGGAGGTTAGCGAGGGAGCGGCCTGTCGGGCCTGAGGCGAGGTAGCCCTGTTCTAGGAGGACGACGTCGTGGGCGCCTCGTTTTGCAAGGTGATAGGCCGTGCTGGCACCCATGACACCGCCGCCAATTATCACTACTTCTGCGGTACTCTTCATGACTCCTCTTCATTGTTCATCATGTCAATGGTCTGGCCGTGCGGATGCATTATAAGCCTAGAGGTTTGAATGGCAGGCGTTTTGATTGAATTCGGAATTCAGGCACGGGTTTGATTGTTTAAGGAAAGAACTTTCTCTCGGAGGTGCTGCGGGAACCGGCGGACGGGTAAGCTCGAGGTCCTGCAAATGGTCTTTCGTTGTAAGACATTGGTGAAATTGATGTCCAAGCCTGAGGCCCCACCCCAGATTCCTCGCGGGGCATCGGAATGACAGGAACTTTAGTGGAAGGATATGGAGGCGGTGCGGGACACGCAAGGGACGATTGTCACAGTTCAGCTTGACGGGCATTTCCGCCAACTCCACAATACTCTCGAAACTCCACCCCGCAGAAGGAGCCCATTATGGAAGCAGCGCAAGAGCCCCTGGTATATGTGAATGGTGAGCTTGTACCAGCAAGTCAGGCGACGGTGTCGGTGTTCGACAGGGGGTTCAGATGGGGTGACGGGGTCTACGAGATGGCGCGAACGTTCAATGGGAAGATATGGAAGCTACGCGAGCACCTGGACAGATTGTACTGGTCGCTGCAGTACACGAGGATCGACCCCCGGATGGACATAGACGTCCTGGAGGCCGCAACCGTAGACTTGGTGGAGACCAATTTCCGTAGGTCGGGGCCCGATGACGTGGGTGTAACGCATATCATCAGCCGTGGGGTGGTGGAGCCGACCCGGAAGGCGGACATGCCTCCGACAGTGGTGATTTACACGGAACCCCTGGCGTTTGGAATGTATGCCAAGTGGTACAAAGACGGGATCAGGATGATTACACCGGCCACCCGGCGCACGCCGCCCCAGAGTCTGTCCCCCAAGGCCAAGATATCCAACAAGATGAACCATATGGTGGCCGACTTCGAGGCTAAGGCCATAGATCCTGAGGCTCTTCCCCTGATGCTGGACTACGACGGGAACGTGGCGGAGAGCAGCGGGGCGAATTTCTTGTTCTTGCGCGAGGACACGATATACATACCCAACCGTCGCCACGTGTTGGGGGGCATCACCATGGAGTCGGTGCTGGAGATAGCGTCGACGCTGGGGTTCAAGGCAGAGGAGGGCGACTATACGCCGTTCGACGTATACAAGGCGGACGAGGCGTTCATGACGACGACGCCCAGCCACATAGCTCCCGTTGTGTCGCTGAACGGTATAAAGATCGGGGCGGGGGTGCCGGGGCCCGCGTTCCAGCAGATCACACAGGCATGGAGCGACATTGTCGGGATCGACATCGTGGACCAGGCGATGGCGTATGCCAGCTAAGCGCTAGGAAACAAGTCGGGTCAGTGCGTATTGGCCCAGGTGGCGGTTTTCTTCGACGTCGTCGGGGCTGAGATCTGAGTTCCAGGCGATGAGAGGAATCGTCTGCTCGTGGATGGAGGCGTGAGAGCGGAGGCCGACACGCATTTCAATTTCGTTCGGGTCACCGAAGACGACGTTTTTCTCGGCGTTGACAAAGATGTTGCCCATTCGGCCAGGGTGCAGATGGTATTCCTGAACGGCCTCGTCGCGGCTGAAAGCGCTGTGGACGCCGGGCGTCTCCCGGATGATATTGAGGGCCTCGTGCACATCTCTTTCGTCCAGATAGACGAAGGTGCAGCCACCGAGATTGGAGTGCTGCAGCACGTAGCGGTCCTTGATTATGGGCACGGGGTTGGAGTCGATGCCCCGGGCCCCGAGGATGCCCTTGAGGTCGACAATGCGGTCCTTGCTGGACATGCCGTGGTCGGCGGTGAGGAGGAGGGTGATGTCGGGGTGGTGGGAAAGGAGCTCGCCGATGTTGTCGTCGAGGATGGTCATGTGGCGTTGGGACTCGGGGTGGTCGGGGGGGAAGGTGTGCATCGCATAGTCGGTAGTGGCGATGTAGACAACGTCGAAATGGCTTCCTGACATCAGGTGGTCGGCGGCCTGCATGATCCAGCCGTTCACTTCCAGGGAGTAGATGGGGGGTGGGGCGCCAGCAACAGACACCATGTCTTCCAGAGGTTCTTCTGAAGAGAAGCCGACGGTGGCGTGAGCACCGATGAGTGTGCGGAGCTTGTCCTTGGACGACACCATCAGGCTGCGCTTGCCGAGACGGTTAGCCTTCTGGAAGAGGGTCTCGGCGAGGATGAAGTCGGCGGACTCCATGTAGGTCTCCTGGCCGGTCTCCGAGTTGAGCCAGTAGTTACAGTTGATGCCGTGGGACTCGGGGTAGAGGCCCGTGACCAGGGAGACGTTGTTGACGTTGGTCACCGAGGGCATCATGGACCGGCCGATTTTCAGGAAGCCCCTGGAACAGACCTCATCGATGTTTGGGATGGCACAGGCCTGGAGGTACTCGGGGTCAAAGCCGTCGATGATGATTATTACTATGGGTTTGTCCATTTGGGTAATCGTAGCACAAGCGGGGACGGTGGATTGGCTTGCTTCGGGCTAAGGCTAGCCGATGGTGTGGGTGGGGGCTTCAGTTTTAGTGGGTTCGGACTCTTCCTCATCCGCCGGTCCCTTCGCAGGCATGGGTCGCAGGACCACCTGGACCCGAGGGCTCGGGTGAGGCGCATGATAGTGGCGAAGCTGGGGTTTCCGTCGGGGGAGAGGGTCTTGTAGAGGCCGGCCCGACTCATGCCAATCTGACGAGCCAGACCGCTCATGTTACTGGCTCGGGCGACATCACATAGGGCGGAGCGGATGAGGGAACCGTCACCAGGGTCTTCTTCAGCGACGGCTTCCAGGTAGAGTCGGGCGTCCTCCTCGTCGTCTATATAATTGGCAGGGTCCCAAACAGTGTAGCCCTCAGGCAGTTTCATCTCAGCCTCCTCCATTCTTCGGCCAATGTCTGCGCTCGCATAATGTCTTGTCCCTGGGTGGACTTATCACCACCGCTAAGCAAGACAATAATCCGGTGGCCCTCCCTGATGAAATAGACTCTATAACCAGGTCCATAGTGGATCCTGAGTTCCCATAAACCCCTGCCTACTGAAGTTACGTCGCCCACGTTGCCTGAGGCCACTGTCTTCAGGCGTCCATTTATCCTGTTCTTTGCCTCTCGATCCCTTAGCCCTCGAACCAATTTTTGAATGACGCGCCCTCAATAATTTCAAACACTCCGGAATTGTAAACCTGAGTGGACACCAGGGTCAAAATCCCGATTGGAATTAGGTGGGCTTGTGGTAACATTCGGGGATGGGAATGGACGGGTTTCACCTGGTAGTCAAATCGTGGTTTGAAGGGCAGTTTGAAGGGCCGACGGAGGCCCAGGCCCGAGGCTGGGAGTCGATTGCACAGGGGAAGCACACGCTGATCTCGGCGCCTACGGGTTCCGGTAAGACGCTGGCGGCGTTCCTGAAGTGTATTGACGACCTCATCTGGGAGGGGCTGGATGTGGGGCTGGAGGATGTTACGCAGATCGTGTACGTGTCGCCGTTGAAGGCGCTGTCCAACGACATTGAGAGAAACCTGGCGGGGCCGCTGGCGGAGATTACGACCAAGGCGGTAGAGATGGGGATACCGGCCCCGGAGATACGGGTCGGGCTGCGGACGGGGGACACAAAGGCATCCCAGCGGCAGAGCATGGCCAAGAGGCCGCCGCACATCCTGATAACCACCCCGGAGTCGCTTTACATCCTGCTCACGTCCAAGAGCGGGAGGCAGGGGCTGAAGGGCGTAAGGAAGTTGATTGTCGATGAGATTCACGCAGTCGCAGACGACAAGCGAGGGTCTCACCTGAGCCTTTCGGTGGAGCGGCTTTGCGAGCTGGCGGAAGGGCCAGTAACGAGGATCGGGCTTTCGGCGACGCAGAAGCCGATAGAGGAAGTGGCAAGGTTCCTGGTCGGGAATGCGAACATCGGCGAGTCGGGGGAGCCGGACTGCCTGATAGTGAACTCGGGGCATTCCCGGAAGATTGACCTGGCCATCGAGATGCCGGGCTCAGAGCTGGGGCCAATAGCCAGCCACGAGCTCTGGGCCGAAACCCTGGAAAGGGTAATCGAACTGGCCAAGGGGCACGGGACAACGCTGCTCTTCGTGAACACGCGTCGGCTGGTGGAGAGGGTGGCACACCAGCTGACCGAGAAGATGGGTGAGGAGTCGGTAGCGGCGCACCACGGGAGCATGTCGCGGGAGAGGCGGTTCCAGGCGGAGCAGGCCCTGAAAGCGGGCAAGACCAAGATATGCGTGGCAACGGCGTCTTTGGAGCTGGGAATCGATGTGGGTCAGGTTGACCTGGTATGCCAGATAGGATCGCCGCGGTCCATCGGGCTGCTGATGCAGAGGGTGGGAAGGTCGGGGCACACGATTTACGGGACACCCAAGGGTCGGATGTTCCCTCTGACCCGAGACGAACTGCTGGAGTGCCTGGCGCTGGCCCGAGCCGTGCGACGGCAGAACCTCGACACGTTGTCCATCCTGAAGTGGCCGCTGGACGTACTGGCGCAACAGATAGTTGCAGGCTGCGTCACGGAGGAATGGGACGAGGATGAACTGTTTGGCACATTCCGGAAGGCATATCCGTACCGGGAACTGCCCAGGGAGAAGTTCGACGAAGTGGTGAAGATGCTTGCCGATGGGGTGGCGCCTCGGGAGGGGAGGAGGTCGGCGCATCTGCACAGGGATGGGGTGGGGGGGACGCTGAGGGCCCGGAGGGGGGCCCGGATAACGGCTCTGACCAGTGGCGGAGCGATACCCGACACTGCAGACTACGACGTTGTCGCCGACCCCGAAGGCGTCTTCGTTGGGACGGTCAACGAGGACTTCGCCATCGAGAGCATGCGGGGGGATATATTCCTTCTGGGCAATACGCCCTGGCGCATTCGCAGGGTTGAGAGCGGTAGGGTGAGGGTGGAGGACGCCCAGGGGGAAGCCCCGACGATACCCTTCTGGCTGGGCGAGGCGCCGGGGCGCACGTGGGAGCTTTCGGAGGAGATAACAGACCTTCGAAAAGGGATCGAGGAGCGGCTGGAGGCCGAGGGAGAGGCAGTCGAGTGGGTGACGGAAGAGTCGGGGGAGGGAGGGGAGGCGGCGCAGCAGGCGGTGGCCTATGTGGATGAGGGGCGTCGAGTGCTGGGCGGTGTGCCCTCGGGGAAGAAAATCTACGCGGAGCGGTTCTTCGACGAGTCCGGAGGGACACAGGTGGTGATTCACTCGCCGCTCGGGGCGAGGGTGAACCGGGCGTGGGGACTGGCACTGCGAAAGCAGATATGCCGCAGCTTCGATTTCGAGCTGCAGGCGGCGGCCACCGACGACGGGATCAACTTCTCCCTGGGCCCGAGCCTATCCTTCCCATTGGAAGAGATGTTCAGCTTCCTCACACCCCGGAACGTGGAAAAGGTGTTGACGCAGGCAGCACTCCAAGCACCTTTATTCCAGACACGATGGCGGTGGAATGCGACTCGGGCGCTGGCGATTTTGCGGTTCTCGGGGGGGAAGAAAGTCCCGGCTCCATTGGTGCGGATGAGGTCGGATGATCTGCTGGCCTCGGTGTTTCCGGCGCAGGTGCAGTGCCAGGACAACGCCCCGATGGCCGACATAGAGATGCCGGACCACCCCCTGGTCTTCGAGACGGTGCGTGATTGTCTCACGGAGGCCATGGACCTGGACGGCCTTACCCGCCTGCTGGCTGATATTGAACAGGGCAAGGTGGAGGTATTCGCTCGGGATACGCCCCAGCCCTCGGTGTTTTCTCACCAGATTTTGAATGCCATGCCATACGCGTTCCTGGACGACGCTCCCCTGGAGGAGCGGAGGTCGAGGGCGGTCTCGCTGCGGCGGGCGTTGCCGGAGGACTCCCGGGACCTGGCATCGCTGGACTCGGAGGCGATTGCGGCTGCGGCAGAGGATGCATGGCCTCCGGCCCGCGATACTTACGAACTACATGACTTGCTTTTGAGCGTGGGGCCGCTTTCGGAAAAGGAAATCGGGGAGCGGTATGGCAACGTTGAAGGTGGGATGGTGGAGGGGTGGCTGGGAGAGCTGACCGAGACGGGTAGGGTGACGACGTTCAGCAGAGGGGACGGAGGTCGGGCGTGGGTGGCCGTGGAGTCGGTGCGGGAAATTATGGGGGCTTACCCGGACGCCGTCTTAGACCCCACGCCGCCCGCACGATTTCTAAGCGACCGTGACACCGATGCCGGCGAAGCCGCCGTGAAGCTGGTCAGGGGCAGGACGGAAGTGTCGGGGCCGCAGACTTTGGCGGAAATCTGTGAAGGGCTGGCTTTGCCGGAGGGGTTAGTGAAGTCGGCGCTGGTCCGGCTGGAGGGCGAAGGCCATGTCCTGAGGGGCTTCTTCAGGCCCGGGGCCATGGAAGAGGAGTTCTGCGACAGGCGGATCCTGGCGCGAATACACAGAGCGACGATCTCGAGGCTGCGGAGGGAGATTGAGCCGGTCTCCGAGGCGGTGTTTATGCGGTTCCTGCTGCGCTGGCAGCACGCAGAGCCCGACAGGATGCTGAGCGGGGAGTCGGGGCTGGTGGAGGCTATCGAGCAGTTGCAAGGTTTCGAGGCGGCGGCGGGTGCGTGGGAAGCTCACTTGCTGAAGGCCCGGGTTGCCGGATACGAACCCTCCATGCTGGACGACTTGTGCTTCGGCGGCGAGGTGGTGTGGGGAAGGATGACGCAGCGCCACCACGCAATCGAGCAGCCAATTTCCAAGGTCGGTCTGACGCGTAACGGACCCATAACTCTTGGGCTCCGGGAGAACCTGGACTGGCTACTGGACCCGCCTCCCGAGGATGACTCGGGGCTGGGAGGGGCTGCGCGGGACATTCTCCACGTGCTGGAGAAGCGGGGAGCATCCTTCCAATCGGACATCGCTAAGCTAAGCCGACGGCTTCCATCGGAGGTGAAGGACGGGCTTTGGCAGTTAGTCGCGGCGGGTCGGGTCACGGCGGACGGGTTTACACCACTGAGGCAGGTCAACAACGGTCCGCTCCCTGCAATGAGACGGAGGGCGCACTTGAGGAGGCGGGCGAGGAACCGGCCTTCGACGACCCGTTGGTCGCTATTAAGACCTTTGGACGAATGTGATTCAGCCGAGACGGAGAGGGCATTCCAGCTTCTTCGCAGGTACGGGGTGGTGTTCTACGAGATGCTGGCACGGGAGCCAATGGCGCCGCCGTGGCGGGAACTGGTGAGGGTCTACCGTCGCGCGGAGGCGCAGGGAAAGATAAGGGGTGGTCGGTTCGTGTCGGGGCACGTGGGGGAGCAGTTCGCGCTGCCCGAGGCGATAGAGATGCTGCGATCGACCCGGAGGCAGGAGGGGTCGGGGCGGTATATCCAAGTATCGGCGTGCGACCCGTTAAACCTGGTGGGGATCATCAGCCCCGGGACCCGGGTGCCAGCGACGATGGGGAACCTGGTGGTCTACCAGAACGGGGTGGCGGTGGCGGCGGTGGAAGGAGGACGGCTGAATGAGAGGTCGGCATTGCCCCGTAACGCTAAGCTGGAGGTGCTCGCAGCAACCAGGCCGAGCCCCAGACCTCGTGCCAACCTCAGAGGCTTTCGAGTCTAGGCGTCCAGCCTGAGCATTTTGGCTTCTTTGCCTTCGCCCATCTTGTAGACAGCGGAGTACATGTTCCACCACATGTTGCGGCCCTCGAGAGCGGCGCGTCTTATCGAGGCCTTGGCCTCGGCCGTGGTGGCCATGGACATGGCGGTGGTCCAGCCCGTTTCGGCGTGGACTTCATCGGCGCCAACGTGGACGGCGAAGTAGGCGGCTTCGGCCTCGGTAAAGCCGTATTTCTCGATGAGGGCCCTGGTTACGCCGTCGCAGAACTCGGTGAACATGTCCTCGATGCCCATGGAGACGAAGCTGAGGGCCTCCAGCCACTTGCCTCGCATGGCATAAGCGGAGACGGTGTCGGGGTAGACCTTGGTCTCGGGGATCATAGGCCGGGAGTCGACGTCTTCCTCGGAAAAACCGGCCGCTGCTCCGGCCCGGATGGCGAGCTCCCAGTGAGAAGGAACGTCAGGGGTACCGGTGAGTTCCCCATACAGGTTCTCGGCGATCTCCATGCGGGTGTGTCTCGGGGCCATGGGGATAATTAGAGACAGGGAGGAAATGCCCTCCTCGACCGTGAATTTCAGCTGGGCGCAGAGCTCGGCGATGGTGTTTCGCTGGAGGTCGCCGTTGACCAGGTCGATATAGATAGGGTGCTTGCTGACGGCCTCGGACTGGATTTCTTCCCGCAGGTCTGTCCAAAAGGTGTCGGTGGTCATGGCGTTGCTCCGTCGGGGGTGGTGTAGGGCGATTTTAGCATAGTTGGGTTGGTCGGCATCGGCTAGGTTTACAAGATAGCCATCACCGAGGTCTCCCCACCCATTCCGCTGTTGAGACCCTTCGACTCCGCTAAGGGTGAGTGGCCCCACCACCCAGGAGCGCGCCTACGAGTGACGGCCCTACAGGGGAGACGTGAGAGTCAGGTTCGGGGGCGGGTGGGGATGATGATGAGAGCAAGGGCAGAGCTTACGTTAGTGATGCTGGCGCAAATAAAGGTGGACTGTATTGATATGTGGTCTGCGATGAGGCCGCCTACCACGGCTCCGAAAGCTCCAATAGCCATGCTTCCCGTATAGACCAGGCCGACGGAGGTGCCGTGCATTCCTGAGGGCGACAAATCTATAGTCATGGCTGCAAAGATTGGGAGGTAAGTGTATGTGACTGCACCGAGGGCAATGATGGTCAGAAGCAGTTGAGTCCCCGGGTCGGCGTAGGCCACTGCCAAGCATAACAGGCCGAATGCCGTTAGTTCGGGCACGAGCGCTGTCTTACGACCGTACCTGTCCGACACAAAACCCAAGACCGGTTGGACTGCTATGCCGACGGTATGGAGAAGAGAAATGTACACCCCAACTTTCAGGGAAGAAAACTCCAGGTGCTCCCTAAGGTAGATGGGCAGGAAGGTTGCCATCGCGTAGTCGCCCATACTGACCACTCCGCAGAGTGCTACGATGGACATCAGACGCTGGTTCCTGAGGAGCGGCACTGCGGCTGAGAAATACTCTTTGAGCGAGGCAGCGCCCTGTCTGCTCTTCATAGTACGTAGTACAAGCCATACGACAACCGCAGATAAGGCGGCTGGGAAAAAGCTGTACTGGAGAAGCCGAGGCCAGAGGATGCGCTGCAGAAGCACCCCGGCCACCAGGGGCCCCAACATCTCTCCCAATCCCGCCCCGGCCCCGTGCATCGTGAGGGCCAGGCCTCTCCTATTGGGGAATCTGTCAGATAGGGATGCTATTGCCGTGGGGTGCCACATTGAAGTGCCCACGCCGACAAGGACGACGGCCAACGCGATGGCAACGTAAGCCCTTATCGATCCTGAGGCCAAGTAACCGAAGGCGATCAGCATCACCGCCGCCATCAGGATTAGAGGACGCTTGCTGCTGTATCTGTCAGCGATAAAGCCGCCGGGCATAGCAGCTACCCCGCTGCTTACGTCCCGGGTCATTACGAGGGCACCGGCCGCGAAGTTGCTCAGCCCCAGCCCTAGCTTGATTTCGGGAAAGGTAACGGTGAAGGCGGCGCCGTAGAGGTGTTTGAGGGCGTGGCCGGCGACTATTGTGACGGCCAGCAAGCGGGGGCCGGGTTGGCGCTCTATAGAGGAGTCTATGGTCAATACCTCCTTGAAGGAGGGCATGGCGCTAAGCGGGGACGGGGTCGGGGGTGCGGCGAGTCGGGACAAAGATGAGCAGCAGGGCAGAGACTATCACCACGATGCCGGCGAAGATGAACGTAGAGGGCAGAGAGACTTGGTCCGCGAGGACACCGCCTAGAACAGCACCTATGCCGCCGAAGAGCATGGACCCCGTGTAGATGAGAGCTACGGAGGTGCCGTGCACACCAGGGGGGGACAGGTCTATGGCGTAGGCGACGAAGATGTGATGGAAGGTGAACATCACAGCACCGATGGCGAGGATGGTTAGGATGAGCTGAGGACCCTCGGCGGCGTAGGCCAGGGCAATGCAGAGCAGTCCGAAGAAGACCATGCCCGGGACAAGGGCGACTTTTCGGCCGTACTTGTCGGAGATGTAGCCCATGATGGGATGAGTAACGATGCCGACGGCCTGGAGCATGGAAGCATAGATCCCTACTTCGAAAGAGTTGAAGTCCAGATCTTCCTTGAGATAGATGGGAACGAAGACGGTAATGACGTGGTTGCTAAGGGACCGGAACCCCGATAGTACAACCACGGCGATAAAGACCCAGTTCTTCAGGAGGACGCCGGATGTCGAGAAATATTCCCTGATGGACGTGACGCCCTGCTGCCCTCTCAGGTTTTTGAGGGCGAACCATACGAGGACGGCGGCAACGGCGGTGGGTATGAAACTGTACTGCAGAAGTGCGGGCCAGGCGATGACCAGGAGCAGGCTGCCCGCGATGAGGGGCCCGAGAATCTCGCCGGCGGACCCGCCCGAGCCGTGGAGGGAGATGGCGAATCCGCGACGGGTCGGGAACCGGGCGGAGAGGGAGGCGAGGGCCGAGGGGTGCCATAGGGATACGCCTATGCCGAACAGGACGATGGAGATGGCGACGGCCCAGTATCTCTCCAGGGTGCCGGCGGCAAGGTATCCGATGGCGAGCAAGGCCATGGAGATGGTGAGGATGGTGGCCCACTTTCCGCTGAAGCGGTCGGCAAGGAAGCCGGCGGGCATGGTGGATACGCCCGCGGACACGTCTCGGGCGGTGACGAGGGCCCCGGCGGCGACGTTGGTGAGCATGAGTCCCGCCTTGATCTCCGGAAGGACGATCATGAAGGCGGCGGCGTAGAGGTGCTTGAGCCCGTGGCCCGCGACTGTGGTGGCGGCAAGGAGGTATCGGCCCTGGTCCGTGGGTTGGGAGGCTGCGGTTGAGGCCATTGGCTAGAGTCGGGCCCCGTACCTGGGATTGGGCCCGAGACTGTGCTTGATGACGCCCTGGGCGGCTTTGAGGAAACGGATGATGATACCGCGGGTCTCGGTGGGGTCGATCATCTCCTCGACGCCGAAGGCCTCGGCGGTCTTCCAGGGAGTTGCTGCCTGACGCATACGGGCCTCGACCTCGGCGATGAGGGCGGAGGGGTCGTCGGAAGCCTGGATCTGGCGTCGGTGGGCGGAGTAGACGCCACCCTCGATGGGCATGTCGCCCCACTCGGCGGTGGGCCAGGCAAGCCTCAGGTTCAGGCGGTCGGCATTGCCGGTTGCTGCGCCCGCCATGCCGTAGCATTTGTGCAGGTAGACGGAGACCAATGGCACGTTGGCCTCCGCCAGCGCCTGGAAGGCGCGCATCCCCTTGCGCAGCGTGCCCTCCCTCTCGGCGGCGGGGCCGATCATGAACCCCGGCACGTCCACGAAATAGATCATAGGTATGTGGAAGGTGTCGCAGAAGTCTATGAAGCGGGTCTTCTTCTCGGAGCCCGGGGCATCCAGGGCGCCGCCCAGGTGCATCGGGTTGTTGGCGAGAATGCCCACTGGGTAGCCGCCCATGCGGGCGAAGCCGCATACGAAGGCCGGGGCCCGGTGGGCGCCGATTTCGAACCACGATCCTCGGTCTACGATTACTTCAATGACATCCCGGACGTCATAGGCTGCCTTCTGGTCTTCGGGCATGATTTTCAGCAGGACCTCGTCCTGGCGGTCGGAGGGATCGTCCGTGGGAACGTAGGGAGGCATATCCCAGACGTTCTGGGGGAGGTAGCTGAGGACGATCTTAAGCTGGTGGATGGCGTCGGCGTCATCCTCGGCTATGTTGTCGATCAAACCGGAAGTAACGGCGTGGACTTCGACGCCCCCCAGCTCGAACTTGTCAATGCGGTGGCCCAAGGCCCGTTCAACGAGGGGAGGACCGCCGGCGAAGGCACATCCTGCCTTGGTCATGACGCTGAAATGGGAAGCGGCGAGTCGGGCCCCGGTAACCCCGGCACATGCCCCCATGGCCGCGACCAGAACCGGGACCTCACCCATGAGTTTGTATATCAATGAACCTTTGACACTGCTGACCAGGGGGGCGTAACCCTGGTGGGCCTCCCACCCGATTCCTCCTCCGACACCCTCCATGAGCATGACAAGGGGTATGCGGTATTCGTGGGCAAGTTCCTCTATGAAGCCACCCATACCGCCCTTGAGCCGGTCGGCGTGGATTTCAAGGACGCCGCCCTCTACGGTGTAGTCCTCTCCCCCAACAGCGACGTCCCGTCCGTCGATCTGACCGAGGCCCATAACGTAACCGGATGAAGTATCCGGCAGGCGGTTGCCTTCGGTATCGAATCGCTTATGGGTGGCAACAGTACCTACTTCAAGGAAAGAGTTGGGGTCGGTGATGTGGTCGATGCGTTCGCGGATGGTCCACCGGCCGCCGGCTCGCTGTCGGGCGATGTTCTCGGGGCCGCCGAGTTGAAGGGCGCGCTCACGGGCCTCCACGAGCTTGGCTCGGGCGTCTTCCCATGTGAATCCGGCCATAGGTGGCTCCTTGGGTGGGGGGTGGGGGTATGGTAATGGGAAGGGGGAGGGGATTCAATAGGGGGTGGTCATCTGCTCCACCCTTCGACGCTGCTCAGGATGAGCGGGGCTGCCGTGCTCTGCGGTCGGCCATTCATTGACAGTGGGAATGAAGTGCAAATATCATCGCGTCTGCTTTCGTACGAGACCCGATTTTCGCAAATGAAGAGCTATTCCCTACTCAACCTGATACGGCATTCCTTCAGCCATCACGAGAACTGGCCGCGGGTGTGGCGCAGCCCTCAGCCGAACGAACAGTATGATGTGGTGATCGTCGGAGCGGGGGGGCACGGGCTGGCGACGGCCTACTACCTGGCAAAGAACCACGGCGTTACCAACGTAGCTGTTGTAGAGAAGGGATACCTGGGCGGGGGGAGTGTGGGGCGCAATACTACTATAGTGCGCTCCAACTACCTTTGGGACGAGACCTCATTCCTCTACGAACACGCGATGAAGCTGTGGGAAGGGCTGAGCCAGGAACTCAACTTCAACCTGATGTTCAGCCAGAGAGGCGTTCTCAACCTCTGCCACAACCTGCAGGAGCTAAGGGACACGGCGCGCCGTGTGAACTCCAACAAGCTCAACGGTATCGACGCGGAGCTTTTGAACACCCGACAGGTGGCGGAGATAGTACCTATCCTGAACACGTCGCCGAACATACGGTACCCCGTGCTGGGGGCGTCCTACCAGAAGAGGGGTGGCACCGCCCGGCACGATGCCGTGGCCTGGGGTTACGCCCGTGCCGCCGACGCCCGCGGCGTAGATATCATCCAGCACTGTGAGGTGACGGGCATCCAGGTTGAGAATGGGGAGGTAACGGGTGTGGATACGACGCGGGGGGTGATAAAGGCGAACAAGGTAGCCCTGGCGGTAGCAGGCAACACCACGGTCCTGGCGGACATGGCCGGGGTCCGGCTCCCGATTTCCACGCACCCTCTGCAGGCCCTGGTGTCGGAGCCGATCAAGCCGATAATTGACTCAGTGGTCATGTCGAATGCGGTTCACGCCTATGTGAGCCAGACGGACAAGGGAGAGCTGATAATCGGGGCGGGAATAGACTCGTACAGCGGGTATGGTATGCGGGGCAGCTACGGCGTGGTGGAGGAGACGATCGAAGCGGTGGTGGAGATGTTCCCTATATTCAGCCGGCTGCGGCTCCTGAGGCATTGGGGCGGCGCGGTGGACATCTGTCCCGACGCCAGCCCTATTATCGGGAAGACGCCGGTAAAAGGCCTATACGTGAACTGCGGATGGGGAACGGGCGGATTCAAGTCGACACCGGGGTCGGGGTGGGTTTATGCACACACCATCGCCAACGACCAGCCCCATGAGCTTAACGCTCCCTTCACCCTGGACAGGTTCGTAACCGGAGAGCTTATTGACGAGCATGGGGCGGCGGCGGTAGCGCACTAAGTACAAAGAAGATGCTCTACATCGATTGTCCATATTGCGGGCCTCGGGAGGAGACCGAGTTCTCCTATGGCGGCGAGGCGCACATAGTCCGGCCACTGAAACCGGAAGATCTCTCTGACGAGGAGTGGGCCCACTACCTGTTCGGGCAGACGAACACCAGTGGTATTTACCGAGAGCGATGGGTGCACACCGCCGGATGCCGACGCTGGTTCAACGCCGAACGGAATACGGTCACCTACGAGATTAAGTCGATATACAAGGCCGGAGAGAAGCCTCCGGGGTTGGACGGTGAGAGTTAGGATGGTGAGGAAAGGGCAGAGATTCCGGCTGGAGACGGGTGGTCGAGTAGACCGTAGCAGGCCGTTGAGGTTCACTTTCAACAGTCGGGAATACGGCGGCTATGAAGGAGATACCGCGGCGTCGGCGCTGCTGGCGAACGGGGTACACCTGGTGGGGCGGAGCTTCAAGTACCACCGTCCGAGGGGGATCGTGGGGTCGGGGTTGGAGGAGCCGAACGCGCTTCTGCAGGTCGGGACGGGAGCCCGGACGACACCCAACCTCCGGGCCACGGAAGTCCAGTTGACCGATGGGATGGTCCTTAAAAGCGTCAACTGCTGGCCCAGCGCGAACCGGGACATAGCGGCGATAAACAGCAAGCTCGCCCGGTTCCTGCCGCCCGGCTTCTACTACAAGACCTTCATGTGGCCTCGCAGCATGTGGAAGACCTACGAAGGGTTCATCCGCAGGATAGCGGGTCTGGGTGAGTCGCCGCGGGAGCCCGACCCGGACGTCTACGACCGGATGAATGCGCATTGTGACGTGCTGGTGGTCGGGGGAGGGGCGGCGGGGCTGGCGGCGGCGCTGGAGGCAGGAGCCACAGGGGCCCGGGTCATCCTGGCGGATGATGGCGCTGAGTTTGGGGGGAAGCTGTTATCGGAACGGCGCACCATCGACGGGCTGCCGGCCATGGAGTGGGTTAAGGTTGCGGTGGGGCGGCTATCGGAGATGGAGGACGTGAACCTGATGACCCGAAGCTCTGTCTTCGGGTACTACGACCACAACTTCCTGACCATTGCCCAATCATTCACGCCGGAGCAGGCGGCATCCCATGCTCACCACCCCGACCAGCGCATCTGGCGGGTCAGGGCCAGGGAGGTGGTGCTTGCCGCGGGCGCCTTCGAACGGCCCCTGATATTCCCCAACAATGACGTGCCGGGTGTGATGCTTGCGTCCGCGGTGTCCAGCTACATCAACCGGTATGCGGTGTTGCCGGGCCGTAGGGTCGTGCTGTTCACGAACAATGACAATGCCTACAGAGCAGCGCTGGACCTGGCAGAAGCGGGGGCGGAAATCAAGGCCGTTATCGACCTGCGCTCCAATCCCCAGGGCGAGCTCCCGGCCAAGGTGCGTGACCTCGGGGTACGGGTGATGGGGGGCCATACGGTGGTGGACGTTAAGGGTGTGAAGAGGGTCAAGGGTGTCGTGGCGATGGCGCTGAATGAGAGGGGCGACAGGGTGCGGGGAGAAGCTGAGAAGATAGACTGTGACCTGCTGGCCGTGTCCGGGGGCTGGAACCCCGCAGTCCATTTGCATTCGCAGTCGGGAGGGAAAACGCATTTTAACGAAGAGCTGGGAACGTTCGTGCCCGGGGAGCCGGCTCAGCATGAGCGCAGTGCGGGAGCATGCGCAGGCGCTTTCGATCTGGGAGCGTGCTTACGGGGTGGCATGGCAGCGGGGGCAGACGCGGCAAGGGCGGCGGGGTTCGGGGACATTGGAGTGCAGAACGAGGCGCCCACCGCAGATGACGTGGAAGAGGAGCCTTCGAGGACCGTGTGGCTGGCACCCTCCCGCAAGGACCTGATTCACGAGCACAAGCAGTTCATAGACTTGCAGGAGGACGTGAGCGCAGGGGACGTGGCTCTGGCCGCCAAGGAGGGGTACGACTCTGTTCCGCTGCTGAACCGGTACACGACACTGGGATTCGGGACGGACCAGGGGAAGATGGGCAACGTCATCGGGGCGGGGGTTCTCGCCCAGTTCTTAGGCAAGGACATCGCCGAGGTGGGAAGCGTCACCTTCCGACAGCCCTATGCCCCCGTAACATTCGGGGCGATTGCGGGTGGGGAGGTGGGGGAGATGCTGGATCCCGTGCGGAAGACGGCGATTCATCCCTGGCATGCGGCCAACGGGGCGCTGTTCGAGAATGTGGGGCAGTGGAAGAGGCCCTGGTACTACCCGGAGGCCGGGGAGTCGATGCAGGAATCGCTGGACCGGGAGTGCCTTGCCGCCCGACAGGCGGTATCCCTTTTGGACCAGTCTACGCTGGGCAAAATAGACGTCCGGGGCCCGGACGCCGCCGAGTTCCTTAACCGGATGTATTCCAACAATTGGCTGAAGCTCGGAGAGGGCCGGGCGAGGTACGGCCTGATGCTTGGCGAGGACGGGATGGTGATGGACGACGGCGTCTCCTCCCGCCTTGCTCCCGACCACTTCCACATGTTCACCACCACGGGCGGAGCTGCCAACGTCATGGCCTGGCTTGAACAGTGGCTGCAGACGGAATGGCCGGAGCTGAAGGTCTACCTCACGTCGGTGACGGACCAGTGGGCGACAATGTCGGTGGTCGGGCCCAAGGCCCGGGACACGGTGGCCAAGGTTTGCAACGACATCGACTTCTCCCAGGACGGTTTCAAGTTCCTGTCGTTTCAGGAGGGGACCGTGGCAGGGGTCCCGGCGCGCGTCTACCGCATCAGCTTCAGCGGGGAACTCACCTTTGAGATCAACGTTCCTGCAGACTACGGGTTGCACGTCTGGGAGTCGGTGATGGAGGCGGGGGCGGAGTTCGGGATCACGCCCTACGGCACAGAGAGCATGCACGTCCTCAGGGCGGAGAAGGCGTTCATCATAGTTGGGCAGGATACGGACGGGACGGTGACGCCCAACGACCTGGGTCTGGACTGGCTGGTGTCGGAGCGGAAGGACTTTCTAGGCAAGAGGTCTCTGAGCAGGCCCGACATCGTGAGGGAAGACAGGAAGCAGCTGGTAGGCTTGAAGTCGGAGTACCCGGTGCGGATGATCCCGGACGGGTCTCAGATAGTGGAGGACCCGAGGGGCCAGATACCGATAAAGATGATAGGCCACGTGACGTCCAGCTACTACAGTGCCTCATTGGGGCACCCGATTGCACTGGCGCTGGTGAAGGGGGGTAGGGCGCGGATGGGGCAAAGGGTCTACATACCACTCCACGATGGCAATTCCATAACCACCAGGGTCACCGACCCCGTGTTCTACGACCCGAATAACGAGCGCCAGAATGTCTAGCGAGTCCACAGAAATGCGTCGGGGCTCTCCTCTGGTGGAGTTCCTGGCGGAACACCCGCCCGTCGAGCATGATGCATCGCGCGGTGTTGAGATGTGCGAGTTGGCCTTTTGGGGCCACGTGAACCTGAGGGGAGACTCGGGGGACGAGGCGTTCCAGGGAGGGGTGGAAAAGGCGGTCGGGGCGCGGGTCCCGACCACGCCGAACACCGTGGCCCGGGCCGGAGAGCGGGCTATAGTCTGGTTGGGCCCCGATGAGTGGCTGGTGGTCTCTTCGCCGGAGAGCAGGGAGGGTGTAGGCGACGGGCTGGAAGAGGCGCTTTCAGGGCTTCACGTTGCGGTTAACGACATATCGAGCGGGCAGACGATAATAAGGCTGCGGGGGCCACGGGCGCGGGACTTGTTAAGCAAGGGGTGCCCGCTGGACCTTCATCCCCGGGTGTTTGGGCCCGGGCAGTGCGCCCAGAGCCATATCGGAAAGTCGAACGCCCTAATCATCCAGGTTGATGATGTGCCAACGTATGACGTCATAGTCAGGCGCAGCTTCGCGGACTACCTGGCACGATGGATGCTTCATTCGGGCATGGAGTACGATATCGCCGTAGTATCCGGCTAGAAACGGGAGAGGGGCCACGGGGCCCGCATGAAGATAATCGACATCCTCGCTGAGCGGCCCACCCTCTCTTTCGAGTTCTTCCCGCCAAAGACAGACGCCGGAATCGCATCCCTTTTCAGAGCCATTGGCCGACTCAAGACGCACGCGCCCGATTACGTGTCCGTGACGTACGGGGCGGGGGGTTCGACGAAGGCGCTGACCGAAGAGCTGGCGGTGCGGATCAAGGACGAGGAGGGACTGCTGGTGATGGCCCACGTCACCTGCTCGGCGCAGTCCAAAGACGAGATCCACCAGGTGCTGGCACGATATGAAGGGAGGGGAATCGAGAACGTCATTGCCTTGAGGGGCGATCCTCCTCGGGGGGAGGCTGCGTTCTCGGCGCGGGAGGATGGGTTTGGCCATGCGACGGACCTGCTGAGGCACATCAAGGGCAGCTTCAAGTTCGGGCTGGCGGCGGCGTGCTACCCGGAAGGCCATTCAGAGGCCCCGGACCTGGGCTCGGAAATCGAATACGTGAAGCAGAAGGTTGACGAGGGCGCGGAGTTCCTGATTACGCAGCTCTTCTACGACAACTCGGACTTCTACAGGTTCCGGGACCTGGCAAGGGCGTCGGGGGTGGGAGTGCCGATCGTGGCGGGGGTGCTGCCTATACTGAGCGGGCCTCAGATAAGGCGGTTCACGGCGTTGTGCGGGGCGTCGATTCCCCGGGAGATAGATGAACGGCTGGAGCAGCTAGGAGATGATGACGAGTCGGTGCGGGAGCTGGGGATAGAGGTTGCGTCCGCCCAGATTGCGGACTTGAGGGAGAACGGGGTGGAGGGAATTCACTTCTATGCACTGAACCGGTCTTACTCGATTGGGAAGATATTGGGGAATCTGGGGGTTGGGGGCAGCTAGTCGGGGGTGAGTGGCCAAGTCCCAGATTCCTCGCAGGGCATCGGAATGGCAGGGGGAGGGGTCAGCCGGTGGGATGGAGGCGTTTGATTGCATGGCGGAGGGAGTCGGCGAACTGGGAGACCTGCCAGCGTCGGACATCGGGGGAGTTGAGTTCTCGGTCGAGGGTGGAGGGGGCGCGGGCGAGGCGGTCCAGGCTGTCGGCGGGCCAGATTAGGGACTGGTCGAGGGATAGGCGCTTTCCGTGGCCGGAGCGCCAGGCCTTCAGCTGTTTCATGTTGTCCATCTGCCCGTGGGAGGGTCTCGGGGGGGAGGGTTTTCGGAAGTCTCGGCGATCCACGGGTCTGGCTCCCTTGCCTCGGGCCACGGCCCTGGCGATGGCCTTGCCGTAACGCCGGGCCCCGTAAGGCCCGATGCCCGAGACGGACTTGAGGTCCAGAGTCGGGTCCTGGGCGATGGCGACGAGGGCCTTGTCGGGCATTACGCGGAAGGTGGGGCGTCCGATCTTCAGGGCGGCGGACTCCCGAAAGAGGGCCAGCTCCCGGAGGATGGCGAGGCCCCGGCCATCCAGCCCCGAGTTGCCTTTGATGGAGATGAATGACTTCTCGGGGGGGTCTGGTGGGGAGTAACGGACGTCTTCAATGCGGCGGCACTCCTCCTCGACCCATGCTGAGCGGCCGAGGGCGTCGGTGCGGCGGACAAGCTCGTCCATGAGGCGCTTGAGGTGGAGGACGTCGGAGGCGGCGTATTCGAGGGCTTCGTCGGACAGGGGCCTGAGGCCCCAGTCGGCGCGCTGGAGTCGCTTGTCCTTGGCCAGCTTGAGCCCGAGGACCTCCTCGGCGACGTTGCCGAGACCCAGCTTCTCCAAACCGAGGAACCGGGCGCCGATGGAGGTGTCGTAGAGGTTGACGATGTTGAGGCCCCACTCCTTGTCGAGGGTGCGGATGTCGTTGTCGCCGCTATGGAGGATCTTCCTGATGGAAGGGTCGCGGAGGATGAGGCCGAGGGAGTCGGGGGTGTCAACGGCGAGGGGGTCGACCAGGTAGCAGCCAGTGTCGGTGGCAAGCTGGACGAGGCAGACCTGGTCGGGGTAGCGGAAGAAGCCGTTGGACTCGGTGTCCACGCTGACGAAGGGGCTGCGGAGGACCTCGGTTGTGACACGCTGCAGGGCGTCGGGGTCTGCGATGTATTGGATCTGGGGGCCGGGCGGCATGTCAGCAATTCTAGGGCATGGGGCAAGACCTTGGGTTTCGGGACGACTGCTCCTTTGATTGAACTTTGATTGAACTTTGATTGAACTCGTAGCTGGTTTGATTGAATGACGCCTAGAGTAGAAAACCAGGGGCGTGGTGCATTTTGGGTGGGCCGGAGGGGAACCCTCACCCCCTTTGTCCCCCTCTCCCCCTCGAGGGACTCGGGGCAGGCTCTTATGGCCATTAAGGGAGAGGGGGAGAGAAAAACAGAGGGAGCCGTTGGCGCGCCTGCGCCAACGGCTCCCTCTAGTTTGGTACTGGTGGAAAGGGAGGGGATGGCGTGAGTTGCGAAATCGCAGGTGATTGTTCCGGAGGGATGGGTTCCTGCCTCCGCAGGAATGACGGAGGGGGAGGGGGTGGGAATAACTGTCGAGGCATGACGTCGGGTGTGGGCCGTCTCCCGCTCCGTGGAGGGGACACCACCCCGTTCCGCTCTTGAGACCCTTCGACTCCGCTCAGGGCGAGCGGAACCCCCACCCATAGGTTCCCGATCGGGGTCGGGAATGAGGGATAGGGGGGAGGTGAGAAAGAAGTAGGCGATGGAAGGACCATGACCAGGGCGCAGGGGCCGGGGGGCCAGCCTGCGCCAGACCCACATGTCGCCAGGGCTGGAGTTAAGCTCCGGCCCGTGCGTATGCGGGAGACGCTCTACCATTCGGAGGGATGGGAGCGCAGACTCTTTACCGTCTCTGGGTGAATGGGAATCTCCGAGAGGAGAGACAGCGGAGTAGTCCCGGGGCGCGATGCCCTCGGGGGACCCGACAAAGTCGGGGTAGAGCCCCTCGCACATGGCGGGAGCTAGACGCCCTGATGAGGGGGCGCAGCCGCGGGGTAGACCTGGAAGACAGGTGTGCCGCGGAGAGTCGATGGACCTTCCATCGCCTGGAGGAAAGGGTGAGGGGAGGAGGCGCGTGTCGTAGGCCGGGCGGTCGCGCAGCGCCCGGGTGCGACGTGAGCTGATCAGGCTGGTGCGTCTCGTAATGCTCCTTTGTTCCTTTCCTGTGTTGGGCCCCGAGGTACGAGGTCGGATGCCTGGGGTGTAGTATAGCACGGGGGTTCAAATAGTGCAAATGTGCAGGTTTGGGGGGTGGCGGAGGAGAGTGGGGGTGATGGGGGCGTGTGGCGCACAGGGTACCCACAAGGGGCACCCCTACAGGGGAGGGGAGTGTGGAAGGGGTGAGAGGCGTGAGCGGGCAAGCCCTAGATTCCTTGTGGGGCATCGGAATGACAGAGGAGAGGGGGGTGGGGGAAGGGGGTTGGCATATTTGGGGAATAGGGTATGTGCTATGCTAAAGGAGCAGGCAAGGACGCCGCGAGCGCCGAGGAGCTGATCTGCGATGCCGGGAGCGATGTTCTCCAATCCCTACCGAGATAGAGGTCCCAAAAGAACTTACCCTTTGAACCTGCTGCGGTTGGCCCTGCTGTGCGGGCTGCTGGGTCTGGCGGCGGCATTGGTCGGGGCCTGCTCCAACGAGCCCGGACCCACAGCCATGGCTGTAGCAGAACCGACGGTCAATCCGATGCCGACGCCTGTTTCGATGACGGCGCCCACGGCAACGCCGACTCCCAACCCGTGCCCGACCGGCACCACAGGGGAAGAATGGGTGAGCGAGGAGTTCTGGAGCAACGCGGGCCTGGCGCAAGTCCAGGCAGAACTGAGGTGCGGGGCGGACGTCGGGGCGAGGGATGAGTACAACTGGACGCCATTGCACCATGCGGCGGGGAGCAACGAGGACCCGCAGGTGGTCCAGGCGCTGGTGAATGCGGGGGCCGACATCCAGGCGAAGACAGATTCCGGTTCTATGCCCCTGCATCATGCTGCGGATAACAACGAGAATCCGGCAGTGATCCGGGCTCTGGTGGATGCGGGGGCCGATATCGACGCGAGGAATGACGTGGCCAGTGGCGCCGGTACGCCCTTGCACTTTGCGGCGGCATACAACGAGAACCCAGCAGTGATCCAGGTACTGGTTGATGGGGGTGCCAACATCGAGATGAAGGCTAACGGCGGTCTTACGCCATTGCATATGGCGGCGTGGGAAAACGAGAACCCGGCGGTGGTGCAAGCGCTTCTGGCTGCAGGGGCTAACATCGAGGCAGAGAGGAGCGTTGGGGAAGGCGTTACACCCTTGCACCATGCGGCGGGATACAACGAGAACCCGGCGGTGATCCGAGCACTGTTGGATGAGGGCACCGATATTGAGGCGAAGGCCAACGGCGGTTTTACGCCCCTGCACCACGCGGCGGGGAGTAACGATAACCCGGCGATAGTCTGGACGCTGGTGGAGGCGGGGGCCAACATCGAGGCGAAGTCCAATGTCAGTCTTACGCCCCTGCACTATGCGGTGATATTCAGCGGGAACCCGGAGGTGATCCAGGCGTTGGTGGATGCGGGGGCCAACATCGAGGCAAAGAGTAACCGCGGTCTTACGCCCCTACACCGTGCGGCGGTATACAACGAGTATCCGGAGGTGATCCGAGCACTGGTGGAGGCGGGGGCTGATCCCAATGCAAGGGATGACCATCGCGGTACGCCCCTGCACTATGCGGCGAGAATCAACGAGAACCCAGAGGTAGTGAAGGCGCTGGTGGATGCGGGGGCCAACATCGAGGCGAGGCATCTCGATGGCGATACGCCCCTGCATGTTGCGGCTGCATACAACAAGAACCTGGCAGTGGTAAGGGCGCTGGTGGATGCGGGGGCCAACATCGAGGCAAGGAAAAGCAGAGGTCGTACGCCCCTGCACCTTGCGGCGAGAATCAACGAGAACCCGAAGATGGTACAGGTGCTGGTGGATGCGGGGGCCGATCCCAATGCGAGGGATAGGGATGGCATGACACCCCTGTGGCTTGCGAGATTCAACGAGAACCCGGAGGTGGCGCAGGCACTGGTGGATGCGGGGGCCGATGCGTGAGCGCTGCTGCAAGCGCCAGAGCGGTTAAAGGGAGTCTGATCAGCAATGCCGACGACAGGGGGGCCAACTGTGGTGGGGGTGGGGTGAGGTGTGAAGGGTTGGCGGTCGTGGGACGCCCCCGCCGCGGAAGGGGATGCCCCCGGCCCTACAGGGGAACCCTCACCCCCTTGATCCCCCTCCCCCCCGAGGGACTCGGGGCAGGCTCTTGGGGCCTGTGAAGGAGACGGGGAGAAATAAACAGAGGGATGCACCTGCGCCATGGCGCAGGTGCATCCCTCTAGTTTGGTACTGAGGGAGAGGGGACGGGACACCCCGCCTGGTTCCGTTCGGTCGACCCTTCGACTTCGCTCAGGGCGAACGGAACCCCCCACCCCGTGGGATGGATTCCCGATCGGGGTTGGGAATGGCGGGTTAAGGGGTGGGGGGAATTTGTTGTGGGGAGGCGCCAACTTCGGACTGATTGAGGCTTGGAGCTGCCTGATTTTCGTTGACGTAACGGGTGAAGAATGATAGTATTTCCGTGCCTGTTTTGATTAGTTTTGTACTTTCCCCAAGTCCTTCCGGCCCTTTCGCAATGACCCCGTTTTTCCAATGCCCGTAGTAGGTATCAGCACTTCCAGGAAAGCCAAAGGGGCCCGATATATACGGGTCCTGGAGAAGGTCGGGGCTGAGCCGGTTATTCTCCGGCCCGATCCGGAAGCCGACATCCCCTCGATTCTTGATAGTGTGGACGGGCTGGTGCTGTCGGGCGGGGAGGACATAGACCCGAGTTACTACGAAGAGCCGTTCCTGGACGCCACGCCGGACAAGGAGCGAGACGCCTTCGAGATCCCACTGATCAGGGCGGCGCTGGGTCGGGACATGCCCATATTCGGGGTCTGCCGGGGCATGGAGGCGATAAACGTGGTGATGGGCGGCAAGCTGACAAGGAAGATAGAGGGGCACAGGTCGGCGGACCTGGTGAAGTCGGTGTTTCACGATGTGTACATAGCGCCGGGGAGCCGGCTTGGAGCGATCTTCGGGGGCGCGCCGATAATGAGGGTGAACAGCAGGCACCACCAGGGCTTCACGCAGGCCCAGAAGGCCCGAGGGCTTTTGGCCTCGGCGTACGTTCTGGACGGCGACCTGATAGAGGCCGTCGAGTCCCTGGAACACACCTGGGTGTTCGGGGTCCAGTGGCACCCGGAGAGAGAGTCCGAAAACCACCCCAAGAACCTGAACCTGTTCCACGGCCTCGTAGAGGCGGCGGAAAGGTTCTCCATGATCACTGTCTAGAGGTCGAACATGGTAACCGACATCGGAAAAATCAGGCCGATCAAGATCGAAGAGGAGATGCGGGGGTCGTACCTGGACTACGCGATGAGCGTAATAGTGGCCCGGGCGCTCCCCGACGTCCGGGACGGACTGAAGCCCGTGCACCGGCGCATCCTCTACGCCATGAACGACCTGCACCTGAACCCCAACAGCGCTTACAAGAAGAGCGCACGTATAGTCGGTGAGGTGCTGGGTAAGTACCACCCCCACAGCGACAGCCCGGTATACGACGCGATGGTGCGGATGGCGCAGGAATTCTCGATGCGGTACATGCTGGTCGACGGGCAGGGGAACTTCGGGAGCGTGGACAACGACCCTCCGGCGGCCATGCGGTACACCGAGGCCCGGCTGGCCCAGGTGGCCACGGAGATGCTGGCCGACATCGACATGGAGACGGTGGACTTCACGGCCAATTTCGATGACAGCCTGAGCGAGCCCACGGTCCTGCCGGCCCGGGTGCCGAACCTGCTGATGAACGGGAGCTCGGGCATAGCGGTGGGCATGGCGACCAACATCCCGCCCCACAACCTCGGTGAGCTCTGTGACGGCCTGGTCAAGCTGATAGACAACCCCGACACAACGATTGACGACCTGCTGGAGTCGGTGCAGGGCCCCGACTTCCCTACACGGGCTGAGATATGGGGTCGGGAGGGGATCCGGAACGCCTACACCACGGGGCACGGGAAGATAGTTATCCGGGCCAAGGCGGAAATCGTGGAGTCCAAGAAGGGGAAGCGCACCTCGATCATCGTTACGGAGCTCCCGTACCAGCTGAACAAGGCGTCGCTGGTGGAGAAGATAGCGGACCTGGTGAAGGAGCGCCGGCTGGACGGGATCACCGAAATACGGGATGAGTCGGACCGGGAAGGCATAAGGGTGGTAATCGAGCTGCGAAAAGACCACTACCCGGACGTGGTGCTGAACAACCTGTACCAGCTGACCCCGATGCAGTCGTCGTACTTCATCAATATGCTGGCGCTGGTGGATGGGGCGCCCAGGGTCATCGGGCTGAAGTCGGCGCTGGAGAACTTCATCGAGTTCAGGCGAGAGGTAATAGTCCGACGCTCGAGGTTCGAGCTGCGGAAGGCTCGGGAGCGGGCGCACATCCTGGAGGGCTTCAAGATTGCGCTGGACAACCTGGACGCCATCATCGCCACCATCCGGCAGTCGCCGACGGTGGAGGACGCCCGCAACAACCTGATCCAGCTGTTCAACCTGACCCAGGTGCAGGCCCAGGCGATTCTCGACATGCAGCTGCGGCGCATCGCGCAGTTGGAGCGGCAGAAGATCGACGAGGAATACGCCGACACGATCATGAAGATCAACTACCTAGAGGACCTGCTGGAGAACCCCCGCAAGGTCCTGTTCCTCATCAGGGACGAGGTGCTGGAGGTAAAGGCCAAGTATTCCGACCCCCGTCGCACGGTGATAGTCGACGAGGAAGCAGGAACATTCTCCAACGAGGACCTGATCCCCCACCAGGAGGTCGTGGTTACGGTCAGTCACGGCGGATACATCAAGCGGATCCTGAAGGACACCTACCGGGTGCAGAGGCGCGGGGGTCGGGGGGTGGCGGGCATGGAGACTCGGGCGGACGACGTGGTCCAGCACATGATGCTAGTCGACACCCACGATATTCTGCTGTTCTTCACGAACAAGGGTCGGGTGACGTCTTTGAAGTGCCACAAGGTGCCGCAGGCGCTGTCACGCACGGCCAAGGGCCTGCACATCAACAACCTGATCAACATGGAACCGGGAGAGAGGATCACGGCGCCCATACAGGTGCAGGACTTCCAGGCGGGGGGATACATCCTGATGGCGAGTCGGGGCGGGGAGATCAAGAAGACGCCCCTTGAGGCCTTCGCGAACATCCGGAGCAACGGGCTCAAGGCCTTCTCGCTGGAGCCGGGAGACGAGCTTGTTTCGGCTACCCTCGCCAAAGACGAAGACGACTACATAATGGTCACCAAGCACGGGCAGGCGCTGATGGCGAACGTCGGGCAGCTGCGGAGCGCGTCTCGGAACAGCGGCGGAGTCCGGGGCATCAAGCTGCTGTCGGGGGACCACACGATCTCCATGGACATAGTCCTGCCCGACCACCACCTGATAGTGATGTCGATCCACGGGGTTGGAAAACTGACAAGGCTGGACGCACATCATGTGCAGAAGCGGGGCGGTTTAGGGGTGCTGTGGTTCAAGGTGACGGACAAGTCGGGGCCGCTGGTGGCGGCGAAGGTCGTGAACCGGGCACACGAGCTGATGGTCATCTCGGAGCAGGGGACGGTGTTCCGCACGATGCTCAAGGAGATCCGGGTACTCAGCCGGATCACCCAGGGTGTGCAGATCATGAAGCCCGACTCGGGGGACAGCGTTGCGGCGCTGGCCTGCTCGGAGGGACAGACGGACGACTCTTCTTCGAGTGGGCGGGTGACGTCGAAGTAACGCCGGGGCGCAGGTGGGGGGCGGGGATCGCGGCTTCCTATCTCGGGTGAGGGTGTTGCAAGCCGTACAATCGTCGTAACATAGTCGCGCCCAAACGTATTTCTTGAAGGGGAGATTACTATGAAGCTTTTGTTTGTACACGGGGCCGGGGGGTCGCCGGAGTCCTACTACTACCAGACCCGGCACTTCGAAGGTTCCGAGGCCATTGCCCTTCCCGGCCACCCGGAGGGCACGCCCTGCAAGACCATTCCGGCCTACGCTGAATGGCTGCGCGGCTACATCTGGGGCAAGGGTTACGAGGACGTGGTGCTATGCGGACACTCCATGGGCGGCGGCATCACGCTGCAATACGCCGTGAACTATCCGAACGAACTCAAGGCGATCATCACAATCGGGAGCGGGGCCCGGCTGCGGGTCCACCCCGACTACCTGGCGGAGGACCAGGAGGGGATCCGGGACCCGGGGCCCTGGAACAGGATCGCCTTCGAAGAGCAGTCGGACTATGCGCCGGAGCTTCGGAAGCTCATTGCTGAAAGGAGGGTGGAGGTCGGGCCTGCGGTGGCGTACAACGACATGACGGCCTGCGACCAGTTCGACATCATGGACAGGGTGTCGGAGATCAAGCTGCCGACGCTGGCGATAGTCGGGACGGAAGATGAGATGACGCCTCCGCTATATTCGACGTACCTAGAGAAGAACCTGGACAACTGTCGGACGGTGATCATAGAGGGGGCGACGCACAGCGTAATGCTGGAACGGCCGGAAGAGGTGAACTCGGCTATAGAGAAGTTTGTGTCGGGGCTGGGGTGAGGGGGGGTCTCGTCTGGCTCGGTCTGAAAAAGTAGCAGGATATAATAAGAGTGAACCTGGATAAGTCACGGGAGGGGTTGGGGCTAGGGCTGTTCGTTCTGCTGTCCCTGGCCTGTCTAGGACTAGTAATATGGTTGGAGGCAACAGACAGCGAAACGGCAGGAATAGTCGCTACAACCGTATCCGTTTTGGAGCGGATGGCCGCTATCCTGGTCACGCTGAGCCTGTCGATATATGCCTTGGTGGAGGGAACTGCAATGCTATATGAGAGATATGCCAAGAGGCGGTTTCAGGAAGGGAGACAGGAGGGGAGACAGGAGGGCGTTGTAGAAGGTAGGGAAGCTGAGAGACTGGAAAGAGACCGGGAGTGGATGTCTTGGTTCGAGCGACGTGAGGAGGCCCTGGCTTCAGGCCGGAAATTCGACGAGCCTCCTCCGAGCGCCAAGGCGTCCAGCAATGGCCAGTAACCCTTCCCACTGTGGAGGGAACTGCAATGCTGTATGAGAGATATGCCAAGAGGCGATTTCAGGAGGGCCGACAGGCTGGACGAGTTGAGCGGGATAAAGAGTGGGACTCTTGGCTGGAGCGTCAGGAGAAGGCCCTCGCAGAGGGCCTACCCTTCGACGAGCCGTCACCGAGCGCCAAGGCGTCCAGCAATGGCCACTGACTTTGAAGGACTTGTATGAAATATTCGGCCACATATCCAGCGTTGATAGAGGGTGGTGACGATTACGGGATTGTTTTTCCCGACCTGCCCGGAATCGTGGCAATGGCAGATACGCTTGAAGAGGCTATGGCAAATGCGGAGGAGGCTTTACGGGACCACGCACTGGAAACCGAAAGGGATGGGCTGAATCTGGCTCCACCCAGTGTGCCGGAGCACATTCAAGTCCCTGCCGGCTGTACCCTAACTCACGTTACGCTGGCCCGCTCATCCAGCCTGGCCTGAACCTTCTCCCATAACTCCTTCACCCCCTAGCCACTTAACACCTCTCTCATCCAACCAGGGGCCCACCAGTTGCGGTCGCCGAGGATTTTCATGAGGGAGGGGACAAGCAGGGCCCTGACGACGGTACTGTCGAGGAAGATTGCGAGGGCGATTCCGAGGCCCAGGGCCTTGATGATTATTATGTCTCCGAAGGTGAAGGAGCCCGCCACCAGGACAAGCACAAGGGCGGCGCTGGTTATGATGCGCCCCGTTCTTTCGAGGCCGAGGGCCACGCTCTGAGTGTTGTCTCCCGTTTCGTCGTAGATCTCCCTGATGCGGGTCAGGAGGAAGACCTCGTAGTCCATGGAGAGGCCGAAGAGGATGGTGAAGAGGAGGATGGGAAGGGTGGCCTCGAGAAAGCCGGTGGAGGTGAAGTTGAGGAGGCCCTCGAGGTTGCCCTGCTGGAAGATGAAGACCAGGGCGCCGTAGCTGGCGAAGACGCTCATTCCGTTCATCACCAGTGCTTTCAGAGGTATCACCACGGACCTGAACAGGAAGGTCAGGACGAGGTAGACGGACACTGTGATCAGGGCCAGGGCCCAGGGGAAGGCATCGTACATGGCCTCCACTGCGTCCATCAGGCTGGCCGTGGCACCCGAGACCAGGTAATCGCCGTCACCATCGTAGGCGCGTAGGCTGCGGACGGTGTGCCGGGCCTCATCGGAATTCATCTCGTAGACGGTGTAGATCAGGACCATGGTGGTGTGGCCGCCACCGAACTCGTCCAGCACTTCCTGCACTTCAGGGGAGGCGCGTGCCTCGGCGCTGACGTAGACGGACTGGTACTGCTGCAGGGTGACGCCTTCTTCAATGTCGACAAGGCTTTCGACCCGGGTCACGCCGGGCAGTACTCGTGCCGATTGGGTATAGGCGTGGAGGGTGGCGAGGTTGTCGGCTTTGGTGACTTCGTCGTCGAATCGGGCAGCGATTAATATGGGGACCAGGGCGCCTTCCCCCAGTTCCTCGGAGACCTTCTCCCAGCCCTGGCGTGACTCGGCTTCCTCGGGAAGGACGCTAGCCCACGGGACACCGAGCTTCACCTGCAGGAATGGGGTGCCCAGGGCCAGCAGTGCCGCAATAACCGGAATCATCACCAGCAGGGGGCGGCGGGTCACCCAGCCGGCGAGGGTCCTCCAGAAATTCCCTCCCCTGTACAGCCGGGCGGGGAGGATGGGAAGCGAGTCTATCCGATGCCCGACCACCGAGAGGATCGCGGGCACGAGGGTGAGGGCCACAGCCACAGAAGCTGCAATCACCACTATCCCCCCGATCCCGATGGACCTCAGCATGGAGAGTTCGAAGATAAGGAGGCCGGCGAGCCCGAGGGCCGTGGTGATGCCGGAAAACAGGATGGCTCTTCCCGCCATGCCGACGGTGAGGGCTACGCTCTCCTCGACGCTGTTGCTTTCAAGCTCTTCCCGGAAGCGGCTGACCATTAGGAGTGAGTAGTCGATGGCGGCGCCGACGCCCAGCAGGGTGGCGGTGTTCAAGGCGAACACTGACATGGAGGTCACAAGGCCCAACAGGTAGATGGCCGTGAGGGTGATGCCCAGCCCGAGCAGCCCGATGGCCAGGGGAGCGGCCACGGAGACCACGGTGCGGAAGATGACGAGCAGGGCGAGGGCTACGAGAGGAAAGGTTATGAACTCTGCGCGGCGGAGATCCCGGCCGGTGTATTCGTTGATGTCTGAGAATATGGCAGAGCCCCCGGTGAGCCACACATCAAGCCCCACCTCCGGCACCACAGCCCGCATCTTCGGCACCTCGTCGAGGACTTCATCAAGGGGAATGTCGAGGCCGACGAGAGCGTAGGTGGTGCGCCCGTCGGGGGAGACCAGGTTTTCGTCCCTGTTGGAGAAGTAGCTGTCGATCCTGGCGACGCCCGGGTATTGTTCAAGGGCAGAGAGGACGGTTTGGGCGCGGGCCTCGTAGGCGGGGTCGTGGACGGTGAGGGTGTCGTGGGAGAAGACGGGGATGACGATGGCCTGGTTGAGGACGCCCTCTTCTTCAAGTATTTCGAAGGCCCGCTGGGCCTCGGTATCCTGCTCCCCGAATCCCGAGGTAAGCACGGACTCGACCCTCGGGGCCAGGAATGCGCAACCGACCAGTACAGCCACCCAGAAAGCGATGACCAGCCAGCGGTGGAGGTAGACCCATCGGCCCAGGCGATAGAAATGGGAAGCGTGGATATCGCGGGCCAGTGTGTCACCTCCGGGAAACCGTCCCTGGGGAGATTATAGCAACGTCCCCTTCCCTCGCTCATACTTCGAGAGCCTCAGCACGAGCGGCCCCACCAACCGCAGGACGGTTTATGCAAGGTTTTCAGTAGGGGGAGGAGGGGTGGGGTTGTATAATTTGATTTATGGGGGTGAAAAGGGGCATCAGGCTGTCCCTGGCGGTGGCGATGTTGGTTGCAGGGCTGGCGTTGCTGCTGACCCCCGCCCACGCCCAGGCCCCGACCGAGCAGGTCTACGTCCTCACCTACGACGGTAACATTGACCCCAACGCGGAACGGTACTTCTCCAGGGGGATCAGGCTGGCGGAAGAGGATGGGGCGCCGTTGGTGGTCATCAAGCTTGATACTCCCGGCGGTCTTTTGTCGTCTACCGAAAAGATCGTTGAACATCTGCTAGGCGCCGATGTGCCGGTGGCGGTGTACGTGTATCCGCCGGGGGCCTTTGCGGCTTCGGCGGGGACGTTTGTGACAGCGGCGGCGAACTTTGCGGTGATGGCGGAGGGCACGTCCATCGGGGCGGCGGCGCCGGTGTCGGCGGACGGAGAAGACCTGCCCGAGACTCTCTCCGAAAAAGCCACCAACATCACTGTCGCCATGGCCGAGGGCATAGCCGAAAAACGGGGTCGGGACAAGGAAGCGCTGACAAAAACGATCACGGAGGCTGAGGCATACACGGCCTCGGCGGCGGTGGAAGCGAACCTCGTAGACTTCGTGGCGGTGAACATGGAGGACCTGCTTGAGCAGCTGGATGGCCGGGAGACGGAAACGAGGTCGGCAACGGTGACGATGAAGACGGAAGGGCTGGTGGAGCGGGAGGTGGAGATGAGCCTCGCCGAGAGGTTCTTCGGGTTCGTCGGGGACCCGAACGTAATCGGGCTGCTGCTGACCTTCGGGGCGCTGGGCCTGTTCGTGGAGCTGCTGAGTCCCGGGCTGATAGTGCCGGGCGTCGTTGGTGGCCTAGCCATGATAATCGGGCTCGTGGCCCTGGGCACGCTTCCTTTCAACTGGGCGGGCATCGTACTCTTGGCCCTGGCAGCCATCCTGATATTCTTCGAAATCCAGGCCCCGGGGCTGGGGTTCCTGGGGGTGGGCGGGGTGATCGCGTTTGTGCTCGGCACATTGCTGCTATTCTCCGTGGGAGAGCCCGACTTCCCCGACGCCCCTGTCATCAAGATAAGCCTTTGGCTGGTGGGCATCCTGTCTGGCTTGATTGCATTCTTCGCGCTGTTCATGGTCGGGGCGGTGGTGAGGACGCGTAAGATGAAGTACAGCCAGGTTGGGGGAAATTTGATAGGGCAGACTGGCAAAGTTCTGACAGCGCTGAGTCCTGTCGGGACTGTGCAGCTGACCAGCGAGACTTGGAGTGCGGTTTCCTCGGGAGAGGAGGAGATCGGGGTGGGGGACAAGGTGGAGGTGGTGGGGGTGGATGGACTTACAATCAAGGTACGTAAGGCGTGAACTAGAAAGGAGCCACAGATGGCTACACCCGTTTTATTTCCCGTAATCATTGTGAAGCAGTACGAAAGGATGGTGCCCTTCAGGCTGGGCAAGTTCTTCGGGTTGAAGGGGGCGGGGCTGCGCCTGCTGATCCCATTCATCGATAGCTTCCAGAAGGTAGACCTCCGAGAAGATGTCATAGACGTCGCCCGACAGACCAACATCACCAAGGACAACGCGCCAATAGACATCGACTTCCTGATTTACTACAAGGTGGTCGACCACGAGGCAGAGAAGAGCGTGCTGGAAGTCCAGGACTTCCGGGCGGCTATTGTCGGGATGGCGACGACAACGCTGAGGGCGGTGGTTGGGGACATTCCCCTGGACGACGTCCTTGCCAAGAGGGAGGAGATCAACCAGATCCTGCGGGTCAAACTGGATGAGGTCACGAGCCGCTGGGGCGTGAAGGTCACGGCAGTCGAGATCCGGGAAATCGACCCGCCTGCCGAGATTCAGCACGCCATGAACAGGCAGATGGCCGCGGAACGGGAGCGCCGGGCCGTAGTCACCGAGGCGGACGGCCAGAAAGAGGCGAACATCACCGTTGCCGAGGGCCAGAAGCAGGCGGCTATCCTCAGTGCCGAAGGACTGAGACAAGCAGAAATTTTGAAGGCCGAGGGCACCAGGCAGGCGGCGATCCTGAATGCCGAGGGATTCAGCAATGCGCTGGACCAGATCTACAGGGTGGCCCAGGGCGTCGACTCCAAGACCATGAGCCTCCAGTACTTCGAGACGCTGAAGGACATCGGGTCGAGCCCTTCCACCAAGTTCATCTTCCCGATGGAGTTCACGAATGTTCTCAAGCCGTTCATGAACCTAGCGGCGAGTGGACAGGAGGAGAGTTCCAACGGCACTTAGAGGCCCGCGAACTGCGAGCAAAGGAGTCTAATGGTGGGAAGGGGCATGCCCCTTCCCACCACTGTTTTGAATGGCTGGTGCTATACTCGATTCCTTGTCGAAGCGAGAGATGGCGAAATTCGTTGACAATGTAGAAACCAGCAGCTACCGGAGGGTGGTGGTGAAGCTGGGGAGCAACCTGCTGGCGGGGCCCGACCGGGGCCTGGACCTGGACTGCATGGCCTCGCTGGTGAGGCAGATAGCGGAGATCAGGCGGGAGGGGATGGAGGTGGTGCTGGTGTCCTCGGGGGCGATGGCGTCGGGGAGGGAGATACTGGGTCGGGTGCCGGAGCACAGGGGGGTGCCGCTGAAGCAGGTGCTGGCGTCGGTGGGACAGGGTCGGCTGATGCAGGCCTACGACCGATTGTTTGGGGAGCACGGGATAACGGTGGCGCAGGCGCTGGTGTCGAGGGGGGACTTGTCGGACAGGCTGGGGTATCTGAACGTGCGCAACACGCTGAACACGTTGCTGGAGCTCGGGGTGCAGCCGATTGTCAACGAGAACGACGTGGTCGCCGTCGAGGAGATAAGAGGGGCGCGTTTCGGGGACAACGACAACCTTTCGGCGATGGTGGCGAACCTCGTCGATGCGGGCCTGCTGATGATCCTTTCGGACGTGGCCGGGCTGTACACCTCGGACCCGATGCTCGACCCCCGGGCCGAGCTAATCCCGAAAGTCGAGACCATCGACGACTCCATAACCTCGCTGGCGGCGGGGACCAAGAGCAGCAAGGCGGTCGGGGGGATGGTGACGAAGCTGCAGGCGGCGGGCCTGGCAACGGCGTCGGGGGTGGACGTGGTTATCGCCAAGGGCCGGCTGGAAAACGTGATCCCTAGGCTGGCCGGAGGCGAGGGGCTGGGGACGTTCTTCCCGAGCCATACGACGAAGATGGAGAGCCGGAAGCGGTGGATGCTGAGCGGGCTGAACTCCCGGGGGTCGGTGCGGGTGGACGGGGGAGCGGCGTCGGCGGTGGTGAAGGGGGGGAAGAGCCTGCTGCCTGCGGGGGTGACGGAGGTGTCGGGGAGCTTTGAGCGGGGCGACGTGCTGATCGTGGAGGACGGGGACGGGAACCGGATAGCCTGCGGCCTTTCGAACTACGATGCGGAGGATGCGAGGGCGATAGCGGGGGAGAGGTCTGGGAAGATATTTGAAATTCTCGGGTATGAGTACGGGGCGGAGCTGGTGCACCGGGATAATCTGGTGTTGTTGTAGGTTATGGCGAAATATCCGCACATAGAGCGTTATCACGAGCACCTGAGCCAACTGCGCGAATTCGGGGGCTATTCAGAACAACACCTCCGCATTGCATTTCAGAACTGCCTAGACTCTTACTGCCGCGACCGCCGCGAGCGATTGATACTCGTCCCAGAGTTGTCACTACAGTCAGGGGTCAGGCCGGACGGGACTGTAAAGGACTCTCTCAGGATGGCGCGCGGCTACTGGGAAGCTAAAGACAGCAGCGACGACCTGGACACCGAGATTCAGAAAAAGTTCAACAGCGGCTATCCGCAAGACAACATTGTATTTGAAGACACGGAGACAGCTGTATTGGTGCAGAACGGCGAGGTGGCCATGCGCGTAGACATGCGCAGGCCAGACGAGCTGCATCGGCTCATCCGGCACTTCCTGGACTACGAGCTCCCCCAGATAGAGGAGTTCAGAAAGGCTCGTCAACAGTTCTCGGATGACCTTCCCGCTGTGCTGGAGAATCTGCGCGGGACGATAGTGGAAGCAGAAGCCAGCAATGCTGATTATCGGGCAGCAGCGTCAGATTTTCTTGAGCTATGCCACCAGAGTATCGGGCCGGACGTTTCCGAGGAAGACGTTCGGGAGATGTTGCTCCAGCACATTCTCACCAAAGATATATTCCTGCGGATTTTCTCCGACAGCCAGTTTCACGGCGATAACAGCGTCGCAAAGCAACTGGATTCTCTTGAACAGACCTTCTTCACCGGCTCGGTGAAGCGTGACGCCATCGACAGGCTGCGGGCCTACTACGGCGCGATAGGCAGGGCGGCTTACGAGATATCAGACTATTCTGAGAAACAAAAGTTCATCAAAGCGATCTACCAGGACTTTTACAAGGTCTACAACCCTGATGCGGCGGACCGATTAGGAATGGTGTACACGCCCAATGAGGTTGTGGACTTCATGATCCGGGGCACGGACTACCTGCTGCAGAAGCACTTCGGACGCAGGCTGGCGGATGAAAAAGTACAAATCCTGGACCCGGCCACGGGAACTGGTACTTTCATCACGAACCTTATCAACTACCTGCCGGAAGAGCGGCTAGAGTACAAGTATCTAAACGAGATTCACGCTAACGAAATAGCAATCCTCCCCTACTACATCGCCAATCTGAACATCGAATACACATACAAAGAGCGGACAGGTCGTTACCTCGTATTTCCAAACCTGTGCTTCGTGGACACGCTGGACAACATGGGCTGGCAACAGGCAGGGGCCACGGGTGGGGTGGTGCAAAGGCAAAGCACACTAAATCTTGGCGGGTTGTCTGTTGAGAATTGGATGCGGGTGCAGGAGCAGAACGAAAAGACGATCAGTGTAATAATCGGGAACCCGCCGTACAACGCCAATCAGCAGAACGAGAACGAAAACAACAAGAATCGCAAATACCCGGAGATAGACAAGCGAATCAAAGCCACCTATATCGCTGCAAGCAATGCACAGAAAACCAAGCAATACGACCCGTACAAGCGGTTTATAAGATGGGCGTCAGACCGACTGGCAGATGATGGGATATTAGCCTTTGTAACCAACCGCAAATACCTGGACTCAACGCAAGACGACGGATTTCGGGCGGTGGTGGGCAAAGAGTTCAGCAATCTTTATGTCTTGGACTTAGGTTCGGACGTGAACAAGAATCCGAAAATAGCCGGCACCACACACAATGTTTTTGGGATCAAGGTTGGGGTTGCGATTGGATTCTTCGTACGTGACAGCTCCCGTAAGAGACAATGCGAAATCCAATATGACCGGAGAGAGGACGCAGAGCTTGCAAGGGACAAACTCAGTTTCTTGGGAAGCGCCAAGCTTGAGGACATTTCGTTTGAGGAGATTGTTCCCGACTTCAAGAACTACTGGCTTGATCAGTCCGATACTGAATTTTACTCCCTGACTCCTGTCGCCAACCGTCAAACGAAACTCTCTAAGTCGATCGATGAAGAGAATGCAGTCTTTGGTACCTATTCGCTGGGAGTCGTCACTGCCCGCGACGAATGGGTTTTTGACTTTAGTGCCAATGTCGTAGGGGAGAAGGTCAAGAGGCTAGTCGACATTTATGAAACGGCACGCTCCAGGTATGGAGGAATGGAATTTGATGACGCAGATTTAGGCGTTGAAATCAAATGGACGCGAGATTTGAAGAAGCAACTTCGTCACAATTTGACGAACACTTTTGCCAGAAGCAATATCCGTAACGCCCTATACCGTCCTTTTGTCTCAAAGTCTCTCTATTTCAGCCAACCATTGAACGAAATGCAATATCGCATTCCTGACCTATTTCCCAGCGGGCACAAAGGCGAAAACACTCTGATTTGTTTATCTGGGACAAGCTCTATTAAACCCTTTCATGTTCTTGCTTCCGATTCTGTGTATTCCTACGACCTGCTTGAAAAGACTCAATGTTTGCCTTTGTACCGCTACGACCAGGAAGGAAAGCGTGTCAACAACGTCACCGATTGGGGCCTAGAGCGGTTCCGTGACCGCTACGGCGACCAATCCATCTCCGCCAAGGACATCTTTGCATACACCTACGCCGTACTACACGACCCCAAATACCGTAAAAAATACGCCATAGATCTCTCACGCGAGTTTCCTCACCTCCCCTTCTACCCCGACTTCCGCGCGTGGGCCAACGTTGGGCAAGAGCTCCTCGATTTGCATATCGGTTTTGAGTCGGCAGAGCCGTTTCCGCTGTATCGGAGGGATGGCAAGGCTAAGCCGGGCAAGCCCCGGTTAAAGGCGGACAAAGAGAGGGGTCTAATCGTCCTGGACGGCCAGACCACTTTAGAAGGGGTGCCGAAGGTGGCGTGGGAGTACAAGCTCGGAAATCGCTCAGCGTTGGAGTGGGTGCTGGACCAGTACAAGGAAAAGAAGCCAAAGGACCCGACTATTGCAGAGCGGTTCAACACTTATCGCTTTGCAGACTATAAGGAGCAAGTGATAGACCTGCTGCGTCGGGTGTGCACGGTGAGTGTGCGGACGATGGAGCTGATTGACAGCATGCCCGACCGTTCTTGCCCCTCAAAGGTAGAGGTCTGATAATAGGTGTCGCTATGACGACTACGGTTAGACAAGACCTCAGGGCGCAGGCGCTGGCGGCGCGGGGGGCGGGGCGGGAGCTGGGTCGGGCGAGCAGTGCGTTGAAGGACCAGGCCCTGCGGAACATTGCGCGGGGGTTGCTGGACAGGCAGGACGAGATCGTCGAAGCCAACCGGCAAGACTACGACACCAGCGCGGAGTCGGGGCTTTCGGAGTCGCTGCTGGACCGGCTGCTCCTGACCCCCGACCGAATCCACGCCCTCGCCGAGGACGTGGAGAGCATCGCCTTCCTCCCGGACCCCGTCGGCGAGACGTTCGACATGCGGACGCTGCCAAACGGGCTGCAGGTGGGGAAGCGTCGGGTGCCGCTGGGGCTCATCGGTGCAATATATGAGAGCCGACCCAACGTAACCATCGACATCTCGTGCCTTTGCCTCAAATCCGGCAACGCAGTGCTGCTGAGGGGTGGCAAGGAGGCCATCCGGTCGAACCGGCTCCTGGCGTCCATTGTGCGGGACAGCCTGGTCGAGGCAGGGGGTCCGGGTGAGGCGGTGCAGTTCGTCGACTCCACGGACCGGGCCCTGGTCGGCGAGATGCTGGAGATGAAGGGCATTATCGACCTGATGGTGCCCCGGGGCAGCGAAGACTTTATTCGCTACGTGGACTCCAACGCCTCCATGCCCGTGGTGGCGGGCGGGGTGGGGGTCTGCCACACCTACGTAGACAGCTCCGCCGACCTCGACAGCGCGGTTGCCATAGCCTACAATGCGAAGGTACAGCGCCCCTCCACCTGCAACGCCCTGGACACCCTCATCGTGCACTCCTCCGTCGCCCGCGAATACCTGCCCCGGATAGCCCGCGCCTGGGGAGAGAAGGGCGTCGATATCCGGTGTGACGAAAGGGCTTTCGATGTGATAAATGGGATGGGCGGTGTGGGGCGCGCAGGGGAGTCGGACTGGGGAATGGAGTTCCTGGCCCTAGTCGCTTCGGTGAAGGTAGTCGACGACATGGATGAGGCCCTGGCCCACATCGAGACCTACGGCTCGGGCCACTCGGAAGCGATCCTGACCGAGGACTACTCGGCGGCGCAGAGGTTCCTGGACGAGGTGGATGCCGCCGCGGTGTTCGTGAACGCCAGCACCCGGTTCACGGACGGCGGACAGTTCGGGCTGGGGGCGGAGGTGGGTATCAGCACACAGAAAATGCACGCTCGGGGCCCGATGGGGCTCCGGGAAATGACATCCTACAAGTGGATAATCCTGGGCCGCGGACACGTCCGGCCCTAGACCAGAGAGGAAACACCGGCAATGGCCCCCTACCGATTCGAAAGAGAATGCCGCACGCCCCAGTCCGAGACCTATACGATAATCGACGACGAGAGCACGGCGGGTCGGATTGACCTGCATTTCGGCCCGAGCGTAGTCCACGGCACGCTGTGCGTGCTGGAAAACGTCACCCAGGACGGCATCCAGGAGCTGATAGACACCATAGATGAAGAGCTGGTGATGACGGCCGACGCCTCCCGCGGTGACTTCATAGTCGCGGTGTACCAGGGCCGGGAGGTCGGGGTGTTCAGCGACGAGGACTTTGACGAAGAAGAGGGCAGCGGGTCTCAGTAGCTCAGGAAGAGCTTGCCCCAGCCCGTCTTCATCGCCTTCCTGATCCTGCCCTTGCCTATCAGGTTCATCCAGAAGACGTTGTGGTACAGGTTCGACGCGAGGTAGGCCCAGGGCACTAGCGGCGACCGTAACAGCAGCTTTTCCAGGGGCTTCAGCGGACCCCAGTAGATCAGCTTCTGGCCCCGGCTGGCGAAGGTGTTCTCCGAGCCGCTGAACCCCCAGTTCACCCCCGACAGGTCTTCCCCGGCAATCTCGATGTCTCTCGGGTCACCACAGCCGAGGCCCGCGTCGTGGGCGAGGCGGATGAACTTGATGGACATGGGGTCGAAGCCCATGAGCCTGGCGGCCACGGCATCTATGGCTACCTGGTCGGCGCTGGCGAGGAGAAGGTTCTTGACGTGCCAGCGCATGGCTCGGGGCCCGGGGCCGTCGCCGGCGAAGGTGCCGTCCATCATGGCGAAGATGCCGGGATGGATCTCTTTCTGGATGGCGAGGAGGTCGACGAGGGTCTCGTGGATGACGGAGTGGGTGTAGTGTCGCTTCCTGTTCAGCAGCCCCCCGAAGGCGTTTTTCATGGCGCCGGTCATCTTCGTAAAGACGTGGGTCTTCATGGTCGGGAGCTGGACGATGTTCTTGCCTATGAAGGGCTCGGGGATCTGGATGCCGTCGGGGAAGATTTCGTCCAGGGCGAGCATTTTGGCCTTGGGCCGGTACTCGATCCAGCGGACGGGGTCCTCTTCGAGGTGCATGTTGGGGAGGCTGTACTTGTCGGTGACGACCTTCTGCTTGTTGCGGACCTCGCCTTCCCGGGCGTCGACGACCACGGTTCCATTGTGCGCGGCAATGAGGTCGTTGTAGCCGTTGGCCTGAAGGGCTTTGACTGCGCCCTCGATTTGCCAGGGCGGGGTGGAGCAGGCGGGATAGTAGTACTGCCAGGAGATGTTTATCTTGAGGAGGGTGGGGAGGTCCCTGGGGAGATGGTCTTCCATCCCCGCCAACTCGGCGAGGCGAACGTAGTCGTCGAGGACGGTGTCGGGGGAGGTGAAGACGGCGGCGACGGTGGACTTTTGCGTGGTCTGGGTGCCCGCGGGCATTGGTGTAGTCTTGGTTTCTATTGCCATGGGGGGATTATACGGCAGAGCGGCGAGGTGAGGATTGACGGTGAAGGGGCGCAGGCCCGACTAGTCTCTAAACAGTCTCGAACTGAAGGGCGGAAAGGTTGAGCTTTGATGAGCGCTTTGAGAGGTTTAGCATCTCGACACCCACTACATCCCTCGCCTCGTTGTAGTCGAGAACGACGCCCGCGGAGACTTCTTCGGATTCCAGAATCTGGGAGTCATCCAGGCGCAGGTATAGGGCGTCGGCTTCCTTATCGACGTATAGCTTCATAGCTTGTTTCTCAAAGGCCATTTTACATCATCCTAGGTCTCGCCCTTGACCTTGGGGGGAGGTAGCCTATTAATATCTCCACCGTAATGACCAAGATATACGACGTAATAGTGATAGGAGCGGGCCATGCGGGGTGTGAGGCGGCGCTGGCCGCGGCGCGGATGGGCTGCAACACCCTGGTCCTAACGATGAAGCTGGACCATATCGCCCTCATGCCGTGCAACCCGTCTATAGGTGGGCCTGCCAAGGGACACCTGGCCCGGGAGGTGGATGCGCTGGGTGGGGAGATGGGCCGGAACACGGACAAGACGTTCATCCAAATACGGATGTTGAATACCGGCAAGGGGCCGGCGGTGCAGGCCCTTCGTGCCCAGTCGGACAAGGAGATGTATGCGCGGGAGATGCGGAGGACGCTGGAGGGGCAGGTTGGTTTGACGGTCAAGGAGGCGCTGGTTACAGGGATTGAAGTGAGGGGAGGGGAATGGTGTGGTGAAGTGGAAGGTGATGGGGCAAGTCCTAGATTCCTCGCGGGGCATCGGAATGACATCGCTGGTGGGCCTTTGAATGACAGTTTGGCTGGGAGTAGGTTGATCAGGTTGGAGGCGAAGTCGGGGGAGGGGTATGTGGGGAGGACGGTGGTCCTGACGACTGGAACGTCGCTGGCGGGCAAGATCATCATGGGAGAGCGGGCATACACGGGGGGTCGGGCGGGGGAGCCTGCAGCTTCGGAGATATCTGAATCGTTGAAGCAGTTGGGGTTTGTGTTGGGACGTCACAAGACGGGGACTCCGCCTCGGCTGGACGCCCGGACCATCGACTTCTCGAAGGCGAAAATCCAGCCCGGCAGCCCGACTCTGCTCCAATTCAGCTTCTGGGGCGCCAATGGCGATTCACTGCGCTTTCCTACGCCTAATCCGGTATATCCCAAACCCCCGGAGTCGGGGTGGAGGCCGCAGATGGCCTGCTACCTGGTTAGCACCAACCCCAGGACCCACGAACTCATCACTGCAAACCTGGACCGGGCGCCGATGTTCAACGGTTCGATAGAGGGAGTCGGGCCACGGTACTGCCCGTCTATCGAGGACAAGGTGGTGCGCTTTGCCCACAAGGAATCGCATGGCCTATTCCTGGAACCCGAGGGTTGGCAGACCAACGAGGTCTACCTGCAAGGCGCCAATACCAGCCTTCCGGAGGACGTTCAGGAGGCGTTCGTGAGGTCGATAGACGGGCTTGAGCGCGCCGAGATTGTGAAGCACGGCTATGCCATCGAATACGACTTCGTGCTGACCGACCAGATCAACGCCACGATGGAGACGAAACTGGTCCCCAACCTGTTCCTGGCGGGGCAGGTGTGCGGGACATCGGGGTACGAGGAGGCGGCGGGTCAGGGGATAGTGGCAGGGATAAACGCCGCTCTGCGGGTCAAGGGTCGGGAGCCGATGGTTTTGCGTCGGGACCAAGCGTATTTGGGGGTGATGATCGATGACCTGGTGACCCGGGACCATTTCGAACCTTACAGGATGCTCACGTCTCGGGCCGAGCACCGGCTCCTGCTCCGGCAGGACAACGCCGACCTCCGGCTCGCCCCCATCGGCTACGAGGTAGGGCTGCTAAGCGAGGAGCAATACCAGACGGTGGAGGAGAAGCGCACCCGCGTGAACCGAGAGATGGAAAGACTGGGCGGGACATATCTCCCACAGGACGGAAGCATAGACCCTCACCTGGTCCGCATCGGGCTGACTCCCGTTCGGAAGGCAGTCACGGGTATGGAGTTCCTTCGCAGGCCGGAGGTCGGGTACCAGACGGCGGTAGAGCTAGGTCTTGGGGATGCGGGGCTGGGGGAGGAAGAGAGGGAGCAGGTGGAGATCGAGGCCAAGTACCAGGACTACATCGAACGGCAGGGCAGGGAGGTCGAGCGGATACGCAGGCTGGAGCAGAGGCCGGTACCGCAGGACGTAGACTACGGGGAGATCAAGGGCCTTTCCAACGAGGCCCGGGACAACCTGACCCGATTCGTCCCATTGACCGTAGGGCAAGCGTCTCGGGTGCCGGGGGTCAGGACGTCAGACGTGAGCCTGCTGCTGGTGCACCTGGAGCGGAGCCGGGAGAGGGTCAAAGCGATTTAGGCGGTTTTGGGACAAAGGTTGAGGGGGACCCGAGCGTGCTCGGGCCCCCCTCTCTTTTTCGGCTTGGCTAACCTAGGCTAGTTTTTGCCCTGTACTTCGAACCAGATTTCCGCCTGTGCGCCGCCGATTTCGCCATCCGCAGCCTCGTCCATGAGGATGGCGTAGGGTAGGTTGGCATCTGCGGTCGACAGGAAGGGCCTGTGCTGGTCGAATTCCGGCGCAGCGAGGAAGGGCGCCGACTTCAGGTTGGTCGGGCCGTAGGGCTGGTAGAGGGCCTGGCTGGCCGCAATCTCCGGGTCCTGGGTCCAAGCAAAGAAGAGGTTAAGGAGCTCCCACTTTGTCGGGTCCTGTTCCTTGATGCCCCTGATGATCCACCAGTTGTCAGTGAGTACATCATGCCCACACTCCCAGCAGAGGCCGATGTTGTAACCGGCGTTTGCCTGGGCGTCGTAAGCGAAGCCGTTGTCGGTCTGGCAGATGTCAACTTCCCCGGAATTGAGGAAGATGATGCAGTCATTGCTGCCGGGGGTGAAGAGGTCGATGGTGGGGATGAACTGCTCCTCAACTATCTGCCAGGCGGTGTCCAACTGCTCGGGAGACATAGCCGACAGGGAGGCCCTGCCCTCTTCCGTGTCGAGCAGGCTGGGGTCGGTAGCCAGGTGGGCCCAGCGGACCATGTGCTTCCAGTTCCAGTCCTGGGGAATCATTCCCCGGAGGCCCGGGAACTTATCCCTGTCCAGGTAGTCGGCCCAGCTGGATGGCTGAGGCCCGCCGTCCGGGTAGGTGTCCTTGCTGTAGAGCAGGAGCATGGAGTAAGCGGAGCCGCCGCCTCCGATCCACGGGGCGTCACGGATGTGGGGGAAGAGATCACTCTTGTCGATGATGGACTCGTCTAGCTCTTCCAGCACGCCCTCGAGGCCCATGGTGACACCGGCCTGGCCGGAACCGTCAACAATATCCCAAGTCACGTTGCCGGTGTGGGCCATGGCCCGCACTTTCGCGTAGTCGGGAGGTCCGTCTTCGATGACGCTTATGCCGAACTTCTCCCGCAGGGGCTCGAAGAAGGCGAGTCTCTGCATCTCCTGGTAAGCACCACCCCAGGTGGCGAAGGAGAAGGTGGAGCCGCGGTGAGCTTCCAGGGCAGCCTCGATTTCCTCAAAGGTGGCGGGGTTGTCCACGGTCCACTCGCTAACCGGGCGTAGGCCCGTAGCCGGTTCCTCTTCCTCGGGCTCTTCCTCCATCATGGCCGTGGGGGTTGCCTCGGGCATCGCCTCCTCGGGCTCCGGAGTGGCGGTTGCGGACTCGCCACAAGCCGCAACTACGAGCAGAGCAACAAGGGTTAGCGATATAAGGCCGAATATCGCCCATCTCTTACTTTCAAATATCCGAAAAGAGAAATTCATGGCAGTACGTCTCCTCCCAATGCAATCCAATTAATCCAAAGCTGCTCCGAATAAAAATAAGCGCGAAGGGCCGTAAACGACTCTAACGCGCCTTGTTCAGTCCATCTATCACCTCCCGAAATGGCGCCCAGCGTGGAAATAATCAGTGTGGGGTGTCGCCCGGATGGTCGACACCCCACAGATTACTGACTTGGGTCTATTTAGTTCTTGCCCTGCACTTCGAACCAGATTTCCGCCTGTGCCCCACCAATTTCCCCGTCAGCTGCTTCATCCATCAGGATGGCATAGGGGAGGTTGGCGTCGGCGGTGGGGAGGAAAGGCCGATGCTTGTCGTATTCCGGTCCTGTGAGGAATTCCGCCGACTTCAGGTTAGTGGGCCCGTAGGGCTGGTAAAGGGACTGAGTTGCGGCGACTTGGGGCGACTGAGACCAAGCGAAGAAGAGGTTCAAGAGCTCCCATTTCTGGGGGTCTTGCTCCTTAATGCCCCTGGGGATCCAGAAGTTGTCCGTCAGGACGTCGTGACCGCACTCCCAGCAGAGGCCGATGTTCTGGCCTTCGTTTGCCTGGGCGTTGTAAGCGATGCCTTGGTCAATCTGGCATATGTCGGCTTCGCCGGACTCGAGGAATACGACGCAGTCAAGTGTGCCGTTGCTGAGTATGTCTATGGCGGGAATGAACTGCTCCTCGACGATTTGCCAGGACTGGTCGAGCTGCTCTGGGCTCATGGCGGACAACGAGGCTCGACCTTCCTCGGTCTCGAGCAGTGAGGGATTGTTGGCAAGCTGGGCCCAGCGGACCATGTGCTTCCAGTTCCAGTCGTTGCCGTATATCTGCCGTCTGCCGGGGAACGTATCGGTGTCGATGAAATCGGCCCAACTGGAGGGCTGAGGGCCGCCATCCGGATATGTGTCCTTACTGTAGATGAGCATCATGGAGTAAGCGGACCCGCCCCCGCCGATCCACGGGGCATCCCTGATGTGGGGGAAGAGGTCGCTCTTGTCGACGATGGCCGGGTCGAGCTCTTCCAGTACGCCTTCAAGGCCCAAGGTGACGCCGGCCTGCCCAGAGCCATCGACGATGTCCCAGGTGACGTTGCCGGTCTCGGCCATCGCCCTTACCTTGGCGTAGTCGGGCGGGCCGTCTTCAACTATGTTTACACCAAACTGCTCGGCGAAGGGGATCAGGAACGCCCGGCGCTGCATCTCCTGGTAAGCACCTCCCCAGGAAACGAAGGTGAAAGAGCCGCCCCGATGGGCCGCCAGGGCTGCTACCACTTCGTCGAGGGTGGCGGGGTTATCGACGGTCCATTCGCTTAACGGCCTCAAAGCGGTAGACGGCTCATCGGGCTCTTCCTCCATCATTGCGGTGGGGGTTGCCTCTGGCATTGCCTCGTCGGGCTCGGGTGTCGCGGTAGCCGACTCGCCGCAGGCCGCAACCACGAGCAGAGCGACGAGGGCGATGGACAGAAGCCCGAACGCCAGCCATCGCTTGCTCTTAAATGTCATAGTCTTGAATTGCATACTTAAAGCTCTCCTACAGTGTTGAGATTGGATTCGGAAAGGTGCCGCGCTTCCCCGCAGACAGTTCATCTGCTGCCGGGTCTATTCCATAAGCTACCTCCCTAGGGAGCAGGCTCCGGAACAGTCGCGAGGATGGTCGAGAGTCGGGTCCGGGAATTGCCTTCCTACAACGACCAGTAATGGGGGGACTATGGGTCGGCATTATATGGGGCGGGGGATGGACAGTCAAACTGAGGCATTGAGTGGGATGGTGCGAAGGTCTCGGGGGACATGGGCCGCCCAACCATCCTGGAGGAGGACGACGGGGAGCGGTTTGCCGGAACAGGCATCATTGGCGGGCAATCGCTGGAGATCCCTCGCGGGGCCTCGGGATGACATATAAGGGTGGCGGTGGGATAGGACGGACGTTGAGGCAGTCTGGGGCATGAGCCTCCCCAGCTCGATCCTTCGATTGACCTCAGGATGAGAGGCCCCACCCACCACCCCACCCCTGGATTCCCGACTGCTCGGGAATGACGGGTGTGAGAGGAGAGTCAGGCCGAGAGTTGGTACAAATCCACGGCATTGAGGCCGAGGATGTTGGCCTGGGCATCGGGGGGGAGGGGGCCAAGGCTCTCGCGGAGGGCATCGACGGCACCGGTCATGCCTTCCGCGTGGGGGAAGTCGGCACCCCACATGAACTTGTTGGAGCCGAATCTTTCGACTACCAGGGGCGCAAGTTCTTCGTCGGGGTCCATGGAAGTCCATACCTGCCGCTTGAAATATTCGGTTGGGTACATCGACATTTCACTGGTTCCGGGGAAAGCGTCGAGAATGCCATCCATCCTTTCGAACCAGTAGAGCATCCAAGCGCTGCCCGTCTCCAGGAGGACGACCTTCAAGCTAGGGAACCTATCGAATACCCGACCGGCGATCATGGTGCCGAAACCGAGGTGCACCGCAGGGGGCTCCTGGAGTATGAAATACCAGATATCATCGTCGGGGAGGGTTTCGAGGCTGGTGTTCGGGAAGTTGGGGTTGTAGAAGGGATACAGGCCGCCCACCACGTGCAAGGTGACGGGTATCTGAAGCTCTTCCAACGCGCCCCAGAAGGGGTCGAAGGCCGGGTCTCCGTAGGAGCGGCCATTAAGAGGAAAACCGCTTATCAGGGCGGCGGTAACTCCCATTCCCGCCATACGGTGCAATTCCCTGACTCCTTCGTCGATGTCGAGCAACGTGATATGCGCTATGGGTTTCAGGCGGTCGGGGTTGTCACTGCAGAAGTCGAAGACGTAGTTGTTGTATGCCCGGGCATAGGCACCCGCGACCTTGGGGTCTCGCACGTCGGTCTCCCAGTGAAGCCCGAGTGTCGGGTAGATGAATGATGTGTCGATGCCCTCCTCATCTAATACCTGGACCCGGGGGCCGGGCTGATGGGAGGCGGGGACGTTGATCAGCCCCTGTTGGTATGTGACGGCACCGGGTTTGAGGTAGATATCCCGCTTCTCCTCGATGGACTTTCCTGCGGCCATGCGCCCGAATCGGCCTTCCCTGAGGAGGAGGTTGTGGGGCATCCTATCCTCGACGCTCATATACTCGAGGCCATGATCGTCGACCTCGATGGAGAGGGCGAGGTGTCGGTACTCGGGGTCCAGGTATTCGGCCATTATGGGGAGGTTTTCCCAGATGTGGCTGTCGATGTCGATGACGGGTCCCGGCATGGGCTTGATCCTTCCCTCACATGGTATCGGCGTATGGGATTATGCTAGCGGGGTGGAGGGGTGGGGTCAAACGGTGTGCGTGGTAGGCGCGGGGGCCGACCCCCCAGATTCCTCGCGGGGCATCGGAATGACAGTACAAAGGGCGTTAGCCCGTTTCGAGGTCTACCTTGATGAGAGGGGCGCCGGAGATCCGGGCCTCCAGCTGATCCAGGGTGCCCTGTTTAGTGCAGATGCGGCGGAGGATGTCACGCTTCTGCTCGACGCTAGTGATGGGGGTGGCGCGGGCGGGGAGGTCGGCGGTCGCGGTATCCTTGAGGTGAAAGGTCATGCGGGGGTCGGCGAGGACGTTGGCGTACCAGCCCCGGGACCCGGGGAGGCCGGTTATGTAGAGGACGCCGTCCAGGTTATGGAACCAGATTTCGACGCGTCGGGGCTGGCCGCTTTTGCGGCCGGTGGTCGTGATGTCAATGACGAGGTCTTTTTCGAGTGCTTCCTGGACTTTGGGATCTAGTGACAACGCGTTGCTCCTAGCAGTCTTCCAGGTCGACCCTGATGACGGGGGACTCGGCGATACGGACTTCCAGCATGTCCATCTGGTCCAGGTTGGCGCATATTCGCTCCAGGACCCTGCGTCTTTCCGCGGGGTCGGTGAGGGGGGTGGCATGGGCGGGGATGTCGGCCTGAGTGGTCTCCTTGAGGTGGAAGGTCATGCGGGGGTCGGCGAGGACGTTGGCGTACCAGGACCGGGACCCGGGGAGCACCAGTCCAACTATGTAGAGGTCGCCGTCCACGTTGTGGAACCATATCTCCCTGCGTCGGGGTTCGCCGGTCTTTCTGCCGGTGGTTGTGATGTCGATGACGAGGTCTTTTTCGAGGGCTTCCTGGACTTGGGGGTCGAGCATTATGGGCTTTCTCCGGTTGCAGCATTCAGTAAGAATCTAACAGGACGGGCCGCTGCTGTCATCCCTTCGGGAGGGTCCGGGGGCATTTGACACTGTGAGAAAGGGACGCTTAACATCGGCGGAGGAGGAGTGATTTACATGCCGGTATTTCCGTCCGTGGAGTGGTTCGAGGAGGTGAGGCAGGCCGTCAACGGGAGCAGGGCCTTCCGGGCCCTTGGGAACTGCGATACGACGATGGGCGTGAAGGTGGGAGACAGGGCGTTTCGAATGAAGTTCGAGGCGTTTGCCTGCGAGGAAGTGTCGGAGGTTGGGGTGGAGGGGCTGGGGGAGATGGACTTCTACCTGGAGATGTCGCCGGCGGGATGGCGGGAACTGCTGGATAACATCAAGGCCAACGACGGGGCGGACGGGGAGCATAGCCTGAACACGCTGGACCTGAGTCGGGAGGGAGGAATCCTAAGGGCGGGCGACGACTTGCTCAGGCAGTCTTTCTTCCGATATCACCTCTCCATCCAGAACTTCTTCGATGCCTCCGCGCAGGTTGAGACGGTCTTCGCGGCCTGAGAATCGCCATGCCTCTCTATGAGTACGCATGCCCCCAGTGCAGCCGGGTGACGAGCCTCTACTGGAGGAACTTCGCACCACCCGAGACGGCTACGTGTGAGGCGTGCGGGGGATCGGGGGCGGAGCGCAAGTTCTCCACGTTTGCCCTGCACAAGACGGCGGCGACGAAGATGGAGGAGCTGGACCCCAAGTACGACAAGATGGTCGACGAGGCGTTCAAGAACTCTCCGGCAACCTCCGACCCTAAGCACTACCTGGACAAGATGGCGTCGTTTGACGGCGTGCCCGACCGGCCGGACCCCTAGACCTCACTGACTTGCATCGATGACCGGTGAACTCGGGGCTTGGGTGGGGGCGGGCATCTCCCTTTTAGCATTGCTTGCTTGGGTGTGGCTTACGCTTTTTCGAGGGCGATTCTGGGCCACGGACCAGCGCCTGGACACTAATGTTGCCCTCAAAGAGTCGGCGCTGCCCAGGGTTGTGGCCGTCATTCCCGCCCGCGACGAAGCTGACCTGATAGGGCAGACCATTGCGTCGGTGCTGGGGCAGCGTTACCCGGCCCCGCTGTCGGTCTACCTGGTTGATGATAGGAGCTCGGATGGGACGGCGGATGTGGCGAGAGAGACGGCTCAGCAAGTGAAGGGCTGTCCACCGTTCCGGGTGGTAGGGGCGAGGGAGAGGCCCGATGGCTGGGCCGGGAAGGTCTGGGCCCTGCACCAGGGTGTGGAGGCGGCCTCGGGGGAGGAGCATGACTACTTCTGGTTCACCGACGCCGACATCTTGCATTCTCCGGACGCGCTGACAAGTCTTGTGGCGAGGGCGGAGGGGCTGGACCTGGTTTCGGTGATGGCGAGACTTCACGTCTCGACGTTTTGGGACAGGCTCCTGATACCGGCCTTCGTGTTCTTCTTCGGCAAGCTGTATCCGTTCAGGTGGGTGAATGATCACGGTCGGGGGACGGCGGCTGCGGCGGGGGGCTGTGTGCTGGTGAGGAAGGAGCGACTGATGGAGACTGGAGAATTTGCCGCAATGAGCGATGCTGTCATAGACGACTGTGAACTAGCGCGGCAGGTGCGCGGGCCAAGGGGGGAAGGGAGGCTATGGTTGGGACTCAGCCAGGAGGTACAAAGCATCCGGCCATACGACGGGCTGAGGGGCATCTGGGATATGGTGGCCAGGACGGCTTACGTCCAACTGCGACGTTCGCCTGTTGCGTTGGCGGGAACGATCCTGGGGATGGTCTGGCTTTATCTCGTTGCTCCGGCGTCAATGGGGGTGGGAATTGGGCTGTCGGTGGCGGGGGTTGGGGGTGTGGCGACCTGGGTGGTGCTGGGGGCGGGGGCGGTGGGGTGGGGTTTGATGGCCACGGTATATGTACCGATGTTAAGGTGGTATGGTCTCTGCAAATGCTGGGCGCTGCTGCTGCCGGTGTCGGGGGTGCTGTATGCGTTGATGACGGTGGACTCCTGGTGGAGGAGCAGAAGAGGTCGGGGTGGGGGGTGGAAGGGGAGGACTTATTGAGGGGTCGGCCGGGAATGAAGCAGGGCGACGGGTCGACAATCGTGGGCCACCCATCGCTCGACCCTTCGACTTCGCCCAGGGGGTGAGCGGCCCCACCCAGGGGGCGATTCCTGACAGTAGCAGGTCTGGGTAAAGGCTACCCGTACAGCCCGTCCGTTTTGGCGGCCATTATGAAGTCGTTGCGGTGGAGGTTGCGGATCTTGTGGGTCCACCAGGTGACCCGGACTTTGCCCCACTCAATTACGAGCCTCGGGTGATGGCCCTCGGCATCCGCCGCGGTCCCGACCGCGTGTGTGAATGACAGGGCGTCGCCGAAGTTGCCGAACTTGAAAGTGCGGTCGAGCTTCGGGATGCCAGCCTCGTCAATCAGCTCCCAGTCGGGGACCTGGGGATGAAGCTCGGCGATCTCGTCCTCGGTCACGTGGGGCGCGTCCCGACGGCACGCCACGCATTTCTCCTGTGTCAATGATGCCAAGGTTATGTCCTCCCGGGTTCTTCCGTTTCGCCAAATCGGTCTTAATTTCCTCCCCTTGCCGCTCCCCGCCTTCTACGATATATTACACCGACCGACAGCCATACCATCAGGGCGTGGCCTAACTTCAACAATCCAGGGGATCTCCATGGCATACGCCGAACAGGACAGCGTCGAGGCAGGACTAGAGTTCAAGAGCCCCAGCGGGCTAAATGTCAAGACCACGGGCAACACCGTATTCCTGGACGCAGACAGCATGTACGTCCACGAGGTCGAAATCGCCGACGGCGACTGGGAAGGCGAAAAGTTCCTGCTCAACCTGGACTACGCCGAGGCGAAGTAGCAGCATTCCCCACCAGTCAAAGCTGTAAACAGTCGGGGTTCCCTATCGGCACCTGCTAACGCCGTAATGCGAGACGCTCTGCGGCCAAGCGGTTCATACTTACTCCAGCTTCGGCAGCATCCATAGCGAGGGAGCGGTGCGTGTCGGGTGGGATGCGAAGCGTGAGAGTGCCGCTGTAGCGTCGGGTGGCAATCGGCTCAGGGACCGGCTTGCCCTCCTCGTGTAACCATCGGACCGAGAAGGCCACCAGTTTCCGGATGCCGGCGAAGGCCTTTTCAGGGGTGTCGTCCAGGTGGCTGAGGGAGCCGAACTCAGAACAAAGCCCCACAAACTCCTCATCTTCCTCAGACCAGAGGACTCGGTAAGCGTATCGGTCGGCGATTTCAGGCATCGGTTTCCTCAAGCTTGTACATTGCGTTCAGGACCTGGCGCACCCGGTATGCCTTTGCCATTCCTCCCCTGGGTTGAATGTTCACCATCGGGTCTCCCTGCCAAGAGGTCTGATATATCAGGTGGCTGCCGCTCTGACTAGGCGCCCCAAAGTAACGGTTGCAGACTTTGCGGAGGTCACTAAACCGGACGTTGCGGGGATTGCGCCTCATCCCCGTCAGGCTTTTGTCCACATATACATGGTAGCATTATTGCAACCGTTTGTCAGGAATTTGAGCCACTTCAAGGCTTCAATAGGCTTTCCTAAGAGTGAAGCCGGTGAGAGCAAGCAAGGCGACGGTATTCCGCAGCGCCCTCAACCTCTATAGCCGAGCCCCCTCTCCACCTCCCCCCGCAGCCCCGATATCCAGCTCTTCATTGCCTTGTGCGATAACACTTTCACACCCGACACCACCATCATCCGGTACACCCAGCCCCGACTCACCTTGCTCCTGCGGCTCGGGGCCAGCCATTTTTTGTTCTTTGCCAGCACCACCAGGGTCCCGAGTCCCATCAGCAGGGGCCAGGCAGTAGCCAGCCTAAGACGGTAGTGCCTTCTCGGGATGGTTTGCAGGTATTCGGCAGCGGTCTTGTAGTGGTCCAATGCCTGACTGATCCCCCACATTAGAGCGGGTCTGGCCGCATCGCTGTTTGTAGTCTGAAGCAGGTCGTCCGCAGAGAGCCCAACTCGGTCCAAGACCTCACCCGGCAGGTAGCACCGGCCCAGTCGAAGGTCCCTGGGCACGTCCCTGAGGATGTTGGTCAGTTGGAGGGCCTTGCCGAACCTGATTCCCTTTTCGCTCATCTCGTCCACATCCCAACTCCCCAGGCGTGGGTTATGGGCCATGCACATCTCCGTCCAGAACCGACCCACGCATCCCGCCACCAGGTACGTGTACTCGTCGAGTTGCTCTGAAGTCTCGAAGGCGGTCAGCCCATCTTTGTGGAAATAGATCAGGTCCAGCTCCATGCCCTGGGTCAGCGTCACGACCACCTGCCGGACACGGAAGCGGTCCAACTCCTCCAGTCCTTCAAGCATGGAGATAGTCTTTGGCATGGCCCCGACCAGCTCCCTCTCGGCCTCTCCCAACCCCTCCCCTGCCGTCCGGGCAAGGGGTTCGACCATGTCCGCGCCGTCCTCTCCTTCCACCAGACCCCGGAACTCCAGGAGTCTCTCCAGCCTCTCCTTGTTTGAAGCGGTCCTGGAGTCGGCAATGGTGTCAGCCGTGCGCGCAAGAAGGTAGGCGAGGCCCAGGGGTTTTTTGAGGCTTCCGGGAAGGATCCGGAGAGTCAGGTAGAAAGCTCGGGATGTGCCCTTCAGCACGGGCCCGAGGAGACGGGCTTCTTCCCCGGGCGTTACGACCGGCACACCTACCCCGCCACCCCCAACCCCACCTTCATGCCGATAAGCATGCTAGTCAGGTTGGTGTTGGCCAGCGGGATTACCGGGATGATAGAGGCGTCGGCGACGTACAGGTTTTCCAACCCGTGCACCTTGCCCCGGGCGTCCACCACCGACCCCGGGTCAGACTCAGGGCCCATCTTGCACGTCCCCGAGGCGTGGGAGTAGTTCCCGATCGACTGTTTTAGCTGGGCTGCTATCTCATCGTCGGTCTGGAGCGGGGCCCAGGGATCCAGCTCTTCCTCGACGAAGGAGGACAGGGGCGGCGCCTGCATCACGGTCCGGAATATCTTCAGGGCATACACAAGGGCCGCCGTGTCCAGGCCGTATTCGTCGGTGAGGTAGTTGGTCTCGATTGTCGGGGCGGCCTCCGGGTCCCGGCTCGTTATCCACATCCGTCCCCGAGACCTTGGGGCCATGTGGCATATGAAGCCCTCCAATGTGCGGGCCTCCAGCGTCCTCGGGACCTGGGAGGGCAGCATGTGCAGGTCGAAGGGCAGCCCTTCCTGGCAGACGGGGCTCTGGGCCCGGAGGATCACCTGGCCCCTGTATACGCTCTCTTCGCCCAGGTCGCGCACTATTTGGTGCCAGCCCTCGTCCGTCGGCTTGTATTGCACGTAGAAGGACGGGTGGTCGTGGAGGTTTCTTCCGACTCCCTCAATGACCACCTCTTCATCCACACCTATCTCCTTCAGGATCTCCCCCGGCCCCACACCCGACCTCAACAAAATCGATGGCGACCCGTATGTACCTGCCGACAGGATAATGGTGTCTGCCCGGAGTTCGACATCCTCTCCTCGGACCTTTACCAACAGCGCCTGCGCCCTTGGCCCTTCTATAACCACCCTGTCGATCATCGTATGGTCAAGGATGGTCAGGTTGGATTTGTCCCTAACCGGGTCAAGGAAGGCGAATGCGGCATTCCAGCGCTCTGTTTCCTTGACATTTCCGTGGTATGAAGCGACGCCTTCCTCGGGAGCGGGGCCTCCCATGTCGTCGACCCTGCCGTAGCCCGTATTCAGTGAAGCTTCTATGAAAGCCCGCTGGTAGAGCGAAAGCTCGCTTTCGGCCATCCGGCGGCTATAGAGCGGGCCTTGAGTCCCCCGGTAAGGCGTCACGGAGTCCTCGGCCGTTCCCTCCACAGCCTGTATCAGGGGAAAGATGTCGTCGTAGCTCCAGCCGGGGTTGCCGGCCTTGGCCCAGGCGTCGTAGTCACCGGGCACGCCCCAGATCGCTGCACAGTCGTTGTGGGAAGAGCACCCGCCTATGACCCTGGCGCGGAGCTCCGTGAAGCTCGGTCCTTCGGGTCGGTTGGCTTGATAGCCCCAGTCGTGGCTGTCGGGGTCGAAGCGGGGATCAAGGAGGTCCCTGGGCCAGCGTCCCTCCGCCTTGGCGCCGTAGTCGGGTCCCGCCTCTAACAGCGCCACCGACAACCCGGCCTTGCACAGCACGTTGGCCGCCGCGCAACCCGCTGACCCCCCACCTGCGACTATCACATCATAATGCAGCTTCATTACGGGCGAGACTCTCTAGTACCCCAGCCGCTCAATATGTTCGATGAGCTGTTTGATGGTGGCTTCTCCCGCACGGGGCCCGGGCTGCCGGACCGCTGGGTTCCCGAGCAGGCCCCGGTAGTGCAGGGCGTTCTTCCGGATGCTCAAGTCGATCCCCTCCTGCACCTCGAAGAGGATCAGGGGAAGCCATTGGTAGAACAGCTTCTCCGCGGACTCAGTATCACCCTCAGCCATGTGGCGGCATATCTGGATCAGGGTCTCGGGAAAAGCGAATCCCGTCATCGCTCCGGCCCCGCCCTGTGCCAGCTCATCCAGTAGGAAAAGCCCGCCCAGCCCGCCGAAAATTGTGAGCCTGTCGCCGGCCATCGCCTTGATGGCCCGGACCTTCGGGGGGGTGGGTGGGGCCTCTATCTTGCAATATTGAACCGACGGGATGTTGTCGGCCAGTCGCATGAAAAACTCGGGCGGCATGTGGACCCCCGTGGTCTTCGGGTAGTCCTGCACGACGATGTCGATGTCCACGGCCTCGGCGATGCGGTAGTAGTGAGAGTAGACTACGTCCAGGTTGGACTTGGGCATGGGTGGAGGGGCTATCATCACCGCCGCGGCGCCCATCTCCTTCGCTTCCTTTGTGCGTGCGATCGCGGCCATGGTGCTCGGGCCCGAGGTTCCCAGGGTCACAGGCATACCGTTGGCTTCTGCGATGACCGCCTCTGCGACTCCTCGGCCCTCGGCGTCCGTAAGGCGGTGGGCTTCGCCCATTACGCCCAGGGCGACCACGCCCTCGCACCCCGACTCCCGGGCCTTGCCGACCAGGTTCGGAATGCTGGCCTCGTCCACAGATTCGTCTTCGTGGAAAGGTGTCGCCAACATCCAGTGAACGCCCTTGAGCTTAGTCGTCATCAGAGAGCCCTCCCAATTCTAAACACGCGGCCGTTGGACGGCGCGGTTGGAGATGGGCCGCATTATGTTAGAGGGAATTCTCGGGTGTCAACAGCCCAATGTGCCACCCGCTCCTTGCATCCCCGATTCCTGCGAAATGGTAGAATGGCTGTTGAACTAGCACGCTCTGGAAAGCGAAGATGCATGAGGAAGGCAGATACCGCGGCGCCTATGCAGACCACAAGACCTACTGAGCCTCCAGCCCGCCCTAAAGATGAAACCGCCCGCTTGGGCAAGGAAATCTACGAACGGGACATTCGCCCTTTAGTTGAGACAGACCACTACGGAGATGTCGTAGCCATTGACGTGGATAGTGGACACTGGTCTATCGGCCATGAAGCGCCCGAAGCCGTAGACCGCTTGTACACCCAATTCCCGGAGGCCCATGACATCTTCTGTCTGAGGGTAGGCCGCATCGCCGTATATAGCTTCGGGGGCAGTACGTTGCGGAGATACGGGTGATCCAGGGCTACGTCAACGACGCCTATGAAGCCATCGTTCCCTTCACCCTACAAGGCCCGTCGGGACAAACAAGAGACATCGAGGCCGTGATAGACACCGGTTATAACGGGTTCCTTACCCTTACTAGTGAGCTGGTGACGGCGTTGCGGCTGCAGTACCGGAGCCGTGACTTGGCAGTTCTGGCCGACGGACGTGAGGCGGTGTTCGACGTCTACGGCGTCACGGTGATTTGGGATGGCCATGATCGGTATGTCGATGCTTATGTGTCCGACGCTACTCCACTGGTGGGCATGAGGCTGCTGGACGGCCACAACCTGAACATTGAAGTGGTGAACAGCGGTCGCGTGGCAATTCAAGGCCGGGCGTAGAGTAGCTGGACGTTCGCCCCTTGCATCCCCCCTTCTCCCCGACCTATCCTTTTCCCAAGGTGAGATCGTCCCAAATTCCCTCGCCTCAAACGAAGTTCATTTCGCTAAACAATCAAAACCGTGCCTGAGATCGCAATTCAATCAAAGAATTCGACGCGTTAGAGCTTATTAGTTCCCCGGAGACCTCACCCCAGTGACCCTCGCTATCAAGTCCGACATCTCCCTGGCCCGAGAACTGGCGGCAGAGCTGGAGCGTAGGGTATCTGGTGAGGTGCGCCTCGACGATTTTTCACGCGCGCTCTACAGCACCGACGCCAGCATATACCAGATGAAGCCCGTGGGCGTGGTATTCCCCGAGAATGTCGATGACATCGTCGGCGTGATGGAGTTTGCGAGCCGGGAGGGCATCCCGGTGCTCCCACGGGGCGCGGGAACCAGCCTGTCCGGCCAGACCGTAAACCAAGCCATAGTCATGGACTTCAGCCGACACCTGAACCGGCTCCTTGAGGTCAACCCGGAGGAGAGATGGGCGCGGGTCGAGCCGGGTATCGTAGTAGCGGCGCTCAATCGGCAGGTTGGCGGCCACCGCCTCCACTACGCCCCCGACCCCTCCACCGTCAACCGCGCCACCGTCGGCGGTGGCATTGGCAACAATTCCTGCGGCACCCACTCCGCCCTTTTCGGCAAGACGCTCGACCAGGTCATCGAGCTTGACATCATCCTCTCCGATGGCACCCGCCACCTACTCGGGCCCCTTTCCGCAATGGAGCTGGAGTCCCGGGTCTCGGCTCCCGGGCTCCTGGGTCATGTGTACCGCGAGACTGCCCGCCTCGCCGAGATAAACCGGGTGGAGATTGATGCCCGCTACCCAAAGATCATGCGCCGCGTCAGCGGCTACAACCTCGACGAGTTCCTGGACCCGGACCCTTTCAACCTTGCCCGTATCGTCGTCGGCTCCGAGGGTACGCTCTGCACCATCGCAGAGGCCAAGGTCAAACTGGAGCCCCTCCCCAACGCCAGGGGCGTGGCCGCGCTTCACTTCGATGACATCTTCCAGGCCTGCGACGCCACGTCGGCCATAATCGAACACTCTCCCGCCGCCGTCGAGTTCATCGACGACATGATTATTCGCCAAACCCGGGCGTCGCTGGGCCTGAAGCGCTACATTGACTTCATGCAAGGCGACCCCGGGGGCCTGGTCCTGGTCGAGTTCTTCGCCGACTCGGAGCCCGAGGTCCAGTCCAAATTGGACGCGTTCAAGGCCGACATGGAGCGAAAACGGCTCGGCTACGCCTGCGTCAACCTGCTGGAGAAAGAAGAACAGGCCAAGGCCTGGGCTGTCCGGAAGGCTGGTCTCGGGCTCCTGATGGGTGTCCGCGGCGATGCCAAGCCCATCCCCTTCGTTGAGGACGCCGCCGTGGACCCGACCCGGCTCGGCGAGTTCGGACGCCGTTTCGATGAGATAGTCCAGGCCCACAACACGACGGCGTCCTACTACGGCCACGCTAGTGTCGGGTGCCTGCACATCAGGCCCCTGGTCAACCTGAAGAACGATGCCGGCATCAACCGAATGGAATCCATCGCTGAGGCCGTAGCCGACCTCGTCCTTGAGTTCGGAGGTTCATTGAGCGGTGAACACGGGGACGGTATAGTCCGGGGCGTCTGGACGGAAAAGATGTTCGGCCGCAGGATCTACGACTCTTTCGTTGAACTGAAGGACGCTTTCGACCCCAAGCGCATCATGAATCCGGGCAAGATCGTCGAGTGCCCGCCGATGTCGGAAAATCTGCGCTATGGGACCGACTACCGGGCCCAGTCCCTCAACACCCGCATGGACTTCTCCTCTTTTGAGGGCTACGCCGGGGCCGTGGAGATGTGCAACGGGATGGGGGAGTGCCGGAAGTCGACGGGCGTAATGTGCCCGTCCTTCCAGGCAACCCGGGAGGAGGAGCATTCCACCCGAGGTCGGGCCAACCTCCTCCGTGCGGCCCTCTCCGGAGCTCTCCCCCACGAGACCATGATCAGCGAACGCCTCCACGAGGCCCTGGACCTCTGCCTGGAGTGCAAGGGCTGCAAGGCCGAGTGCCCGTCAAACGTGGACATGGCCAAGCTTAAGTACGAGTTCCTGGAGCGCTACAACGCCGCCAACGGGACGCCTCTCCGCTCTCGCCTCTTCTCGGAGATAGCACTGATAAACAGGGTCGGATCTGCACTCGCGCCCCTGTCAAACTGGCTATTCCAACTGCCCGGCGCCCGATCGCTGAACCACCGGCTTCTCGGTATCCATAAGAACCGGTCAATGCCCCCGTTTGCCAGCCTGACCCTCCACGAATGGTTCAATGGCCACAAACCTATGAGCGCCGGGGGCCGGGGGGAGGTCATCCTATTAAACGACACCTTTATGACCTACAACTACCCAGGCGTGGGCATCGCAGCCGTTGAGCTACTGGAACTGGCGGGTTACAGGGTACAGCTGGCTAACGTGCGCTGCTGCGGCCGACCCATGATCTCCAAGGGCCTGTTGAAGAGGGCCCGTGGAAATGCCCGATACAACGTGAACAGACTCTTCGATGCGGCTTCCAGGGGCACACCCATAATCGGCTGCGAGCCCAGCTGCCTGCTCGCCTTCAGAGACGAGTACCCCGACCTCCTGCAAGACAAAAAGTCAAAAGTTGTGGCTGAGAACACATTCATGATTGACGAGTTCCTGACCAAGCTGGCGGAGGATGGGAATCTGGACATCGCCTTCTCGGCCCAGCCCCGGAAGGTCCTGTTCCACGGCCACTGCCACCAGAAGGCGCTGGTCGGGGTGGAGGCCGCCAAGACCTCCCTGTCCCTCGCCCCGGGCCATGAGGTGGAGGTTGTCGATTCGGGCTGCTGCGGCATGGCCGGCGCGTTCGGATACGAGAAAGAGCACTATGAGCTCTCCATGCAGATTGGTGGCATGAAGCTCTTCCCGGCCATCGAGGCCAAGGGGTCGGGGTGGGAAGTTGCCGTGATGGGCGTTTCCTGCCGCCAGCAGATTGAACACGGCACCGGGCGTCGGGCCCGACACCTGGTTGAAGTCCTCCGCGAGTCCGCCCTCACGGAAGGGATACCTCTGACATGATCTCCCGGCCCTTCAGGTCCCTCGCGACTTCAAGAATTCCTATTGTCGGGGGAGACTTTCGGCACAGGTCTATCCCCTCAGCGTGCAAAGCAAAGTCTAGCTTGATACGGCCAATATCTGCGTGCTAGAGTAACTCCTCGGTTGGCGCTCATCGCAGGGGGGAGGAACATGGAATATCGCATAATTTCAGGCGACGGACACGTGGACCTTAATTGGCTGCCCCACGACCTGTTTGTTGATAATTCCCCGGGTCAGTGGAAGGACAAGATGCCCCACGTGGAAGACTCCGCCTCGGGGCCCGTGTGGAAGGCCGACGGCAAGATCATGACCCCGGTGGGCGTCTTCAGGGCAGACTCCTGGACCAATCCCGCGGGCTTCCACAGGGAGAAGCGGCTGGAGGAGGTTGGCTTCTCGGAAGACTCCCGAAACGGCGTCTACCATCCCTCCGACCCCGATCTACGGGTCAAGGACCAGGACCTGGACGGCATTGACGCGGAGGTGGTGTACGGCATGGCCTTCGGGCCCGACCAGATCCGCGACATGGAAGCCCGGGCCCTGGTCTACCGCATCTACAACGACTGGGCGGCCTCCTTCGCCGGTGCGAACCCTGAAAGGCTGGCCTGTCTCGCCTGCCTCCCTCACCACAGCCCCCAGGCGGCCGCAGACGAGCTTCGTCGTGCAGCGGGGCTTGGGCTCAAGGGCGCCGAGTTCCGGGCTGCCCTCGCTTCAATTCCCATCTTCTACAAGGAATGGGACGTCCTATGGGAGGCGTCGGTGGAATGCAACATGCCGATATCCTTCCACCTGCTGGAGAACCTGCCCAAGGCGAAGGAACCCAAGGAAGAAAAGTACTTCGACGCGTACTGGACCATACTGCTGACCATGGCGCAGTTGGACGGGATCGAGCACATGAGCAGCATCATCCTCTCCGGGGCTTGCGAAAGGTACCCGGACTTCAAGTTCGTGCTCGGGGAGGCGGGAGTGGGGTGGATTCCCTACGTAATCGACCGCATGGACCACGAGGGCGAGGGGATTAAGGGGCTAAGCCTGCAACCCAGCGGGTATTGGTACCGGCAGGGCTACTCCACCTTCCAGAAGGAAGGAATAGCCGGAGAACTCCTTTCTCTCATCGGTGAGGACAATGCCATCTGGGGCAACGACTATCCCCACAACGACTGCGTGTGGCCCGACTCCCTTGAAACCATAGAGTTCAACCTGAAGGGCCTGGAAGACGAGACCGCCCGACGCAAAGTCATCTGTGAAAATGCAGGTCGGCTCTACGGGTTCATCAACTAATTCCAAAATGCCTCTACCCATCGGCAACCCCCGCTGCAGATTCTCCTACGCGATGCCGGTGGACCCGTACACGGCGCCGGGCAAAACCTTGGCATGAGCTATCGCATAATATCGGGCGATGCGCACGTCGACCTGAGCTACCTGCCCCATACCCTCTTCGTGGACAATGCACCTTCCCAATTGAAGGACAAGATGCCTCACGTGGAGGACTCCCCTTTTGGCCTACTTTGGATGGCCGACGGCAAGTTTATTGCCCAGGTGAGCAAAATATCCTTTGGCGAATGGACCACACCGAGCGTCCTGCACCGCAAGAAACGGTTTGACGAGGTAGGCTTCCTCGATGACTCCAGCAAAGGCATTTACCGCCCCACCGATCCGGAACTCAGAATCAAAGACCAGGACCTGGACAATATAGACGCTGAGGTCATCTATGGCCTGGTCTTTGGTTCGGAACACATCCAGGACCGGAAGGTGCGCTCCCTGGTATATGGCATCTACAACAACTGGGCTGCCGAGTTCTCCAAGTCCAACCCGGAACGTCTGGCTTGCCTCGCATGCCTGCCTCATGATGATCCCCAGGCCGCTGCGGAAGAGTTGAGACGAGCCGCGACCTTAGGGCTAAAGGGCGCCGAACTCCGTGGTCTGCTTACCTCTACTCCTCTCTTCCACAGGGACTGGGATGTCCTGTGGCAGGCCTCGGTAGAGTGCAACATGCCGATATCCTTCCATCTCATGGGTAACCGTCCCAAGGCCAAAAGGCCCAGCAACAAGGAGTATTTCGAGTTCTATTTGACCCTTCTTTTAACTATGGCCCAGCTGGACGGTGTCGAGCACCTCAGCAGCATCATCCTTTCTGGGGCATGCGAAAGGTTCCCCGATTTCAAGTTTGTCCTAGGGGAGGCGGGCATAGGCTGGATCCCCTACGTCATAGACCGCATGGACCACGAGGGTGAGGGCATCAAGGGCCTCAGGATCCCGCCCAGTGGCTACTGGCGCCGCCAGGGATTCTCCACCTTTCAGAAAGAAGGTATTGCTGGAGAGATGCTCTCCCTTGTCGGTGAGGACAACGTCATCTGGGGCAACGACTACCCTCACAACGACTGCGTCTGGCCCGACTCCCTTGAAACCATCGAGTTCAACCTAAAAGGTCTCGAGGGCGAGTCCGTGCGCCGGAAAGTGGTCTGCGAAAACGCCGGCAAGCTCTACGGGTTCCTCCATTAGTCCAATCACCTTCACAGGACCCTGACAATGTGCATAACTATCGGGATCGACATCGGCGGGACGTTTACGGACGTCGTGGCCCTGGACAACGAATCGGGGGAACTGCAGTACACCAAGGTCAACTCCACGCCCCCGAGGCTGGTGGACGGCTTTATGCAAGGTGCGGACAGGGTCCGGGAGATGTCCTCCGCCCACTTTTCCGATGTTTCGCGAATAGCCCACGGGACTACCATAGGGACCAATGCGATCCTGGAGGCCCGCGGCTCTGCTATCGGCATCCTGACCACCAAGGGCTTCGAGGACGTCCTTACTATCGGACGGCAGAAGCGGTCCGACATGTACGACGTGTTCATAGAGCCCGAAACCCCTGTCTTTCTAGCGCCCCGTCGCCGCATCATCGGCATTGAGGAGCGCATATATCCCGACGGGGGGGTCGACGTCGCGTTGGACGAAGCAGAGGTGGCCCAGGCCGTCCGCACTTTGGTGGAGGAACACGGTGTGGAGGCCGTTGCCGTTTGCTACCTCTTCTCCTTCGCCAACGCCGCCCACGAAGAGCGTACCCGGGACATCATCCAGCGGGACTTTCCAGACCTGCGGGTCTCGCTGTCCTCGGAGCTTGATCCCCGGTTCCGGGAGTATGAAAGGCTCTGCCTGACGGCCTTCGACGCCTACCTGAGGCCCGTCCTGGAACGCTATATCGGCGAGGTGAATGGCGCCCTTACCGAAGGCGGGGTGAAGGGCCGGCTCCACATCATTCACTCCCGGGGCGGCATCACCAGCGACGAGACGATCTTGTCTAACACGGTTTCCACGGTTTTGTCGGGTCCCGCAGCGGGGGTGATCGGCGGAGTCCATGCAGGCAAGCTCAGCGACCTGACGGACCTGATCACCCTGGACATGGGGGGCACCAGCTGCGACATCTCGCTGGTGGACAAGGGCAGGCCCGTCCTCTCCAGCGAGGGTAAGATAGCCAAATACCCGCTGCGGCAGCCCATGCTGGACATCAACACCATCGGGGCGGGGGGCGGGAGCATCGCGTGGGTTGACGGAAGCGGAGCCCTGAGGGTCGGGCCCCGGAGTGCGGGCGCATCGCCCGGTCCGGCAGCCTACGGGCAGGGCGGGGTGGAGCCGACGGTGACCGATGCAAGCCTTGCCCTGGGGTATCTTGACCCCGACTTCTTCGCCGGGGGCACCATGCGCCTGTCCGTGGAAAAGGCGCAGGAAGCCGTGCGCACCCACATCGCAGAGCCCCTGGGCATCGATGTGCTGGAAGCCGCCCACGGCATCCACACCATTGTGAACAACCACATGGCCGACGAAGTCCGCCTGGTGTCGGTATTCAGGGGCTACGATCCCCGCAATTTCTCGCTGGTCGCGCTGGGTGGTGCGGGACCGGTGCACGCGGGTCGGCTGGCTGTGCAGACCAACATAGGCAAGGTGCTCGTGCCTCAGAACCCGGGGGTGTTGTCGGCGTTCGGACTGCTGGTGGCGAACCTGGAGCACGAAAGAGCACGGACTTTCCGGGTCCGCGCCGTAGATGCCGTCCCCTCCGAACTGCAACGGGTATTTGATGATCTGGACGCCGACTGCCGCGTACAGATGGACAGGGACGCGGCCCCCGGACGCCCGATACACGTGGCCAGGTCAGTTGAAGTCCGGTACGTCGGGCAGTCCTATGAACTGGAGGTGTCCGTAGCCGGAGATATCGTAGACAAAGCGGCCATAGCGCAGGTTATAGAAGACTTCCACACGATCCACGACCGGGTCTACGGGCACCGGGACTCCGATGAACTGGTCGAACTGGTCACTTTCAGGGTTGTGCTGTCCCAGGCGCCGGGCCGGGCCCCGGGGGGCGCGGTCTTCTCGGCGGCAGAAGGAACAGCAACTCCCCGCACCACCCGGAAGGCTTACTTCCCTGAAGCCGGGGGCCTGGTGCACACCCCGATCTACGACCGTGACTCGCTGGGGTCGGGTGCAGCATTGAAAGGGCCCGCGATTGTACAGCAGTTGGACACCACCACGGTCGTCTACCCGGGCAGCTCGGCGTCGATTGACGCCCACGGAAACCTGATAATAGAAGTCGGCTGAGTCTGCATAAGCGAACCGACTGAACAGTCTCTCGTGCTATAATTTTCTGTACGTTCGTGAGATAAACCCGTGCCCGAAAACACTTTCCCCGTCTTCGTCAACGCTCACACCCACAGTCACTCTATGCCTTACAAAGGCCAGGTGGGGTCGGCGCCCTTTGATGTCTGGATCGCTTACCGGCTGGCGTCCAACGTGGGCAAGCTCTCCGCCTCCGACCAGGTCGCCTGCGCACTGGCTTGCGGCATGGAGAATCTGAATGCAGGCAACGCCGGTATCATAGACCACCTCTACTCCCCCATAACCGCGGAGAACGTCTACGGGGTAGCGGAGGCCTACGAATCCCTGGGAATCCGGGCCTGGGTATTTCCCAACATAGACAATCTTCCTGTCGGGATCTACACCCGGCGCTTTTTCCCCGGCTACCCCAAGGCCATCCCCGACGACTCCCTCCCCGAGGAGATCCAGACCAGGGTTGAGCCTCTCCCCTTCGAGCCGAGGCTTGATGCGCTGATTGAACTCATCAAGGGCTGGAAAGGTAAGCGTGTGCAGATCGGCCTGGCCCTGGGCAACGCAGTCTGGTGCACCGACGAATTGATGGTGGCGGCGAGGGACGTGCTATCGAGCCTGGACGTGCCCCTGGAGATCCACGTTGAGGAGTCTCCCGTTCAGCGAGAAGCGGCCATGCACCAGTGGGGGATGAGCGGTGTGCAAAGGCTGGACAAGTTCGGGCTGCTTACCGACCGGACCCTGGCCGCCCACTGTGTACAGGTTTCGCGGGACGACGTGGAACTGCTGGGCGAGCGGGGGGTCTCGGTGTCCCACAACCCCCTGAGCAACATGAAGCTCCAGAACGGCATAACGCCCGTGGGCACGATGCTTCGGGAGGGTGTTAACGTGACCCTGGGGAGCGACGGCTCGAACTCAGGCGACGAGCAGGGTCTCGGGCCGGTGATGCGGCTGGCTGCCTCCCTTGCCAGGCTTAACGGCATCCAGCAGATCAGCGAGGACATCGAACCCAAGGTGGTAGAGTTGGGCAGCGCCAACGGGCACCGTCTCTGGTTCCCCGATGAAATTGTGGATGACCGAATCGAGTTCGACGGGCCCATTGACCCGGTCAAGCTGGTCTGGACCGACACGGGGAGCAGCATCCAGGAAGTGCACGTGGACGGCGAGGCTGTATTGCAAAAGGCCCGCTCCGTTTATGAACGGTCGGGCGCTGCCGAGACCATCACAGAGCTGGCAAAGAACGCCATCACCCCCGAGGGCGAAGAACTGGTCCGTCAAATCCAGCCCCTCTTCAAGTGGTACGCCCAGTCCAAGTGAGAAAGTGTATTTTCAATGGCCACTAAGACCGACGTCATAGTCATCGGCGGGGGCATCTCGGGATGCGCTACCGCGTACAACCTGGCCAAACGGGGCGCCCACGTCATTCTCCTGGAAAAAGGCCAGATAGCAGACGAGGCTTCCGGAAGGACCTGGGGCGCCGTCCGACGCCAGGGCCGCCAGGCGCCCGAAGTGCCCCTGGCCATCGAGAGCCTAAAGCTGTGGGACAAGCTTCGCGAGGAGCTGGGCACTGAGACCCACTTCATCCGCGGCGGCAACCTACTTCTCGCCGGAAACGCCAGGGAGCTGGCTGACTTCGAGAACACCGTCAGGATAACCAAGGAATATGGACTGGAGTCGGACATCGTGACCCGGGAGCGGGCCCGGGAGATCCTGCCCGGCCTTTCCGGCAAGTTCGTCGGCGGAATGTATTCTCCCAGTGACGGTTATGCCCACCCGGTCAAGACGACTACGGCCTTCGCCAGGGCCGCCCAGGAGAATGGTGCAACCGTGCGCACCGGATGTTCCGTTGAGAGCATCGAGACCTCGGGCGGGCAGGTCAAGGGTGTGGTCACCGAGCGTGGCGAAAGGATAGAGGCCGACGTTGTGGTAAATGCCGCCGGGGTCTGGGCCCCCCGCCTGGCAAGGACCTGTGACGTCAAGGTACCCGTGCGTATCATCCGCACCCACGTGACCATCACCGAACCGGTGCCGGACTACAAAGCACCCCTTGTCTGGTCGCCCACCGTTTCCTTCCGGCCGACCGCTGACGGAAATATCCTGCTAGGCGCAGGCGCCGCACTGAAGGCCGACCATGACATCGATCTAACGTCCCTCACCGACATCAGGTATTTCCTCCCGGGACTCAGCCAGTTCAGGAAACAGATTTCCTTCCACGTGGGAAGCCAGCTCCTTAACGACGTACTGAGCCATGTGCCCGGCACGGTCCAGAACCGGAAGTTCTTCTCGACAACCGTCGGGGTGGAACCGGAGGTTAACTGGGCGACCATACGCCGCATGCGCAGGGGCTTCTTCCAGCACATGCCCCACCTGAGCGGTCTGCGCTTCGTGAAGACGTGGGCGGGCCTGATAGACATCACCCCCGACATCCTCCCCGTCCTGGGAGAAGCGCCCACGGTCAAGGGTCTAATGCTGGCCACGGGCTTCAGCGGCCACGGCTTCGCCCTGGGCCCGATCACCGGCAAGCTGATGTCGGAGCTTATCCTGGACGGAACTCCGTCGCTGTCTCTCTATGACTTCCGGCTGACCCGCTTCGCCGAGCAGGGCGTGGGCACTATCCGAAGGCTGCAGTAGTCTGCCCTCCAGCTAGCCGTTACTTATACGGCAACGCTTCCGAAATTATGGCGGGGTAGGGTCTATGCCCTCTGCCTATGAGAGGCCTTTGCGTAACCTGTTGAATACAGGGACCCTCTCCCAGAATCCGCTCGACCCTACGGCCCTGCTCGGGATGAGCAGATTCTGGGACACATCGAAAGTATCGGTAGCGCCATCCGTGCGTGATTCCCCACGCCAGATTTACGCCTTGGGCGTATCTACGACCTCGGGGGCATCGAAATGACAGCTATGCAAAGGCTTCTATAAAGGGGATGGAGAGGGGCCGCTTTTCCATTGAGGGGAAGGGCTTAGGTCTTCACGAGGATGCGGGTAGCGAGGTCGCCTGCTTCGTCCAGATTGCTGACGATGCGGTCCCGGGGGACCTTGTCGAGGGCGCCCAGGGCCTGCAAGGTGTCGGCGATGCGGTCCTGCAGGCCTATGACAACCACATGGATGCCTTTATCAAGGGCGGCTTCTATCATGTGCTCCACCGTAAGGGCGGCGCTGTCGTCCATGTAAACCGTGTCGGAGAAGTCCATCACGACCAGCTTGTGCTCGGAGATGTCGACGTTCAGGGCGTCCATAATCTTGTTGGAGGAGGCCACGGTGAAGCTGCCGCGGAAGGAAACGAGCCCGCAGCGGGCGGATAACTCCTCATCCAGTGAGTCGGGCCCCGGGTCTTCTCCCTCCCTCGCATCGCCACCGGAGGCCTTCAGGAACCCAGCGTCCAGGAGGGGGACGGAGACCACGTTGTCCATTTCCATGAACTCGAACTTGCGGGCGCTGGCCATGCCGGCGGCAATGAGGCCTATAGCCACGGCGGTTATCAGGTCCAGTAACACCGTCAAGGCCAGTGTGACGCCCATAACCGCCAGATGCTCTCTCTTCATCTTGTGAATGCGGGCCATGAATCGCCGGTCGATGATGTCCCATCCCACCTTCATGAGGATGCCGGCCAGCACGGCGTGGGGGATCTGCTCCACGTAGGGGCCCAGACCAAGCACTATGGCCAGCAGTATTCCGGCCCGGGCAATGCCGGCAAGCAGAGACCTCCCGCCTGCCCGGATGTTCACCACAGTGTCCAAGGTGGAGCCGGAGCCCGGCAACCCTCCGATGAGCCCTGCCGCCATGTTTCCCAATCCCTGGCCCACCAGTTCACGGTTGGCATTGTGTCGGGTGCGGGTCATGGAGTCGGCGACCAGGGAGGTGATCAGGCTGTCTATGGATCCCAGAAGGGCAATGGTGACGGCGGGCACAACGGCATCGAGCACCACGCTTCCGGAGAGGTCGGGCAACATGAAGTCGGGCAGTCCGGTGGGTACGTCGCCGATGGTGGGTGCGGCGGTGAACCAGAACATCCCCATGAGAGTACCGACGACAAGGGCCATCAGGGTGGGGGGGATGACCTTTTGGAACCGGGAGGGCCAGAGCGCGCCGATGGCGAGGGTCACGGAGGCGATGAGCAGAGCGCTGAAATTCACGTCGCCAAGGGCCTCGGGAATTTCGCCCAGGGCGGCCAGAGGCCCGCCGGTGACCACTTTATGGCCCAGGAAGGGCAGCACGTGCACCAGCATGACGATGACGCCTATCCCGGACATGAACCCGGAGATAACGGAGTAGGGGGTGTAGGAGATAAAGCGGCCTATGCGCAGGGCGCCCAAAAGGATTTGGATGAGGCCGGCTATGACCACAATAGTGAAGGCCTTGGTAAGGTCGTCGGCGTACAGGGTGACCACCACGGCCATGGCGACGGACATGGGCCCCGTGGGTCCGGAGATTTGACCCCTGGTGCCGCCGAAGACAGCGGCAAAGAGCCCGACAGCGATGGAGCCGTACAGCCCCGGCAGAGGGCCCAGGCCGCTGGCCACGCCGAAGGCCAAGGCCACCGGCAGCCCGACCACCGCGGCGGTGACCCCGCCGAACAGATCACCTCGCAGGGCTTCCGGACTGTAGGATTTCAGGAAGCTCATGCTATGAGAATATACCCAATTCCGGTTGCCAACTTCTACAAATACGGCGGCGCATTCTTCTTCAACGACGACATCCGTCGCTGTCTCTATACTTCGTCAGGCTGACGCTCTTCGCAAAGCCGGGCGTGGGCACGATCCGAAGGTTGCAGTAGCAGAGCGCCGATTATCGGGACCCGGTCAGGTAGTCGTCGCCGATTTGGCCTAGCTCTTCCAGTTCTCTGTATCGCTGAGGGCTGAGACCCATCAGGTCCCGGTAAACGTACTCGTTATGTTCACCTAGACACGGTGCGGGACGCCGGATACGGTTGGGATGGGTCGAAATGCGGCCCATGATTCCCGCATACCTGTGCGTTCCGGCCTCCGGGTGAGTGACGGCCTGGAAGAAGTCGAGGGCCTCCAGCTGGGGGTCGGCGTGGGCCTGGGCCGTGTCGTGGACCATGCCGGCGGGCACCCCGGCCGCCTGGAGCGTCTCCATGACCTCTCTGGACGTGAGGCCCCGGGTCCATTCGGAAATGTGGGCGTCGATCTCCTCCTGGCGCCTCCAGCGACCCAGGACGTGGGAGTAATTCCGGTCCAACGCCCACGAGGGTCGGCCCAGGGCTTGTACCAGGCCTTCCCATTCTTCATCCGTACCCACGGTAATCGACACCCACTGGTCGTCACCGGCGCAGGGGTAAACGCCGTGGGGGGCCATGGACGGGTCTGCGTTGCCTAATGCTGACTGGACGCGCCCGTTCATGGTGTAGTCCACAAAGGCCTCTGCGAGGAAGGGGATGAGGCCCTCGGAGAGGGGGGCGTCGATGAGCTGCCCCTCACCAGTGGCCTGCAGGTGCCGCAGGGCAACTAGAATTGAGAAGGCCCCGGTAATGCCGGCAACAGCGTCGGAGGGATACACGTCGTCCTTCAGGGACGGGTCGATGTCGGAGTAGCTTCGGACCCAGGTATGGCCGATGAAACCCTCTATGTGGGAACCCCAGGCCTTGATGTCTCTGTATGGGCCTGTCTGTCCATATCCGGGCATCCTGGCCATTATCAGGTCGGGCTTCACCTTGCGGAGGTGGGAGTAGTCGAGGTCGAAGTCGTCCAGAAGAGCGGGAGGATGGTTCTCCAGGACGACGTCCGATATGGACACCAGGTCCAACAGCAGGTCCCGACCACCCTCCATGTCATGGTCCACCGTAGTGCCCAGCTTATTCCTGTTCAGGGCGTTGAAGCTCACGTAGCGGTTCCAGGGCCTTTCGCCGCCGTCCCAGTCTGGGTAGGCCCTGGACCACATGCGCTCTTCCTCGGGGACTACGCCCCTGTGGTCGACGGACAGGCCCCGGGTGCCGACCGGAAAGCGCACCCGGCTCTCGACCTGAATTACCTCGGCGCCCCAGTCCGCGAGAAGGGTCCCGGCATAGGGCCCGGCCCAGGCCTGGGTAATGGACACGACGCGGATTCCTTCCAAGGGGAGTGGTTGTTCAACCACCTAAACCACCCCCACCCGACCCAGCCTCTCCAGCTCGGTCTTGCTGTAGCCCAGCTCCCCGCAGTAGACCTCCCGGTTGTGCTCCCCCAGCCGGGGCGCGGGTCTCGAGACCTGCATCGGGGTGCGGGATAGCTGTGCGGGTCTAACGGGAAAAGCCTGTTCTCCCATCTCCGGGTGCTCGACCTGGACCCAGGGTCGACGTACCAGCATATGGGCATCCCGGTGAAGGGTCTCGTGGGTATGGACAGGCCCGACCATCACCCCTTGCTTCAGTCCCGCATCGACGGCTTCGGCGGTGGAATGCTGGAGCGACCACAGCAGGAACTCTTCATTCACCATGGCGAGGCGTTCGACGGGGTCGGCGAACTCCGGGTCGTCCATGAGTTCGGGCTTGCCTACGATATTCAGGATTTTTCTAAGGCGGCTTGGGGTGGTTGGATTGAGGGTGTTTACGTAGCCGTCCTCGGTCGGGACTACCCCAGCGCCTGCGAGTACTACTCCCCTCGTCCTCTCTGCTATGGAGCCGGTGTAGGAGTAGAAGGCCAGGACGGGAACCCAGCGGTCGGCGGTGCCGGCCTGGGTCTCCATGGTAGAAAGGTCGACGTGGCTGCCTATGCCGGAGCGGTCTCGGGACCGGGCCGCCATCATGGTGAGCATTGCTGCGACCATACCCGCCTGGAACTGGACAATTCTCCCCCCGGCCTTCGCGGGCTCCCTGTCGAGGGCCCCGTTGATATACAAGGGCCCCGACAGCCCGGAAAGTATCAGTTCGGAAGCCTTGTAGTCCCTGTAGGGACCCTTGCGCCCGAAGTTGCTCAGGGAGGTCATTACCATGCCGGGGTTGATTCCCGACAGGGTCTCGTATCCCAATCTCTTCGTCTCCAAAGTCCCGACAGGATGGTCCTCCACGAGAATGTCGGAGTTCATTGCCAGCTCCCTCAGCACTCGCCCCCCCACGCCCGACTCCACATCCAGGGTTATGCCCCGCTTTCCAAGGTTCACGTGATTGTGCAAGGCGCCTCGGTTGTGATGAGGAAGGTCTTTGTAGAAAGGCGCCGCCCGGCGGAGCAGGTTGCCGGTGCGGGGGGCTTCCACATAGACCACTTCCGCTCCGTACGCAGCCAGTGCGCGGGCACAGTATGAACCCGGCAGACCTCGTGAGAGGTCGAGGACACTGAGGTCGGAGAGGGGGCCCCGGGAGTCAGACAAGTTCACTTCCAATGATCAAGGCTGCCATCTAGTAAAGCCTTCCTGTCATTCTGGTTGTGCCTGCGGGGTTGCTGGCGCCGTACATGTGCCGGGCCTCGACCTCGATCTCACCTGCCGCTTCCTGGTCGCCGTAGAGGACCCGTCCGCCGCCTAAGACCCTGTCCACGGCGGGAAGACTGACCTTGTGGTGGCTGTCTCCGGCTATGACCAAGGCATTGGCCTCGGGGACCCAGTGGGTGAAACCCGGGTCTCCCTTTTCTGCGGTCATGTCGCCCACAGCGAGGGCCGTGCTGATACCGGCCTCCTCGCACAGGCGGCAAATCATCATCATTTCCACGCTCCCGTGGCCCTCGCTGATTGGGGAGATTATCGCAGCGTCGGTGCCCAGCATCTTTGCCGTTCTTACCACACTTCCCGCCTCGCGTTCCTTGTCCTCCAGGGTATACGGGAACGACGAAAAGAAGATGACGCCTCGAAAGTCTAGGTCGACTCCATGCCGGGAGTAAAGCTGTTCCACCACGGCGTCCCGCTGATATGTATAGGTGCAGTCCCGGAAGTTGGCCGCCATAAGGAAACCGGAATTCACAACCGCCCCGTCCATCAATTCGTTGGGGTGCAGGGCCACGGCCCAGACCCGCCTTGCCGAGCATGAGCCGTAAATGCTGGCCGAACTGCAGCAAATATAGACGATACGCGGCAATCCGGGGTCGACGGGGCCTAACTCACAGGTCCGGGTGTAGTCGGGAGCCAGGCCCCGGGCTTTGCTGGCGAGGTGCTTTGCAGCCTTGAGGCAGAGGTCGCGGGTTGCTTCCATTGTGAGGTTTGCCTCAGGTGTGCGGTTGTCCACCTCGAACTGGTCACTATTGGCGGAACGAAAGTCCCCGATTCCGGCCTTTGGGCTGAAGTGAAGGACAAGATTCACCGTTTGGGAAAAGGGCGAATATGAGGCCCAACGCCCGGACATGTCGATTATAGCCTCCCTAGCGTACCAATGTTCTTCACCCGCGAAGGGCTCGGCCGTTCCCACCACCGCTATCCCCGCCAATCTGTTTGTCGTGCCATTGCCCACCTGCCCCGGCGGTCCCAAGCGGCCGGGGAATATGGCCCCGGGCCCCGACACCTTGTCTCTGGGTTCCACCACGTCTATCGCATGGACGATACGAACTCGGTCTCCGGGCCTGGCAACCTGCACCTGGATGTCCTCTATGTAGGGATTAGGCAACAGCCGGTCCTTCAATTCGCTCACGTTGACGTGTAGGGTCTTTCCCTCAACCCGAGTTTCTGGGGAGAACACCACGTCGTTGACCTGGAAGGAAGCGAGTTCGAGCCGCATATTACGCAGCCGGTCAGTGTAGCCGTCCGAAGAGCCTTGTGGGGGCCGCGGGGTTGCTGGCCCCGAGCATCTGCCGGGCCTCTACTTCTATCTCCTCCGCTGCGTCCTGGTCGCCGTGCAGCACCCGGCTTCCGCCAATGACCTTCTCTACGGCAGGGAGGGCCAGTTTGGTGTGGCTGTCTCCCGCGAAGACCAGGGCGTCGGCCTGGGGTACCCAGTGAGTGAAACCAGGATCGCCCTCGTTTGCCGTCATCTCTCCCGCACCGATGGCGGTACTGATTCCGGCCTCCTCGCACAACCTGCAGATCATCATGGTCTCGACGCTGGGGTGGCCGTCGCTGAGGGGCGCGATAATCGCAGCGTCGGCGCCCAGCATTTTGGCAGTCCGCACCGTGCTTCCAGCCTCCAGTTCCTTTTCTTCCAGCGTGTAGGGGAACGCCGAATAGAAGAGGACGCCCCGAAAATTGAGGTCTACCCCGTGCCGAGAGTACAACTCTTCGACGACAGCATTACGCTGGTAGGCGTAGGTGCAGTCGCGGAAGTTGGCCGCAATCAGGAAGCCGAAGTTAACGACCGCGCCATCCATCATCTCGTTCGGATGCATGGGAACGACCCACTTCCGGGTCGTGGAAAAAGAGCCGTAAATGCCGGCGGAAAGGCTCTTGCAGAGGTAGACGACGCCGGGAAGGGACGGGTCCACCGGGCCGAGCTCGTATGTGTGCACGTGGTCCGGGGTCATTCCCTTCGCCTTCTCGGCCAGGAACCTGGCGGCCTTAAGGGTCAGGTTTCGGGTGGCCTTCATCCGGTTCTCGGCTTCCCGCGTGCGGGTGTCGACCACGAACTGTTTGCGCCGTGCGGGGTCCAGTTCCTCTCCCCCCGGTTTCGGGATGAAGTGTAGAACGAGGTTGACGGTCTCCGAGAATGGCGAGTAGGCAGCCCCCGCACCCGACATGTCGATTATCGCCTCCCTGGCGTACCAGTACTCTTCGCCGACGAAGGGCTCCGCCGTGCCCACCACCGCCATCCCCGCGAGCGTGTTGGTCGTGCCGCTTCCCACATGCGTCGGCGGGCCGAGGCGGCCCGGGAACACGGTTCCTGCACCCGACGCCTTGGCACGCGGCTCCACCACATCAATAGCGTTAACTATGCGAGCACTCTCCCCGGGTCTGGCAACGTCCAGCCGGAGGTCTTCAATATATGGATCAGGTAGAAGTTGGTCCTTGAGTTCGCTCTCGCTGACGTACAAGGTCTTATCGGAGAGACGGGTCTCGGATGCGAGGACCACGTTATCTACATGGAAGGATGCCAGTTCGAGCTTCATCCCTTCTTCTCCTTAGTACAGCTCCGGCGCGAGCCTCGTCGGACCCATTGGGGCCGAGAGGCCGTACAGGCTCCTGACCTCTATCTCAAGCTCGGCGTCGGCGGGGCCCAGACCATTCAGGAGATCCGTGCCGCCAATAACTTTCTTCACTGCGGGCAGCTTTATCGTTTCACGGTCGTTGCCGGAGGCCACCATGGCATCGGCCTCGGGCACCCAGTGGTTCAGGCCCGGCTCCCCCGCCCCGGGCACCAGCTGCGACACGCCCACCGAGATCTTTATCCCAGAACGCTCGCACTTCTGGCAGACCATCATAAAAGCGACACCGCTGTGTCCGGCCCTGAACGGCGACACGATGGCTGCTTCCGCATCGAGCATGTGGGCCAGCTTTACGGCGCTGTCGCTCTCTATCTCCTTCAGTTCCATGGTCGGCCCGAACCCCGAGAAAAAGACCACCCCCACGAAATTGAGGTCCTTGCCGTGCCTCTCATACAGCTCCCGGACAATGGAGTTATTCTGATGGAAGTAGGTGCAGTCCCGGATGGCAGGTTCCACGAACCGGGTTGAAAGGACAAGGGCGCCGTCCATCATCTCGTTCGGGTGGAGCAGCATGGCGTGGTCGTAGGTGAAGTCGGACCATCCGTAGAGGGCGGCGCCGGTGTTGTGGTGAATGTAGGCCACCTTTGGCAGACCCTGGTCGACGGGGCCAAGTTCGTACTCAGACATTTCGTTGGGCTCCACGTCCCGCGCGATGCCTGCCAGGTACTCGGCGGCCCTCACGGTCAGGAGCCTCGACGCCTCAATGGCGCGCCTCGCGTCCTCGTCCCAGGCATCGACACCGTAGTTAGTCTTCTCACGGACCTCGTCCCCCGGGGTCTGGACGAACCTGACCACGAGGTTCACGGTCCTGGAAAAGGGGCACAGCTCCGCCCCGGGCCCCGACATCTCGATGATTCCCTCCCGGAAGGCCCAGTGGTCCTCTCCGGCGAAGGGCTCTGCCGCGCCCACCACCGCCACCCCTTTCAGGCGCAGGGTTCTGCTCTCACCCGCGCCCAGGGGCGGGCCGAGAAGGCCGGGGAAAACACGCCCGGGTCCCGGCGCCTTGGCCCTCGGCTCCACCACGTCCAGGGCATGGACTATCCGCACCGACTCCCCCGGCCTCGCAATTTCCACTTCCAGGGCCTCGAAGGGCAAGACTTGGGCGAGGTGCTCCAGCAGGGCGGCCTTGTTCACGTGAAGCACGTCGTCAACCAGCCCGTTGGCGTCCGAGAAGACAACATCCTTGACGTCGTATGAGGCCAGTTCCAGGTGCATGAGCTTCACCCTTGGGTGTCTGGGCCGGTTGGGAAACTTGGTCGAGGATTATAGCACGCAGGGTTACGTCCTCTCGTTGACATCGCCCTCGGCGCGTGTCTAACATTGTCCCCGCCGACGAGACCCTTAGATTCAGTACATGCTATCCACAAATCAGACATTCCCAACGGTTGCCAGCCATGTTTGACCAAGCCCTGGAAGGCGTTAAGGTTCTCGATCTAACTCAGTACATCGCCGGGCCGTTCTGCACAAAGCTGATGGCCGACTACGGCGCCGACGTCATCAAGGTCGAAAGACCCGACGGCGGAGATCCGGCCCGGCACCTCGGGCCCTTCCACCAGGACGACGCCCACCACGAAAAGAGTGGCCTCTTCCTCCAGCTCAACACGAACAAACGGAGCGTTACCCTCAACCTCAAGGTCACCTCCGGCAGGTTCATCCTCCACGAGCTGGTCAAGGAAGCCGACATCCTGATGGAGAACTACGCCCCCGGGGTGATGGACTCCTGGGGCCTGGGCTTCGACGCCCTCGCCGCGATCAATCCCCGTCTCGTCATGACCTCCATCAGCAACTTCGGCCAGACGGGGCCGTACCGCGACTACAAGGCATCGGAGTTGGTGCTGTTCGGGATGGGAGGCGAGATGCACTCCATAGGGATGGAGGGTCGGGAGCCGCTGAAACAGGGGGGCAACGTTGCCCAGTACGAGGCCGGGGCCACTGCTGCCACCGCCGCGATGGGCGCCCTCTGGGCCGCCGACCGGGACGGCGAGGGGCAGCACCTCGACATATCCATCTTCGAGACCCAGCTGGGCGGTGTAGACCGCCGGCACGCCGCCCTCATGGCCTACGCTTACTCCGGCCGCATTAGCGTCCAGCAGGCGGGGTGGCTGGGGGCCGCCTTCGCCTCGGGCACCCTGCCCTGCGCGGACGGCTACATCGAGATGGCCGGGGGCGGACACCTCTTTCCCAGGGTAATAAAGATGCTCGGCAACCCTGAGTTCCTCCAGGACCCCAAGTGGCTGGAACCGGGCGCCGGCGCCGATCCCGACCTCAATGAAGAGTTCAACGAATTCTTCATACCCTGGCTGATGGAACGGACCAAGCGGGAGGTCTGGGAGGAGGGACAGAAGGCCCGGGTGCTTTGCGGGCCTCTCTATTCCATGAGTGATTTGCTGGATGACCCCCAGTTTGTTGGACGGGGGTTCTGGCCCAAGCTCGACCACCCACACACCGGCCCGGTCTCCTATCCCGGGGCCCCGACCCGCATGGCCGAGACCCCCCGCCAGATGCGCCGCCCGGCTCCCGAGCTTGGACAGCACATCGAGGAGGTCTACGGCCACCTCGGCTACAGCCGGGACGACCTCACCAGGCTTCGGGAGAGGGGGGTCATCTAGCAATGACAACCCTCGCCAACGGCAAGGCCGCGAAGCTGCCTCTGGAGGGCATCCGGGTCCTGGACTTCTGCGTGGTTTGGGCCGGGCCCTTCGCCACCCAGCTCCTTGCAGACCTGGGCGCCGAGGTCATAAAGGTTGAAAACGTCCACCACTGGCAGCCTATGACCCGGGGCTTCCAGGCGCGACCCCCCAAGGAGACCCTGCCCGACCTGCCCCCCATGCTGGGCGGCTACCCGGACAGCGACCCCGGGCCCCGTCCCTGGAACCGGTGCCCGGGATTCAACAACCTCTTCCGCAACAAGAAGAGCATGACCCTGGACCTCAGGCAGCCCAGGGGTCGGGAGATCCTCAAACGCCTGGTCAAAGAGTGCGACATCTTCTACGAAAACAACGTCACCGAGACCATGGAGAAGCTGGACATCAGTTACGATTTCCTCAAGTCCATCCGCCCTGACATCATCATGATGCGCGTCCCCGCCTACGGAAGCGTCGGGCCGTACAGGAACTACAGAGCGCTGGGGGTGCACCTGGAGTCGGTAATCGGGCACTCGTTGATACGGGGGTACCGGGACTCGGACCCGTCAACCAACAGCGCCATATACATGGGGGACTACGCGGCGGGTGTGCAGGGGGCCTTCACCGTCCTGGCCGCCCTGCACTACCGTAAGCGCACGGGCAAGGGTCAGCTAATCGAGCTGGCCCAGGCCGAGAACGCAGTCAACTTCCTCTCAGAGGCGGTGATGGACTACACCCTGAACGGCCGGGTGCAGGGGACCCTGGGAAACCGCAACATGTTCGGATCGGCGCCCTGCGGGGCCTTCCCGGCCAGCGGAGACAACAACTGGATTAGCATCACCGTCTCCAACGACGCCGAGTGGCAGGGCCTCTGCGAGGCCATGGGCAACCCCGACTGGTGCAAGGACGAACGCTACTCCGACCAGTACGCCCGCTGGAAGAACGCCGACCAGTTGGAAGAGGAGCTTTCCCATTGGACGGTCCAGTTCGACAAGTACGAGGCCTTTCACCTCCTCCAAAGCCACGGCGTGCCCTCGGGGCCAGTGATGCACGCCGGGGACGCCCACTCCGACCCCCATCTGAAAGAGCGGGACTTCTTCAACCGCATAACCCACGCCGAGGCCGGGACCCACGACTACCCCGGCTTTATCTTCAACATGTCCCGGACCCCGCCGGTAGTGCGGAGCGCTCCATGCCGGATGGGGGAACACAACGAGTACGTCTACAAGGAGATACTGAAGGTTTCCGACGAGGAATACGCACAGCTGGAGGCCGAGGGCCACATCGGCATGGACTTCGACCCCGAGATCCCGTAGCCCCACATCGCAAGGAGAATTAGATGCCGGATAGAGAAAGAGTCGGGTTCGTCGGGTTGGGGATCATGGGCAAAGCCCAGGCCGCCAACCTCCTGAAGGCAGGCTTCCCCCTGACCGTCTACAACAGGACCCGCAGTAAGGCCGACGAGCTGGGCGGTGAAGGCGCAACCGTCGCCGACACCCCCGCCGACGTCGCCCGAAACAGCGACGTCACCATAACCATGGTCAGCGATTCGCCGGACGTGGAGCAGGTGATTTTGGGCAAGGGCGGCGTGATCGAGGGCGCGGCCTCGGGGTCCGTGGTCATCGACATGAGTACCATATCTCCCCAGGTAACCCAGAACATAGCCGGGGCCCTGGGGGAGAAGGGTGTGAGCATGCTGGACGCCCCGGTGAGCGGGGGGTCGTGGGGGGCGATACAGGGGACCTTGTCCATCATGGTGGGCGGCGACAGGCAGGTCTTCGACCGTTGCATGCCCGTCTTCGAAGCCATGGGCAAGACCATCATCTACACCGGCGGCAACGGTATGGGCCAGGTGACCAAGCTGGTCAACCAGATCATGGTCGGGGGGACGCTGGCGGCGGTCTGCGAGGGCCTGGTCTTCGGGGCCAAAGCCGGAATCGATCTTGACCCCGTCTTCGAGGCGGTGTCAGGAGGGGCGGCGGGATCGTGGCAGCTCCAGAACCTGGGGTCCCGGCTCCTTAAACGGGACTTCGACCCCGGGTTCATGGTCAAGCTAATGCATAAGGACCTGCGCCTGATCACCGACGCCGGGCGGGAGATGCAACTTCCCCTTCCTCTGACCAGCCTGATCCACCAGTTCTACCACGTCCTCCAGAACGAGGGCTACGGAGACGAGGGCACCCAGGCTTATGTAAAGGTGCTGGAGAAGCTGGCCGGGGTAGAAGCCCGGGGCCGGGAGGCTTGAAGTGAAGATGCGCTTCGGGGTGGGGATGGGGGGCACCCTCACCACCAAGAACGTGGGAGAGCACGCCAAGGTCGTCGAGGACAGCGGCTTCTCCTACCTCACTCTGGTCGACTCCCCGCCTAGGTCCCGGGACGTCCACATCATGATGGCCCTGGCGGCCATGGCCACAAAGAGGATCAGGATCGGGCAGGGAGTCGTGGACCCGGTGACCATACACCCCTCGGTCATCGCCAACATGACGGCCAGCATCAACGAGATGTCGGATGGCCGGGCTTTCATAGGCTTGGGAACGGGCAATCCCATCGTGAAGCACCGCAGGAAAGTAACCCACGCCGTCATGCGGGAGGCCGTTCACTTCATGCGCAAGTTCATGGCAGGGGAGGAGGCGGAGTTCCAGGGGGTGAAGATGAAGTCCTTCTGGATCGGAGAGCCCCTGCCCATCTACCTGTCGGCCCACGGGCCCAGGACCATGCAGCTGGCCGGCGAGATCGCCGACGGCCTGATCTCCCTCTGCGTGGACCCCGTGTACGTCGAATGGGAGATGAAGCAGCTGCGCAAGGGCGCCGAACGGGCGGGGCGGGACGTATCGAAGATCGACACCTGGGCCCGCACCATGCTCTACGTCGCCGATTCTAAGGAAGCCGCGCGCCGGGAGACCTCCGCCTACCCCTCAAGCTACGCCGACCTCTGCGACATGCTGGAGAGGGACGACGATGACGTGGCCGAGCTGAGGGAGGCCCTCGAAGCCAACGAGCCGGGCTCTGTGCAGGCGCTGATCAACGACTCCCGGGCCTTTGCCAACGCCCTTGACCCGGACGTGGCCGAGAGGGTGGATGCGCCCCACTCCAGGGCAGTTACCCAACGGCTGATCGACTTCTACCACATCTCGGGCCCACCCTCCGAGATGTGCGAAAAGATAGAGAGGCTGGGAGAGCTCGGCATCAAGACCATGTCCATGACCGCCTACACCCTCATCGACAAGATGGGAATGTTTCGCAAGGTCGGGGAGCACATCATTCCCCGCTTCTCCCAGTAAAAGACCCTCCCCCCTCTTCATCTAAACTTCCCGTCATTCCCACGCAGAACATGCCCCCGAGAAGTCGGGGGAATCCATCCCTCCTCTTTCTCCCCAGTATTGAACTAGAGGCATACGCATGTGCGTTGCACATGCGTATGCCTCTGTTCTTCTTCCCCCTCTCCCTTAAAGGCCCTAAGAGCCTGCCCCGAGTCCCTCGAGGGGGAGAGGGGGATCAAGGGGGTGAGGGTTCCCCCGTGGAGCCGAGGGGCATTCCATCCCCAAGAAGATCGGACATTTGCACTATATGAACCCCCGTGCTATATTACGCCCCAGGCCGCCGACCTCACACCTCGGCGCCCATCACAATGCAGGATCAAAGGAGTCCCATGAGCCGCATAAGCCTACACAGGCCCCGTCTCAGCCGAACGGTATCCCACCGCCCGGCCCCCGGCACGCGCCTCCTCCCAGGCTCCTTTCTCTTTCCACCCGACGTCCTGCACCCCAACACCCACTACAAGCGCTGCCCAAAGGACCAACGCCTTGGCCTTCGCAGCGATCAATCACCGCCCCGCCCCCCGCAAGGAAGGTCCCCGGACAAATTACGGCACGCCCTATACAAGGGCCATTGCCAGGTGCGCGCCCCGCTCATAGGGCGCAACGGTTTCGTCCCGACAGACGACGCTAAGGAGCACGGTGTAATGCTGCTCCACCGGGCCATAGCGCCCTTCTTGGATTCCACCGTCGTCACCATCGGAAAACTCCGGTCTACGAACGGCGGTCACGGGTCCTCGCTCCCATCCCTCAGGGTGGTAAAGCACTTCCGGTGGTCGAGACTGCCCCAGAGCGAGAGTTTCTCGTGTCTCGTCCGCGTCCCCTCGGAAGTATGGGGCTGTGATTCCACCGTCGTCACCACCGGCATGTTCCGGTCTATGAACGGCGGTCACGGGTCCATGCTCTCACCCCTTGGGGTGCTAGAGCGCTTCCGGTGGACGAGGCTGCCCCAGAGCGAGATTTTCTCGCGTCTCGTCCATACCCTATCGGAAGTGTGGGGCTGTCGCAGGGTCGACGCTGGTGTGGACTGTCCCCAGGGGCGGACACCCCGCATCGGTACAGGCGTCGCCGACATCCTGCGCAAACCGTCCGGGACCTTCCACCACCTCCCTTCCTTGTCCGCCATTCCCTCTCTTACGACCGTCAATCCTGCGGAGGCAGGAACCCATCCCTTCGAAACAACCACCCCCAGCTGTGCAACTCACCCCATCCCCTCTCTTTTCTCCAGTACTGAACTAGAGGCAGGGGTTGGCGCTAAAGCGCCAACCCCTGCCTCTGTTTTTCTCTCCCCCTCTCCCTTGAAGGCCCTAAGGGAGAGGGGGATCAAGGGGGTGAGGGTTCCCCTGTGGGGCTGGGGGTATTCCCTCTCCGTAAGGGCGACCAGCTGGTCGCCCTCCCCTTGCTACCTGCGCCACGCGAAATCCCCAGAAATCCCTTCAGGCGTCGTTCAATCAAACCAGCTACGAGTTCAATCAATGTTCAATCAACGTTTAATCAAAAACCCGCAACTGAATAAGAGGCCCGACCCATTGCCAACCCGCCGGACCAGCCGCCAACTTGACAGCCTCAACCCTCGCCACTATCCTAGCTCCACCCTAGCGGGTCTTGCGGCGGTCGCCCCGCCGTTGAGGTGGAGAGCCCCGTCGCAGGTATCCCGTTTACCCCAGTCCCAATCGGCGTTCATCAGAGTCCATCAAGAAAACAGGAGGACCTTGTATGAAGCTAGGAAGATATAGCTATAGGAGAGCCGGCCGCGGCAGGCTGATGATAGCCGCGCTGGGGCTGGCCTTGATTGTCCTGATGGTCATGGCAGCCTGTGGCGAAGCTGCTACGGCCACGCCCGAGCCCGCGCCTCCGGAGCCCGAGCCCACCGCCATGCCGGAGCCCACCGCCATGCCGGATGAGCCGGACGAGCCGGATGCACCGGCGCCCACGGCCATGCCGGACGAGCCGGACGCACCGGCCCCCACGGCTGCACCGCAACCCACGGCGACCCCCGAACCGCCCGCAGGGCCCCGGGCCATGTCCGAATGGACCGTCGACAACCCGGCCACCCGGGAAGAGATCGAGAACGAGCTTCAGAGATTCCGGGGCCAGAGCCTGGTATTCGCCACATGGGGCGGCGCCTACGAGGCAGCCCAGGCGAACGCCTACATGGCCCCCTTCCAGGAGCAGTTCGGTGTCGAAATAGTCACCGACACCATGAACTACGCCAAGGTCAGGGCCCAGGTCGAAACGGGCAACCTGCAGTGGCACGTCCTGGACTACGGCGGACAGGCCGCCTGGCAGGCCGCCACCGACGGATTCCTGGAAGAGTTGGACTTCAGCATCATTGACAACCGGGACTTCCTGGAAGCCGGCAGGTCGCCATACTTCGGTGGTGGTGGCATAACCTGGTCCAACGTGGTTGCCTACAGCCTGGAGGCCGTAGATGAGCTCTGGGGCGGCACACACCCGACCACCATGGCCGACGTGTTCGACTGGGATAACTTCCCCGGCGAGCGCTCGCTGGCCTCTCCGGAATGGAGTTGGAAGACCAGCCTCCGGTTCGCCCTCCTTGCCGATGAGCCGGAACTCCTGGAGACTGCCGAAGGCCGGGCCTCCCTCACGATCCTTTCCGACGAGCAGATAGACAGGGCGTACGAGTTGCTGGACGACATCGGTCCCAGGATCAAGTTCTGGTGGAGTTCGGGAGTGGACTGCCCCTCGGGCCTGATTGCCCGGGAGATCGACTTCTGCACGGCCTGGAACGGCAGGATCTTCGACGCCGAAGTCAAAGAGGGTGAGCCTATCACCATCTGTTGGACCTGCGGCCACATGATCAACACCGACTCCTGGGGCGCCCCCAGGGGCCTGAAGGACCAGGACGCCAACCTCTTCGAGCTGGCGCAGCTGTTCATGGCCTGGACCTCCTTCCCGGAGATCAACGCCGAGCTGTCCAAGTACATCAGCTACGGCCCCATGAATCTGGCGGCAGTGCCCATCCTGGACGGCCCGGATTTCGATGAGGTCCGGGACCACCTCCCCACCTCGTCCTCCAACGTCCCCTACGCCATCATCGAGGACGAGAACCACGATGGTCAGATAGGCGACGTTATGGGTGAACGCTGGGTCGCCTGGCAGCAGTCGCTGACCAACTAGGCCCGGTTTACAACTGAATAGGGATTTTTGGGGCCCCCAGCGTTGCCGGGGGCCCCAACTTCTGTCTTCTTGTTCGCGACCGGCTTACCATTCTCCGGGCCTCTCACCGACATATCGGGACTTGGGATAATAACCTGTTGCCAAATCCCATTCCGTATGTAAGAATCGGTTCAGAACCAAATTGGGTTTGACAAAAGCCTCGCCAGTGAGGAGCCCAGAAGGGCCGGGGAGCGGCGAGGCAGCTACAACTGAATCCAAATCTGAATTGTAGGTGGCGGTCTACTTGACCGCCGCTTTTTGTTTGTGGAGATCGTCCTTCCCATGCTGGAACGGATAGACACAACGCCATCATCGATGGATGAGATCAAGACCCACCTGGACCAGCGCGAGCTGAACCATGCGGTGTCGGCCCTGGAGGCCCTCGAGCCCGGCAACAGGGCCTCGGTGCTGTTCCAGCTGGATGTCCGTTCCCGCCAACTGCTTTTCTCGGGCCTGACCCATAAGGCAGCGGGGCGGGTGCTGTCTGTGCTGGACGTAGAGGACGCGCTGGAACTCATCCGCGGGGCGGACCCCGTTCTGATCGCCCTCTGGCTCGAGCACGCCGGTCCTATGGCGGGTTCCCAAGTATTACGCGCCCTGCCCCCAACCTTTGCCCAAAAGGTCCTCGACGCTTTCCCCGCATCCGACTCCTTGCTCCCCCTCATCGACAGTCCCGGGAGCACGGCGGGGGCCCTGATGACGCCCGAGTTCGTCGCCTTCAAGGAGTGGATGTCCGCCTCGGAGGCGCTGGACTTTCTGAGAGCGTCGCGCCCTGACCCCAAGCTCGCAGCACGAGCCTACGTGGTCGACATGTGGGACCGGCTCACGGGGGCGGTATCCATGACGGACCTGGTAATGGCCGACCCGGCCACTCCCCTGCGGGAAGTGATGGACTCCCGTTTGATATTCGTGGCGCCCGGCACCCGGCAGGACGAGTGTGCACGTCTGATGCTGCGCCACAACCTCCCCTCCATACCGGTGACCGACGAGCGAGGGACCCTCCTGGGAGCGGTCTCCATGGACCAGGCCGTGGACTCCATAGAGGAAAAAGTTTCCAAGGACATGTACCGCCTGTCGGCGCTGTCCCAGCCGGAGCGGCTCGGGACCCCGGTTTCCACCTCCGTCCGGAACCGTCTGCCCTGGTTGGCGCTGAACCTCGCCACCATCGGCATAGGGTCGGTGGTCATAAGCCTGTTCGAGTCGACCATAGCCAAGATGGTGATCCTGGCGGCCTTCATTCCGGTGGTGGCAAGCCAGGGAGGGGTGGGGGGTGCACAGACCATCACACTGATGATCAGGGGGCTGGCCCTGGGGGACATCACATTCAAGGACACCCGCAAGGCCCTGGTGAAGGAGTTTGCCCTGGGTTTGACCAACGGCCTCGTCTTGGGCCTGATGGTAGGGGTGGCGTCCTATGCGTGGAAGGGAGACATAGTGCTGGGTATGGCGCTGGCAATAGCCATGCTCGGCACCATGATAATGGCCGGGATAAGCGGCGTGGCCGTGCCCCTGGGCCTGAAGCTCTTCAGGATAGACCCGGCGGTAGCCTCCATGGTATTCGTGACCACCATTACGGATATCTGCGGCTTCCTGCTGTTCCTAGGGCTGGCCGGAATACTCCTCAACGCCCTAGGATGACATTGCGGGCAACATTAGGATGCCCCCGACCCTATTCCAGTGATACCTGGACATCTTCGCCCTCCACCCTGACCCGGAAGGTGTAGATGTTGTCCTGTACCGGCGGTGTGAGGGCCTCTCCGGTGGTGATGTCGAACTCTGCCCCGTGCCACGGGCATATCACCACCTTTCCTTCCATTTCTCCTTCGTCCAACGGCCCACCTGCGTGGGGACACTCGGCGCTGAAGGCGTAGTACTCACCGTTGGCATTAGCCACCACTACCTCCTCATCGTCGATCTCCACCAGGAGCATCTGCCCGGGCCCCAGGTCCGTCGTTTTTGCCACGTTCACAAAGTCGGCCATCGAATATCCTCTTCTCTTTCGTGGGGACCTCTCTTACCGTCGGGCCAGGGCATAGGAAAAGCCCCTGCCGGCAGGGGCTTTGGCGCCATTGGGTTGAGAGTTCATCTGTTGTCCCTTATCTAGCTCTCCTCAATGAAGAACCTGCAGTTGTGTGCGCCGCCCACCACCGAACATTCCAGCATCACCTCGCGGTCGAGGACTTCCTTCAGGAAGGCGACCTCCATGTTGCAAATGTCGGCGCACTCGTTGGCAACGTGAAGGTACGGGCAGTTGTGGGCGGTCACGGAGTAGCCGTGCTGGTCCTTCTGCCAAGTGGCCAGAGAGCCTATCTTGTTCATCACCCGGGTGGCGCCCTTGATCCGCTCCGCCAAGTCCTCCGACTTGACCTCATCTGCGTTGGACCGGGCCATCTCCACACCCACCCGCTTCAGCACCTGCTTCACCGAGTCGTTGCCGTAGAGGTCCCGTATGTTGCTGATCAGGCTGGCGGCCAAGTGGTCGTAGTCCTTGGGGAACAGGTCCTCGGCGGCGTCGGTGAGGGAATACACGATTCTCGGCCTGCCCGCCTTGCCGGTGCGCAGCTCTTTTCTCTTGACGAGGTTACTCCGCTCCAACACGTTGATGTGGGCCCTGATGGTGACGGGCATGATCTGGAGCTCGCGGCCCAGTTGATCGACGCTCATGCCGCCCTTGAGCTTGATGCAGTCCAGGATCTGCCTGCGAGTATGTTGCATGTCGATGCGTGTCTCCACCCGCATGGTGCGGGCCCCGCCACCCCGGGCGCCCCACTTTCGGATGAAGATACTATACACCGTGCGCAAATCAAGTCAAACACAAACATCATGGTTTACACGGAAACGTGTATAATATTCTCATGGTTGAGGGAAAGACCGGAAGCTGTGCGTGGAATGCAGAGAGCGTCAGGGAGCTGCGGCGACGGCTCGGGGTTACCCAGCATCAGCTGGCCCGGCGGCTCGGGGTCCGGCAACAGACAGTCAGCGAGTGGGAGACGGGCCTCTACACCCCTCGGGGGGCTTCGGTTACCCTCCTCGGAATGGTCTCGGAGGAAGCGGGGCCCGAGTATAGGACTAGCCATCCCCCGGAGTTGGAGGCAGGCGGCGCCGGATGATTGCCGGAACGGGACCAATGCGACCTGCGAGCGAAGGCCTTCTACACGGGGTGTGGGTGCGGCGGGAGTACGAAGAGCGCAGAATCCGGACCGTCAACGGGGCTGAGGTCCAGGTGGTCTTTCCGGGCCGGCTGAACGGCGCCGAGGGACCAGACTTCCTGGACGCCTCGGTACACGTGGAGGGGCGGGGGCTGATGCGTGGGGACGTAGAGGTCCACGTCCGGGCCCGGGACTGGATTTCCCACGGGCACCACCGAGACCCTGTCTACAACCGGGTGGTGCTCCACGTGGTCTGGGATGCCGACTCCTTGTGGACCGAGCGACAGGACGGCGAGCATATAGAAACCGTTTCCCTTAAGGGGTGTGTTGCGTTCAACGGGGAGGGGACCGACTGGAAGGCCGGTCTACTGAGCCCAGCGGATTGCTGCGATCGGGCCCGGGCCCTGGGGCCCGAGGGGCTGGGGCGGGTCCTGGATGGGGCAGGAGATGAACGTTTGGCGGCAAAGTCGGCCCGCTTCGAGGGGGAGTTGGACGGGCTGGCGCCGGAGGAGGTCCTCTTCAGGGGCCTAATGCGGGCCCTCGGCTACAGCAGGAACCGGGAGCCCTTCCTTGAACTGGCAAGGCTGCTGCCCTGGTCCGCCATTGAGGCCCTGGCCTATCCCCTGCCCGACGAAGAGCGTTCCGGTGCGATAACCGCCTGGCTGCTGGGCGTGGCTGGTCTGCTTGAAGCAGCACCGGCGTCGGCGCGGGAGCTGTGGCACTGGTTACCCCTCCGAAGGGAGATGGACGGCTCCTGGTGGCGGCTGGCCGGAGTCAGGCCCGCAAACCACCCGGCCAGAAGGATACTTGGGGCCGGAGAGGTGCTGGCGCGGTTCGCGGGTGAGGGTCTGATGGAAGGGTTCAAGCGGGCGACGCTGTTGGCGGCGCACCACCGGGACCCGGGGCTGCTTTTGGAGCTCCTTGTTGCACCTCCATTCATAGGTCGTGAGCGGGCCCGGGAGATGGTAGTCAACGTGGCGCTGCCTTTCTTCCATGCCCTTGGAGGCAGGAACGAAGAACTATCCCGCGCTGCGCTGCAGCTGTTCGCCCTGGCGCCCGCGGGCCAAGGGAACCGGAAGGTGAAGGACATGGCCATGCAGCTGGGTATTGGGAGAACACTAAAAGTACCCCTTACAGCCCGCCGGGAGCAGGGCCTCATCCACCTCATTGAGGGGCCGTGCCGCTACGGCTGGTGTGCGGGCTGCCCCGTTGGCCGTGCCGTACCCTATTCCAAGACCCTGGCGGCGGTGTCCTGATAGGGATGGGGTGGCCCGTCTGTTGATGGTCAACGCGTTATAATATCTCCTGCCATGCTGGTACTCGGCATAGAGACATCCTGTGACGAGACCGCGGCCGCCGTGGTCCAGGACGGGGCCCTGGTCCTATCTAACGTCATCTCCACCCAGGTGGACATCCATGCCCGGTACGGGGGCGTGGTCCCGGAAGTCGCCTCCAGACAGCACATGCTGCAAATAGTCCCCGTGGTCGACCTGGCCCTGGAGCGGGCGGAGGTGGGGTGGGGCGACATTGACGCCATAGCGGTGACCAAGGGGCCTGGACTGGCGGGATCCCTGCTCATAGGGGTGAGCATGGCCAAGGCACTGGCCCTTTCCCACGACCTGCCCCTCCTGGGGGTCAATCACCTGGAAGGCCATGTGTACGCCAACTGGCTGGTCAAGGAGAGCTACGCAGACGGGGGCCCCGAGCTTCCGTGCCTCTGCCTGATCGCTTCCGGGGGGCACACGGACTTGGTCCTGATGCGGGACCACGGTGATTACGCCCTGCTGGGGCGCACCCGGGACGACGCCGCAGGGGAGTCCTTCGACAAGGTGGCGCGGGTGCTGGGGCTCGGCTACCCGGGGGGGCCGGTGGTGGAGCGGGTGGCGCGCAAGGGCAGCCAGCCAAAACCCTTCCCCCGGGCCTGGCTGAAGGGAACCGACGACTTCTCTTTCAGCGGCCTGAAGACTGCTGTGATCCGGGCATCCAAGGACATGGGCCTCGCTGTGGAGAGCATCGACGACCGGGTGGATACCGAGGACCCGGACCCTCTTCTAGCGGATGTGGCCGCGGGGTTCCAGGAAGCGGTGGTGGACGTACTGGTTGAAAAGACGGCCCAGGCCGCCCGACGCGAGGGTGTAGAAAAGGTGCTACTGTCGGGCGGGGTGGCAGCCAACGGGGCGCTGCGTTTGGCCATGGCCGAAGGCAGTCCAGTGGAAATGAGTTGTCCGCCGCCGGTATTCTGCACGGACAATGCGGCAATGATAGCGGCCTGCGGCTACCGGCGCCTACTCTCAGGGGAGAGGTCGGGGTGGGACCTAGAGGTACATCCGAACCTGCCCATGGCCCGACCAGCCACCGCCTAGCACCGTCCGGCCTGGGAGCCCAACGGGCGCTTGATTCCTTCAAATGCAATCATCGTTCGCTCGAGAAACTGGAGCGAACGATGATTATCGACTCTCTTTAGTTGATCCAGTCTAGTTGAGGTTGTAGAGTCGGCGGCAGTTATCCCAGAGGACGGCCTTCTTCAGGTCGTCGCGGATGGGCAACTCCAGGAAGGCCTCGGTGGCGTGGGGGTATTTGGAGTCGTTGTGGGGGTAGTCGGTGGAGAAAACGGCGACCCCGTCAAGGCCAGAGTCACCGAGAAACCGGCCGGTTATCTCGTCGGCCTCGAAGGAGACGAAGCCCTGGCGCTTGAAGTACTCCGAGGGCTTCATGGTCAGCTCTACGTCGTGGTACTTGCCCAGCAGCTCGTCGTGCTCGTCCATGCGCCAGAGGAGCCAGGGCAGCCAGGAGCAGTTGCCCTCCAGGTAGCCGATCCTCAGGTTGGGGAAGCGCTCCATCACGCCGCCGCCGATGGTGTCCACCACGCTGAGCATCATCTCCATGGGATGAGAGCAGATGTGGAACATGGAGTAGTCCGGGAAGCGGTTGCCGATCTGGTTCATCACCGTGGGGGTGCCTTCGTGGAACCCCAGGGTGACGTCCCGGGCCTCGAGCTCCCGCCACATGGGATCGTAGTAGGGGTCGTGCCAGTTGCGGCCGTTGACTACGTTGGGCCGCACGAACGTTGCCTTGAAGCTGTAACTCTCAGCGGCCTCTCGCACCTGGAGCACGGTGGTCTCGACGTCGAAAGGTGAGAGCATGGCCGCCCCCGACATCCGGGACGGGTCAGCCGAGCAGAAATCGCTCATCCAGCGGCTGTAGGCCCGGGCCACGGCGTCCCCGAATACGGGGTCCATGGTATCCATGGCGAGAACGAAGAGACCCCGGCTGGGGTAGAGGACGGCGTAATCCAGGCCCTCGGCGTCCATGGCCCGCAGCTGTGAGGCCGAGTCCCAGCCGTTGGCGAAGGGGTCGGCGTAGACCTCGTGGAAGTTGAGGTCCTCGACCATGCCTGTGCTCATATCCTCCCGCTCATAGGGCTGGAGGACGCCTTCGACCTGCACCTGCATGTCGCCCAGGAACCTGTCGATCCCCAGGGGCGCGCGGTCCCTGAATTTGGGGTCGATGTAGTTCTGCCAAAGGTCCTTAGGCTCTATGACGTGCATGTCCGAATCCATAACCTTAAAGCCGTTCCTGGCCATGTCAAACCCCCTTTGTATAGTGTTTGGGAAGCGTAAGACCCCCGAAAAAGACTGTCAACATACGGGAAGCCCCTCCCTATCTTCGCGGCAACCCCGGACAGTCCACTTGACCGATGCTCAACGCGGGCCGCCGAAGCTGGCGCACGCTTAGCCCCGACTCAACCGTACGATGGCTAAAGGGGCTTCCGGGTTCCTGAAGGTCAGTTCAGGTTGTAGAGCCGGGCGCAGTTGTCCCAGAGGACGGCCTTCTTCATCTCTTCGCCGATGGGCATCTCGAGGAAGGCCTCGGTAGCGTGGGGGTACTTGGAATCGCTGTGGGGGTAGTCGGTGGAGAAGACCGCAACGTCCCCGAGGCCGAACTCAGACAGGTAGCGGGCAGGGAACTCGTCGGCTTCGAAGGAGACATATCCCTGCCGCTTGAAGTACTCGGTGGGGGTCATGGTCAGTCCGGCGCCGTTGTTCATGCCCATGAGCTCATCGTGTTCGTCCATCCGCCACAGCAGCCAGGGCAGCCAGGAGCAGTTGCCCTCCAGAAAGCCGATCCTCAGGTTGGGGAACCGCTCCATCACCCCGCCGCCGATGGTATCGACCACGCTGATCATCATCTCCATAGGATGAGAGCATACGTGGTACATGGAGTAGTCCGGGAATCGATTGCCTATCTGGTTCATTGCGGTGGTTGCGCCTTCGTGGAACCCGAGGGTGACGTCCCGGGCCTCGAGTTCCCGCCACATGGGGTCGTAGTAGGGGTCGTGCCAGTTGCGGCCGTTAACTATATTGGGGCGCATGAAGGCGGCCCTGAATCCGAAGGCGTCCACTGCCTGGCGCACCTCGTCCACGGCCGACTCAACGTCGAAGGGAGCGATCATGGCGGCCCCCAACATGCGCTGAGGGGCAATGGCGCAGAAGTCGCTCATCCAGCGGGTGTAGGCCCGGGCGATGGCGTCGGCCAGGCCCGGATCCATCGTATCCAGGGCCAGGGCAAAGAGGCCGCGGCTGGGGTACAGGAAGGCCACATCTATGCCCTCGGCATCCATTGCTCTGACCTGGGAAGCGGAGTCCCAGCCGTTGGAGAGAGGGTCGGCATAGACCACGTGATGGTCGTTTGCTTCAATGATCTGCTTGGATACGCTGCCGGCGTCGGCGGGATGGAGGTGCCCTTCCACCAGCACCTGCATGTCTCCCAGATATCGGTCAAAGCCCCGAGGCGCCCGTCCAGCGTACTTGGGGTCTATATAGTCCTGCCAGAGGTCCTTGGGTTCGATGACGTGCATGTCGGAGTCCATCACCTTGAAACCGTTCCTAGCCATGACCAACCCCCTTGCTACTAGTGCAGTTGAGCCTAAACGCCCCTAATACGGCTGTCAATGAATGCGGTATGGTGGTCTGCCGGGGCATTCAAGGGAGCATAGTCGACGGCTTCCATCCCCCCAGCACCGACTCGACGGCGGTGGCAGCTGCCAGCACAATATCCTCCCGCCAAGATATGGCACCCAGCTGCACCCCGATAGGCAGGCCCTCCGGTGATGTTCCTGCTCTCACCACACATCCAGGCCAGCCTGTGAGATTGTAGGGCCGGGTGTAGATGGCGTCGGGGTAATCGTCCTGGTTGGCCTCACCGTGGGGCAGGGCCGCGGCAGAGCCGGTCGGTGAAAGCACCAGGTCGCAGCCTTCCATGAAGGCCACCATCTCCCCACGGATTCTGTCCAACTGTTCCAGTATGTCCATAAGCTCCGCTGAAGGTATGGGCCTGGCCTTGGTCATGCGGAGCACCAGCACCGGGTCCACTTTTTTGGTCCCGGCCTTTTCCAGCTGGCGTCGGAGCCAGGCGTAGCCGTCTGCGGCGCTTACCCGGTCGCAGAGGGCGCTCACCCCGGCCATTCCCGGAACCTCACCCTCCTCAACCTGCACGCCCGACTCCCTCAGCGCCCCAGCCGCGTCCTCTACGGCCTTCACCGTGGCGGAGTCTGGTTGCACGTCGCCCAGCGCGGTGAAGTACACACACCGCAGCTTACTCAAATCCACGGAATCGGGCCCGGAAAGGGGCATGGGCACGAGGGCGGGGTCGCGTGCGTCGACTCCTGATATTACGGGCAAGGCCAGCCAGAGGTCCTTAACGTAGCGGGCCATGGGGCCCACCTGGTTCAGAGGGCCGGTGGCTCCCATGCCGTGAGGAGGCACGTGTCCCGCTCGGGACACACGGCCCTGGGTCGGTTTCAGACCGGCAATGCCGCAGTAGTGAGCGGGCATGCGTATGCTGCCTGCGCTGTCGGTGCCCATGTCCAGGGGGGAGCCGCCGGCCGCGACTATGGCCCCTGCTCCGCCGCTGCTGCCGCTGGGACTCCGGGACAGGTCGTATGGGTTATTGGTGCGGCCGTAGACGAAGTTGTTACTCTCCCAGGTCATGGTCAGTTCGGGGGTGTTGCTCTTGCCCATCAATACAACACCGGCATCTTTGAGCCGGGCCACGACGGTCGCGTCCCGTTTGGGCACAACTCTCCTCCGACCCTCCGTCCCAGCGGTCGTAACCATCCCCGCCGTCTCCAGGGAGTCCTTGATGGTGATGGGCAAGCCGTGAAGAGGACCCCGGCTTTCGCCTTTCGCCGACTCCCGGTCCCGCTCATCTGCTGTCGCCAAAGCTCCCTCTGCATCCAGCAACACCACGGCGTTGATGGCGGGATTCACCTCTTCAATGCGGGCCAGGTGGGCCTCGGTAAGCTCCCTGGAGGAGATCTCCTGTCTTCTCAAGGCCTCCACCATACTCACGGCTGACTGGTAGTAGAGCTCATCCATCAGATGCCTTCCTTCTGCGTCAAGGGGACCCTGTGGGAGGGCTGGTAAGAGTGAAATGGTCGGGGCGCCGGGATTTGAACCCGGGACCTCATCGTCCCGAACGATGCGCGCTACCGGACTGCGCCACGCCCCGAGAGAGAATACCGACCCATTATAACCAGCCATAGCCCCCCATCCAAGAGCATCGATACTCGCCGAGTCCAGTATACGGGCTTCATGCTCCTCCCCCCTATAAGCTTTATTCTATCTCCGAGCTGGGATGTATGGGTTAAAATATCTCGCTAATGAGCGGCGTGCTTAACAAGATCACGGTCCGGACCCCGGCTACAACAGCCAACATGGGCCCTGGATTTGACTCCCTGGGCATGGCCCTGGAGCTATTCAACACAATCTCAATCGAGCGCTCTGACCGATTTTCGATAAGGATCACGGGAAACGGGGCAGGGGAGCTGAGCACGGGCCCCGACAACATGGTCTACAGAGGAATCGCCGCAGTCTACGACCATTTGAAACTGGAGCCGCCGCCGCTGGCTGTAAAGTGCCACAATGAGATTCCTCTGCGCAGGGGGCTCGGGAGCAGTGCTGCAGCTATCGCCGGAGGTATGGTGGCTGCCAACCTGCTAACAGGTGGCTCAGTGCCCGGGGAGGAGCTGCTCCGCCTGGCGGACGCTATAGAGGGCCACCCGGACAACGTGGCCCCGGCCCTGTTCGGTGGCTGCCAGATAGTTTTGCGTGAGGGTGAGAACCTGACTTCTGTGCCATGTCCCGTGAATGAGAGGCTCCGCGCCGTTCTATTGGTACCGGACGTGGAAATTCCTACTGAAGAGGCCCGAGAGGTTATGCCTACCAGCATCCCAATGCAAGATGCGATACACAACATCGGAAGGGTCGCTCTGCTGGCGCTGGCCCTGAGCCGAGGCGATGCCGAGCACCTTGGCCTGGCAACTCAGGACGTGCTTCACCAGCAGTACCGCGCTCCCCTTTTCCCGCCCATGACCGGCATATTTGGGGCTGCCATGGAGGCGGGCGCCAGTGGAGTGTTCCTGTCCGGTAGTGGTTCGACCATTTTGGCGATGGTCGATTCCAACGAGGAGTCGATAGCAAAAGCTATGCTCGAGGAGGCCCGCAAGCAGGGGGTGAAGGCCGAGACTCACGTCACGCGTCCCTCGACATTGGGAGTGTCGGTTGTTCCCGAGGGAGAAGTCTAAGAAGTGTCCCTGCTGGTGCAGAAATACGGCGGCACCTCGGTAGCCGACTCCAGCCGCATCGTCAACGTTGCCAAGCGCATAGTCTCAGCCTCCGATGCCGGCAACCAGGTGGTGACGGTGGTGTCGGCCATGGGAAACACAACCGACCGTTTAATAGAGCTGGCCAATGAAGTCAGCTCCGACCCCAGCCCCCGGGAGCTAGACTTCCTCCTGTCCACCGGTGAAATAGTATCCTGCACCCTGCTGGCCATGGCGCTAAGGGAGCTTGGGGCGAAAGCGATAAGCCTCAGTGGGGCGCAGGCCGGGATCCATACCGACGCCTCCCACAGCCGGGCGCGCATCGAGCAGGTGGAAACGGGGCGCGTGCTTGGGGAACTGGGTAAGGGCAACATAGTTATAGTTGCCGGGTTCCAGGGTATGACCACGGACATGGAGACCACGACCCTGGGCCGTGGTGGGTCCGACACTACGGCCGTGGCCCTGGCCGCGGCTCTGGATGCCCAGCGATGTGAAATCTACACCGATGTGTCCGGCGTTTTCACCGCCGACCCACGCGTGGTCCCCAATGCCCGAAAACTCACAGATCTGAGCTTCGACGAGATGCTGGAGCTGGCCAGCTACGGCGCCGGGGTTCTCCACCCTCGGGCCGTGGAGCTCGGGGCCTTTTATGGCATACCTATCCTGGTCGCGTCCAGCTTCACCAGCGAGCAGGGTACTCTTATCCACGGAGGCGAACCCATGGAGGCCAGAAACAGACTGAGCGGAATAGCCCATGACCTGGACACGGCCAAGATCACCGTAATGGGCATCCCGGACCGTCCGGGCATCGCCGCCTCCCTGTTCGAGCCGCTGTCCCGGGCCGGCATCAGCGTCGACACCATCGTCCAGAACGCCAGCGAGGACAATATAACCGACCTCACGTTCACGGTGGCGCGTCGGGACCTGGCGGCGGCGCAGGAGATCGTCAAACCGGTAGCGGAGGAGCTCGGGGGGCGGGGGATCGTCGCCAATGGAGAGCTGGGCAAGGTAAGCATAGTAGGCAACGGGATGCAGTACGCCCCCGGATACGCCTCCCGGATGTTCACCACGCTGTACAGGGCCGGAATCAACATCCAGATGATCACCACCTCCGAGATAAGGATCACGTGTATAGTCGACAGGGTGGACACTACGAAGGCAGTCCAGGCGCTTTACGACGCTTTCTACGTGGAAGGGGCAGAGCTATAGCCTCCCCGACCCTTGCCCCCCTCCTCTCCGTGATTGTCCCTGCCTTCAATGAAGAGGAGCGGATCGCCGACTCCCTTACCCAGATATCTGCTTATCTCACCGGACAGGTCTATTGCTGGGAAGTCATTGTAGTAGACGACGGCAGCACGGATTCGACTGCAGACCTGGTCAGGGATGCGGCATCCCGAACGCAGGGCATCCGGTTGATTTCTCGGGCTCACAGGGGGAAGGGACACGCGGTCAGGGTGGGGATGCAGGCGGCGTCGGGGGAGTACCGGTTCCAGTGCGATGCTGATCTGTCCATGCCCATTGATCAGCTGTCCCGCTTTCTTCCGCCCGAGTTCGAGGGCCCTGGCATAGCCATCGGATCCAGGTCGGCGCCGGGGGCCCGCAGGTTGGGCGACCCGCCACTTCGCAAACTCATGGGGAAGGCCTTCAATCTGCTCCTGCGGTTGGGAGGTACGGGCTTCACAGATACCCAGTGCGGATACAAGTGTTTCGCCGGGGCCAGAGCCCAGGCCTTATTCGAGCAGCAGCGTCTGGACGGCTTCGGATCGGACGTGGAGGTGCTCAACCTGGCCCGCCGCTTCGGCATTCCCGTAATGGAAGTGCCGATAGTGTGGCACTACAGGTCGGGCAGCAAGGTGCGTCCCGTCCAGGATACGTTTCGCATGCTTGCAGACCTTGTTGCCATCAGGCTCAACGCTCTTCGAGGTCGCTATTCCCCTCCCCACAGTGAATGCTGAGCCAATCGGGCTTTGCGAGTCAGTGTAATACAGCACTATCGAGCCGGGCCGGAGAAACGAAAAATTGCGTCAAAAACCCCTTGCACTGCGAAAAATGTGTGTGCAAAATTGCCCCAACTCCGAGCGAAATCCCATGAACACGGTTCAAGACATATTGGAAAAGAGCAGGGTGATAGCCGTGGTCGGCCTTTCTCCCAAGCCCCACAGGGACAGCCATGAAGTGGCGAAGTATCTGCAAAAGCAAGGCTATCGCATCATCCCCGTCTATCCCCGTGCCGACTCCATTCTCGGTGAGAAGGTATACCCCGACCTCACGTCAATCCCCGACAAGGTGGATGTCGTAGATATATTCCGCAAGTCCGAGGACGTTCCCCCGGTAGTCGACGAGGCTATCGAAATAGGCGCCAAGGCCGTTTGGATGCAACTGGGCATCGTTCATGAAGAGGCTGCGGGCAAGGCCCTGGATGCGGGTCTGGGCGTGGTTATGGACCGCTGCATGCTCGTAGAGCACCGGAATTTGGTCTCCTAGAATTCCAGCCCGGCACACCGTACCGGCGTACCGGTCCCCGGGGTCCCTAAAGATTAGCAATCCCTGATTATCATTCTGCAGTGCGATGGAACCCACCATGCAAAACACGGCAACGACCCGAAAGCTGCACCCAGTGCTGGCCCGAAACGCCATAGACCTAGCGACAAAGGGGCGCTGGGCCGACGCCTTGGAGGTCAACCGCCATATCCTGGACATGGACCCATCCAACTGCGGGGCCTGGAACCGGATGGGCAAGGCTTTGGTCCAGCTTGGTCGATACCCCGGGGCCCGGGATGCCTTCGCCGAGACCCTGAGGCTTGATCCCTCCAACAGCATAGCCCGCAAGAACCTGGAAAAGCTGGAGGGTCTCTCCGAGGAGAGCGCCAGGACTCCTACAGCCACTGCGGAGGTGTCCCTCCAGCAGTTCATCGAGGACACGGGCAAGTCCGCTGTGACTCCCCTTGTAAGCCTCGGGGACAGGGGAACGGTAAAACGACTTGTGAGCGGTCAGCCCATAGAGCTGCGCATGGAGGAATGTAAACTGTTCATCTACACCACCAATGGCGATTATGTTGGTCAGGTCGAAACCAAGCTTGCAGTACGCCTCGCGGAGTTGGTTAGGGGTGGGAACCGGTACCAGGGGCACGTAACCAGCGCCGGGGAAGACGAAGTGAAGGTGATGCTTCGGGAGGCTCTGGTGTCCCCCTCCCAGATAGGCAGGAAGTCCTTCCCGTCCAAGTCGGCGGACGGCTTCCGACCCTACGTCAAAGGCAGAGTCGGGCTCCATGATTCCGGAGAGGCGCGCACATGGCAAAAGGAATATGACGACCCAGATGAGGACATGCTCGATGATGCGGAGCCGGAGGGGATCCGTATAGTGGACGGTCCGAAAGACTCGCTGGACATGGATGAAGACGAAGAACGGGACGACGAGGAAACGGGAAAGGATAAGTAGTCTGATAGTGCCTTAACCTCTCGACCACCGTTCCGAAATTCCCAGCGACCGCCGACCAGGCGGTTTTTCATAACCGGCTGCGCCGCCACCCCGTGGCGTCTCCCCCACCCATGTAAAATTGATGGTAAACTCTCAAGCCGAACGAGGTGGTCCTTTTGCCCCAGCCCAAAGCCTTCCGGGATTTTCTCGACGCGTACCCTTCACTCCAGGCTATCGGTAACACGCCGATGGTCAAGTTGGACCTTCTCCTGGACACTGGCGGGGCCGAGATTTTCGCCAAGTACGAGCAGCTAAATCCCGGGGGGTCCATCAAAGACCGACCAGTCCTGCGCATGCTGGTGGAGGCAATGATTGCCGGGGAGCTTACTCGAGACAAGACCATCCTAGACTCCACGTCGGGGAATGCGGGTATAGCCTACGCGATGATAGGCGCAACGCTCGGGTGCCGAGTACAGTTGGTGATGCCGGCCAACGCCAGTGAAGAGCGAAAGAAGCGCATCCGGGCCCACGGCGCCGACATAGTGCTAACCGACTCCCTTCTAGGCTACGACGAAAGCCTGCGAGAGGTCCGACGCCGATATGACGAGGACCCGGACGCCTACTTCTTCTGCGACCAGTACAAGAACGACAACAACTGGCGCGCCCACTACGAAGGCACCGCAGAAGAGGTTCTCTCCCAAGCCCCCGACATCACCCACTTCGTAGCGGGGGTGGGCACAGGAGGGACGATTACGGGGGTCGGCAGGCGGCTAAAGAAGGAGAAACCCGACGTTAAGGTGATCTGCATAGTCCCGGGGGACTGGCGGGGTGTGGAGGGGTTAAAGCCCCTGGGAGAGGGTGCCATAGTGCCGGAGATTCTGGACGAGAGCATTATTGACGAGCGAATCGATATAGACGTCGATGCGGCCCACGAAATGTCGAGGCTGCTGGCGTCTCGCGGGATATTCGTGGGCCAGTCTTCGGGGGCGTATCTGCAGGGGGCCTGCCAGGTTGCCCAGAGGGAAAATCACAGCCGAATCGTCACGGTCTTCAATGATATCGGCGAGAGGTATTTCTCCACTGGGATGTGGGATTAGGCCTCTCGCTGCTGTCTTGACATCCACGTTGCGTTCCCCAATAGTGGCGCCATGCCACAGGCAACGGCTGCTTATACCGAAGACCTCATCTCGGTAGCTGGTATTGACCTGCAAGTGCTCAAGGCCGGTGCAGGGCCAGGACTCATCATCTTCCACGACGAGATGGGTCAGCATGCTTGGCTTCGCTATCAGGAGGCCTTGTCGGAGCACTTCGAGGTCTGGGCGCCATCCCATCCCGGCTATGGCAAGTCGCCGCGCTTGGACTGGATAATGACGATGAGGGACATGGCCGGCTGGTATCTCCAGGCCTTTGATGAGCTGGGTATACGGGATGCGAACGTGGTCGGGTTTTCCCTCGGGGGGTGGTTGGCGGCTACCATTGCCGCCCTGTGTCCTCACCATTTCAGGAAGATGGTGTTGGTGGGGGCTGCGGGGATCAAGCCGCCGGAGGGAGAGATCTTCGACATGTTCATGGAGACGGCATCCGAGTACATAAAACTCACTGTCGCCGACCCCTTGGCCGTCGAAGAATTCTCCTCTGTCTGTCCTCCTACTCCTTCCCCCGAGCTTGCGGAGGCATGGGAAGTCGCCCGGGAGCAGTCGGTGAGGCTGAGCTGGCGTCCCTACATGCACGATCCAGGGCTTCCGCATCTTCTGCGTCGGGCGTCAGGCATTCCCACGTTGATAATCTGGGGACAGAAGGACCAGATAGTGCCGCTCAGCGCGGGCGAGGCATACAGGAAAGCCATATCCGGCTCTGAGCTTGCCGTCATACAGGGCTCGGGGCACAGGCCGGAGATCGAGGCCACGGAGGAGTTCGTGGACATCGTCCTTGGTTTCCTGAAGGACGACTAGAACCAAACCCATTGTACAGGCCCTCGCGACAGACCACCTCAGCAGGCAGGAGGATGCGATGTTCATAGGCCACTTCACGGAAAGGCCGTACCAGGACCCGAAGTCGGGGTATTTTGGGGCGACGGGGCTGCCCATCAAGGACCTGACCCTGAGCAACGAGATCTATGACCCGGAGGTCGGGGCTGACCTGTATAACCGCTACCTTGACGAGAAAATATACGCGGACGAATGCGGTTTCGACGGCCTGATGCTGAACGAACACCACTCCACGCCCTTCTGTATGGGAGGGGCCACCAACGTGGAGGCCGCCATCCTGGCCCGAATAACCAAGAAAGCCAAGATCGTCCTCCTGGGCAACATCCTGCCTCTCTGGGACGACCCCCTCTGGCTGGTCGAGCAGTTGGCGATGATTGACCTTATCTCCCACGGACGCCTGATACCCGGCTGGGTCCGGGGCACGGGTCGGGAGATGGTCTCTCACAACATTCCACCTGCCTACAACTGGGAACGCTTCCAGGAGGCCCACGAGTTCATAGTCAAGGCGTGGACAACCTCGGGGCCGTTCCGCTGGGAGGGGAAGCACTACCACTACCGCTACGTCAATCCGTGGGTGAAACCGTACCAGAAACCACACCCGCCCATCTGGCTTCCGGGGGTCGTGAGCCGGGACTCGCTGATGTGGGCAGCAGAGAAGCGCATCCCCTACATCATGCTAGCCACGAAGTTGGAGCCGACCCGGCAGGCCTTCCAGCTATACCACGAACGGGCGGCGGAGGTGGGCTACAAGTCGGGGCCGCAGAACATAGGCTACCTGTGGAAGGTCCACGTGGACGAGACGGAGGAGCTTGCCGAAGAAGCCGCCCGCAAGTATGTCCAGGGCCCGAGCAATCCCTTCCTGGCCGGTAACGAGGGCACCACAAACCTGGCCTTGGCCTCCCTGCCCGGTATGACTTCCCGGAGGCGGGTGCTGCCCACCCGACATGCGGCCACCAAATACCGTGGCGGAGTCGAGAGCATCCCATACGAAGAGCAGATTGAGAACTACAGCATCACCGCAGGCACGCCTAAGACGGTACTGCCGAAGATTCGCTACGTCCTGGAAACTTTACGTCCCGGCATCATCTTCTTCTGGGACGGTGACGGAGCGATGACCCACGAGGAGCAGATGCGCAGCCTGCGGCTGATGAAGGAAGAGGTCATACCCGCCGTGCGGGAGATGGCGACGGAGCTAGATCTGCCCGGCCCAGACGAAGTCGACCCTGCGACGGGGGAGAGGATCAAGGCCAACGGGGCACTGGTCGCTGCGTCTTAGGCCTACGACAGACCCCTCTGCAGATTCCTCGCGACGCCTCCGGATGACAAAATGGGGATGCGGGATGTCCTAGAGAGGACGCTGGAAGGTGAGATGGGTCGTGTCTCCCTAGCCTTAGATTATTGCAAGGGGGTTCCAGGGGGAGCCCGAGGCGCCTGTCATCCGGAGCGGTGCGCCGATGAATAGGAATTCATAGACGCGGTCTCGGGCGAGTTCTTCAAGATCCAGGCTCTCCATTAGGTAGATTCCCAGGTCCCGCAACGCGTACCGGTGCAGGGGCGCCGAGTTGTAGACCGGCGGCTTGGCCTCGACGGTCGGGTGGTCGGCGCCGAGGGCACAGATGTCCTTTTCGATGAGCCAAGGCTTCAGGCTGCCGTCGGGGCCCGGGAACCGGGACTTCCAGAGATCCCTGTCCTTTTCGAAGAGGGTGTACCAGCCGGTGCGCACTAGGACGATGTCCCCGGTCTCGATGTTGACGCCCTGGGCGTCGGCGGCCCGGTCCAAGTCTTCGCCGGTTACGGTGTAATCGGGCTCGATGTGCTCTATGCCCATGGAGGCGGGCAGGTCCAGCATGATCCCCCGGCCCACCATGTGCCGCACGTTTTCGATGCCGTTCTTGCCGACGCCCCGGCTGGAGATCTCGCTTTCGGGGTGGCCGTTATACATGCGGGTCTCGGCCCAGACGTGGCCCAAGGCGTCGATGTGGGTGCCGGAATGGACTTCCATCGCAACCATGTCATCGACGAAGCTGATCTCCGGATCCTCCATGGTCACGAAGTGGTGGGTCTTCCAGGTTTTATGGAACTCCGGCAACTGCGGCCCGTCCCGCTCAAGGGGCACAGCAAGGCTGTATATCCTGGCCTTTTTGACTAGCTGGAAGGCCTTCAACATCCGGTCGGGGGTGAGGAGGTTGAGGGCGCCGAGCTGATCGTCGGGGCCCCATCTTCCCCAGCTGTTATCTCGGGTAGCAGTCATCGCATCCTACTTCTGCCGGGATCGCAGCTCTTCGAATACTTGGTCGGGCGTCGCGTCTACGGAGGCCAGAAGAACCAGGCTGTGGAACCAGAGGTCGGCTACTTCGCTGACCGTGCGGTCCCGGCCTTCGGACAATGCGGCTATAGCCACTTCACCAGCTTCCTCCACGACCTTCTTGCCGATTTTGCCTGGACCTTTCTTTAAAAGCTTCTTTACGTAGCTTCCCTTTGGCATATCCCGCTTTCTCTGCTCGATCAACTGAAAAAGCTCAGCGATTACGTCGCCGTCGGGCCTCTTAAACTCGGCAGGTTCCTTCGGTAATTCACTAAAAAAGCAGCTGGTCTCACCTGTGTGGCAAGCCGGGCCCGTGGGGTCGGCCTGGACAAGAAGGGCGTCGCCGTCGCAGTCCACGCTGATGCTGCGAACGTTCAGGTAGTTGCCGGAGGTCTCTCCCTTGTGCCAGAGTTCCTGTCGGCTGCGGCTGTAAAACCACACCTGCCCCGAGGCCCGTGTCCTTTCGAGCGACTCCTCGTTCATGTAGGCGAGGGTCAGCACGCCTCCAGTTACGGCGTCCTGGACTATAGCGGGCACGAGTCCCTTGTCGTCGAGCTTGATCATCCCATGATTCCTTCCTACACAGCAGGTCTGCTGGGCACTCCTCGCGCCATCAAGAACTCCTTTGCCTGGGCTATGGTGTACGTCCCGTAGTGGAAGATGCTAGCCGCCAAGGCCGCATCCGCCTTGCCCTCCGTCAGGGCATCATACAGGTGGTCCAGGGTCCCGGCTCCGCCGCTGGCTATCAGCGGCACGGGGACCGATTCCGAGATTTGTCGATTCAATTCCAGGTCGTAGCCCGTCTGCTGGCCGTCGGCGTCCATGCTGGTTACCAAGAGCTCACCGGCTCCAAGGTCGGCAACACGAGCAGCCCACTTCAGGGCGTCTATGCCCGTGGGGTTGCGGCCGCCGTGGGTGTAGACCTCCCACCGGGAGTCGGGGCCCAGGTCCAGGCCGTCTTCCCGCTCTGAGCGGGCTCCGTCCACCCGCTTTGCGTCTATTGCGGCCACTATGCACTGGCTCCCGAAAGCCCGAGCGCCTTCTTCTATTATGGTCGGGTCCAGGATTGCCGCCGTGTTAACCGCAGTTTTGTCAGCGCCTGCATCCAGGATGCGGCGCATGTCTCCAGTAGACCTAATACCCCCGCCGACAGTCAGGGGAATGAACACCTGCTCCGACACGCGATTTACCACGTCGATCATGGTACTGCGGTAGTCGGAGCTAGCGGTGATATCGAGGAAGACAAGCTCATCGGCGCCTTCTGCGTCGTAGAAGGCCGCCATTTCGGCCGGGTCTCCGGCATCCCTGAGGTTCACGAAACTCACGCCCTTGACTACCCTACCCCGGTCTACGTCCAGGCACGGGATTATGCGCTTCGTAAGCATTGTCGGCGGATTATGCGACACCGATGGGCAGGCAGCAAATGACCTTGTCGGTAAACTCGCCGGTGGAGGCCGAGCCGCCGAGGTCGGAGGGCAGGCTTCGCCCATCCACGTATGCGGCCATAAGGGCACCTTCTATCCGCTCTGCGATCTCGTCTTCGCCCAGGTGTCTCATCATCATGGCGCTCGTAAGGATCAGGGCCGTGGGGTTGGCTAGGCCCTTGCCTGCGGCCTCGGGCCAGCTGCCGTGGGTCGCCTCGAATACTGCGCAGTTGTCTCCCAGGTTGGCGCCCGGCACCATACCCAGTCCGCCGACCAGCCCCGCGGTCAGGTCGGAAACGATGTCACCGTAGAGGTTCTCCATTACCAGCACGTCAAACCGTGCGGGATTGAGGACAAGGTGCTGGCAGGCGGCGTCGACGATCATTTCCCTGTACTCGATGTGGGGGTACTGGACAGCAACTTCCCGGCAGCATTGCAGGAACAGGCCGTCGGACAGCTTCATGATGTTGGCCTTGTGCACCGCCGTCACCAGTTCCCGGCCATTGGCCACCGCGTATTCGAAGGCGAACTGGGCTATCCGGGTTGAGGCCGCCCTCGTGACCACCTTTACGCTCTGAACAATGCCGGGAACTACTTCATGCTCCACTCCGGCGTAGAGGTCTTCGGTATTCTCACGGACTACAACCAGGTCAACATCGCGGTGAAGGCTCTGCACGCCGGGCAGGCTTTTGACGGGCCTGAGGCAGGCGAACAGGTCGAGGCTCTTCCGAAGGGTCACATTAAGGCTTGGATAACCCTCTGCGCTGGGGGTGGTAACGGGGCCTTTGAGGGCCACGCCGTTATTTTGAATCGATGCCAGGACGGGCCCGGGAAGCAATACGCCATGTTTTTCCCTGGCCGCTATCCCTATCTCCTGCCTGTCCCAGTCGATCCGGGCCCCGGCGGCCTCCAGAACTCTCACCGTAGACTCCGCCACCTCAGGCCCGATGCCGTCGCCCTCTATCAGGGTGACACTATATGTGCTGCTACTCATTGATTATATTATCGGCGCAAGGGCGGGGGGATTCAATATCCAGGCACGGCAGCAAACGTTTTGGAGGTCAAACTCGCCTTTGGCCATATGCGTCTTTGAAGGTTAGAATCTATCCATGATCATCGACTTCCACGCCCACATCTTCCCCGACAGCGTGCGCAATAACCGCACCCCCTACCTCGAAAGAGATGCTACTTTCGAGCACTTGTACTCGGACCCCAGGGCCCGACTCAGCTCCGCCGAGCTACTGGTGGAAAGAATGGACCGGGACGGAGTGGACATGGCGGTGACGCTAGGAATGGGATGGCAGGTGCACGAGTTCGCAGTGGAGGCCAACGATTACATCCTGGAGTCGGCCAAGGCTTTTCCCGACCGCCTAATCCCCTTCTGCACGGTCAATCCGGTTCTCGGAGACGTGGCAGTCAGGGAACTCGAGAGATGCGCGGACCTCGGGGCACGAGGCATCGGTGAACTGCATTCCTACGCCCAGGGCTACCGACTGGACGACGAGCGGGTTATGCGACCATTCATGGAGGCCGCCATCGCCCGGGACCTCATCGTGCTGACCCATTCCTCGGAACCGGTTGGGCACATGTACGCCGGCAAGGGCACCGTTACGCCGGACGAGCTTTGCCGCTTCATTGAGACGTACCCTGATGCCAAGATTGTCTGCGCCCACTGGGGTGGGGGGCTGCCATTCTATGCGCTGATGCCGGAGGTGTCTGAGACGCTGCGCAACGTCTACTTCGACTCCGCAACTTCTCCATTCCTGTACGTCCCTGATGTCTTTGCCAACGCAATCAACCTGGTTGGGGCGGAGAAGGTGTTGTTTGGTACGGACTACCCTCTGATCAGCCAAAAGAGACTGCTGGCCCAGGTGGAAGGCCAGGGGCTGGACTCTGAGGTGAAGACGGCGGTGCTTGGGGGGAATGCCCGAAGACTGTTGGGACTCTAGTCTCGCCATCTCATTCGAAATACTCATCCTCCCGGAACACGGTCCAACTGTTGAAGACGGGAAACGGAGATGGGAGAACGCCCTTGTTGTCGTTGATCTTGACGGAGATCTCGGCGGTATTTAGGCCCCTAATCGACACTGACACTCCGGATAGCTGTATGCAATCCTGACACTCGGTGGGGATTTGCTGCCGAGAGGTCGGGGCTACAAACTGAAGCTCGTATTCCGAGGCGCCCGACTTCAAGATACGATAGTCCTGCGAAGAGATCTCCCATTCCTTCTTGGCGTAGGCCCCCTCCGCGTATTGGGCCCAGAGGGTGAAGCCGTCGAAGAACTCGATGATGACAGCCTTTCTGTGCGCTGCGTCCCTGGAAGGCTCAAACTGGCGAAAGGACCGATCATGCAGCTCTTGCTTCAGCCGGGCATCTTCTTCCTCCGATAGCGGCTCTAGGGGAGGGTTGGAGCAAGCCAGGGTCAGCGGTAGAACTATGCCGATGAAAAGAAGCTTTAGAGTTCGCATTGCGGTATTTTCTCCAAATGGCATCCTACCACTGACATAAGAAACGGAGCACTGTTACTATTAGTTCCGTGGAGAACACCCCTATATCCACACTACCCGACCTCTTGCGGCCGGGCCTCGAACTGGTCTTCGTAGGTATCAACCCCGGAAGCTATTCTGCAGCCAAGGGCCACTACTACGCCAGGCCCGGCAACCTGTTCTGGTGGGCGTTGGGGGAGTCGGGGATCGTTGAAGGCCTATTCATGCCCGCAATGGATGCCTCATTATTGGAGCGAGGAATCGGTTTTACTGACGTGGCGAAGCGACCATCCAACGCTGCGACCGATCTATCGACTGGTGAATTTATCGCGGGGGCCTCCGTATTGATAAAGAAACTGGAACAATACCAGCCCCTGGTGGTGTGCTTCAACGGTATCTCCGCCTATGCACATTGCTTCGGGCCGAAGGCCAAACCAGGCCCACGACCCGAGCGCATTGGCCGCACCCGTATATTTGTTGTTCCTTCAACCAGCCGACGCAACGCCCACTACCAGAAGGAAGACATCCTCTACTGGTTTCTGGGACTCAAGACTTTCCTGGATGGAGCGCGCAAAGATGCCGATGCCGGATAGGTCGAGGACCGGGGACAAGGGTGTTCCTGCGACCCGTGCCTTTATAGCCATTGAGTTGCCCGCTGAAGTGAAGCGCCAGATCGCAGGGCACATTGAGCAGCTGAAGGGCATTGTTCCCGAAGGGGTGAGGTGGGGCGATCCTCGCATCACTCATCTCACCCTTGTCTTCCTAGGCAACGTACCCGATGTCAGCATTCCCCTCTTTGTTCGCTTAACAGATAGCGTGACCTCGGCTTCACCACCCTTTAGCTTGAGGACGGGCTCCCTGGGAGCGTTTCCGAACAGGCGTCGGCCCCGGGTGCTCTGGTTGGGGCTGGAGGGAGACATCCAACCCCTCTACGAAATACATGGCCGCTTGCAAGATGAGCTCGAAGCCAAGGGATTCTCAATAGAAAAGCGTCCCTTCAAGCCCCACGTAACCCTCGGAAGGGCACGGGCCAAGGGCCTCGTGCCGCTTGAGGAGGAAGATCTGAATCTACTGCCTTACGAGAGGCTGGAATTCGAAGTCCATGAGTTGGTCATCATGTCCAGCGTTCTAGCGCCTCGAGGCCCTATCCACACACCGCTTCATGTTTCTCCGCTATCGGGGACTGCCAATACCTGTGCACGGGGCCTGCCCTAAACTCGAGGCCAGGTTGACGATGGTGCGCGGGAATGTAAGATAGGGGCGCGGGGTAGCGTGGTCGGGAATCGGTCGGGATAATCATTGGGAGGGAGTCGTCATGCCAGTAAAGAAGGCGCCGTTTCTCACAAAACCCTATGGTGGATACCTGCACAGGGACGTTCACGAAGATGATAAGGAGCTCACGCGGGTCGGGCCGGGCACCCCGATGGGCGAGTACCTGAGGCGATTCTGGCAACCCCTACTACTGAGCGAGCAGATAAACGATCTTCCCGTGGCTATAACCAGGTTTGGGGAAGAGCTGGTCGCGTTTAGGGACGGAGAGGGACGAATCGGAATAGTGGAGGCGCATTGCCCCCACAGGGGAACTTCACTGGAGTACGGGAAGGTCGAGCAGAGGGGCATCCGGTGCTGCTACCACGGCTGGCTCTTCGATGCCGACGGCACCATCCTTGAAACCCCCGGTGAGCCCGAGAACAGTACCCTCAAAGACAGGCTGTGCCACGGGGCCTATCCGGCGATCGAGTACTGCGGGCTGGTATTCGCCTACATGGGTCCCCCCGACGAAACCCCCGAGTTTCCCAACTTCGACATCTTCACAGCCCCTGGCCACCACCTGGAACCCGGGGTGCACCTGATGCCCACCGAGGACGGAATTGTCCCCAATCCGAAGCCCTGCAACTGGATGCACGTGGTCGACAACCTGCTGGACCCTATCCACGAGGAGTTCCTTCACGCGACCATCTCGGGCATCCAGTTCGTGGACAAGAGCGGAGTGCCCATTGAGGAGCTGGCTATCAACGGAGAGCTTGGATTTGTGGAAAGCCCCACGGGCGTGATAACCATGGATGTGCGTCGGGTGAGCCCCGACACCGTGTGGGTGCGCAACATCGAGTATGTTTGGCCCAACGCGGGTGTCCTCGGAGCTCCCCCGACCCTGCCCTACGAGTGGGGACCCGACGAAGAGGAGTTCCACGACCTGCCCACCACCATAATGTGGGCCGTCCCCGTCGACGACTACAACTGTGTGGAGATCGACTTTTACATAGTGCCCGACGGAGGAAAAGTTCCTCCAGAGAGGCGATTTTCTCTGGCGCAGCGGGCAAACAGAGGCGGCCGGGAGTACGATGACATGCAGCGAGGCCCGGGCGATTTCGAGGCGATGGTCAGCCAGAGGCCCATCTCCGTCCACGCACTTGAGCATCTGGGGGTCGAGGACCGGGGAATAACGATGTATCGCAAGGGGCTGAGGCATCGGGTGCGAATGCTGAAGAACGGGGAAGCACCGCCCGAGATTGGCATAATGGCGGGCAAGATGATAAACACCTACGGTGGCGACACCCTTCTGAAGGTACCGGAAGCCGAGACCAGGGCCGAGGACAAGAAGCTGCTCAAACAGGTCGGCATTGACATGGCCCAGCGCTACCTCCGGGAGCTTCCCAACCATCCGGGGAACGGGTCAGGCTAGTCCCACCGACCTTTGTCTTTCCCCCCAAAAGTGATTATCATTACAGCCACTTTGCGCTCCGCGCTGTGACCGACAAGGAGGACCAGTCAATGCCGCCCTTCGCCTTCTTCAAAGGGGATTTCGTACCGTTGTCCGAGGCCAAGGTCGGGATTATGACCCACGCCCTCAACTACGGCACAGCGGTCTTCGAAGGTATTCGGGGCAACTGGAACGAAGATGACCGCCAGATATATCTCTTCCGGGTCAAGGAGCACTACGAGCGGCTGCACAAGAGCTCCCGCATCCTGAACCTCAGGCTGGACTACTCGGTAGACGAGCTTTTCGACATTACGCTGAAACTGGTCGACATGTGCAAGTTCGAGGAGGACATTTACGTCAGGCCCATGGTCTACCAGAGCGGGGAGGTCCTAGGCGTTCGCTCCCACGATGTAGGGAATGATTTCTTCATCTTCGTGGCACCCTTTGGGCCTTATTTCAGCGGCGACGATGGGATACGTTGCTGCATTTCCAGCTGGCGGAGGCCCATGGATACCATGATCCCGCCCCGTGCCAAGGTCACGGGCATCTACGTCAACAGCGCCATGGCCAAGACCGAAGCCATGCTCAACGGATTCGACGAGGGCATAATGCTCACACAGGACGGCCACGTTTGCGAGGGGAGCGGCGAGAACCTGTTCGTAGTGGAAAATGGCGCCCTAGCCACTCCCTCTGCGTCTGACAGCGTGCTCCTGGGAATCACCCGCAGCACGGTTATGGAGATCGCCCGGAACGAACTGGACATGCCCTCCGTGGAACGCCAGGTTGACCGCAGTGAACTCTATGCCGCCGACGAGGTATTCCTGACGGGCACCGCCGCCCATATCACCCCTGTCATAGAGATAGACCATCGGGCCATAGGCGACGGCAAGGTCGGCCCCGTGACCCGGCAACTTGCCAGCACCTACGTGGACATAATCAGGGGCAAGAACGAGAAGTATGGAACGTGGTGCACACCTGTCTACGGAAACTAACCGCAACTTCAAAGGACAAAGAAAAGGCCCGGGGCTGAGCCCCCGGGCCTTTCTGCTTCCGGCTCCATCAGCTAGTTCAGGTTGTACAAACGGGCGCAATTGTCCCAGAGAATCTTCTTGCGGGACTCGTCGCTGATGCCGTCCATTTCGAAGAAGGTGTCGATGGCGTGGGGGAACTTGCAGTCGGAGTGAGGGTAGTCGGTAGTGAAGACGAGGTGGTCGTCCCCGAAGTGCCTGATCACGTCGTTGACCAGGTATTCGTCAACGTCGACGGAGATGAAGCACTGTCTCCTGAACAGGTCGCTGGGCTTCTCGGACAGGTTGATTACGCCGTCCAGGCCCTCGTAGAGCTCGTAGCGTTCGTCCAGGCGGTAGAGCAGCCAGGGCAGCCAGCTGCAGTTGCCTTCGAGTATGGCGACGGTGAGCTTGGGGAAGCGGTCAAGGATGCCGCCGGCGGTCATGTAAATGGTAGCCAGCATGTCTTCCATGGGCTGGTCGAAGGTCTCGACCAGCCAGGTGAGCCTGTCGAGGGTTGCGAAACGGTTGGACCAGTGGACCTGGTTGGGGGAGAAGCTGGGGTGGAAAGTCACGGGGAGATTGAGGTCCTGTGCCTCCTCCCAAACGATGTCGAAGTAGGGTTCGGGCAGCTGGCGACCGAGGACCGGTTCGGGTGTGAAGCAGGAGGCCACGTGGCCCAGGTCATTGGCTATCCGGCGCAACTCCTGGGCTGCGAGGGTGGCATCGTGGAGGGTGATGAGGCCTGCGGCCTTCATCCTGGCCGGATCCTCTTTGCAGAAGTCGGTGATCCAGTCATTCCAGGCCTTGTTGAGGTCGTTGGCGTACTCCGGTTCGTGGGCGTCGTCTGTGTGGAGGGGGAGGGTGCGGAACATGACGGCCACATCTATGCCTTCCATCTCCATGGCCTGGAGCTGGGACGCCGAGTTGAAGTCGTGGTCGCTGCCCACGGTGAACCTGTGGGCGACCTGGGAGTCGATGTCCGGGGTGCTGGTGGCCTGAGTCCGTCGGATTCTTTCGCCCTGGGCGGTCGTGTAGCGGACTCCCCCGTAGGGGTAGGGCCGCTTTCCCCTGGGAATTCGGTCTCCCCACCTGGGGTCCATATAGGTGGTGTAAAGGTCCGCGGGTTCCAGTACGTGGAGGTCCGAGTCCAGGACCTTGTAACCGTTCTTCGCCATAGCTAATCTCCTCCTCGGCTGCTCATCGGTTGCTTCCGTCGCCTAGAGCGGGTCTGTGCCACCTCCCAAACCGGAATGGATGGACTTGGGTTTGAAGGCGCCGCGATTCTAGGCATCGGCGAGGGGGATTGTCAATGTGCTACCCACTTTCAGCGGGTTGGTGTACACCGGGTTTCTATTCTGTTGTGGGATTTCTGTTTTCAGTTTGTCCGTCTTGGAGGGGGTCGGCGATGGAAGGTCCGGGACTCAGTTTCAGGGGGCGGGAGGCCTGCCTGGTTCAGCCCCGTGTTCCTGTGTCACATGGCAGACAAGCGAGGGGTTCTCGCCTGAGGGCGTCTCTGCCACCAGTTTTTCAGTTTTCCCGACCCACTCGGAGGGGTGGGTGGGTGTTTTCTCGCTGCCGTCGCTGGGTTAACGGGTATCTCCGAAGGGAACGACGGGGGAGATTTTTCCAAGGGCCATAAGGCCCGAGGTTTTTCGGCAGGGCTCCTATATGAGGGGCGTGCCGTTTAATGTTGTGGACCTTCCATCGCCTGGATGGATGGGGAAGGGTCACGGGACCCGATGGGATGAGGAGATGGCGACGTTCGCTTGTGCCGCAACCTGCCTGTCTCGTAAGGGGGGCGATTGGCCGGTCGCCTCCTACGGGAAGGGAGAGGTCTTGGGATGGGCTTAGGCGTTGAGTCCTCGGTGTCGGGTCTCGGGGGATTCCCTGGGTTTTTGGATCCTCCTTAAGGTTGGTGTCGGGTCTAGACTTAGAACAAATATAAAGCTCAAATGTTTACATGTCAAGGGGCAATGTCACAATTTTGTGAGAATATCCCCCTGGCCCCTCCAAGGGAACCCTCACCCCCTTGGTCCCCCTCTCCCTTAGGGCCTATAAGGGAGAGGGGGAAAGATGAATAGAGGCCCACGTGCGTGCAGGGCACGCACGTGGGCCTCTAATTCAGTACTGGGGGGAGAGCAGGGAACCTCGTCCCAGATTCCTCGCGGGGCATCGGAATGACAGTCATTTAAAGGTTCACTATTGCAGAGAGAGAGGGAAGAACAGAGGCAAAAGTTGATGCTCCAGCGCCAGCGTTTGCCTCTAGTTCAACGCTTGGGGAAGAGGGAGGGGATAGGGCTCGGCTGGGGGGAATGGAGGGCGGTAAGAGGGGACCCCTCCCCGCCACCCCGGGATAAATATGAGTCCCACCCACCCGCCCTGTTTTATTGCATTATCAGAAATTTGGCAGTGCCAAATTTCTGATAATTCTTTACCAAGGGGGATGCGATGGAAGGATGGGAGTGGTAAAGAATGGGGTGGGTTTAGTGAAGGGCGTTTGAGATTCCTCGCGGGGCCTCGGAATGGGAAGGGGAGGGGGTTGGACACCCGGCCCCGTTCCGTTCGGTAGACCCCCTGCTTACGCAGGGGCAGGTTCTTCGATTCCGCTCAGGGCGAATGGAACCCCCGCCCGCGGGATGGGCGGGGGAGGGAAGGGGAACATCCAGGTAGGTTAGCGAGATTATGCAGGGTGAAGCTGCTCTAGTCACGAGGCATGCCTCTGAGATATAATTACCTCCCGTTCGCGCCGTTTATTCGGTTTTCGGCCCCGTGGTGTAGCGGACTAACATGCCACCCTGTCACGGTGGAGATCGCCGGTTCGAATCCGGTCGGGGTCGCCAACGCCGGCTACCAGTTAGTCATCGAGGGGGCCAGCTATCGAGAGAGGCTCTCTCCCCATCGTAATCTGCTGAGCAATGGGGAGGTGGTTGACCCAACTGCCACATCCTGACTGAAGTATCTATTGGTCATGCCCTGGGTGGACCAAATACTGTGGTGATAACTGGTCTACAGGTCCTGGTTAATGACTGTACAGGTGCGCTGTATGACGCATTAACGTGGGACATAACGCAATTGAGGAGCGCTGGACATTTCTCTTCGAAAAGACATTTGGGATTTGGCCAAGATAAGCCGACTGAGCACTCCGCCCACTTTGTGTTCTTAAGCGGGATTCAAACCAACAGTGCATTTCGCCGATTGCAATGCTGTCATTCAGATAGAGACCTCCCACCGAAATGTTCGCAGTACAGTACGCGACGGCCCACCACCGCTTACGGTAGATACCGCCATCTTCGAGATGTCGCTTGGCAGCCTGTCGGCGCACCAAGGACTTGCGATACCTGTAGTGTGACGCCTAGTGACGGGGAAACGTGAGCGCTGGTCACTGGAGGTCTACTCTCCTCGCGTCTCCCCATCCGCCATGCGATAGCCTGTCAATAGCCGACGCGAGGCTTGTAGCAACTTGCGTCGGGCTGACCGCATCCTAATCCCGCTTCCGCCCCGTCCTCATCAGATCAGTGCTGACACACCCGTGCATTCCCGGCCCTAGTCTGCCCCATATCCTAATTGAGGCACTTAAGGACCCGCTCGGGAACGGGGCTGCTATCAGGACGTTATTGAAGCACTGGAGGTATGTCGGAGTTGCAGTCGGCCGTCGCGCTGGGCCTGCTCTTGGTGGCGTTTCTCACATTCCCGGACCGCAACGCGCTGGTTGCCAAGGGGCCCATGAACACTGGCCACGAGGGATTGGGCTGCCAGGAATGCCACTCAGCCGTAGCGGGCACCGCCGCGCAGCAACTGAACTCCAACGTCTACGACTGGCTGGGCCTGCGGGAGTCCACCATCGGTTTTGGCTCCGAGGATGTCGGTAACGCAGCCTGTCTGGACTGCCACGAGAGGCCTGACGACCGGCACCCGATCTCCCGCTTCCTCGAGCCGCGCTTCGCCGATGCACGGGAGCACATCGAGGCCCACATGTGCGTCGCCTGCCACACCGAGCACCAAGGGGTGCGGGTGACTCAGCCCACCATCGGTTTCTGCACCCACTGCCACCAGGACACCTAGTTGGAGGACGACCCCATCACCCCCACGCACGCCGGGCCGCTTCCGGCGCTCTTCCTGCGGGAGACTGCCGAGGGTCTCCGGCGTAGTCCAGTCCCCCTGTATCTCTTCCTCGGCTCGGACTTTCCGATCAACGACGCCAACAAATTCACCGGCTTGCAGACAGAGCACTTTCAGGTCATCAGGCGCACCGGCGAGCCGCAGTTCTTCTTGGACCCGGATATCGGCTTTCAGACTGCCATGTTCACGGACATCGCCTCGGCGGAGGCGTGCGTTGTCTGCCACAACAGCGACGCGAACTCCGCCCAAGACCGACTGGCAGGTGGGCGACGTCATGGGTGCGACCACCTGGTCATACCCGGAGGACGAGATAAGCATGGCCGAGGCCATGGAACGAATAGGAGCTCTGCGCCGGAGAGTCCGTGAAGCCTATGTGCACTACCCGGAGAAGGTTGCCACCTTTGCCGACCCTCCACCTGTGGGAGACCTGTGGCCCGCAGAAGACTATTTCCTTCCATCGGCAGATGTCTTCATGGCGGAGGTGGAGGAGAGGACGTCGGCCCAGACCCTTCGTTTGCTGCTGGAGGCGCAAGACATGGGGGAGGCGCGATGACAACGGGGCGAATCCGTGGATGAATCTCTGGGGGAAACTGCCGGCAGCGCCGCGAGCCGGGGAAGACCCGTTCGTGCTGGCCGTCACCGTGAAGATGGCGTCACCGACACCGGCCCAACCAAGTGGCCCGAAATCGCATTCTTGCCGCTGGGTAGTGGATCTTGGACTCATTCTCGTTGCATTAGGGTAGCCCCCCCCCCCCCCCCCATAGTACAATGAGTATGGGTAACTATATGGTGAAACGGTCCATAGACTGGGCGCGGATTGCATCTATCGTAGAATTCCGCACACCGGCGGAAGCCTCGCGAGAGCGCCAAAGCCGGTCTGGATGGCACACGCATTGGCTGGGCTTGTTCCTGATCGTTGGCGCCACCCTTGTCGGCCTGTTCGCCAGTGACGTCTCGGCCCAGCAGGGCCCAGACCGTGTCCCAGTGACAGTATCCCCGACCAGCGTCACGATTCTAGAAGGCGGACCGGCCCAAGACATCACGCTAACGATACCGGCAAATTCCGGAACCCGAGAGCGCAAATTTTACTATACCTTTATTCCCTCGATCGACATCACCGAAACTTACGGGTCCGCTGGTATATATGGACAGGACTTCACGGCGAAGGTTGGGGGAAACACTGTCGTTCGACAGGGGACTATAACGCTTAGCGGCAGTTCGGAAGAGGCTCGCACCGCAACCATATCCTTGGAGGCAATCTGGGATGGTATAGCAGAGAAGCCGGAAAGGTTCGCAATTGATTTCCAACCCTTCAACTTTTCGGATCCGGAAGTTAGTTTTCCCAACAACAAGATAACGGTCACTATCACCAACCGGCCGCTCCCCGTCAACGTGGCAAACGACCGAGGCAAGGAGGACTGGGACGACGGTGCCACAGAAGCTGCCAAGAAGGACGGCAAGGTCGTCTTTCGGGTTGAGTTGCCGACCGCGCCACAGGGCGCCGCTCAAACCGTCAACTACGCCATCACACCCGACGCCCCACCCGATTTCAGTAATGCCGCCAGCGCCGGCGACTACACGCCGCCCGCCGGCGGCGCATCGGGAACACTCTCCTTCCTGGACACCAAGGTACAGGAGATTGTTGTCACCCCGGTCGACGACAATCTCGTTGAGGGGGTGGAGGCTTTTACCCTGACCCTCAGCAATCCATCCGGCAACTTGGAGTTTCCCGACCAGGACGGCGACGGAACTCCGGATACAACCCTCAAGGCCTACGGCTTCATCGAAAGCGAAGACACCGTCGACGTCACGATCCGCGGCGGCACGGTGGCGGAGGGTGAGGCGGCCCGGCTGCCCGTCACCCTGGCGCGGGCGCTGCGGCCCGGCGAGCATGCCAGCATCCTCGCCGAAGTCGTCGAGCCAACGGGCAGCCATTGCGCCGGCGGCGAAAAACAAGCGGTGGAGCACGTGGATTACCGGGAAGTGAATTCACAGCGCTTCACCTTTGGGCCAGGAGACCAGACCGGGCACTTCGAGGTCTATACCCGCCGGGATGTTCTGGATGAGAACGACGAATGCATCCTGGTGTTCTATGGCAATGCCGAAGGGTTGCGGGCGGTCGACGCCGACGGCGGCCAGCCCATAGTAGAGACCGACGCTGACGGCAATGAACATCGCTATTTCCTGAAGGAACTGACCATCACGGATGACGACGACCCGCCAATCGTGTCCGTGACCAGTTCGACGGTGAGGGAGCCCGACGAAGGGGAAACCGCCAAGCTCACCTACGTTGTCCGGCTGGACCGGTCCAGCGGCCGGACGGTCAAAGTGAACTACGCAAGAATCTCTCGGGCCGGAACCGGACTGCCTGACCAGGCCACATCGGGCACGGACTATGAGGCCCTGAGTGCCGGCACCCTCACCTTCCTGCCCGGCGAAACGCGAAAGAAGGTTGAGGTTACCGTCAAGGGCGATTACGAGAAAGAACCCGATGAAGTCGTGTGGATTAGCTTTACCAACGCGGTGAACGCCTGCTTCCGCGGCGTGCCTTCTTGCGGAGGCGGCGGCCTCATCTCTCGCGGCATCATCCTCAACGACGACGACCCGGTGGAACTGACGGTTGCCGTGGATGACGCCACGGTGCTGGAAGGAGTCTCGGCCGTGGTTCGTCTCACCCTCTCCAGGCCCGTGCCCTACGATCTGTCCGCCAACTTCAAGACCAAAGACATTACGGCGACGGGAGGGGTTGATTATCGAGACCTGAGCGGCACGGCCTTTTGGATCCATGTCCCGAAAGGCCAAACCACTGGTCGCAAGGCGATTGGAGTTCATGACGACGGGATAAGCGGCGAGGGTCTGGAAACCTTCACCCTGGAGTTTGAAGCCGGGGCCAGCCTTTTCTTGCTGGGCGTTGCGCCAGAAAATGAACGTGTCCGAAAACAACTGTTCGGGGTCAACTACGAGTATGCAGACCTGGCGGCCAGCGTCTCCATGCCCACCATCACCATCGTGGACCGGCCCGGCCTGTCGCTGACGGTCCTGGAAGACAAGGTCACCGAAGGGCAGCCGGCTCACGTGCGGGCCACCCTCAGCGATCCGTCGGCCACCGACGTCACTTTCACCTGGAAGACCCAGGACGGCGGCAACGGCGCCGACGACGCCCACACCGCCAAGGCAGGCAAGGACTACACGGCGCGGACCATGCAGTCCGCCACCATCCCCGCCGGTGAGACCAGTATCGACTTGCCCGCGGTGCAGACGCTGCAAGACACGATAGACGAGGGCGACCAGTACTTCACCGTGACGGTGGTCTCCGTTACCGGCGCCCTGCCCGACGACGCTGACGCGGTGGTGACCGTGCGTGACGACGACTCCCGGCCCTGGATGTCCATTGGCGACGCCGAGGCAGTGGAAGGCGGCAGCCTCGAATTCACCATCTCCCTGGACGCCGCCTCGGAGAGGCCGGTGTCGGTGATATGGGTGACGGAGGACGACACCGCCAGTGTCCTGGACAATGACTACGTGGGCGTTACGGCGCGGCAGACCGTCACCTTCGCGCCGGGCGAGCTGAGCAAGACCATCGTGGTGGATTCCCAGCCCGACATCGAGCCCGAGGTCGACGAGCAGTTCCGGATCCAGCTGGCCCACGCGCCCCATGCCAAGTTCCGGGACCCCACCGCCGTGGGCACCATCAAGAACGACGACACCATGCAGGTAGCCATCGCCGACGCCGCCCCGGTCACCGAGGGTCCCGGCGCCACGGCCGATTTCGTGATCAGCCTCAAGCCGGCCCAGACCTCGGCCGTGACCGTCCGGTGGGCAACGAGCGACGGGGCCTCGGGCCCACTCCATTCGGCCCGCAGCGGAGGCAACGGCAACCAGGGAGAGAATGACTTCACCGCCGCCAGCGGCTCCGTCACCTTCGCGGCCGGCGAAACCGAGAAGACGGTTTCGGTCACGGTCAATGACGACGATTTCATCGAGAACACCGAAGAGTTCCGGGTGACCATCAGCGGCGACGAAGCCAGCATCGACTTCAGCAACGTCGTCGGCTATGCCGAAATCGAGGACGACGACGCCCTGACCTGGGAGATCGTCGGCGTCCTCCCCGCGGCCCTTCCCGAGGGCACGACTGCCGACTGGGACGACGACACGATCTATCAGGTGAAGATCAGACGGACGGCGCATCCCGATGAAGTGAACTTTCCATGGGACGAGTTCGGATTTCAGGTGTGCGCCCTGACGCGTCCCAACCCCCGGAATTTCCCGGGAGGAGCGACGCCTCGGGGCCTGACTGTGGGCGCCGCCGGCAGCACGGATGTCTCAGTTGGCAAAATCGCCAACGGCGAGTTCCGGGCGAGTTTAGTGGAATGCCATGAGCGAACTCGAATTGGCGAGCTGGCGGAGATTCACACCGTACAATTTGGGGGAACACTCCGCGAGATTACGTTTGGTGTGCGGCCCCGCGGAGACAGTTTGGCAGAAGGCAACGAAACCCTGTCCCTGTGGCTCTATCCGTTCGTTGGGAGGGGGTGGAGCCTGTTCTCGCCTGACGCCCGGCTGGGGTTGGTGCTCACCACCACCATCATTGACGACGAGCGGCCCCAGGCGTCCGTGAGCGGCCCCGCCTCGGTGAACGAGGACGCCGGGCGCGCCCGGTTCACCGTCAGCCTTTCCAAGCCCCACACGCAGGCGCTGGAGGTCTTCGTCGACGTCAGGAACGGCACCGCAATCGCCGGAGAGGATTATCAGCCCGTCCGCGAAAAGATCACCTTCGCCCCCGGAGAAACGGCGCAGACGGTCGAAGTCGTCATATTCGAGGACGGCCGGAACGAGCCCGTGCCCGAGACCTTCACCGTTTTCCTGGAAGAGGCGTCCGCCGGGCTGAACATCCACCCCGTGGAAGGCGAGGCCACCGTCGAGATCAACGACTCCACCCAAACGGATCTTTACATCCCCGACCGGGTGGTGGACGAAGGGGAAACGGTTGACATCTTGTTCAATTCATCCAACCCGTTGACGCGTCTCGTAACGGGTCTGGTGTACCTGACAACTGCCGGGGTCAGCAATCCGGCAGCCGACGACGACGTGGACTACACCGGCTGGGAACGGGGCAGACGAATTACCGGATACGGGAGTTATCCGTCACGCACCGTTCTTATATTGTCGGGAACTCAATCCTGGAAATTGCCCGTCCCCACCACCGAGGACAGCCGCGTTGAAGCCGATGAAGACCTGGGGGTTTTGTTCAATATAGCTTCCGTCAATCCCCCGCAGCCTCGTTACAGGGGATATTTCCCCGTCGGTGGTAACCAATCGTACCGGATGCCCCGGATAACAATCCGGAACGATGACCTGGGTTCGGTGGCCGTCGGCGGTTACAGCGACGCGGAGCGACTGGAGGGTCTGGACTGGGAATCGCCCGTCCCAACGGTTTCCGGCGCTCCCCTGGGCCACGTGACCTGGACCCTGGAAGGGGACGACGACGCGCGCTTCACCATTGACGCGGACACCGGCGTCATCTCCCTGCCGGCCCAGGACTTCGATGACCCGAAGGACCAGAACACGGACAACGTGTACCAGGTAACCGCCCGGGCCACCGACGAAGACGGCAATAGCGATACCCAGGCCGTGCGGGTAACCGTCACCAGCTTCCCCATAGCGTCGGTGGCGGCCCCGGCGGCAGCGGTGGCCGAGGGCGACGACCCAACCAAGACGACTGCCCTGAACTTCCCGGTGAGCCTGTCGGCGGCCAGGAACAGCGACGCTACGCTAACCTACACCCTGGGCGGGACGGCCACAGGCGGGACGGCCGAGGAGGTCAGCGACTACACGACCCCGGACCCGCTGGAAGTCACCATCCCCGCCGGGTCTACCACGGCCAACATCGTCATCCCGGTCAAGGGCGACGTGGTGGACGAGGATGACGAGACGGTGACCGTTACCCTGACCGGGGCCGTCAACGCGGAGCTGTCCGCCACGGCCGCGGACCTGACGGCCACCGGCACCATCACCGACGACGATGCCCCGCCCACCCTGTCGGTGGCCGACGCCGAAGCGCCCGAGGGCAGCAAGGTGGCCTTCGAGGTGACCCTGAGCGCGGCCTCGGAGCAGGCGGTGACCTTCAAGTGGGGAACGTCCGACGACGCAACCGGGGCCAATCCGGCCACGGCGGGAACGGACTACACCGCGGTGACCACTTTGCAGACGGTGACGATCATGGCGGGGTCGACGACCGCGACTCTGGAGGTGGAGACCGCCCAGGACACGATGGACGAGGAGGACGAGACGTTCCTGGTGCGGCTGTCCTCGCCCACCGACGCCACCATCTCCGACGGCGAGGGCGAAGGCACCATCACCGACGGGTTCCAGATCACCGGAGACACCAGTTTCGAAGCGACCGAAAATGTTGCCTGGAGCAGTCCTGGCGACAGTTTCGTCATCTACGGCAATCCGCACGACGACGTCACCTGGACGCTTACCGGGGACGACGCCGACCTCTTCACCGTTGTCAGCATTTCATCAAGCCTTTCGGTACAGGCACAGATAGACCTGCCCGCCCAGGACTTTGAAGACCCCAAGGACAAGGACGGGGACAACGTTTACGAGGTCACGCTGGTGGCCACCGATACGAAGGGCCTGTCCGCTGCAACTGACGTGCAAGTCACGGTCACCAACGTAAGCATTGGCGGCGTTGTGTTTGACCCTCGCACGGCGGTCGATGAAGGGAATGCCGTCTCATTCACGGTGAGGGTCTTCTCGCTCATCGAAGATTCGACGCTGGAAAAAATCACCCTGGAATGGAACACGGCCGCGGACGCCGACGGCGACCATCCGGCGGACGCCGGCGACTATACCCCGGTGACAGTCCAGACCATTGGCTGGCCAGGCAGCAGGGGCTTAGAAGACGTCGTCGAAACGATCACCGTGCAGACCACCCAGGACGCGCTGGATGAGTTCGACGAGACCTTCCTGATCGAACTAAACGCCATTGCCAAGCATCCCGTTCATCCCCACGAAGTGGAATTCACCATTTTAGGCAATCGCGATGTCGTTAAGCTGGGTCCGAACGCCACGGCGAGCGTGACCGCGACTATCGTTGACAACGACGCCCCGCCCACCTTGTCGGTGGCCGACGCCGGCGCGTCCGAAGGGAGCAAGGCTGCCTTCACGGTGACGCTGTCGACGGTCTCCGCCAGGGACGTCACGTTCCAGTGGAAGACCGCCAACGACGCCGACGGAGCCAACCCGGCCGGGGCTACGGACTACACGGCGGTGACGGCCACGACGGCGACCATCGCGGCGGGGGACCGGACGGCGACCCTGGAGGTGCAGACCACCGGGGACGACGAAACCGAGCAGGACGAAACCTTCCTGGTGCAGCTCTCTTCTCCCACCAACGCGACCATTTTCGACGCCGAGGCGGTGGGCACCATCAGCGACAGATTTTCCCTGCGTGGAGCGGTAGAGCACCAAGTTGATGAGAATTTGGCGTGGCGCGACGAGTTCAGGGTTGAGGGCAGCCCGACCGGCGCAATCGCCTGGACGCTCGGCGGGGAGGATGCCGATCTCTTCACGGTGACTAACACGTCCACCGCCACCCCCGACGTGACCAAGGCCCAACTGTCCCTGGCCGCCCAGGACTTCGAAGACCCCAAGGACGAGGACGAGGACAACGTCTACGAGGTCACGCTGGTGGCGACCGACGAATCAGGCTTGGCCTCCAGACTGAACGTGAAGGTAACGGTAACCGACGTAATCAGGGCCAGTATTGTGCTTAACCCAGTCAAGCCGGTCGATGAAGGGGATGCCATCAAATTCCTTGTGCAGATTCAGCAGATAAAAGCGTTGGATGACACCGTCACCCTGGAATGGAACACCGCCACCGATCCCGACGGCGACCACCCGGCGGACGCCAACGACTTTACCGCAGTGACAAACGGGACCGTTACTTGGCCGGGAAACTACACTGGATTCGATGAAATCAACAAAACGATCATGGTACAGACCACCGAAGACAGAGTCGACGAGCACAACGAGACCTTCCTGATCGAGTTGAGAGCCAGTGTCCGAGGTTCTGTTCATTCCCAGGATCATCCCAACGAAGTGGCCTTTGTGTTGATCTCTGGAAACGATGACGGCATAGCTCGAGGTCCCAACGCCGCGGCGACCGCCACCGCGACCATCAAGGACGACGATGCGGCCACGGCGGTGGTCTCGGTGGGCGCGCCGGGGGCGGCGGTCATCGAGGGCGACGACCCAACCAAGACGACCGAAATGAGCTTCCCGGTGAGCCTGTCGGCGGCCTCGGGCAAGGTGGTGACCGTCACCTACACGCTGACCGGGACGGCGAGGGCGCCCGGCGACTACACGGAACCGGACCCGCTGAGCGTGAGCGTGCCGGCGGGGTCGACCACGGCCAACATCGTCATCCCCATCAGGGGGGACGTGCTGTACGAGGACGACGAGACGGTGATCGTGACCCTGACGGGGGCGACCAACGCGGCGCTGGACGAGGACGCGTCGGACCTGACGGCCACGGGGACCATCACCGACGACGACGAGACGATAGAGCTGTCGATCGCCGACCTCACCGTGGCCGAAGGCAAGACGATGGTGTTCACAGTCAGCATAAGCAGGATCGCGCCTACGGATGTGTTCGTCGGGTGGCGGACGAGTCCAGACAGCACCGGGGACCACCCGGCTGAACAGCAAAAGGATTTCGTATACGACACAGGTATTGTCAGAATCAAGGCGGGCAACACCAGCGGCCGGCTCGCAGTGCGAACCGTCGGGGACACGCTGGACGAGCATGACGAGACCTTCCTCATAAAGCTCTCGCAGCCACGAAACGCCACCATTGTCGACGGCCAGGCCACGGGAACCATCACCGACGACGACGACGCGCCGACCCTGTCGGTGAACGACGTGAGCGTGGCCGAGGGGGGCTTGGCGGAGTTCACGGCGACCCTCTCGGCGGCCTCGGGCAAGGCGGTCTTCTTCAAGTGGAAGACGGCGGCGGACGCAGACGGGACCCACGCGGCGGGGGCTTCGGACTACACGGCGGTGGCGGAGACCGACGCGACCATCGCGGCGGGGTTCAAGACGGTGAAGCTGAAGGTGCAGACGGTCCAGGACACCCTGGGCGAGGAGGACGAGACCTTCCTGGTGCAGCTGTCGGCGGCGGCCAACGCCACCATCGCCGACGCCGAGGGCCAGGGGACCATCACCGACGACGACGACGCGCCGGTGGACGACGACGCGCCAACCGTCTCGGTCGCCGCGCCGGGGGCGGCGGTGCCGGAGGGCGACGACCCAACCAAGACGACCGACATGAGCTTCCCGGTGAGCCTGACGGCGGCCTCGGGCAAGGACGTGACGGTGACATACGTCCTCGGCGGCAGCGCCAGTCCAGGCAGCGACTACATCAAGTCCGACCCTCTCAGCGTGACCATCGCGGCGGGTGCGACCACAGCCAACATCGTGGTGCCGATCAAGGGGGACATGCTGGACGAGGACGACGAGTACATCATCGTCACTCTGACGGGGGCGACGAACGCGAAACTGCCTGACACGCCGTCCCAAAAGGCGGCCATCGGCGACATCACCGACGACGACGGGACGCCGACGTTGTCGGTGAACGACGCCAGCGTGACGGAGGGGGGCACGGTCGCCTTCACGGTGACGCTGTCGGCGGCCTCGGGGAAGGCGGTGAGCTTCTCGTGGAAGACGACGGCGGACAGCACCGAGGGGGCGCACGCGGCGGGGGCTGCGGACTACACGGCGGTGGGCACCCTGCAGACGGTGACCATCTACCCCGGGGGCCTGACGGCGACGCTGGAGGTGGAGACGACCCAGGACGCCATCGACGAGCACGACGAGACCTTCCTGGTGCAGCTGTCGGATGCGGCCAACGCGACCTTCAGCGACGGCGGCGACGAGGGCGTGGGGACGATCACCGACAACGACGACGCCACGGCGGTGGCCTCGGTGGCGGCGCCCGCGGCGGCGGTGGCCGAGGGGAACGACCCGGCGACGACGACGAATATGAGCTTCCCGGTGAGCCTGTCGGCGGCCTCGGGGAAGGTGGTCACCGTCACCTACACGCTGACCGGGACGGCCGAGGCGCCCGGGGACTACGCCGAGCCGGACCCGCTGAGCGTGAGCGTGCCGGCCGGTTCCACCACGGCCAACATCGTGATTCCGGTAAAGGGGGACGTCCTCGACGAGGACGACGAGACGGTGATCGTGACCCTGACGGGGGCGACCAACGCCGCCCTCTCTAACACGGCGGCGGAGCTGACCGCCACCGGCACCATCACCGACGACGACGCCACGCCGACCCTGTCGGTGGGCGACGTGAGCGTGGCGGAGGGCGGCACGGCGGAGTTCACGGTGACCCTGTCGGCGGCCAGCGGGCGGGACGTGAGCTTCTCCTGGAAGACGGCGGCGGACGCCGACGGGGACCACCCGGCCGGGGCGACGGACTACACGGCGGTGACGGCCACCACGGTGACCATCGACGCCGGAGACACCACCGCCACCCTGGAGGTGGAGACCACCCAGGACACCATGGACGAGGAGAACGAGACCTTCCTGGTGCAGCTGTCGGCGGCGGCCAACGCCACCTTCGCCGACGACGAGGCCACCGGCACCATCACCGACAACGACGACGCGCCCACCCTATCGGTGGACGACGTGAGCGTGGCCGAGGGCAGCACGGCGGAGTTCACGGTGACCCTGTCGGCGGCCAGCAGCAAGGCGGTGACCTTCAAGTGGAAGACGGCCAACGCCACCGGGGCCGACGCGGCGGGGGCCTCGGACTACACGGCGGTGGGCACCCTGCAGACGGTGACCATCGCGGCGGCGACGGAGACCCTGGAGGTGCAGACGACCCAGGACACCCTGGACGAGGCCGACGAGACCTTCCTGGTGCAGCTGTCGGACGCGACCAACGCCACCATCGCCGACGCCGAGGGCCAGGGCACCATCA
>CBDBLV010000004.1:0-903396 GCA_965207225.1 Dehalococcoidia bacterium
GGCCGAAACTAACCTTGACCGAGAGGGTCTCCAGAAGCTCTTGGACAGGCTTGAGCAACTGGGGCCTCCAGAGGATGAGCAATGAAGGATTACCGAAGCCCAAATGGAGAGCGGCGGCTCTGGTTTGAAGAGAGCGAGATTGAGGAGATCATGACACATGAGCTTCAACAGTGTGAGATGTTCCCAAGCGCTGCTATTCCTCTGGTGGATGTGGAAGCCTTCTTGGAGTTGCATCTTCAAGTTAGGCTTGACCTATATTGCGAACTACGTCCTGGTTTGCTGGGAGTCAGCACATTCATCGCCGGGCAGCAGCCCGTGGTTGAAATCAATCGGGACCTCACAGAGCAAGCGAACGAGAATGCCAGCCCAACTGGGCTTCTAGGGAGGTGGCGGGCCACGTTGGCACATGAGGCCGCCCACGTGATCCTGCATAGACAACTCGTCGAGCGACCACAGGGACAAGGGACACTGTTCTCTCAAGGGGTGGAATCGAAGGTGGAGACGACTACGACGAGATGCCTAGAACGTCACATCTGGTTTGCCCGGGGCACGGGCGACTGGAAAGAAGTACAGGCCAATCTGGGAATGGCAGCCTTGCTAATGCCAAGCGGTCCATTCACCGACCTAGCGAGACTCATTGTGGGAGCCAGACCAGCAAACGATCTTCTAGCCTATATTCCAGCAAGAGACACGCAAGCGTACGCTGGTCTGATCCGAGAGTTGTCTAGACGATGCCAAGTCTCTCAAGAAGCCGCCGGTATTCGTCTGAGCACTCTGGGATTGACTCGTTCTTCGAGTGAACCAATGTTGGGGTTGGCACCATAGACTAGAAGGGAGTGTGTATGAGCGGGAGTAGGCGTTGAGAGCAGTGGCTTAGGGTAGAAGCCGGACGAGCCTTTCCAGAATATCACGGAGGTTTCCCATGACAACAGGAAGGTACGAATTCAAAGTCAACGGGGTTGAGTTCAGGACGGACACTCCTGAGCTGACTGCATCCCAGATTCTGGCGATTGCCATTGAGGGCAAAGCGGTTCCTAATCCTAAAGGAGCAGACACATACATTCTGCGCGGTGACAAGGGTGAGTACCAGGGAGGTACCCGGATTGACCTAACGGTCGACAACGTGTTCATAACCGTGCCGACAGGACCCACGCCTGTGGCATGAGTGGAGGTGAGGCTTGGCACCCAACGACATAAGTCGGGTCCAGTCAGAACTGGAGGAGTTAGGATACGCTCCTACACTACACAATTGGAAGCATGGTGTCGTTGTCGAATTCGACTACACCGTCGAGGTTGGCACTCACACGGGACAGATGTTTAGGCTCGGTATGAGCTTTCAAGAGCAGGGCTATTCGGAATACCCTCCTCACTGGATACACGTGAGCCCTCCTGTGGATGATGGCCTGGGTGGTGTACAGGAGCGATACCAAACTGCGGATGGTCGGGAGTGGATTGCCTTAAGCAGACCCCCCAGCGATATATGGGACAATCTGCCGGTCAAGAACATGAGGCACTACCTTGACGAGCATATACGGCGATTCTGGAGTCGGATGTGATCTTTGACGTTGCTATGCTCGCTGAAGTTGATGGAGTGGCGATAGGTCACTTGCTTCAGCATTACAGGCACGGCGAGGGCCAAGAAGACTTGTGCTTCGCTTTGTGGCGACCATCGATAGGGAGCAGTAAGTACTCCGGGATCATCTACCGGGTCATCCTGCCTCAGCATGAAGACCGTGAATTGCACGGCAACGCCAGCTTCCAGCCTGCATACCTCACTCGGGCTCTTGATATGGCACGACAAGAGAAGGCAGGGTTGGCATTTATGCACAGCCATCCCAGTCAGGGATGGCAGGGAATGAGTGGATCTGATGTGAGAGCCGAACGAGATGTTCTTGCGTATCCGGCTGGCGCTACTGGACTTCCACTGCTTGGCCTCACTGTCGGTACCGACGGCTACTGGAGCGCTCGATTCTGGGAGCGGGCCGAGGGAGAGATGATGAGGCGGGAATGTGAGAGGGTCAGAGTTGTAGGAGCCGATTCTTATCGAGTGTACTTCGACAACAGAATTTTCCCGCCACCTGATCGAAGTGAAGTTCTCAAGCGCACCATCGACACTTGGGGAGAAGAGGCCCAACAGAACATCGCACGCCTGAAGGTAGGGATTGTTGGTTTGGGAAGCGTGGGATGTATCGTCGCTGAAGGCCTTGCCAGAATCGGCATATCAAGTTTCACACTGATCGACCATGATCTAGTAGAAGAACACAATCTCGACCGGCTACTATACTCTACGGAACGTGATATCGGGACACATAAGGTTGATTTAGCGAACCGGAAGATACGACGACACGCTACAGCCAAGGACGTCCAAGTAATTGCCTTGCCAATGTCGATTCGAGAGCGAACCGCCTACAAGGCAGCCATTGACTGCGATCTACTATTCAGTTGCGTTGACCGTCCAGTCGGGCGAGATGTGCTCAACTATATTGCTTATACCCATTTGATTCCGGTTATAGATGGGGGCGTGGATGCTGGTCCTCTCAACAGCCATCTTCTCCTAACACACTGGCGGGCTCACTTGGTAGGTCCGGGTAATCAGTGCATGCGCTGCATCGGTCAATACAGCACGAGTGATGTCTCAATGGAGTTGGACGGATCACTTGATGACCCTTCTTACATTACTGCTTTACCAGCCGAAGTTCGGATGAACAACCAGAATGTATTCCCTTTCAGTCTTGGAGTAGCAAGCATGCAACTGAACTTGATGCTCAGGTATATCCTAGCCCAAGACTGGTGGCCCGCCATCAAGCAACAGGACTATCGATTTGTTACACAAGATATTGGTTTCCCGACCGGAAGTTGCCGCCCAAATTGCGAGTTTCCTTCACGGGTTGCTTTGGGAGACTCAATTGCTCCATTCTACTTGGTGGAAAAGACAAAGACTCACAGATACTCCCCGAAGTCAATTCTGTATACATGCCTTAGCCGGGTAAGAGCGTTTCTGAGAGGTAGGCGCAACTGATAGTGCATACCTATTCCAGTACACTAAGGGCCGGTGGTAGAATACCCTGAGGAGTATACCATGCCTCCACGTAGGAGATCACCACAATCCAAGCGTCCCATTGAGTCCTATGACCACCGGGACAAGGAAAGACTGAACAACCCACCCGTCGGACTAGTCACGCCGGAGACTGACCGGGACGCGGGACGGAAGACCTACGCCTACGACCCCCATCTGGACCCGCAGCTCCAGTGGGCGGGAAAGGCGGAGCATACCTCCTTTCAGGTTCCCACGGTCTCTCTCCATGTACACGAGCGCATCGACCCCCGCACCATCATTGAGGCTACCCGCAGGCGCAACGGCAACGGCGCTCCGGTACAGGGCAGTCTCTTTGAGCTGCCGGAGGAGAACCCCCCGGTCCGCAACGCCATCGAGTTCTACCAGCACCGTCACAACTGGACCAACCGCCTCGTAGCTGGCGATAGCCTATTGGTGATGAACAGCCTGCTGGGGAAGGAGGGCATGGCCGGCAAAGTGCAGATGGTCTACATCGACCCTCCTTATGGAATCCGGTATGGCTCTAACTTCCAGCCTTTCGTGAACCGTCGAGACGTGAAGGATGGCAAGGATGAGGACCTGACCCAGGAGCCGGAAACCATTAAGGCCTTCCGCGACACCTGGGAACTAGGCATCCACTCCTATCTGTCCTATCTACGGGACCGTCTGCTGCTAGCGCGGGAGATGCTAAGTGAGACAGGTAGCGTTTTCGTGCAGATTTCCGACGAGAACGTCCATCTGGTTCGAGAACTCATGGATGAGATTCTTGGCCCCGAACAGTTCATGTCTCTTATATCGTTCAGGACAAAGATCCCACTGAACGCAGCCTTCTTGCCCAATATAGCAGATTTCTTGATTTGGTATGCCAAAGACAAGGATAAGGTAAAGTTCCGACGGTTGTTCACAACTCGTAATTTCGGTGAGGAAACACAATTCTCTAACGCACAGCTGGAGGATGGCGCTGTAACAAAGGCATCTGAAGTGCCCGAATCTGAAATCGAGTCTACTCGCTACTTCACCCTCATTGATCTCATGGCAACCGGTTATACCGAATCATGCCACTTTGAGTTTTTCCTAGAAGGAAGGAGAGCGTACCCCAACCCTACTACAAGCTGGAAGACTACACCTGAAGGAATGCAGCGACTGATTGCCGCCAACAGGGTCCGATGGCAAAGGACTGTGCCAAGATATGTCTTTTTCGCAGACGACTACCCTGTCATGCAAATCACCAACCAATGGACAGATACGCAGGGGGCAGTTGGCAAAACATTCGCCGTCCAAACCTCCTCAAAGGTCATTGAGCGTTGTCTCCTGATGACTACCGACCCTGGCGACTTGGTGTTCGACCCTACCTGCGGCTCCGGCACCACCGCCCATGTCGCCGAGCAATGGGGCCGTCGCTGGATCACGTGCGATACATCCCGTGTGGCGATAGCTCTTGCCAAGCAGCGATTGGTGACCGCCCTTTACGACTACTATGAGTTGGCCCATCCAAGCGAGGGAGTGGGTAGCGGCTTCAACTACAAGACTGTCCCCCACATCACTTTGGGTTCCATCGCTAACAACCCCGACATCAAAGAGGGCATGACCCAAGAGGACATCGACAAGGCCATCGCCCGCCACGCTCCCCAGGAGACACTGTACGACCAGCCTTTGGTGGACACGGGCAAAAGGCGGGTGACCGGTCCCTTCAGTGTCGAGGCTGTCCCCGCACCGGCGGTCAAGCCCATCGACGACATTGACGTTGCCGAGCCGCTGCCCGCCGATGACACGGTGGCCCGCTCTGGCGAAACACTGCGCCAGTCAGACTGGCGGGAGGAGCTGCTAAAGACGGGCATCCGTGGTAAGGCAGGGCAGTTCATTCGCTTCGCCAGGTTGGAGCCTTTGCCGGACCATCGCCATCTACACGCCGATGGCGAGTCGTTGCCCAACGCCGACGGCGCCCAGAGCATTCGGGAAGGCCCAGCGCGGGCATCACAGCGTGTTGTCGTATCTTTCGGACCTGAGCACGCGCCGTTGGAGCCGCGTCAGGTGAACCAAGCCTTGCAGGAAGCCGAAACCCTAAGGCCGAGTCCTCGTATCATCGTCTTCGCTGCCTTCCAGTTCGACCCCGAAGCAGCGAAAGACATCGACGAAACCAACTGGCCCGGCATGACCCTGCTGAAGGCGCAAATGAATGCTGACCTACTCACTGAGGATCTGAAGCGCAAGCGAGCGAGCAATGAGAGCTTCTGGCTCATCGGCCAGCCGGATGTGCAGGTTGAGGCCATCGCTAATGGTAAAGACGCGGGAAAGCGCCGCGTTAGTGTCCAGGGGTTCGATTACTACAACACCAAGAGCGGCGATGTGGAGTCGGGTGGACAGGACAAGATAGCGATGTGGATGCTAGACACGGACTACGACGGTCGCAGCCTTTATCCTCGGCAAGTGTTCTTTCCCATGTCTGGCAGCAACGATGGATGGACTCGCCTGGTCAGGAACCTCAAAGCGGAGATAGACGAGGAGCTAATCGAGGCTTATCGGGGCACCCTATCTCTGCCCTTCGAGCCGGGAGAGAATCGGCGGATAGCGGTCAAGATCATCGACGACCGGGGTATCGAGAGCCTGAAGGTGATTGGGTTGGACGCCGAACCTAAAGTAACGAAGTCCAGTAGAACTCTGGAGGATATTTTCGTAGCGCGCTTCAATGACATCCCTCAAGAGGAATGGGATCGGCTGCCGCACGACTTGATTGACAACCTGGATCACTACACCGCTGGCGCGGATCGTCGATGACTGAAATCTTCGTGGACACCGCATATCTCATAGCCCTAGCCAGGCGTCACGACCAATGGCACGACACGGCGCTCGCCGCTCGGAATAGACTTGGTGAAGTACCCTTGGTGACGACAGACGAGGTGCTCACTGAGTTCTTGACTGCGATGTCGAACGCCGGTCCGGGGTTGCGAGGGGACGCCGCGGGTACGGTCAGAGAGATCCTGGAGGCCGGCGCAATTAGAATTGTAGCTCAGACACGCCAGTCCTTCCTTGAAGGGCTCGACAGATACGAGAAGCGTCTCGATAAAGACTATAGCCTTCAGGACTGCATCTCTATGAATGTGATGGAGGCAGAGGGAATTACCGAGATTCTCACCAGCGACCACAACTTCGAGCAGGAAGGCTTTACCATCCTGATGAAGCAGGACAGGTAGGGGCCGCGATGGAACAGTCAACGATAGACCGGCTCATCATCAACAAGCCGTATGAGGAGCCGAAGGAGTACTGGAACTACAATCGGGAGACACGTAAGTTCTGTCGGAAACCTGGCCGCCGTCCTGCGGGCTACCTGATAGCGTCTGGGGACTCCAAGACTTTCGACGATCCAGGTGTCTTCGTCGAAATCCCTCTGGTCAACCAGATACGGCCGCGGGTAAAGGATTGGAGTGACGCCGGGTATCCTGGCGTCACCGCCATCACCAAGCGCCTGTTGGAGCACTGGACAGACCCGGAAGAATTCGAGAGCCGTCGATTCTTCTTCTGTCAGATCGAAGCTGCCGAGACGCTCATCTGGCTCGCCGAAGCCCCAGACAGCGAGAAGGTAGGCATCGACATCCCTGGCGACGGTGGAGAGTTCTGGCGCCTATGCGCCAAGATGGCCACCGGGACGGGCAAGACCGTTGTAATGGCGATGCTCATTGCTTGGCACATCTTGAACAAGGTCTCATATCCCCAGGACACCCGGTTCGCCAAGAACGTGCTGGTGGTTGCCCCTGGACTCACCATCAGGAGCCGTCTTGCGGTCCTGGAACCATCCCACGAGGACAACTACTACGAGGCTTTCCGTGTTGTACCTTCATCCCTACTGGACCGGCTCCGCCAAGGGAAGGTCATTGTCCGAAACTGGCACGCCCTCAACTGGGAGACCGAGGATCAGATTAGGAGAAAGCGGAGCGTGGACAAGCGCGGGGCAAAGAGTGACGAAGCCTACGTTCGCGATGTGCTGGGCGACATGGCCGGAGCACGAAACCTGCTAGTCATCAACGATGAGGCGCACCATGCCTGGAGAGTGCCCGCCGAGTCCAAGGTGAAGGGCGTTGCCAAGGCGGACATCGAGGAGGCGACCAAGTGGGTTGGCGGCCTGGACCGGATTCATCGAGCGCGGGGCATCCTCACTTGCTTTGACTTCTCGGCCACACCCTTTGCTCCTTCCGGCAAGAGGAGTTCCGAAGAAGCGCTGTTCGACTGGATAGTAAGTGACTTTGGACTGAACGACGCCATCGAGTCCGGGTTGGTCAAGACGCCGAGGGTCGTGATTCGGGACGACACACCGGTTGATGCCAAGACCTACAGGTCGCGCCTCTACCACATCTACAACGACCCGGAGGTGAAGGACGATCTGAATCGCCGTGCCCAGCCCCACGAACCGTTGCCCGACTTAGTGACCAATGGATACTATCTGCTTGGCTATGACTGGAGAGAGGCCGCCAGAGAGTGGCAAGAAGCCAAGCTCAAGACACCACCGGTAATGATCACCGTCGCCAACCGCACTGAGACCGCAGCCAGAGTCAAACACGCCTTTGACCGCAAGCGAGTCCTTATAGACGAGCTCTGTGACCCGGACCGTACGTTGCACATCGACTCCGGCGTTCTGAAGAGAGCCGAAGAGTCCGAGGAACCGATAGCCGAGATCATGCCGGACGATGAGGATGAATCTGACAACGGTGCTGTCAGTCCCAAGCTCACTAGAGACCAGATGGCCGAGCAGTTGCGAAAGATGGTGGACACCGTGGGACGGCCCGGGCAGCCCGGTGAGCGGGTACAGAACGTCATTTCAGTGGGAATGCTCTCCGAGGGCTGGGACGCCAAGACCGTGACACACATCATGGGTCTGAGGGCCTTCACCAGCCAACTGTTGTGCGAGCAGGTGGTCGGGCGAGGTCTCAGGCGCACGTCTTACGATGTGAATCCAGAGACAGAGATGTTTGACCCTGAGTACGTCAACATTTTCGGTGTGCCGTTCACCTTCCTTCCCCACGAAGGGGGCGAGAGTGGGCCTCCGAAGCCTCCCTCACCCAAGACGGCTATTGAGCCAGTACCGGAAAAGGCCCCGTTCGAGATCAAGTGGCCCAACATCATCCGCATTGAGCATGTCTATCGCCCCAGACTGACCTTGGATTGGAATCAGGTAGAACGTTTGGAGCTCAATGCCAGTGAAACGGCGCAAGTGGCCGAGCTTGCCCCGGTAGTGGATGGCAAGCCCGACGTGTCCAAGCTGACCAGCATCGACCTAGAGGCGTTGGCCCACGAGTACCGGACTCAGAAGATAATTTTCGAGACCGCACGGGACGTGTTTGACCTGATGAAGCCGTCCTGGGCAGGGAGCCGTGAGTCGCTCATCGCCCAGTTGGTGAAGCTGGTAGAGCAGTTCCTTCTATCGGGCAGCCTGGGTATTACTCCTCCCCTCTTCTATCAGGACGACATGCGCCGTCGCCTTATGATCACATTAAACATGACGAAGGTGGTGCAGCACGTATGGGATGCTGTCCGCGTCGAGAACACGGAACGACTTGAGCCGGTGTTCGACCGCGACCACCCAATACGCTCTACTGCGAACATGGCAACCTGGTACACAGGCAAGCCGTGCAACCTAACGGACCGCAGCCATATCAACATGTGCGTCTACGACAGCACTTGGGAAGCCTCGGAAGCTTTTGAGTTGGATTACAACCGTCTAGTGAATGCCTGGGTCAAGAACGACCACCTGGGCTTCGAGGTGCTCTACGTCTACCGTGGTGTGGTGCGGAAGTACCGACCGGATTTCATCATTCGCCTGAGATCAGGAAACACGCTGATCCTGGAGACCAAGGGGCAACCAGATGAGCAAAGCTACTCAAAGCACCGCGCTCTGGAGCAATGGATTGAGGCCGTCAACCAGCACGGCGGATTCGGCCGCTGGTCAGCAGATGTTTCTTATAGCCCAGGGGACATCAAGGACATCTTGGCGAAGCACGGTGCTGTCGAATGATCTGGGCACCCAATGTGGAGAATGCATCAGAAGTCGTTAAGGCAGCGTTGGCCGATATTGAGGCCGACGAAAGGCAACTGATCGCCAGTTCAGGTGAGATGTTCAAAGCCGACGGTGGTGCAGTTTATGGATTTGACCTCTTAGCGAATGCTGCCATAAATCGCGCCTTGGCCCTGTCTTCAGGCTTCAGGACATTGATCCTTGAACGGAATCTCGTTTGTGCAGGATCCCTAGTCCGGCTGCAACTGGATACCTCGCTCCGCCTATACGCCGGCTTCATTGTAGAGAAGCCACATGATTTCGCTATCAAAGTATTCGCGGGTAAGAACATCAGAAGGTTGAAAGACAAAGATGGCAACTCCATGACTGATCGGTACCTGGTTGAGAAACTGGCGAAGCAATATCCTTGGATCGAATCAGTTTACGAACGGGCGTCAGACTACGTGCACCTGTCTGGTACCCATATCCTAAGTTCCGTGGAACTCATCGACAAACAGTCAGATGTTATAGGCTTGAAGGCTAGCTTCCTCGACAAGCCACTTTCAGACGACATCTATATTGATGCCATAAATGCATTCAGGCAATGCACACGCATCGTTGCTGACCATATTGAAGGTTGGATATGGACCAAGAATAATCCGGAAAAGATTGCCTCATTAACGGAGATGCGAGAACGGGAAAGTCATGGCATCTAGTTGGAGGCTCAACTTCTTCGCAATGGTTCTTGAACCGAGGTCGCATCCCTGCATACGTATGCATCCCCAACTCAACCATCGACGCTCGGCTCACAGGTTGCAAGGCCGGATGAATGCCTAGTTCTGTATGACTTCGCCGTCTGCTTAGGGGATGACTAGATTGGGACTTCCCATCGAAAAGTTCGCAGTTTAGTAGGCTTTGGCCCACCAGACTTGACGAAATCAAGAACTTTCCGCCTGTCTTTCAAGTTGGAGGTGTAATGGGGCGGCTTAAGTTGCCGATAGGGAATGATCACGGAAGACACCACGTCACGTTAGTCGGCCTCGTAGTGGTCCTCTCCGTCATGTCCCTGGCCGCATGTACTGACGAGTCGTCCACGCCGACCGACACCCCCACACCGATGCCCTCGGCAACGCCTACTCCCACGCCGACCGACACCCCTACACCGGTGCCCTCGGCAACGCCTACTCCCACGCCGACTCACACGCCCACTCCAACCCCGACTGTTACGCCGACACCGACCAATACTCCCACGCCTACCGCGACCCCGACTGCCGAGGAGATCATCCTGAATACGCCGGTAGAGATGCCGAGGGCGATGATGTTCGCCATGTGGAGTTGGGATGAGACAACAGATGAGATCATCGTGACGGTCGAATTCCAAAACGACATTGAGTATAGGGGCGACCATGGCCTCTACTTCATCGCTTGCACGCCGTTCGCCATCGGCAAAACCGGCGCATACTTCGGCTTGCAGACTGACGTGAACACAGGCCCCATCGGAGGCTGGCGCAACATAGGCAAGGGAGCCATTTTCTCCGTGTGGGATGTCCCGAGCGACAAAGGAGTTCGCGGTCCTGAAGACTCTTGGGTCGAGCAAGGAGACTACGAGGGTGATTTCCTTAGCGTGAGAAGGCCTTACGATTGGGGAGTTGGGCAGTACACCCTGCGTATATCTGCCGAAGAGACTGATGAGGAAGGGCGCTGGTTTGGCTATTACGTTAACGACCTGTGGATAGGCTCTCTAAGAGTCCCGCTGGCCAATGGTGGCGCAAGGATACAACCCTACTGCGGTAGCACCATAGAGGTCTACGGCGGCCCGCCCATAAAGCCCTCGGCCATCCCCTACTGGAACATCGTCGTGGCCCCACCGCAGGCGGACGGCCAGACCGCCGACCTGACGGAGACCTTTTATCCCGAGAACGTGGAGAGTCTCAGGAACACGCTCATCACTCGTGAGGATGTTGGGGTCCGCTTCGAGGTCGGGCTAGACTACATCGCGCATGAGTAGAGGCTGTAATGGCCCTGTAGTGGAGCACCGGGCCTACGGACGAACTGTCCCTACTGCAATCGGCGAGGGCATCCATCGACGTTCGAGCGGGCAACCGAGAACTTCCGACTTTATGTTCGAAGCTGGAGGTTTAGGACCGGATACCGCGGCGAGGAAGTGTTGGATGACCAGGCCGGTCCTACTTCAATGAAGCCTCAGGGGGCGGTTCGCGGTTCTTGTAGCTCGCTAGACCCTCAATGCCAATGTGCTCTATACTGCCACCAATATTGTACAGCGGCAGGAGGGAGATGCCTACGCTCAATTTCAAGGGCAAGCAGCATATCTACGTCCATCACCTGACCGTCCCCTACCGGCCCTTATAGTTGAACGATGGCAGGGTCTCTCAACTCTCTTGCAGTTGATGACAACCTGATCATTGATGGGGATGACCTCCACACGCTGAAGGCCCTGTTGCCACACTACGGCCCGGTCGATAGCGAGGGTCTGGAGCGCCATGACAAATGGCTCGGCATGATAGATACAATACAAGAACCCGGACGAACTGGTGAACTAGAGGATAATCGTAGTGTGCGAAAGGGAGAGAAACACCTTGCCGAAATCGAGACAACCACGCGATACATACAGATACACCTTGCGGGGCAAGAATAACGAAATCTTGTACTATGGGATCACGACGGACCCCAACCGCAGAGCCGCCGAGCACAAGAGGAACGGCAACCCAGGCAAGATGCGCATCGAAGGCCCACGGGCAACGAAAGGCACGGCCTTGAAATGGGAGCCAGAGCGCATAATTCAATACAGGAAGCGTAATGGGCCTGATACGTTGAACAACCGAACGTTTCGAATCCGGCGCGGCTTCTAATCGGCAGAGGACGCTGTGTCTGACCAGCAGGTCTCCAAAGTGATCGACGCTCTCCAGCGGTACACGTGACGGTAAGCATCAGGAATCCGGCTGAGCCGGAGCGAGTCTGGGAAGTTTGTTCCTAGTCGACACTGGCGCGACCGATTGTCTCGTGCCAAGGCACCATCTGGAGTCAATAGGTCTCGCGCCCGAGGGTCACAGGGTGTACGAGTTGGCCGACGGGAGCGAAACCCGCCTAGGTGTCGCCGTAGCACGGGTGGAGTTCATGGGAGAGTTCGTTGGAGCAACGGTCGTGTTCGGCGAACCAGAAGCCGAGCCGTTGCTCGGAGTGACCGCCTTGGAGTAGGTAGGGATCGAAGTGGATCCGCGCAACCAGACGCTCAAGCGGCTGCCCGCAGTGCGATTGAAATGTTCAGGGCGGCGTACCAGCTAGTCCAACAGTCGTGGAACCGGTCCAGGGGAACGATAAGGGAATCGCAGTGCCCAACGGAGGTGAACATTACGAACGCCTAGGCGTCTGTCCGTTATGTGGAAGTCCCAGAATTCGCATCAGGCGGAGGAGACACCATCGCCTGCTGTGGAGATGTCGCAGATGCAACCGAGTGTTCGGGACCCCCAAGGTAGCTCAGCACATCATCCCGCCGGGACACGATGGAAGCGGCCTTGTCCATGCCGAATCAATCCCACAGATGGAAAGACGTGCCAGGCGGCACAATACACGAGGCATCCGACGTTCATTCACCCGGACAGCTGCTACTGCTGCGGTCTTGGTCCTTCTGCTGGGGGCTGTTGGGTACCTGATCTTCATCGCTGAGCTTGGGCGCGACAGTGGTGGGATTGATCAACGCCCCGGTTTGGATGAATCTCTCCCGTCGGTCGGTCTTCAGTCTCCAACTCCCAATAGCACAGTTGCGAATTGGGCCACTTCAGGCTCGCCCACAACGGCAAGAACTGTTCAGGTCGTCACGGCTACGACGACGCTACCCTCCAGCACTCCCGGGCCATCCAACACGCCTGCTCTTCTGCCGACCGTCACAGCCGCGCCAGTACCCTCGGCAACTCCAACGCATATGCCGACTACCACAGCCACGCCAGTGCCCCCAGCGACGCCAACGCACATGCCGACGGCTACGGTCACGCCAATGCCCTCAGCGACACCAACGCACATGCCGACGGCCACTCCTCACCCTAGTTTGACCTCCATACATGACACCCAGCACGCCCGATGGCTGGAAGGAGTCAACCCTGTCCTGGCCCGCCAGATTTTCAACTTGGCATGGGCCCGCGCGGACGGACTTTCTGATCCGGAACGCTCAACCATAGAGAAGTTGATCTACATTGGTGCTGGCAGGTTTGCCGACCTGGAGGCGGTCTTACGTTTGCCCTGGGTGCAAGATTCTATCTCTCGGGTGGAATACAATACCATTGATAGGCTTACGGTGTTCAAGTATGAAGATCCGGCAAACCTATCGACAGTCGTCGCTCTACCCTGGGTGCAAGACTCTATCTCGAAGGTCGAGCACGACATCATCGACTGGCTCGCAAGTGTCGAATACCACGACCCGCAAGCGGTGTCTGCGATTCTCGCAATGCCATTTCTGAGTTCTCCTGATACCACCGATGTGTTGGCCTTACAGGGAATGTACTCTATGGGGGCAGGGAGACTCTCGGCCCTTATGGAACATTCCGTTTTCCGAGAAGGGATAACTGAGGCTGAAACAACACTGATTGCCGCCGTGGGCACTCTCGACAACACCGACGAGATGAGGAGGGTGCTGGAGCCTGGAGCAGCATCCATTGAAACCGAGACCCCTGGCACGCGCCTAACTCCTGATCTGAGAGTCAGCATCGTTCGCACCGATAGCCAGTCCAGGCCGGGCACCATGGAGGCGACGCGAAACTTGATAGAGTTTGCTGAGGACACAATGGGGCTGCCTCTGCCGGTAAACCACGTGATTATCGTCCTGAATGAACATGCGACCGACCATGGCATTGATGCCGCAGGGCTCGCCCATGGCTTTGCCTTTAGCTTCCGGCCTGAGTACGAACAACGGCGGGGGTGGGACACTGCCGAACTCCAGTATCTTGACCAAGGCTTCCTCCATGAGACCGCCCACTACTATTGGATAGGCAACGAGGGCTGGATGGACGAAGGGCTGGCCAACATAATCGAATACATGTACAGCAGAAGGAGCGGATTGAGCCGGGGCCAGTTGCAGCCCTCGCGCGGGGACTGTGAGGCCCACGATCTGGCAATGATCTCAGAATGGGACCCTGCCCCAGGCGACTCAGAGTACGGCTGCACCTACTACCTAGGGCAGCTATTCTTCCAAGAATTGCTTGAAAGCGCGGGTGCAGGTGCATTCAGCGTCGGGCTGAAGGAACTCTACCAGTTATCTTTGGAAGAGCAAGCGGCGGGCCGCCCTGCCGGCATCGCTCAGGTTCGGCAGGTCTTTGGCGAACAGACTGCAATCATTGATCGGCATTGGTCGGGCGGGTTGAACGCCCCGGAGAACCGTCCCTTTGATGAAGGCATAGAGCGCACTATGCACGACCTGATTGAATGGGTCCAATACCCGACGTATGAAGGACGCTCTGTCAGCTTTGAAGTGGCGCTGCTGGGCGATTCAATCTTGGGAGGGAGTGACCCTAGCTCCAGCCTGCATTTTTTGTTGTCGGGTGCAGACAGTTACGACTTTGTAGGTTGGATACTTTCGCCAGGACCTGGATGGGTTCTCCAGGACCCCGGCGATGTGGTCGCCATTACGTATAGCTACGTCAACACTGCGGAAATGCGGTCGTTCATCGTAGAGTTTCCTTTCCCTCAAAAACTGGACGGACCCCCGTCGGATTATGTTGTTGAAGTGCTGGGGTTTCAAGATGCCAGCGGCACGCCGACAATTGGGGAAGACATCGACCTTCTAGGTTATGCCCGTATTCGGGTGCCCTAGTCAAAACCATGCTTGGGGCACCTATGGAAACTATGGTGCTGGCACGAAACGTATCAGTCCGGTCTTTCCGCTTACCGTCATTTCGAACTGGCAAAGAACGTCCCGTCCGACGATGGCGTCCCAAGGATGCCCCATTCGTCTGAGCGGCACTCCAACGACGGGCGAGGGAACGGCGACATCCAACGACGGTATGTATAGGTCCGCTCTGAACTTAGGGTATTCACCCGTGCCAGTCGCTCCGGTCACCTCGTGCGTTCCTTGCTCGGACAGTTGCAGCGATGTAGCGAAAGCGATGTCAATACACGAAATACCGGCCCCTGTGTCCAGCAATGCCAGCCCGCCTCTCCCTGCTACGACTACGCGGATGGGAGGCCCGTCCCACCTAAGCAGTTCTGGAGAAACCCGGTACTGAACTGGTCCCGTAATCATTGACTGTAGGAGAGGATGTATGCCTCCGACCCCACCCGGCGAATCAGGCATTCTAGGTCGTTCAGCCCGAGTTGCCGCGCCGCTTCCACCGCATGGTCGTAGGACTCATAGCCGTCTCCCACCAGCTTCGAGTCGTAGATGACGACCCACTGGCCTAGGTAGTCGCGTTCCAAATCCCCCCGCATCCGATGGTAAGCTATCAACTGGTCGATCATCGGATGTTTAAGTCTCTCGGCAGTTACCATAGCAGTTCTCCGGTGAGAATGATTATTGGCAGACCCAACTAGGTTGTATCTTACACACCTAGCAATCCTCTGACAATCTGATTACAAAGGCCCGCAATGGACTGGAGGCGTGAATGTGAGGCGACGATGTGCTGTCTATCTGAATCTCGAAGCCGACTTTTCCGTCAAGTTGATCAGTGCCGACAACTCCTTCTGCTCTCCTTGATGTATGTCTCTCTCAGAACACCAGCTGCTCGACGCCCTGAGCCGGATGCCCTTCGTCTAATCGACGGAGCTGGCCCTCATCCTGGGGGAGCCACACGCGACCGTCCACCGCTATCTCACCGAGCTGCTGGCCGACGGCGTCGTGGGGAAGGCCACCCACGGCACTGTCCACCTGCCGTCGAGCGGGAGGTACTTCATCACCGCCAACGGCATCAGGGAGGCCGCCGATCTCCTGAACTTCGACACGCCCTCGGACTTCGTGCGGGCCTACCCCATGTCCAGGGAGTGGCTGACGCTGCTCCTGCGCAGGATGGACGCCGTGGCCGCCGTCTACCGCCTCGCCGCCTCGATGTCCCCTGGCATCGACGGGCTCCGTTCCCGCGTGGAGTTCCACCGCATGGGACGCTTCGACGCCACCATCACTATCCGTGAGGGCCGGAGATTCTGAATTACTCTTCGTCCAGTCATCCTAGGCGCATTGCTCAGCATCGCGGCTGTCTGCCACAGGCGGGAAAGGCCATTTTCAACGACTCTAATCCTGGCGGCGACCCTAAAGGGAAAACTCCACTTTGCCGATGATTGCTCCGATGGACTGTGAGTCTGATTTGTACAGGGTTACGCAGAATCCTAGCTTTCGATAGAAGGTTTCGAGTTTTGGAAAGTGGTCTCTGTCGATCCTAGCAAGCTCCCCCCAAAGCACGTGATTGCCCCGTTTCCTACATTCGCGGATTATCTCCTGGACCAGCATCGTGCCTATCCCTCGGCTTTCCACGAATGGGTTCACCCTTACATCCAAGAGTTTTGCCATTTCAAGCAATCTTCCTTGTCTGTCGTGGGTTAGAACGGAAGCTTCAGACAACCCTCCAGTGACAGATACTGGTCTACAGAACCATTCTACGAGCCCTAGCTCGTCCTCATGCTGAAAGACTCTAAAAGACGCGCCGTAACGATCAGACCAATCGAACTGTCGAACAGCGCCCTCAGAATATAGGTCAATACCTCGCACTAGTGTCTTCTACCTCCTTCTTCCAATAACATCCCATGTGCTTGGAACAGTTGACAAGGCCAGAGATAATGGTCTATGAGTGATGAATCAGGTACCCGCTGAGCGGGCGCTGCGCTAATGCTCGGCGCACGGTACGCTCAATTGTACGGGTGAATAGCCCGAAGGTAATCACGTACAAGAACTTCAACGTGATTGCCGGGGGCTGCGATTGGGTACAGCGTCACTGTGTCACTCATGACGTGCTTCAGGCTATCACAGTCAGGGCGACTGAAATAAGGCGTCCATCACGTCACCAGCATCCACGCCGGTACCAAATAGGATCCAGCAACCGGCCGCGGCCAATCCCCGTACATCGTCGTCGGTCATCGCGTCTATGAACGATCGATCGAATTCAGGGTCGGACAGCATTAGTGCCCGAAGAGCCGTCGCGCTTATGGCCTCGTATGCCGCGACGCACTGCTGAACTACCGTCGCCTCAGACGAAGTCGCTGCCCCCGGAGGTCCTGACACTCCCGGTTCTCCCTGCCGTCCGGGTGGTCCAGCCGGACCGGGAACACCGGGGTCTCCTTGTCGCCCGTCCAATCCCCGCGGGCCTTGCGGCCCCGGAGGGCCTTCAGGGATTTCGATCTGCGCCACTTCGGTTTGAACGATTTGCCGGATGTCATTTTCGTCTAGGTTGGGTGCGCATGCGGCAAGTGTTAGAGTCGCAATCGCGACGAGTATGAGGGTTCTCACGAGAGGTCCTTTAAACAGCAAGGTTGTGGATTCTGCAACTTACTTCCCAATGTAACACTCCTCTAGCCTTGCGTTCGGACCGCCGACCTTACATGCGACGTTCTTCCCGTTCACAATTGGATAGTGGGCAAATGCCGACTACAGCAGGAGGCGGATACTACACAGCGAAGGAGTGAGAACCTCAAAAATTGGCACTCTCTGACCGACAATTGCTCGACGCCCTCAGCCGGATGCCGTTCGTCGAATCGACGGAGCTGGCGCTCATCCTGGGCGAGCCCCACGCGACCGTCCACCGCAGGCTGTCCGAGTTGCTGGCCGACGGTATCGTCGGGAAGGTCACTCACGGCACCGTGCACCTGCCGTCGAGCGGGAGATACTGCCTGACGGCCAACGGAGTCAAAGAGACTGCCGAGGTCTTGGACTTTGCCACGCCCTCTGACTTCGTGCGGGCCTATCCGATGTCCAAGGAGTGGCTGACCCTGCTGTTGCGCAGAATGGACGCTGTTGCCTCCTTCTACCGCCTTGCCGCCACCATGTCACCCGGAACGGACGGACAACGGTCCCGCGTGGAGTTCCACCGCAGGGGGCGCTTCGACGCCACCATCACCCTCCACGACGGCCGGGACTTCGGCATCGTCCGCCAGGGCCTGGCCCTGCGCAGACGCTCCCTCCACGACCGACTGCGGACCTTGGCGCACTACGACCACAGCCGCCGCCCCGGAATTGTGCTGATCCTGGTTCCCAGCGACTGGGAGGAGCGGCTGACGGCGCGGTTCTGCGAGGGCATCGACCTGGAGGAGTACTATGTGGCCGCCGAGTCGCGGGCCGCGTTGGAACGGCGGGACCGGCGCCTGTGGTGCGCCACCTCGTGGACGGGCGGCATCACCTTCCGTACGCTGGAGGCTGTGATGTCCCAAGGCAGTCGCGGCGGGAAGTCATCCTCCGGGCCGGAGCGCAAACGGGCCTCCCTGCCCGACCCTGAACGCATGACGCAGGCTGCGCCGGCCTTCGGCATCAGTCCGTCGGAGAAGCGCACCCTTGACCTCGTCTCCGACCACCCGATGATCCCCCGCGAGCACCTGGCCACCTGGGTCGGCGTCTCCGAGGGAAGGGTCAGCCAGATGATGCATAACTTGGTGAAGACCTGGGGCCTGGTGGAGCGTCACGGCAAACGGGGTGACGTGCGCTACACCCTGTCCGACGAGGGGATACGCTACGTGACCTACCGGGACCGGGCCGAGCTGCCCACCACGCGGGGCATCTGGAGCACGGAGCTGACTGCTGACAAAGATGGTCGCACCCGTCACGTGGGCCACCGCATCGAGACGTGGGCGCGGCAGACGAAGCACGCCGACGGCATCACGTGGTTCCTGTCGAAGCTCCAGGCCGAGACCCGTACCGACCCCGACAGCGCGCTGGTGTGGGTTGTCCCCACGGCCCGGTCCGACCGGGCCTACAACTGGGGCCGCTCCGCCATCGCCCCCGACGCCGTGGGGCAGCTTCTCGCCGAGGGCCATCCTGTGCCCTTCTACCTTGAGCACGAACTCAGAGCCCGTCACCCCAGGGGAGTGATCGCCCGCTTGGACCCCTACGAAGACTACTACTGGTCGAATGAGCAGAAAGAGGACCTGCCGCCGTTCCCCGTCACGCTGTTCGTCGTGGACACCGAGGAGGTGGAGGAGACCTACGTGAGCACGGCAGGCCGGATGTGTCGTTACCCAAGATCTTTGAGCCAGGTTACCCACGAACATTGAGCCACCCTGAACGCCGATGATACGGATTATGACAGGATGCTATCGGCGGTTCAATCACCTCCCTTCTTGCCGAGGATTTTGGCCACTTTGCCCAGTAGGGCGCGGTGAGGAGAGAGCCTCTCCCGGTAGCTGGTGCCCTCGATGACGATCTGGTAGCTGGTGTTGGCCAGACGGTCCAGGGCGCTGTTGCCCAGGATGGGATCGTTGAAGAGGCCGAGCCACTCCTCGATGGCGCGGTTGGAGGTGATGACGAAGCTGGAGGCCCGATGCTTGCCGACGATGAGCTGGTAGAGGTCCGATGACTGTTGTGCGTTGAGACGGTGCAGGCCCAGGTCGTCGAGGATGAGCAGGTCGGGGGAGAGGAAGGAGCGGAAGGCTTTGTCCACCGAGTTGTCCACCCTGGCTTGGGACATGGCTTTGAAGAAGTCGTATGCGTGGATGAAGCGGACGGAGTATCCGGCTCTGACGGCGGCGTAGCCGAGGGCCTGGGCCAGGAAGCTCTTGCCGACGCCCGCCGGTCCCATGAGCAGGACGTGCTCGTGCCTGGGGATGAAGTCCAGGGAGAAGGCGGCGTCAAGGAGGCGGCGGTCCAGGGTGATTTCGGACGTCCAGTCGAAGTCCTCCAGGCGGCAGGTCTCCTCGAAGCCGGCCCGGTTCAGGCGGGTCTCGATGCGCCGGTTCTCCCTGCGGCTGACCTCGTCGGCTAGGATGATCTCCAGGAAGGCGGCATAGTCCAACTGGTCCCTTCGGGCCAGGGCGATGCGCTCGGGCAGGGTGTCCAGCATGCCGCTGAGCTTGAGGGTCTTGAGCAGCGGGGCCAGATCGACGTTGCGGTTGCGGGTCATAGCGTAACTCCTTCGGTTGGGTGATGGCCGTTGACCAGGGCGAAGACGGAGCCGGGCCTGGCGAAGCGCCCCGGCGGTATGAGGTCGGCAAGGGGCGGCGCATCCTGCTGCTCCAGGGCTTCAACCAGGATGCGCTCGACGCGGTGCACGTCGATGAGGTCCACGTCCAAGGCCTTGCGGCAGGCGTCGTTCAGCCGGTCGGGGGTGTAGCGCTGGGCGAGGCGGAGCAGCTTGTGTCCCTGCCGCACCTTGGCCCAAGGCGTGGGGCCTTCGAAGAGCCGGTCGGCGAAGGCGGCCACCGCCTCTCCCAGCTCCGCCGCGCTCTGCTTGATCTTGTCGGGCCCTCGCAGGGTGTAGGCGATGAACTCCTTTGGGTAGTCGTCGGTGTCGGTGGAGCGTTTGCCCCTGGGCTGACGGGGATGGACCTTGATCAGCTTGCCCCGGTGGTAGATGCGCACCAGCTTGCTGTCCAGCGCGATCTCCACCTGCTGCCCCGGAGGGCACAGGGCCGACGGCACCGAGTAGAGGGCGTGCTGGCAGGTCACGTGGTGGTCGCGCTGCACCTTGGCGTTGCGCCAGCGGGTAACCTCGTAGGGATCGCCGTCCCAGGGCAGCAACGTCTGGCGCTCCTCTGTGTCGAAGACCTCCACGGGCTTGCGCCTGGTGGTGCCGTGCACCCGCTGTCCGGCCACCTCACGGCACCAGTGGAGCGCTTCCTTCCGCATGTGAGGCAGGTCCCTGAAGGAGGCTCCCTTGAAGAAGCGCTCTCTCACGTACTGGACTCCCCGCTCCACCTTGGGCTTATCCCTGGGGTGGCGCACCCGGGCCGGGTCGGTGATGAAGCCCCGGCGCTGCGAGTACTCCAGGAAGCCCCTGGTCAGCCTGGGGTGCAGGGCGTCGGCCCCGGCCACCGCCGCCGGGAAGTTGTCGATGACCAGGTACTTGGGTATGCCGTCGAAGAAAGCCCAGGCCGCCTCCAGTCCGGCGACCACGTCCTCCAGCTTCTGCCCGTGGGTGGGCCAGACGAAGCTGTGCCGCGAGTAGGCCAGCACCACGATCAGCGCCCACACCGTCCGGCGGCGTCCCGTCTCCGGGTCCTCCAGCGGCCCCAGCCGACCGAAGTCCAGCTCCGCCACCTCGCCCGGAGGACTCTCCTCCATCCGCACCGTCCGAAGACTGCGGCCTCGCCAGTTGCGGCGGGCCACGAAGCGCTGTAACGACGAATAGGGCACATCGCAGCCCCGCTCCAAGAGCAACTCCCGGATGCGGGTCAGTTGCAGCCGGTCCCCGATGAGCCACTGCTGAATCTGGTCGGCCCAGGGGGACAGCCTCTCCTCTATGGGCATCTTGGTCTGCCGCGGTCCCGCACGGCCGATGGCCGCCAGCTTGCTCAGCTGCTCCTCGCTGGGACCCGGTCCGTCCCGGGACAGCCCCAACCTCTCCGCCGAGGAGATGTATTTGACCACCGTGTTCCGGGACAGGCCCGTCCCAGTCGCTATGTGGCGCTGGCTCTCTCCAGCCTGCCAGCGCCGGATGACTTCTTCTATCTCCACTCTGAGTACCTCCTTGTAGGCCATCGCGGCACCTCCTTATCAAGTGCTGCAATGGTCTAAGCTGGGGCGCTCAGGGTGGCTCAAAGACCCTGGTTATCTGGCTCAATGTTAGTGGGTATTGTGGCTCAATGTTCCTGGGTATTGACAGATGCACCGGATGTCGCTGCCCGTCCTGGTATCCTGCATCCCTGTGCTTAGCACCACGGGGATACTGGGGAAGTCCTGGCGCCCCCTGTGGGCGCCGTCCTCCCCCCGGCTGAGGCTGTCCCAGCTGCGTGATTACGTGTACGACCCGCTGTACCACCGGATGCGTCCGACTCCTCCTGTAGGGGCGTCCAATAGGAGGGGACATAGATAGCGTCGATGCAACGCTATCTGCCCTCCCTGCCGTCTGGGGGGCGCAAAACGGTACAAGTTGTACCTCCGGCGGGTTCCTGAAATACCCAAGACCGGTCATATTCCCCTGTTCCAGCTACGAAACGGGCTGCAACGTCCTCGACCGGTCAACGGCAAAAAATGCAAGTTGGGGAGAAGCTGTGCTAAAGTTAGGTAGCGCTCCGGAGACGCCAAAATTGCACTTTTGCCACTCTGACCGGTCAGCCGTTTCAGAGGGATGTAGGTATGGATGCGCTCGTGAAGCGTCCATGAGGAGCAAAATCGGCGCTCCGGCGGCGTCCGCGGCCCATGCTGGCCCACCGGAAATTGCAGGAATTGAGGTGGGGAAGCATGACGCGAAATGGGGTGGTGGGTAGGAGCGGACATTTCGGGCCACGCAGGTTTGGATTTATGCAATATTTCGGGGTCTTGACGGAAAATGGTGACCGGTCGCCGTCAAGGGCCAGTTCCACCGAAAATTGCAGAAATGGCCCACCCCTGTAGAGGACGAAGATGACCTCTCGGAAGTCGAAGACGAAATCGAGGGCCGGAGACGGCAAGCCCGACCAGAAGTGGGTCGTGGAGTACCTCGTCCAGCGGGAGGGACAGCGCAGGACGGCGGCCCTCCTGGGGGTGAACCGGAAGACGGTGGCGCTGGCGCTGGGCCGTGAGCGGCTGACGGGGAAGATGGCCCTGGCCGTGCAGCGATTCATGGCCGGCCTGGACGATCCTGACGGGGAGAGGACGACGCCCCTGGACAGGCTGGAGTCGAGGATGCGGCAGGCGATCAGAGGGGTGGATGATCTCAGGAACCTCGTGGATGACCTGACGGAGCGCGTGGAGGCCCTGGAGGCGGCGCGGGAGCAGGAGGACGATGCCGAGGGCGGTGGGCTGCGGCTGTTCAGCCGGTGGCGGAAACGCGATGCTGAGAGCAAGGACAGGCGCGATGGCTGAGCGGGTTCGCTGGGTGGCGAAGGCGGAGGCGGCGCGGGAGATGGAGGTCTCCATCTCGACCCTCGACCGGATGATACGGCGGGGAGAGGTCGAGGTGCGCAGAGAGGGCCGTAGGGTCTACGTGCGAATGGAGGGGCCGGAGCGGGTGAGCGACGAGGAGCTGCTGCGCCGGGCTCTGGCACGGGAGGGGAAGCTTGGGCGGAGGCTGTTGGAGCTGGACCGGCGGGCGCAGGCGTTGGAGCGGGAACGGGACGAGGCGGTGTACGCCGCATCAGCCGACCGGCAGGCGTATGAGGAGATGGAGGAGCAGTACGAGAAGGAGCGCGACGCCCGCAGAGGCATGAGGCGGTTGGCCGTCAGGCTCGGCCTTGCCGTGGTCGTGCTGCTCTCCGTCGTGGGGCTGCTCGTGTGGCGACTGGTCGCGTAGAAGGAGGTAAGGCATCGTGTCATGGATGCAATCTGGCGTCCCCAAACCCTTAGAGCATGACGAGACCTGACATGAGACGACACGACCCCATTGTCGCCGAGAGCGCCCGGCTCTATCGCATACTCGCTGTTGGGCCTGTGCGTGTAAGGCTGACCGGTGAAACACTCACCATCGAGGGACGCCTGGGCGGAGCGTCCAACGAGGTGCCCGCCGGAGCCATCGACTCGATTGCCGTTCGACCTTCGTTGTTCTGGCATCGGCTGACCATCCGGTTGGGAGACGGAACCGAGCGCTCAGTCGGAGGACTTGACGAGAGGGAAGCCATACGGGTCCGGGAAGCGGTGCTGGCGAGCACCGTTGAGGTCGCCAAGGTGCTGAGTCCAAAATTGAAGCGGCTTGATGAGCAGGTTCGGCAACACTTCGGCACCGACCGCTACGCCCGCTACAGCGACTCCCGAAGCATCCACGAGGCCCTGGCGCCGGTCCTACGGGAATGCAGGGCACTCACCCGGAAGCGTCTCAACCATGAAGCGGCGGAGGCGGCCGGGCGGCTTGCGCCTCTCGAACCGTTCGAGGGGTTCGAGGCGGCGAGAGGGCGTGCGAACAGCATCTACATTTCGAACACCACGCCCACTGTGCAGACAGCCGCGTCAGAGACGCTGGGTAACCCTCTCACGGATGAACAGGCGGAAGCCGTCGCCACCGACGAGGACGCAACCCTTGTGCTCGCGGGCGCTGGAATGGGAAAGACTTCGGTCATTGTCGGCAAGGTCGCACATCTCGTCCGCAACCTGGGAGTCTCCCCGAACGAGGTGCTGGTCTTGGCCTTCAACCGCAAGGCGGCCGACGAGATAAGAGGACGGCTCAAGGGCGACCTCTCGGCGGCGCATGTCCACACCTTCCACAGCTTCGGTCGCCGCGTCATAGCCGAGTCCGAGTCCGCTCCCACCATATCGAAGCTGGCCGAGGACGAACTCGCGCTGAGGCGCGCCGTTGACGACACCATCGGCGAGCTCCTCAGCGACCCGGAGCAGTCGAGGGCCGTCATCGACTTCATCGTCTACCACCACGCGCCCTACAGATCGGCCTTTGAGTTCGCCACCCTCGACGAGTACGAGGAGTACGTCCGCGAAGTAGAGTTGCGGACGCTGAGTGGGGATCTGGTCAAGAGCTTCGAGGAACTGGCCATCGCCAACTTCCTGACGGAACACGGCGTCGAGTTCCGGTACGAGATAGCGACGGAGACGCAGCAACATCGGCAGTACCAGCCGGACTTCTTTCTGCCCGGCCACGACATCTACATCGAGCACTTCGCGCTCAACGAACGGGGCCGCCCCCCTCCCGGCTGGAGAGGATACGCGGAGGGTGTCGAGTGGAAGAGGAGCATCCACCGTCAACGCGGCTCGACGCTGGTGGAGACCTACAGCTGGCAACACCGGCGGGGCATCCTGCTAGAGACGCTGCGAACGCGTCTTGAGGAGGCCGGGGTGCATTTCGAGCAGGTACCGCGCCAAACCCTGGTGCGGCAACTCGCCCAGGAGCAGACCTCGTGGCTGACGGGGCTACTGGCGACCTTTCTGAACCACGTCAAGAGCGGCGGCCTGTCGCCAGAGACGCTTCGCGCCCGCGCCGGTGAGAGCGGGGGCCGCCGGCGCAATGAGAGCTTCCTTGCCGTCTTCGAGCAGGTGCGGGACCGCTACCAGAAGCTTTTAGCTGACGAGAGGGCGTTGGACTTCCACGACCTCATCAACGTGGCCGCAGAACACATCCGCGAGGGCCGATGGAAGTCCGAATACCGGTCTGTGCTGGTGGATGAGTTCCAAGACATATCCGCCGGAAGGATGGCGTTCATCCAGGCCCTTCGCGGCCAGGACGTAGCCTACTTCCTAGTCGGAGACGATTGGCAGTCGATCTACAGGTTCGCGGGGAGCGACGTCGGTCTCCTGCGGGGTTGCGGCGAATTGCTCGGCTATGTGGAGCAGCGGACGCTGAGCCGCACATTCCGGTTCGGCGACGGCATTCTTGGCCCTTCGACCGAGTTCGTGAAGCGGAACCCGGAGCAAACCCAGAGACCCTTGCTGTCCGCCAGCGGTGCGGAGGATGAAGGCATCACTATCGTCGCCGACGCCAGTCCCGTAGGCGGGGTGGCGCGGGCTTTGCAGGACATCGAGGCAAGGGCTAAGGGCAGGCCGAGCAGCGTCCTGGCGCTGGGACGCTATCGCCAGGGCCGCGAGGTGGTCCATTCGATTCGGCGGAGCAGGTCGCTGCGAGTGGAGTTCAGCACAGTTCACAGAGCAAAGGGCCGCGAGGCCGATTACGTAATCGTGCTCGACCTCAACGACGGCCGCTATGGGTTCCCCTCGAAGGTGGAGGACGATCCGCTGCTGGAGCTCGTGCTGCCCCCGGTCTCAGGGGGAGCGTACCCGTTCGCAGAGGAGCGTCGTCTCTTCTATGTGGCGATGACCCGGGCGCGGATCGGCGCCTACCTCGTGACCGATCCTGTGCGGCCATCCCAGTTTGTGACGGAACTGTTGAGGGAATCCGACGACCTGCGGCAGATCGGCGAACTTGCAACGAAGTGTCCACGTTGCGGCAGGGGCGTACTCCAGGTGATCAATGGCAGACGCGGTCGCTTCTGGGGCTGCACTGAGTACCGGTCCACGCCGCCATGCCGATACACCAGGGACATTGAGGGAGAAACTGCCTATAGAAGGCGGGCATGAGGGGCGAAGAGAAGCACACCTTCTCCCAGTTTCACGACGCTCTGACTCTCCTAGCCTCGTACTGACTGCCCGATTCACGCGTCCCCAACCGCTGCCAGGGTGTCGTGAATCCCTTGCACCAAGGTATCCTATGGCCTACAATAGGATGGGAGGCAACGTTCCCCATTTTGGAGTCCACGGAGGGTTGAGATGATACGACAGCGATTGGGTCTATTGGCCGTGCTAGCAGCTGTTGCGGTAACGGGGCTGGCTGTAGCCTGCACCGACGATTCGTCCGCCGTCGAGGACGCGATGATGGAAGAGTTGAACGCCATTAGCGCAACAACGGACCAGCTATCCCAATCGCTGGAACAGGCGCAGTCTGCGGCTGCTGATTCTGACGGAGGCATACTGGTGACTGGGGAGGGCCGTCTCAGTGTGGAGCCGGACATGGCGGTGCTTAACATTGGCATCGAAGCACAGGCAGAGACTGTCTCTCAGGCGAGAACCGATGCCGCTGAGGCCATGTCGAGTGTTGTGGCAGCCGTCAAGACGCGGGGCCTGTCCGACACAGACATTCAGACCATGTCGTTCAACATCAGACCGGAGTACCGGTATGAGGAGATCGAACGAGACGGCAGCTACGTGAGTGAGCGGAAGCTCGTCGGCTATGTCGTCAGCAACTTTGCAATGATCAAGATACGCGACCTGGACGCCGTTGGACCCATCATCGACGAAGTGGCGGAGGCCGGGGGCGACCTTGCCAGAGTCAACGGGATCAGCTTCACCGTGGAAGACCCGGAGCCCTTCATGGAGGAACTCCGAAGCGAGGCTTTTGAGGAGGCGAAGACCAAGGCGGATCAGCTTGCGGGCTTGGCTGGCGTGACGCTCGGCCAAGCCCTGTCGATAAGCGAGTCCGCCGCGGCGGACGGCTTGCCTGGCTCCGATCTTGACTTCCTGCGCCAGATAGTTGCCTACGACTACGAGAGCAGCCCTATCAGCGGCGGGGAGACGGAGCTTAGTCTGACGGTCAGAGTCCGGTTTGCCCTAGAGCCGTAGATGAATGCAATGGAAGCAAGGACGGCGGCAATGGCGAGGACGAAGACCAAGCGATGGGACCCATCGGAGCATCTGGAAACCGCAGAGGAGATGGCAGCCTACCTGAACGCCGCCCTGGAAGAAGGCGACATGCGGCTGATCCTGGCAACGCTGGGGGACATCGCCCGCGCCCGGAGGATGGCGGTGGTGGCGCAGGAGACGGGGCTTGGCAGGGAAAGCCTTTACAAATCGCTGTCAACCGAGGGGAACCCGGAGTTCATCACCATCTTGAAGGTGATGCGCGCCGTGGGACTCAGACTTCAGGCCGCAGTGGTGCCTGAAGCGAACGACGCCGCCTGAGAGCGTCGCAGTGACGGACGACACGACTGAGGGAACAGACGATTCCAGAGGAGGACGACATGACGAAGAAGCACCTACAGCCCCTGACGCCGGCGGCCCTGTACGCCAGGGTGTCCAGCGACCGACAGGACGTGGACCTGTCCGTGGCGGCCCAGCTGCGGGCGCTCAAGGAGTACGCGAAGGCCAACGGCTACTCCGTGGCCAGGGAGTACATCGACGAGGCCGAGAGCGGCCGGGTAGCCGACCGGCCCCAGTTCCGGGAGATGATCGCAGAAGGCTCCAAGCCCCAGGCTCCTTTTGAGGTGATTTTGGTCTGGAAGTTTTCAAGGTTCACCCGCAAGCGGGAGCACGCCGTGGCCTTCAAGTCCCAGCTCAGGCGCAAGGGCATCCGGGTGGTGTCCATTACCGAACAGGCCGAGGACAACGCCACCGGCAGGCTGTTGGAGGGCATCATCGAGTCAGTGGACGAATACTACAGTGAGAATCTTGCACAGGAGGTCGTCAGGGGGATGCGGGAGGCCGCATCGAGAGGCTTCTTCCTGGGTTCCAAGGCCCCCTTCGGCTACCGGAAGATCAAGGTGCAGGACGGACCCAAGGAGCGTCCCTCGCTGGAGGTGGACCCGGCCACGGCCCCCGTGGTGAAGGAGATATTCGAGAAGTCGCTCCAGGGCCACGGCCTGAAGGAGCTGTGCAGGGAGCTGAACGAGCGGGGCGTCACCAACCGGGGCAAGCGCTGGTACAAGGGCGGTCTCCACTACGTGCTGCGAAACGAAGCCTATACGGGAACAGCCGTGTGGGGAGTCAAAGGCAAGAACGAGAAGGCCCAGGACCCGGTGAAGGTCGAGGGAGCGTGGCCCGCCCTGGTGTCGAAGGAGCTGTACGACGAGGTGCAGCGGGCGATGAGCGAGCGGGCCCCGAAGGTGCAGAGGCCCGGCAGAGTGGGGAGCCAGTACCTGCTGAGCGGGCTGCTCAAGTGCGGTGTGTGCGGCAGGCCCTACTCGGCCCAGGGAGCCAAGAGCGGCCAGTTCGCCTACTACATCTGCGGGACGCTGTTCCGGGAGGGAGCGGGGACGTGCAGCGCCCGCTACCTGAACGCTTCCAGGGTGGAGGAGTTCGTGGTGGAGAAGATCAGGGAGCGCATCCTCACCGAGGAGACCATCGTGGAGCTGGTGCAGCTTGTGGCGGAGGAGATCGACGCGATGGCCGGTGAGCTTGCAGGGAGGCTGGAGTCTGTGGAGGCGGAGCTGTCCGACGTGCAGAGGCGTCTGGGGAAGCTCTACGAGGCCATCGAGATGAGCGACCTGACACTGGAGGTGCTGTCGCCCCGCATCATGTCCCTGCGGCACCGTGAGGAGCAGTTGGAGGCTGCCAGAGAGGACGCCGAGACCCAGCTTGAGCGGCGGAGAGTCGCTCTGCCCGACACCGAGGAGATCGCGCGGTACGTGGCGGACTTCCGGGAGTTCCTGAAGGAGGGAACGATACCGGAGCGCAAGGCGCTCATTCGCAACTTCGTTGAGGGCATCGAGGTGGTGGGAGACGAGGCGACGTTGACGTACACGGTGCCCATGCCCAGGGACGGGGTGACCAGGGAGTCGGCCTCGGTTCTTGATTTCGTCCAGTCCAGCCCACCAGTGTATGTTCAAGGCCCGAGAGGGCTCGAACTCCTCCGGTTGTGTCAATGCGAATGAGGCGCGTCTATGGCATTGGACTCATTAATTGTGCCCTACCATTAAGACCGAACGAGGCTGACTCGCGCCCAGATCCACTTAAAACAACCCTTCGACGTTATCCCGCAGGTTCTGCCACCATCCCCGGTCCGACCCGCGGTCCGGCACGAAATGGACCCAGTATGTCCCATCCTCCTCCACCTTGAGCCGTCCTCCCAATGCCAGTCGCTTGCCCAGGGAGATTTCTTCGAAGGGACCTATCGGTACGCGAACTATAACCTGTTGCACGTATTCCCCTCGGTCAATCTCCAGCACCAACATGTCGATTTCCCTGGACACCAGCGTGCCTCTGACCGCCACGCACCCTTCGCGGAACAAGTCTCCGGCCACCGCGATTTGCGCGGGTGTGGGAATTGGGAGAGAGTTCAAGGGACACGGTTTTTCGCGAGGCGAGACCACGTCGAGGCTGAACAGGATAATCAAAACAAGGATCCCTACAACCCCCACGCATATCAACCATTTGAAGCACCTGCAGAGGCATCCACTACCCTTAGCCTCCTCCTCAACCGCCTCCTCCATCCTGTATGTCTGATACCCTGCAGACTCCACCACTGCCGGGGCTGCCAGAAAGCTGCTCTGCACCTCCAGTTCACTTGCGACCTTTTCACTCTCGTCGGCGGTCACGCGGTGCCCGACTTGCTCCGGTCGGTCGATATCTGACGATTCCAGGTCGAGCTGCTCGAGCAGACGGAGTTCCTCTTCATAGCCCCACTGCGCCGCCGCCTTTGCAGCATCCTCCGACCGCCCCGTCAGCCACCACTCCACCGCGTGCATGAAGGCGTGATAGGCCGCGTCCAGGTCGGCGCCCCGTAGAGAGGATTCACCACGGGACCTAAACCAGGGCGGAGCCGACGCGGCAACGTTTAGCCACGGCTGGGCCACATTAAACGCGATCCCATAGGGCAACATGGGATCTGACTGGCTCCGAACACCGATCGAGGCGGATCCGGCTATGGACTCTTTCCAGCCAAGCCATCGGCTTATCTCCAGTGCACCAGCCGGAGTTGGCTTCAGCATGCCTGTCATCGGCATAGTCATCTGCACTGTAACAAACGAGTACATGAGACCCACAAACACGCCGATCAGGGCGTTCGCCCACCACTGGTCCAGCCATAGAGCCGCCCAGAACCCGAGGCCAACACCTGTCAAGATGGAAGCGACCATCCACCATAGACCTCCGTCATCGGAGTTATTCCTCCTGACCCGCACCGGGTTGTCCTGGAAAAGGCCGCGGTGCTGGAGGTAGTCCCCAATCTGGTCACCGATGGCATCGAAGCGCTTGCGTATCGCTTCATCCAATGCATTAATTGTTGTTGGGCGCGACGGGAGGCTGTCGCAGATGGTCTGTTCCCAGACGTACTGCGTCAGGCCTTGTCGGGACAGCCGATACAGGAAGCCGACCCTTGTTCCGACGGCCTCTATTCGCAAAGTGCCGCGCTGGCACATCTCGAAGATGGATGCCAGAATCGTTGGGCTCCAAATTGCGTGGCCTTCCAGGGCAGATACAGCCGCCGCGGGCATCGAGCTGGGCAGCCGGGTCCCGGAATACGATGAGCTCGGCTGCGGGGGTCGGTACTTGGGCCACAACCACAGCAAAATTATGAGGAGCTGCGCTACGACTACGCCTATCGTGCGGAAGCCCCAGGCCGTCAACTGCCTCCAGTCCATCTCCCGGAGGTCGGGAAAGCCGCTTTCGGCGATGGCACCGCCCGGGTCCAGCGCAAACAGCAAGCCGATAGCGGCAAGGGCTGCCAACGCCGTTAATATACTCACAATGGCCCACATTTCCTGAACAGTGCTCCCCGTCATGAGGGGCCAGACTATGATGGAGTAGTTGCTGCCCTAGGTTGACTGACCCATATCCTATAATAAGACCTGCCGCCAGAAAGTTCGCAATTTAGTCTTACACGGCCCACCTATGTCTGATAACCCATAGATGGATCACGAGGCTGAGCGCGTGCAGGACGGAATCGAGTAGGGATAATGCCCGACAAAACCTCCAAGAAGAAGCTGATGGGATCCATGAAGAGGGTTACGTTAGCCGATGGCACAGAGGTTGTGCTGCTTTCCGGTGGCAATCCGCAGATTGCAAAGTCCGACGGCGATGCCCCGGTGCAGGCCTATATAGCGGCGATGCCGGGCTGGAAGAGTGAGTTGGGGCGACGTCTGGACAATCTGATAGTGCGTGCGGTTCCGGGCGTTAAGAAGGCCGTACGGTGGAATTCGCCGTGGTATGGGGTGGAGGGGAAGGGATGGTTTGCGAGTTATCACGTGTTCGCGAAGTACGTGAAAGTGACCTTTTTGAACGGGGCGATGTTGAGTCCCGAGCCTCCGGGCTCGGGGAAGGACCCTGACTCTCGCTGGATGGATATCTACGAAGAGGGGTTTGATGAAGGACAGATGGTGCAGTGGATTCGGCAAGCAGCTTCACTGCCGGGGTGGCAGGGGTTTTGACATAGCGAGAAGTACGGGTCTGAGCTTGCACGCAAATTGCAGAGTCGACAGGTAGTGGGCCGCAGGGAAGATTTACGAAGGCCTCAGGCGGCAGGGACAGGTCGGAGCTTTTGCAGGCGTTGAACGTAGCCCCGAGCCGGCGGCATTATCTCAAAGCACTTCGAACAACCCATCCTGAAGAGAATTTGCGAAATCCTCCTGGGTTTACGAAAGGTTTACAATACTCTTCTTACGGGTCGGTCTACAGACCCTGAGGGCCGACTCCAACGAAGGTCCCTGATTTGGAAATTCAAAGCGCCGTCTTATCAGTTGGGCTGCTTATAGTAGCTGCGAAGCTGCTGGAAGGCATCTTCAGGCGCTTCAAGCTGAATGCCATCTTTGCCTATGCGATAGCCGGGCTTGTCCTCGGGCCAGTCGGCGGGTTGGTTGAAGACAGTTCGGAGTTGGACCTAATCCTGGGCCTGGGAATCTTCATCTTTTTCTTCCTTATCGGGCTGGAGGAGTTGGACATCAGAGGCTTCGTGGCGGCCATCCGGGGACGCTTGTTCCTGGCTTCAGTTTTATCGGTGGCCATATCGCTTCTAATTTCCCTGGCGGTAACGACAGACTTCCTGTTTGACCTGCACTTAGACCTGGATTTCACGCAGGCCCTGGGCCTTGCCGGTGTATTGTCGTTGTCAAGCCTGGGACTCGTGGCAAAGGTGCTGATTGACGAAGGGAGGCTGAAGGAGCGCGTGGGCGTGCAGATCTTCACAGCAGTAATCATCGCCGAGCTGATCGCGCTATTTGTCGTGGGTTTCACTATCAGCGAACACTTCGGATCTGAAGAAAACGGCCGGGGCCTAAGCTGGGTCAGTGTATCGGTCCTTGTAGGGCAGATTCTCGGGTTTGCCATTGTCACATGGCTAGTTTCGACACTGATGTTGCCAAGAGTGATAGTGCTGCTACACCGGTTCCTAAGGGTGCCTCAGCTTTCATTTGGGCTTCTGCTCGGCGGACTTTTCCTGGTTGTGGTTGCTGCCGAGGCGGCCGGGCTCCACGGGTCTATCGGGGCTTTACTGTTTGGAGCGGCGCTGTCGACGCTGCCCTACCAGGTGAGGCGCGACATCATGCCCGGGATGCGGGGCACGGCCGAGGGGTTGTTCGTTCCGCTGTTTTTCGCCTCTGCAGGTCTACATCTGAATCTCGAGTTCCTCGATCTTCCCTGGGAGACCGTGCTCGCTTTGGCTCTCGTGCCTCTTGGAGGCAAATTCGTAGCGGCGTTTGTCAGCGCGTACATCACCCGCCTGAATGCACCCTTTGCCACCGCGATGGGGCTGATGGCCAAGGGCGTGGCAGAGATTGCCCTTCTGTTAGTGTTGCTGAAGTCGGGAGCTATAGGCGATGGTGTCTTCTCCCTGCTAGTGCTGGTGATGTTTGGATATATCCTTCTAACTCCGATGGGGATCAGCTTTTCCCTTCGGAGAACCCGACTCTCTGAGGAAATAGTGCCATCAGGGCAAACGCCTCCATCGTTGGACCGGTTTGCCCTGGAGGGCATCAGAGTAAAGGATATCCTGGACCGGTCTCGCAGATACCCTGAACCCACACTTACTGTCAAAGCGTTTATCGAGAGCTGGATGCTGCCGCAGCAGCATGACTACGTAGTTGCGGACAAGGAAAGGTGCGCGGGCATAGTCTCATTAAGTATGCTGCGCTATCTCCCACGGGGAGAGTGGGACCGGACTGAGCTTAGTCAAGTGTTGCGCCGCAACACTCCGACCGCAAATCCGGATGAATTTCTGGAAGACGCACTACAGCGTATGACTGAGAATTCGCTGACCGTGCTCCCTGTGATCGAGACGAAGACGGGTAACTTCATGGGTACGATTTCAAGCCACGAAGTGTTGGAATTGGTGGTGCTCACGGCCACGGGCCACGAAAATTGATTCCGAAGCGCAACCGCCCGCACTCTTAGATTATTCTTGAGACTCTTGCCAGGTGGCCCATGCGGCCAAACATCAACGTTGACACTTTGTCTCCAAAAAAGATGACTTGATACGGCAGTGCTGTTTGCTGATTCGCTCCGAGCTTTGTTTTCCAGGCCTCCAGCAGCACCATTGCGCCGAGATTCACATTGAGCATTGAGAATTGGGAATTCTGGTGTATAGTGGGCCAAGCAATGTCCTTGCTCCCGTCCATCTGAGGTGGCAATAGGGATGAGACTTGCCCCAGCGATACCCCGAGGATACCTTCCTCGGTGAGTGCATCAATAGCACTTAGTGCAAATTCGGTGGTCGCAGGGACAAGAAAGGAGCGATGCCCCAAAAGGCAATTTAATCGCTTCAGGGTAAAGGACATGACAACCACGCTTACAGGACTACCTTGCTGAATAGCATATCGCCACGTGTTTCGGAATACGGTATAAGTGGCGTACGCGGCGATGTTCTTGGCGGCGTCACTGCGGCAATAGTAAGTCTGCCGGTAGCATTAGCCTTCGGACTGGCGGCGGGGCTTGGCCCCGCCGCCGGCATTTATGGCGCGATTTCGGTGGGATTCTTTGCCGCCGTGTTTGGGGGCACCAAATCTCTAATTTCAGGCCCGACGGGTTCGATGACGGTGGCAATGGCTGTCATTGTCGAGACGAGTGCGGACAATATCGCAGAGGCCTTCACCATTGTCGTCATGGCGGGGATGTTCCAGATCCTGTTCGGGCTGCTCAGGATCGGCCGGTTCGTCACGTACACGCCCTATTCCGTGATTTCGGGATTCATGACGGGTGTCGGGGTGATCATCATCCTGGTGCAAACGTTGCCATTCATGGGGGCAGAGGTAGCAACGGGCGGCCCGATAGGCACTCTGCGGAATATCACTTCGATATTTGACGAATTCGAGAGCAATGCACTCGGGATAGCTGCAATTACCCTGGTCGTGGCCATACTGTGGCCAAACAAGTTCGACAAATATCTTCCCTCTACGCTTGTCGCCCTGGGAGTCGGGACGTTGGTTAGCGTGGTATGGCTCACCCAGGCCCCCACGATCGGGACCATCCCAACGGACCTGCCGTCCTTCGCAATGCCGGACTTTGCACCCGACACCCTGGTACGCTCCATAGAGCCGGCGATAGTCATTGCGCTGGTTGGATCGGCGGACACGCTGCTTACGGCGCTGGTTGCGGACTCGATGACCCGTTCCCGGCACGATCCCAGCAGAGAGTTGCTGTCCCAGGGTATTGGCAACGTATTCACCGCCTTCATACGTGGGCTACCCGGGTCGGGGGCCACGCCGAGCACGGTAGCAAACGTCCGGGCAGGGGGCCGAACCTTTGTATCTGGAGTGGTGTCGGTGGGGATCCTGGTGGTGCTGGTCCTGATGCTGGGAGAGTACGTGGCGTCGATTCCTAACGCAGTGCTGGCGGGGATCCTCGTGAAGGTGGCGCTTGACACCATAGACTGGCGGTTCGTGACCCGCATACACCGGGTCCAAAAGGAACACATGGTAGTCATGCTCCTCACCCTTGGACTTACGGTCTTCCTAGACCTGGTTGCGGCGGTTGCGGTGGGTATGATTGCGGCTGCGGTGACCAGCGCAAGGCAGTTCGAGAGACTGGAAATGGACAGCGTAGTGTCCGTGCCGATTCTCGACCAGGTGTTTTTCGGGACTCTGGATGAAGAGGACGACTTAGACGAATACACTGCGAGGGTTGGGCTGGTTGCGCTTAGGGGCACATTTACTGTGGCATCCTCCAGCAAGCTCATCGATACGATAGGCGAAGACATCAGGGAGCACGAAGTGGTCATCTTAGACTTCACCGACACCGTCTATATCGACGACAGTGCGGCCCTGGTGGTTGAACAGCTGATTGAGACGTCCTTTAACTACGACACGCAGTGCATCATCATGGGGCTCCAGGGGACACCAGCACAGAACTTGCAGGGCCTGAACGTCTTGAAGCAGGTACCGCCAGACCAAATAGTGGAAGATAGGGACCAGGCGAGAGCGGTTGCTGCGAGGCTGCTGGCACAGAAGGCTACTACCTAACACAGTATCGGCGCAGCTCCCCTGAGCTTTAAGACTGCGGTTGTAGCCGGCTCAGTTCTAGCCCTTGATCCTGAGGGGCAGGCCCGCCGTCATGAAGTAGACAACGTCGGCTTCCGCGGCGATGAGGCGGTTGACACGACCCAGTTCATCGGTAAAGACCCTGCCTAGTTCCGTAGTCGCAACGAGACCCAACCCCACCTCATTGGAGACGACTATCCAGGAAGCATGTCCTCTCCCGTAAGCCTCCAGTAAATCTTCCACATCAGATGGAATGTCGCGACGGTTGGATCGGATGTCGGGCGTACTGTGGAGGAGGTTGCTGACCCAGAGGGTGAGGCAGTCCAGGACCACCGTATCGTACTCTCCCAGGGCGGGGGCAAGGGCTGCAGTGAGTTCCAGGGGCTCTTCCAGGGTGTCCCAATGGTCGGGGCGGCTTTCTCGGTGAGCCTGGATGCGGGCTTCCATCTCCGGGTCAAGGGGTTCTGCGGTGGCCAGGAAAAGGACGCGATCGGCAGGTGCTGCGAGTTCCTGGGCGAATGAACTCTTGCCAGAGCGAATACCACCAAGGATGAGGGTCAACTGCTTGGTCATATAAAGCTCCTCATTTGCTCCCTGTCTGGATCCGTAAACTCTGATTCACCAAAGATGTGGTTGGAACAGCCAAGAAAACTGTTCATAGAGGACCAGGCCAGTCAATAGAACCGAGACCTCAGTCAATTCGTTAACTGCGCCGTAGGTGTCCCCAGTCATTCCGCCCAGGAGTCGGGAAGTGAAGCGTCCTATTGCGAGGGCCACGACCAGGGCCACAGCGGCCAGAACAAGGCCTCCGAGCCCGAGAATCAGCACTCCGACAGCCGCTGCGATACCCAGCCCTAGCGCGTCCATCCACCATCTTGTCTGCACCTTAAATGAAGTACCGAGTCCCTGGTCTCGGGCATATTTGAAAACGATTATGGTGAGAAGCATTCCGGCACGAGAGAGAGCTGGAAACAAGACAAAGAGTTCGGTTCGCATTTCGGTGTCGACGGATGCGAGGAGGGCCCATTTGAAGATAAGAAGCGTAGCACCGCCGATAACCGCAAAGGCGCCAACGTGGGGGTCGCGGAGTATTTCCAAGCGCCTTTCGCGGGAGTAGGCGCCGAAAAGGGCATCGCAGGAATCCAGGAAACCCTCGGTGTGAAGGGCTCGGGTGAGTACGAGCAGAGCGATGACGAGAAGGGCCCCGACCACGAATGGCGGCAGGACCATGCTTACGGCTAAGTCCAGACCTGCGAGTATTCCTCCCAGCCCAAGCCCTACCAAGGGGAAATATGCTCTTGTGCGACCCATGGGCCGGAGGTCACGGAAGCCTACGGGGAAGATGGTCAGGAAGGAGACTGCCAGTCGGAGGCTTGTCACGTGGGTTAGATAACTTGGGCTGTGGTCTTGCGATTAGAGACACCAGCTTCGGAGAAGGATGCCATATCCGACAGACATGCGGCAGCGGCTTCGATTATGGGCATGGCGAGAGCCGCACCCGTACCCTCCCCAAGTCGCATGTCAAGGTCCAGTACGGGGCTCAGGCCGAGGTGAGAGAGAACTGCACTATGACCTTTTTCTGCTGAGAGATGGGCGGCAACCATGTAGTCTCGGGTGTGGGGGCAGAGGCAGTGGGCGATAAGGGCGGCGGCACCGGAGACGAATCCATCCAGCACGATGACTCGTCGGGCGGAAGAGGCTCCCAGAATGACGCCAGCGAGGACGCCGATTTCGAAGCCGCCCACCTTGGTCAGGATACCGAAGGGGTCGTCGGGGCTTGGTTGGTTGGTGCGCAGTGTTTGCTCAACTACGTTGATTTTGTGCTTAAGTTCATGGTCGTTACGACCCGTGCCCCGACCCGTTGTTTCTTCAGGTGGCCTTCCAGTCATGGCCGATGTTATTGCGCTGGAGGCGGTTGTGTTGCCGATACCCATGTCGCCCGTGCCGATCAGGTCAGCGCCCCTGTAGGCTGCCTCGAGGGCAAATTGAAAGCCGGCGGTGAGGCAGTGTCGGGCCTGGGTACGAGTCATGGCGGGGCCTGACGAGATGTCGGCGGTTCCGGGGCCAGAGCGAACCGACCTCAAGTGCGAGTGGTCGGGGAGTGGTTGGGCAGTGCCTGCGTCTACGATTACCAGTTCTATACCTGAGCGTCGGGCTATTGCGTTTATGGCCGCTCCACCTGCAAGGAAGTTGAGCACCATCTGTCGGGTGACTTCCTGGGGGTAACCTGTGACGCCTTGCTTGACGACGCCGTGATCACCAGCAGCCACTATGATGGTCTTTCCTCGTATGGTCGGAGATTCCGTGCCGAATACGCCGGCTAATTGGATGGATAACTCTTCCAACCTCCCCAGGCTTCCGGGAGGCTTAGTCAGTTGAGATTGTCGGGACCGGGCGGCGGTTATGGCATCGGAGTCGGCGGGGGTGATGCTTGAGATGATCTGGTCGAGGTCGGGGGTCAAAACTCTATACCCTTCTGGGCGACGATGCCATGATCTTCGTAGGGGTGCTTGATAACGTTCATTTCGGTGACGAGGTCGGCGCAATCAATGATTTCCTGGGGGGCATAGCGGCCGGTGATTATCACGTGCATTTTGGGCGGTTTCTGCCTGAGGGTTTCGACGACCTCTTCAATCGGGACCCAGCCGTAGTGCATGGGGTAGGTGAATTCATCGAGGACGATGATGTCTTCTGCGCCCTCCAGGATGGCCTTTTTACAGCGGTCCCAGAGCGCCACTGCCATCTCCGTGGTCTGGTCCATGTCTTTGGATAGCCAGGTAAAGCCGTCGCCAAAGGACTCCATGGGAATGCTGAGCTTGGCCGCGGCCCGGTTTTCTCCGAAGCGAGCACCCGTGTGCTTGATGAACTGGAACATCCTGACCTTAAAGTCCCGTCCCCAAGCCCGAAATATAACGCCCAGGGCGGCTGTGGTCTTGCCTTTTCCGTTACCGGTGTTCACGATGATCAGGCCGGTGCGGCCGCGGCGTCGCCTGGCAGGCCTTTCAGGGACTAAAGAAGGGTCCAGGGTGTTCATTGCTCTCCTCCCTTCTCATACGACTGGCGGCTGTTTGACTCCAGGAAACACGGGTCGGAAATGGATTCGGGCGAGAAAGGGGTGAATTGGCCGTTGGCAGGGGAGTGTTCTTCCACCGGACCGATCAGGCTCAGGGTCAGAGCCCCCGCTATCGGGTCCCGGTAGACTGATACGTTCACGCCGAAAGAAGACGCTATGGTGCGAGGGGTGAGGACATCCTCCGGGGAGCCCTGGGCGAGGACTCTGCCATCTTTCATTAGGACTAGACGGTCGCAGTATCGGGCTGCCAACTGGAGATCATGAATGGCAGCGATTGCGGTCAAGCCGCCGTCCACAAGCTTGCGAACGAGACCGATGACCTTGAGCTGATGCAGGATATCCAGATTGGACGTTGGCTCGTCGAGAAGGAGGACACGGGGTTGCTGGGCGAGAGCCCGGGACACGAAGATGCGCTGACGCTCGCCGCCGGACAGGGTGTCGAGGGTCCTGTCGGTGAATTGTTCAGTCTCGGTGAGGCGCATTGCCTCCCTGGCAACGAGATTATCCTTCTTGCCCTCGATCTGGAGTCGGCCCATGTGGGGATACCTGCCCATCAGCACCAGCTCCAGGGCAGTAAAGCCCTGGGTGTAGGGTGCGATCTGAGGAACGATAGCAAGGGCCCGGGCAATGTCCCTGGGCGTGGCATGCTTCAGGTCAGAGCCTTCCAACAGCACAACGCCTTCGCTGTAACTCAGAATGCCTGCTATTACCCTGAGCAAGGTGGTCTTGCCCGCACCGTTAGGGCCTATAAGCCCCACGAGCTGGCCCCGTTCGGCGCTAAGGTCTACACAGTCTAGAAGGGTCTGTGCGTCAACCTCGTAATGGAGGTCTTTAGCGCTTACGGGTCGATTTTCTGTGTCTGCCATGGCAAAGCTACTCGGCCAAGCTGAACTGGTAGTCTATGGGTTCGGTGAACAGGTCGGGCCAGAGGAGTCGGGCCAATTCCTCGGCGCCCAGTATGTTCCAGTGGGAGAGGGTGGTGAAGTGCTTGCTCTCGACTATGTGGACCTGGCCATTCTTGATGGCCGGGACTTCAGCGAGGGCTTCGTTATCCAAGAGGCTCTGGCGAAAGTCTCCGGCGCCGAACTCGGGAGGTTGGGGAATGATCACTATGTCAGGGGCCATGGAGATGACACCTTCCAGGCTAGTGGTCGCATTGGCAACAATTCCCGCTTCTTCAGCGGCATTTATACCTCCTGCGGCAGTGATAACACCACCTTCCGTGGAATCAGCGCCGGCGGTCCAAATACTATCGGAATACCGGGTCAGGGCCAGGACACGGGGCTTGGGGACAGCGGGGGCGGTTGTGGCGACCAATGAGTGATATCTTGCCCCTACTTCCGCAGCGAACTCGACTGCGCGTTGCTCTTCACCAAGGATGTAGCCCATCAGGAGTATATTATCGATCCTCTCTGCGGGGCCTTGTACGAGATCGGTCTGGATGACTGGGATGTCGAGCCTAGATAGAGCATCGATTCCCTCGGCTGAGAAGAAGGGGCTGGTAACCACGACGTCGGGGGTGAGGGCGATGATGGTCTCGGGGTCTCTCGTAATCACCGGGAGGGCCTGCACCAAGGAGGCCACATTCGAAAATGTGGCGTTTTTGGTCGGATCTCCCACGCCGACCAGCCTAGACAAAGGAATTAGGGATACGGCTAATTCGTCGTGCCCGACGGAGGCGGTGATGAGCCTCAGAGGCTTATTTTGGATCGTGACGAGACCGTTAAGCCCCTCAACTTCGCGAGGCCAGCCGAAGTTGGTCGGGTCGACTATACCGGAGACGCCTTCAAAGTAGGACACCAGAGGTACGGGAGTGGAAGTAGGCACGGGCGTGGGCACAGAGGTAGGCGTTGGCGCCGGTACAGAGGTAGGAACAGGTGTCGGGTTGGAGGGCAAGGCCGTAGTCGGATTTGGCGTCGATGTAGGGGCAGGAGCTGCAGTTGGCGAAAGGACCGCGGTCGGGGCAGCGGTGGGTGGGGGAGGAGAGGTTGGGGCTGGAGTCGGGGTCGCGGATGTACACGCGGCCAACAACAGAACCATCAGGACAACCAGGGACACGATGGGCATTAAGAAACGCTTAGACGACAAGGTAGCTCCTTTCCAATTTTTGAATTCTCATAGTGAGTAGACCTGTCGTTTGTTCTTTATCAGCAAAAATATGAAAAAGGGAGCGCCGACGAAGGCGGTGATGATGCTTACAGGGAGCTCGGCGGGCTGGATGACGGTACGGGCGACGGTGTCGGCGAGGATGACGAAAGCAGCTCCGCCGAGGGCGCTCATGGGGACGAGTACACGGTGGTCGGGGCCGAGGACGAGGCGAAGGATATGGGGTGTGACAAGGCCGACAAAGGCAATAGTGCCACTAACAGCGACGGCAGACCCCGTGACTAGGGCGGCGGCCCCAAGGAGAGTCACGCGTGTGACGCCGACGCGTATGCCCATTGAGCGGGCTTCGTCATCACCGAGTGTAAGGAGGTTGAGGTCGCGAGCCATGATCGCTATCACTGCGGTCCCGGCCAAAATCAGGGGAGCGGATATACGGACGTGTTCCCAGGAACGGGAGTCGAGGCCTCCGGCGAGCCAGAAGAGGATCTCCCGGAGCGCTCCATTGTCGGGGAGGAGGATGATAATGGCGGAGACGATGGCACCCAGGAAGGCATTGACTGCGACGCCGGCCAGGAGAAGAGTAGCCATGGAGAAACGACCTCCGACCGCGGCTATGCCGTATACGAGGAAGGAGGCCCCCAAGGCACCCACGAACGCAAAGGCCGGAAGGGCAAGGAAGAATAGGCTAGTAATCCCCGTGGCGATGGCAACAACTGCGCCAACGGCGCCGCCTGCGGAAACGCCGATTATCCCGGGGTCGGCCATAGGATTGCGGAAAAGACCCTGCATGGTGGCACCGGCTACGCCGAGGGCCATACCGACAAGGGCCCCGACCGCGATTCTAGGGAGGCGGATTTGTTCGATTACGAGAAGTTCGGTGCGGGTGAAGGAGGCAAAATCCAGCCCAATGTAGGACAGGATAACGGAGGCAACGCGATCAGTGGAGATGTTAACCGGGCCCAGGCTCAGGGACGCCAGCGCAGTTCCGAACACGAGGAGAAGGATGACGGAAGAGCTGGCTGTCAATCGGGTCACTACTCCCGACTGACGGTAGCTACGCAGTGCATTCGCACCGACAACTCGAATCAAAAAGACCTCCTGCGGTTCTCCGCTAGAGGTCTCGATGTGCGCTGGTCGGGATTGTTCCCTGGACTCGAGGGACCCTCTCTGAGGCGGAGAGTGGTCACCTTCCGTTCAGGCAGGTCTCCTGACTTGCGGGTTGGGTCTGTGCCCCGATCCCTTCCCACCGGCGTACCGGCAGTGGTCTCGGGCCAAGTTCCCCGCTTACAGTGGCGCTACCGTGGCGGTCTTTCACCGCCTTCCCTATTCTCCCTGGGCGGGCACCTGAACGGGCAGTGTATATGTTTTTGAGTTGCGGGGTATGATAGGGGTGCCGTGAGAGCGTGTCAATGGCCAGTTAGGGCGAGATGCGAGCCTGAAGGGACTACATTGCATTACATAACGTTCGTTGCTGCCCATTTTCGGACGGATAAATTCGAGGCGGAAACGAAATGATGTCGGATTGTGGGTTGAGGGCAATGGAGGGAAGCCAATGATAGACTACCCCGATCCATTCGAGGTGTTAAGTGTCGAGATTGGGAGGGCATTGCACTGAGATGGATGTATATGTGCTAAGACACGGAGTCGCGGACGAGAGGGACTTCCGGAAATATCCCGACGATGACTTACGTCCCCTGATTCCGGAGGGCGTCGACAAGCTTAGGCGACAGACCAAGGGCTTGAAAGAGATGGGATTGTCGGTAGACCTGGTGATCTCCAGCCCCCTGGTTAGGGCAGTGCAAACGGCCGAAATAGCCATGGAAGGACTGGGTATTACCAACGAGTTGGCATATTCGGAGAGCTTAGTGCCGGAGGCGCACCCCTATCTCCTGATGGAGGAGTTGGGCAACAAATACTCGACCCAAGACAAGGTAATGGTGGTGGGACACGAGCCTCATATGAGCAGCTTTGTGTCGATGGTTGTGAGCGGAGATCCGAACGGGCTTATCCGCTTGAAGAAGGGCGCTTTGTGCAAGCTGAGGATTCCGAGGCTGGACGGAGTCAGGTCGGGTTGGCTGGAGTGGCTCATGACCCCAGACCAGATGATCAAGATGGGTGAAGGGCAAGTTTGAGGATAGAAGTCGAGGTAAGTTAGGTTACATAACGCACAATTGATACGAGAGAATGTAGAAGAGTAGGGCGAGCGGCAAAAGTGACAAGGAATCAAGTGCTGAAGGCAACAGATGACGGCCAGAAATTTACCGACTGAGGAAGAGGTTCTGGGTTATGCTGAGAGCTACTCCAACTGGGGCCGGTGGGGGCCGGACGACCAATTGGGGACACTAAACCTAGTGACGGCTGAGAAACGTCTGCAGGCTTCTCGGTTGGTGAAAGAGGGCGTTTCCGTCTCCTGCTCCTGGACCATCTCGCCAGACCTGCCGGGGGAAACGATGTCGCAGGTGCTGCACTACATGACGGCGACGGGGGAAGCTGGTCAGGAGGCAGAGGAATCGGGGGACTTTATGGGGATTGCCTATCACGGCAACACCATCACTCACGTGGATGCGCTTTGCCACATCTTTTCCGGCGGGAAGATGTACAACGGATTCCCGGCCAAGCTGGTGAATAGCGAGTCGGGAGCAGAGGTGGAGTCGGTGGAGTTGCTGGCGCAGGGGGTCGTCACCCGGGGCGTGCTACTGGACATTCCTCGGCTTCGCGGGGAGCGATACCTCGATGGCCCGGACCCAATCTTACCTGACGAGCTTGAAGAGGCAGAGAAGGCCCAGGGGGTGAAAGTGGAGTCAGGGGACGTTTTGCTCATTCGGACGGGTCACCTGGCGAGGTGCTATGCGGGGGAATTGTCGGCGTCGGATGATCCGAGGCCCGGGCCACATGCCTCCTGCATACCGTGGTGGAGAGAGCGAGACATAGCCATGCTGGCGGGAGACCAATCCAACGAGGTGTTTCCATCGGGATACGAGGGCATAAGGTCGCCAAACCATTCGATTGCTCTGCCTCACCTGGGGCTGTGGCTGATAGACAATGCCAACCTGGAGGACCTGGCCGAGGCCTGCGCCCAGCGCAGGCGGTGGGAATTTATGATGGTCATTGCGCCACTCAGATTCAAGAACGCCACCGGATCTCCGGCCAATCCACTCGCAATTTTCTAGCCGAGAGTATGGGTTAGAAGGTTCGTCAAACAAAGGGCCAATGCCATGCGAATGACCAATGAAGAAGTGAAGCAATACCTGGATGAGCCCCGAATAGCTAGAGTAGCGTCGAACAGCCCAAGCGGGTATCCGTACTTGGTGGCTACATGGTATGCGTACGAGGATTGTGAACTGTACTTCTTCTGTGGGAGGCGAGCGCCGAGGGCGTCGGCGCTGCAGGAGGACCCGAAGATGGTCTTCCTAATCGACGATGACCATTACCCGTACAAGCACGTGACGATTCATGGGATTGGTCACTTGGAGGAGTCGCAGGCAAGGACCGATGAGTACGTCGAGAGGATAAGCATCAAGTATCTCGGGCCTGATATGGGTCTCAAGTACGCGGAGTCTCTAAGGAGTTCAATCGACCCGGTTCTCATTAGGGTGGAGATAACCAAGCTGATTTCGTGGGACTACTTCACGGGTGGCTACAGGACCAAGGCCTAGGGGCGTGGGCGTACAAGTCCCGGTGACGGCGGTGGGATGAAGACGGCTCTGGGCGGCATACGCATCCTGGACATGGCTAGGGCGGAGGGCCAGTTTTGCGGTCGGGTACTGGCGGATGTCGGGGCGGAGGTGATCAAGGTGGAGCCGCCGGAGGGAGACCCGGCACGACGAGAGCTACCCTTGATGGCAGGTAGGTTGGAAGGTGAGTCGGGGCTGGGGTTCATTCATTTCAACACGAACAAAAAGAGCGTCGTACTTGACCTGAACACAACCGAGGGCCAGTCACAACTCCTCCGGTTGGCATGTACTGCGGATGCGGTCATAGAGACCGGGGGGGAATCGTGGATTAACTACGCTATGCTGGAAGAGGCGAATCCGGGGCTGGTTCGGGTTTCGATCTCGGGGTTCGGGTTGGAGGGGCCGCACAGCAGGTGGAAGGCACCGAGCATCGTGGTGTCGGCAATGGGCGGGATCATGTACCTGTGTGGGTCGCCGGAGAAGGCACCTCTCGCAGAGCCCGAATACCAGCGGTTTCACCTAGCGTCGACGTTTGCGGCATATGGGCTTCTACTGGCGTTGAGGGCTCGGGAGGGGAGTGGGAGAGGGCAGCGTGTTGAGGTATCGTGCCAGGAGGTAAATGCGTCCCAGCAGCACGTGGTGGTGAACTACGGTGCCAATGCGGCGGTACTGGTGCGAGAGGGAAACCGGGGGCCGTTGGGTGGGGGGATGCCGGAGGGGGTATATCCGGGGAGCGACGGCTTTTGCCACGTGGTGATAATCCCCCGGGGGCACTGGCGGAGCCTGCTAGAGTGGATGGGCAATCCCGAGCCCTTGACAGACCCGATCTGGGAAAACAGGCACGTGCGCAACGCCAACCTGAACTTTATTGAGCCTCCGGTTCTAGACTTCATGAAAGGGCTGACCAAGGAGCAGCTGTTCAGGCAGGGACAGGACCGTAGGGTGCCGATTGGGCCTATCAACCGTCCGGATGAGTTCACCCGGGACCCGTATGCCGCAGAGCGAGGGGTGTTTCTTGAGGTGGAGAGGCAGGGATCGGGACGATGCATACAGGTCGGGAGCCCATTCAGGATGAGTGAGACCCCGGGTGCGATATTCGCCCCGGCCCCGCGCCTGGGGGAGCACAACGAAGAGATTTTGGGGGGCACAGCCTTGCAAGAGCCCCAGAAGCAGTCGACTGCAGGCAATCCTCGTCGAGCAAACAAAGCTGGGACCGGGTTGCCGTTGGAAGGCATCCGGGTGTTGGACTTCACCTTTGCGATTGCCGGGCCGGTGCTGACGCAGCTGCTGGGGGAGAACGGGGCCGAGGTGATAAAGGTGGAGTCGGAGGCGAGGCAACAGAGGGGTCGGGCGCGGGAGGGGCTGGACCCGAAGGTGGTCCTACAGCAGAGGGTCACCTTTGCCGACGTGAACCGCAACAAGCTCAGCGTTACAGTGAATATGGGTAAGGAGGAAGGGCGGGAGGTGATCCGGAGGTTGGCCCCGCTATGCGATGTGGTGGTGGAGAACTTCAGTCCCCGGGTTATGGACAGGTGGGACTTCGGATACGAGCAATTGAAGGAGCTGCGGCGGGACATCATCATGGCCCGGCTGCCGGCTTTCGGGCTATCTGGGTACCACCGAGACTACCTGGGTATGGCTTCCATAGCCATGAGCATCACGGGGCTTTACCACCTGTGGTCGTATCCCGACGAGCCAGAACCCGCCGGCCCTCCCGTCTGGACGCCCGACTATCTGAGCGCGGCCATGGGCAGCGTAGCTATCGTGGCTGCGCTGCGGCATCGGGACCGTACAGGAGAGGGGCAACTGATAGAGCTGGCGCAGACTGAAGCCCTGGCCTCGATTCTAGGTGCAGAGTACATGGACTATCTTGTCAACGGTTCAGTGAGTGAGCCGATGGGCAATAGACACTCGTGGATGGCGCCGCACGGGGCGTACAGGTGCAAGGGCGAGGATGCCTGGTGCGTAATTGCGATCGGGAGTGAGGAGGAGTGGGAGAATCTGTGTTGGGTGATGGGGAGCCCGGTATGGTCTCGGGAGGATAAGTTTGGGGACATGGCGAGCCGGCATGCAAATCAGGACGAGCTGGATGCGAGGATAGAGGAGTGGACTCGAGAGAGGACGCCGGAGTCGGTGGTTGAGACACTGCAGGGAGTCGGGGTGGGGGCTGGGGTGGTGCAGGACGGGAAGAGGCTATTCAATGATCCACATCTGAGGGCTCGGGGGTTCTTCACTCCCTTAGATGATCCGGGCACCGGGTCGATGGACTATCCGGGGCCATACATACGGCTATCAGATACGCCGGGTCGAGTGGAGAGGTGTCACGGGTTTGGGGAGGACAACTTGTACGTGTTTGGGGATCTACTTGACATGCCGGTGGCGGAGGTGGAGAGGCTGGCGAAGATTGGGGTGTTGGCCTAGCCTGCAGAGGCCAGATCAAGCCTCGGGGGGAGGGTGACGGGGCCGGAGGCCCGGGAGGGAAGGAGGACGGTGGCAGTGCCGATGGCTGTGACCTCATCCCGGTGGTCTTCGACCTTGATATTGATTGTCACGCGATGTTCACTATCTTTGACCTCTTTGCCGGCCACTTGACCCTTGACCCACACGGTGTCTCCGATGTAGACGAAGCGGCGGACCTGGCTATCGAGGGATACGAGCCAAGCGTCGTCGCCCATCCAGTCGGTGACTAGATGGGCAAGCCAGGCGACGCGCTGCTCTCCGAAATCGTAGGGGTGGGGGTTTCCGGTAAGGCGGGCGATATGCTCGTCCCAATGGACGGACTCGGCGATATCCGGGACGCCGTCCGCGTTTACGACATAGGCCCTGGGGTGGGCTTTGCGCCATTGATAGGCAAGGCGATGAGCACCTGGAAAGAGCATGGCGAGGCCGTTGCCCATCTTCCAATTGACCATATCTGTAACGGTGAGCGGGCCCTTGATAAGGGGAGGGAGGGTGTCGCCGGGGTTGACGTCTTCCCAATAGCGAGGTTGGCTGCCGCGTCGGGCTTCGGACTCGTAGGCCTTGTCGAGGCACTCAATGTCCTCGGGGGTATAGGCCTGCTTTTCGTAGTGGGCGTATTTCTTGCGCTCACCCCACTTCTTCTGCCTGCCACCTCGGAACTCCTTCTCGTCCGCCACGACTACCAAGTCGCCGTGCTGGTTTTTGAACTCTTGCCTAATGACCTCTACTAGAGCTCTGCCGCCGGTGAAGGAGCTACGTTTCTCCTGGAAGTCCTGGCGGAAGCGCCGGGCTGACAGGGTGTCGCCGGGGTAGATGGGCCTGAGCCAGTAGATGGTCTCTCCGATATACCAGGAGTGGATGCCGCTAAGGGGGTCCCGGGAGTTGATGCGGTCCTGCTCAGTCCAGTCCCGGGGCTCGGGATTGCCGGTGCTGCGATAGAAGAGGGGTGGAGCTATCATGCCGCCCCATCGGGTCTCGGGGCCGTAGTTGCGGTCGCAGAAGAGGGGGTTGTCGTCACCCGTGCCATGGGAGAAATGGCGGATAGCGTCAGACGTTACGAACTCATTGAAAGGCTGGTGTACCTTGAGTGGAGCGCCGATCCTGCTGCGGGCGAGGGCCAGCATTTCGTCGGTGATTACCCGCTCTTCCTCTTTTGTAGAGACTTGTTGCTCCATGATTCCCTCGATAGGGTCGTTAGACGTCGAGTTCCTTCAATGCACCCGAGACGGCCCGCTCTTCCATTATGACGGCTCCTTCACCAACGAGTTCAAGCACTCTTTCTCGGGAGAAACCCAGCAGGTCCCGGAGCACCGGGACGGAATGCTCTCCCAATAGGGGGGCGTGGTCTTTGGCCCCGGAACGCGAACCTGAGAATCTGAAAGGAGAGTTGAGGACTTTGACGGGACCGAGCACGGGATCTTCGACTTCAGCCAGCAGGCCGCGCTCTTCGGTTCTCGGGTCTGCAAGAACGTCCTGAATGGAAAGGACCTCGCTGCCGACGACACCTCCAGCGTCAGTGAAGGCGTGGACGGCGTCCTTTACGGAGGGGAATGTCAGGACCCATTCTTCGATGAGGGAATCGACCTCTCTCCAGCGCAGCTCGCGGTCCGGAGGGGTGAGGAATCGAGGGTTGGAGGCGAGGTCGGGTCTGCCCATTACCCTTGTCAGGTTCTCCCAGCCTTCCTGGGTGACTGCTGCCAGGGTGACGTAGCCGTCCCGGGCCTTGTAGATGCCGTGGACGTTGACCACGGGTCTGCTCTTCTTGGGGAGTTGCTGCCCTCCGCTGATCAGCAGGTATTCGAAGGCCCATTCGTTTTGCCATATAAGGGAGTCGACAAGGGAAAGATCAACGTGCTCTCCTTTGCCGGTAACCGACCTTCTGTAAAGGGCGGCGCAAATGGCCCCGAAGGCGTGGGATCCCCCGACGGTATCTCCCACAGCAGTGCCGACGAGCCTGGGCCGGCCGTCGGCGTCTCCGTTAAGGTGGGCGACGCCGCTCATAGCCTGGGCGGTGTGGTCGGCGGCGGGGCGGTTGACGTAGCTCCCGGTCTGACCGTAGCCGGATATGGAGCACATGATAATACCGGGATTGGTCAGGGACAGGGAAGGGTAGTCCAGGCCGAGGCGGGCCATAACGCCCGGCCTGTAGTTTTCGACTACCACGTCACAGAGGTCGGCCAGATCCCTTGCTATAACCTTGCCTGACGGCAAACGGAGGTCCAGGCAAAGGCCTTTCTTGCCGACGTTGTGCTGCATGAAGTAGCCGCTGATGCCCTCCTCGGTGACGTACATGAAGTCCCGGGACTGGTCGCCTGGCGGGGGTTCGATCTTGATTACCTCGGCGCCGAGATCGCAGAGGAGCCGGGTGCAGAAGGGGCCGGCGAGGGCCCGGGTAAAGTCGAGGACTCTCACGCCTGAGAGTAGTCCGGCGGCGTTTGGAGTTGGGGTCGGGCGCACCAGGATATTCCTTACAAGATCTCGGTCTGTACTTACACAGTTGCCGGTATTATATAGTGGCGAAAGTTCCCAAACCCACGGTCGGCCCAGTCCCATTCCACAAAGATGCTGAAAAAGACCATTGAACCCCTTGAGCTTCTGAAGTCCCGGTTTGGATATGACCAGTTCTGGCCACTTCAGGAGGAGATAATCGGAAGTGTGTTGAAGGGTAAGGACTGCCTGGCGTTGATGCCGACGGGCGGAGGGAAGTCGCTGTGCTACCAGTTGCCGGCCCTAATGGTTCCTGGGGTGACACTGGTGGTGTCACCGCTGATAGCGTTGATGAAGGACCAAGTTGACGCTCTGAATGCAAATGGGATCCCGGCGCGGTTTATAAATAGCTCGATGTCGGGGGGTGAGATAGAGCAGGCGCAGCGGGAAGTGAGGGCCGGGCTGGTGAAGCTGCTCTACGTGGCGCCGGAGCGGCTCCCGGGGCCCGGGTTCCGGCGTTTCCTGATGGACCTGAAACTCAGCCTAATTGCAGTGGACGAGGCGCATTGCATTTCCGAGTGGGGCCACGAGTTCCGACCCGACTACCGTAACCTGGTTGATCTGAGGCGGGACTTTTCCTCGGTGCCGGTGATTGCGTTGACTGCCACGGCTACGGAGCGGGTACGGGATGACATCATCGAGCAGTTGGAATTGCAGAGAGGTCGGGTGTTCAGGTCGAGTTTCAACAGGGCCAACCTGAGCTATTCTGTGCGGCCAAAGGCGGACTCCTGGGACGGACTAGTGTCGCTGCTGGAGAAGTACCGGGGCCAGCCCAGCATTATCTATTGCTTCTCGCGGCAGGAGACGGAGGAACTGGCTGGCAGGCTCAACAGGATGGAGTTTTCTGCAGCGCCATATCATGCAGGGCTTGATGCGGGGACGAGGAGACGGGCACAGGACGATTTCATACGAGACAAAACTCCCATAATCGTGGCCACGATTGCCTTCGGGATGGGGATAGACAAGCCCGACGTGCGGCTGGTGGTGCACTACAGCATGCCGAAGTCGGTGGAGGGGTATTACCAGGAGACGGGTCGGGCGGGGAGGGATGGGTTGCCCAGCGAATGTGTGCTGTTTTTCTCGCTCGGGGACAGGGTGCGGCAGGACTACTTCGTCGGGCAGATTCAAGACGAGGTAGAGCGACGCAACGCCCGCGAAAAGCTGGACAGGATGGTGGACTACGCTCAGCTACCTACGTGCAGGCGCAGCTATCTCCTGGAATACTTCGGAGAAAAATGGGGAGAGGAGAGCTGCGAGGCCTGTGATGTGTGCCTGGACCCGAGTCGGGAGTTTGACGGGACGGAGATTGCACAGAAGATCTTGTCGGCGGTGGTGAAGACCGAAGAGAGGTTTGGGGCGACCCATGTTATCAACGTGCTAGTCGGGAGCAGGGATAAGAGGGTGTTCAGGTTCGGGCATCACGATCTGAGCGTGTACGGGATAGTTAAGGAGTTCAGCAGGGAGCAATTGAAGGAGATTATCGGTCAGCTTCGGGCGAAAGGGTTGATGGTGAGGAATGAGGGTGAATTACCGACCTTGTCCGTTTCGGGCGAGGGATGGGAGGTGCTGAGGGGCAATGAGAGGGTGGTGTTGATGAAGCCGGTGGACCGGGTTAGACCGAGCCGCTCGACGGTGCGGGAAGTGATGACGCAATACGACAAGGGACTGTTTGAAGAGTTGAGGGTTCTGCGCAGGCGGCTGGCCGAGGAGCGGAACGTGCCGCCCTACGTGGTTTTCGGGGATGTTCCCCTGAGGCACATGGCGGCGACATATCCTCGGAGCCGAGAGGAGTTTGCACGGATCCACGGAGTCGGGGAGGCGAAACTGGATGAGTATGGGCCGGAGTTCGTGGAGGTGATCCGGGGGTACGTGGAGGCGAACGGGATAGAAGTGCCAGCGGGGCCTGTTCCGCTGTTTCGTGATGAGGGTCGGGGGAGTGGGACATTCAGTGACGGAGTGTTAAGCAATACGTACGAGAGAACCCGAGAGATGGTCGAGGAAGGGATGACTTTGGACGAAATTGGGGAGAGTCGGGGGCTGGCGCGGAATACGGTAATCGGACATCTTGAGAGAATAGCGCGGCAGGGTGTGTCCCTTGACCTGGCTCGTATCCTTCCGGACGCGCAGAGATTTGCCAGGATAGAGCAGGCGTTTCAGCAGTCGGGGGGCGTGCTCCTCACGCCGGTCAAGGAGATTCTCGGGGACGAATATGACTACGAAGAACTGAAGCTGGCTCGAATTCAGCTGTTTCAGACCGGAAAGCTGCCCAGTGATTAGCTGAACGCAAATTATATGGAAGTCCGGCTTGGGATTAATCAGATAGGAGTTACGTAATGACAGTAGCGAGTGGGTCAAGGACGCTGAAGGTGGGGTTGATGCTGCCTCAGACGGAGGGGCTTCGGGGGTCGGGGGTGAGGGGATGGGAGGAAGTCAAGGAGATGGCACTGCTGGCGGAGGAGGTTGGGTTTGACTCGGTGTGGTTGGTGGACCACTTGCTGTACAAACTGGAAGGGGAGGAGCAGGCGCGGGGCGTGTGGGAGTGCTGGTCACTGGTGTCGGCTGTGGCGGCGATAACGGAGAGGGTGGAAATAGGAACACTGGTGATGGCGATGGGATGGCGGAACCCTGCGCTCTTGGCAAAGATGGCATCTACGGTGGAGGAAATCAGCGGAGGGAGGCTGATACTGGGGCTCGGGTCCGGGTACCACAAGTTTGAGTACGAAGCCTTCGGCTACGCCTTTGACTACAAGGTGAGTCGATTCGAGGAGGCTATTCAGATAATTCATGGGTTGCTCCGGAATGGATACGTAGACTTCGAGGGTCGGTTCCACAGTGCGAAGCAGTGTGAACTGAGGCCGCTCGGGCCGAGGGAGGGGGGGCCGCCCATCCTGATAGGAGCGAGCGCACCCCGAATGTTGGCCGTGGCAGCGAAATACGCGGACGCCTGGAACGCCTACTACGACGATACATCGAACAGCGTTGAGGGCGCGGTAAAGTTGCGTTCAGTGGTAGATGAGGCTTGTCGTAAGGAGGATCGAGGGCCGGGCACGCTTGAGCGCACGGTTGCGGTGTTGATAGCAGAAGCGTCGGCGGACCCGTGGTGGGACCGGATGCCATCGGACCAGATGAGGGACCAGTCGCCGCTGATACCCCTGGCCGGGCCCCCGGATGAGATAGCCGGCATACTCCGGGAATACGAGCGAGAAGGCGTAACGCACATCCAGATCTGCATGGAACCGACGACCGTCAAGACAATAGAGCAGCTCGTACCGGTGCTGGAGGAGTTGGACAAGCTGAGCGCGGGTTAGTCGAGGTGGTCTAGGGCGGGGTCGGACATTGCGCGTTCTACGAAGCGGTCGGCGTCCTCTTCGAGGATCAAACGCTCTTCGAGCAGGCGTTGGCAAGCCAATGTGACGAGTCGGACGTAGCGGGCACGAGAAACATAGCGTTCTTCAATCGAGAGCCGCGGATCTCCTTTGGCAATGCGCTCTTCCCGGGTATTTGCGAAGGGGAGATAGCTACCGTAGACGGCGGCCATGGCATTCCCGGCTTGGCCAGGCAGCCTGAAGTTCCAGCCGGTGTAAGTGGCCAGTGGGACCTCGAGTTCAGGGCCTCGAATTCCGGGCACATCGTTACCATCTGCGTCGACGTGGGGGACAAGGACGGTGTATTGTCGACTCTTGTCTTCCACCGGGGGTTCGACGGAGAGAATGCCGTTGTCGAATTCCGGGCCGTGGTCTTGGACGTAGAGTCGGTTGGGAGCGGATGGGGGGTTGACGCCGAGGATGGCCGGGAATGCGGTGGTGACGGTTTCGGCGGGGACGGAGTTCTCTGAGTCGCGAGTGGGGACGCGGCTATCGGGGGGTACGGCCCCATCCGTTACCCAGGCGTCCAGGTTATCCAGCATAGCGCGGAGTAAGGCGGTGACGTTGAGCGGGTTGGTGGGGTGCTTGAAGGAAGCGTAGTCGGGGCCTTCGATGTGGTCGGGGCTGTGCTCCGCAGAGGCGAACAGGTAGATGCGTGAGCGCTCGTGGTCGGGGAGGTCGTTGCCGAGGGAATCGGTGTGGACGAGGGAGCCGCGGCGCTGCCAGTACTCGGAGGCGGACTGGGTGTGGATGACGAGGGGGTCGGTCTCGGGGCGCTTAAGGATTCCGTCGGTCTTCTCGGTTATGGCGTCGGTGGTGACGGAATAGGCATGGGGGAACTGGTCGGAAGGGTAAAGGTGGTCGTAGTGCTGTCTCGGGTACCTGCCGGGCTGGGAGAAGCGGTAGTTGACGAATACGCGGCCTCCTCCCGAGACAAAGGGTGAAATGCCGGCAAAGACCTGCCTCCCTTCAGCATCTTCGTTGAAGCCCCGGTAGGTGAATTCCCGAAGAAAGCGAGCGCTCTGGGAGCAGCCCCAGCCGTAGACTTTTTCGATGCCTGCGCCGTTGTCGCGGACGGGGTTGGGCTGACCTGCGGAGTCGGAATCGGCGTTGAGGAGGAAGGATATGAGGTCACGGAGACCGGTGAAGCCGAGTCCCATGACCAAGGGGTCTTTGGCCGTGTAGACGAGCTCGTAGATCCAGCCGGGCTTGAATCCTTCGGGGAGGTAGACGTCGGTGGGGGAGGGGATGGGGTTGCCCGAGGCGTCGGGCTTGGCGAACTGCCAGGCTTCGGGAGGGATGGGGATGCGGGGGTCGGTCTCGTAGTTGCGGTAGGTGAAGACGGCTTCGGAGGTATCGAGGGAGGCGGGCGCATAGGCCCGGGTGTAGGCGTTGCCGCTGAGGGGCATGGAGACTATCGTGGAGGCAGAGTCGAGCTTTGTGAGGGCGTCACCGGGGGAGAACTCAGTACGGACGGGCCCAGTGATGGGCGTGCCGTTCATGGAGGCCACCGGCAGGCGCATGGCCATGCGGTTGTCGCCGGGAAGTATGTCTCCCTGCCAGCCTGACCAAAGGACTGTGTAGCCCCGACGCATCAGGAAGCCGTTACCGGCGTCGTCGACAGATGTTGGGTCGTCGACCTGAGGTGCGTCGTTGAGGAAATGGACGAGTAGCTTAGTGCCGCGGTTATTGACGTCGTACACCAGGCGTCGGTTGCCGCGAGCCATGTTCATGGGTTTGAGCATGAAGAAATCGGTGGAGTATTCGACTAGGCCGTCTGCATTGCGCTGAGCGTGTTCGATGTCTATGACGGAGGAGAAGGCAGGGGAGTTCGGGTTGACGGCGAAGTCGACGCGGCCGACGAGCTTTTCATAGGGGCCAACATCTCCGAAGGCGATGCCTGCTGCGAAGGGGACTCGGGAGTGGATTTGGAGTCTGATTTGGATGGGGTTGGCGTCTGGCAAGAGATAGTCCTCCTGGTGGGAGTCGAGTGCGAGTACGAGGAAGTGTACCACCTAGTTGATCAGGGCACTTTTGTGGATTTCGGAAAGCACCTATACTGGCCGCGTTCAATGTGTCGGCAGGATAAGGGATGAAGAAGACCATTTACCTGGCGAACCCATACGGGTTTTCGGTGCAGCAGAAGTCTTTGCTGCTGCCGGAGTTGGTGGCGGCGCTGGAGGGGCTCGGTTTGGAGGTGTGGGAGCCGTTCGAGCGGAATAACCAGGTGGACTTTGCAGAGTCGGGGTGGGCGTACCGGATCGGGCAGGCGGACTTTCGGGATGTTGTGGAATCGGATGGGATATTTGCGGTGGTAAACGGCGTGCCGCCGGACGAGGGCGTGATGGTGGAGCTGGGGATGGCGATTGCTTTGAAGAAGCCGACGTTTCTCTTTCGGGATGACTTCCGGGGAGCGAGCGACAGCGGGGAATATCCCCTGAACCTGATGCTGTTCACCGGTATGCCGCAAGAGGAATGGCGGGACTACTATTACACGTCTATCGAAGAACTGGCATCGAGGGAGAAGGCACTGGCGCGGTGGGCGCAATCCTAGATATGGAGGAAACGAGATGACCCGAGGCATGGTAGTAGCCCCACAACCCGAGGCGGTCGAGGCGGGAGCGGTGGTGCTCAAGGAGGGCGGCAATGCTATTGACGCCGGTATAGCCTGCGCGTTCGTGCAGGGGGTGGTGGACCCGCAGATGACTGGGATTGCAGGGTTCGGGAGCTTGCAAGCATATCTGCCGGGTGTTGGGGTGCATAAGTGCATCGACTTTCACGGGAAGGCGCCACTGGCTACAAAGCCGGATATGTGGGAAGACCTGATCGAAGGGGAGGCGCGGGACGGCTTCGGGTTCATCTTGAAGGGCAGGGTGAATGACCTCGGGTACCAATCGATCACGGTGCCCGGGAGCCTGAAGGCGTATGCGGAGGCGCACTCGGCGTGGGGTCGGGTGCCCTGGGCAGAGGTCATGGCCCCTGCCATCGAATATGCCAGAGAAGGGGTGTTGGTCCGGCCCCAGGTGTACGAGTGGTGGGTCAATGATGACCGGTTTGGCAGGGTGACGCCCGTGGAATTGCTTTCGTTGACGGAGTCAGGGAGGAGGATCTATTTCAACGGTGACGGGAATGTGAAGAAGGTCGGGGAGCGGTTGGACAACCCGGACATGACGTCGGTGCTGGAGCACCTAGCGAGGGTCGGGGCTGATGATTTCTACACCGGGGAAATTGCATCGAAGATCGTGGCGGATATGGAGGCAAACGGGGGACTGATCTCGATGCAGGACCTGGTCGACTACCGGACCACACATTGCGAACCGCTACGCGGGTCATACCGGGGCTTCGACGTCGCTACGAACCAGCCCCCGGGCGGGGGAGTGCTGCTACTCCAGATGTTGAACGTGCTGGAAAACTTCGACCTGGCTGGAATGGGCCACAACTCGGCGGAGTACGTGAGGACGGTTACGGAGGCAATGAAGCGGGCCACGGCGGACAAGGATGCGCATGTCGGGGATCCGGCGTTCGTGGATGTACCCGCGGGTCGGCTGACGTCCAAGGAGCTGGGTCGGGAGTATGCAGATGCGATCAGGCGGGGTGAGAGAGGCAGGGTGGAGAGGATGAAAGAGGCAGTGGAGTCCAAGAGTACGACTCACGTGTGCGTGGTGGATGAGGAAGGGAATGCCTTTACGATGACTCACTCGCTGGGAATGCCGTCGGGTGTGATAACGGAGGGGCTGGGGTTCATGTACAACGGCTGCATGGCGGTGTTCGACCCGAGGCCGGGTCGGGCGGGGAGCCTGGCGCCGGGCAAGAGCCGGTTCTCTTCGATGTGCCCGACGATAGTGTTCCGGGACGGGTCGCCGTACGTGGTTATAGGGGCGCCGGGTGGTACGCAGATCACGATGGGTGTGCTGCAGGCGGTGCTGAATGTGCTGGACTTCGACATGTCGATGTCGGATGCGGTGTCGGCGGCGCGGTTCTCGGCAACGAGCAACCCGATCGATGTGAGCAACCGGATACCCAGGTTCGTGACCCGGGAGCTGGAGGATGAAGGGTACGAGGTTATCAGGTGGGCGGCGTCGTACGCCTTCGCCAGGGTGCACGGGATCAGGTTGGATGACGGGGTGTGGTCGGGTGGGGCGGACCCGGCAGGCGACGGGATGGCGCTGGGGGTATGAGGGAGGGCTATTCGTATTCACCTCCCCTTTCGTAGAAACGCTCGGAAGAGATCGAGATGTCCCCAAGAGCCTCGTCAATTCCCACCTCGAGTATCGACCTACTGTATGAGTGCCTGCCCTCTGTGTTGTCGAAGAACTGACCAAGAGGAGAAATCATCAAGTAGCTGCCAGTCATGAGTTCATTGTTTTCTGGCACCACTCTGACGCCTCGCCACTCGACGGTACGGTTGCGCTCTACGTATTGATTGAATTCATCCTCCGTGATTGAAAATTCATCGATGCGCTCGTCATTCTGCCGTTCTACCCGCAGCACCTGGAAAATCTTCCATCGCTCAGGATGGACGACACTGATGAATTTCCGAAAATCTTCATGGCAATTGTAGCGGTTCACCACCGTGTTGATTTTTAGGCGAATACCTTGATCTTTGACCTGCTCACATACGCGCATGTATGCGTCGGCGTCCATTGACTGGCCTCGCAAAGTGCGACCGATTTTTTTCTGCGTGTCGCAGTCTATGCTGTCTATGCTGAGGGCGAGGATATTAAGACATCCCGCCACTTCGTCCAGCCAATCATCCGTGATTTTCGATCCGTTGGTTACTATGGATGTCTGCAACCCGTTCTCACTAGCACGGCGGATTAGGGAAGGGAGCCAGCGACACAGTGTTGGCTCACCGCCAGCGAAGTTTATCTTTTTGATTTTGGTTTCTGCTATCAAGTCGATAAGTCTAAGCGCATCCGGTTCCTTCAGATATTTCACATTCTGCATGTTCGGAAGATCGGGGAACGTTGCAAAACAAAAGCCGCACTTCATATTGCACGGCTTCCAAAGGTGGTAGTTGACTGTTGGAACTAAAAAGACCTTGGGGCCGTTATGCACCTTCATTCTCACCTCCGACCCATATAGCGGCACCAGTCTTGGTGAAAAGACAGTTGCGACGACTCAAATGGTCGTGCGGCAGCACCGCCGGGTCTAGTATTAAGTCACATATAGTATAGAGGGGCACTACATACCAAGCAAGGGCACTACGGAGCAGACGGATTGACTTTGGCGGTATGAAGGCTGGCCGCTGGGGCCTCCCTGTTGCGCCAAAGGTTGAGACTTCTACAAGACGGGATGGCAAATGCGCAAACAGTCTTCTAGTCCTATCAGTGAGTTCAGGCGGGCATTCTGGGCGTTATACGCTGAGAACTACCCGGAAGATGCGGCCAAGGCCGGTTGGCGACCGGGGTATGCCCGGAGCAATGTGTGGTTTGAGTCCGCGCACCCTGGAATTATCGTGTCGTTGTATCTGGCCCAGAAGGAAGTGGGCATATATTGCACTTCTCCGTGGGGAGCGCCGCAGGTGGATGTCTTTCCCAACCTGGAGGGTTATGAAGAGGTGATGCGTCGGGAGCTGGGGGTGGAGGTCGGTCCTTCGAAGGACTTGTATGGGGCGGTGAAGGTCTGGCGGGTTGACACTCGGGATAGGGGGAACTGGGAGGCTATGGCGAGATGGATGCACCGGGAGTTGGAGGCGTACCTGGAGGTTATCGGGAGGGGGCCTGAAAGCCGGGCAGAGTAGCCTTCCCCAAGCGGGACTTTGTTCGGTGTGGGTTCTTTGAGGGCCTGGGTGACGAGTTATCAGTGCGTGTACCGCCCCCGCTCGACCCTTCGACTCCGCTCAGCGTGAGTGGCCCCACCACTGGGGACTGGGTGGGAGCTCTACGCTGTCATTTGGCATCGCCGTTCCTGGGGCCACGGAGGCCGTGGATGGCAAGGGCGACAGGAGCGAGGAGAGCGCCGGTAAAGGCAATACAAAGGAGGGCGAGGCGGAGGTCGTCGGTGGCGTCCTGGACGTAGCCTACGATGAGGGGGCCGATGGCATTGCCCAACCAGATCGAAGTCTGCATGAAGGCGATACCCACGGCGACCTCACGGGGTCGGATGCCGGGGAGCTGGTAGACCATGATCATAAGCAGCGGGAAATAGAGGTTGGCCACGCCTCGGGGGATGGAGAGGAGGATGAGGAAGAGGGGGGAGGTGATGAAGAGGAGGCCTCCGTTTACGGCGGCGGTGGAGAGGCCGGACAGGGCGAGGGTGGTGGTGCGGAACCTGTTGAAGAAGGGGATGACGTTGAAGAGGTAGACGGCTGCACCGGCTCCGAAGAGGCTGAGGCCGAAGACCGCGCCGGGTACATTGTCGGAAACCAGCAGTCCTTCTTCTGCATGGGTGGGCCAGAAGTGTTCGAAGGCGGAGCCGCCGATGGAAACGGCGAACATGCCAAGGCCCATCAGCCACAATTGCTTGTACCTGAGTACGGAAAGCAGGGGATTCTCCTGCTGAGACTCGAGGCGGGTGTGGTATTCGCCGACATCCCGTTCTCGGCCGAGAACGGTCCAAGCTGCGGCGGTTGTCAGCCCAATGCCACCCATGACCATGAGTACCGGACGCCAACCCCCGAGGGCGCTGTTGAGAACGGGGGTGAGGAAGAATATGACGCCCATGATGAGGTCGATGGCGCCAAAGACTACGCCTGTGGTGACTTGCACTTTGCCGGGCGGCGACCACTGCTGGATGATGAGCGCCCTGGGCGACTGGTTGGCTATGAAGCTGATGCCAAGGCCAACGCGACCGATGACCAGGATGGCGAAGTTGGGGGCGAAGGCCTGTAGAAGGGTGAAACCGCCGATACCGAGGAAGGTGATGAAGGCAACGCGCCAGGGCCTGTACCGGGAGAGCCAGAGGTTGAGGGGGATGGCGAGGAAGAGGTTGCCGAAGACTACAGAGGCACCGAGCCAGCCTTGCTGGATTGATGAAAGGCCGAGCTCTTCGCTCATGTCCGGGAGGAGGAGGCCAATAACGAAAATGCTGGAGAGGGCCATAGCGACCCCCGTGGTCAGGTTGCCGACTACTATCCAGCGGCCTTTGAAGCTATCGACGTTCTGTTGGCTGGTCAATTACCACCTTTAGGTGTTGCGGTTGTGCTACCTGCTCGGTAGATCCTCGACAAGGTCAGGTGAAACGGGCAAGCGTTGTGTCTTTGGGTGAATGGGTGGGCACTACTACATTAGCGGAAGCTGGGGATGACCTCTTTGGCGAAGAGCTTCATGGAGTCGACGATCTTTTCGTGGGGGACGCGGCCGCCCATTTCGAACCAGAGGAGCATCTCACCGACGGGGAGTTCGGAGCGGAACCAGTTGAGGCGCTCGATGGTCTTGTCGGGGGTGAGGTAGAGGTCGACGCCCTTCTTTACGATTTGTTCGTGAGAGTGCTCGTCGCGGGCCTCTTTAAAGTGGCGGTACTCGGGGACGGCGTCGATGGTGCGGGCCCCGGCGGGGGTACTGAGGTTGACCTTTAAGGCATCGAAGTAGTGGTCGACGCTGGGGCGGGTGGCGTCCTGGGCGGCGGCGACGGTCTCGGAGGTGAAGGTGGGCTGGAGGATCTTCATGAAGTCGGGCTTGGGGTCAAGGCCCGCTTCCTTTTCCACCTGGCGATATGTGGCGGCGCGCTCCTTGAGGGTGTCCATGGAAGTAAGGAACAGGCCGGCCATGACGCCCATGCGCCGCCTGGCGGCCATGTCGAAGACGCCCTGGCTGCCGCTGGCGGCCACGGTGAGGGGCGGATGGGGCTGCTGAACGGGTTTGGGGACGATGGAGGCCTCCCGGACCTGGAAGTGCTTGCCTTCGAAGGAGAAGTTGTCATGGGTCCAGGCACCCACGAGGACGTCGAGGGCTTCGGCGTAGCGCTCACGGCTGACCTCAGCCTTGATCTTGAAGGGGTCGTAGAAGGTGAGAACGCCACGGCCCACGCCGAACTCAAGCCTGCCGTCGCTGAGGTTGTCGACCATGGCGCCTTCCTCGGCGTTGATGAGGGGGTCGTGCATGGGGATGATGTTGACGCCGAGGCCGATGCGCATCCGAGAGGTGCGCTGGGCGATGGCGGCGGCCATGATGTTGATGGAGGGCATGATGCCGAGGGCAGCGTCGAAGTGGAGCTCGCCGAGCCAGACGGAGTCGAAGCCGAGGTCCTCGGCGAGCTCAATCTGGTAGAGGACTTCACGGTAGCGGTCAGCGGCGCTCTGGTCGGGGTGGCAGGGGATCTGGTAGAAGATGCCGAATTTCATGGGGTGTTCACCTCTTCTTTGGGGAACTCTGTGTGACTGATTGCCAGGAGCATGATTGAGGTACGGGCTGGGTCATCAGGGCCAAAGACCCCACCCCAGATTCCTCGCGGAGCATCGGAATGACAATAAGCATGGGGCTCCTTTAGGGATAATACAACTGGCGGGCGGCGTGCTCCAACTCGGGGCGGAAGTCGGGGTGGGCGATGTTGATGAGGGCCTGGGCGCGTTCGCGCTGGGACTTGCCGAGAAGCCGGGCGACGCCGTATTCGGTGACTACGTAGTCGGCGAAGGTGCGGGGGATGGTGATGGCCGATCCCACTTCGTGCCGGGCCACGATCTTGGAAACCGTACCTCCGAGGGCCGTGGAAGTGAGAAGGGTGATGCCGCGGCCACCTTCGGAGAGGACTGCGCCGATGTGAAGCTCGGGCTGGCCGCCGGTGCCGTTGTAGAGTCTGCCACCGAAGAGGGTCTCGGAGTTGATCTGGCCGGTGAGGTCGATAGAGACGGCGTTGTTGATGGCGACCTGGTTGGGGTTGGAGGCGATGTTGCGGATGTTGAGGATGTGATCGGCGTCCCATAGTTCGACGAGGGGGTTAAGGTGGGCGAAGGCGACCTCGTCGGGGGTGCTTCCCATGAGGCCCGAGAAGACGGTCTTGTCCTTATGAAGGACTTTACGGCTGCCGTTGACGATGCCCCTTTCGACGAGGGAGATGATGCCGGGGGCGGACATCTCGGCGTGCCAGCCGAGGTCCTTCTTGTCGTCAAATACGCCGAGGGTGGGGAGGTAGACGCCGGGGGTACCGACGCCGATCTGGAGGGAGTCGCCGTCGCGGATGAGGCCGTGGACGTACCCGGCGATCTTGAGAATGGCGTCGGAGGGCGGGACCCAACCGGCCCAGCGGGCCCAGCTCCTGACCTGGGAGACATCGGCGTACATGAGGGCGGGGATGGCCTCCTGGCGCTGGTAGCCGGACATGAGGGGGGAGATTCGCTCGAGTTCGGACCTGAGCTCGCCTTCGGGGAGGGTATCGAGGAGCTTCTGGCCATCTTCGAGGGAGAGGGCGGGAGGGGTGTGTGCGACGAAGCGGTCGATCTCCGAGACGTGGATGTAGTTGGCGCCGTAGGTGCGTATCTGGTTTTCGTCGACCTGGGCGATAACGCGGGAGGCGTGGGCGGCGACGCGGCGCTTGTCCCATAGCTCGCCGCCGAAGCTGCAGAAGCCTCGTTGGTCGGGCGGGGAAGTGACGATGAAAAGGTAGTCGACGGCCCGGGGCTGGCGGCCTTGTTCTTCGAAAGGCTTCAGGCCGGTAGAGAGGAGGGAGGGCTCAAAGTCGACATAACGCTGGTCGTGGGCGGGCCGCGCCACGTCGCCGAGGTAGAACATGATGGTGATGGGGAAGGAATTGTCCCATCCGGGCCGGAGCCAGCCGGGGTCGTAGTGGCAGCCGAGGAGGTGGAGCTTTACGTTGCACAACTCGTCACGACGGGCGGCGAGGGCGTCGAGGAGGCGGGTAGGCTCGGGGCTGACGGAGACGGTGACCTCATCGCCGGAGGAGATAGTGGAGACGGCATCCTCGGGGGAGACGAGGTTATTGCGGTAGTGTTGTCGCCAGTCCATAGAAGGGGAAGGGAGAGGAGTCTCGGCAATGTTAACACAGGACTGGCGCTCCAATGGGTCCAGTTATTCAGTTGTGAGGTTGGGGGGCGGGGGTTATGGGTGGGGGGCGGGCTCCTGTTGGCTTGGGGGATGGGCTAGGAGAGGTCGGAAGAGGGGAATGCCAGCGCCCCCTCATCGGCGTAAGCCGGGGCGTCGGGGGTCGGAACGTGGGCAATTGCCCGCCTGGGGAGACGGGCAATCTTCGCAAGGCCGGGTAGGGCGTTGCGGGCGTACCTCCGCGCAAAGGCGCGGGCATCCACAGCGGAAGGGAAAGCTCGCAAAGGGTTAGCTGTGGGAAATACATCTGCGGCGAGCCTGGGCAGGCATCCACGGCGGAGGGGGGCACTCGCGGGGGTTAGCCGTGGGAACATCTGCAGCGAGTCAAAGCAGGCATCCATCCGTACGCCTCGCTGGGCGCAGGTGGGGTCCTTCCGCGCCGAGGCGCGGGCATCCACGTCCGGATGGGGCAGCAGGGTTAGTTGCTGCTCCCGGGTGACGCCGGACGGCAGTGGTCGAGAGGGGGCGCTGGGCTTTGAACTTCCACGGGGGAAGGGTGAAGGGCCGAGGGACACGGTAGGTGGAAAGGGGGTAAGGAGGAGGCGCGTGTCGGCAGAGGGTCGGTCCCATACCGACCGGGTGCGACGGGGCCATGTGAGGCCATTGCGACTCATGGGACTCCTTTGGTCCTTTCCTGTATTGGTGGTCCGACATACAGGGCCGGTGCCACGAACATAGGTATAGCACATACATTTACCAAATCAATAGGTGGTAGAAGGGGTTTGGGGACAAAGGGAGGTGTGACAAGGAAAGATGTGGGTGGTCAAGTCCTAGATCCCTCGCGGGGCTTCGGGATGACAGGGAAGGAGGTGGGGGCGGTTGACGGCCGCGAGAGGTCCGTCGTGGGGCATTGGGATGAGAGGGGAGAAGGAATGACGGGTGTGGGGGGTTCCTATAGAATACGGCGGCTTGTTCCCGTTGGTTGAGAGGGGTGTGTGGAGAGGTCGGGTTGGGAAGCAGATAGTGCAGGGTGGAGGCCCGCAGAGAATGAAGCAGAGCCGTACTGCCTGGTTGACCCGCTCCCGTGCGCTGAGCTCGCTGGAGCATCGGGGGTGGAGGAGGCTGTGGTTCGTCAGCCAGCTTTGGCACCTGCCCTTCTGGATGGACTACATCATCCTGGGATGGGTGATCCTGGAGCGGACGGACTCGCCGTTCCTGGTGGCGCTGGTCGGGGCGGCGCGGCTTCTGCCGATGGGGACGCTGGGGTTCGTGGCGGGGACGCAGGCCGACAGGTGGCCTCGAAAGAGCATGTTGGTCGGGGCACAGGGTTTGAACTTCGTGCTGTCGGCGGGAATGGGAGTGGCCCTGCTGCTCGACCTGCTGGAGCTGTGGCAGATGTACCTAGGGGCATTTCTCATCGGGATTGCCTGGGCAATCGACTACCCGGTGAGGCATTCGATAATCCGAGACGTGGTGCCGGAGGACGTGGTGGTGAACGCGATGGCGATAAACGTGGCGTCGTGGATGGGGTCGGCGATGGTGGGGAGGTGGGTGGCGGGATGGATGCTGGACGTGGCGGGGCCGGGGGAGGCGTACATATTCATCGCGGTGTCGGTGCTGCTGGGTCTGCTTTTCGTGCTTCGGGTACCGGTGCCGAGGGCAGTCAAAGTGGCCGCGGTGCCTGAGTCGATGATCAAGAGCGTGACGTCGGGGCTGAGGTACGTGTGGGGGAACGGACCAATTAGAGGCGTGCTGCTAATCACTCTCGGGGCGAACATACTACTGTTTCCACACATACAGCTGCACGCGGTGTTTGCGAGGGACGTGTATAACGTGGGGGCCACGGGGCTGGGGTTCCTGAGCGGGATGGACGGACTGGGATCGATGATTGGGTCGATCACGATAGCGGCACTGGGGACGCTGAGATACAGGGGCCGGATATTCGTCGTGGGGTCAACGGTGCTGGGGATAGGGGTGCTGCTGTTCAGCCTGACCCCGACGTTTGGGCTGGCGTTGCTGGCGCTGCTGTTTGCAGGATTCGGGCAGGGAGGCTTCACGACGATGCAGACGACGATAGCGACGACGGCGTCGACGCCGGAGATGAGGGGTCGGGCGATGGGTGCGGTGGCAATGGCGATCGGGTCTCTGCCGCTGGGGATGGTATACATCGGGGCGCTGGCGGAGTGGATCGGGGTGCAGAGGGCGGTAACGTACAGCAGCGTGGCCTTCTTGGTAGTGGTGCTGCTGACGGCGGTGACGCAGCCGGGGATCCGTCGGGTGGGGTGAGGGGGGAGGGTCCCACCCTGGGGAGAGGAATCACCCTCACCCTAGCCCTCTCCCATCGAGGGAGAGGGGACAGGACCCCACCCCCACGGAGAATCTAAGAATAAGGAGTATGGATAGATGAAATTTGGGTTGTTTTTCTTTGCGGAGAATCCGGAGGAGTTTAGGACACCGAATGCTGAGAACTACCGGCAAGCGTTGGAGCTGACGGAACTGGCGGAGGACCTGGGGTTCGATCAGGTATGGACTGCGGAGCACCACTTCGACGCGCAGTATCCGCCCAACCCATTCATCCTCTGCGCGGCGATGGCGGCGAGGACGAGCCGGATAAGGATCGGGACGAACATCTGCATACTGCCGCTGCACCACCCGCTGATCGTGGCGGAGAATGCGGCGATGGTGGACGTGCTGTCGAATGGGCGGTTCGACCTGGGGCTGGGGGTGGGGTACGAGAAGACGGAATTCGAGACGCTGGACGTGCCGAGGAGGGAGCGAGGCCGGCGGATGGAGGAGGGGTTGCAGTCGATCATCGGGCTGATGACGGAGGAGAAATTCACGTTCAGGGGTCGGCACTTCCACTTTGACGGGGTGACGATGCTGCCCCGGCCCGTGCAGAAGCCGCACCCACCGATATGGGTGGCGGCAGAGAAGAGGCCCGTGGGTGACGAGATACCACCAGCAATCGAGAGGGCGGCGAAGTACGGGTGTCACCTGACGGGGCCGCGGGACCCGGAGATGCTCGGGCCGTACGAGAGGGCACTGAGGAAGTACGGTCGGGAGCCGGGGGAGTATTTCAGGAACGTCATCCGCAACTGCTATGTCGGGGAGACGAAGGAGCAGGCGTGGAGGGACTATGCTCCCCATGCGCTGGCGCAGATGCGAGGGTATCTGCCCAAGTACACGGAGGCGGGGATATTCGAGACGATGGCGGGTGAGATGTTCGGGAGGCTGCCGCTACCGAGTGCGGAGGAGTTGCCGGGCCTCGCGGAGTCGGGGGAGGTGCACTTCTTGGGGAAGCCGTTTGTGGTCGGGACGCCGGATGAGGTGTGTCGGGCGGTGGAGGAGGACGAGAGTCGGGGGATCACGCATTTCCTGGCGTGGATGCAGATAGGGGGGATGGATGCGAGAAAGACGAGGAGCTCGATGAGGTTGTTTGCGCGAGAGGTGATGCCGCATTTTCGGGGGTGAGGGCGTTGTTGGAGGAGATGGGCTGGAAATGCGTGTGCCATCTCCCTCTCCCACATCAAGGAACCCTCACCCCCTTGATCCCCCTCTCCCTTAGGGCCTTCAAGGGAGAGGGGGAAACAAGAACAGAGGCCCGCGCCTTCGCCATAGGCGAAGGCGCGGGCCTCTAGTTCAGTACTGGGGGGAGGGATTCCGGCTCGGAGCGGAAGGATGACGGGGTTAGACAGCTAGGGCACCCGGGAATCTGGATGACGCGTGAGATTCCTCGCGAGGCCTCGGAATGGTATAAGGGGGGAGGGCGGTCAGGAGGCGGGTTGGGTGGTGGGAGGGGCGGTGGCGACCATTTGGGCGGCGACTAGCTGGGCGTAGAGGCCGTTGAGCTCCATTAGCTCGTCGTGGGTGCCTTCTTCAACTTTGCGGCCTGCGTCCAGCACTACGAGCTTGTCGGCGTCCCGGACGGTGGAGAGTCGGTGGGCGATGATGACGGTGCTTCTGCCGGTCATGAGTCGGTTGAGGGCCTGGCGGACCTGGTGTTCGCTGACGGCGTCAAGGTGGGATGTTGCTTCGTCGAGGATTAGGACGGGGGCGTTCTTGAGGAGAGCCCGGGCGATGGATATGCGCTGGCGCTGACCGCCGGAGAGCTGCATGCCTCGCTCGCCGACCACGGTGTCGTATCCCTCGGGGAAGGAGGCTATGAAGTCGTGGGCGTTGGCCTGTCGGGCGGCTTCTTCTATTTCTTCCTGGGTGGCGTCAAACTTGCCGAGGGCGATATTGTCGCGGATGCTAGCGTTGAAGAGGTAGGTGTCCTGTGTGACAAAAGCGATGCTGTCGCGGAGGGGGTCGAGCCTGAATTCCTTGAGGTCATGGTCGCCTAGCGAGACCTCACCGGTCTGGGGGTCCCAGAAGCGCATGAGAAGGTAGGCACAGGTGGTCTTGCCCGCCCCGGACCTTCCGACGAGGGCCACGGTCTGGCCGGGCTCGACGGTGAAGCTGACATCGGAGACGGCCTGGGGGAGGTCGGGGCCGTAGGCGAAGGAAGCGGCGTTGAATCGGACCAGAGGGGCCTTTGCCACGGCGGGTTGTCCGGGGGCGGCGACGCCCGGGCCATCGGCGACGGGGAGGGGTTCATCGTGGACGGCAAAGACTCGTCGGCCTGCGGCGAGGGTCTCCATGAGGTCCTTGGCGGTGCGGGCGATGTCGGAGACCGGGGAGAAGGTGGAGAGGGCGAGGAGGGCGGCGAGGGGAAGGTCGGGGCGGTCCATACGGCCTTCCAGGACGAGCCATGCACCCATTGCCAGAACAGCGAGGCCCCCGAGGCCCGTGACCGCTTCGATGAAGGCGGTCTGGGAGTCCTGGGCCTTCTTGGCCTTGGTCTGACTTCCAGCGAAGTCCCAACCCCGCTCCCGGATATCGCCAGTGCGGGTCGGGCCCTGGCCGAAGGCGGCGATTTCGCGCATGCCCTGGATGTTATCGACCATCTGAGCATGGATGCCGCCGAGCTTGCTCAGGACTTCGTCGCCGAGGCGTTCATTGGTCTTCTGGTCATAGAAGGGTCGGATGGCAACGGCGAGAAGGAAGGGCAAGAGGACGATTGCCAACGGCCAGGAGATGAGGGCCAGAGTGATAAGAACTGCAAGGGGCACGATAAAAGCCACGAAAGCCGGACTGATGGTGTGGGCGAAGAAATATTCGATCCTTTCGATGTCGCCGCCGACGACGCCAACGATGTCTCCTGAGCGGCGCTTGACCAGATAAGCGGGGGCGATGGAGTCCATCTTCCGGTACATGTCGATACGCATTTCGGCGAGGAGTCGGTAGGCAAGATCGTGAGAGAGCCAGCCCTCGGCCCAGGTGAAGAAGGCGGTCAGGGGAGCAAACACCCCTAGCAGAATGAGATAGAGGGTAAGGTCCCCGCCGCGGAAGACCTGGCCGACCAGCAAGGCGCTAACGACGCCCAAACCGATGATGGATCCATGGTGGGCTATGCCGAGGACGAAGGTGACTACCTGCTGCTTCCACCAGGGGTTGATGAGGGTCATCAATCGACGGAGGATAGTGAGGGCGCCCATGGGTTGGGCGGGTCCGATGTCCGTGGGTGCAGGTTCGAAGACTTCGTCGGGGATTGTGGGGGGTTGGGCATCGGGTGTGGCGGCTCCATCGACGGAGGAGGCTGCACGAGTCGGTTTGACAGCGAATCCTGCGGCTTGCTGGTCAGCCATGAGCCGGGAGTAGACCCCACCGGCATTTATCAATTCGGCATGGGGGCCGACCTCTACGAGTCGGCTGTCATCGAGGACGAGGATACGGTCGGCGCCAACGATGCTGGAGAGGCGGTGGGCAATGATGAGGGTGGTGCGGCCCTGCATAAGGCGGTCGAGGGCTTCCTGGATGAGGGCCTCATTCTCGGCATCAACGCTGGAGAGGGCCTCGTCGAGGACCAGTATCGGGGCATTCTTCAGAAGGGCCCGGGCGATGGCAATTCGCTGTCGCTGACCGCCGGAGAGCCGGATGGCGCGCTCGCCGACGTAGGTATCGTAGCCCTGGGGAAGCTGGGATATGAACTCGTGGGCGTTGGCGGCTCGGGCGGCGGCTTCCAATTCCTCCTGGGTGGCGTCCTGCTTGCCGAATCGGAGGTTGTCGGCGACGGTGCCGTGGAAGAGGTAGGTGTCCTGGGTGACAACGGAGATGTGCTCACGGATGTGGTCCAGGGGGAGGTCTCTCAGGTCCTGGCCACCTAGCAGGATGCGGCCTTTCTGGGGATCGAAGAAGCGGTAAACGAGCCAGACAATGGTGGACTTACCAGCGCCACTGGGCCCGACCAGACCAAGTTTCTCGCCTTGGCCGAGGGTAAAGGAGACATCTTCGAGGGCGTTTCCTCGGCCCTGGTCGTAGGCGAAGGTGACGTTCTCGAACTTGATCTCGGGGGTGAGGGTGGGCGTCTCGGCGACAGTTGGTTTTTCGGGGTCCTTGATTTCCACGGACTCAGCCATGAGGTTGAAGATACTCTGGGCGGCGGCGCTGACGATCATGCCCTTGTGGTAGAGCATGGTGAGCTCGCGGAGGGGCTTGAAGACCTCGACGCCGAACATCATGACGATAAGGAGGGTGCGGATCTCCATGTCGCCGGCTGCGACCCTACCGGCGCCCACCCCAAGGGCCACGGCGGCGCCCGCCGAAATGCCCAGTACGGTCACGCCGCCAGTCGCTATGTTGGCGGCGAGGACACCCATAGTGCTCCGGTAGAGGGTCCGCGCACGGTCGGCGAGGCGGTCGCCGTGTCTGCCGCTCTGGCCGAAGGCCTTGAGGGTGGCGAGGCCCTGGACGCCATCCAGGAAGTCGGCGCCGAGGGAACCGTAGGAGCGGTAGCGGTGCATGCTGCTCTTCTGATTCCAACTGTGAAAAACAGCGGGAGCGACGAGGGTGAAGAGGGCAAAACCAAGGAAGATCAGGGCCACGGGCCAATCCAGGACGGCCATGAATACAAAGATAAGGATGGGGGCGATGGCTGCAATCAGAATCTGGGGAAGGTACTGTCCGAAGAAGGTCTCAAGGCCTTCAACACCATCGCCGAGGGTGAGAATGACACCGCCGGTGCGTCGTTGGTCGAAGTGGCCCGGTCCGAGGGCCAGGCAGTGCTGGTAGAGATTCTCACGGATCTTGATCTTGACGATGCTGGAGGTGTGGTGGGCGGTGCCGTTCTGGAGGTACTGGAAGATGCCGCGAACACCGATAAGGATGGCGACACCGATCATAGGAAAAGCGAGGGAGGAGTACTCGGCCTCGCCGCGGAAGACCCGGGCGATGACGATGGCGAAAATTGCGAGGCCTGCGACACCGGCTCCGACCGCGATCAGACCCAATACAGTGGAAAGGAGAATTCGGAGCCGGACGCCCTTCGTGAGTTGGAACAGTCTGATGTCGAAGTACATAAGCCAGCGGTCGGAGGCCAGGCCCCGGGGCATAGGCCGCCTGTCGGAGCCCGACAAGAGATTATATATTCAAGATGGGGTATTGTAAACACGTTTGGACCATGTATCCGAGGAGCTTGCTGGACTGCTAAAATTCCCGCAAGCCAAAAATGACCGTGAAAGGAACCTAGCGAGCGATGAAAGATTACGTAGCCGTTGACGTGGACGGGCACATCATGGAGCCGCCCGACCTCTTCGAAAGGAATCTGGAGCCGAAATATCGTGACAGGGCATACAAGCTGGTGGTGGACGATGAGGGTATCGAGCATCCGGTGATGGACAACGTGTGGCTGGACGACACCCGGCCCCCGGGGACGGTTTCCGTGTACGGGGCAGTGGACAAGCCGATAGAAGACTACCTGGGGGCGAAGGTGCACTACCGAGAGTCGATGGTGCCCGGGGCATGGGTGCCCGAAGCGCGGCTGAAAGTAATGGACGAGGAGGGCATAGACATAGCGCTTTTTTACCCTTCGCTGGGGCTGGACTGGGAGAGCTCTTGCGATGACGCCGACCTCGTTGCGGCACATTGCCGGGTGTACAACGACTGGCTAATCGACTTTTGCAAGACTGACCCGAACAGGCTGGTGCCAATTGCCCACATTTCCTTCATGGACGTGGAGCAGGCGGTGGAGGAGACGCGTCGGGTGGCGGGGTTGGGGGCGAAGGGTCTGATGATGCTTGCGTTCCCGCCACGCAACGGGCAACCGTACGGTGAGCCGGTCTACGATCTGATCTGGGCGGAGGCGGAGAGCCTCGGGTTGCCAGTGGGGATTCACGTACACGGGGGCGGGACACGGTTCGGCGGGGACTACTTCTACCCGCACCCGTGGAAGGCATCCTGGTGGTGGTGGTTCGTGACCGCGGGAGAGTTCGTCATCGATTCGTTTACGTCGATGTTCCAGGGCGGGATGTTCGACAGGTTCCCGAACCTGCAGGTTATTGCGCTGGAGTCGGGGTGCGGGTGGCTGGCGTACTGGCTGGAGCGGATGGACGAATATTTCGAGAGGTACGGCTTCGAGACTCCGATGCAACTGGACAGGCCCAGCGAGTATTTCCACCGGCAGTGCTGGATCTCCATGGAGCCGAGCGAGAAGATCGGGCTGACGATGATGCAGCTGCTGGGGGCGGACCGGTTTTTGTGGGCGTCGGATTATCCGCATTCGGATGCTGAGATGGGGACAGTGGCGCAGCTGAAGAGAAACCTGGCCGATCTGCCCGATTCGGAGTTCAGGAAGGTGCTGGGGGAGAATGCGGTGAGGTTGTATGGTCTTTCGTGAGGCGACATAACGGATGGAAGACTGGGGGGTCAGTGAGAGTGTGCGGTGTTGAGACTGCACATAACGCATACGCTATGCAAAACAGATAATCACTCTCACCCCAGCCCTCTTTCTTGACGGGATAGGGGACCGGACCCCGCCCCAGATTCCTCGCGGGGCATCGGAATGACAGTTGGGCGAATGCGCTGTCGAAATTCGAAGATTTAAATTGGAGGAGTTATGCCGAAGATAGGGCTGGTGGGGCTGGGGGTTATCGGGCAGATCTATGCCGTCAACTTGATAAAAGCCTTTGGCCCCATAAATGTCTACGACGTGGACCGGCCTCACATGGCGGTGGCCAGAAGCCTAGGAGGGATAGTGTGTGAGAGTGGGGAGGAACTGGCAGCAGCGTCGGAGGTCGTTGTCCTGGCACTGCCCAACCCCGAGGCAGTACGAGCCGCAATGGGTAAACAGAACGGCCTGCTGGAGGGTGCAGTACCCGGAACCGTCATAGTGGACCTGAGCACAATTGACCCTATGACGGCATTGGAAATGTTTCAGGTTGCCAAAGAGCAGGGTGTGGACTACCTGGACTCGCCGATAAGCGGGGGTCAGCCAGGCGGGGCGGGAACGGACGGGGCAAGGGCGGCGAACGTGACGTTCATGGTAAGCGGGGACAAGGCAGCGTTTGAAAGGGCGAGACCGGTGATGGAGGCCTTGGGCGAGAAATTCTTCTTCCTCGGCAAGGCCGGAACGGGGACTAGAGTGAAGCTGTTGAGCAATTTCGTGAGCGGGATGGTGAACCTGATTTCGGCGGAGGCTTTTGCTCTCGGGGCGGCGGCGGGTATCGACGCCAAGACGTTGATGGATGTGTTCGACGAGACGGATGCGGACTGCTATTTCATGCAGAACTACGTGCGGCCCCGGATTGAACGGGGTGACTTCGAGCCGGGTTTTTCCATTGACTTGCAATACAAAGACCTGCGGCTGATGAGTGAGTGGGCACGGGAGGAGGGAATCCCCGTGCCTATCAATGACCTAGGCGTGCAGCTGTACCAGATGGCTCGGGCAGCGGGGCTTGGAGGGAAGGACCTGGTGGAGTCGGTGAATTATTGGGCACGGGTGTCGGGGATTGAGACTCCCTAACAGAAACTGAAGCCCAGACCGGGCTATAGGCCGTAGAGACGGGCGCAGTTGTCCCAGAGGATCTTACGGAGGCTTTCGCGTGGGAAGTCGAGGGTGAGGAGCATATCGACGGACTTGGGGTAGCGGCTGTCGGGGTGGGGATAGTCGGTGGAGAAGACGATATTGTCGTCGCCGAGCCAGTCGATGGTGTATTTGCCGGGCTCTTCGTCGGCCTCCACGGAGGTGAAGCACTGGCGCTTGAAGTAGTCGGAGGGCATGTGGGGCATTTTGTCCTTCAGGGCTGACTCCCGGTGTTCGTAGTGCTCGTCCATGCGCCATATCCAGAAGGGCGCCCAGCTACAGTTGCCCTCCAGGAAGGCGAACCGGACGCCCGGGAATCGCTCCGTGACGCCGCCCATGATGATGGCGAGGCAGGCATACATCTGCTCGATGGGGTGGGCAGCAAGGTGCTCGGTGGTCCAGAGGTTTTCGTGGTGGCCATCGAAGCGTTCACCCATGGCTACGGGGAGCTCACAGGGGGTGCCTTCGTGGAAGCCGACGGCCAGATCGTGAGTCTGACACTCGGCCCATAGGCGGTCATAGTAGGGGTGGTTCCAGTTACGGCCCTGGACTGGATTAGGTCGGAGGAAGATGCTCCTGAAAGCGTAGTCATTGGCGACGCGTCGGGTCTCGGTGACGGCGGCGTCGATGTTCTGGGCGGGGACCATGCCGGAGCCAAACATCCTGGTGGGGCTGCCCTGGCAGAACTCAGCGAGCCAGTCGTTGTAAGCGCGAGAGATAGCCGCAGCAAGATCATCGTCGTCGTAGACCTTGGCGTGGGCGAAGAGGCCCATGGAAGGGAAGAGAAGGGCGAGGTCAAGACCCTCGGCGTCCATGGCCTCAACCTGGGTGTCGGGGCCCCAGCCCCGGTCCTGGAAGGAGAGAAACTCGTCGAGGCGGCCGTAGCGCCTGGCAAGGTCGACGTACATGTCGCCTTCGTCGGCGAAGTTGTCCTGATCCCGGGCGATGACGCGGCCATCGTGCTTGAGGCGTAGATCCATGAAGTACTCTTCGGCACCGACGGGGGCATGGTCCCGGAAGTCGGGGGGCATGTAGGTCTGCCAGAGGTCGGCGGGTTCCATGACGTGCATGTCACTGTCGATGACTTTGAAGCCGTCTTTTGCCATTGTAGTGCCCCCTCCCTCAGGGCATTTTCCACCCTCAGGATGGTTACTGCAATGGGGTGATGCGCATGGCGAGGCGGGGGAGCCAGTTGCGGGGACGGGTGACTATTGGGCCTCGGACGACCTTAAAGCCGGCGCGTTGGAAGATGGGTTCGGCACCGAAGAAGATGTTGTCATCTCCCGTGCGCTCGTTTCCAGCCCTGGGGTAGGCCTCGACGGCAGGGGCGCCGTTGTCGAAGGCGTACTGGGCGGCGGCGCGAACGAGGGCCACGGCGATGCCCTGGCCCCGGGCGGCGGTGCGGACGGTGACACAGGGGATAACCCAGACGTTTTCATCGTCGACGCGGGGCGTGGCGCGTGACTTTGCGACGCGGGTGAGTTCGTCCCTGGGGGCGACGGCGGCCCAGCCGACGGGTTCTTGGCCCCGGTAGGCGAGGATGCCAGGGGCGATAGGGCGTCGGGCCAGGTCTTCCATGGCGATGCGGCGTCGGTTAGCCCCGGAGCCTTCACCGGGAAGCTTGTTCCACTGGGGTCCAGAGACCCGGGGGAACATGCACCAGCAACTACTACCCCAGCTTCCGCGGAGGACGACTTTGAGGTCATCCATCAAGTCGGGGGTGAGGGGCTTGAAGGTGAGGGAGGTTATATTGGTCATCAGGCTATCTTCACAAGGGCGATTGCGGCCCGAGGGCTCCGAGTCCTTGTTGTGACCAGTAGTGCATCCAGGTAAGGCCCGCCAGTACCCAAGGCGCAATTGGGCTAAACAACGCCTAGGGTTGTGTCGACAGGGGTTGGGAGGTACCGGTTGGAAGGAGGCCTATGGCCTGATGTGACCGTTATTACCAGCGGGGGCGTCGGGGCTCTTTGGGTCGGGCCCGGTCAACGGTAAGGGGTCTGCCTTTGAGCTCCTTGCCGTTAAGGGCTTGAATCGCAGCTTCACCTTCTCCATCGTCCGTCATCTCGACGAAGCCGAAACCGCGTGAGCGGCCGGAATAAGGGTCGGTAATCACGCGGGCTGAGTCGACGGCACCGTAGGGGTCGAAAGCTTCTTTCAACTCCTCATCGGTCAGACTATACGGAAGGTTGCCGACGAAAATGTTCATGAACAGGTCCTCCAGGGCCTAGTATCTCCTGCTTCTTGGTCCATAAACGGCCGCTTAGCGCGTCCATATACAGATGCTGAAGTCGGGGTGCATTCTATCATAGAAAGAGGAAATGCAACTACCTCTCGGGGTTGTTACGCAATTGCGAAAAGTGGGGTGAGTCGGACGGAGCCGATACCCAGTTGCCTGTCCTTGAGAGCGCTGGTAATACCGGGCATGGCATGACCCGGCTCCAGATCCCTCACAGGGCATCGGAATGACAGGTTAATGCGCCGGGTTTGCGGGCAGTGGGTATAATCAGGAGCAGTCCTTGGCATTGCGATGGTCTGAATTTCAAGATTTCTGAAGACCGCCGGGTATTGGGGGAACTAGGGACATGGGTGCGCGGCGACAGTTTATAGACGTGACTTATTCGTTCTTTGTCGCGCTGGCGATTGCGCTGATCCTCTTTTTGACTGTTCACGCGGTGCAGTCCCGACCGGACATTGCCGAGGAGACGCGAGAGCGGGTAGGGTTCCTGCTGCTGTTCCCACTATCGATCGCGATAATCACTGGCACGGTCGGCTTTGGGTTGGCTCTGCTGAACTGGAGGGAGTGGCGCCTGCTGCTCCTGGCATTCCTAGGCGTGGGGAGCCTGTTGAACGCGATACTCGACGTGTCCGATGCGCTGACGTACTTTGTGGTGGCGGTTTTCCTGGCGGTCGGGATGTATTTCGCGCTGGAGTGGTTCGGGATCAGGAGGCGGCGCAGGGTCTAAGGTCGGGGCTAGGCGCGGAAGGCGACCATGAGGCCGTCCCGTAGGGTGAGGAGGACGTTGTTGACCCGCGGATCATTGGTAACGTAGTCGTTCAGGGCGACTATGGCCCTGTCGCTCTCATCCTTCGGGTCCAAGACCTTGCCCGACCAGAGCGTATTATCTACGGTTATGACGCCATTAGGCGAAATCAGGTCTATACACTTCTTGTAGTAGTTGAGGTAGTTGGTCTTGTCGGCGTCTATGAAGACGAGGTCGAAGGGGCCGGAGAGGGTTTCGAGGGTCTCAAGGGCAGGGCCGACGCGGAGGTCGATCTTCTTGCCGTGGGGTGATTTGGCGAAGAATTCGCGGGCGAGGGGTCTGGGTTCGATGTCGCAGGTTATGAGTTGGCCGTCGTCGGGCAGGGCGTGGGCCATCATGAGGGCGCTGAAACCGGTGAAGGTGCCGATTTCGAGGACTCGCTTTGCGCCGGAGACGCGGATGAGGGCCTGGAGGAGGGTGCCGATCATCTGGTCGGAGAGCATTTCGGCGTCGGGTGCGGAGTTGTAGGTGGCCTGCCTAAGCTCCTCCATGATGGGGGGGAGGGGGGTGGTGTGGGCGAAGGCGTAGTCGTCGATTTCTCGGGGGACGATTCCGATCATGGGATACTCCTGGGGGTGATTGGGGTTAGTTGAACTGGGGTATAACGCGTTCCGAGAAGAGGGCGAGGCTGCGCATCACCTGCTGGAAGCTGAGGCCGGGGAAGTTGAGGAAGAGGGCGATGTGCTGGCAGTTTAGCTCGGTACGGTAGCGTTCGATCTGTTCGGCGACTGAGTCGGGGGTGCCGACCATGATGAGATCGTGCTTGAGCTGGAAGTCAAACCAGTCGAGGTCCAGGTCGCCGTCTTCAGTTTCTCCGTCTACAAAGGAGTCTTTGGACGCCTTCTCGGGGTCGCGCTTGTTCCAGACGCCGAGCATGTTGGCACCCGGCCTGACGGCTTCCACGGCCTCTTCCATGGTGTCAGCGACGTAGGTTGCGATCATGACGGCCAGCTTGTCACCGAAGTTGTTATCTTCGCCTCTCGATTCCCGGGCTGCGTCGTAGTAGGTGTTCCAGATCTCCCTGATCTTGCCAAGGGAGACGGTCTGGCACATGGTGGAGATGCCGCGCTTGCCGGCCAATTCGTGAGAACTGTTGGAAGTGGACATCTGGAAGATGGGTGGGTGGGGCTTCTGGACGGGCTTTGGGTGAACGCCGAGGGCGATCATCTCACCATCCGGGGCGTGGAACCTAGAGTCGTGGGCCCAGGAGTTGGGCTCGTGCCAGCCGGGTTCCGGGAAGGTGAAGTGGTTGCCGCGATAGCTAAATGCTTCCTGTTCCCAGGCGCCGATTATCACGTCGAGGCATTCGTTGAAGTACTCGGAATTGAGTTTGGGGTTGCGGCGGTCGCCCGTGGCAGTGAACTGGGCCGAGGCGCGTGTATCGAAGCCCCGAGCGATGCCGAAGTCGACGCGTCCGTCAGTGAAGTTGTCGAGGAGAGCGATGCCCTCGGCGACTCGAAGGGGGTGCCAGTCGGGGAGGATGGTGCCGCACTGTCCGATTCTGAGTCGGTCGCTGTTCTTTATGAGGCCCGCGCCCATGAGGATGGGGTTGGGGGAGGCACGATACCAGCCATCCCATGCGAAGTGGTGCTCGGCGAGCCAGAGGCCGGTGAAGCCGCCCTGGTCGATGAGGCGAACCTCCTGGTGCATTTCGTCCATGAGGGTGTCCCAGGCGTATTGCTCTCCGACGTGGTAGTAGGGTGTGCAGTCGAACCTCATTTGTTACCTCTTGTGCTCGTGGGGGGCGCGGGTGTGGCGAATTCCCTCACCTCTCATACTTCGAGTGCCTCAGCATGAGCGGCCCAGGCCCCTCCAGGTTGGAACAGGCAAAGGTCCCGCCGAGGGGAAGGGGACACCACCCCAGATTCCTCGCGGGCATCGGAATGACATTTGCCGACAGCTGCTTGACTAGAGAAGAGGCTAGGCATGAGAGAACCGGGGGATGATGTGTTCGGAGAAGAGGGAGAGAGACTTCATTACCTGCTGGAAGGAGAGGCCGGGGAAGTTCAGGAATAAGGCGATGTGCCGGCAGCCTGTCTGGGAGGTTATGCGTTCGATTTGCTCGGAGACGGAGTCGGGGGAGCCGACCATTATGAGGTCGTGCTTTAGCTGGAAGTCGAACCAGTCGGAGTCAAAGTCGTCATCGTCCATCTCCTCTTCAGTGAGGGTGGCGAGTCGGGCCTTGTGAGGGTTCACTGACGACCATGCTGCGAGGCGGTTGGCGCCCGGGCGGACAGCTTGGACTGCCTCTTCATAGGTGTCGGCGATGAAGGTGGGGCGCATGACGGCAACGCCTTCGCCGGTCTGGAGCTTATAGCCGAGTCTGTCGGAGGCGGCCTGGTTGTGGGCGGCGAAGGCCTCGTTAATTCTGCCCTTGGAGAGAGAGGCGCACATGGCATTGTAGCCCTTGGCCCCGGCATAGCCGAAGGAACCGGCGGACTCGGCCATGATGTAGACCGGGGGTCGGGGCTTCTGGTAGGGGCGGGGGGTTACGCCCAAGGCAATAAGCTCACCGTCCTCTGCATGGTACTTGGGGTCTCTGATGAGCTTGTTGGTCTCGTACCAGCCGGGGGAGGGGTAAGTGAAGAACTCGCCATTGTAGGAAAAGGAGTCGTTTTCGAGGGCGGCGACAGCGATTTCGAGAATTTCGCGGAAGAGGGCGCGGTTATGGGAGGGATCAAGGCGGCGGTCGGCCTCTTTCGAGAACTGGACTGTGGAGCGGGTGTTGATTCCACGTCCGGCTCCGAAGTCGACGCGGCCTTTAGTGAGCTGGTCGAGGAAGGCGATGTCCTCGGCGACTCGGATGGGGTTCCAGTCGGGGAGGATGGCGCCGCACTGGCCGACGCGCATCCTGTCACTCTCGGCGATGAGGTCGGCGCCGACGAGGATGGGGTCGGTCGGGGCCCGGTACCAGCCGTCCCAAGCGAAATGGTGCTCTGCGAGCCAGAGGCCGGTGAAGCCACCCTGGTCCATAAGCCGGACTTCCTCGCGCATCTCCTTGACGAGGGTGTGCCAAGAGTAGTCCTCGCCTACGTGGTAGTAGGGCGTGCTGTCGAATCTTATGCTTGACATATTGTGGGGCCCGGGGAAGGATCACCCTCACCCTAGCCCTCTCCCGTCGAGGAAGAGGGGAAAGAATCTCTAGCTGAAGCGGGGGATTATCTTGGTGGCGGCGAGTTCCAGGGAGTGCATCACCTGCTGGAAGGAGAGGAGGGGGATGTTGAGGAAGAAGGCGAGGTGGGGGCAACCGGTCTCGGACTCCAGGCGTTCGATCTGCTCGGAGACCGTTTCGGGGGAGCCGACGAGGATGAGGTCGTGTTTTAGCTGGAAGTCGAACCAGTCGAGGTCAAGGTCACCTTCTTCAAGCTCTTCTTCACTGACCATAATCTTGCGGATTTTGTCCGGGTCGGTGGTAATCCAAGAGGCGAGGAGGTTAGTGCCTTCGCGGGCATCGGCGACGGCCTGCTCATGGGTGTCGGCTATGTAGGTGGGACGCATGACGGCCAGGTTCTGCCCATAGGGGAGGTCTCGGCCCGCAGCCTCCGAAGCGGCGTTGTTGTATGCCCGCCAAGCGTCCTTGATGCGGCCGTGGGAGATTGAGAAGCACATGGCCCCGATGCCCATCTTTGCGGAGTAGACATGGGAGCCGGCGGATTCCACCATGTTGAAGACGGGCGGGTGGGGCCGCTGGAAAGGCCTGGGGGTGATACCAAGGGCCTTGAGCTCGCCGTCATCGTTGTGGAAGCGGGAGTCGAGGCCCAGGGGGTTGGTCTCCTTCCAGCCGGGAGCGGGGTAGGTGAAGTACTCGCCCTGGTAGGTGAGGGCCTCGTTGCGCCATGCGCCGAGGATGACTTCCAGGGTCTCGTTGAAGAGGGCGCGGTGTTCTTCATTGCGGCGGTCTGCTTCCTCACGGAACTGGATAGTGGCGCGGTTGTTGATGCCACGAGCGACGCCAAAGTCGACGCGGCCCTTAGTGAGCTGGTCGAGGAGGGCGATGTCCTCGGCGACGCGGATGGGGTTCCAGTCGGGGAGTATGGTGCCGCACTGGCCGACACGGAGGCGGTCGCTTTCACCTATGAGGTCGGTGCCGAGGAGGATGGGGTTTGGGGAGGCTCGGTACCAGCCGTCCCAGTGAAAGTGGTGCTCGGCGAGCCAAATGCCAGTGAATCCGCCCTGGTCCATGAGACGGACTTCTTCGCGCATTTCGTCGACGAGGGTTTCCCATTCGTAGTCTTCGCCTACGTGGTAGTAGGGGGTGGAGTCAAAGCGCATTCGTTGTCTCCCGGGTCAGGTGTCCGATGCGAGAACAAAGGAGGGGGCCGCCGGGGCGATTATATACCATGGACACTCTAAAGGTGCGTGTAGGAAGCAGTCAGGCGAGCACCATCCCTCTGGATTCCTGGCTCCGCAGGAATGCCGAGACCCTACGTGAAGCGGGGCATGACCTTTTCGGCAAAGAGGGTGAGGCTCTTCATGGTCTTTTCGAAGGTAAGGCCGGGGAAGTTGAGGAAGAGGGTCATGTGGTCGCAGTTGACGGTTTCACGCAGGCGGTGGATGTCTTCGGCGACGGTGTCGGGTGTGCCGATGCAGACAAGGCCGTGCTTGCGCTGGAAGTCGAGCCACGGGAGATTAAAGTCGCCAGGGTCAAGTTCGTCCTCGGTGGCCATGGCGGAGTAGGCCTTGACGGGGTTGTGGGAGTACCACCTGCCAAGCTGCTTCGAGCCCCAACTGACGTCTTCAATAGCCTGTTCGTAGGTTTCGGCGACGTAGGTGGGCCTTACGACACAGAGTTTCTCTCCGAAGGCGACATCGCGGTGTTGGGCCCGGGACATGGCTTCCCGGTGAGCGGCCCATGCTTCCTTAATCTTGCCGATGGATATGGACTGACAGAAGACGCCAAGGCCACGGCTACCTGCGAACTTGTGAGAGCCGAGGGAGTCGGCCATCTGCCAGATGGGGGGGTGGGGCTTCTGGAAGGGCTTGGGGAAAACGCCCATGGCTTTCAACTCGCCGCCGGGGGCGTGGTAGTCGGGGTCGTAGACCATGGGGTTGGACTCGACCCAGCCGGGGACCGGGAACTTGTAGAACCTGCCTTCGTGCCGGAAGGCTTCCTGGGTCCAGGCACCGACGATAATGTCCAGGGACTCGGAGAAGAGGGCGTAGTTGGACTCCTGGTTGCGCCTGTCGGCGTCCAGGTTGAACTGAATGGAGGCGCGGGTGTCGATGCCGCGGGCGATGCCGAAGTCGACGCGGCCCTTGGTGAACTGATCCATGAGGGCAACGTCCTCGGCGACGCGAAGCGGGTGCCAGTCGGGGAGGACGACGCCGCATTGGCCGAACCTGAGGCGGTCACTGAAGCGGGAGAGGCGGGTGCCCAAAAGGATGGGATTGGGGGCGGAGTTGTACCAGCCGTCCCAGGCGAAGTGGTGCTCGGCGAGCCAGAAGGTGGTGAAACCGGCCTGGTCGGCGAACTTGACCTGGGTCTCGGCTTCGTCGACAAGCTTCTCCCAAGGGTAGGTCTCGCCTACATGGGTGTAGAGGGTGACGTCAAAGCGCATGAGTGGTGGTTCTCTTTTCGGTTGGGAACGGCAGTTTGCACCCAGTTCGGGGATGCTGCCTGAATGATGTAGCTCCTATGAGAGCTTATCTGTGATCTCCTTGTATTCGCGGAAGGCGTCGAGGTGGTTGGCTACGGTGTCGAGGCCGCAGTTCATGGTGTCGAGGTAGAACTTGTTTCCACCGATTTCGTGCCAGGCAGTGACGTAGTCTGCGATTTGATTCATGGGCATGTCGTCGAGATTAATCTGAACGGCGATCTCGATGTCGTTCGGGTCCCGACCCGCCTCCAGGGCAGCATTCCGGATAACCTCCAGCTTCTTCTTAGCGTTGCCAGGGTGATCGGTGGTCGGGAACCAGCCATCGCCGAGGCGCCCCGTTCTCTGAAGGACAGGGTAGGCGTCGCCGCCAATCCAGAGGGGTATGGGCTGCTGGACGGGGAAGGGCTTCATACCAGCCTGTCGGATGGTGTGCCAGCGGCCCTGGTAGTTGACGACTTTTTTGGTCCAAAGGGCGCGCATGACGTCGATCTGCTCCTCGATGCGCTTGCCCCGGTTGTGGAAGTCCTCGCCGAGGGCCTCGAACTCCACGGGGTTCCAGCCGACGGCGATGCCGAGCACCAGGCGGCCGTTGCTGAGGTTGTCGACCTCGGCAGCCTGCTTGGCAATGAGGGTTGTCTGGCGCTGGGGTAGGATGACTATGCCGGTGATGAGCTTGATGCGCTCGGTGATGGCGGCGGCGTAGCCGAGAAGGACCATGATCTCGTGGAAGTTGTCGTCGATGTCATAGAAAAAGTCGACACCGCTGTTGTTGTAGAAGTCGGTGTTGGCGCCCAGGACGTGGTCATAAACGACGAGGCCCTCGAAGCCCATCTCTTCGCTGGCCTGTATGATCTCTTTCGCGGGCCCCGGCTCCGAGCCTATCTCGGTCTGGGGGAATACGACTCCGAAATCCATGACGGCCTCCTATCTCTTTCTTCCGGTGAGTATATATCGGGTGGGGAGGGGGTGGTCGGGTTCTTTGACGTCGGCGAATCCGGCGTTGGTCATCAGGCGGCGAAGCTGGCCCTGGGTGATCATGCCGCAGCCGACTAGGGCCTCGTGGAGCTGGACGCCGGCCATCATCTGGTAGGCGGGGTTGTCGCGGTAGTCGGCTGGGGAGTCGGGGTAGGGAAGCTCAGAGACTATGATAGCGCCGCCGGGGCGCAGGGCCTTGTGCGCTCGATTGAGGACGTTTTCGTAGGAGTCGGGGCCGCCGACCTCGTGGAGGGTGACGTTCATGGTGAGGAGGTCGAAGGCAGAGTCGTAGTCCATGGCGTTGGCGTCGGCTTCCATTACCCGGGCGCGTTCGCCTAGACCGGAGTCGTCAATGGCCTGGAGAGCTAAGGCTGTGCTGGGCGCGTCGTACTCGATGCCGAGGACACGGGCGTTGGGGAAACGCCTAGCGTAGTGGACGACGCCGTATCCGGCGCCGGCGCCTATATCCAGGATGTCCAAGCTCGACATAATGACATCATTGGATAGGACTTGGGGAAGGACGGAGTCGGTGATGACGGCGTAGTCGGGCTTGGTCATGTTCTTGAGGGCCTCGAGGAGCCAAGGGTCGTGCTCGCTTCTCGGCCAGGTGCCGCCGTTGGGCAGGTATTTCGGGAAAGCATGCAGGTCTTGATGGAGGGCGGCGTTGAACTGGATTCGTCCGCCCAGGAAGAGGGGATCGGTCGGGTCAAGGAGGACGGACTGCATGTGAGGGGTGAGGCAGTAGCCTGAGGTCTCGTCCCAATCTAGCATTTCGTAGGCGTAGGCGGCGCGGCACCAGATGGCGACGTAGCGGGTTTCGTAATCGAGGCGCTTAGCCAGTACCTCGTCGCTGATTCCCTGCCCGCCACCCTGGGAGATTCCTGCAAAGAGGCCGGACTTGAGGCCGATGTCGGCGACCCACGTTGCCTGGTAGCCGAGGATGTAGTCGACGAGCTTGCGCCAAGCGGCTTGCTTGCCGGGCTGTTGCGTTGTGGCCTGTTCGGGTGTCAAGGTAGCACTCGTCGATTGAAGAATGGGGCCGGTCGGGTAATAATACCCCGAAATCCAGCACACCGGACAAGGAATGAGCATGTTCAAAATCGGGATAGACGTAGGGGGAACGTTCACGGACCTGGTGGTCACGAGGTCGGGGGAGGGGCCCCGGTTATACAAGACGCCTTCGACGCCTCAGGACCCCTCTGAGGGGGTGTTGGACGGGCTTCGGGACGTGGCGGAGGACTACGGGCTGGGGATGACGGAGCTGTTGTCCAATACGTCGATGGTCATACACGGGACGACAGTGGCAACGAACACGCTGGTGGAGCGGAAGGGGGCGGGAGTAGGGCTGGTGACTACGGGAGGATTCCGGGACCTGTTGGAAATGCGAGAGGGCATGAAGGAGGACCGTTACAACCTTCGGATGAAACAGATGGAAGCCCTGGTGCCCCGGTATCTGCGAATCGGGGTGCCGGAGCGCACCCGGGCGGACGGTTCGATAAAGGAGGAATTGGACGAGGATGCGGTGGCGGAGACGGTTAAGGAGATGCTTGGGGAGGGGGTTGAATCGCTGGCGGTGTGCTTCCTGTTTTCGTACCTGAACCCGGAGCACGAGCGTCGGGTGGGGGAGATTATCGAGAGGCTGGCGCCGGGGATGTACACGTCGCTCTCGCACGAGATTCTGCCGCAGATCAAGGAGTTCGACCGGCTGAGCACGACGGTGGTGAACTCGTATGTCGGGCCGGTGTTCGGCAGGTACCTGACGCGGCTGAAGGAGCGGCTGGTGGCGTTCAGCAATGACAACGACATCCTGATAATGCAGTCAAACGGCGGCGTGACGCCTATCAACGATTCGAAGAACCAGGCGGTGAAGGCGATCCTGTCGGGGCCGGCGGGCGGGGTGGCGGGGGCGCAGAGCTTCGGAGAGCTGGTGGGAGAGAGCAACCTGATCGGGTTCGACATGGGTGGCACGAGCACGGACATATCGCTTATAGAGGACGGCGTCCCGCACGTGACAACGGAGCAGTTCGAGGGCGGGTGGAAGATTGCGGTGCCAATGATAGACATCCACACGCTGGGGGCGGGGGGCGGGAGCATAGCGCGGGTTGATCCGGGAGGAATACTGAGGGTCGGGCCAGAGAGTGCGGGGGCAGAACCGGGGCCTGCGTGTTACGGGAAGGGCGGCGACAAGCCGACGGTTGCGGACTCCAACCTCGTTTTGGGGTTCCTATCGGAGACGAATTTCCTGGGGGGCAGGGAGGCGTTGGACAAGGACAAGGCGGAGAAAGCGATCAGCAAGAACATCGGAGGGCTGGGGCTGTCGACGGTGGAGGCGGCGTACGGCGTGCACCAGGTGGTGTCGACGAACATGGCGGAGGGGATACGCTTGCTGGCGGCAAGGCGGGGAGTCGACCCACGGGACTTCTCTCTGGTGGCGTTTGGGGGATCGGCGGGGCTGCACGTAAGCGAGATAGCAAGGCAGCTACACATTGAGCAGGTGTACGTGCCCTCGACTGCGCCTGTTTTGTCGGCGTACGGGATGCTGTCAACGGACCTGCGGTACGACTTCTCGCTTTCTCACCCTGTGAGTCTCGACAGTATTGACCTGAGGGAGGTGAGACGGCTGGCGGGGGAGATGGAGGAGAGGGGTCGGGTGAGGCTGCGGGAACAGGGGCTGGAGGACGAGGAAATCCGGGTGTCGGTGTCGGCGGACATGCGGTACCTGGACCAGATATTCGAGGTGAACGTGCCGGTGCCCGACCTGTCGCAGGAGGACTCGGCGGTGCTGGAGCAGTGGTCAGCTAACCTGCACCGGAGGTACCAGGAGCTTTATTCGTACCAGCAGTCGGACCAGGAGATAAGGCTTGTGACGCTACGGGCGTCGGTGTTTGGGGCCTTGCCCTCGGTAGATCTGCCCAAGCCGGAAGCCAGAGGCAAGGTGGAGGATGCGCTGAAGGGTGAACGAAGGGTCTACCTGGGCGAGTGGGCAGAGGTCCCGGTCTACGACATGGAGAAGCTGCCTGCGGGGTGGGAGATGGAGGGGCCGGCGATCGTGGAGTCGGACTTCACTACGATACTCGTACAGGCTGGGGACCAGGCGTCGGCGGACGGGTACGGCGGGATGCGGATGCAGGTAGCGATAGAGGAGGAAACGGAGGAGAAGGGTCAAGGGGGCAAGCCGGACCCGATCACGGTGGCGGTGGTGGAGAGCCGGTTGAACACGATTGCGCTGGAGATGGCGGAGGTGATGATCCGGACATCGATGTCTCAGATCTTGAATTCGAGTCGGGACTTTTCGACGGCGATAATCGATGCGGACTGCCAGCTGGTGGCCCAGGGTGAAGGGATCCCGGTGCATATAAGCGCGTTACCGCTGGCAGGGAAGGCAGTGAAGGAGTATTTCGGGGAGCGGATATACGAAGGGGACATGTTCGCGCTTAACGACCCGTATTTCGGGGGGAGTCATATCCCGGACATCACGGTGATCCTGCCTATCTTCTATGAGGGAAAGCTGCAGTTCTTTGCCGTGAACAGGGCGCACCACAGCGACGTGGGAGGGGCGACACATGGCGGGTACAACCCCTCGGCGAGCGAGATTTACCAAGAGGGGATCAGGATTCCCCCGCTGAAGCTGATAGAAAAGGGCGTGCCCCGGGATGACGTGCTGCAGATGCTGTCGGCGAACGTGAGGCACCCGGAGAACTTCCTCGGGGACTTGCAGGCGCAGTTCGGGTCGGTGAGGATTGCGGCGCGTCGCATCACGAACATGCTGGACAGATACGGGGCGGAGGGGCTCAAAGCGTCGGTTGACGAGATCCTGCGTGGGACGGAGGTGCAGGTAAGGGACATGATCTCCTCGTGGCCCGACGGGGTGTACAAGGGGGAATCGCTGATCGATGACGACGGCTTCGGAGCGGAGATGGTGCCGATCCGGGCCACGGTGACGATAGACGGGGACAGGATGACCATCGACCTAAGCGAGTCGAGCAAGCAGGTCACGGGATTCATCAACAGCGCGTACGCGAACACGAGGTCGCTAGCGCACGTATCCCTGATGTACATGGCGCCCTTCGACGTGGCGAGGAACGAGGGATCGATGAGGCCGATCACGGTGGTGGCGCCCAAGGGTCTTATCGTGAATCCCAACCCGCCTGCGCCTGTGACGATGAGCACCAATCACTGCGGCGAGGAGATCGTGGAGGCGGTGTTCAGGGCGATGGTGCAAGCGGTACCTGATGCGGTGACGGCAGGCTTTTCTCGACGGCTGAGGTATGCGATCACGGGCGAAGACCCGAGCAATGGCCGGCGGTTTATCTGGCACTTCTTCCTCGGGAGGGGGGGAGGAGGGGCGTCGAGCGGGTTTGACGGGTGGTCAAACGTGGGGGAGATCAACGTGGCGGGAGGAATCCGGAGCCCAAGCGTTGAGGTGACGGAGGAGCGTTTCCCGTTTTTCATACCGCGCTACGAACTGCTGCCTGACTCGGGCGGGGATGGGCGGTGGAGGGGAGGACTCGGGAGCGTGGTGGAATTGGTGTACGAGGGGTCGCCCGGGGCCCGGCTGAACACGGCGGGAGACGGGATAGTGAATGCACCTTTCGGGCTGCTGGGGGGAAGTCCGGGATGGGCCCATCGGTACAGCATCCTCTCCAACGGGAGCGAACGCGTTTTACATTCGAAGGAGACGGGCGTGCCGGTGAAACCCGGCGACATAATCCTCTGCTACGCGGCGGGGGGTGGGGGCTACGGCGACCCTTCGCTACGAGACGAAGACTTGAGAAAACAGGACTTCAGGAATGGCTACTGTACATAAGGGAAACGATTGCGACCTGGTTATCGCAGGAGCGGGGATCGCGGGGGCGAGCCTTGCGGTGTCGATGGCCCGTGCGGGGTACGGGGTTCTGCTGGTAGAGGCAACGACCGAGTTCAGGGACCGGGTAAGGGGAGAGTTCATCTTCCCTTGGGGCGTTGTCGAGGCGGGGAGGCTGGGAGTCTACGACGAGATTCTCGGGGCGGGGGGGCACCATGTTTTCTGGATGGACATGTACGGCGGTCCCAAGCGGTTGTTCCACGGCGACCTGGTGAACGACACGGGGGCAGGGGTGTCGGCGGTGACTTTCTTTCACCCGACGATGCAAAGGAGCCTTATGGAGGCGGCGACTGAGTCGGGAGTGACGGTGGTGCGAGGGACGCGGGTGAAGGGGCTGGAGCGAGTGGGGGGGCAAATCGTGTTGCGAACGGAGGGAACGGTGGCGGAGGAGTTCAGGTGCCGGATGCTCGTGGGAGCGGATGGGAGGGGGTCGCAGACCCGGGCTTTGGGAGGGTTCCGGGTGAGTCGGGACCCGGATTCCAACATGGTTGCAGGGTTGCTTTTCGACGACATGGGGGTGGCTGACGATGCGGCACACCATTGGGCCAATCCTAACGCGGGGATAGCGGCAATCCTGTTTCCGCAGGGGAAGGGTCGGGTGCGGGCATATTACTGCCACAGGTGGGACGCAGGATACAGGCTGAGTGGCGGTAAGGACGAGGAGAAGTTCATAGAAGGGTTCCTAAGGACGGGGGCGCCGGAGGAGGTGTTCTCGGGGGCGAGGCCCGCGGGGCCTCTGGCGACGTTCGAAGGGGCGCATACGTGGGTCGACCACCCGTACATGGACGGCGTGGCATTGATAGGGGATGCGGCAGCGACGGGGGACCCGACGTGGGGGCAGGGGCTTTCGACGAGCCTGCGGGACTCGCGGCTTTTGAGGGACGCCCTGGTGTCGAATGAGGACTGGGAGTCGGCGGGGCATGCCTATGCGTCGGGGCACGACGCCTTTTACGAGATAAATCACACCTACGAAGTCTGGACAAGCCACCTGCTGATGGACCCGAATTCTCGGGAGCTCAGGGCTCGGGCGGTGCCGAAGTTGAAGATGGACCCGTTCGGGCACATGCACGCCTTCTACATCGGGCCGGACAGGTCGCTGGACGAGCGGTCGCACGCGGAGTTCTTTGCGGAGGTGGAGGACGTGGGGGTGGCCACGTCAGAAAGGCGATAAATGACAACCGAAAACATTCAACGCATCTATCTGGACGGCCGGCACTACGATCTGGCCTACAGGAACTTCACGGAAGATGTCGATTTCTGGATCGGGGAGGCGAAGCGTCACGGGGGGCCGATACTGGAACTGGCGTGCGGGACTGGACGGATAGCTATTCCGCTGGCGAGGGAAGGGCTTGAGGTGACGGGGCTGGACCTGGTGGGGTCGATGCTGGAGCAGGCGCGGGTGAATTCGGAGGCGGAGGGGCTGGAAATCGAGTGGGTAGAGGCAGACATGCGATATTTCTCCCTGGGAAAGACGTTCCCGCTTATCATCTGCCCCTCACAGAGCATGTCGCGGATATTGAAGGTCGAGGACTTCGAGAATTGTCTGTCTCGGGTCAAGGAGCATCTGACGCCGGCCGGGGTGTTCATAATGGAGCTGTACAACCCGTCGATGGAGATCCTCGGTCAGGGGGAGGACAGGGCACCGTTCCTAGAGTACGAACATCCGGACGGCGATGGGACGGTGCGGGTAAATGTCAGCAGCACTTACGACACTGCGACTCAGATCCAGCACCTGATACTGCACTATTCACTGCCGGAGGTGAAAGAGCAGCCGACGGAGCATATCAACATCCGGATGTATTTTCCTCAGGAACTGGAGGCCCTACTCAGATACAATGGGTTCGAGGTGGTGGAGAAGTATGGGAACTTCGAGGGTAAGGGATTTGAGTCGGGGGACGAGTACCAGGTGGTGGTGTGCGGGGTGAGTCCCTAAGACGCTCCCCGCCCATGCCGCCCATTAGACCTCCTTCGAGAGCCTTAGGACGGGCTTCGATTCCGCCCAGGGTGAGCGGAATGATGCCCGGCACCCGTAGGACATAGCCTAAATCTTCATTTACAATCCTCTGCGCCCCCGTGCGATTTCTGAATTCTGAAGTGGGGCGAGACGCTAGATGGCAGTAGAATCCCAAGCCCTGAGCAGCGACACCGAGGAGAGAATCGGATTTCGGTGGGTGGTGCTGTCCTATTTGGGGCTGGCCAACGGGACGGTGGTGCTGTTCGTGCTTTCGCTGGGGGTCTTACTGCCATCGATCTCCGATGATCTCGGGCTGTCGCCGACGGCGCAGGGGCTGCTGGGATCGTCGGCGCTGTTCGGGAACCTGGTGCTGGCGTTGCCGTTGAGCATCGTGCTGTCCCGGTACAGGGGCAGGGTGGTGCTGCTGGGGGCGCTGGTGGGGATGAGCCTGTTCGGGCTTGGGCAGGCATGGGCGCCGATATTCGTGGTACTGCTGGTAAGCCGGTGGCTGTTCGGGCAAGCGGCGGCAGCGATGCACCCGGCCAGGACGCTGCTGATAAACCAGTGGTTCCCGCGCCGAGAGATCATCTTCGCCAACGGTATTTTCAACGGGACTTACGGGGTCGCGGCACTGGCGGCCCTTGTGCTGGTGCCCTTCGTTCTGGAATGGCTGGACGACAACTGGCGGCTGGTAATCCTGTGCTGCAGTCTGCCCATATTCGCGTACACGCTACTGTGGGCGGTACACGGTCGTAGGGAGAGGACTGTGGCCTCGGCGACGCAGGGTGCCAAGGAGAGGTTAGACCTGGGGAAGGTGCTGGGGCAGCCGGTGCTCTGGATTGTCGGGCTGGGGATGCTGGGGCTGAACCTGATGTGGAGCTCCCTGATCACATTCTGGCCGACCTTGCTGCTCGAGGAGTACGACATCTCTATCAAGACGTCGGGGCAGATGTTTGCGATGGCGGCGATGCTGGAGGGGGTGGGGAGCGTGGTTGTGGGTTACCTGGTGGCCAAGTGGGCGCGAAGGGACGTGATGGGTCCGACGATAGCGGCACTGGGGACGGTGGTGACCGTGGGGTCAGTGGGGATGGCGTGGACGGGGAGCATACCGCTGCTGATCATGTTCGCGCTGCTGCACGGGGTGGGATTCTCGCTGGTGCCCTTCGTATGGACTTTGCCGTACAGGATCCAGGGTTTCGGGGCGCGGGACATAGCGGTGGGCATCGGCTTCATTGAGACGTGCCTGCTGGCGGGAGGGGCCATAGGGCCGGCGATGACGGGAGTCATCCAGGACGCCACCGGAGACCTGCGCCTAGCAATGCTGATAGCCTGCTCCTTCGCGGCGGCGATAGCAGTTGCGGGGCTGGTAGTGACCGTACGCGGACTAGGGAGTCGAGACTAAAGACCGTAGATCCCCCGGGCATTGAGGCCCATAACCTTGTCCCGGTCGTCGGGGGGGAGGGTTTCGAGGCTCTCCTTCAGGCGGGTGACGGGGGCTTCGCAGGAATCACTGTGGGGGTAGTCGAAGGCCCAGACGAGGCGGTCGGCGCCGATGAGGTTGGCGGTCGGGGCGCCGAGCTCGTCGTCGGGTTCCATGGAGATCCATCCCCGTTCGCTGAAGTATTCGCTGGGCTTCATCTTAAGGGATGTAGTGAAACCTATAAGCTCGAAGACCTCGTCCATCCTTTCGAGGAAATAGGCCATCCACAAGCAGCCGGATTCGAGGAGGATGATCTTCAGTTCGGGGAACCGGTCGAAGACCGTGCCCTGGAAGAAGCTGCAGAAGCTGTGCATGAGCTCGGTGGACTCCACGGTGAAGGTCCACCAGGACGGGTGCTTGACCTCGGGGTGGAGGATGGAGGATGCCGAAGTGCCGGCGGAGCCGACGTGGAGGGTCACGGGGACGTCCTGGTCCTGGTGCTCGGCCCAGAGAGGATCCCAGTGGGAGGAGCCCCAGGAGATGTCTCTGGGCGGCCCGGAGGGGCCCTGGATGGCCTTCTTTTCCAGGCCCGAGAAACGCTTCATCTCGGAGACGCTTAGCTCAACATCGTGCCAGGGGAGGGTAAGGGCGGGGACGAGGCGGTCGGGGTGGGCGGAGCAGAAGTCGACGATCCAGTCGTTGTAGACGGTGCAGTAGGCGTTGGAGAGGGCGGGGTCCTGGAGGCGGGCGAAGGCGAGGCCGACGGTGGGGTAGAGGATGCTGATGTCGATGCCCTCGGCGGTCATCATCTTGACGCGCTCGTCGGGGTCCCAGGCACCCGGGACACGGGCGAGGGACTGTTCCCAGGTGAAGTCGCGCTTTTCGAAGACGTGCTCCTTGCGCCAGGCCTGGGTCGTTCCGATGGCGGCGACGTTGGCGCTGCGGCCCTTGGAGTAGGTGCTGGTCATCACACCGTCGAAGCTCCAGTACTCGAGGCCCTCGTCGTCGATATCGATGCGGAGGGCGCGGGAGCGGTAGTCGGGGGCGATGTTTTCGGTCCAGAGGTGTGCAGGTTCGAGGACGTGGCCGTCTACGTCGATGAGTGGGGTTGACATTGGGTTACCGCCTTTCGGAGAGTGGTCTCAATTCTACGCCAATAGACATAATGATGGCTGGCTACTGTTCGAGGTTGGGGGTGGGTTGGGGACGGGTACGGATGCCCGGGATGAAGCGGAGGGCGAGAATGAATAGGATGCCGGTTATGGCGCCGACGGCGGCGAATATGCCAGCGCCTTCGAAGCCACCGAGGAAGGCTCCGACGACTGCTCCGGTGAGCGTGGCTGTGCCAGCGACCAGGAATCGGAGTTCGATTTCAAGGAGACGCAGGGGGACGATGAGAATTCCCGTAAGGGCGCCGGTGACCAGGCCGATGGCGCCAACGGCGGCGGCCGAGCGGGGCACCTCCACGGAGCCGCCGATGATGAGGCCGAGGAAGGCTCCCAGAGCGGCCCCGGCAATTGCGCCGCCCAAAGCCCCGAGAAAGAAGCCGCTCACGAGCCAGACCAGACACTTGCCGGACACGACGCCCATGAGGCGAAGGCGTCGGGGGAAGGCGGATGGGGATTCGGGGTGAGTGTCCAAGTTGGATTCAGGGGACATGATGCAAGGTTCCGATGGGGATATGTTAAAGCACGGGGGACGGGTGCGCCAATGAGCGGGAGGGCATGGGGCAACATCCGATTTGACATATAGTTGCTTGATTGAAGGGAGATTGAACTTGATTGAACCCTGATTGAACTTGATTGAAGGCTGATTGTTCTTGATTGAACGTTGATTGAACATTGATTGAACTCGTAGCTGTTTTGATTGAACGACGCCTGAAGGGGGAAAAAATTCATAGGGGCGATTTTTTGGTTGAGTGTGACTGAGGTTAAGATTGACATAATGATGGGATTAAAGGCTGAGGTTGCGCTCTAACTTTTCGTTGAGATCGTAGAGGGCGGAGCGCCGGCGGGGGTGGTCAGCGGGGAGTTCGGAGATGAAGATGAGGGTATCGATGATGTAGCCGGGCTGGGCTTTTTTGCTGCGGCGGGTCTTGCGCTGGACGTTGAGGAACCATCGGTGGAGGAAGGGATAGGGGGCGAGGGATGGAAGGAGGGATTCCTGTACGCGCTTGGATGCAAGGCCGTGTCTCAGGCGGTTTCGGTTTCCTTTGGGTGCGCCGGCACCGGGGCGCTTTCCTCCTGAGGGCATGGGGTTGTCACTTCCTTTGGAATAAATGTTTAGTAAGTATGTACAATTAGGGAGTTCGGGTCAAGGGGGATTGGCGCGGTTTGGGGAGATACCCCCTACCCTACAGAGGAACCCTCACCCCCTTGGTCCCCCTCTCCCCCTCGAGGGACTCGGGGCAGGCTCTTAGGGCCTTTAAGGGAGAGGGAGAGAAAAGAACAGAGGCAGAGGTTGGCGCTTCAGCGCCAACCTCTGCCTCTAGTTCAATACTGGGGAAGAGGGTGAGAGGTGTTAGACTAGATGTAAGACTAATCTTCGATTTGGCGGTGACCGATTTGACTTTCAGCCCGCTTCGACGCTTCCAAAAAACGACAAAGTTCCTGGTGGTTTCGGCGATTTCCTTAATCTGCCTGGCTGTATTGCTGGTTGGGTGCGGGGGAGGGGACGAAGCGGAACCGACCGCGGTGGAGGAGCTTACACCGGTGTCGGTATCCAGCCCTGAATCGACCGAGCCGACAGCAACATCGGCAATTTCGACGCCAGCACCCTCGGTGGATGAACCCGAACCGGCAGCAGAAACTGAGGGTGAAGGGGACAGCAAGGTCGAGCTGCTGTACAGGATTACCAGGAACAGGGTTGGAGAGCCGGGCAACGCGGAGGCAGTAGCGGCCATCCGGGAGATTGGGGACTCGGGGGACCCAGCTTTTGTGGTCGGGTTGAGCGACATTATCCAAGTGCCTTTGACGAGGGATGAGCTGCTATTCAATGCCGAGCAGGTGATCCCGACCATGCAGATGCTATCGGGACAGGAGATTGCGTACGATGGAAAGTCCTGGGTCGAGTGGGTGGCGCAGCAGCCCGATTTGAGGCTGCCGGAGGGCTATTTCGGGTGGAAGGTTGACCTGCTGAGCCAAATCGACTCCAGATTCAGGAACTACTTCACCATCGACGGAAGCGAAGGGCTGATGGACCCGGCAGACATAGACCTGGACCTGAGATTCATGGTGTGGGGCGGGGTGTTCCAGGATGACGGATCGGCGAGGTCGATACCATCACTGGTCAATCCGGCTATGGTGTCGGCGGAGGAGGCGGTGTACCTGAGGGACGACGACAGGGTGTTCGGAGTGTCGATAAACGGAGACTCGCGGGCGTATCCGTTGAGGATCATGAACTGGCACGAGATGGCAAACGACGTGGTCGGGGGTGTGCCGGTGGCGCTGGCGTACTGCACGCTTTGCGGGTCGGGGATCCTGTACGAGACGCAGGTGGAAGACGAGACGTACGTGTTTCGGAGCTCGGGGCTGCTGTATTTCAGCAACAAGCTGATGTACGACCTGACGACCGGCGGACTCTGGAACCAGTTCACGGGGATTCCCGTGACGGGATCGCTTGCGGGGTCGGGGGTGGAGTTGAACGTGCGACCCGTGACCCTTACGACGTGGGGAGACTGGCTGGCATCGCACCCCGACACGCTGGCCATGGACGTAGACACGGGATTTCCTCGCAACTATTCATCTGAAGGGGTGCCGGGTGCGGCGTACGTGGACTATTTCAGCAGCCCTGATCTCTGGTTCCCGGTGAACGTGTACGACGAGCGGCTGCAGGTGAAGGACGTGGTGTACGGGGTTGAGATCGGAGGGGAGGCAAAGGCGTATCCAGTGGACGTTGTCGGGGAAGAGGTCCTGGTCAACGATGAGGTCGGGGGGACGAACATCGTTCTGCTGGGCAATCCAGGAACCAAGGCGGTGGAGGTGTTCGAGCGTGGAGATGTGGAGTTCGTGGGGCTCGTGACGGAGAACGGTATGACAACTCTTACCGACGCGGATGGGATTGAGTGGCGGGTTACGGATTCACAGCTGGAGTCGGGGGACGGGAACATGACGCTGGCGAGGGTAGGGGGAAGGACGAGCTTCTGGTTCGGGTGGCGGGCGTTCTTCCCTGAGACGGAGTTGTACGGGGGTGGGGGGTAGGCGCCACGCCCGGGGATCACCCTCACCCCAGCCCTCTCCCGTCGAGAGGGCTTTGCGTAACTTGCTGTTGGGGGAATCCCCCCCAGAATCCGCTCGACCCTTCGAGTGGCCTCAGGATGAGCGGATTCTGCCCCGCCCGTGGAGCTCGGGCATGCAACTGACTTGTGTTGCTGTCAGTATCTTGTAGGACCGACCAGCGCTTGAGATTCCTCGCGGGGCCTCGGAATGACAGGCGAGTACGGAGTAGTGTTAGCGGTAGTGGACCTGGGCGTTGATGCGTGTCTCTAAGGTGTCAGCGATTTCTTCTGCGAAGGAGGAGCCGACGCGGGAGAAGAGCCTCTGGAAGAGGGGGCGGCGGGGTCGGGCGTAGGAGATCTTGGGAGGGACATGGCCCAGTTCCGAGGCGAGGGCGATGGCCCTATCCATGTCGCCGACCTCGTCGATGAGGCCGTACTCGACGGCTTTCTTGCCGGTGAAGATCTCGCCGGTGGCGTATTCCTTGACCTTGTCGGGGGTCATGCGGCGGGAGGCGGCGACGATGTCGACGAATATGTCGAAAAACTGGGTGATGAGCTCGTCGCGCTTTTGCATTTCTTCTTTGGTCGGGTCACGGTAGAAGGCGCCCATATCCTTGTATTCGCCGCTCTTGGAGACGGTGACGTCTATGCCGATGCGCTTGAGAAGGTCCTTGGCCACGGGGCCGATGGAGATGACTCCGATGGAGCCGATGATGGAGCTGGGAAGGGCGACTATCTTCGTTGCGCCACAGGCGGCCATGTAGGCGCCGGAAGCGCCTATGCCCCTGACAAAGGCGATGACGGGCTTCCGGGCTGCGAGCCGGGTGATGGCGCCGTAGAGGTACTCGGAGGCGGGGGCGGAGCCTCCGGGGGAGTCGATTTCAAGGATTACGGCCCGGACGCGCTTGTCTTCCTTGAGTCCATCGATGAGATGGACGTACTCGCCGACCTTGGCACCGCCCTGAATGGCCCCGAAAAGCTCCACGATGGCGATACGGGGCTGAATGGGAAGGGCGAGGCCCCAGAATGTGGGGCGGGAGTCGACAGCGGCGGCGGTTGCGGCGCTGGCAAGGTAGTGGCCGGTGACGCTGGTAAAGCGTCGGGCGGCTTCGTAGCCGATTCCTGCGCCTATGAGGCTAATGGGGAGAAGGTAGGCGTCTCTGGGGAGTTTCATTGGTCCTCCGGGGGCTATTCCACAGGGTTGTTCGATTTAACGGTGGGATCGGGTTTCGGGGAGGGGCGGCGGTCGAAGGCCCGGACGGCGAGAAGAGAGAAGGCAAAGCCCAACAAGCCGCCTCCTGCGCCAAAGCCGATGGTCTCCCACATACACCCCTGCCAGAACCTTGCGGCGGTGCCCTCGGGGCAGAAGAAGGCATCGGCCACGGCGACCCCGATCAGTCCGAAGGCGAACACGCAAAAGAGTCCAACCACGAATCGGCCAATTGACCATTGGCGAGTAAACCAGACACCGCGTGCATAGAGGCCCCTTATCCACCGGTGACGGTACACGGGCCGGGGCACGACCGCACGTTGAGGCGGCGCGAAGAGGACCTCGTCCGGATAAGGAAGGACTTCTTGGGAACTGCTGGCGGCAGGATTGGGACCGCCAAGGCTTTCGTCGGGCAATTCGCAGACCTCTCAGGGGTTCGGGAGGGGCGGGGCGGTTTCGCCGGGCCCGCTACCTTTTAATTTTACATCACCGCCGGGGCGTTTCATAAGGAAGGTCGGGAGGAGGGCGGCGAGGGAGACTATGAGGGCGACGATGAAGAAACCGCGGAAGACGGTGAGGCCAGCCTGAGAGACCTGGGAGACGTAGTCGGGGTCTGTGAAGGAAAGGTCGATGCCACGGACGAGGAAATCGAAGCGGTCGGTGCCCCAGGCGGCGATGGCGGCAAGGCCCACGGTCATACCCATCAACCGCATTACGGTGAGAAGACCCGAGGCCGATCCCCGGTGCTCGGTGGGGGCGGAGTCGACGGCGGCGGCGGCGATGGGGGCGATGACGAGGCCGAACCCGAAGCCGCCGATGACGAGGTGGATAGTGAGGTCGGGGTCGGCGAGGGTGGTGTCCCAGCCCTGCATGAGGAAGAAAGAGACGGCAGCGAAGATGAGGCCGAGGGCGGTCGGGAGCCGGTAGCCGAGTCGGGACACGGCCAGCCCTCCAAGGATTCCGCCGACGGGCACGGCTGCAGTGAAGCGGACCAGCCTGAGACCACCTTCGAGGGAGTCTTCGCCCATGACGGTGTTGGTTATTAGGGGCACGTTGACCATGGCGATGATTAGGCCGACTCCGATAAGGAAATGGGTGAGATTTGCGCCGGAGAAGGTGGCGCGCTGGAAGAGCCGGGGGTCGATGAGGGGATAGGGGATGCGCTTTTCCCTGATGATGAATCCGGCGGCGAGGGCCAGGGAGAGGACTATACCGACGGCGGCGAGGGGTGGGGAGTCGGACCAGCGGGAAATGGACAGGGTGAGGATGACGAGGGCGAGCATGAGCCAGAAGCCGCCCAGGTAGTCGACGGGGGTCTTGCGGCCGGTGCCACCGGGGACAAGGAGCAGGAGGAGCAGGATGGAGAGAGCTACGAGGGGCACGTTGATCCAGAAGACCCATCGCCAGTCCAGGAAACGGTCGATGAGGGCGCCCCACATGGGGCCTATGACGCCTCCGAACTCGGCGGAGGCACCGAGAAGGCCGAGGGCGGGGGCCCGGCGGCCGGGGGGGAAAAGGTGGCCGATCATGGCGATAGTGACCGGGATGACAGCTCCTCCCCCAACGGCCTGGAGGATTCGGTAGCCGACCAGGGGCCAGAGGTCGTTGGCTATGGCGCAGAGGACGGAACCGCCGGCAAACAGGAGCATGGCAGAAACGTAGACCTGCCGGTGGCCGTAGACGTCGGATAGCTTACCGATAAGGGGCATACCGCAGGTGTAGCCGAGGAGGTAGCCAGTGATGATCCAGGAGACCTGGCTCAGATCGTCGACGCCGAGGCGGAAGTCGCCCATGATGCTGGGGAGGATGGTGACGACGACGACCTGGTCGTCGGCGGCGATGAAGACGCCGAAGCAGGCGGCGAGGATGGGGACGTAGGGGCTTCGGGGGCGAATCATTGCCTTTGGGTCAAGAGTCAGCCCCGAGGTCGGGCATGGCGATTTCGACGGGGATATCGAAGTCGGAGGGAAGGATGGTGCGGGTGATGTCGGGGGCCTCGTCGGAGGACATGGGGCCGACCATGTGGATCCTGTAGACGAGGGAGCCGTCCTTGCCAATCCAGATGCCGACATCGATGGGGAGGCCGGGCTCGGCGGAGGGGGCGATGGAAGTTAGCTGGGCGGAATCGATGACCGAGGTGATGTGGTAGGTTGCCACGCCGTCAACCTCGGCTTCGCCTTCCAGGACGGGGTCTACAGCGTCGCGGATGATGCCGCTGATGCCGGTTGTGGGGTCAAGCAAGGCAGAGCTAATGACTCCACCTTCGATCTCCTCGAATTCCTTGGTGAAGGGGTTGGTGAGGAAAGTACGGTCGCCTATAGCGACGAGGGTGACGTCGAAGAAGAGGTTTCCGGCAAAGGCCCCTATTTCTGCCTGGAGACGGTCTGGGGCGGCTACGTCACCGGTGACATCCTCCATTACAAGGCCGAAGGCGATGGGGGTGCCGCCGTTTTCGTGGGTCATGGTGAACTTGAAGAAATCCAGGGCTTCGAAGCGGTCGGCAGCATCAGCAAGGATAACGACCGGGTCGGGGGCGGGGGGCGGGGTGGTTGTCGGGGCTTCGGGTTCCGCCGTCCCACACGACACGAAGAGGGAGAAGCCGATAATGGCCAGGATGCCGATGAAGAGCGTTGTCCGGCGCTTGTAGGGCATGTCTTTAGGTGGAGGGTCTCGGGGGCCTGGGTTGGGGGCATGTTATAGCAACGGACAGGGGCGCGCCACAATATGCAGGGGCCGAGCCCCTTCCCCCGTGATAGAATGCCGCGCGAGCCCTTCTGCCGGTCCGTACTGCACCAAGGGGAGCTTTCTATGGAAGACGCACCAATCCTGGCATTGATACTTGTTGCGCTCGGCGGGTTTGTAATCGGGTCGGTCCCGACGGCTGTCCTCGTTGTCAAACGATTTACAGGGAAGGACGTGATGACGCTGGGCACGGGGAATGTCGGGACGATGAATACGCTGCGAGCGACGAACTCGAAGAAGTTGACTCTCCTGGTGCTCTTTGGGGACATGAGCAAGGGAGCGCTGGCGTTATTGTTGGGATGGGGAGTGGCGACGGGATTCGGGTACGTGCCGAATCTGGTGATGACGGTGGGAGGAATAGCGTCGATTGTCGGGCACAACTACTCGGTCTTTCTGAAGCTCAAGGGCGGAAAAGGGCTGGCGACGGGGGTCCCGGTGCTGCTGCACATAGAGCCGGCGCTAGTGGGTGTCTGGATAGCGGTGTTCCTGATCACGGTGGCGCTGACCAGGCTGATGGTCGGGGGGCAGATAATGGGGACGGCCGCTGCAGCGCTGGTAGGGTTGTTTGTCTATCCACAGACGGCGATTCCGGCGGGAATCCTGGCGGCGATTATCTTTGTGAAGCACGCCCCGCGGATCAAGAACATCATCGAGGGGACCGAGCCGAAGATGTACTACAAAATCCGGAAATCGGGAGGGGAAGGGGGCTGAGGTTTGAGTGGGGGATTGCAGTCGGAATGGACATAAGGCCTTTGGCTGGACATAAGGATGGCGGATTTCAGGGTTGAGGGACATAAGACGGGGGGCCGGGGTCGGGTTGTTGGGGTGGTGAAACGTTTGGTGGTCAGCGCGATTTCATAGCTGGATTAAGGGAATTTGGAGGCCGCCAGGATACTTGCGAAACGACAGAACTTCATGCTGATCAAGGTGTTACTTTACCAAGGTTATATGAATTATTATGTCTAGTATCTATGCCTTCTTTGGTATGTAGCTGACATAACAGATATAGTGCGAAGTGTTGTTGATGGGTGTTTGGGGGTGGGGGAAGTCGGATTTTGATGAGGTGCATGGAGTGGGGTTGTGGGTGACGATGGTGAGTGGTGGGCCAGCGCCTTAGATCCCTCGCGGGGCATCGGGATGGGAGGGGGGAGGGAACGCCTCCTGACCCCACGGGGAACCCTCTCCCCCTTGATCCCCCTCTCCCTTAGGGCCTTTGAGGAAGAGGGGGAGAGAAGAACAAAGGCAGACGCACTGTGCTTCAGCACTGGGAAGGCGAGGGATGGATTCCGGCTCCGGGGCTGGAGTGAGGGATTAGAGGCGATTATCAGAAGGTTTCGGGGTGGAGGAGGGTCTGGAGGAGTTGCTGGGCGGCGGTGTGGGGGTCCAGGGCGCCGGATGCGACCTCGTCGACGAGGTTGGAGAGGGTTGGGTCGGAGGAAAGGAGGTGTTGGGCTTCCCGGTCGACGTGGTTGCGGATGGCTTCGAAGAGTTCACGCTTGCGTCGTTCGCTGCGGCGTCGGGCCAGGAGTCCCGATTGCTCTGATACACCTCTGTGCTCGACTATAGCGTCGACCAGGGCGTCGATGCCGACACCTTCCACGGCCTTTGTAGACAGGACCCTGGGGACCCATTCCCTGGGCCTGGTATCCCAGCTGATGGCGGCGGTGATATCGCGAACGACGGCATCGGCGCCCGGGCGGTCGGCCTTGTTGACGACGAAGAGGTCGGCGATCTCCATGAGGCCGGCTTTCATGGCCTGCATGGCATCACCACCTTCGGGGACAACGGCGACGATCACGGTGTCGGCGAGGCCCATGATGTCTAGCTCGGCCTGACCTACGCCCACGGTCTCTACTATGGTTACATCGGTGCCGAAGACGTCGAGGAGCTTCACGGCGTCACGGGTACACCTGGGGAGGCCGCCCTGACTGCCCCTGGTGGCCATGCTTCGGATGTAGACGCCCGGGTCCTTGTAGTGTCTCTGCATGCGGACGCGGTCGGCGAGGATAGCGCCTCCGGTGAAGGGGCTGGTGGGGTCGGCGGCGAGAATGCCAACCTTTGGAGCAACGGATGAGCCGTTCCAGCCCTCTTGCGACCTCAGGTGGGAGGCGATCCTATCTACCAGCGTGCTCTTGCCTGCACCGGGTGGCCCCGTGATGCCTACGGTGTAGGAGCGGCCGACGTGGGGGCTGATGTGCCGGAGGAGGGTTTGGGAGTCGGGGCCTGATCTTTCGACGAGGGTGATGGAGCGGGCCAGGGCACGCTTGTCTCCGGCGAGGAGGTTATCTATGAGGTTGGGTTCGAGCACTCAGGATGTCTTTTCTAAGGAGGTGATGGGAAATCCGGGTGTGGGGCCCAGTACCGGATTCCTAGCGGAGCATCGGGATGACAGTTGTTCATCGGGACAGATTATAAGGGTAATGGTGGGGTGTCGGAGTTTGGCACTATTGTAGAATTGGTCATTCCCATAACGCCCGCCGTGCGCCAGCTTGAGAGGAGAGACGAAATGGACCAAGTCGAATACCTGCGGCAGCTCCGGAGCGGTCCGATAGAGAAGGAGCTTCCATTCACGCAAGAGGAGTACGACGCTCGGGTCAACAAGGTAAGGGCCGAGATGGCGGCGGACGGGCTGGATGGGTTGATCGTGATGTCGCCGGCGAACCTACACTATCTTTCGGGGTACTACACGTTCTCGGTCTCCAACCTGACTGCGCTGGTGCTGCCGACTGAGGGTGAGGCGGGTGTGGTGACGGCATCGTGCGAGATCCCGGCAGCGGTGCTGTCGGGATGGGTGGAGGACGTGGTGAGCTTTGCCTGGGACGAGGGAGGCCTGGTGGCGTCCAAGGTGGCGGCGATGCTCGAAACTCGGGGGTTAGGGGACAAGCGTATAGGTATAGAGATGGACCGTGGAGGACCGGTACCGGAACTGGTTGCAGAGCTGGGGCGGATTATGCCCAATATGTCGATAGTGGATGCATCAGACCTGGTGACTAGGGTGAAGAAGATCAAGTCGGCGAAGGAACTGGAATACATGCGGGAGGCGGGGAGGATGTCGGTTGCGGGGGCTAATGCGTCACTTCAAGCGATCGGGCCCGGGGTGACGGACAACGAGCTGGCGCAGGTGGGATATTCAACGATAATCGGGGCGGGGAGTGAATTTATGTCAACTGACCCGATAGTGACGACCGGGGCTCGGGCGAGCTGGCACCATACAACGTTTCGCAGGCTGCCGTTGAATCAGGGTGACGTGGCTTTCCTGGAATACAGCGGCTGTTACCACAGGTACAACGCCCCGATCATGAGGACGGGGGTGCTGGGCGAGCCTTCGGGTGACGTGCGCAGGATAGCGGATGCGGTGGAGAGGACGCTCAACCTGGTGATAGAGAATGCGAAGGGCGGCCGGACCTCCCACGACGTGGCCCTGGCTGTGCACAAAGGTTATGCAGGGATGGAAGATGAGATGTGGTTTATGGGGATATGCGGGTACAGCGTCGGGGTCGGGTTCCCGCCGACGTGGGCGGACGGGGCGGCGTTCATAGCCGAGGGGAACGATACGGTGCTGGAGCCGGGCATGACGTTCCACTTGCCGATCATGTTTCGGGTGCCGCGGAAGTTCGGGGTGGGGATGAGTGAGACGATTGCGATAACGGAGGATGGGTGCGATGTGCTCACGGAAGAGAGTCGGGGGTTGTACGTGGGTGGGGTGTAAGGGCGCCTTAGGAGCGGACATCTCCCCCCGCTCGTACTTCGAGAGCCTCAGCACGAGCGACCCCATCCTGGGGATGGATTCCCGATCGGAGTCGGGAATGACGGAGTAAAGTAGCTATTGGGCGGTCCAGCCTCCGTCAACGGGCATGGCGTGGCCGGTGACGAAGGATGCGGCGTCGGAGCAGAGCCAGACTACGGTCTCGCCGATCTCTTCGGGTCGGCCCATTCGCCCGGAGGGTGACAGGCCGGTGACCCAGGGCTCGAGGCCCGGGTCTTCATCCATCAGCTTTCTCACGGAGGTGGTGGGGACGTGGGCGGGGCAGATGGCGTTGACGCGGATACCCTGGTCGGCGTATTCGAGGGCGGCGGCCCTGGTCAGCCCGACCACGCCGTGCTTGGCGGCGACGTAGGCGGCGGTCCCGACGGCCCCGGCGATACCGTAGATGGACGAAGTGTTGACTATGGCGCCGGCGCCCTGCTCGAGCATTATGGAGATCTCTCGCCTCATGCAGTACCAGATGCTGTTGAGGTTGATCTCGACAACGTGAAGCCAGTCCTCGACGCGGTACTGGTGGGTCATGGGTCGGCCCATGCCGCCGCCACCGCCGGCGTTGTTGTGAGCGCAGTCAAGGCGGCCGTAGAGTTCGATAGTCTTCTGGACCAGGGCGTCGACCTGCTCGACGCTAGTGACGTCGCAGGGGACAAAGGTAGCTTCGCCGCCGGACTCACGTATCAGGGCGACGGTTTGTGAACCGCCGACCTCGTCGATGTCGGAAACGACGACCCTTGCACCTTCACGGGCAAAGGCCCGGGCGGAGGCGCGGCCAAGGCCATCGCCTGCTCCGGTGACGAGGGCGACTTTGTTCTGCATTGCTCCCACGAATCCAGTCCTCCCGGCTAGTCTATTCGAAGATGTTCAACCAGTCGAGTAGGATCGTTCCTTCAGGGAGTTGATGAGCTCCGGTCGGTGGTCGGGGTGGGCGATGTTGATTAGGGCCTGAGCGCGCTGGGTGTTGGTCTTACCGAGGAGGGCGGCGACACCGTACTCGGTGACTACGTAGTCGGCGAAGCTGCGGGGGATGGTGACAGAGGCCCCAGCGTCGAAATGATGCAAGATCCTTGATAGGCCGTCGGGGGTGGTGGAGCGGAGGACTGTGATGGAGCGACCTCCCCTGGAAGCGAGGGCCCCGATGACGAACTCCTGCTGGCCACCGGGGCCGTTGATGGGCCGGGGGCCGGGGGCGGACTCGACGTTGATCTGGCCTGTGAGGTCGACGGAGGCGGCGCCGTTGAAGGCGACCATGTTGTCGTGAGCGGAGATTACGCTTAGGTCGTTGGTGTAGTCGACGTCCCGGACCTCTACCTTGGGATTGTCTGCGGCGAGGTCCATCTCCTCACCCGCTCCGGCGAGGGCCGAGGTGACAGCGATGCCCCTGTTGAGGGTCTTCCGGCTACCGTTGATGACGCCTTCTTCTATGAGGGGCAGAATCCCAGGGCACATCACCTCGCTATGGATGCCGAGGTCGGACTTGTTGTCGAACAGCCCGGCCCGGGGGAGGGACATGCCGACGCGGCCCCAACCTATCTGGATGGTGTCGCCGTCGCGGAGGAGGGTGTTGGCGTGGCGGGCGATTTCTCGGACAAGGTTGTCGGGGGGCGGGACGGAGTGGTAGAGGACGGGGCCGGTGTCGGGGTTGAGGACGAAGTAGTCGATGTCGGAGACGTGGATGGAGTTGGTGCCGAAGGTGCGGAAGGTGCGGGGGTCGACCTCGGCGATTACGAGCCGAGCGGCGGAGGCGTAGGAGCGCTTGTTCCAGAGGCTGTGGCCGAAGCTGCAGAAGCCGTTTTGGTCGGGAGGGGAGACGACGGTGAAGAAGATGTCGGGGCGGTGGTCTTCCAGGCCGCGCTCCTGGACGTTCTTGAACATGAGGGTGAAGAGGGCGGGCATGTAGTCGGCGCGTCCGTCCTCGAGGAAGGGACGGTAGGTATAGCGGTAGGAGTTCTGGACCTGAACGTTGAAGGCAGGGGCGATGCCGGGGTCGAACCAGCCGAGCTCGTTGGCGGGGCCTGCGCAGAGGATGGTTACGTTCTCGATATCGCCAGCCCGGGCCTGGAGGGCGGAGGAGAGGAGTCGGGGCTCTTCGCCGAGGGTGATGACGACTCGGTCGCCGGATTTGACGTGGGAGACGGCTTGTTCAAGGGATACCGTGCGGGAACGGTAGTGGTCGGGCCAGCCCATGTGCTGAACCCCCTTGGAGGCTAGGCTGCTACGGTGGCTTTTGCCAGCTTTTGGACGATTAGCCTTTTGAGGTCGGGGAGGCCGGTGGAGCGGAGGGCGGAGATGGCGACCATGTCCTCGGGCATGTCGAGCCAGTCGGGACCCGGGGTACCGTTGGTGGGGCCGTGGCCGTTGGATGGGAGGAGATCCATTTTGTTAAGGACTACGATGGAGGGTTTCTTTGATAGTCCAAGCTCGTCTAGGATACGGTGGACTTCTTCGACGTGCTCGGGGGCGTTGGGGTGAACGACGTCTACAACATGGAGGAGGAGATCGGCGTCGGTTAGCTCTTCCAGGGTGGCCCGGAAGGCGGCGACGAGGATTGCGGGGAGTTTCTGGATGAAGCCCACGGTATCGGTGAGGAGGACGGGGCCTATGGGGTCGATGTGCCAACGTCGGGTGACGGGGTCCAGGGTGGCGAAGAGCTTGTCTGCAGCGAGGACTCCGGCGCCGGTCAGGGTGTTAAGGAGTGTGCTCTTGCCGGAGTTGGTATAGCCGACGAGGGCCACGACGGGCAGGCCGCGCCTGCGCCGGTCCTCCCGGTAGAGGTTGCGGTGGGTCCTGACGTCCTCGATTTCCTGCTTCAGTCGATGGATCTTTGCGCGGACGAGGCGGCGGTCGGTCTCGAGCTGGGACTCACCCGGGCCCCGGGTGCCGATGCCACCGCCGAGCCTCTCCAGGTGTTTCCACTGACCTGCGAGCCTCGGGAGGAGGTATTCGTGCTGGGCAAGTTCAACCTGAAGCCGGCCTTCCCGGGTCCGGGCGCGGTCGGCGAAGACATCGAGGATGAGGGCGGTGCGGTCGATTACCTTAACTTTGAGCTTGTCTTCGAGGGCGCGCTGCTGGGAGGGTGAAAGCTCGTCATCGACGATGACGGTGCGGTAGTGAAGTTCACCCTTGAGGGCCTTGACCTCTTCGATCTTGCCCTTGCCGAGGTAGGTCTGAACGGGCCGGGGGAGCTGTTGGGAAACGATTCCCACCACCTCTGCGCCGGCGCTTTTGGAGAGTTGGGCAAGTTCGTCAAGGGAGTCCTGGAGGCGCCACAAGCTGTCGGCGCCCTTGACGGCTGATCCGATGAGGAGGGCTTTCTCGGGGGTGGGGTGGGTGGATATGGATATGGTGCGGCCTATGGGTGCCTCCCCTGCATTGAGGTAAGGGACTCACGGGAACCGGAAAGAACCAGCTTTTTTTCTAGTCGGTCGAGTTGGCGCATGTGGCGAGCAAACATACGCTGGTGGATTCTGTGTTCCTTGAATACCATCTGATCATGGGCCCGGGCCATGTCAAGCTCTTCCTGGGAGATAAATACACCCATGCAGGTGCGGGCCCACTGCTCATGCCTGGTTTCGACTTCTTCTATTAGACGCCGCAGTGCCTTCTTGCGGGCCTGTACGTATCCATATGTGCCTTGAGGAGTCATCATCTATAGTTCAGTGAACTAACTGCCACAGGGTTTTCCCGCGGGCAAGTAGGTTCGTGAGACCCTGAGATCAAGAGGCGAGGGACTCAATGCGGGCGAGGGCTTCGTCTATGCGGTCGTCGGGGAGGGAGAAGGAGAGGCGGATGTAGCCCTCGCCCTGCTGCCCGTAGCCCGAGCCGGGGGTGACGACGACGGCAACTTCGTCGATGAGTTTGGAGCAGTACTCGGCGGAGGTGTAGCCCTCGGGGACCCGGGCCCAGATGTAGAAGCTGGCCTGGGGGACCTGGACCCGGAGGCCGAGCTTGGCAAGACCGGCGACGAGCTTGTCGCGGCGGCGCTGGTAGATGGCCACGTTCTCCTCGACGCAGTCCTGGGGGCCTTCAAGGGCCTCGAGGGCCATGTACTGGATGGCCTGGGGCAGGCCGGAGTCCATGTTGGATTTGACGGTGTTAAGGGCGTTGATCAGCTCGGCGTTGCCGACGGCCATAGCGACTCGCCAGCCGGTCATGTTGTAGGTCTTGGAGAAGGAGTGGAACTCAATTCCCACGTCCTTGGCGCCAGGAGCTTCCAAGAAGCTGTGGGGCCGGTAGCCTTCGAAGCCGATCTCGCTGTAAGGGGCATCGTTGCAGACCGCAATGTCGTGCTTCTTGGCGAAGTCGACGACCTGGGAGTAGAAGTCAACGCCGGCCACTGCGCCGGTAGGGTTGTTGGGGTAGTTAATCCAGAGCACCCTGGCCCGGTCCATAATGTGGGAGGGGATGTCTTCCAGGTCGGGGAGGTAGCCGTTCTCCTCCATGAGAGGCACGGGATAGCTCTCTCCGCCTGCAAAGAGGGTGCCCATGGAGTAGACGGGGTATGCGGGGTCGGGGACGAGGGCGATATCGCCGGGGTCGATGAGGCAGAAGGCGACGTGGGCGATACCCTCCTTGGACCCAATTAGCGAGATAACTTCGGAGTTGGGGTCGAGATCGACGTCGAACCTGGACTTGTACCAGTCGGCGACGCCCTTGCGGAATTCGGGGAGGCCGTCGGACTCGGGATAGCGGTGGTTGGCCGGGACCTGGCTTTCCTTGTGCAGGCGTTCAAGCAGGTGGGGCGGGGTGGGGAGGTCGGGGTCACCGATGGCGAAGCTTATGACATCGTGGCCTTCAGCCTTTTTCTGGGCGATCTTCTGGTTTATGGCGACGAAGAGGTAGGGGGGTATGGCGTCGAGGCGCTTGGCGATTCTCAATCCTGTCTCCTTTGGAATCAGTTGTAGTTGGGCTCTTCCCAGACGCCGGTGAAGACGTATTCGGCGGGGCCGGAAAGATAAACGTTGCCCTCTCCTTCCCAGTCGATGACGAGAGTGCCGCCGGGAAGCGTGACGTTGGTACGGTTATCGGCGGGGCCGTGGAGCCGAGAGGCGACGCCGATGGCACATGCGCCGGTGCCGCAGGCAAGGGTCTCGCCGACACCGCGCTCCCAGACCCGGGCCTTTACCTGGCCCTTTTCGATTATGTTAACTATTTCGAAATTGACCCGGGCGGGGAAGAAGGGGTGGTGTTCCATTCGAGGCCCGACATCGTGGAGGGGAAACTCATCGACGGGGGTGTCGGTGAAGTGGACGGCGTGGGGGTTGCCCATAGAAACGCAAGTGACGGACACGGTGCGGTCTCCCAGTTCGACAGGGTAGTCCTTGACGATATCCGGGCCCTCATCAAGGGCGACCGGGACATCGGAGGGCCGGAGGCGGGCGGGGCCCATGGAGGCACGGACTGAGGAGACACTGCCGTTATTTCGGAACAGCTCTATCTCGCCCACTGCACCCAAGGTCTGGACTACGAGCCGATCCTGAGGGGCTGAAACCACGCCTTGCTCGACTACGTACTTGGAGAACATACGGATACCGTTTCCGCAGGCCTCGGCCTCCGAGCCGTCAGGGTTGTAGATTTGCATACGGCAATCGGCGACATCCGAGTCACGGATGAGGAGGATGCCGTCGCCGCCGACGCCGAAGTGCCGGTCGCAGATATCAACGGCCAGTCGGGACCAGTCCTTTTCGACTTCTCGGGCGTCGATGAGGATGTAGTCGTTGCCGATGCCGTGCATCTTAGTAAAGTTTATGGTCATGGCTTACTCTTGTGTCTCCGATACAAACCCGGTCACCAGTTTGGTTACCTGATCGACGTAGTTTTCGCTTATATCATACCAGTTGATCCTGTGATCACCGGCCTTGAACCAGGCGGCTTGATGGCGGATAAGGCGATGGGTCTCGGTCTTTGTTTTCTCGGTTGCCTCTTCGAGGGTTGATTCGCCGCTCAGGTACGAACCAAGCTGTTTATAACCCACTCCCGACATTGAAGGCAAGTCGAGGCTGTAACCGCGCATGAGCAGGTCGCTGACCTCGTCCACGAAGCCTGCTTCGATCATGGCGTCGACACGGGCATCGGAGCGTCGGTGGAGGAGGTCCCGGGGGGCGGTGAGGCCGATTATGAGAGTGGGATAGTCGAGGCCTTTCTTACTCACCTGTTTGGAGAAGGGGATGCCGGAGATTTCGAAGACTTCCAGGGCTCGGATGACGCGGCGGACGTTGCGGGCATCTATGGTAGCTGCGGCGTCGGGATCCACGGCGTTGAGCCGGTCGTGGAGAGCCCGGTTTCCGAGTGTCGCGGCTTCATTTTCGAGGCGGGCGCGGAGGTTGGGGTTGGGGGGGACGTGGGGGATGGACATGCCTTCTAGGAGGCCCCAGACGTAGAGGCCGCTGCCGCCAACGAGAACGGGAAGCTTGTTCCGGGACTGGATGTCTTCAACGACGGCGTGGGCGCTTTCCAGGTAGAGGGCGAGGTTGAACTGCTCGTCGGGGTCTATGAGGTTGTAGAGGTGGTGGGGGACTCGGGCGAGGTCCTCGGGAGGGGGCTTGGCGGTGCCGATGTCCATGTGGCGGTAGACCTGCCGGCTATCGGCGTTGATTATTTCGCCGGGGAGGGTCTCGGCGAGGTGCAGCGCCAGGGCGCTCTTGCCCGTGGCGGTGGGCCCGACTATGGCGACAAGACCGGGCAAGGTCAGCCTGGGCGGGAGGTGGCGGTGACTATGCCGGTGAAGTCATCGGGGTCGAGGCTAGCACCGCCGACAAGAGCGCCGTCAATCCCGGGAGAGGAGATGAAGTCGGCGATGTTGGAGGACTTGACGCTGCCGCCGTAGAGAATTCGGGCGCTCTGGGCGGCCGTCTTGCCAAGTTTCTCGGAGATTGTGCGGCGGATTAAGGATATGGCTTGCTCAGCGTCGGATGCGGACGCGGCTTTTCCGGTCCCGATGGCCCAGATAGGCTCGTAGGCAACGACAAAGTTGGCGTCCGCCGACACTTCGTGCAAGCCCCTCGTGACCTGCCGGGTGAGTACATCATCGGTAGTGCCCGATTCGCGTTGGTCAAGGCTTTCCCCGACGCACATGATTGGAGTCAGGCCGTGGGCCAGTGCAGCGTGGACTTTGCGGTTGACGAAGGCGTCGTCCTCTCCAAAGAGGGTGCGGCGCTCTGAGTGGCCAATGATGACGTAGTGACAGAGGCCTGAGAGCATGGTAGGGGAGATTTCGCCGGTGAAAGCGCCCCTGGGGTCGGGGTGGAGGTTCTGGGCCCCTAGCTTGAGGGTTGTGCCCTTGATGGCTTCACCTACGGTTGTGAGGGAGATGTAGGGAGGACAAAGGAGGGTTTCAACGTCAGAAATGCCGTTGAGGTTGGATGCCAGGGCCTCGGCGAGGGTGCGGGCTTCCTGGACAGTGGTGTTCATTTTCCAGTTGCCGGCGATCAGGGGGAGTCGGGTGGGGGGCATCGAGCTACTATCTCCGTGGGCTATGCACCGAATTTGATTAGCTTGCCGGCGTGGGCGAGGGCCAGGGGCATGACGTCGGTGGCGGGGAATTCACCGAGGACACCTTGGGCGCAGGCCCATTCGGTGAACTCGGTGACGGGGTCGGGTCGGGACCAGGGGGCCCACATCATGAAGGGGACCGGGTGCCAGCTGTGGTTGGCCCAGGTGGCGGGCGTGGAGTGGTCACCGGCGACTAAAAAGACGTCGGGGTGGAGGTCGATGATCTTCTTTAGCGGGACGTCAACCTCTTCCAGCGCTCTTACCTTGGCGTCAAAGTTGCCGTCTTCGCCTGCGGTGTCGGCGCCCTTGTAGTGGATGAAGAAGAAATCGTGGTTGTTGTAGTTGGCGATCATTGCGTCGACTACGTCGGCGAATCCGGGGCCCTTGGCCATGACCTTCATGCCAACGAGTCGTGCAAGGCCCCGGTACATGGGGTATGTGGCGATGCCGAGGGGGTTGAGCTTGTAGACCTCTGACATGGAGGGCATATCCGGGAGCTTGGAAAAACCGCGGAGGGTCACCATGTTTGCGGGGCTTTCGGCGTCCTTGAGGACCTCTTTGATCTTGTCGACGGCGGCGTTGACGATGTCTGCGGTGGGTTGGGCGTCGGGGTGGGTGGGGCGGACGGGAGGAGGAACAACGCCGTTGACCTGATCGTCGGTATCTGCGAGGTGTTCGCTGAGGCCTGGGCCCCGGAAGACGATTACGAAGCGGTGGGACTCGACAGGGTGGACCTCAACCTTTGCACCTTCGACCTCAATGTTGTCCAGGAGACGGCATAGCTCCCGGGACTCGCTGGAGGCCAGGCGGCCGGCGCGGCGGTCAGTGATCACGCCGTCCTCGTCGACGGTGCAGAAGTTGCCACGTGCGGCAAGGTCGTCGGGGATGAGTTCCACTCCGATGCCGGCAGCCTCAAGGACACCGCGCTTTATGAGGTTGGTGACGGGGTCGTAGCCGAAGAGGGAGAGATGGCCGGGGCCGCTGCCAGGAATGATGCCCCGGGCCACGGGGATTGTGAGGCCGCACATTGCTTGAGAGGCAATGTAGTCCAAATTGGGGGTGTTGGCAGTCTCCAGCTCGGCCTTGCCCGTATCGGGGTGGGGGAGTCCGCCGAGGCCGTCAATGACGAGAAAGACGATCTTTGAGTCGGTGACACGGGAGACCTGGGAGATTAGCTGCTGGCTTCCGTTGAAGTTAACCATTAATCAGGCGTCCATAAGTGCGGCAACACCGGGGAGGATGCTGCCGCCGAGGAATTCGAGGGATGCACCGCCGCCCGTGGAGACGTGATCCATCTTGTCGGCGAGTCCGAAGGCGGCTACGGCGTCGGCGGTGGAGCCGCCGCCCACCACTGTCGTGGCGTCGGAATCTGCGAGGGCCTGCGCCATCTGTCGGGTGCCGTAGGAGAAGGCGGGGAATTCGTAGACGCCCATAGGCCCATTCCAGAAGACGGTCTTCGCACGCATTATGTAATCTTTGAAGAGGGTAACGGTTTCGGGGCCGATGTCCAGGATGAGGGAGTCGGGGGGCACCTGGGTTGCGAGAACGGTCTCGGGCGCAGCGTTGGCGTCGAACTCCCTGGCAACCACAACATCGCGGGGAAGGGCCACGGTCACGCTTCCCTGTTCACCCTGGGCCATGATGCCGGAAACGAATTCCAAGGAATCCTCTTCGAAAATCGAGCGGCCGATCTCGAGTCCCATGGCCTTGAAGAAGGTGGCGCACATTCCGCCGCCAACCAGAAGAACGTCCAGCTTTTTCATGAGCCTCCGGGCGACGGCGATCTTGTCGCTGATCTTAGCGCCGCCGAAGAGGACGGTGAGGGGTCGGGCGGGGTTTTCGGAGGCCAAGCCGAGGTATTTCAGCTCCTTGTCCAGGAGCAACCCTGCAACCGAGGGGAGGTGGTGGGCGACGCCCTCCGTGGAGGCGTGGGCGCGGTGGGCCGCTCCGAAAGCGTCGTTTACAAAGAGATCCGCCAGACCCGCTAAAGAAGCGGCGAAGCCAGGGTCATTGGATTCTTCGCGGGAGTCGAAGCGGAGGTTTTCGAGGAAGAGGATGTCGCCGGGAGAAAGAGATGTGGCTTGCGACATTACGCCGTTGCCCACAATGCCGTCAGCGAGGGGCACGGGCAAGTCGATGAGTTCGGAGAGGCGTCGGGCGACGGGGGCGAGGCGCAATGATTCGTCGATCTTACCCTTGGGTCGACCCATGTGGGAGCAGAGGACAAGGCTCGCGCCGCGGTCGAGGAGGAGTCGGAGGGTGGGGATGGATGCGCGGATGCGGCTGTCGTCGAGGATGGCGCCGGTGTCGGGGTCGAGGGGGACGTTGAAGTCGACGCGGACGAGGACCCGCTTGCCGGATACGTCTATGTCGTTAACCGTTTTCTTGGGCATAGTTGGAAGGTTAGGGGGCTACGGTAAGGCCGCATACTTCTTCGATGGCCTCGCGGGAGATTGCTCCCTGGCGCAGAATGGCGGGGGAGTCGCCAGAGACGTCGACGATGGTGGAGGGAAGGGCACCGGGGCACGGGCCCCGGTCGATAATCAGGTCAACTTTGCCGTCAAGTTGTTCGGCGACATCCTGGGCGGTGATGGGGTTGGGGCCTCCACCAAGGTTCGCACTGGTGCCGGTTATGGGGGCGCCGAGTCGAGCGCATAGTTCTCGGGGTACTGGATGATCGGGGACGCGGACGGCGACTGTCGTGCCCCAACTGTTGGCGAGGCTTGGGATGTCGAGGCGACAGCGGACTACGAGGGTGAGGGCGCCGGGCCAGAAGGCGGACGCCAAGGCTTGAGCAAGACCTCCTGTTTGGTCGGAGACGAGGGACAAGTCGTCGGGGGAGGAGAGGAGGAGGGGGACGGGCTTGGAGTCAGGCCTGCCCTTGGCTTGGTAGAGGCGTCGGACGGCGGAATCGATGAAAGGGTGGGCGCCGAGGCCGTAGAGGGTGTCGGTGGGGAAGGCGACGAGGCCGCCGCCCTGAAGAATGGTAATTGCCTGTTCGATGTCCGGTGCGCCGGAGGTTGACATTGAGCAGCTGCGTGGACGTGTTTTTGAGGCGAATTTGCCTTGACTGAGTATAGCACGGGTGCTAATCTGAGACAGAGATCACCAGGAGGTTCCTTGGCGGACAAGGGAGCCACAAATGCAAGCCGCAGAGTAGCGGTTTCCGATGATCTAGAAGTCTCCACCTACCTAGAAATAGCGGGCCGTAAGGTAGGGCAATCGGAGACCCCCCACACCGGCGCGGCGCCTGAGCACGCCTCCCAGCCAGAGACGGTTGTCGTCCTGGATTTCGGGTCGCAGTACAGCATGTTGATAGCGCGACGGGTGCGGGAGTGCAACGTCTACTGCGAAATCCTGCCTTTCGACGCGCCGCCCGAGCAGGTAGCCAGGCTCAAACCCAAGGGGTTCATCCTTTCGGGGGGTCCGGCGAGCGTGTACGAAGCCGATGCTCCGATGGCGCCAGCGTACATCTACGAAAGCAAGGCGCCAGTGCTGGGCATCTGCTACGGGATGCAGGCGCTGACTCACCAGCTGGGGGGCCGGGTGTCGTCGGGGCTGAAGAGGGAGTACGGGCACGCCGTGCTGAGGCAGAACGTGGCCGACCACCCGATATTTAAGGGTTTGCCGCTGGAGATGCCGGTGTGGATGAGTCACGGGGACGAGATCTCGGAGCCTCCGCCGGGGTTTTCGAGCCTGGCATATACGGACAATGCACCGGTGGCGGTGCTGGGAAACGACCAGGGAATAATCGGGCTCCAGTTCCACCCGGAGGTGTCCCACACGCCCAACGGTACGGACATCCTGAAGAACTTCCTGTACGAAGTGTGCGGGTGCAAGGGGACGTGGACCCCGGCGAGCTTCATTGTAGAGGCGACGGACAGGATCCGGGAACAGGTCAGGGGAGGGAAGGTGATCTGTGCGCTGTCCGGGGGTGTGGACTCGGCGGTGACGGCGGCGCTGGTGCACAGGGCTATCGGGGACCAGCTGACATGTATTTTCGTAGACAACGGACTATTGCGGCGGGAGGAAGCGGAGAGGATAAAGACAGTATTTGAGCGACACTTGAACCTGAACCTCATGTATGTGGATGCCGAGGACCAGTTTCTAGAAAAGCTGGAAGGGGTGACGGACCCTGAGAAGAAAAGACACATCATCGGGGAGGAGTTCATCAAGGTATTCGAGGATATGGCCGGGGAACTGGGAGAGGTGGACTACCTAGCGCAGGGGACTCTGTACCCGGACGTAATCGAGAGCCTGCCGCCGAAGGACGCTCCGTCAGTGACTATCAAGACGCATCACAACGTCGGGGGGCTGCCGGAGGTGATGAAGCTGTCGCTGGTGGAGCCGCTGAGGCAGCTGTTCAAGGACGAGGTGAGGGAGGTGGGTGACGAGCTTGGTATGCCAGAGGAGATGGTGTACCGGCAGCCGTTCCCGGGCCCCGGGCTGGCCATCCGCATCATCGGGGAGGTGACTAGAGAGAGGCTGGAGATGCTGCGGAGCGCCGACTGGATTGTGATGGACGAGATAAAGGCCAGCGGTCTGTACAGGAAGCTGTGGCAAAGCTTTGCGGTACTGACGCCACTGCAGACGGTGGGTGTGATGGGAGATTTTCGCACCTACGGGAACATGGTCGCGATCCGGGCCGTGACCAGCGAGGATGCTATGACCGCAGACTGGGCCCGTCTCCCCTACGACGTGCTGGCCCAGATTTCAAATCGCATCGTGAACGAGGTCCCGGGCGTTAACCGGGTGGTGTACGACATTTCCAGCAAGCCGCCTTCGACCATTGAGTGGGAGTAGGACGAGGGAGAACTCGACCGGGGTGAAACACACGTGAACATCCTGGTCGTTGGAAACGGGGGTCGGGAGCACGCGCTGGCCTGGAAGCTGGCCCAGAGTCCACGTACCAACAAGCTGTTCGTCGCGCCCGGGAACGGGGGCACGAGGCAGATCGCTGTGAACCTGGATATTTCGGCGACTGATATTGATAGGCTCTTGACGGCTGTGGAAAAGCATAGGGTTGACTTGACGGTGGTCGGGCCGGAGGCGCCGCTGGCCGAGGGCCTGGTAGACCGGTTCGAGGGGCTGGGGCTGCGGGTTTTCGGGCCGACCAAGGCCGCGGCCCGGCTGGAATCGTCCAAGATATTCGCGAGGGAAGTGATGAGCCGGGCGGGGGTGCCGTGTGCAAACGGCAGGGATTTCTCATCGGCGGAGGAGGCGCACGGCTATTTGGACGAGGTCGGGGCTCCGGTGGTGGTGAAGGCCGATGGATTGGCGGCGGGAAAGGGTGTGACGGTGGCATCGACGTTGGAGGAAGCGCACCAGGCAGTCGAGGAAGCGATGGTGGGTCGGGTGTTCGGGGAGGCGGGGGAGAGGGTGATCATCGAGGAGTGCCTGGAGGGTCGAGAGGTCAGCCTGTTCGTGTTCACGGACGGGATGGCGGTGTCGGGGCCGGTGACGGCGTGCGACTACAAGAGGCAGCTAGACGGAGACAGGGGCCCCAACACAGGGGGCATGGGCTGCTACAGCCCGGCGGAGTTCCTGACCGAGACGCAAGAGCGGGAGCTTCGGGACACGATCACCTTACCGATAATCCAGACCATGTCGAAGATGGGATGTCCTTACAAAGGCGTCCTGTACACGGGCCTGATGATGACGGAGGAAGGGCCGAGGGTGCTGGAGTTCAACGTCAGGCTGGGGGACCCGGAGGCGCAGGTTGTGCTGCCGAGGCTGGAATCGGACCTGGTGGAAATCATCGATGCGGTGGTGAGCGATCGGCTGTCGGAAGTCGAGGTGAAATGGAGCCCTGAGTCCATGATGTGCGTGGTGCTGGCGTCGGGGGGGTATCCGGGGAAGTATGAGACGGGGCAGACGATTTCAGGGTTGGATTCTTTGGAGCCCGAAGCCCTAGTTTTCCATGCAGGAACATTTTATGATTTTGAGTCGGAGAAGTTAGTGACCTCCGGCGGCCGCGTGCTGAGCGTGGGCGGTGGGGAGCGGAGTTTAGAAGAGGCTCGGGAGCGGGTCTATGAGAACGTGGGAAAGGTCGGGTTTGAGGGGGCGCAATATCGTAAGGACATTGGCCTCGCGGGAGAGGCCGTAACAACAGGAGATTAGGATGCCTTTAGTCGGAATAATTATGGGTAGCCCATCGGACGAACCCTACGCCAAAGAAACTACGGATATCCTGGACAAGCTGGGGATATCCCATGAGGTGAATTTCCTATCGGCGCACAGGACACCGGAGAAGGCCCGGGAGTACGGGATAACGGCCCGGGAGAGAGGCCTGGAGGTGCTGATAGCCGGGGCAGGAATGGCTGCCCATTTGCCGGGCGTTATGGCAAGTTGGACAACCCTGCCAGTGATCGGCGTGCCGCTGCCGGGAAGCGACCTTGACGGGCTCGACTCCCTCCTAGCAATAGTGCAGATGCCGGCGGGAATCCCGGTGGCAACGGTGGCCATAGGGAAGGCCGGGGCCAGGAATGCAGCGTTCTTCGCTGCGCAGATCCTTGCGCTCAAGCATCCGGAGATTGCAGAGGCGCACGAAGCACACCGGGCGCGCCTGAACTCGGGCCAGCGTTAATGATCCCTCGGTACTCAAGGCCGGCAATGGCCCGGGTGTGGGCTGATGATGCCCGTTATGACAAGTGGCTGCAGATAGAAGTCGCCGTCTGCGAGGCTTGGGCTGAAGAGGGAGTTATACCCGCCGAAGAGATGGAGCTGATCCGCGGCGCCTCCTACGACCTCTCGATATTCGACGAGGCGATGAAGGAGACGAAGCACGACATGACGGCGTTCCTGAGGGCCATGTACCCGAGCGTCGGGGCGGGGGCGCGATACCTGCACCTTGGCCTGACGACATCGGACGTGTGGGACACAGCGCTGAGCATGCAGATGGTGGAGGCCGTGGACCTGCTGCTGGTGGAGGTTGACCGGCTGATAGGAGCGCTGGAAACGCAGGCAAGGAAGCACAAGGACACGGTGATGATCGGACGGACGCACGGGGTGCACGCCGAGCCGATCACCTTCGGGCTGAAGCTGGCGCTCTGGGTGGACGAGATGAGGCGGAACCGGGAGCGGATGGAGCGTGTCAGGGAGTCGGTGGGTGTGGGGAAGATCTCGGGGGCGGTGGGTACTTATGCGCTGGTGTCGCCTGAGATTGAGGCGAGGGTTTGCCGGAGGCTGGGATTGAGGCCCGCTCAGATATCGAGCCAGATTGTGCAGCGGGACATCCATGCGGAGTTTGCTATGACGCTTGCGCTGGTTGGGGCTTCGCTGGAGAAGTTCGCCACGGAGCTGCGGGGCCTGCAGCGAACGGAGATCCTGGAGGTGGAGGAGCCGTTCGGGAAGGGGCAGACGGGGTCTTCGGCGATGCCGCACAAGCGTAACCCAATCATCGGGGAGAGGATTTGCGGGCTGGCGAGGGTCATGCGTGGCAACGTGGTGGCGGCGCTGGAGGACGTGGCGCTGTGGAACGAGCGAGACATCAGCCACTCGTCAGTTGAGCGGATCATATTGCCGGATACGTGCCTGGCGCTGGACTATTGCCTGGACTTGTTCACCGGGGTCATAGAGGGTATGGCGGTGTACAGCAACAACATGCTCAGGAACCTGGAGTCGACGCGGGGGCTGGTGTTTTCACAGAGGGTGTTGACGAGGCTCATCGAGTCGGGGCTGGACAGGAACGAGGCATACGGGATCGTACAGAAGCACTCGCTGGCGGCCTGGACTGAAGGCAAGGACTTCAGGAAGCTGCTGGTCGAGGACCGAGAAGTAACGGAACGGCTCTCAAAAGAGGAATTGGAATCACTATTTGAATACGGGTTCTATCTGCGCCACGTCGACGAGGTGTTCAGTCGGCTTGGCTTGAATAAGGTTGAAACAGGTGGAGAAAGATGACGACTGCTCTTACGGACTCCGGAATGGCCAACATATTGTACCGGGGCAAGGTGCGAGACACGTACGAGGTTGAAGACAAGCTGCTTATGGTGGCAACGGACCGGATTTCGGCGTTTGACGCGGTGCTGCCGACGGGGATACCAGGCAAGGGGAAGATACTGTCACTGATGTCGGCGTTCTGGTTCGGGCTGACGGAGAAGCTGGTGCCTAACCACTACATCGCGATGGCGGGGGACTCTGAGGGTCTAGGAGAGCTGGCGGGGGCGGTGGAGGCGATGAACGTGCCGCAGGAGGTGCTGGACAGGGCGATGGTGGTGAAGAAGGCGGAACGCATCGACATCGAGTGCATAGTGAGGGGGCACATCACGGGATCGGCGTGGTCGGAGTACAAGAGGCAAGGCACGGCAGGAACGCTGCCGATGCCCGCCGGGCTGCAGGAGTCGCAGGTGTTCCCTGAGCCGCTGTTCACGCCCACCACAAAGGCGGAAGAGGGTCACGACGAGAACATGACCTACCAGCAGGTGCAGGACATGGTCGGGAACGAGATGGCGGACCTGCTCCGGGACACTAGCATTGCTGTCTACAGCTATGCCCGGGAGTTCGCGGCGGAGCGGGGGATAATCATCGCCGACACGAAGATGGAGTTCGGGATGATCGACGGGAAGCTGCACCTGATTGACGAGCTGCTTACACCGGACTCGAGTAGGTTCTGGGATGCGGATGATTTCGAGGTGGGGAAGTCGCAGCAGAGCTTCGACAAGCAGTACGTGAGGGACTGGCTGGTGGAGTCGGGGTGGGACCGAGAGCCGCCCGCGCCACCCCTCCCCGACGAGATAGTTAACCGAACCGCCGAGCGTTATGAGCAGGCTTATCGTCGGTTGACAGGCTGAAAGCCGAAATGGGATACTGGATTGTGAACTCAGGTACGAATAGAGGCTAAATTGGCAAGACGCAGAGGGCCCGTGGGCCCGCCTTCCGGCAAGTCCTTCTGGCAGAAATACCAGTGGTTTATCATCGCTGGCGTGGCGCTGTTCTTCGTGATCACGGTGATTGCGCCCGCATTGACCAACACCCCCGAAGAGGAAATGACGACGGACGAAACACCTGTTGATCCGGGCGCCGTTACCTCCGTTCCCGGGGAGTTCTATTTCAGGGCCACCAGCGCTGAGCATATAGAGTGGGGTGCGCGGGGTTCCGGGTACGCGTCGGACCCGCCGACGTCGGGGCAGCACTACTCGGTGCCCGGGCAGGCGCCGACGAACTGGGGGGCCTACTCCAGCCCGGTACAGGATGAAATACTGATTCACAACATGGAGCATGGCGGGATAATCGCCTACTACCTGCCGTCGGCGCCGCCGGCGGACGTGGAACAGCTGCGGCAGTTCATCACGAACCAGCCGGGATATCCGCGAGGGTTTGTAATGGCGCCCCGCTCCCGACTTCCCGCCAACATTACCCTGGCCGCGTGGGAGTATTACCTGCCGGTTTTCCAGTACAACGAGGCCACCATGCAGGCGTTCATCGACGCGCACTACGACCGGGGCCCGGAAACCCTGGACGGGACCTTGAGATAGGGTCCCGAACGCGCCCGGATGTACCTTGCAAAGGTCCGCGTAACTCTTAAGCCGACCGTGAACGACCCCCAGGGCCTTACGATCCTGGGGGCTCTTCATTCCCTGGGATTTTCATCGGCGCGTGAAGTCAGGGCGGGGAAGTATTTGGAGGTGCGGGTGGATGAGGGGAGTCGGTGGGAAGCCGAAGCGAAGGTGGAGCAGATGTGTGAGAAGCTGCTGGCGAACCCCGTGATTGAGAGCTATTCGTTCGAGGTGGAGGAAGGGTAGGGAGCGGCTCCGGGCGATCTTGGTCGCCTGAGGCTTAGGGGACGTTTGGCGGTTGTGGGCCACCCCCACGCTCACACTTCGAGTGCCTCAGCATGTGCGGCCCCACCCAGGGGATGGGGCAGGAGACACGTTGACGGGCATGAATATGTTGACCGAGGGAGTGATGCTTGAGATCCCTCGCGGGGCCTCGGGATGACAGGGCAATAGGTGGGTGGTGGGAGGTAGAACGCGTCGGGTTGTTTGTACCTGGGCCACTCCCCTCCGCTCGACCCTTCGACCCTGCTCAGGGTGAGCGGCCCCACACCGGGGAGGGAGGTTTGCAGATTCTGCCCCAAGAAGAACTGGGACCTAGGTCTCGATGACGCCCTTGGTGCTGGGGACCTGGGAGGCGGTGCGGGTGTCGATGCGGGAGGCGGCATCCATCGATTTGGCGAGGGCCTTGAATAACGACTCTATTTTGTGGTGGTCGTTGAGTCCGGCGATGAACTTGGCGTGGATATTGAACCGTCCCTCGATGGCGAAGGTCTCGAGGAAGTGCCGGGCCATGTCTGCGGTGAGGCCACCCACGACGGGCTGGGTGAAGGAAACGTCGACCTCCGCGTAGCCCCGACCCCCGAGATCCAAAGCGACCAGGGACAGGGCCTCGTCCAATGGGACGAGGGCGTGGGACATCCTGACTATGCCCTTGCGGTCGCCGAGGGCCTGACCGAAGGCCTGCCCCAGGAGGATGGCTACGTCCTCCACGACGTGGTGGCCGTCGGGGTCCGAGGTGCTTTTGGCACGGACGTTGAGGTCGAAGGCGCCGTGTCGGGCGAGCTGGGAAAGCATGTGGTCGAGCATCGGGACACCAGTCTCAACACTGTACTGGCCGGTGCCGTCTATCTTCACCTCGATGGAGATGTCGGTCTCTCCGGTCTTGCGTTCGAGGAGGGCGTGCCTGTCAGCCATTGATCTCCGGGCCTATCTCCGTGAGGGCATCGGCGAGGCGGTCGGTCTCTTCCGGCCTCCCGACGCTGATGCGGAAGCAGTTCTTCAGGTTTGGCCTATCATAATACCGGACGAAGATCTTGCGCTGCTTTAGGAGCCGGTAAATCTGCTCTCCGTCTCCACGGGTCACGTTGCAGAGGATGTAGTTGCCCTCCGAGGAGACGGGTGAGAGGTAGTCCAGGTCCTGCAGGATGTCAAAGAGTCGGGCTCTTTCGCTCACCAGGGCCCTTACGTTGTCCATAAGGTAGTCCAGGTCTCCCAGGGACTCCAGAGCGGCGATTTGGGCGAAAACGCTGACGTTGTAGGGCTGCTTGATCTGGTTGAGGTAGGCGTAGACCTCGGGGGAGACGATGGCGTAGCCGATGCGGACTCCGGCGAGGCCCGCCCACTTGCTAAATGTGCGCACGACCATGAGAGTTTCGTAGTCGTTGACGAGGTCGGCGACAGTGTGGCCCGCGAACTCGTAATAAGCCTCGTCGATTACGACATAGAGGCCCATCTCCAGCAGCTCGACGACCTGCTCCCGGGGGATGCTGTTGCCGGTAGGGTTGTTGGGGGAGGCCAGAAAGATGAGCTTGGTGCGCTCGTCAACGGCGGCACGGATGGCATTGAGGTCTATGGCGTAGTCAGGGGTGCGATCAAGCTCGACCAACTGTCCACCAGCGACATCGGTGAGGAACTTGTACATGCCGAAAGTGGGTACGCAGCTCAAGACCTTGTCGCCGGGTTCCAGAAGGAGGCGGACGATCATGTCGAGGACTTCGTCGGAGCCGTTGCCAACGATAATGTTCTCGGGGGCGAGGCCCGCGTACTCGGCGAGGGCGGAGCGGAGGGTGCGCTGCTCAGCGTCGGGGTAGGCGTGGAGAGCCTCACTTTCGGCGATGGCCTTGAGGACTCGGGGGGAGGGGCCGTAGGGGTTTTCGTTGGCGTCGAGCTTGACCGGCGGCAACTGCTGCGACGACTCCTCGGGCTCGGCGACGAGGCGTTCTACGGGGACGACAGGGGTGTAACCCGTAAGGTGCCGGAGGTCGGGGCGCATGAGGTCTCGGATTGACGGTCGAGATTTTTCGCTGGTCATCTTCAGTCCCTGGTGTTGCTGAGGGAAGGCTGGGGTGTACGGACCTCCAGGGAGCGGGCGTGGGAGTCGAAGCCCTCCTGCCTTGCGATCCGGATTCCATGGGGCAAGAGGGGGGTCGATTCCTCCTCCGAGAGGGAGATGATGGAGGTCGATTTGAGGAAATCGTTGACGCCGAGCGCGGAGCTAAAGCGGGCTGCGCCGGCGGTGGGGAGGGCGTGGCTCGGGCCTGCGACGTAATCCCCGAGGACGTGGGGAGAGTGGTCTCCCAGGAAAAGGGCCCCGGAGTTCCTCACCAGATCCACGTAGCTTTCGGAATCTTGAACCATGAGGCAGAGGTGCTCCGGGGCATATAGGTTGGACAGTTCAATGGCCTGCTCTATGGAGTCGGTCACGATGATTGCGCCGTTGGCGTCCATGGACCTGGTGAGGATATCAAGTCGCTCGGAGCGGCTTCGGAGGTCGGAGAGTTCGGATTCTACGCTTTGGGCTAGAGATGGAGAGTTGGTGATGAGGATGGAGACGGAGTCGGGGTCGTGTTCGGCCTGCGCGAGGATGTCGGCGGCGCACCAGGCCGGTGAAACGTGTTCGTCGGCGATGGTGACGGCCTCAGTCGGGCCCTGGATGGTGTCGATGCCGACCGTTCCAAAGACCATGCGCTTGGCGGTCTGCACGAAAACGTTGCCGGGGCCGAATATCTTGTCGACGGCGGGGACGGATTCGGTGCCGTAGGCGAGGGCGGCGATTGCCTGTGCTCCCCCGACGGCAAACACCCTATCCACACGAGCGATAGCGGCAGCAGCGAGGACTACGGGAGCGATTGAGCCGTCCGGGCGGGGGGGTGTGACCAGGATCACTTCCCGGACGCCGGCAACTCGGGCGGGGATGGCTGTCATGAGGACGGTGGATGGGTAGACAGCGGTGCCGCCGGGAACGTAGAGGCCAGCCCTCTCGATGGACGTGACCCGCTGCCCAAGTCCCTTGCTCCTGAAATCACGGATGGCGTGGCGTGCTAGCTCGGTCTGGTAGGCCTCAATGCGTTGGGCGGCGAACCTGAGGGAATCGGCGACGTGGACCGGGATTTCATCCAGGGCTTCGTTCAACTGGGACTGGGGAACTTCAAAGCGGTCGGGGGAGAGATCGTGGATACGGAAAACATAGTCAAACAGGGCAGAGTCGCCCTTGGTGCGGACGTCGTCGAGGATGCGAGATACGGCGTCGGACAGGGAGAGAGGCTCGCCGAATACGCGCTCAATGCCGGCGGCGACCCCGGGGTTAATGGAGTCGTCGGGGGCGGCGTGAAGGCGGTGGAGGAAAGCGCGGGCCTCGTTGAGGTCGGTAATAACCCTCACGATAGATACTCCCCGGCAATGACGACGAACTGGTCGATAGCCTTGGCCCGATAGGCGGCAATGACATGGTCGGGGGCCTGAGCCCTGGCTTTCTCGAGGAGGTCGGGGCCCCGGGCGATGACGGAATTCATGGTGTTTTCGTCGTCTTTAAGGTGTTGGGGGAGGGCCTTCCTGACGAATCGCCTGAGGTGGTCCCAGCCGAGGTCCATGGAGGTGCGCTCGGTCATGACCTCCTTCCAGCGGCCCAAGAGTTCGGGGTCTATGAAGGATACGTTGACACCGACATCGGAGCTTTTGAGGGCATCGAGAACGGCGTCCAAGTCCCGGATGCCGTTGCGTTCCCGCTTGTCCATGTCGAACTGGAGGACACGGTCGAGGACGTTGGTTATGGGGTCGGAGGGGGCCTTTTTGCCGAAGCAGGGGCGATAGACCTGGGCTATCCAGTATTCGTCGGTGACGAGGTGGCACATATAGCCGAGGACGAAGGCGCGGGTCTCGTGGCCGAGGCCTGCGGCGTCGGCTAGCTCGGGGTAGGTCTCGAAGAGGCCCTGGATGCCCCTGCCAGGCTCGTCCTTTGCGAGGTCAAAGAAGTGGGTGCTGTAGCGGTCCCACCCGGCGAGGTTCCGGACGTCGGGGGCGGTGGAGCCGAGGAGGTAGCTGCCGGAGTAGTCGGACAGGAGGGGGTGGCCCAGGGCTCGGGCGGCGTCATCGGCAAAGGAGATGTGAAGCGAGGTGTTGGGCATCCGACCGCTATACGGAAGTCTCAACGGAGGCCCGGCCGAGCTGTTCGAGCAGGTTGTCGTATGCCGAGCACTTTGCCTCGAATACGTAGGTGGTCGGGAACAGGATGATGCCGTTGCCGCCGATTGCACGAAGGTGGTCAAGGGCGGTGATGACCTTATCCCGGCCAACCACCATGGTAACGGCGTACCAACCAGTCTGGCCCTCCTTGCTGAATACCTGGGAGACGGTCGGGCCTTCGATGCCGGCGATCTCGGGGTGGTCCTGGATGTGGCCGGCGATCTGCTCGGGGGAGTCTCCACGGATGTTGGCGATAATGCTGTAGTATTCGGAGGCCCGGAGATGTCCTTCAATAAGTTCCAGCATTATCCGGACGCCAGCGAGGGCTTCTTCATCATTGCTGAGAAGGTCTCGGTTGGCAAACAAGCAGGCCTGAGATTTTACGACCGTCCCGCCGGAGATGGTCTTGAGCTGGTTCTCCCGCAGGGTGTTGCCGCTGGACGTGATGTCTACGATGAAGTCGGCGTAACCCATGGCGGGAGCGGCTTCCAGGGTGCCGCCCGCTTCGATGATAGAGAACTTGGAGACACCCCGTTCTTGCAGGTATTTTCCGGTGAGTCGGGGGTACTTAGTGGCGACACGGAGGGGTTTGCCCTGGGTGACGTACTTCCCCGAAAGGTCCACGAGGTCATCTGCATTGGAAATATCTTCCCAGGACTCGGGGACGGCGATCACGAGATCGGCCCCGCGAAAGCCCAGGCTTTCAACGAGGAGCATGCCAGCGCCATCATCGGGGTGGGCTTCAAGGTACTGGTCCAGGCCTGCAATGCCTATCTCGGCGGCGCCGGCTTCTACCTGGCGCGGGATATCGGCGGCGCGCTGGAAAAGGACTACGGCGTCCGGGACGGCGGGCATGCGGCCCGTGTAGCGTCGGGAGGTGACCCTCTGAACAGCGAGGCCACAGGAATCAAGGAAATCAAGGGTCGGGTCCTGCCAGTCGGCGTTGCTGGGGAGGGCTATGCGGAGCATGGTCTCTGGGGAGGGTTGTAGAGCGGTCTATTCATAAGTTCAAGCGGGTAAATTCTAACCTAGGTGGGAAGGGGTCAGCGGGCGCAGAGGAATTCGAATTCCACGAAGAAGCCGGGTCGGGCGAGGGCGGCGATTCTTCTCAGCTGGCCTGCGGCAGGTTTAACTTCTACGTCCTTGAAGCAGTCAGCCCATATCTGGAAGATGGCGGGGTGATGCTCTGCCATGTCGACTTCCATGGTGTAGGTGGCTTCGACGCGGATTACGTCATCAAGGGACCAGCCTTCGTCGTTTAGCATGCCGACCAGTGAGTCGAAGACGGCCCGGGTCTGGGCTACGGGGTCGCCGGGGTGGCGGACGTTGCCTTCGGGGTCGGCGTCTATCTGGCCGGTAAGGAAAAGAAGCTCGCTAAAGTTGGAGACTTTAAGCCCCCAATTGAATACGTGGCTACGGTCGGGGGCGTTTGGCTGGAGCAGGGCTTTCTTGGTGGCCATGGTTGTGGCTCCTTTGTTGGTTTGTTGTGCTTAGGGACTATGCGGGCGGAGAGTCGGGCGACCAGCCGGTCGCCTCTGCGGGGGAATAGAAGGGCAGTGGGACAATTTGGAAGTTGCTGTAGTTAGTGGCGCATTGGAAGTCCTCGGGGCCTTGGAATGAGCATTGAAGGGCAGAGGTTTAAGTGCGGATCATGATGCCGCCGTCTACGAAGAAGGGTTCGCCGGTAGTGAAGGAGCAGGAGTCGGAGGCGAGATAGACGAGGACGCCGGCAAGGTCCTCGGGCCTGCCCCAGCGCTGGGTCGGGATGTAGCGCCGGACCTTGTCGGGGAGGGCGTCATCGGAGTCGACGATCCAGCCGCCGACGATGGCGTTGACGCGGATGTTGTCCCGGGCCCACTCGAGGCCCAGGGCCCGGGTGAGGTGAATGACCCCCGCCTGGGCGGCGGAGAAGGCGGCCTCGTTGACAACCACCCGGGCACCCAGGCCGGAGGCAATATTGACGATGTGGCCGCTCTGCTGGGCGAGCATGCGGCCGGAGGCAGCCTGACAGGAGACAAAGACAGAGTCTAGGTTATGGTCTATTGCCCTGCGCCATTCTTCGTAGGACATTTCGGAGAGGGGCTTGGCGAAGTCTTCCGCAAGGTCATTGACCAGGATGTCAATGCCAGCCATTCCGGCCATGGCGCTGGCAACGGCGGGCTGGAGGCCGGATGCATCCCGGAACCAGGGGACTGCAGCGGAGGCGGGGGGAGGGGTGACTCCCTCCGGGTGGACGACGGTGAGGATTGCGCCGGCTTCGGTCAGGGCGTCAGCCAGGACGGAGGCGTTGATGCCGCAACGGGTGACCAGGACGGTCTTCTTGTCCTTAAGGTTGAAGGGAGCGGGGGACATGTCAGGCCTCCGGGGTCGGGGTGAGGGGCTGGTAGCCCCATGGCGCGTATGCGCCGATGAGGGCAGCGCCGTCCACCATGACGTTCTCGCCGGTCATGTAGGAAGAGGCATCGGAGCAGAGGAGGAGGACGAGGTCGACGAGATCCCTGGCCGTAGCGACGTAGCCCACGGGGATGAAACGGTGGGAACGATCTTCTATGGGCTTTTCCATGTCCTCCGGGAGGGTGTGGAAGAGGCCGGGGACGACGCAGTTGACGTTGACGTTGTCCCGGGCCCACTGCATGGCAAGGACCCGAGTTAGCTGGATGACGCCCGCCTTGGCCACACCGTACATGACCTGACCGCGTTGGGTGCCATAGCCGAATCCCGACGAAACGTTGATGATCTTTCCATACTGCTGCTCGACCATGTACTTGCCCGCGGCCCGGGCACAGAAAAAGGAGCCTGTGAGCTCGCCGTCTATGCCCCTGTGCCAAACCTCGTCGGTGATTTCCCAGACGGCTTTTTCAGGGTCGTCGGCGCCGGAGATTCCGGCGTTGTTGATGAGGATATCGATGCGGCCGAAATGGGAGACGGTACGGTCTACGAGGGCATTTACCTGGGAGGAGTCGGTGACATCGGTGGGGACGGCTAAAGCCCTATGCCCCGTGGCATGTATGTCGTCCACAGTCTGCTGGAGGGGCCCTGGTCTACGACCTGCTACAACGACCGAAGCGCCGAGCTTGCCCAGCCCAATGGCCACCTCCCTGCCCAGACCCGAGCCACCGCCCGTGACAAGGGCCACGCGTCCCGAAAAGTCGTATGGGTCAGTAGTCATCAGTTCAGCCTCAAGTGTGCAGGGTCACTTCGCCGGAAACGAGGGTTTTGAGTTCGCCGTCTTCGGTGCGGAGAAGCAGTCGGCCGAACTCGTCAACGTCTTTAGCGAGGCCCACTTCGACGAAACCGGCCATGTCCTCCCTGCGCCATTGTACACGAACCTGCTGTCCCAAGGTGACCAGATATGAGCGCCACAGGTCCAACAGGTCCGCGCCTGAGAGGGCTTCCAAATAGAGTTTCTCCAGGTGAAAAAGGAGCGCGCAGAAGACTTGGACACGGGAGACGGGTTGGCCTAGCTGGGCACGTAGCGCTGTAGCAGGTGGAGAGATTTGGGCGAGGGATTCGGGGGTCTGGTTTACATTGATGCCTATGCCTGCGTTGACGTAGGGCTTGCCGCTGCGGTCTCGGCTGGAGGTGAGGAGAATACCCGAGGTCTTCTTGCCATTGAGCAAAACATCATTGGGCCACTTGATGCGCGGTTCCAGGCACGTGGCGGTCTCTATGGCGCGGGCGACGGCGAGGGAACAGACGATGTGGAGCCGGGCGGTGATGGGGGGTGGGGGGCGCAGGATGATGGAAACGGCAATGGTGGTGTTTTTCTCGGCGACCCACTCCCGTTCGAAGCGGCCGCGGCCGGCAGTCTGGTCATCGGCCACAACAGCCGTGCCCTCGGGGGCGCCGGCCAGGGCCTTCATGTCGGCGACGTCCATGGTGGTGGGGAGGGATTCGTAGAAGAAAAGCTCGCGGCCGATGAAGGAAGTGGAGAGGTTGCGGCTTATGAAGTCGTAGGTGAAGGGTTCGGAGTCGGAAGGGGTCAAGAAGCGAGCTCCATGTCCCTGAGGATGGCGTGAGCGGCGTTGTGGCCAGGGGCACCGGAAACGTAGCCGCCCGGGTGAGTGCCAGCGCCGCAAAGATAGTAGTTTGCGATGGGAGTGCGGTAACTGTTCCAGCCGCGGAGGGGCCGGGAGGCGAAGAATTGCTGGGGAGTCATGTCCAAGTGGAGAATATCGGCGTTGGTCATGCCGAGCTCCCCGATTATATCGAGCGGAGTTAGGACCTGCCTGTCGATAATGGCGCCCCTGATGTTGGGGGCGTAGACGGAGAGGGCGTCCACGATGAGATCGGCTGCCTGGTCCCGGGCGTCGTCCCAAGAACCGTCGGCGAGATGGAGGGCAGCGGTCTCGACCCATACGGACATACTGTGCTTGCTCTCGGGGGCCATGGAAGGGTCGATAGCTGAAGGGATTTGCATAATCATGGAGGGATGGTGGGGAAGACGGCCGGCATCGGCGTCGGCGCGGCCGGCTTTGACGTAGTCGAGGCCCGGGCACATCCTCACCCTACCCAGGTAGCTGAGCTGCCATTCATCGCCGAAATAGTGGCTAAGGTCTGGGGGTTCGGAGAGGGAGGCGTGGAGCTTCATGGAGGCCCGCATGTTTTTCAGGGAGCGGATACTGGCCCGGAAGTCGCCGGGCAGGTGCGCATCGTCGACGATATTCAGAAATGACTGCTTGGGGTCGAGGTTGGAGACGACGGTACCGGCGCGAACCTGGCGTCCGTCGGAGAGCTCAACGCCGATGGCTGAGCCGTTTTCGACGAGGACGCGTCGGACCTCGGCGCTGGTCTCGAAGTGGGCCCCGTGGGAGCGGGCAGCGGCCTCGATGGCGCGGGGCAGGCTTCCCATGCCGCCCCGGACGATGCCCTGGCAGCGGGGGTCACCGAAGCGGGCGGTCTCCAGGCGGGCGAAAAAGAGGGGGGCGTCGTTGAAGGAGAAGGCGAACACGCCCTTGACCTGCTCGGACTCGAAGTATTGGTCGAGCATGTCGTAGGCGGAGCCGAAGAGGATACTTTCGAGGATAGCCTCGTCGTCGGTACCCTGGACGGAGGCCATTAACTCGGCAAGGGTGGGTGGTTCGCTAAGCATGTAGGGGTAGATGATTCCGGCGGCACGTTCCCAGAAGGCGGCCCATTTGAGGTAGGCGTCGCCGTCGGGGCGGTAGATGCGGGCGATTTCTTCGGCGGTCTGTTCATCGGTGTTCCAGACGCGGACGGCCCGGCCGTCGGGGAAGGGATGGATGCGTTCGGGGTCGAGGTTGAGGATGTGGAGGCCATGCTTTTCGAGCTCAAGGTCCTGGACGACCTTACCTTCAAGGAGGAGGGAGGCATAGGAGTAGCGGGGGACCCGGAAGCCGGGGAAGATTTCGTCGGTCTGGGTTGCGCCGCCGACGATTGCATTACGCTCGAGACCTAGGACTCGGAGGCCGGCTTTGGCGAGGTATGCGGCGGCGGTGAGGCCGTTGTGGCCTGCACCGATGATGATTACGTCGTAGTCGGTATCAGGCAAGGGTGCGCTCCCTGCGGAATTTCGGGGAATGGTAAGGGGCGGGGGTGGAGGGGGTCAATATGGGATGAGGCTCGGGGTGACGGGGCGGGGAGGGGGTGGGTATAATCGCCGTCATCCCAAGGTAGATAAAACGAGGAGACCACCTATGAAATTCGGGGCTTTCTTTCTTAATCAATCGCCAGAGATGAGGCCGGCGGAGGAAGTCTACGCCCGCACCGTGGACATGGCGGCGTTCGCCGACCAGCTGGGGTTTGACTCGGTGTGGCTGGCGGAGCACCACTTTTCCAGCTATGGCTACTGCCCGAACCCCCTGCTGATGGCCGTGAAGCTGGCGGAAAGAACCAGGAAAGCCCGGATCGGCATAGCGGTGATGGTGGTACCCTTCTACCACCCGCTGAGGCTGGCGGAGGAGATTGGGATGGCGGACCAGCTGACCGAGGGACGGATGGACTTGGGGGTGGGGCGGGGTTATCAGCCTTACGAATTCAACAGGTTCGGGGTGCCGATAAAGGAGAACTTCGAGCGGTTCAACGAATACATGGAGATCGTGACACGGTGCCTGTCGGGGGAGGGGTTGGCATACAATGGGAAGTACTTCCGGTTCCCGACGACGTGGACGTTCCCCGGGGCCCTACAGAAGCCGCATCCTCCCTTCTGGCATGCCGGAAGCAGCCCAGCCAGCATGAGGCTGAGCGGCGAGCGCGGCTACCACACTATCTGCTCGGGTCCGATGGAGAATTTGAAGAGCAATAACCGGACTTTCAAGGAGGCGCTGGAGGCCAACGGCTGGGGCGAGAGGGAGTTCACGATCCTGAGACACACCTATGTCTCCCACGACCCGGAAGAGGCGGCGGGCCAGTTCGAGAACGGGATGTACGTGAGGAGGACGGCGGGCCGGCTCCGGGCGGGGACGGAGAGGGTGGTTGGGGGTCGGGCGTTTTCCGACCCGCTACCCGATGAGGCGCCGATGGAGGAGCTTCTCGAGACCACGCTGATGCTGGGCACGCCCGAGGAGTGCATACGCAAGATCCGGGCCTTCAAGGAAGAGGCGGGTGTGACAACGCTGCTCTGCCAGTTCGACATCGGGGGGCTGGAGACGGAGAGGGCGATGGTGTCGATGGAGCTGTTTGCGAAAGAGGTGATGCCCGCGCTCCGGGCGGCAGGGGTGGGGGTTTAGGGCGCTATTCGACATGACCATGGTGGGAAGAACACGGGGGCGCGCTAGCCCCACCGCTCATACTTCGAGAGTCTCAGCACGAGCGGCCCCACAGCCCCACCGGGTTGGACTCATTGCCGGGGCAGGCTGAGATTTCCCCGGGACTGCAAGAGGAATGAAAGGAAGTGGGTTTGAATAAGGAACGGGTTGTTTACATCAATGGGGAGATAGTGCCGGAGAGCGAAGCGAAAGTCTCGATCCAGGACAGGGGTTTCAAGATGGGCGACGCGGTGTTCGACAACACGCGGACGTTCAACGGCAAGGTATTCAAGGTCAGGGAGCACCTCGACAGGCTGTACAGGTCTTGCCGGTACCTGAGGCTTGACCCCGGCATGACCAAAGAGCGGATGGCGGAGCTCACCCACCAGGTGGTGGAGGCGAACCTGCCGTTCTTGGAAGAGGGTGGCGACTACTGGGTTATCCAGAGGGTGACCAGAGGCGTCGATCCACCTTCACACAACCCGAACGAGACTGGCAGCAGCACGGTGATTATCCAGACTGACCCGATACCGTTCAGGCAGAGGGCAAACCTGTACCGGGACGGGATCCGGGTGATCACCCCTTCAGTTCGGCGGACGCCGCCTTCATCGATGAGTCCCCGGGCGAAGACACACAATTATGTAAATATGGTGCTGGCGGACCTGGAGGTGAAAGCGCAGGACCCGGAGGCCTGGGCCGTGTTGCTAAACGAAAGCGGCACCCTGGCCGAAGGGGCGGGGAGCAACATCTTCCTGGTGAAGAACGGGGCAATACACACGCCTATAGACCGGTTTACGTTGGAAGGCATCAGCCGACAGACGGTGCTGGACCTGGCCCGGGAGTTGGGCATCGAAACGGTGGAGACGGACCTGGACCTGTTCGACGCTTACAACGCCGATGAGGTATTCATTACGTCAACAAGTTTGTGCATCTGTCCGGTTTCGAGCGTGAACGGTGCACCGATTGCGGACAGTCGGGTGCCGGGGCCGGTGACGTCGAGGCTGGAAAGGGCGTACAGCGGGTTTGTCGGTGTGGATATCTTCGATCAGTACTTATCGAAGTTGTAGGGGTGAGATGAAGGGGCCCAGCCCCAGATTCCTCGCGAGACTACGGAATGACAGGAAAGGGCGTAGATGGAGCTGGGTGGAAGTGATGGAATGGTCGGGCGCGTACCTCCCACTCCCACGCTCATACTTCGAGTCACCTCAGCATGAGCGGCTTCCTCACGGGGATGGATTCGTGCCTCCCCAGTAAAGATAGTGTGACGATGAGCGACCGGGAAAGGCAAGCACGAGACCTGCCCCTACAGGGAATGGAGAAAAGGTGAAGGAGAGAAAGGGTGGGGGCTAGAGTTCCATTAGGGAGAAGCCGACGGCATAGTCACAGCCGGCGGATTCGCCGATGGCGGCGGCACCGAAGCTGAGGAACATCTCGGGGTCAAAGTCCTGGGAAAGGTTGTCGATGTAGACCTTGTGCTCCTGGAGGGACGCTATACCCTTGTCTATGGAGTCGGTGACGTCGACGTAGTGGGTGGTGATGGGCGGGGAGGTGGTGAAGATGTACTTTAAGTCATGCCAAGGCTCGATACCCTCATCCATGAGCTCGGGGAAGATCCAACGGTTATCGGCGTCCCGGGCGGCATCGAGTACGGCGACGCCGACGGCGCGGTGGTCGGCGAAGTTGAAGTTGCCGCCGGGGAAGAACATCTCGAAGTTGCCGCTAATGAGGACGTCGGGCTTGAATTTTCGGATGGCGCGGGAGATGTCCCGGCGGAGGGGAAGGCCGTATTCGATCACACCGTCCTTGTAGTCGAGGAACTCCACGGAGTCGACCCCCACGACGCGGGCGCTGTTTATCTCCTCCTGCATGCGGAGCCGGGCGGTTTCGTCGGGGTGCATGGAGTCGATGCCTGCCTCGCCCTTAGTGACCATGAGGTAGCCGACCTCCTTGCCCTGGGAAGTCCATCGGGCGATGGCGCTGGCTGCGCCGTACTCGAGGTCGTCGGGGTGGGCGGCGATGGCGAGGGCTCGGGACCAGTCTTCGGGGAGGGGGAGGAGCTTGGCAGGTTGCTCAGGCATAGTCTGGGGTCTCCTGTCTGGGGTGTGAGGGAGAGTATATACTAGGCGCCGGAAATCAGCTTTTAACGGCAGACACTCATGGCATTTGACAAGGACTCGATGGCTCTCGGGCCGTACAAGGCGCTGGACCTGACGGAGGGCGGGTACAACTGGTGCGGGAAGGTGCTGGCCGACCTGGGGGCGGACGTTATAAAGGTCGAGCCTCCTAGCGGGAGTCCGACCCGCTACCATTGGCCTCTTCACCCGGGCCAAGAGGAGCCCGACAGAAGCTGGTTCTGGGAAGCCTACTGCTTTAACAAGCGCGGGATTACCCTAGACATTCGGAAGCCGGAAGGGGCTGAGCTGCTGAAGAAACTGGTCTCGGACGTGGATTTCCTGATGATCTCGTCTGGGCAGAGGCACATGGAGTCGTTGGGGCTGGGATACGAGGAGCTGAGCAGGGACAATCCGAGGCTGGTGATGGCGTCGATGACGCCGTTCGGGGAGTCGGGGCCGTATTCGGGGTACAAGGCGACGGACCTTGTATCGTGGGCGATGGGTGGCATGGCATACATTAGCGGGGACTCGGACAGGCCACCGGTAAGGATCGGCTTTCCACAGGCCGAATTGCACGCCGGGGCGCAGGCCGTGGTGGGTTCGATGTGCGCTTTCTGGAAGGCGCGGAACTCGGGCGAGGGGCAGGTGGTGGAGGTGTCGACGCAGGTGGCAGTGTACTGGACGATGATGAATGCAGGCCAGTTTCCGCAGCTAGAGGGGTACAACGTAGAGCGGTTGGGGCAGTACAACAAGAACGGAGACCTGGACGTTCTGGCCATCTTCCCATGCAAAGACGGATACGTGAGCTTCACGCTGGCAGGGGGCATGCACGGGTTCCGGATGGAGGGGTTGGTGAGGTGGATGCACGAGGAGGGCGCCGCCCCTGACCTGATGCTGAGCATGGACTGGGAGAAATGGGGAGGCTGGGACGAAGATGAGAGCACGGGCCCACCGGGAGAGAAAGAGCAGCAAGAGATCAATATGGTTGCGGGACATATCCGTGACTTCTTCATGACCAAGACCCGAGATGAGCTTTTCGACCGATCCATCCAGGAAAGGGTGCTCCTAGCCCCCTGCAATGCGGCCAACGACGTACTGCAAGACGTTCAACTAGAAGCTCGTGGGTACTGGTTGAAGGCCGACACGAGGGGCCAGGAAAATCCTCTCAGCTTTCCTGGGCGCTATATTTCGATGCCGGAGTGCCCGATATCGTTCAGGCATCGGGCGCCAGGCGTGGGGGAACACAACCGGGAGGTGTTTATCGACGAATTGGGGCTGGAGGAGGCGGAGTTCAAGTCGTTGAGGGAGTCGGGGGTGATATAGGGTGGTACCGGGCGAGGACACGGGTAAGGGGATGGCCCTGGAAGGGCTGAAGGTCCTGGACTTCACGTGGGTGGCGGTCGGGCCGATCACGATCAAATATCTGGCCGACAACGGGGCCACTGTCATCAGGGTGGAGTCGGTGACTCGACGCGACGACCTGCGAGGGGCGCCGCCACACAAGGACGGGGTCCCGGGAATCAACCGTAGCCAGTTTCCAGCGTCTTACAACACGAGCAAGTACGGGCTGGGCGTCAACATGTCCAAGCCAGAGGCCCGGGCCGTGATCCGAAGGCTGATCAAGACCTGGCAGCCCGACGTGGTGTCGGAGAGCTTCACGCCGCCAGTGAAGAAGAGGTGGGGGCTGGACTACGAGAGCCTGAGAGAACTGAAGGAAGACATCATCCTGTTCAGCGCGTGTCAGCAGGGCCAGACCGGGCCGAAGGCGGCGTTTGCGGGTTTCGGGATGCAGGCGGCGGCGCATGCGGGCTTCTACCACCTGACGGGCTGGCCCGACCGAGGCCCCTTGCCGCCTTACGGGGCATACAGCGACTTTATCAACCCCCCGAACGGAGCGGCGGCGATCCTGGCAGCACTGGAGTACAGGGACAGAACGGGCAGAGGACAGCATATTGATTTGGCACAGTTTGAGTGTGCGATCCAGTATTTGTCGCCGCTGGTGCTGGACTACCAGATGACGGGTCAAGCGATGACTCGCAATGGAAATGGGGACCCTGGCTACGCGCCACATGGGGTCTACCCCTGCGCGACCCCGGAAAATGAACCGGAGAAGCCGATACGCACGGGCGGGCACTGGTGTGCAATTGCGGTAACCAGGGAGGAGGAGTGGGGGGCACTGTGTGAGTCGATGGGGATGCCGGAGTTGAAGAGGGACAGACGGTTTGAATCGATGGGGAAGAGGTTGGAGAACTCGGAAGAGTTGGACGGGATAATATCGGGGTGGACGTCTGGGTTTGAGTCCCGGGAGCTGATGGAGAAGCTACAAGAGGCGGGGGTCCCGGCGGGGGTGGTGCAGAGCCAGTCGGAGTTGTGGAACGACCCGCAGCTGGCGCATCTCGGGTTCTTTCAGATGCTGGAGCACACGGAATGCGGCCTCATGCCCTACGACGGCCTACATTTCCAGCTATCGAAGACTCCGGCCCGGTTGAGGTGGGCGCAGGCACTTATCGGGGAGCACAACGAGTTCGTGCTGAAGGAGTTCGCGGGGCTGGACGATGATGAGATTGCGGAGCTTATTGCGGCGGAGGCGCTGGAGTTTTCTTAGGAAAATCTCATCCTCACCTTAGCCCATTTTCGTCAAGGGAGAGGGAGTAAGATCCCGCTCCACTAACCCTCGGGCACTGATTGAATCTACACGGTCACGAATAGGTTCGAGGTGTCGAAGCGGTCTGAGAGGAGTCGGGGGCCGTCTTTGGTGATGTGGACCATGTCCTGGAGGTGCCAATAGTCGACGTAGGGCTCTAATGCGAGCACCATGTTCTCGGCGATTTCGACATCCCAGCCCTTGATCAGGAAGGGCTCCTGCTGGTGCCACCAGGACCCGACGCTGTGCCCGACAAAGGACGCCGGGTTATGAGGAAATCCCTTAGCCAGCAGCATCTCCCTTCCATAGAAGTAGAGCTCGCTGACCTTAGTCCCTATGGTGCATTTCTCTATGAGTTTAAGGTAGATGTCCCGGTAGTCGGCGTAGGTGCGGGCCTGTTCGGAGGAGGGTTCTCCGACGACGGCCATGCGGGACTGGTGGCCCGGATAGCCATTGAGGTAGGAGACGTAGTCGGTGCGGATGATGTCACCGGCTTCTATGATTAGGTCGCTTTCGCCCAGGTACATGGAGGCGTTACGGTGGGAGGTGAGGACGCCGTGGACGAAGTGACAGCCCCGTTCGATGTGGCTTCTTAGAAATCGGGCGTGTGCGTCACGTTCGCGGTCGCCGGGGCGGATGGTTGGGAAGACTTCGAGATGGGCATCGTCCTGGATGTCGGCGGATTCCTTGAGAAGAGCGATCTCGGCGGGGGTCTTGATCCAGCGGACGGAATTCATCATGGAGGTGCAGTCGACGAACTGGGCGTCGGGGAGGAGGGACTGAATCTCGGCCCAGCGGGCGGCGTTGACGTAGGAGGCCTCCATGCCGATCTTCGCCTTGTCTATGCCCATGTCCTTGAGTACTGAGACGAGCTTTGTGCGGGGCGATTCGACGTAGTCCTGGACGACCTGCACGTTAGTAATCCATGAGTCCCGCTCAATTACGGGAACGCCGAGGGCGTTGCTTATGACGGCGGGTTCGCCATCCAGGGGCCAGATGCAGAAAACGTCACGGGGGGAGTCGGGGAGGTCCAGGTGCCGGGCGAGGGTGCCGGGGAAGGCTACACCTGAGAGATAGGAGAAATTCTTGCCGGACCGGGCCACGACGGCGGCGAGACCCTCGGCGGCCATGTGCTCCTTGAGGCGTTCGATGTTGGCGAGGGGTTGTCGGGGTTGGTGCGGCACTTTGCGCTCCTTATGTCGAGTATAAAGGCTAGGAAGGGTCTGTTTCCACGGGGCTGAGGCCAAGGGCGCTCACCTGATCATTGAACCTGGCGACGCTGGTCTGGACGGTTTCCTCAAAGCGGGTGAGCTGCTGGTCGATGCGAGCAGAGATGTCACGGAAGACGGCCCGGGCCTGGTCTGTCGGAGGATAGTCGCCGGCGCCGACGACCTTGGTGAGCTCGGAGAGCTTCTTGTTGAGGCGGACGGGGTAGTGGAGGCGGTCCCGGGCGCCCTTGAATCGGGTCTGGACAAGCTCTTCCTCTATTGCGCCGAGGGACTCCAGAATTTCGTCGGAGGTGAGGACTGCACTCTCGGCGCCCATGCCCGAGGCCCGCTCCCGCCACCGGGCAACCTGTTCGGTGATGCTGCGGAGCCTGATGAGAGAGAGGTGGGTCTCGGAGACCTTGGCGTGGATTGCCATCATCATGTCGAACTGATCTACGAGATCCTGATCGGTGGCGGAGGAATTGGGGTCACGCACGATGGTGAACTGCTCTTCATGGATTACCCCGTCAACTTCAAGGCGCACTTTGTAGTCGCCGGGAGGGGCGAGGGGGCCGGAGGCGACGTCATCCTCGGTGGTCTTGTCACTGGGGAGACTCACTGCAGGAGGGTAATGCATATCCCAGACCAGGCGGTTTATTCCCTGATCGGCGGGGAGAGGGTTGTCCTCGGAGCCGATGGTGAAGGAGGCAGCGGCGCGGTTTTGGGAGTCGATGATACTGAGGGTGGCAGATTTAGGAGCATCCTGGAGGAAGTAGTCGAAGGCGACGCCCTCCTCGGGGTTTTGGCCGGCGTTGAGGAAGATGCGCCGGGGCTTCTGGCCCGGGCGGGGGGATTCGTAGTAGGTTGCTGGGGTCTCCAGGGCTATGCGGTACTTCTTGCCGACTGCGCCCCCGACTCCGGCTGTGGCCTTGCCGCTGGTCTCCTTAGGGCCGGGCATCCTGAGGGTGTCCCTGGGATTGAAGAGATGGATTGCGCTCAATCCGTCCATGTCGACCAGCTGTCGAAGCAGATGGAGGTCGTCGAGGACCCAGAATCCGCGGCCGTGGGTGGCAATTGCCATCTCGTTGCCCTGGACAGTGAGGTCGTAGACGGGGACGTGGGGCAGGTTGGCGGCCAGGGGCTGCCAATGGGCGCCGTCGTCGGGTGAGAAGTAGATGGAGGTCTCCGTGCCGGAGTAGAGCAGGCTGGGATATTCGGGGTCCTGCTTGAGCACCCGGGTGAAGTCGTCCTCTGGGATGCCGTCAGTGATAGAGGTCCAGGTCTGGCCGTAGTCGGCGGTCTTGAAGAGGTAGGGACGGGTGTCATCGAGGCGGTAGCGGGTGGCGCAGAGGTAGGCGACGGCGGAGTCGTGGCGGGAGGGCTCGATGTTGCAGACGAGGGCCCAGTCGGGAAGCCCGTCGGGGGTGACGTTGGTCCAGGACTCGCCGCCGTTGCGGGAAACGTGAACCAGGCCGTCATCGGAGCCCGTCCAGAAGAGGCCCGGTCCTATGGGCGACTCGGCGAAAGCGAATATGGTGGCGTAGACCTCTGCGCCCGAGGTGTCCCTGGTTATAGGTCCGCCGGAGGGTTCCTGGGTCGATGGGTCGTTGCGGGTGAGGTCGGGGCTGAGGAGATGCCAACTCTGGCCCTGGTCCCGGGAGGAGAAGAGCCGGTTTCCGGCGACGTAGAGGGTGTCGGGATCGTGGGGGGAGAAGGAGATGGGGTAGGTCCACTGGAAGCGGTATTTCATCTCGCTGGCGCCGAGGCCGGTATAGAGCTCGGGCCAGACCGTGACTATGCGGGTCTGGTCGGCGGCGTAGTCGTAGCGAAGGAGGTTGCCGCCCCCGCCTGGGGAGCTACCGATTGCCCCGGCAAAGACCACGTCGGGGTTGTTGGGGTGGACGGCGATGTGGCCGCTCTCGCCCGACCCAACTACGCGGCATTCCTCCCAGGTGATGGCGCCCTTGCGGTTGCGGGAAGGGACGCTGACGGAGGTGTTGTCCTGCTGGGTGCCATAGACGCGGTAGGGGGTCCGGTTGTCGGAGGTGATGTGGTAGAACTGGGGGGTCAACTGGTTGTAGATGGAAGACCAGGTCTCGCCACCATTGAAGGAGACGCATGCGCCACCGTCGTTGCCTTCGATCATGCGGAGGGGGTTTCGGGGGTCGATCCAGAGGTCGTGATTGTCATCGTGGGGGGTGGTGACTTCGAAGAAGTTGGCCCCGCCGTCGATGGACTTCCAGGTCTTGTAGTTGAGAATCCAAAGGGTGTCAGGGTCTTTGGTGTCTGCGAAGACATGCTGGTAGTACCAGGGTCGACCCTGGAGGTCCCGATTATCGCTGACCAGGGTCCAGGTGTCCCCGTAGTCGTCTGAGCGAAATAGGCCCGGGTCTTCGGATTCAATGGTGGCCCAAAGACGACCGGGCTTGGCAGGGGACACGGCTACCCCTATGCGACCCTTTATTCCCTCTGGCAAGCCTGGGTTGCCTGAAATATCTTGCCAGGTCATCCCTCCGTCAGTAGAACGGTGGATGCCGCTGCCCGGGCCGCCGCTTGACAGGGCCCAGGGATAGCGCTGGACCTGCCAGAGGGCGGCGAACAATATGCGGGGGTTGTTGGGGTCCATTGAGAGGTCCGCGGCGCCGGTGGTGTCGTTTTTGTAGAGGATGTGGTCCCATGTTGAACCGCCGTCAGCGGAGCGATAGACGCCGCGCTCCGGGTTGGGGCCCCAGGCGTGGCCCAGGGCGGCGACGTATACGAGGTCGGGGTTGGTGGGGTGGATGCGGACGCGGGATATGTGCCGGGTGTCCTTCAGGCCGATATTGGTCCACGAGCGTCCGGCGTCGGAGGAGAGGTAGACGCCATCGCCGTGGGAGACGTCGGTGCGGATGCAGGCTTCTCCCATGCCGGCATAGACGACGTTGGGGTCGGAATCGGCGACAGCAATTGCTCCGACGGCAGCGGTCTTGAAGAATCCGTCGGAAACGTTCTGCCAGTAGGCGCCCCCGTCGTCCGACTTCCAGACGCCTCCGGCACAGGCGCCGAAGTAGAAGGTCATGGAGTTGACGGGGTCTCCGGCGACGGCTACGACGCGCCCGCCCCGGGGCGGGCCTATGCACCGCCATTCGAGGGTGCATAAAAGGGACTGGTCAACGGGCATTCAGAGCCTCCGGTGTCGGAAGGTGTTGAAATGGGAACGGTTGCGGGATATCAGGCCCGGGAGTCGGCGGTTTTGCTCCATCCGAAGAGACGGAGGGCAAAAGAGAGCACGGCGTCTATGACGAACCAGGTGGCGAAGAAGGCGGCGAGTTCAAGGGTGAAGCTGCCGAACTTGTAGAGAAGCTCGGCGATCAACCAGGAGCCGGCGAGGGCCGGGCCGTGGGCGGCGAGAATAGAGCGAAGGGGCAGGGAGCGGATAAGCGTGTACACGGGCGTCCTCCTTGGGGGGCGGGCGCGAAGATGAGACGAGGATAGCACCGCTGATTTTGGGGGTCAATTTGGGGGGTCAGTCAGCGGTTACGGGTACTGCGGGTTCCTTTACGGCGATGTCCTCTCGGGGGCCAGCTTTCGACCAACCAGTGGAGAGGCCGATTACGAACCAGCCAATGGCCAGAATGCCCAGGGCGAAGATCGTGTCGCCTATGGAGCGGAGCCAACGGATTGCTTCCAGCACGTCGTTTTGCAGGAACTCGGCGGAGCGGGCGTACCACATGCCGTGCTCGAAGCTGGCCCATGTCTGGGCAAGCCCAACCGGCAGCAAGCTGAGCAGCACCATCAGTGCGAGACCTATGTTCACGGCCCAGAATGCGAAGGAGAGAGACCGGGTATTCCACTGGGTGCGCACCGTGAGAATGCGAAGGCTGAGCAAGGTGAGTCCGAGACCCAGGTTCCCGTAAACCCCGAACAGGGCAGCATGGGCATGCACGGAGGTCGTGTTCAGCCCCTGCATGTAGTAGAGGGCAATGGGCGGGTTGATGAGGAAGCCGAACAACCCGGCCCCGACCAGGTTCCAGAAGGCTGATGCCACGAAGAAATAGACCGGCCACTTGTAGTGCTGGATCCAGGAGGTGCGCCTTGTCATGGACAGGTTATCGTAGGCTTCGTAGCCGATCATTACCAGGGGCATCAGCTCCAGGGCGCTCATGGTGCCGCCGATAACGAGAATGATGGGCGTCGTTCCCGTGAAGTAGAGGTGATGGAACATCCCCAGCACGCCGCCGGTCAGGTAGAGGATGGTGGTGAAGAAGATAGCCATGGTTGCGGACCTGACGTGGACGAGACCGAGCCGCACGAAGGTCAGCGCGATAACCGTGGTGGCGAACACTTCGAAGAAACCTTCGACCCAGAGGTGGACTACCCACCAGCGCCAATACTCTGCGATGGCGAGGTTGGTGTGCTGGCCTGGGATGAGGCCGGGGGCGTAGAAGAGGGCGATGGCGGCCACGGAGAGCATGAATATCAGGAGGAACTGCCTGCGCCTCGGGTCTTCCTTGGCCGACCGCCAGGCCCCAAATAGCGGCCTGAGCATGAGGGCCAGCCAGAGCAAGAGGCCAATGAAGAGTAACGCCTGCCACATCCGGCCCAGATCCAGGTATTCATATCCCTGGTGCCCGACCCAGAAATTGATGTCGTTGCCGAGGAGCTGGTGGATGGCGAGAGCCTGGCCAATCATGGAACCCGCCACGACAACGACGAGGGCCACGAGCAGGATGTTCACGCCGAGGGCCTGGAACCTCGGCTCCCGGCCTGCGACCAGGGGCGCAAGGCACAGGCCGGTAGCCAGCCAGGAGGTCGCAATCCAGAGCATCCCCAGCTGGATGTGCCAGGTACGGGCAAGGGAGTAAGGCACGATTTCGGCGATGGGTATGCCGTAGAGTGCGGTGCCCTCAACGCCGTAGTGGGCGATAACGATGCCGGCGATAATCTGGGAGACGGCTAATGCCCCGACCACCCAGAAGTACTTGCGGGATGCGTTCATGGACGGGGTTGGCGTTATGTCCAGCAGGGGGTCGGCGGGTAAACCCTCGCCCTCTGTTCGCCAGGAGTTACGTCGGGATGCGTAGAACCAACCAAGCGCACCGATCCCACCCAGCAGCAGCACGAAGCTAATCACGGAAACCACGATCATGACGGCCGTGGGGCCGTTGCCCACCAGGTCCTCTGGGGGCCAGTTGTGGGTATAGGTGATTTCGTGGTCCGGGCGCTCGGTGACGCAGGCCCAGGATGCCCAGAAGATGAACGCGGTGAAGTGCTCGCGACGTTCGAGGTCCGGGATCACGTCGTCGGGCATTGCGTAGCTTTCCCTGAGGTCGGCGAGAACAGGGTCGTCGCCGAAGAGGGCAAGGTAGTGGTCCTGCACGGCCTCGATAGCCCGTGCCCTGAGTGGTGAGATGGTTATGGTCTCGGTAGACGGAACGTAGGTGTTTGTGCGTAGCTCGTTGGCGAGCCTGGCCCGGAGGCCGGCGGCCTGCTCGTCGGGGAGGTCTTCGAAGGTTGACCCATACTCTCCGAGGGCCCAGTAGTCGGCGATCCATTCAGCTTCCCTGTGGAGCCAATCGGCGGTCCAGTCGGGGGCAGTGTAGGCCCCGTGGCCCCAGACCGAACCCAGTTCGTGTCCCCCGATGGAACGCCATACGTCCTGCCCGGCACGGATGTTGTCGCCGGTGAAGATGACCTCACCGTCGGTGGTGATGATTTGCTCGGGGGTCGGTGGGGACTCCTGGTATATCTCGTTGCCGTAGTAGAGCAGGGCCCCGAAGGAGCCGAGCACTATGACGATGAGGCCGATCCAGAGGAGTCGGCGGCCACTAATGAAGGGTTTCGAAATGGCTGCTTCGGTGGTCAACTTGCACTTGTCTTGTTGAGGAGCCGGGCTAGCCCTGAAAACGGGGCATTATCTCCTCTTTGATCGCTTTCATCTGGCCCAGCTTGTCCACAATAGTGAACATCACCGTGGAGATGTTGGCAACTCCTAACTCGCCCAGTTCCTGGATTCTCTCGTTAATGTCGTCGGGTCTGCCGGTGAGGTGGAAGTAGTCGATGAGGGTGGCAGTGACATGCCTGGCCCAGGGAGCGTCCAGGCGTTCAACACCATAAGGCTCGTAGGCACTGGCGACCTTCCTGGAGTCGGAGACGAGATCTTCGGCGAGGCCGGGGAATGAGCGATTCAGGCCCATGCGCAGATCGTTGGCCTCGGGGGTGTCCTGTTCGAGAAGCGTATGAAGGTGGCCGTAGGCGAGAGGATAAGGGGCGACCTCTTCCCGGACATCCTCCTTGTTGTCGGCGACATATATCATGGTGCGGACCCAATACTCGACTTCCGCCGGGTCCCGACCGGCCTTGAGAGCGCCCTGCTTGACAAGGTCCATCTTCCACTTGACCCATTCGGGGTTGGTGCCGATGGATATCACGCCGTCGGCGATTTCGCCGGCGAGCCGGAGCATTCTCGGGCGTTCTGCGGCGATGTATATGGGTACCGGCTCCCGGACCCATTCAGAGTGAGCCTTAACGCCCTTGTATTCTCCTTCTTCGCCGGACATGAACCTGCGGATGAAGTTCACCGTTTCGCGCATCTCCTTGACGGGGGAAACGCGGCCGACCACGGTCTCGAAGGGGCCGCCGACTCCCAAACCGACGAAGGCTCGGCCCCCGGAGAGCTCGTTGATGCTGGCGGTGGCGTTGGCAATGGACATCGGGTGGAAGAGCACCGGGGTGGTCACGCCGTGACCTATGAGGATGCTCCTGGTGTTCAGCGCGGACATGGCCATCAAGGTATGGACGTCCCGACCGACAAAGGGCATGTCGATAAGGGTCAACTGTTTGAAGCCGCTCTCCTCCGCGACTCTGGCGTAGTCGCCAATTTCGTGTGCCGACTCAGTTCGGCCGAGTCCTACGCTAAAGTCCAATTTCATCGGTGTCTCCGCTAATCAATGTTTATCTCGCGGACAGCGCACCCAGTTAAATCGTGACAAGCAGGGCGCTCTGGAGTGGCGATTCTATAAGGCAAGTTGGCTAAGGGTCAATCGAGTTCACTGAGTACAGGGAGGGGTTAGTCGGGCTAAGACAGGTTGAGGAGAGCGCCCGCGCCACCAGTTAGGACGACAACTAACCAGGGCGGCGCTTGCCAGAAGGCCAGTAGGGCAAAGGCAGCCGCGGCGAGGGCAAAGTCTTCCGGCTCGTTGATAGCACTGGTGAAGACGGGGTCGTAGAGGGCGGAAAGGAGGACGCCGACGACGGCGGCGTTTACACCCGTAACGGCGGCCCGGGCCCGAGCAAAGCCGCGGAGCCGGTCCCAGAAGGGCAACACTCCGAATACCAGCAGGAAGGCGGGCAGGAAAATGCTTCCTAAGCCCAACAAACCTCCGGCCCAGCCGGGAGACAGATTGCCGGTTGTAGTGCCGAGGTAGGCCGAGAAAGTGAACAGGGGCCCCGGGACTGCCTGGGCCGCGCCGTAACCGGCCAGGAAGTCGTCCTTCGAGACCAAGCCATTCGGGACTACTTCCGCCTCTAGGAGGGGCAGTACGACGTGACCGCCACCAAAAACCAGGGAACCGGAACGGTAGAAGCTGTCGGCGAGGGCGAGGGGGTCGTTATCAATGAGCTCGGTGAATACCGGCAAGGCTATCAAGAGAGCAAAGAACAGGAGAAGGGCCGCGCCACCAAAGGCAGCGCCACCGGCCTTCTCGGGGGTGGGACTGGGGGTGGAGTCTGCCGGACGGAGGAAAACGAGACCCAAGACCGCGCCGCCGGCGATCACGGCAAGCTGGACAATCGCTGTACCGGTGAAAAGAAGCACAACGGCAGCGAGGACGGCGATGGCAATTGTTGGTCTGTCTGGGGTTAAGGTCTTGCCCATGCCCCACAGGGCCAGGGCGACGACAGGCACGGCGACGACCTTCAATCCGTGGAGCCATTCCGTTGCTTCACCACCGAGGGCGTCTACGCCATAGGCAAAGAGGATGAGGGCGACGGCGGAGGGTAAGGTGAATCCAAGCCACGCGGCAAGGGCTCCTGGGTATCCGGCCCGGCCTAGTCCTATGGCGATGCCTAGCTGGCTGCTGGCGGGGCCGGGGAGGAATTGACAGAGGCCCACAAGTTCGGCGAAGCGCTGTTCGGAGAGCCATTGGCGTCGGGTGACGTACTCGTCGCGGAAGTAGCCGATGTGCGCTATGGGCCCGCCGAAGGAGGTGAGGCCCAGTCGGAGGGCAACGAGGAGGACTTCTAAGGTGCGGGGCACGGGGCTAGGGGTCGCGGGTGTGGATTTGATAACGCACCCCCCGCTCGTACTTCGAGAGCCTCAGCACGAGCGACCCCGCCCCTTCCAGTGCGGTTGATGTGGGTGCTCTAGTACTGGGTAAGGCGCCATATTAGATTTCGTTGGAAAGGAACAGTTAGCGAGACTTTTCCATGTCGGCGAGGACCCGGCGGAGGATTTTGCCGGATGGACTCTTGGGGATTTCGTCGGTGAATTCGACCTCACGGATCTTCTTGAAGCCGGCGACGCGTTCAGCGACGAAGGCCATCACATCGTCGGCAGTGAGGGAAGAGGACTTGGCAACGACGTAGGCCTTGGGGAGCTCGCCGGCTTCTTCGTCGGGCTTGCCTACCACTGCAGCGTCGGCGACGTTAGGGTGTTCGAGGAGGAGGGCCTCCACCTCGGCGGGGGCGACCTGGAACCCCTTGTACTTTATGAGCTCCTTCTTGCGGTCGACGATGTAGACGTAGCCGTCGGGGTCCATGCGGGCCATGTCGCCGGTGTAGAGCCAGCCGTCCTTCAGGGTCTCAGCGGTAGCCTCGGGGTTGCGCCAGTACCCCTTCATCACCTGGGGGCCGCGGATGAGCAGTTCGCCGACTTCTCCGGGAGAGAGTTCTTTGCCGGCGTCTTCGGGGTCGACGATTTTCTCATCTGTGTCGGAAATGGCGGGGCCGATGGAGCCCGTGCGCCGGAGGTCGGGTTCGACGAAGTCCATGTTGGTTACGGGAGAGGTCTCGGTGAGGCCGTAGCCCTGGACGGTCGGGACTCCGGTGAGTCTTTCGAAGCGAGACTGGAGCTCCTCTGATAGGGGCGCTGCGCCGGAGAGGCAGAGGCGCAGGGAGGAGAGATCATGGGACTCGATGCCCGGGACCTGGGCCACGCCGAGAACGACGGGCGGAACGGTGTATAGCATGGAGATGCGGTGTCGGGGGACGAGGTCTAGAAAGAGGTCCATGTCGAACCGGCCCATGTGTACCTGGGTGGCCCCTGCGGCAATGGCGGCGTTCATCAGGACGGTCATGCCGTAGCTGTGGAACAGGGGTAAATGGACGAGGAGAACGTCCTCCTCGGTCATGGCAGAAACCTCACCGGGGCGGTTAATGGTCTGCTCCAGGTTGCTGGTGAGGTTGAAGTGGGTGAGCATGACGCCTTTGGGGAGTCCTGTCGTGCCGCTGGAGGAGGGCAGGGCGGCGAGGTCCTCTCGCGGGTTAATAGTGACGGAAGGTGGTCGCTGAGCATTGTCGGCGAGGAGTTGGTCGAAGTTGGGGGAGTCGGGGGCAGGGGGGCCGATGTTGATCACGGTGTCGAGGGCAGGGAGGTCGGGGCGGGCGGCTTCGACAACGGAGAGATTACTCTGGTGGCATACGAGAATTCGGACACCGGAGTTGTCCATCTGGTGGGTGAGTTCTCGGGCGCGGTAGGCCGAGTTGGCTGGGGCCACGGCGGCGCCAGTCTTGAGAATTCCGAAGTAAGCAATGACGAACTCGGCGCAGTTGGGAGCGAAGAGCCCGACCCGGTCACCCTTCTCCACCCCCAGCCCCGCCAGGGCAGTCGCGAACCTGTCACTCAGTTCGTCAAGCTGGGCGAAGGTGAAAGAACGGTTGCCGTCGATGACGGCGGTCTTGTCAGGGATACGGGAGGCGGTGCGCCGGAGGACATCGAAGAGAGGGTATGCCTCGTAGGGTGCGAGGGAGGGGCGGAGGGGGGTGTGCATGGTTGTCTCCTGTAGTTCATTAGCAGGCGGCAGCCATGATACAGGATCAGCCGGAGGCCTGGTCCTTCAGACCGGAACCCGTAATCGGCACAAGGACAGTCTCGTCGCTCTCGATGGCGCCAGCCTCGATCAGCTTCGAGAGCCCTGCGAGAGCTGCTGCGGAAGTGGGTTCGCAGAAGAGGCCCTCAGTGCGGGCGAGCCGAGACTGCCAGGACGTGATTTCGGAGTCGGGGACGGAGAGGGCTTGACCACCACATTCTCGGAGGACACTTAGCACGTGCAGGAGACGCGGAGGGTCAGCGACGGAGATACCGCCTGCGATTGTGCGTTTGGTCGGGTCAGGGGCCCAAGGTTCACCTTTGAAGGCAGCAACTATGGGCATTACGGCATCGGCTTGAATGGCGTGGAGTTTGGGGAGGGCGTCGATGCCTCCTCGGCGTTTGAGTTCGTGGAGGCCGATCCACGTGCCCAGAAACAGGGAGCCGTTGCCTACGGGCATTACTAAGTGGTCGGGGAGAGAGTCGGGGAAGTCGGCGGGTAGCTCGTGGGCGAAGGTCTTTGTGCCTTCCAGGAAGTAGGGGCTGAGGTTGTGGGAAGCGTAGACGAGGTCGTTCTCCTTGCAGAAGGCGAGGGCAGCATCGGCAGCGGCTTCCCGGGGGCCGGGGATGAGGTGGGTCTCGGCCTCGTAGATCTTGATCTGGTTTAACTTGGCTCGGGGGGCGGAGTCGGGGGCGAATATGTGGGCCCTTATACCGCACCGGGCCGAATAGGCTGCGACGGAAGCCCCAGCGTTGCCGGAGGAGTCCTCGACCATCTCGTGGACGCCGAAGTGTCGGGCGGAGGCGATCATGGCGGCCGTGCCGCGATCCTTAAATGAGCCGGTCGGGGAGACGAACTCCAGCTTGGCGTAAAGGGATGTCAGGCCGAGGGATTCGGCGATGGAGGGCAAGGGTACGGCGGGTGTACGACCTTCCCCCAGGGAGATGAGAGGGATGCCGAGAATAGGGTTTGCGTGTTGTGGGTAGGTGACGACCAGGGGGGCGCTGCAGTGGCTGCAGGAGAGGGTACGGATGTTTGGAGAGTGGTCTCGGCAGCAGGAGGTGCATTGGAGAGTATGGGAGTTCATGGTGGATGAATAGACCTGGGTGTCGGGTTTCGTATAGTATCCCATCCTGTCGGGGCGGAGGTGTAGGGCCCTCGCCCCGATTAAACTCACAGCATTCCATCAGGGAGGACTCAAGATGCCGAAGAAAGAGATCATCAACGTAGACATGAAAGGCGGCAATCCGAACCTTTCGCCGGGGGCGAGGTTTGGAGACCTGGTTTTCGTGGCGGGTCAGACGGGGACGCATCCCGACACCGGGAAGCTGGGGGAGGGTGTCGCGGAGCAGACCCGGTTCACCATCGAGCGGATCAAGCGGGTGCTGGAGGCTGCGGGTACAAACCTAGACAACGTGTTGTCGGTGAACTGCTGGCTTACGAAGCGGGAGGACCTGGCGGAGTTCAACGAGGAGTACGGCAAGCAATTCGTGGAGAACAAGCCGCCTCGGGCGACGGTGGAGGTGATGTTGAACAGGCCCGACTTGCTGGTGGAGATCATGGTTACGGCCTGTATTCCCAGCTAGGTCGGGGTACAGGACTGTCTCCCCCAGTTCGCCCTTCGACTTCGCTCAGGGTGAGCGGCCCCATCCCACGGGATGGATTCCGGCTCGGAGGTCGGAGTGATGGTGTTAGTTGGTTTCGGGGAAGAGGGGACCGCGGCCCAGTTCGGTGAGGACGCGCGACGCGGAATGGACGGCGGCATCCATTCCGGAACCTGCAGTGTAGTCACCGGCGAAGTGGATGTTGGCGGTCGGGGCCTGGATGTTGGGAACGTTAGGCAGGCGACCGACCAGCCACGGGCTGCCACCGTGCTCCCAGTGCTTCAGTGCACCGGTTATGACGCGGCCCCGGGTGTCGGGGAGGACTTCGTACATGGACTCCATCAGGGATTCCAGGGCCTCGCCGTCTGAAAGCTTCTGGAGGCGCTTGGACTCGACGTCGCCGGTGTAGACCCGCAGGAGCCCTTGCCCTGTGCGCTCCTTGACCTCCCTGGGGAAGGTGATGGTGGGGTTGGTGACGGAGACCAGGGGACTTCTAACCGTGGGCACCCGCCATACGCCCTCGCCGAGGAAGTCCTCGGAGGGGCGGTCCAGGAGGAAACCGGCGCTGGTTATGGAGCCGTAGGTGGCGGCGGCGAGTGCTGTTCGCTTCCAGTCGGGAAGAGGGTCAACGATGTTGAGAGCCAGGGGCGCGGGGACGGCCATGACGCACTTCCCGGCCCGGACCGTGTGGGTCTGGCCGCCCTGATTATAAGTGACGGTGACGCCATCTGCGGACTCTTCGACCCTCGACACCTCTGCCGAAGTCTTAATCCTATCGGAGAGGCGGTCCCAGAGGGCTCGGGCGATCTGCCAGGTGCCGCCATTGACGAAGTATTCCTTGGCTACGAAGTGTAGGAATGTGTTGATAGGGTGGTAGGCCGATGACTCTCCGGCGTCGGTGGTGGTCGTGGCGAGGGCGACGGTGTCCCAGAGATCCCGGAGGTCACCGGGCTTGAGATTCAGGTATTGGGCGAGGGTCATGGAGTTAAGGTGGATGATCTTGGGGTCATTGATGTCGGGGAAGTCCTTGCGGAAGCCGCCGTACTTGCGCCTGAGGTTGAAGACGTCCCATCCGAGCTTGATCTTGTCGGTGATAGAGATGGGAAGCTGCCACAAGAAGGACGGCTCGTTGGAAGCGGCGACAAGTTTTCCCTTCATGATTACGGGGAGTTTGGTCTTGCCGATGAGGCTGCGGTTAACGCCCAATTCGTTAGTGAGTGGAGCCACGAGGCTGTCATCCCCGTTCACGACCTGGGCGCCCATATTGTAGATGTACTCGCCCATCTGCTTCGAAAGGGTGCGCCCGCCGCAGTAGTCCTCCCTTTCGAGGAGCAGGGTTTCTTGGTCCTGGAGTCGGTAGGCTACGGTGAGGCCGGCGAGGCCCCCGCCTACGATAACGGTGTCGAAGGTCTTGGGGGTGGTTGCGGGCATGGCGAGCTCCAATGATGGATGTGGGAAGTCGGGGGTGGGGTCGGGTATATAATAGCACCCCGCCTATCTAACCTTCGACCAAAGGAACACCGGAAGGATACCCGCAGTATGCCCAGAACAAATTACGGGATAAGCCTGTCCAACCGCTCGGTGGTGACGGGGGACAAGACGGTGGAGGAGCTGGTGGGCATGGCGGAAGTGGCAGAGGAGTCGGGGTGTTTTGATGGGGTGTGGGTAGGAGACAATCTGCTGTCCAAGCCGAGGTTCGATTACCTCGTGCTCCTCTCAGCTATCGCCGCCCGAACGAACAGGGTGAAACTGGGCACCATTTGCATGGCGACTTTCCCGCTACGCAACCCGGTCCAGCTAGCCATTCAGTGGGCCAGCCTGGACGTGCTGTCGAATGGTCGGACGGTCCTAGCTGTCTGAACTGGAGGTCCGGCCCGGTACGGGCCGCTGTTCGCCAAGGAGCTGGAAGTGATGGGAGTGGAGTCGAACGAGAGGGTCGGGAGGATGCTCGAGGGGATGCGGATACTCAGGCGGCTGTGGTCGGAAGAGAAGGTCACTCATGAAGGGCGGTTTTATAAATTCCAGGACCTCGACGCCCTGCCGAAGCCCGCCCAGGCCCGGATCCCGATCTGGCTGGCGGTTAACCCCAAGGGTGATGTAAAGCCGGAGTTGCTTGATCGGGTCCTGAAGCGGGTGGCGAAATACTCGGATGGGTGGCAGACGGATGCGATTACAGCGGAGGACTTCCGGGAGAGGTTCGACCGCATCAAAGCGTATGCGGCGGAGATGGGTCGGGATGCGGACGCACTGGACTCGAGCCTGCACCTGATGGTCAACATCCACGATGACCGGGACACGGCATATCGGCAGGCCCACGACTTCCTGGTCGGGTACTACGGTTCGGCGTTCATGAGGCCGGGCCTAATCGACCTCTGGGTTGCCTACGGCCGCCCCGAGAACGTGGCGGAGAAGATCCAGTCCTACGTGGACGCTGGGTGCACGACTCCCGTACTGAGGTTTGTCGGACCGGATATGACGGAGCAGGTGGGCCGGTACGTCGAAGAGGTGGCGCCGCTGTTGGATAAGAGATGAGGATCTTGGTCCTCGGGTGCGGGTTCCACGGACGGGGGATCGCCTACCAGATAGCAGCAGAAGGCGAGGATGTGGAGCTGGTGGCGGCGGACAAGGATGGGGAACGGGCGCGTCGGGTGGCGGAGAGGACGGGCGGGGAGTGGATGGAATTGGATGTTAAGGATGAGTCGGGGCTGAGGGAGGCTTTGAACGGGGTAGATACGGTATTCAACGCCACGGGGCCCTACCATCTGCTGGGTTTGAAGGTGGTTGATGCGGCAATTGTAACTAACACTCATTATGTAGACATGGCCGATGACCATGAAATGACCGAGGAGCTGTTTTTCAACCCGGCGTGGGACCGGCGAGCGCGGGAGGCGGATGTCGCGGTGCTGTCGGGGTGCGGGATTATGCCGGGGCTCAGCGGGGTGCTAGCCAGGCACGGATACGACGAAATGGACGAGCCACGAAAGATAAACATCTGGTTTACGTGGAATTATTCGCTGAATTATCCTTCCGCTATACATCACTTCCTGAGGATCAACAACGGGTTGGCACCGCAGTTTATGAATAGTGGTTATGTTAAGCCTGGGGCTTTCGCAAACAGAGAAACTATAGACTTTTTGCTGCCGGTCGGGGGTAAGGAGGTGTACTATACGGGCGTGCCGGACCCGGTGAGTATTTCGCAGTCGCTGCCGGGGCTAAAAGAGGTCACGGCAAGTGGGGGACTGCACCAGCCCGAGGGCAACGACTTCATGGAGTCGATGGTCAGGTGGGGGTTCACCTCGTATGAGAAGGTCCCGGGTTTTGACCGGAGTCCGATGGAATACCTGATGGCCTATCTAAAGTCTGGCGAGGGAAAGCAATACTTCGACATCGAGCCTCTGGGCCAGCCTATGGCGGTGCGGGTTAGAGTAGATGGGATGAATGAAGGAGAGCCATGTCGTCGGGTGTTCGAGGTGCAGGACTATTCGAGGAGGGGCACCACTTCGGTGGCGGCGCTGGCGACCTTGATGGTGGCGTCGGAAGAGATTCAGAGGAGAGGGGTGGGGAGTCCGGAGGGGTGGCTGGATGCGGAGTCGTTCCTAAGGCGGATGGACCGGGAGCCGGGAGTGGATCTGTTTGAGCTGGTGGGGGGTGGGGAGGCTAAGGCCTTGTTTGAAAGGTAAGGGTGAAATTCCCCCTCATCCCAACCCTTTCTCATCGAAGGAAAGGGAATTAAGCGGAGGCAATGATGGGCAATTACGATGACTTTACGGCGTATTTTAACGGGGAGTGGGTCCCGTATAGCGAGGTTAGGTTCCCGCCCCACGATCGGGGTTTTGCGGTTGCGGACGTTGTCTTCGACCAAGGGCGCACTTTCGGAGGGGTTCCGTTCCGGTTGGAAGACCATATCAATCGGCTATACAGGTCGCTGAAGTATGTGCGGGTAGATCCCGGGCTCACTGAGGACGAGATGGTGGAGGTGTGTCGGGAGGGGGTAGCGAGAAACGACCACCGCCGGGACTCTGTCGGAGACTTTGCCATCAATCCGATCATCACCAGGGGAACATCGGTGAGTGGGCCACCTAGTGTTGCGGTGATAATCAAGCCTATAGATTTCAAGGATTTTGCGAGGTTCTACGTGGACGGCGCCCACGCCATTGTTACCAAGGTGCGCAGCTACTCCAGCGCCATGCTGGATGCAAAGGTAAAGCACCACAGCCGGATGAACTTCGTACTGGCGGAGCTCGAGGCCCGGGACGTAGACCCCGAGGGCTTGCCCCTTCTCATGGACATGGAAGGGAACGTCACCGAGGGGCTCGGATACAACGTTTTTATCGTTACGGACGGAGTGCTTAGGACGCCCAAGGACGACAACATCCTGCAGGGCGTATCCCGACAGACCGTGTTCGATCTGGCCGAGGGTCTCGGGATTCCGGCCTCGGAGGAGGACCTGCAGCCATACGACCTTTACACGGCGGACGAGGTGTTTTTCAGCAGGACGAGTCCACGAATCGTGCCAGTGGCAAAGGTAGACACCCGGCCGATCGGGAGCGAGATACCGGGTCCAATCACGCAACAGTTGCTGGCGGCGCACAGCGAGCTTGTAGGTGTGGATATTGTCGGGCAGAGTCTGCATTATGCGGGGGTCGAGGGGTGAGCGGGTTGATTTGCTAAGGGACCTGCCATCAGGAGGAAAACGATGGCTGACAGCATGAATGGTAGGGTTGCGCTGGTCACGGGCGGGGGATCCGGGATTGGGAGGGCGACATCGCTAGTGTTTGCAAGGGAAGGGGCGAAGGTCGTGGTGGTAGACCTTGCGGAAGGGCCCGTGCAGGCAACTGTAGACCTAATCGCGGCTGGGGGTGGGGAGGCGTCGGGGGTGACGGCGGACGTGTCGAATACTGAAGACGTGAAGCGTATGGTTGCGGAAACGGTGTCGAGGTTCGGGCGGTTGGATGCTGCGTTTAACAATGCAGGCATCCATACCGGCGTCCGAATCCCGTTCCACGACTATCCGGAAGACGAGTGGGACAGAGTAATCGACGTGAACCTAAAGGGCGTGTGGCTGTGCATCAAGTATGAGGCGCCGGTGATGTTAGAGCAGGGTGGCGGGACAATTGTTAACACAGCCTCGGTGGCGGGGCTGGTAGCGGGGCAGGGGACTTCGGCATACACGGCGAGCAAGCATGGGGTTGCGGGGCTGACCAAGAGTGCAGCCATGGACTACGCCAGACAAGGTATCCGGGTGAACGCGGTGGCCCCAGGGGAGATAACCACCCCAATGATGGACCTGATAATCAGGTCTAACAACTTCTCGAAGGCCCAGAAGGACGAGGAGCAGCCCATCGGCAGGATGGGCAAACCCGAAGAAATCGCGGAGGTGGTGGTCTGGCTGTGCACCGACGCTGCGTCCTACGTCACGGGCCACGTGTTCCCGGTGGACGGCGGATACATGGCAACCTAGAGAAGACTAATTGTAGGAAAACAGAGGCCCGATAGATGATCAAGCATTTCTCTTCGCTGTACGTGGGCCATATCGAACTGGAGAACGTCGGCGCGAATGGCACATCGCCCGAGGACCGGCTGTACCCCAACGAGCGGCTCACGGAGTGTTTCGGGATGGCCGAGGCTATAGCCAAGCAGATGGACTCCCAGGGCTACTACGCGCTGTGGATGGCCGAACACCATTTCCAGAGGGAGGGATACGAGTGCATACCCAACCTCCTGATGCTCAGCACGTACCTTTCAACGCAAACGAAACGGCTAAAGTTTGGGTGTGCATTCAACATCGTGCCGATGTGGCATCCGTTGCGGCTGGCCGAAGACTTCGCGATGGCGGATATTTTGTCGGGGGGTAGGGTGATATTCGGGGTTGGTCGGGGCTACCACACCCGAGAGGTCGAGACTTTCGGGTCGCCAATGCAGGACAATGACGCCAACAAAGAGCTGTTCATGGAGCAAATGGAGATAATCTTCAAGGCGTTCAACGAGGACTCATTCACCTACAGGGGCAAACACTACAACCTCCCGGCCCAGGTGCCTTACAGGGGCTACGATTTGAAGGACATTACACTGGTCCCGAGGCCCCTCCACAGACCCGTTGATGTTTGGCAGCCAATAGCAAGCCGACGCACGCTCAGATACATAGCCCAGACGGGAATAAAGGGTGTGGTACATGGGACGGGAGAGAGGCTGGTAGACGATGTGTTTCGCGAATACCAGGAGGCGGCGGGCGAGGCGGGTCGGGAGCTGGGGTTGGGCGAGGACCTGGCCCTAGGGTTGTTTTTCTACATAGATGAAAACCAGCCAAAGGCAATGGAGCGGGCCAGGCTATTTCACGACGAGCGGTACAAGTGGTTCGCTCCCTTCGGGCTGGTGCGGTATACGGATGCCGAGGGTCGGCCGTGGGGTACGCCGGGCGCACCCAGCCGGGCCCCGACGCTGGAGGATGGCGTAGACCAAAAAGTCTGGCTTTGCGGGGACTCGAAATACGTTACTGAGGTGCTGAAAGAGTTCGAGGCCAAGTATCCGGGGCTGGAACATGTGATACTGCACTGGCCCGAGGGAATGTCGCTGGCGGAATACTCGGAGCAGCTGACACGGTTCCATGAAGAAGTCATGCCGGTTTTCGGGGCAGGGTGAGATACAGACAAGCCATGAAGGTCAGGCGAATCGTCTCGAATATCTCGGCCAACACCATAGAGAAGGGACGAAGTTTCTATTGTGACGTGTTGGGGCTGGAACCAGTCATGGACCTTGGATGGATTGTGACACTGGCCTCGGACGAAAGTGCTCCGGTCCAGATCAGCATCGCAGCCGAAGGGGGTTCGGGTACACCGGTCCCCGACCTTTCAATCGAGGTCGATGATGTTGATGAGGCGTTTCGTAGAACGCGTGCCGGAGGATTCGAAATAACCTACCCGTTGACTGACGAGCAATGGGGAGTCAGGCGGTTCTACGCCCGAGATCCCTACGGAAAACTGGTCAACGTGATGTCCCACATTTAGGTGCAGTTGCCTAAATCTATCGAAAGAAGGAAATCAAGGTGAGCAAGCGATTGGTGTTCGTCGGGGCGGGGGCGGTGGGGAGCTATATTGGCGGTCTGATTTCTGAGGCTGGAGAGGATGTTACGTTAATTGACCCTTGGCCCGACCATGTGAATGCGATAAAGAGGGATGGCTTGCGCGTCTCGGGTACGCAGGGGAGGCACCACGCCCGGCCCACCGCACTCCACATCAACGAAGTCCAGGGCCTGATCAAGTCGCCAGTGGACATCGCCTTCATATGCACCAAGTCCTACGACACAGCATGGGCTTCCTATCTTATTCGAGACTACATTGCGGATAACGGATTTGCGGTCTCAATCCAGAACGGGATCAACGAGGACACGATTGCAGCGGCGCTGGGTAGGGAGCGGGTGCTGGGGTGCATTGCCAGCAACATAGGAGTGGGGCTGGTGGAGCCGGGGCACGTGACCCGGACGGCGGCCGCCGGAGGCAAGGCCCACACGGTCTTCAGGGTTGGGGGGATGGATGGAAAGATGACCGCGAGGTTGCAGGAAGTAGCGGAGTTACTGGAGGTAGTAGACAGCACGAAGGTAACAACGAATTTGAACGGAGAACGGTGGAGCAAGCTGGTGGCCAACTCCATGGGGAACGGGTTGCAGGCAATCACGGGGTTGAGCAGCAAAGACATGGCCATGACCGCAGACGTCAGGAGGCTGACCATCCGATTGGCGGCAGAGGCAGTGGAGGTCGGGCAGGCGATTGGGCTTTCGCTGGTGCCGATAGGGGGCAAGGACCCGGAGGTGTGGCTGGCGGCGGGACGGGGCGAGGGGCTGGAAGAGCTGGAGCTTTCGATAATGCAAGCGGCGGAGCGGTACCAGGAGTCGGGGCGGTCATCTACGGCGCAGGACATGGAGAAGGGTAGACGGCTGGAGATCGAATATCTGAACGGGCTGGTGGTGTCCAAGGGTCGGGAGGCGGGGGTGGACGTGTCAGTTAACGAGGCCCTTGTTGCAAAGGTGAAAGCTGTGGAACGCGGAGAGCTTGCGGTCGGGGTCGGGGCGGCGGAGGGGCTGGGGTAGCAGGTAGGGCCACCTACCGGTTACCCCTACAAAGATTCAGGCTCCAGCTTTTCCCGCAGGTTGGCGAGCATGTCGTCGACCATGGTGGGGAGGTCGTACTGGGGTTGCCAGTCCCATTCTAGGCGGGCCGGGGTGTCGTCTATGGAGTCGGGCCAGGAGTCGGCGATGGCCTGGCGAAGGGGGTCTACCTCATAGTTGATCTGGAAGCCGGGGATTCGGGCCTCTATTTCCCGGGCGATCTCGTCGGGGGTGAAAGAGAAGGCACGGAGGTTGAAGTTGGCGGAGTGGATGAGGCGCGAGGAGTCTGCCTGGTCGAGGAGAATGAGGGAGCGGATGGCGTCGGGCATGTACATCATGGGGAGGGCGGTGTCGGGGCGGAGGTAGCAGGTGTACCGACCCTCCCTAATGGCGCCATAGAAGATGGCGACGGCGTAGTCGGTGGTGCCGGCGGTGGGCTCGGTCTTCCAGCTGATTATCCCCGGTAGCCGGGTCCCGCGCACGTCGAGACCCAGATGTCGGTAGTAGGCGCCCACGGTCTCGCCGTAGACTTTGGAGACGCCGTAGAGGGAGGTCGGGTTCAGGGAGACGTCGTTGGGGGTATTAATGGAAGGGGCGTCGGCGCCGAAGACGGCGATGGAACTGGGGAGATTAACCCTTTTCACTCCGCTGGCAAGGGCGGCTTCCAGAATGTTGAAGTTGCCGGTGAAATTGACGGCGTAAGCGAGGAGTCGGTTGGCCTCGGCAAGGGCGGAGAGCAGGGAGCTGAGATGGTAGATTACGGTGATGCCGTTCACATTGATGACCCTCTCCACGTCTTCGTAGCTGCGGACGTCCAGAGTGATGCAAGGCCCCGAGGCCCGGATGTCCTCGGGCAAGGGTGTCACGTGGCCCGCCGCTAGGACGTTGTCATCGCCGTGGATTCTTCGGAGCTCGGGCACAAGGTCAGAGCCTATCTGGCCTGCGGCGCCGGTTACGAGGATTTTGTCCACCGGCAGCTCCTACAGGGCTTGCCAATAACGCTTGCCCGCCATCCTGACGATGCGACCGGTATGGCGGTCGGGGTGGAAGTGTCCGGCGGCAATGGTATAGCCATCGTTCTCGGCCTTGGAAAGTACGGTCTCCCGGCTCCTGCGACTGTCGTCCTTGTTGATGTCTACCCGGGCGCACCAGTCGGGCTCATAAACTTGGGCCATGGTGTGAAGAACGTCTCCGACCACCATGGCTTTCTCGCCCTGGGAGCTGACGAGGATGACCTGGTGCCCCGGGGTGTGGCCGGGGGTGGGGAGGGTGGATATCTCGTCCGTGAGTGTTGCTTCGCCGTCGATTAGCTTCATATTGCCGAGTTTTTCCAGGGGAATTACATAGTCCCGGACATAGGGCGCCGACTCCAGATTCTTGGGGTCCGTGAAGTGGTCCCAGTCTTTCTGGGGGACAAGGTACTCGGCGTTGGGGAAGTTGGGGACCGCCTTGCCGTCTTCGAAGCGGAGGTTCCAGCCCACGTGGTCGGGGTGGAGGTGGGTGTGGACTACGATGTTTACGTCCTCGGGCTCGAGGCCCTGCCCTTTGAGCTGGTTGATGAGGTCGCCGGTGCGATTCTCGCGGTCGGGGTGAGGCCCGGGACCCATGCCCGTGTCCACTAGGACGCACCTGTCCGCCGTCCTCACGAAAAAGCAGCCGAAATACAGCTGAAGCCGCCCCTCTTCGAGGATGTCGTCGGCGTAGGGGGCCCAGGCTTCGAGGGTGGTTTCCGGGAAGAAGGTGGTCGGGTCCCGTGAGGGGGGAATCATGTCCAGGACTCCTACGAGTTCGGCGTTGCCTACGGACATTCGGCTGGGCATTCGGGCCTCCTAGGGGTGTGGGTGGGGAGTATTGTAGCGGGTTTGGAGAGGAGGTGGGGCCGGAAAAGGGCTTGCAAGGGATTGATCGATAAGCAAAGGGCGCTGTTCAGGCAGTCCCAGGTCGGGGCTCGATTGTCTCCCGGATAGATAGCTGTCCTGCTATTGCTTCCGAGCTTATAATAATGATGTCCAACGATATCGAGAGTTACCCGTACCCCTCGGCCCGACACACTGAGAGTAAGCGGTTCCTCCAGCAATCGACGGATAGAAAAAAGGAGAACCGCATGAAGATCTATGTAGGAAATCTAAATTACGACACACACGAAGAGGGCCTTCGCGAGGCATTTTCGCCATACGGCACGATAGAGGATGCCGTTGTAATCACCGACCGGGACACGGGCCGCTCCCGCGGCTTCGGATTCGTCGAAATAGCCGATGACAACGCTGCCAGGTCGGCAATCGAAGCGCTCAATGGGACGGCAATCGACGGCCGGACCGTGACGGTAAACGAAGCGAGGCCCCGGGCCAACAGGCCCCCCTCGGGCAACCGTCGCTCCTGGTAATCCGCGAAGTAAATACAATTGAGAGGGGCCTCTCGTGTCGGGAGGGGCCCCTTTTTCTTTAGTGGCTTTCTCCTGCGCATTGTCATTTTGGGGCCAACCGGGACGTCGCCTCCCCGTGTCTACCTAGTCCACAAATCTCAATGGGCCCGATTGTATATAATCCCTCCAGCCCGACTGCCACTAAGCCGGGACAGCGGCGAACCAAATAGCCTGGATTGAGAGGGAGGAGTGCGATGGAATACAAGGTTATCTCGGGGGATTCCCACGTTGACTTGACCTGGCTGCCCGGCGACCTCTTCGCCTCCAATGCACCCGACTCCATGAAGGCGAAGATGCCGCGGGTGGTCGAGGACGAGAAGGGAGCGTCCTGGCGGGCGAACGGGATCGAACTGGGAGGCGTGGGAGGGCTGGGTTTCACGGGCGAGAAGGTGGAGAAGGGGTGGTCCAAGCGGCTGGACCGGATGATCTCCACCGGATTCTACGAAGATGGTTCCAAGGGCCTGTTTCACCCCACCACTCCCGAGCTCCGAGAGAGGGACCAGGACATGGACGGGGTGCAGGCAGAGGTAATCTACGGCATCCTGGGGGTCGGGCTTAACCTGAAGGACCAGGAAGCGATGACCGAGGTCTATCGCATCTACAACGACTGGGCAGCCGACTTCTGCAAGTCCAACCCCGACCGCTTCAGGGCACTGGCCTGCATACCCAACCACGACCCTGCCGAGGCGGCGGAAGAGCTGAAAAGGGCCTCGGGGATGGGGCTGAGGGGGGCGGACTTCGCCGTTGCCTCGGCGAGCAAGCCGATGTACTATGACAGTTGGGATGTGCTCTGGGAGGCGGCAGAGGAAACCCGGGCGCCGATTTCTTTCCATACGGTCGGGCTCCCAAACCGACAACCGGACCCAGAGGAAGCTGAGGCGTACGAAAGACGCTACAGGGCGGTGCGGATAACGATGTTCCAGCTATCCGGCGTGGAGTACCTGGCCAGCGTAATTTTCTCGGGCGCGTGTGACCGGCACCCGGGGCTCAGGTTCGTGTTGGGGGAAAGCGGAGTGTCGTGGCTGCCTTACGTGCTGGACAGGATGGACCACGAATACGAAGACCGGTTCTACCACCTGAACCTGTCCATGACTCCCAGGGAGTTCTGGCTGAGGCAGGGGTACTCCACCTACCAGAAGGAGACCGTCGATCCTGCCATGGTGCCGCTGATGGGCGAGGACAATATCATCTGGGGCTCCGACTACCCGCATCCGGACGGCGTCTGGCCCGATTCCCTGGCGATAATAGAAGAGAACCTGGCCGGTGTTTCCGTAGAGGCCCGGGAGAAGATCACGTGCCTGAATGCCGGGAAACTGTATGGGTTCCTGGACTAGCTCCGCAAGGCCCCTACCTGTAGACCGTATAGGGAGATGGCATTCTCCCCTGCAACCTTCCGCTGAGAGGATTCGGGGAGGGAGGAGAGAGTCTCCTTGAGCTTGCTGATGGGCTCGGTGACGGAGTCGGAGTGGGGGTAGTCGTAGGCCCAGAAGAACTTGTCCGCGCCCAGGGTTTCGATGCTGAACCGGGCGAGGCTTTCGTCGGGCTCCATAGCGATCCAGGTCTGCCTCTGGAAATATTCGCTGGGAGACATCTTCATGGGTGTCGTGAAGCCGTTTATCTCGTACTTTTGGTCCATCCGCTCGAGCCAGAAAGCCAGCCACCCCACCCCCGACTCCAATAGCACAACCTTCATGTCCGGGAACTTCTCCAAGACGCCGTCGCCGAGCAGGGACGTGTACTGGTATTTGACCTCGTCGGAGGCTGTGACGTAGACCCACCATACTGAGCCGTCCTCGGGGGTGGGATAGAACTGGTTGCCGATGGAGGTGAAGCTGCCGGTGGGGTGGAAGGAGATGGGGATGCCCAGGTCCTGGGCCTCGGCCCAGAGGGGGTCAAAACGGGGGTTTCCGAAGGCGAGGCCCTCGGGAGCAGCGGATATCAGCATGGCCGACCTCACTCCGTGCCCTGCCACCCGACGCAGCTCCTTCACGGCCTCATCGACATCCAGGGCGGGGATGTGGGCCGCTGCGTGGAGCCGGTCGGGGTAGGGTTTGCAGAAGTCGATCATCCAGTTGTTGTAAGCGCGGCAGTTGGCGGCGGCGAGCTTGGGGTCGGTGCAGACGTCTTCCCAGCACAGGCCGAGAGACGGGTAGAGGATGGAAACGTCGATGCCCTCTTCGTCCATGACCTTGATGCGTTCGTGGGGGTCGTAGCCGCCGGGGAGTAGGGACTCTTCGTAGGTGATGGAGCCGGGGGTGAGGTGCTCACTGACGTCCTGACCTATGCCGGCGATGTTGCCAAGAACGCCACCCCGCATGAACCAGGAGGCTGCTCCGTCGATCCCTAGGTATTCCAGATTCTTGTCATCCAGGAAGATCTGAACGGTACGATCCCGGAATTCCGGCTCGATATACTCTTTCCACATGTCGGGGGGCTCGAGGATATGGCCGTCAACGTCGACGTAGGTCATGGAATGGTCCATTGTGCGCTCCTCCAAGAGATGCTCTTGCCCGATATACTACACTCTGCCGTCGAGAACGGCATGAAACAAGCTGTTAATAAGTTATGTTAGGTTATTAATAGTTATTAGCCATTAATAGTTGAAGGTACATGAAAGGTTATGTAAATGGCAGCAAATGACAAAGTTGCGATTATTACGGGTGCAGGGACTGGAATCGGAAAGCGGAGCGCGCTTGCGCTGTTAAGGGACGGATGGTCGGTGGCGCTGGCGGGGCGTCGGGTGGAGAAGCTGAAAGAGACGATGGATGAAGCAGGGGAATTAGCCCGAAACACCTTAGTTGTGCGAGCGGATGTAGGTGACCATGGGGAGGTCAAGGAGCTGTTTTCGAAGACCAAGGAGGCGTTTGGGCGGCTGGACCTGCTGTTCAACAACGCGGGTACGGGGTCTCCAGCGCGGCCATTAGAAGACTTGACTTTTGAAGTTTGGAAAAGAGTCGTGGACGCCAACCTAACGGGACCCTTCCTGTGTACACAGGAGGCATTCAAGATCATGAAAGAGCAGACGCCGATGGGGGGTCGGATAATCAACAACGGATCGATATCCGCCCAGACGCCCAGGCCCAACTCGGCTCCCTACACGGCGACGAAGCACGGATTGGTGGGCTTGACGAAGTCCACCGCGCTGGACGGGCGGAAGTATGACATTGCCTGCTGCCAAATAGACATCGGGAATGCGGCTACAGAGATGACTTCGGCAATGGCCAGGGGTGTGCCGCAGGCGGACGGGTCCCGGATGGTGGAGCCGACCTTCGACGTCGAGAAAGTCGCGGAGGCGGTGCTGTTCATTGCCAACCTGCCCCTGGACACGAACGTGTTGTTCATGAACATCATGGCCACGAAGATGCCTTTTGTGGGGAGGGGGTGAGGGCGATGGTTGCGCCTACTGAAGAGGAGGAGTGAGCAGTAGGAGAGGCGATGTAGATTCCTCGCGGGGCCTCGGAATGGGAGGGGAACTGGGAAGGGCTAGTTATTATCTTTGATGAAATCGGCGACCTTTTCGGCCATGGCTATTACGGTTACGTTGAGGTTGGCGTGTATGGTGTCGGGCATTATGGAGGCGTCGACCAAGCGGAGCCCCTCGAGGCCGTAGACCCGACCGTACTGATCGCAGACAGCGAGGGGGTCGCTGGACAGGCCCATCTTGCAGGTGCTGGAGACGTGGTGGGTCGTGACAACCTCGGTCTTCATCCACTCATCAAGCAATTCGTCGGAATCCAAGACCTCGTCGGCAGGACCGGAGCGTCTATCGATAATGTCCTTGAATGCCTCGTGGCTGAAGAGTTCCTGACAGAGCCGCATGCTGTCCCGCATTCTCTTCAGGTCAAAGGGGTCGTCGAGGAGGTTGTAATCTAGGTTTGGCTGCACTCGGGGGTCGGTGGAACGGAGTCGCAGCTCGCCCTGGCTGAGCGGCAGATAAAGGCACTGGCAGACGCCGATGCCGACAGGCTCTTTTTCATCGAGGCCCCGGAAAGGTCTCGCGGCCAGATAGTTGGCAACGTAGAGAATCATGTCGTTGGGAAAGGGAGAACCTTCTGCCGTGTACCTGAGAGTCACGGTGCCGCAGTCTACCTGGTTGATGTCCAGGGGATACCCTTCCTTTGTGATCCAGCAGACGGGGACGTCCGGGTGGTCGCGGAGGTTCTTTCCTACGCCGGGCAGGTCTTGCACCACCGGGATGCCCAGTTCTCTGAGGTCGTCTCCGGGCCCTACACCTGACAGGAGCAAAATGTGCGGCGTCCCTATAGCCCCGGCACAGAGCACAATCTCGTCACCGTATACGGAGAACATCTCCCGCCCACTTATGACGAGTACGCCGACAGCCCGGTTTCCATCGAAGATTATGCCGTGGACGTGGCAGTCGCCGCGTATCGTCAGGTTGAGGCGGTGTCGGGCTGGGTTGAGATAGCCGATGTTGGTGCTGATGCGGACGCCGTCTATGGCGTTGAAGGCCAAGGGCCCGACGCCCGTGGAGTCGGGGCAGTTGTGGTCGGGGCAATCGGGGAAGCCGGCATCCCGACATGCCTGGTAGAAGGCGTGGTGGTGTGGCGCCCATTGTTCTTCAGGAATGCGTTGGCACGGTATGGGCCCGTCGTTCCCGTGGTGTTCGTCACGAAAGTCCTGGTCAGCTTCGATACGTCTGAAGTAGGGCAAGATGTTCTCGAATGACCACTCGTCGTTTCCCCATTCGACCCACCGGTCATAGTCTTCCCGCACGCCTCTAAGGAAGTGGACGCCGTTGACCCCGCTTGAACCGCCGGTAATCTTCCCCCGAGGGATGTCTATGCGCGTGAGATCGGTGGCACGGGCACTGAAATTCCAGATGTGGTCGGAGTCCCAGACCGCGACCTTGCTGCCGTAGGCAAGCCTGACTTCCTCGGGGATGCGTTCGAACTCGGGGAAGTCGGAGCCTGCTTCGATAAGGAGGACGGAGCGGTTGGGGTCCTCGGTGAGTCGGGCGGCGAGGGTTGCCCCCGCGGAGCCCGCTCCTACGATGATGTGGTCGTATTTCATCGAACTGGCCTTGTGGCTCGTCAACTGCCCTGCTTGATGAAGTCTGCGACCTTCTCTCCCATAGTCATCACGGTGACATTGAGATTGGCACGCACAGTGTCAGGCATCATGGAAGCGTCCACGAGGCGCAAGCCCTCGACGCCGTAGACCCGACCGTATTGGTCGCAGACAGCAAGAGGGTCGCTGGTCGGGCCCATCTTGCAGGTGCTGGAAATATGGTGGGCAGTGAACACCTCGTGGAGCATCCAATCGTCCAAAAGATCGTCGTCGTTGAGGGTCTCGTCAGATGGAGCGTAACGCCTTTCGATGATATCTGAGAACGCGGGGTGGCTCAGAAGGGAGTCGGAGAGGCGGACGGATTCGCGCATGCGCTGAAGGTCGAAGGGGTCGTCCAGGAGATTGTAGTCGAGGATTGGCTGTTGCCGGGGGTCGGTGGACTGGAGCCGGAGATCGCCCTGGCTGACGGCGAGGTAAAGGCACGGGCCGACGCTAAACCCGACCGGGTCCTTTTCGTCGAGCCCCCTGTTGGGCCGCCTGGCGGAATAGTTGCCCATGTAGATGATCATGTCATTGGTGAAGGGCGAGCCCGTGGCGGTGTAGCGCAGGGTTACGGTACCCGTTGCGGTCATGGGGAGGTCCATTGGGAAGTCGGGGAGGGTCAGGTAGCACATGGGCAACCAGGGATGATCTCGAAGGTTGCGCCCGACACCCGGCAAATCTTGCACAACAGGAATGCCGAAGAACTGAAGCTGCTCCGCGGGCCCAATGCCGGAGAGTAAGAGGATGTGAGGAGTGCCGACTGCGCCTGCGCACAGGATGATCTCCTCCCCGTACACTGAGAACATCTCCTTGCCGCTTATCACCAGTAACCCCGCCGCCCGGTTGCCGTCGAAGATGATGCCGTGGACGAGGCAGTTGGGCCGGATGGTCAGGTTGAGTCGGTGCCGAATCGGGTTCAGGTAACCAATGGCGGTGCTTATGCGGATCTTGTCGATGATGTTGAAGGACAGGGGTCCGACACCCGTGGAGTCAGGGCGGTTGTGATCGGGGCAGTGGGGGAAGCCCATGTCTCGGGCGGCCTGGTAGAAGGCACGCTGGTGGGGAGGCCACTCATCCTCGGGGTGGCGGCTACAGGTGATGGTGCCGTCATTGCCGTGGAATTCGTCCCGGAAGTCCTGGTCGGCCTCCATGCATTTCATGTATGGAAGAACGTTGTCAAAGGACCACTGGTCGTTGCCCCATTCCGCCCAGCGATCGTAGTCCTCCCTTTCGCCACGGAGAAACTGGGCGCCGTTGACGGCGCTAGACCCTCCAGTGATCTTACCGCGGGGGATGTCCATGCGGGTTTTGGATGTGGCCCGGGCGCTGAAGTTCCAGAGGTGGTCGGAATCGAAAATCGATCTGCCTCCGTATGCAAGTTTGATCTCCTCAGGGAGACGCTCGATTTCGGGGAAGTCACCGCCAGCTTCGAGGAGGAGGACGGAGCGGTCGGGGTCTTCGGTGAGTCGGGCGGCGAGGGTTGCCCCCGCGGAGCCCGCTCCTACGATTATGTGGTCGTATTTCATGGGGTTTTCCCTATTGTTCGCTAGTTGCCCTGCTTGATGAACTCAGCGACTTTTTCTCCCATGGTCATGACGGTGACGTTCAGGTTGGCGCGCACGGTGTCGGGCATCATGGAGGCGTCGACCAGCCGGAGCCCCTCGACGCCGTAGACATGGCCGTACTGGTCGCAGACGGCGAGGGGATCGCTGGTCGGTCCCATCTTGCAAGTGCTGGAGATATGGTGGGCGGTCATTACCTCGTGGAGCATCCAGTCATCCAGCAGATCGTCGTCTGCGAACGTTTCGTCGGAAGGGGCGTTGCGTTTCTCCACTATGTCGGAGAAGGCAGAGTGTTTGAAGAAGGAGTCGGTGAGACGGACACATTCCCGCATTCGCTGAAGATCAAAGGGGTCATCGAGTAGGTTGTAGTCCAAGAACGGTTGCTGCCGGGGGTCGGTGGACTGGAGATGCAGTTCACCCTGGCTCATAGCGAGGTAGAGCGCAGGCCCGACCCCGATGCCGATGGGGTTCTTGTCGTCGATTCCCCGGCCGGGTCTCACGGCGGCGTAGTTGCCCATATAGACGATCATGTCGTTCACGAAAGGCGAGCCGGTGGCGGTGTAGCGAAGGGTGACAGCGCCTGAGGCCGGAGTGGGGGCATCCAGGGGGTAGTCGGGCTTGGTCACGTAGCACATAGGCAGATAAGGGTGGTCCCGCAGGTTTCGCCCGACCCCGGGTAGATCCTGTAATACGGGAATTCCCATCGAAGCGAGATGCTCCGCAGGCCCTACCCCCGACAAAAGAAGAATGTGAGGCGTGCCCACAGCGCCAGCACAAAGGATGATCTCCTCTCCGTAGACCGAGAACATCTCCCGGCCGCTGATGACCAGCAGGCCCTCGGCACGGCTGCCATCGAAGATGATGCCGTGTACCAGGCAGTTGGGCCGGATGGTGAGGTTCAGTCGGTGGCGGCTCGGGTTCAGGTAGCCCAGGGCCGTGCTCTGCCGCACCCGGTCAATGATATTGAACGCCAGGGGCCCGACGCCTGTTGAGTCGGTGCGGTTGTGGTCGGGGCAGTGGGGGAACCCCGCGTTCCGGGCTGCCTCGTAGAAGGCGCGCTGGTGGGGAGGCCACTCGTCCTCGGGGTGGCGCCGGCACATGATTGGGCCGTCGTTGCCATGGTGCTCGTCCCGGAAGTCCTGGTCGGATTCCATGCGCTTCATGAAGGGCAGAACGTTTTCGAAGGACCATTGGTCGTTGCCCCACTCTGCCCAGCGGTCGTAGTCCTCGCGTACGCCGCGTAGGAACTGGGCGTCGTTGACCGAGCTTGAGCCTCCCGTAATCTTGCCCCGAGGAATGTCCATGTGGGTCTTGGAAGTGGCCCGGGCACTGAAGTTCCAGATGTGGTCGGAGTCGTAGATCGTCCTTCCGCCGTAGGCGAATTTGACCTCTTCTGGAATGCGGTCGAACTCGGGGAAGTCGCCGCCTGCTTCGAGAAGAAGGACTGAGCGGTCGGGGTCTTCGGTGAGTCGGGCGGCGAGGGTGGCCCCAGCGGAGCCCGCTCCCACTATGATGTGGTCGTATTTCATAGTCATGTCCTTTCTCGATGAAAGAGAATCCCCAGGTCACCCAAGCCGAATGATACTAACACCTGGCCAAGCACAGAATATGCCGATACCCGACCTGTGCCAAACAGCCTTTGCGCCGCTTGTTCCCGACCCTATACCATCTCCCGGCAAAAGCCCCGGATGTCCTTCAACCTTCGTGCTTTCCTTCCCGGAGGTCCAAAAGACTTTTTCTCCAGATCAATCATACAGGCACGGGCACAATCCGAAATAATCAGAAGATTCCGATGGAGGAATCCCGTAGAAACGGATTTCCCGCTTACCCCCAAAGTGTTATCATTTTTCGTGGCCCCTGCTCCTTTCCGAATTGGTTGCAACCCGCTCCGACCGCCGACTTTATGGACTACACGCAGGTCCGCGCATACCTAGAAGAACGAGAAGAGTCCCTATCTCCGTATGCCACAAAATCGCGGCTGTCCAGGGGCCGGAAGGTGGAGGAGGAGCCAAGCCCGCTGCGCACCGATTTTCAGCGTGACCGAGACCGTATCATCCACACCAAGGCCTTCCGACGCCTTAAGCACAAGACCCAGGTCTTCATCGCGCCTCTGGGTGACCACTACGTCACCCGGCTCACCCACACCCTGGAAGTCTCTCAGATTGGACGCACCATTGCGCGGGCCCTGAACCTCAACGAAGATCTCGTGGAGGCCATGTGCCTGGGCCACGACTTGGGTCACGCTCCCTTCGGCCATATCGGAGAAGACGTGCTGGCGTCCCTCTATCCCGGGGGGTTTCGACACAGCCATCAGAGCCTGCGGGTGGTGGACAGGCTGGAAAACGGCGGCAAGGGGCTGAACCTGACCTGGGAGGTGCGTCAGGGTATCGTTTCCCACTCCAAGTCGAGCCTCGGGATTATGGGCGATGACTGGAAGCGCCCCCCCACTCTCGAGGCACAAGTTTGCAAGGTATCTGACGCCCTGGCCTATCTGAACCACGATACTGACGACGCCCTCCGTTCGGGCCTGATCACCGAGGAGGACCTTCCGTCTGAGGCTGTGGAGGTCCTGGGAAGTAACAGGTCAGAGCGGGTGAACACGCTTGTCTCGGACGTGGTTGAGCACTCGTGGGGGGCATCGGGTCGAGCTCCGGCGCCCGAGGGCGAGCCCCCCACAATCGAGATCGGCAAACGAGTCAAAGAAGCTGCCAACGTCCTCAGAGACTTCCTGTTTGAAAGAGTCTATTATGTCAGCGGGGCCAGCCCGGAAGCAGCAGAGGCACGCACCGCAGTCGAAGAGATGTACAAACATTATGTTAATCATCCCGAAGGCATTCCCAGGGAATATCGCCTGCGGGAGAACTCCCCTGAGAGGTGGGCGCTGGACTACATAGCCGGAATGACGGACCGGTACGGGTTAAGGAAGGCCGGGGAGTTCGGGCTTATGGGGAGAGTCGGGGCAGGGGTGAAACGGTGAGCAGCGCATCCATAGAAGAGGTCAGGAACAGGCTCGACATCGTCGATGTCATCTCGGAGACGGTGCCCCTGAAGAAAGCGGGCCGAACTTTCAAGGCGCCCTGCCCGTTCCACAACGAACGCACGCCGTCCTTCATAGTCAATCCCGACAGGCAAACGTGGCACTGCTTCGGGGCATGCAGCACCGGGGGTGACGTATTTTCCTTCGTAATGAAGAGGGAGAATATGGAGTTCGGGGAGACACTGCGGACACTCGCCGAAAAGGTCGGGGTCGCCCTCCCGACCCGGGACCAGGCCGCTGAGAGCAAGACCGACCGGCTACTTGAGGCCAACAAAGCCGCTGCCGCCTTTTTCCAGAACCAGCTTCTGACATCCACGGCCGCTTCCCAGGCCCGGGACTATATCCGGCAGCGAGGACTCTCCGAAGGAGTCGTGAAGGACTTCCAGCTTGGCTATTGTCCTCCGACCTCCGGGGTGCTATTCAGGCATCTGCAGGGTATTGGTTTCAACATGGACGAGTGCGCCGACGCGGGGCTCGGCACCCGAACCGACTCCGGGGAAATGCGTGATATTTTCCGTGGGCGGCTAATCTTTCCAATCCGCAGCCCTCGTGGCCGGGTGATCGGGTTCGGAGGCCGGGCACTGGGGGAGTCGGGGCCCAAGTACATCAACTCACCCCAGTCCCCCTTATTCGACAAGAGCGGCACCCTCTACGCCGCGGACCGGGCCCGGGAAGCCGCCCGTGAGGCAGACAGGGCCGTGGTCGTCGAGGGGTACATGGACGTGATCACCGCCCACCAATTCGGGTTCAGGAACGTGGTTGCCTCCATGGGAACGGCGCTGACCGAGAAACAAGTGGACGTGCTGAAGCGGCTCTGTAAGCGGATATCCCTGGCCCTGGACGCCGACACCGCGGGCCAGGAAGCCACCCTGCGCAGCTTGAAGTCGTCGTGGCAATCCTTCTATCGCAGCGTTCATCCGCTTCAGGGAAGCAACCGTCGCCGATTCCTGGAAGGTCCTCCCGACCAAGTAGTTGATATCGTCACGCTTCCCAAGGGCGAAGATCCGGACAGCATCATCCGCAAAGACCCGGATCGCTGGATCTCCCTGCTGGAGTCTCCGACGCCGCTCATCGACTACCTGATGGAGATGGAGGTAGGCAGGGCGAACCTAGACTCCCCCGGGGCACGGGCCACGATATTGGAGGAGTTCCGCTCTCTTTTGGTAACAACCGACTTCTTCGATCAGGAAGTCTACGTGCGGAAGCTGGCCAACCTGATGCAGGTGACCGAGGAGACTGTAAAGGCGGCGATCAACAGCCCCTCTCCAAGCCGGATACGCCAGCCCCGCCCCCCTTCCCCCTCCAGACAGAACAAGGCGGGAGCGGGCACAGCACCAACCCCAAGACGGAACGACGTACTGGAGGACTATGTACTGGGCCTGCTGCTGCAACATCCTTACCTTCTCCCGGAATTGGATGAACCCGATCCTGAGTGGTTTATCGACCCAATGAACCGGGATGTATTTCAACGCCTGATTTCGGGCATTGCGATTGAGGATGAAGGCGAAATGGAAGAAGTCATGACCAGGCTTATGGGCGCATTCATTCCCGACAGCACGGATGAAGACATGGTCCGCGGTCTGAGGGAATGCGTCACCCGCCTCGAGAGCCGGCGACTCAAACGGCTCAAGCAGGCCGAGGAGTCGGCCTTGGGAGACGAAGAGGCGCTGGGTGACGCCGTCGAGGCCATCCGAGGCAGAGCGTTGGCCATCAATGAGGGCCTGAAGAGGCTCCATACAAGGGGCAGCGCGGTATAAGGGTGTATAATAGGACCTTGGACACCGGCATCGCATGAACCGCAACCGTAACCGTAACCCAGACACCATGGCAGAAGAAGAGGGCCTGGACCCCGAGCAGGAGAATGGGGTAAAGGCTCCCATTGTCGCCAACCTCAACGGTGGGGAGACCGACTACCGTAAGGTGATCGGTGCCGCCATCGCCACGACCAGCGTCCTGGACCTCCTCAACCCCGACCGCCCTCAACACTCGGACGGGCCGACCAAGGTGGAGAAGGTGCTGGCGGCGGCCCAGGCAACAATCGACCAGGAGATGGTCGATGACCCGGTCCGCATGTACTTGCGGGAGATAGGTCGGGTCAGGCTTCTCAGCGCCAGAGACGAACGGATCCTGGCCCGGCGCATGGAGGGCGGCAAACTTCTTTCCATCATCGAAGAGAGGCTGCTCGAAGAGATCGGCACTGACCCTTCATCCTCGGACGTGGTTACGGCGATGCTGGAGCACCTCGGGAGGACCGGCCCGACCATCGACAAGATGGCCTACGAGCTCGGGCTCACGCCCCCCGTGACCCTCGCACACCTCACTACGCATCCCATCCTTCGCAACGCAATTAAGGCGGAGATCGACTCCGAACTGGCCGCATCCATAGGCGAGGCACTGGGAAGAGACCCCGAGGAAGTCGACGAAGACCTGGTCGTAGCCTCGGTGGAGGCCCGGATCATGCCAGAGACGGCAATCCAGGCCCTCGGCCCGGACACCCTGCTGGTAGACATTCCCGAAAGACTGCGGAACACCGGTGTAGCCGTGGCCCTGGCCACCATTAATCCCCGTTTCCGCCGTGACCTCAACGTGCTCAAGGACGAGGGCGGAAGGGCCCAGCGCCACCTGACAGAGGCCAATCTACGGCTGGTGGTCAGCGTGGCCAAGAAGTACATCGGGCGTGGGATGTCGCTCCTGGACTTGATCCAGGAGGGCAACATCGGCCTCATAAGGGCCGTGGAGAAGTTTGACTACCGGAAGGGCTACAAGTTCAGCACCTACGCCACATGGTGGATCCGACAGGCCATCACCCGCGCCATTGCAGACCAGGCCCGCACCATCCGAATCCCCGTCCACATGGTAGAGACCATCAACAAACTCCTCAGGATGAGCCGACGCCTGGTCCAGGAGTATGGTCGGGAGCCGACCAGCGAGGAGATCAGCCAGGGAATGGAGATCACCCCCGAAAAAGTGCGGGACATCATCAAGATTTCCCAGGAGCCCGTTTCCCTGGAAACCCCTGTGGGCGAAGAGGATGACAGCCACCTCGGGGACTTCATCGAGGACCGTTCGACCCTCGCCCCCGCCGACGCCGCATCCCACCAGCTTCTGAAGGAGCAGGTGAACGAGGTACTTGAAACCCTGAACGGCAGGGAAAAGAAGGTCCTCCAGTTGCGATTCGGGCTGGAAGACGGGCGCAGCAGGACACTGGAAGAGGTCGGGCGGGAGTTTGGGGTGACCCGGGAGCGGATACGCCAGATAGAGGCCAAGGCGCTCCGCAAACTCCGCCACCCCACCCGCAGCAAGAAACTGCGCGACTTTCTGGAGTAGTTCTTCCTCTGCCCCGTGCATTTCGAACCGCCTGCGCAGATACGGGCCAAGGGCCTTAGTCCGGCCAACCCGCTTAACCCCTTTCCAGCCTTGGCCAACACACATCTCCGCTTCCACGCCGGTACCCGCACGCATCTTGTTACGGAGCTAGGATTTTGAAAATCCTCAAGGACCCGCGCCTAGACGTCAGGTTCTTGCCGACACTGATCATCCGAACGGTCAAAGAGCTAGGCGACGACGATGCCACCCACATGGCTGCCGGCGTCGCCTACTACGCACTCTTCTCCCTCTTCCCATTGCTATTAGGGATCATCGCCATCATCGGAATGGCGTCCGAATCCGCCTCAACACGGCAAAGGATTCTGGAGTGGACATCCGAGAGTTTTCCGGGCGCCGGGGACCTGATTTCGGACAACATTGTTGCCTCCATCGAGGCGTCGGGCTCCCTGGGGGCAATATCTATCATCGGGCTAATCTGGGCTGGGAGCGCCATATTCGGCGCGATTACAAAGGCAGTGAACCGGGCCTGGGATATAGAGGAAGACCGGCCCTTCGTGAAGAACAAGATCATGCAGCTTACGATGGCCGTGGGGGTCGCCATTCTCTTCGCTCTGGCCCTGGCCAGCGCATCCATAGCTCAGGCCTCGGGCCGCTTCGGAGACACCAAGGCCTTTCTCCTCGGCCACGCCGACCATGTCCCCGGCCTGGTACTCTTCCGGCTGCTGTCTTTCATAGCCAACCTGGCTATTTTCCTTACCCTTTACAAGGTCATCCCCAACACCAAGACTCACTGGCGTTACATCTGGCCAGGAGCCCTGGCAGCAGCCCTCCTGTTCGAGGGGGGGAAGTATCTCTTCGTCTTCTACCTGGACAATTTTGCTACCCTCAGCGCAGTGTATGGCTCCATCGGGTCCGTTATCGTACTGCTGCTGTGGGCCTACGTGAGCGCCTTTATCCTGATTCTCGGCGCTGAACTGAGTTCCGAATACGGCAGGATGCTGCAGGGTGTTGAAAGGGGCCGGAATACGGGCAACAGGTCGGGGACAGGCAGGGTCTTCTAGCTTATGGAATCCCTGGAAGAACTGAACGATCGCATAGTTTCCTGCACACGGTGCCCGAGGCTCATACAGTGGTGTCGGGACGTGGCGCAGGCAAAGCGTCGCATGTACATTGATTGGGAGTACTGGGGAAAGCCGGTGCCCGGGTTCGGGGACCCGGAGGCTCGGGTGCTGGTGGTCGGGCTGGCACCCGCAGCCCACGGGGCCAACCGCACGGGCCGACTCTTCACCGGTGACGACAGCGGCAACTGGCTTTACAACGCCCTATTCCGGCAGGGCTGGGCCAACCAGCCGATAGCTACCCATCGCGGCGACGGCATGACACTTACCGACGCGTACATTACGGCCGCGGCCCGGTGCGCTCCACCCCAGAACCGCCCCACCCCCGAGGAGCTATCCAACTGCATTCCCTACCTGGATGCAGAGTTGGACCTTCTGGACAGGCTGGAAGTTGTGATAGCGTTCGGCGGGATTGCCTTTGACCGGTTTCTGCGGTTGTGGAAGAGTCGGGGGAACGAAGTTCCGGCACCCAGGCCCCGGTTCGGCCACAACGTGGTCCACGAACTGCCGCCGGGTCTGAAGCTGGTCGGGTGCTATCACCCGAGCCGGCAGAACACCAATACGGGCAAACTGACCCGCGAAATGCTCGATGAGGCATTTGCTACGGCGAAGTCGCTCCTCACCAATCCCTGATCCAGTCGCAACGCTGTATAATTCCCACGGACTTTCAGACACCCCGAGGCTTTACCCATGACTCACGGCAACCTTTCCACCTTCCCTTCGACCACCATCATCAACAACCAGGACCATTTGTCCATCGGCTGCTGCGATCTCATAGACCTCGCCCAGGATTTCGGAACGCCCCTATACATCTTTGACGAGGTCACGCTCCGGGACATGTGCGCCCAGTTCCGGGATGAGTTCGCCTCCCGCTACCCCGACTCCCAGGTCCTCTACGCCAGCAAGGCCTACATCAACCCGGCCCTAGCCCGGATTTTCAGCGAGGAAGGACTGGGGCTTGACGTAGTCTCGGGCGGCGAGCTGGCCGTGGCGCAGGCCGCAGACTTCAACGCCAATCTCGTCTACTTCCACGGCAATAACAAGGGCCCCGAGGAGCTTGAAGCGGCCCTGGACTGGGGAATCGGACGGGTGGTTGTCGATAACCCACGGGAGATGGAGCTCATTGATGCGATCGCCCGGGACCGGGGCATCGTACAGGATATCCTGATACGTGTTTCTCCGGGCGTCGACCCTCATACCCACAGCCACACCACGACGGGCATCCTGGACAGCAAATTCGGCATTCCGATAGAGACGGGACTGGCGGAGCAGGCCGTTCAGCAAGCCATGTCGTCTGCCAATCTGCGGCTCCTGGGTCTCCACTTCCACCTCGGGTCTCCCATCTACGAGATAGAGCCGTATACCACCGCAATCGACGTCACGATGTCCTTCGCTTCAGAAATGGAGGACCGGCACGGGCTTGAGCTCAAGGAGTTCAGCCCGGGGGGCGGCTTTGCCATCCAGTACACCGCAGACGAACCTCCACCCGACGTCTCCCAATACGCCGACGCCATAACATCGGCAATTCTGGAACGTACCCAGACTCCACCCCGGCTCCTCATTGAGCCAGGTCGGGCGATTGCGGGTCGGGCGGGGGTGGCCCTGTATAGCGTCGGGACCACAAAGGACGTGCCCGGAATCCGCAAGTACGTCTCGGTGGACGGCGGGATGGGGGACAACATACGGCCGGCCATCTACGGGTCCCGATACGAGGCAATGGTTGCGAACCGGGCGTCGGCACCGATCCAGGAGACGGTCACCATCGCCGGCAAGTTCTGTGAGTCGGGGGACATCCTCGTGGAAAACGTAGATCTCCCCGTAGTGGACAGCGACGACCTGATAGCGATTCCAGCCTCCGGTGCGTACTGCCTTGCCATGGCCTCCAATTACAACGCCGCCCCCCGACCACCCATCGTCCTGGTCAAGGACGGGGAGCCACGCCTGATCCGCCGCCGGGAGACCTTCCAGGATCTCATGCTGTGCGATCTCTGATCGGCGCCGAGGCTCCCCGCATATACGGGCAGCATGGCATCCTCAACCTGCTTCACACGGCATCCGCCGCCGGCAGGCTGGCGCATGCCTATCTGCTGGTGGGGCCTCCTCACGTGGGCAAGATGACAGTGGCGCTGCACCTGGCCCAACTGGTCAACTGCGAAGATCCGAGGCCCGGGCCCTGCCAAGATTGCGCCCAGTGCTCCCGCATCGCGTCGGGGCATCATGCGGATGTGCAGGCTATTGGGTTGCCCGTAAACGAGGACGGCTCGCTGGGAACTCAGGTGCGCATCGAGCAGGTGCGAGAGCTCCGCAAGCAGGCCAGCTTGCGCCCTTATGAGGGTCGGACTCGAGTCTTCATTCTGCAGGACGCCGAACTCCTTACCACCGAGGCGGCCAACAGCCTGCTCAAGTACCTGGAAGAACCTCCTCCCAATGTTCTTCTAGTCCTTCTGACCGCCGACGAAGACGCCCTCCTACCGACCGTTGTGTCCCGTTGCCAGCGCATCGAGCTCAGGGCCATGCCTCTTCCCGAGCTGGAGCGAGTGTTGACCGCAGATTACGGGGTTGAGGGCGAACGTGCAGCGCTATTGTCACGACTCTCCGGCGGCTGCCCCGGCTGGGCTATCTCTGCGGCGCAAGAGCCCGCTATCCTCGATGCCCGGCTGGAAGCGTTGAACGAGCAGGCATCCCTCGTCGAGGCCGACCTCCCGACCCGCTTCCGATTTGCCAGCTCGCTGGGCAACGCGTTCTACAGGGACAGGCCTCGGGTGAGGGGTATGCTAGACCTCTGCCAGTCCTGGTGGATGGACCTCCTCTTATACACCGCCGCTGTCCCAGAGCAGGCAGTAAACGTCCACATGGCAGAGAAGCTGGATGCCCAGGCTCAAGGCCTGACCATCCACCAGGCCCACGCGTTCCTCAGCGACCTAGCCCGTGCTCGAGATATGCTGGAGCGCAACGCCATTCCCCGTCTCGCCCTGGAGTGGCTAATGCTCAAGATGCCCGTACAGGGTAAGAAGGCGGCTTAGGAGACGAGTTGGCGTCCATCGCAGGGGTAAGGCTGAAGCGATCGGGGCCCGTGCTCTACTACGACGCCGGCGCCCTAGAACTCAGCGTCAACGACTTCGTGGTTGTGGAGACCGACGATGGAGACCGGCTGGGCCGGGTGGCCTTCACGCCCGACCAACTTCTACTCATACAATTGAGAGAATATGCAGGCTCCATCCTGAGGTTGGCCACGGAGGAGGAACTGGGCTCGGGGCTTCTCTGAAACCGGATCAGGCGGGGACGAACTTCCGCCATTCCTCCCGGGTGCTCAGATACGGCCCCAGGTCCCGGTAGCGTCTTGAGGGCGGTCTGACAGGCACTCGCCTAAGCCTCATGCCCGCCTGTTCGGGGGTGCGGCCCGCCTTCCGCAGATTGCACGGTACGCAAGCGCTGACCACGTTCTCCCAGGTGTGCATACCCCCCGCCCGGCGCGGCACCACGTGGTCAAGGGTCAGGTTAGGCACCTGCTTTTCGCAGTACTGGCAGAAGTGCTTGTCCCTTACAAACACCTCCCGCCGGGAAAGGCGGGGAGGAAGCATGGGGCGTTTGATCATGTGGCCGAGCCTGATTACGGAAGGTAACTCGAACCAGGCCTCGGCGCTGCGCATTTCACCCCTGCCGTTCTCCAGGGTCTCGGCCTTGCCCTTGAGGAGGAGGACGACGGCGCGCCGCATGTTACAGACGTTAAGGGGTTCGTAGTTCTGGTTCAGGACCAGAACGGCCTTGTTGACCGGTATCGTGCGAGCCATTCGCTAAGGGGTTGAGTCCTAACTGGGCCACTAAGGAGGTCGAGTTGATTCTATCACACGCCGTTGATTCCCCTGCAACCAACCCCGGGCTCCGACCAGGATCGTCAGCCATACGGCGCCCATAACAAGCGCGCCTGCTGTATCGCTGGGCCAGTGGGCACCAAGGTAGACGCGGGACATTGCCATCGCCGCTACCAGCAGAACGAGGGCAACCTGGGCGATCCTGGCAGGTATAGCACACCGTCCACCTAGGCCCGACAGTACTATCGCCATACCACCAAAGCACACGACTGCGAACATGACGTGGCCGCTGGGGAAGCCGTAGGTTGTGAGTTCTTCGTGCACCTCCAGCAGTGAGGGGTCGGGACGGGGGCTTGCGACTACACGCTTGACGGCCCAGTTGACGCCTACACTAATTGCGACGAGGGCCACGAACAGCCCTGCGTCGGACCGGCGGCCAACAACGAACAGAACCAACCCCAGACACGCCGTGATAATGGATCCCGGGACCCACCACCCCACCGCCGACACCCCTCTCATCGCTTCGTCAAACACGGGCAAGGATATCGACTGTACCCACTCGGCCAGTGGCAGGTCGCCGGGGAAGCGGTCCAGTCGGGCGGCGGTTAGCGACATCCCCACCGACACCGCGACCAGCAGCATGAGAATGAGAGTCAGCCGCTGGACCGGGGCGAGATGGAAGGAGACGGATTGCACCTCTGCGGCAGTCTAAAGACCGATGACGGACTTACGCAGGACTTCGTTAAGCCTTGTCTGCCAACCCCGTCCGGTACTCCGAAAGTGGGCTACGATGTCTGCGTCGAGCCGTACGGTGACCTTTTCCTTGATTGGCGCCTTCTGCTTGCCTCGCCCGGGCCGGTGGCGCTCCACGATGTGAGGCATGACTTCGATTGCCGGACGAGCCCGTCGGAACCAATCATCGTCCAACTCGAAGTCGTCCGGGTCTTCGGCAATCTGGCGCTGTATCTCTGCTTCTTCTTCGTCTGTTGGGCTGATGTGTCCTGGCTTAAGTTCCGGCATGTCCCTGCTCCTCCTTCCGGCTAGCAACTCTCAAGCTGATGATCCGCGTTCTGTCACCCCTCTCGGTATATACGACCCTATAGAGCCGGCCGCCGATATATCCGGTGGCGATCCAGCGAGACTCACCATGTCGGTCGCTGGGTGCGGTCCTGGCGGTCTCCCATTCAAAGTCCAATATCGCTTCGAAGCTGACACGTCCTCTTTCTATGTTGGACCGACTCTTGGCTTCATCCCACTCATATTTGATGTCCATATTGTCCTGACATTATAACTGTTCATCAACAGGTGCAGGCCTGGCACGACATTAGTTAAACCCCGAGGCCGTTGTTCACTTATAATGAAATGAACTTCCACTAACAGACAGGAACAGGAACTTGCTTGAATCCTTAACCGAAAAGATTACAGGTGTACTTGAGCGGCTCGGGGGGAAGGCCAGGCTCACCGAGGAGACGATCAACGAGGCCCTCCGCGAAGTCCGGCTGGCCCTGCTGGAGGCCGACGTCAACTTCAAGGTGGCCAAGACCTTCGTGGCAAGGGTCAAGGAGCGCTGCCTGACTGCGGAGGTACTGGATGCCCTGACCCCATCCCAGCAGGTGCTGACCATAGTGCACGAGGAGCTGACCGAGATTCTCGGGGCGGAGGGGCATGACCTGGAGACGCCAGAAGACACTCCCGGTGTCATCATCCTGGCCGGACTGCAGGGCTCCGGTAAGACCACGACTGCGGCCAAGCTCGCCCTGCATCTCCGACGGAACGAGAAGTCCGCCATGATGGTGGCCGCGGACTTACAGAGGCCCGCTGCCGTCGACCAACTGGTCTCCCTCGGCAGGCAGATCAGCGTGCCCGTACATAGCGAACCCCCGGGCTCCGATCCGGTGGACGTGGCAAAGAACGGCTTGAGGGAAGCGCGGGCGGAGGGAGTTGACTGGGTCATAGTCGACACGGCGGGCCGGTTGAACATCGACGACGAGCTCATGGAGGAGCTTTCGAAGATCAAGAAAGCCGTCTCGCCGGACGATGCACTCCTAGTCGTCGACTCCATGACGGGCCAGGAAGCGGTCAGCGTGGCGGAGGAGTTCAACAAGCGTATCGGGCTGACGGGGCTCATTCTCACGAAGATGGACGGCGATGCGCGGGGCGGAGCAGCCCTTTCGGTAACATCGGTCACGGGTGTGCCGATCAAGTTCATGGGAGTCGGGGAGAAGGCGGATGCGCTGGAGCCGTACCACCCGGACAGGCTGGCTTCGCGCATACTGGGAATGGGAGACGTCCAGACCCTGGTCGAAAAGGCCAAGGTGAGCATGGACGAGGCGCGGGCGAGGGAGATGGAGCGCAAGATGCGCAACGCCACCTTCACCCTAGAGGACTTCCTGGAGCAGATGCACCAGCTGCGGGACATGGGGGGCCTGGGGCAGGTGCTGGACATGATTCCCGGCATGGGCAAGCTGAAGAACCGGCTGGGCCCCGGCGACATAGACGACGACAAGCTGAAGAAGACCGAGGCGATTATCCTTTCGATGACCCCCGAAGAGCGGCGGAACCCGCAGATGATAGGCGGGAGCCGCAAGCGTCGGATCTGCAGGGGCAGCGGGACCATGCCACAGGACGTGAACCAGCTGCTGAACCAGTTCCGGCAGATGCAGAAGATGATGAAGGCGATGGCGGGGTCGAAGCCGCGGATGCGGGGGCAGCAGCTGGCGCAGCTTTTCCGGTAGGGCGGCCCGGTTCTGGGCAGGGCGATTCGGCGATTGCGCCTGCCGGGGGCGAGGTCGGCTTGAGGCAACAGGACATCCCCACCCTTCAGATCCCCGGGATTAAGTGGAGTCCCACCCGCCCACCCTGTCTTATTGCCATATCAAAAATGCGGTGCATTTTTGATATGGCTTTACCAAGGGGGACGTCAAGGAAGAATGTGGACTGCATGGGACTGCGTGGATTTTGGGGAGTTGCGCCCTGGATTCCTCACGGGGCGTCGGAATGGGGAAGGGGGTCAGGGAGGGGGGCGGCCTCGGGCGATGCGGGGTTGGGGAGGTGGGGGTGGGTCTTCGTCATGGGGTGACGGGTCGGTGGTATGGGGGCCGACCGCCGCTCGCGCTTCGGGGGCCTCAGCACGAGCGGCCCCGCCGACGGGGAGGGTGTCAACGAAGGACGCTCCTACGGGTAAGGGTGTGGATTCAGTTATGGGCGTGAGAGATTCCTCGCGGGGCATCGGAATGGGATGGGGGGCGGGGATGACGGTTAGGTCAGGCGGGTCTTCGCCGTAGTTGGGGTTGTCATCGTAGGGCGGGAAGTAGGGGGGTGGGTCATTATCATCATCGGGGTCGGGGTCATTGTCGTCTTCGTCATCGGGGTCTTCATTTTCGAATAGGTAGTCTTCGACGTAGGCCTTCTCGTCCTCTTCCAAGGCATCCATTACGGCGAAGTATTCGTCTTCTTCGTGGGGCCAGGGATCGTCGGGGTCTACGAGGCCGTATTTGCGCCGCTCATCCAGGGGAACGAGGTCTCTCCAGGGCCACCACTTGTCTCCGGGCTGGGCTTTGCGTACGGGGAGGAGGTCGCGGAAGTCGAGGTCGCCTCTGTCTACGTTGTCCTGGAAGACCTTCTTGATGAGGTTGTCGATCTGCTCTTCGTCGGTGAGCTGTTTGGGGGCCTTGGCCTGGGCGGACCAGGCCCGGATGATGAGCTGGAGGCATCGGTTGATCTGGGTGTAGTCGAGGGGGCGCGTGCTCAAGAGGCGGTTGGTCAACGAGCGGAGGAGGGCGATTTCGCCTTCGATGTCCGGGCTGTCGATGGACAGCCGGGGCAGGGAAGGAGAAGTGTGGGACAGGGAGCGGCGACGGTTGGGGCGTCGGCCCCTGGGCCTTCGGCCGCGCCCGACGGGGCGGGAAGTCTTCCGCGGCTTGCGGCCGCGGGCATCCGTGTCCTGGTAGGTAGCCTGGGCACGGGGACTCTTCCGCGGTGCAGCACCGCAGGCATCCGCTTCTACGCCCAGTGAGGCGGAGCGGGGACTCTTCCGCGGCGCAGTGCCGCAGGCATCCGCTTCTACGCCCGGTGAGGCGGAGCGGGGATTCTTCCGCGGCGCTGTGCCGCAGGCATCCGTGCCCTGGTAGGTGGCCTGGGTACGGGGACTCTTCCGCGGCGCTGTGCCGCAGGCATCCGTGCCCTGGCAAGCAGCCTGGGTACGGGGGTTCTTCCGCGGTCTGCGGCCGCGGGCATCCGCGAGGGGGTCGGGCTTAAGGAGACCAACCGCCTCTTGAGCAGGCGCCCCTTTTTGGGGGCGTCGGGGGCCCGGTTTGGCGGGTCCCCTGTTTGACAAGGTCTTGTTGTGAAGTTTGGATGTAGACATTAGGTCTGAACGTTAGTATAGAACGTATATGGCAGTAGTCAAGAGGCTTTGGGAGCATTTTGGGGGGATTTTCCCCCGGCCCCCTGGGGAACCCTCTCCGCCTAGCGCCCCGGGAGTAATATCAGTCCCGCCGGTGTTACGTTGCGGGAGCAAATCGGCGCTGCACTTTCACGGGGAACCCTCTCCCCCTTGGTCCCCCTCTCCCTTAGGGCCTTTAAGGGAGAGGGGGAGAGAAGAACAGAGGCCCAGGTGCGTGCAGAGCACGCACCTGGGCCTCTAGTTCAGTACTGGGGAGGGGAGGAGATTCCTCACGGGGCATCGGAATGGGAAAGGGATGGGGTTATTCGGTCATGTTTATGCCGGCTTCGAGGCCGGCGTACATGTAGGTCATGGCGGGGACCTTGTAGTCGCCCCAGCGGTCGGTGAAGGCTTCGATGTCTTCGGGGGAGACGGCCCGGCCCTCCATAAAGACGTTGGAGATGGTCTTGAGGAGGTAGAGGTCGGAGGTGGGGAGTACGTCGAAGCGGCCGAGGGAGTGGCAGAGGATGCGCTGGGCGGTCCACACGCCGATGCCACGGTAGGCGACGAGGGTCTCGATGACGGAGTCGTTGCTCATATCGTGGAGGGCGTCGAGGTCCAGTTCGCCGGTCGATACGGCCTCGGACATCCGGTGGATGTACTCGGACTTCCGGGCGGAAAGCTTGCATGCCTTAAGCTCTTCGACACCGGCTTCCATGAAACGCTGGGGAGTAGGGGAGAGCCAGAACTCCTCGCCGTAGAAAACGGCGCTCCGGCCGTATTTTTCGATGAGTCGGCGCTGCATGGTGAGGGCGACGGCGGTGGAAAGCTGCTGGCCGAGGATGGTGCCGACGAGGGCCTCGAAGAGGTCGACGTCCTGGCCGGGCTTCAGGCCCCGGAACTGCCGTGCGGCCTTTCCCAGGCCTGCGTCCTGCTCGGCCATTTCGTAGAAACCGGTGAGATCGTAGTCGGTACACAGGCGCCATTTCACCTCAGATACAAGCGACTGCATGGAGGCTTCTTCCAACTCCTCTGCCTCGGCCCGGATTTCGAGCATGGGGTCTTCGACGCCGCCTGAGGAGGAAACTGTCAGGAGGGCGGGTCGGGAGTTGGCGCTAGTGACTCTTTTCCACACGCTGTCTTCGAACTTCTCAACGCCGATGCCCTCGGCGTACCAGCAGGCGCGTCGGGCAGTGAGCTCGAAGTTGAAGGGTGGAACGGGTTGGATGCGGGCGGTAAGGGTTTCCAAGTCGGGGGTCAGTATAGCATTGGAGAAGCAGCCGGTGAGAGGAGCCTCTTTGAGGTAGTTGACACGCATCGTATCAACAAACATAATGGCTATAGCATTATCAGAGATAACACGGTAAAGAGAAGGAATGAGGCAGATGAGACGAGAGGGCGTGTACGTGATGCGGGTCGCGTCCCGGCTTTCGGGGATGCACCCACAGACACTGAGGAAGTACGAACGGGTCGGGCTCCTGGCCCCGACGCGAAGCGGTGCATTGCGGATGTATTCCGACGAGGACATAGCCCTCCTAAAGATGATAAAGTATTTGATTGGCAACGTGGGATTGAACGTAGCGGGGGTGGAGCTGGCCTTGCGCATGAGGTCGGGGCTTAGGGCCCTGAAGAGGCAGGCCGACGCCCTCCCCGAGGACACTCCCTCCAAGGACAACATGGAACGGACGATAGAGCAGATGCTCCGGCTGATAGAGGCCCCGGAGGCCCGGTAGACGACATGTCGATGGACGAGGACTTCAACGAGTTCATCAAGGGTCGGGCGCCGGCCGATTCCGACCTCTCTACAAGGCTGGAAGAAGCTGAGCAGGAGATAAACCGGCTGCGGGAGCTGTTACAGCGTCATCACGCCGACCATACGAACTACAAGCGCCGGATGGAAGAGACGGAGGCGGAGCGGGCCTCCCGGGCGGCGGCGCACCTGGTTACGAGCCTGCTACCGGTGCTGGACGACCTGGACCGGGCGACGGGGTCGGGCCCCGAGGCGGACAGCGGGGGAGTCGGGACTGCGCAGGACCGGGTCTGGAAGGAAGGGATGGAGCTGATAAAACAGAAGCTTATGTCAATACTGGAGAGGGAAGGCGTCCGCAGGATCGAGGCGGTGGGCAAGCCTTTCAACCCGGTGCTCCACGAAGCGGTCGCCCCTCATCCGACGGACACGGTGCCGGAGGACACGATAGTCGGGGTACAACAACATGGGTATACGCTCAACGGGGCCCTTTTGAGGCCTGCGAAGGTTACCGTGGCCCGGAGGCCACAACATACGCATTAGTTTAGTCATCAAGCCGTAGGAGGCTACGGAGGTAGGACCAAAATGGCAAAAGTACTTGGAATAGACCTGGGGACAACCAACTCCTGCATGGCAGTCATGGAGGCGGGAGAACCCAACGTCATAGAAAACGCGGAAGGGGCGCGCACTACGCCCTCGATGATCGGGGTGAATGCGAAGTCGGGGGAGAGGTATGTCGGGACCACGGCGAAGCGACAGGCGGTCACGAATCCCGACAACACAGTCTTCTCCATCAAGCGGATGATCGGGCGTCGGTTCGGCGACCCGGAAGTGCAGAGGGACATAAAGCTGATGCCCTTCAAGATCGTCCAGGCTGGCAACGGGGACGCCCAAGTCGAGATCGGGGGGAAGACGTATTCGCCGCCGGAGATCTCGGCGATGGTGCTGAGGAAGCTGAAGGAGGACGCTGAGGCGAAGCTCGGGGAGACGATCACCGAGGCGGTGATCACCGTTCCCGCATACTTCAACGACAGCCAGAGGCAGGCGACCAAGGATGCGGGCCGCATCGCGGGGCTGGACGTGCTCCGGATCATCAACGAGCCGACAGCCGCATCCCTGGCCTACGGCCTGGACAAGGAGGGCGAGAAGACCATCGCCGTGTACGACCTCGGGGGTGGGACATTTGACGTGTCCATCCTTCAGATAGGCGAGGGCGTGTTCGAAGTGAAGTCGACCAACGGGGACACGCACCTCGGGGGAGACGACTTCGACCAGCGGATAATCGACTGGCTGGTGGCGGAGTTCAAGCGGGACCAGGGGATCGACCTCCGGCAGGACCGCATGGCCCTCCAGCGCCTGAAAGAGGGTGCCGAGAAGGCCAAGTGCGAGCTTTCGACGGTGATGGAGACGGAGATCAACCTGCCTTTCATCACGGCGGACGCCGCGGGGCCGAAGCACATGAATATCTCGCTGTCCCGGGCGAAGCTGGAGCAGCTGGTCGGGGACCTGGTGGACCGGACCGAGGGCCCGTGCCGCAACGCCTTGAAGGACGCCGAGGTCTCGGCGTCCGACATAGACGAAGTGGTACTGGTCGGGGGGCAGACGCGGATGCCCGCGGTGGTGGAAAAGGTGAAGGGGGTATTCGGTCGGGAGCCGCACAAGGGCGTGAACCCGGACGAAGTGGTAGCCATTGGCGCGGGGATCCAGGCCGGTGTGCTCAAGGGCGACGTGCAGGACATCCTGCTCCTGGACGTGACGCCGCTGACGCTCGGGATCGAGACCCTGGGCGGCGTGGCAACGCCACTTATCCCGCGAAACACAACCATCCCGACATCCAAGTCCCAGGTGTTCTCCACGGCTGCGGACAACCAGCCGAGCGTCGACGTCCATGTGCTGCAGGGTGAACGGTCCATGGCGGGAGAGAACAAGACCATCGGGCGATTTCTGCTGGACGGGATACTTCCGGCTCCTCGTGGCATGCCGCAGATCGAGGTGGCGTTCGACATAGACGCCAACGGCATCCTGAACGTGTCGGCGAAGGACATGGGCACGGGCAAGGAGCAGAAGATCACGATTACGGCAAGCTCGGGGCTGGAGAAGGATGAGGTGGAGCGGATGGTGCGGGAGGCCGAGGCCAACGCCGAGCAGGACAAGCAGCGCAAGGAAGAGGTCGAGATCCGGAACAATGCCGACTCCCTGGCCTACGCTGCGGAGAAGATGCTGCGGGACAACGGGGACAAGGTGCCCGCGGAGCTGAAGTCCGAAGTCGAGGGCAAGATTGCCCAGGTGCGCTCTGCGCTGCAGTCGGGAGACGCCGCACAGATAAAGCGGGCCTCGGACGAACTCAACGAGTCGATGCAAAAGGTCGGGGCAGCGGTATACAGCCAGCAGCAGGGCCAGGGGCCGACGGACGGGGCAGACCCTTCAGGCGGAACCCAGCCCGGCCCCGACTGCCCCGGGGGGCCGGGGCAGTCGGGGCCGGTGGAGGGGGAGTTCAGAGAGGTCTAAGCTTCTCTTTCTTACGGTTCAATGAGGGCCCGACGTGCCAAGCGCGTCGGGCCTTTTTGCTTTTGGGCGTTAGATACGTGACTCTGCTTGCAGGGAACCCTCACCCCCTTGGTCCCCCTCTCCCCCTCGAGGGACTCGGGGCAGGCTTAGGGCCTGTAAGGGAGAGGGGGAGAAAAGAACAGAGGCATAGGCGTGTGCGTTGCACACGCCTATGCCTCTAGTTCGGTACTGGGGGAGGGAGAGGAGGAGAGGAAAGTGAGTGGCTAAGAAGATGATAGATTTTGGGTAAGGTGCTTCAGATCCCTCGCGGAGCATCGGGATGGGACAAGGGGGTCGGGATGGGATAAGGGGAGGGGGAGTTCAGGGAGGTTTAGACCTCCGTTTGTTCTTGCAAGCCATGAGATGGCCGTACATACTTGTTAGAATGGTGCACGTACAAGAGTGCATTCATCGGAGGTGCAGTGTTGGCTATTCCGGTTCGCAGGCCCGCTGAAGAAACTGCCCGCCTCGGCGATCGTATATACGAAAGAGATATACGACAACGGGTCGAAGCCATCCACCACGGAGAGATTATAGCCATCGACGTTGACAGCGGGAATTATGTCATTGCAGACGACGTCATTGCGGCGTCAGAGGGTCTGCGCGCCCAACGTCCAAATGCCGATGTGTGGCTAATCCGAATCGGGTATCGGGCCCTGGGAAGTTTCGGGGGCCATGCTCTGCGGAGACCCGATTGATCGAGGGCCTCGTAAATTCCGACTATGAAGCCGTCGTAAGCGTTACCCTGCGAAGCCCGGAGGGGCAAACTCAGGAAGTAGACGCCGTGGTAGACACCGGCTTCAACAGATATCTGACCTTACCGCCTACACTTGTCGCGGAATTGGAAGCGGCTCCTTTAGGACGCAGCCGGTTGGTGCTAGCGAACGGCAATGAAGACACATTTGAAGTTTGCGCCGTTACGGTTCTCTGGGACGGCCAACCACGGTACGTGGAAACCTACGTGGCTGATTCCACACCGCTGATAGGCATGCTTTTGCTCGAAGGACATAGCTTGTACATGCAAATCAAGGACGGCGGGCACGTAACCCCATACAGCCCGAACAATAAACGCATCTACAAGCCTGTGCAGACACTGCCTCGGCCAGACGCCTTGACGACCAGGGCAAGTGGAGGGGGAGTTCAGAGAGGTCTAAGCTTCTCTTTCTTACGGTTTAATGGGGGCCCGACGTGCCGAGCACGTCGGGCCCTTTTCTTTGGGGGGTCAGGTACGTGACTCCGCTCGCTGGGAACCCTCACCCCCTTGGTCCCCCTCTCCCCCTCGAGGGACTCGGGGCAGGCTCTTAGGGCCTGTAAGGGAGAGGGGGAGAAGAGAACAGAGGGCGGCATTGGCGCAGAGCGCCAATGCCGCCCTCTAGTTCATTACTGGGGGGAAGGGGAACCATCCTAACCCCAGATTCCTCGCTGGGCATCGGAATGACAGGGCATTGAGCTGAGCGTCGGTTAGCCGACGCCGGCGAGGACGGCAGCACCGGAGCTTTCGGAGCCGGGGTGGCCCGGGGCTCCGTAGAGGGGGCAGCCCGTGCAGCTTCGGGTTGCGCCGCAGGGGGCGACCTGGGGCAGGCTCGAACCTACGCCAGCGGCGGCTCGGGGCTTGGCTTCGGGCTCTCTGAAGAGGTCCATACGGAGCTGCTTGGCCCTCGGGGGACGGTGGCCGGGGAAGACCAGGTAGGGCCAGGCGCGCTTTTTGACTACCCCCATGGCTTGTAAATCTCGCCATGAGTCCAAGGTGTGCTGCCTGCGCTGAAGCAAGATCCGGTCGGCCGCCGTAGGCCCGAGCCCCGGGACGCGGAGCATCTGGTCCCTGGTCGAGTAGTTTATGTCCACCGGGAAGGCGTCCAGGTTTTCGAGGGCGATGATGGACTTGGGGTCCGTGTCCATGGACAGAAACCCCGCCTCATCGAAGGCGAGCTCTATCTCTTCGTTGGAGAACTTGTAGATGCGCTTCAGCCAGTCCATCTGGTAAAGCCGGTGGGAGCGGGTCATGGAAGTAGGGGGGTGCTCTTCCAAGGGGGTGTAGGGGATGGGTTGGAAGTTGGAGTAATAGGCCCGCTTCAGGTTCCACTCGCCATATAGCTGGTCGATTCGGTGGAAGACCTCCCTGTCGGACTCGTTGGCCGCGCCCACCACGAACTGGGTGACCTGTCCAACCGTCCCACCGGTCCTCTCTTGATTAAGGTCATTGATCCACTCCATGGGGGCCAGGATGTCGCGCTCCAGATCCTTCATCTTGCTCAGGGTGCGCATCCTATCGACACTTGGGGTCTCGATATTGACGGACAGCCTGGTACCCAGCTTGTGGGCTGCTTCCACGTACTCCCGCTCGACACCCGGCATGACCTTGAGGTGGATGTATCCCTTGAACCCGTACTTCTCCCTGATGATCTGCACCACGTCTATGAGCTTGGCGGTGGTCTTAGAGCCGGTGCCCGCCACGCCGGAGCTGAGGAAGAGGCCGTCCACGGTATGGCGCCGGTGCAGCTCCATGAAGGCGGAGGCCAACTCTTCCCGTTTGAAGGCGAAGCGTTTTCTCGGGACCCAGTGGCTGTTGGGGCAGAAGTGGCAGTCCATCTTGCAGAAGTCGGTGAACATGACCCGCATGAGGCTGATGGTCTTGCCATTGGGCATGGACGCCTTGTAGACGCCGGGCATGGGGTTCTTCTTCGGGTTGGAGTATGGCCCGCGTTCCCTGGTCTTTTTCTGGGGCTGGGACAGGATGTCGTCGCTGGCCATACCTCCCAGGAGCTGAAGCTTTTCGTAGGTCTCGGGGGTGCGTTTGATGAGCATGGGTTGGTCTCCTCTTAGAATAGCAACTACATTCGCAATATATATTCTCAATATATGTTCTTAATGAATGTTCTTATAGTTACATGGAGATGTCAAGGGGGTGGGGTTGGCAATTGATGCGAGCGGTTAACAATGGAAAGTTCTTCTCGTCGCTCGCACTTAGAGGGCCTCAGCACGAGCGTCTCTGACGAATGGAATGTTGGGCCCGGCCGGTCGGGACTGGTCTACAAGGGTGAACCGAACCTCCACCCCGCCAGCGGAACCCTCTCCCCCTTGGTCCCCCTCTCCCCCTCGAGGGACTCGGGGCAGGCTCTTAGGGCCTTTAAGGGAGAGGGGGAGAGAAGAACAGAGGCCCACGCCTGCGCCAAAGCGCAGGCGTGGGCCTCTAATTCAGTACTGGGGGAGGAAGGAACGTCACGACTTTATTTCTTCGAGGGGTCACGGGATGGGGACGAACGACAGGAAATGGCGTTTGCCGGGCCTGATGGTGTGGAGGGATGCGGCCCACCCCCCGTTCGACCCTTCGACTGCACCCAGGGTGAGCGGCCCCTCCGCCGCGGGGATGGATTCCCGATCGGGGTCGGGAATGACGGATTGGGGTGGGAGGATCAGAGGGCCCGTTGGTGCGGGCTTACGCGCCAGATCCCTCGCGGGGCATCGGGATGGGAAGGAGGGGGCGTGGGGATGGGACACTGGGGAGTGGGATGATAGGGCGGAGGGATGCTGTTACGTCATGCCGTAGAGGCGGGCGCAGTTGTCCCACATCGTCTTGCGTCTCATGGAGTCGGAGAGAGGGAGGTCGAGGAACATATCCAAGGCGTGGGGGAACTTGGAGTCGGGGTGAGGGTAGTCGGTGGAGAGAACGACGGTATCTTCTAGTCCGTAGTTTTCGAGCATGGCTGCGGGGGATTCCTCGGGCTCCACGGAGACGAAGCACTGTCGTTTGAAGTATTCCCCGGGGGTCAAGGTGAGAGCCGGGGCTTCCATTTTGCCGGAGAACTCGAAATGGTCGTCCATGCGCCACATGAGCCACGGGACCCAGGAGCAGTTGGCCTCGAGGAAGGCGACGCGGAGGGTCGGGAACCGCTCCAAAACGCCGCCACCAATCATGCTTACTGCGGCCAGCATCATCTCCATGGAATGGCAACAGGTGTGGAAGAGCCAGTATTCGCCTTCGAACCGGGACCCGGCCTCGGGCATGGGGACGTGGGAGCCTTCGTGGAACCCTACGGCCATGCCCAGGTCCTCTACCTGCTCCCATAGGGGATCGTAGCAGGGGTCGTGCCAGTTTCTCCCGAGGTACAGGTTGGGCCTGATGAACACGCCCTTGAACCCTAGCCGCTTGACGCATCTCCCGGCTTCTTCCACCGCGGCTACAACATCGGTCGGGAAAACCATACCGATGCCCTTCATGCGGTCCGGAAAGGGGCTGCAGAAGTCGGCCATCCAGTCGTTGTAGGCCCGTGCGATAGCGGCCCCGAAGTCGGGGGCAAGTTTGTCAGTGGCGACTGCGAAGAGGCCTCGGGAGGGGTACATGAGGGCCACGTCCATGCCTTCTTTGTCCATGGCCCGTACCTGGGAGGCTGAGTCCCAGCCGCTGTCTATGGGATCCTGATAAACGTCAGGGGGCCCGGCCTTCTCTTCAAACAGGTCATCGTGGACGTCCCTGGGGATCTGCTCTCCGTCGATCTCGACGCAGAGGTCCTGCTGGTAACGGGCGAGGCCCACGGGGGCGCGGTCCCGGAAATCGGGGTCTATGTAGCGCTGCCAGAGGTCGACGGGCTCTATGACGTGCATATCGGAGTCCATGAACTTCATGCCGTTCCTGCTCACGATGCCCTCCTATAGCAATGCTTTATGTCTACTTAAATGCCTGAGGTTCGGTTTCCGGAGTTACCTCGAGGACACTGGAAGTGTACGTAGAGGCTGGTCGGATAGTCAAAGACGGGGCTCGGGCGGGTGACTAACGGGTCGGGACAGGATACACTAGCGCCGGACTATACCCATGTCCGAAACCGCAAAAGGAGACCCGATTCATGGCAGGCGGCAACATCCAGGCTACTAAAGACGGCCCCTACGAGGTCACGGGCGAGTTCACCGTTCTGGACCACAACGGCAACCCATACAAGCAGCGAAGAAAGGTGTTCCTGTGTCGGTGCGGGGGCTCATCCAACAAGCCGTACTGCGACGGGACCCACGTTTCAATCGGGTTCAAGGACGAGTCGGAGGCGGGATAAGACAAGCTCGGGCCCCCTGTTATGCGTTTCGACAGCACCGTCTACTATCACTTCGGCAAGGTCTATCCGTGGGACAAGCTCACCGATGAGTTCCGGGACATAGCCGGGCTCCTGGACCAGGCGGGCTTCACGACGGTCTGGCTGGCGGAGCACCATTTTTCCTGGGACGGCTGGAACCGGGCAATGACCAACCCAATCCTGGTCGGGGCTGACCTGGCGGCGCACACCGAACGGATCAGGGTGGGGCAGTGCGGGGTCATTCTGCCCGACTGGCATCCGATCCGAGTCGCTGAAGATATAGCGATGCTGGATAACATGACGAAGGGTCGGGTGGACTTTGGGATAGCCCGGGGGTACGACAGCAGGTCGGGGCTGCAGTTCAACGTCCACGCCGACAGGTTGAACAACGCCCAGAACTACTCATTGTTCGCCGAGAGCCTTGACATCATCAAGGGCGCATGGACACAGGAAGTGTTCCGCCACGAGGGTGATTTCTTCACCTTTCCGGTGCCCGGGTGGAAGGAGCCCAACCCGATGAACTGGGACTCCCGCTACCACAGCCAGGACGGCGAGATGACGGCCCTGAGCGTGCTGCCCAAGCCCTACCAAAAGCCTCACCCGCCCATCTACCAGATGGCGGACTCCGTAACGTCGCACAAGTTTGCGGCGGCGCGGGACGTTGGGGTTATCAGCATGCGGAGCACCATGGAAAAGATAAAGCAGCACTGGGCGGGATATGCGGAGGAGTTCCCGGGGGTGCAGGCCGGGCCGAATCCCGCGCCCCGGAAGCTGGCGGTTATGCGGCCCACCTATGTAGCGGAGACGCGGGAGCAGGCGATAAAGGACCTGCGAGAGGGGCTCGGGTACCGGGAGAGGCTCACGTCCACGGACATCGCCCGGTCACGGAAAGCGATGCTGGCCGAGGGTGAGTTTACGGAAGACGACCTGGTAGCGGACTGCTTTGAGTTCGAAGACTCCCACGATTTGATATTTGTGGGGACTCCGGACTCGGTGTCGGAGCAGATCGAGCGGTATCGGGAGGAGCTGGGGCTTGAGCACATGGTCCTTTTTCACAACATCCCGGGCCTGACACATGAGATGGTAATGAAGAGCCTCACCATGTTCTCGGAGAAGGTGCTGCCGAGGTTCGCCTAGGGTTTTCTCTGGGCCCGGGCGGTTACCAGACGCTCCAGCCGCCGTCGATTACTATGGTCTGGCCTGTAATGAAGCTGGACTGGGGGGAGGCGAGGAAGAGGAGGGCGGTCTTCAGCTCGTCGGGTCTGCCCTGGCGGCGCATGGGGGTGCGGTACTTAATCTCCTCTTCATCGGGGTTGCCGCCAACGAAGGCTTGCTCACTGGGGAAGTAGCCCGGGGCGAGGGCGTTAACGGTGATCCCGCGGTCGGCCCACTGGATGGCGCAGGCCCGGGTGAGTCCCACCACACTGTGCTTGGATATTGAGTAGGCCCAGGACGGCCCCTGGGGCACCCCACCCACTACACCCAGGATGGAGGAAAGGTTGATGATGCGGCCGTAGCCTCGGGGGAGCATTTCTTTGCCGACCCTGTGGGCAAGCATCGCAGAGCCGGTGAGGTTGGTCTCCATAATCTTGTGGTAGGCATCGAAATCGGCGTCGGTGGCGCTCTTGCCTTCGAAAATGGTCACGCCAGCGTTGTTGACGAGGATGTCGATCTTTCCATATTTGGCGAGAGTCCGGTCGACGAAGGAATCTATCTGGTCAGGGCTGGTGACGTCTGCTTTGACGGCGAGGCAGCGGCGACCGAGGTCACGGACCATCCGGGCGGTCTGCTCCATCATGTCGGTGCGTCGGGCGCAGACGGCGAGGTCGGCGCCGGCCTGGGCGAGGGCCTCGCAGAAGGTGACGCCCAGGCCGGAAGAGGCGCCGGTCACAACGGCGATTTGGCCGCTCAGGTCGAAAAGGTCCTCGTGGGCCATTTTGTTACCTCCGCAGCCGGATTGCCGGCCTCTGGGCCGCAGCATGTACGTGTACAGCCAGGATAATTTGACAGGCTCTTCACCGCAAACTTACAATTGCGAGATATAGGCCTGCGGGCCGTTCCAAGACTACTGTGGGAAATGGCGGACAGATTGTATAACTCCACAGAAGCTGCTGACTGCCGCGTCCGAACCCTACCAACTTTATCGAACCTGTTTCGGTCAGTCCACCCAGGTGAGCTGATCAACACCCCGTGGTCTTTGGAAACCAGGAGGTGTTGTATGCCCGATACCTAGCTCCTGAAAGTGAACCCGCTATCAATGCGGAGCAGACCGTCGGGTCTGTGGAAAATATATTGAAAGGAAGAAAGATGAGAGCAACCAAAAAGTCCAGGGTCAAGGGCTTGACCCGAAACAGGACCTTCCTGGCCCTGTTTGCGGTGCTGGCCCTAGCCCTGCTGATCGCAGCCGCTTGTGGCGAAGCCGCAACGGCGACTCCCGAGCCCACAGCGGCGATGGAAGAGGAAGAAGAGGCAATGCCGGAGCCTACCGCCATGATGGAGGAGGAAGAAGAGGAAGAAGGCGAGGCGATGCCGGAGCCTACTCCCACCGCCATGATGGAAGAAGAGCCGGACGACGCCATGGAGGAGACCGGCATACGGCCTCGCAGCGAGTGGACGGTCGAGAACCCGGCGACTAAAGAAGAGATCGAGGCAGAGCTGCAGAAATACCGGGGCCAGAGCCTGGTGTTCAGCTCCTGGGGCGGGGCCTATCAGTCCGCACAGCGGGAGGCATACGCCATTCCTTTCGCCGAGCAGTTCGGCATAGACATCATCGACGACTCGCAGCCGACGCTCGGTAACGTACGAGCACGGTCGCAGTCCGGCAACGTGACCTGGCACCTGTTTGACACGGGCACAGGCTCCATTCACCAGCTGTCCAACACCGGCGACCTGGAAGAGCTGGACTTCAGCATCATTGACAACCGGGACTACCTGGAAGTCACCAAGTCCCCGTACATCGGCGGCGGCGGCATCACCTGGTCCGAAGTCTGGGCATACAACACGGACGTGTTCCCGGCGGACAACCAGCCGCACACCATGACCGACATTTACGACACCGAGAATTTCCCCGGGCGCCGGGCGTGGGCCTACTACCCGGACCACGAGATGGTCTTCGTGCTGCTGTCCAAGAACCCCGAGCTCCTGGATACTGCCGAGGGTCGGGCCAGCCTGTCCGCTCTGACGGAAGAGCAGGTGGACGAAGCATTCGCGATCTTCGAGGAATACCGGGGCCAGGTTGACTGGTTCTGGCAGACGGGATCCGACTGCCCGCAGAACCTGATCAGCGGCGAGATGGCACTCTGCACCGCCTGGAACGGTCGAATCTTCGACGCTGCGAAGGAAGGCGAGCCTATCCGAGTGTGCTGGGAGTGCGGTCACGTACTCAACACCGGAGTGTTTGGGATAATCAAGGGTCTCAAAGAGCAGGACCCCAATGCATTCGAGCTGGCACAGCTCTACATGGCCTGGACCTCCTTCCCGGAGATCAATGCCCGGATGGCGCAGTTCATCACCTACGGACCCATCAACACGAAGTCCCTGCCTTTCCTGGACGGGCCTGAGTACGATGAGGTTCGCGACGAGCTCCCGTCCTCCACCGCCAACATCCCCTTCGCCATATTCAAGGACGAAGTACACGTTGGCGAGCAGACGGACATCTGGCGTGAGCGCTGGATTGCGTACCAGCAGACGTTCGAGAACTAAATAGTTCGCAAGCTAAACTTAGGCGCTCCTCGGGAAGGCGGACTTTCCGGGGGGCGCCTAAAGCCATTCAGGGATGCAACCAAGAGGAGCAGACAGCATGAAGAAAGCCTACGGATATCGGGGCAAGGGGCTGACGAGGCGAAGGACCCTTATCGGGTTGTTTGCCGTGTTGGCCCTTGCCCTTTTGATTGCAGCGGCCTGCGGCGAAGCCGCAACGGCTACTCCCGAGGCCATGGAGGAACCTACAGCGGCGCCGGAGCCGACGGCAGTGCCAGACGAGCCAGATGAGCCGGGCGACGCCATGGAGCCTACCGCGATGCCGGATGAACCGGATGACGCCATGGAGCCAACGGCGATGCCAGAACCGACCGCAGCGCCTTCCACCGGCTTACGGCCCCGGGATGAGTGGACTGTTGAAAACCCGGCGACCCGGGAGGAGATTGAGGCGGAGCTGGCGAAGTACCGGGGCCAGAGCCTGGTATTCAGCTCCTGGGGCGGCGCCTACCAATCCGCCCAGCGGTCGGCCTACGGCGTACCCTTTGCCGAGATGTTCGGCATCGAGATCATCGACGACAGCCAGCCCACGGTGGGCAGGGTGAGGGCGATGCAAGAGTCGGGGAACGTGACGTGGCACGTGTTCGACACGGGCGGCGGGTCCATCCACGCCCTGGCGCGAAGCGACTCCCTGGAACACCTGGACTTTAGCGTGATCGATACCCGGGACTTCCTAGAAGTCCTGAAAGCTCCGTACATCGGAGGCGGTGGGATCACCTGGTCCGAGACCTGGGCGTACAATTCGGACGTATACCCTGAGGGTAGCCAGCCCCAGAACATGGCGGACATCTACGATACGGAGAAGTTCCCCGGGCGCCGGTCCTGGAACCAGTTCCCCGAAGCCGAGATCGTCTTCGTGCTCCTGTCTAAAAACCCCGAACTCTTGGATACCCCCGAGGGTCGGGGCAACCTGGCCGCTCCCAACGAGGAACAGGTAGACCAGGCTTTTGAGCTATTCGAAGAGTACCGGGACCACCCGGACATTTTCTGGACCACAGGCTCCGACTGCCCGCAGTTCCTGATCAGCGGCGAAGCCGACATGTGCACCAACTGGAACGGTCGTATCTACGATGCAGCCAAGGAAGGCGCACCCCTCAAGATCTGCTGGGAGTGCGGCCACGTCCTGAACACGGACGGGTGGGGCATAATCAAGGGGCTGAAAGACCAGGACCCCGAGAAATTCGAGCTGGCACAGCTGTTCATGGCCTGGACATCCTTCCCGGAGGTCAACTCCCGGATGGCCCAGTTCATCACCTACGGCCCCGTCAACACCAAGGCTCTGGCAGCCCTGTCAGACCCGGTTTACGACGACGTCAGGGACGAACTTCCTTCTTCGCCCTCCAACATCCCCTTCGCCATCATCAACGATGAGGTACACCGGGCGGCAAACCTGGATGCCTGGCGCGAGAGGTACGAGGAATGGAAAGGCACGCTTAACTAGCCTGAAAACGCAAAGCAGGCGCCCCCTGGACGGGTATAGACCTCCGGGGGGCGCCTCAGCATTATGACGCTGTAATACTAATGAGAGGAGGGTTTCGGAGCCGTATCCTGAATAACGATTGAACAATAAATCTGTCTGAAGAACCTTGATCGAGGGGAGGAAGAACTATGAAGATATTTGAAAAGCGTCTCGGCGGAGGCTTGTTCTCCGGGAGGCGCTTCTTTGCACTCCTGGCCGTTCTGGCACTGGCTTTCCTGATTGCGGCGGCCTGTGGCGAGGCGGCTACAGCCACCCCCGAGGCCATGACGGAAGAGCCAACGGCGATGCCCGAACCCACGGCTATGCCGGATGAGCCAGACGATGCTATGCCGGAACCTACGGCCATGCCGGATGAGCCCGACGACGCCATGCCGGAACCCACGGCCATGCCCGACGAACCCGACGACGCCATGGAAGAGACCGGCCTAAGACCCAGGGAGGAGTGGACGGTCGAAAACCCGGCGACAAAGGAAGAGATCGAGGCGGAGCTGGAGAAATACCGGGGCCACAGCCTCGTGTTCAGTTCCTGGGGCGGGGCCTACCAGGCTGCCCAGCGCCAAGCCTATGGAATACCAATGGCGGACCAGTTCGGCATCGAAGTCATCGACGACGGGACGCCGATACTGGGCAAGATACGGGCGATGGAGGCCTCGGGCAACATCACCTGGCACGTGATTGACCAGGGCGGCGGGACCATACACAACCTAGGGAAGAATGGCTCGCTGGAAGACCTGGACTTCAGCGTCATAGACAACCGGGACTTCCTGGAGATCCTGAAGGCTCCGTACATCGGTGGCGGGGGGATCACATGGTCGGAGGTATGGGCCTACAATGCGGATGTCTACCCGGAGGGCAACCGGCCCGACAGCATGGACGACTTTTACGACCCGGTGAACTTCCCCGGCAAACGTGCCTGGGCCTACTACCCACATGGAGAGATTAAGTTCGTGCTGCTGGCTGATAACCCGTCACTGCTGGAAACGGCGGAAGGAAGGGCCAGCCTAGCTGCCCCGAATGAAGAGCAGGTGGACCGCGCCTTCGAGCTCTTCGACGAATACCGAGACCAGGTCGACCTAATCTGGAATACTGGCTCGGACTGCCCGCAGCTGCTGATCAGCGGCGACCTGGACATGTGCACCGCCTGGAACGGTCGAATCTTCGATGCGGCCAGGGAGGGCGCACCGCTGAACATCTGCTGGGAATGCGGCTTCACGATCAACACCGACGCCATGGGCATAATCAAGGGCCTAAGGGACCAGGACCCCGAGGCATTTGACCTGGCGCAGTTGTTCATTGCCTGGACTTCACTACCGGAGGTCAACGCCCGGATATCCCTGTTCATCACCTACGGGCCGATAAACCTCAAGTCGATTGCGGCATTGGAGGCTCCTGAATATGATGAAGTCAGAGACCAACTCCCTTCATCTGGGGCAAACGTACCCTTTGCCATCTTCAGCGACGAAGAACACGGTCAGGTGTATGACGATGCATGGCGCGAGCGATACGATGTCTGGAAGCTGACCCTGCAGTAGGCCACTAGACGATAGCGCCGCCCCCGCAGGAGTAAAAACCTGCGGGGGCGGCTTTCATTTTTGGCTTCGAATTCCCAGCCAGCATTACATACGCTCACAATAAACAGAATAAGACTAAAGGAAGCAAGACTGTCTATGAAACTTGATTGAGGGGAGGAGGAACCATGAAGATTCTTGAATGGCGTCTCGGTAGAGAGTTAATCTCTGGGAGGCGCTTCTTTGCGCTATTGGCTGTGCTGACCCTAATTTTTTTGATAGCCGCCGCCTGTGGGGAGGCCGCTACCGCTACCCCCGAAGCACCTGCGGAAGAGGAAGCGCCCGCACCTACGGCCACAGCCATGATGGCGGAAGAGGAAGAAGAGCCGGATACGGATGACGAAATGGAAGAAGAAGCGCCAGAGCCAACGGCTATGCCGGCCGAACCGACAGCCATGCCGGAACCCACGGCCGTGCCGGCATCGGGCCTCAGGCCCAGGGACCAGTGGACCGTGGACAACCCCGCAACCCTCCAGGAGATAGAGAAAGAGCTGGAGAAATACCGGGGACATAGCCTGGTGTTCAGTTCCTGGGGAGGTGCGTACCAATCCGCCCAGCGGAAGGCTTACGCCATACCTTTCACGGACAAGTTCGGCATAGAGGTGATCGACGACAATCAGCCTCTGCTATCGAAAGTGAGAGCGATGGCAGAGTCAGGCAACGTTACCTGGCATGTCTTCGACACGGGTGCAGCGTCGATACACACCCTGGGCAAGACCGGGGCCCTGGAGGATTTGGACTTCAGCATCATCGACACCCGGGACTTTTTCGAAGTGCTCCGGGCGCCGTACATCGCAGGAGGCGGCGCTACCTGGGGAGAGACGTGGGCCTACAACACGGATTCCTATCCGGAGGGTCAGCGACCACAGACAATGGCAGACATCTACGACCCTGAAAAGTTCCCGGGCCGTCGGGCGTGGGCCTACTACCCCGACCCTGAAATGGTGTTTGTCCTGCTGTCCAAAAACCCAGAACTGCTAGAGACTCCTGAAGGTCGTGAAAGTCTGGCCGCTCTCACGCCGGAGCAGGCCGACCGGGCCTTCGAACTTTTCGAGGAGTACAAAGACCAGGTGACCCTGATATGGCAGACGGGGTCCGACTGTCCGCAGCTTCTCATAAGCGGCGAGCTGGACATGTGCACCAACTGGAATGGTCGTATCTATGATGCCACTAAGGAAGGGGCACCCATCAAGATCTGTTGGGAATGCGGCTATCTCCTCAACACAGACGGTTGGGGCATCATCAGAGGACTCAAGGAGCAGGACCCCGAGGCATTCGACCTGGCCCAGCTATTCCTGGCCTGGACCTCATTCCCGGAGATCAACGCCCGAATAGCCCAATTCATCACCTACGGGCCTGTAAACATCAAGTCCCTGCAGGCACTGGACGCCGCCGAGTACGATGACACCCGCGACGAGCTACCTTCGTCGGCATCCAATATCCCATACGCCATCTTTAAGGATGAGGAACATGTGGCAGTGAACCAGGATGCCTGGCGGGAGAGATATGCTACCTTCACTCAAGCCTTGCAATAGGACAGAGTGGGAGTAGAGGCGGAACACAATGGGGGCCGGACTATTGGTCCGGCCCCCATTCTTGGCCTTCAGGTTACGAGGGTCAGTCCTGTCTAGCGGAATTGGCGGAAGAACTCTCGCATGTCCTGGGCCAGCTCCTGGGGTTTTTCCATGGCGGCGAAATGGCCGCCTCGGGGGAATTCGGTCCATCTCTGGACGTTGTGGGAACGATCGGCCCATTCTCTAACGGGGCGGTCGAGCTCTTCGGGGAAGACGGCCACGGCGGTAGGGACGTTAATTCTCTCGCCCTGGGCCATGCGCCAGTTGTCTTTTCGGGTCTCGTAGTAGATGCGGGTAGAGGAATTAATGGTCCCGGTGACCCAATAGAGGGTGACGTTGGTGAGGATCTGGTCCTTGGTGTAGACACTTTCGATGTCACCTTCGCAGTCGGACCAGGAGCGCCATTTTTCGACGATCCAGGCTGCGAGACCGGCTGGGGAGTCGTTGAGGCCGTAGGCGAGGGTCTGGGGTTTGGTGCCCTGGATGTGGCCGTAGGCGCCCTCGTCGTCTTCCCACCGGGCCAGTTCCTTCACGTATTGCTTTTCGGGGTCAGAGAGGGGTCGGGAGCCGGGGCCCAGGTAGGGCCTGCCTCCGAAGACCATGTTGATGTGGATGGCTTTGACCTTATCAGCGTGGCCAAAGCCCATCCTTGAGGAGATGGATGCTCCCCAGTCGCCGCCCTGGGCCACGTAACTATCGTAGCCGACCTGGTCCATCAGCCTGGCGAACACATCGGCGATGCCGTTGACGCCCATGCCGGGGACCTTAGGCATGCCGGAGAATCCATAGCCGGGCAGGGAAGGAGCAATCACGTCGAAAGAATCTTTGGGGTCGCCGCCGTGGGCTGCGGGGTCGGTGAGAAGGGGGATGAAGTCCAGGAATTCGGTGATGGAGCCGGGCCAGCCGTGGATGAGGAGGAGGGGAAGGGGGTCGGGGCCCCTGCCTCTCTCGTGGATGTAGTGGATGTCGAGGCCGTCAACCTCGGTGATGAACTGGGAGTAGCGATTGATCTTCGCTTCCTGCTCTCTCCAGTCAAACTCCTCGATCCAGTAGTCGACCAGCTCCTTGAGGTAGGCCAGGTTTGAGCCATAGTCCCAACCGGAATCAGGGATTTCGTCGGGCCAGCGGGTGCGTTTCAGGCGCTGTTGCAGGTCATCAAGTATGTCTTGCTTTATGTTTGCTCGAAACGGTGAAGCGGGCATGGTTGGTCTCCTGTAATGGCTGTTTATGTAGAGTAGGCGGGTCGTTCAACTCGCCTGAATTTCGGTTATGGCGTCGACGAGCCTGGCGGCCCAGTCCTGCATCTGCTCTTCTATGTCCGAGCCACAGTGAGGGCAGTCCAGGTCTCCGAAGCGGAGGCTGATACGGCAGTCTCGGCATTCGGGTCTTTCGGCGATTATCCTGAAAGCTGCCTGGATTTGAGATTCAGTAGCCATATTGTCTCGCTTCTCAATGAGAAATCGGGATGCAGCGACGGGCGTCGGGGGAAAGGGCCGGTGTTTTGATGATATGATAACAGGCAACTGACTTTGACTTTGCCGCACTTTATTCCGTTCAAACACGTCGTCTACCCAAAATGCTAGCCGCCTTCCAAAGGCTTCTGCCGCGGGACTGGAAACTCAACGGGACCACGGACAGGCGCCTGCTCTTGTTCAGGATTCGCCAGCAGGGCATCTATCCGGCCCTTGCTATACCGGCAATCCTGGTCATGCTCCTGTTCTTCGTCATCCCACTGGTCAGGATGGTGGGCGTGAGTTTTGGGGATGGCGAGTTCTCCACGGCGTACTACGAAAGGGCGCTGACTAACCCTATCTATCAACGGATGTTCCGTACTACTGCGGAACTGGCCGTCACTACGACTATTGCGTGCATCATATTCGGGTATCCGATTGCCTACTACCTAGCGACTCGGGCGGGGCGGTGGCGGGGTATTGTCCTGCTGATAGTCATAGTGCCGTTTATTACGAATTCGATAGCGAGCACGTACACCTGGCGGGTGATACTCGGGCGACGGGGTCCGGTCAACGAGTTCGTGCAACTCATAGGGCTCGTGGACGAACCGCTAGAGCTGCTGTGGACGCGGATGGCAGTGGAAATCGGGATGATGCAGCTCTTCCTTCCATTCATGGTGCTGCCCCTTTACGCCGTCATGCGAAACATTCCCAGGAGCTTGACAGCCGTGGCCGAAAGCATGGGTGCGACCCCCCTGAAGAGCTTCTGGCGAGTCTACTTGCCCTTGAGTATTCCGGGGATATGGGCGGGATCTCTGCTGGTCTTCATCCTGAGTGCGGGGAGTTCCATTGCGCCCACGGTGCTTGGCGGCATCAAGGACCAGGGAATCGCGTCCTATCTGTCGGGGACAGGGGGGTTCAGTGCAGCACTAGCCATAATCTTGCTGACGGCCATTCTGATCCTGTTCCTGATCTTCGCTCGACTGATCGGGTTCGGGTCGATCTACGGCGCGGGGGAGGCCCTGATTCGCTCCTCCTCGATCGAAACCTCTTATCGGGCCCCGCGCCGGGTTCCGTTGAATCTGCTGGTGGGTCTTCTATGCGCCTTTCTCGTTCTGCCCAGCCTGATAGTAATCCCATTAGCCTTCAACAAGTCTGCGTTTGTGATTTTCCCTCCCAAGGCCTATAGCATCGACTGGATCAAGGCTTTCTTTATCAGTGATCCGATCACCCCCGTCAACTGGATTACGTCGACGTCCACGAGCCTGCAACTGGCTTTCATTACGGTGTTAATTGCCGTGCCATTCGGCGGGATGGTGGCCTATGGACTGGCCCGGGGGTCGTTCCCGGGGCGAGGGCTCCTGGGGTCCTTCGTCATCCTTCCGCTAATAGTGCCGGCTACGCTAACTGCGCTGGCACTCTTCTATTTCTATTCGTTTAACATGCGCCCGCTGGTGGGAACGGTAATCGGAATAGCTCTGCCCCACGTGGTCCTGGCGATACCCTACGTGGTGATTATCCTGACGGCGACGCTCAGGGGAATCGACCAGGTGCACGAACAGGCGGCAATGAGCCTGGGGGCCAACAGGTTCACGGCGTTACGCAGGGTAATCCTGCCTCAAATAATGCCCGGAATCACGGTGGCGACATTCTTTGCCTTTCTTGTCTCCTTCTACGAGGTGCCCATAGCGGTCTTCCTCAAAGACCCGTTCCTAAGGACTCTGCCGATGAACCTTTGGAACGGCGTCACGGTGGAGTTTGCGCCAATGATGGCCGCAGTGTCATTCATCCTGCTGGTATTTGCCGGCCTTATGCTCATGGGGATCCTGTTTTTCAGGAGTCGGCTGTCGAGGCAGCCGAGCCAAGAGGTCTGACGACTCATAACAGGGCAGGGAGGACAAGATGGAGTACGACGACGCACGCACTTTTCTCTCAACAAACTTTGATGCAGTGGTGAACACGTTCAGGAGGTCGGGGGCGATCCAGACGAGCGTGGTCAAGGCAGGCGCCTACCAGGGCGGGGCGGTGTTCGTGGCGATTGGGAACTCGGCGAAGCTGAAGAACCTGCGTCGGGACCCGAGGTGTACCGTGACAGTGGTGAGCCCGCACTGGGACCGCTGGTGCGCCGTCGAGGGCACTGTTGTCATCCGGGACTGGGAGAACACCGACCACGAAGCTCTAAGGGTGGAGCTACGAGAGGCCTTCGTTGCATGTGGCGGCGCTCACGATGACTGGGAAGAGTATGACCGGGTGATGAGGGAAGACCGTCGGGCGATAGTGGTGGTCAGTGGGGACCACGTATACGGGCAGGGGATCTAGCCCAGCATCTTCAGCGCGCCTGCCTCTACGGATATCTCGGCGGGGGTCTGGGAGACCTTTTCCCCATCTGCCCAGATGGGCATTGGGGCCTCGGTCTCCAGTTTGAGGCTTTTCACCCTGTGAATCGAGACCGCGGGATGCCTGGTATGACCGCCCTTGAAGACCCGGGGCAGGATCATCACCACGTCGCATCTTGAGACTGACTTTACGAGGCACACGTCCAGCATGCCATCATTGGGGAGGGCATCGGGGGCGATGTGCATGTTGCCGCCGTACTGTCGGGTGTTGGCGGTCGCGGTCAGGAACGTCCGGCCGGAGTAGCTCAAGCCGTCACCTTCCAGGCTAACCTGAACGTCCCTGTAGCGGAACAGTTGCAGGAAGATGGCGTAGAGATACGAAGGGGTGCCCTTGAGAAAGCGAGGCACATGGCCGTCGGCAACGTACTGGCTCACGGTGCTGTCGAAGCCCAGAGTTGCGACCGTAGCGAAGTACCTGCCACCTACAACACCCAAGTCAACAAGCCTGGTTTTGCCGGACAAGATGAGGTCTCGGATTTCCACAGCAGTCTTTGGGAGGCCAAGGGCCGTTGCGAAGTCGTTGCACCTGCCAGAAGGCGCAACCCCGACGGTCACGTTATGTCCTCCGTGGCCGGACATCACCCCGTTGATCACCTCGTGGAGCGTACCGTCGCCGCCACAAGCCAGGACGCCTGCGATGCCATTCTCCACTGCCGCAGCCGCCATTGATTCGGCATCACCGGGAGCTGTGGTGTAAAGGACATCGCTGGGAATATCGGCGCCAGTGAGGAGATTTCCGATGCGCTCTGCGAGTCGCAGGCTGGCACCCTTGCCGGAGGTCGGGTTGGCAATGATGGTCCACGAATCGCTGCTAACCATTGCTAGGTCACGTCGCAGAGGAAGATGGGCGGGTAGTGAAACATTGAGACCTCGGGGGAGGGGCCGACGCTGTCCCTGGCCATCTCGAGGGCGGTGGGGACGTCGGGGGCAGTCTCGTAGCCCAGCCGCTCGGCGACAGACTTGTCCCTGGCACCTGCCACGATGACCCGACCCAGGTAGTCCTGCCCGTAGCAAGCCCAGTACCACATATAGAAGGGATGCACGCCGTGGTAGGCGTAGGACTCCCGATAGAGTCGTCGATACCGCTCATCGTCTGCATACACCGCTTCGAAGCGCTTTTCGATTTCGGCGGCGTCCTGGGTCTGGGGGAGGATGTTGTTGTAGAAGTCGATATAGGAGGGGTGGTGGGTGGCGTTGAAACGCTCGTCCAAGGGGTGGGTGAAGATGAGCACTCCTCCCCGTTTAACCAGCGGTTTGCCCCGGTACATGTTGAAGCTGTAGCCGAGGGCCAGGGTGTGGATAAGCAAGGGGTTCAGGAAGGAGTTGACGTTGTAGGGACAGAGGTAGGGCAGGCCCATGACCATTACGTCGGCCTGGCCCTCAACCGGGACGGTCTGCTGCTTGAACAGGGTGGACAGGATCTGATCATGGACCATGTCCGTGTCGCCGGCGGCGACGTCCAGAAGGCCGTAGGGCGAGCGGAGGTTCTGGAAGATCTGCCATCTAAGGTAGAAGGGCGCGATATTCAGGGCCGGGCGGTTGACACCGAAGGTGATTTTGTCGATGAGATTCCAGTCCGACTCCTGCTTCTGCAGGTGGGACAGTATCGAGGGAAAGGTGTTGGAGTTAAGCGCGGTCTCGATCTTGAAGACGTTCAGGTTCTTTGCCACGACCTTGCCCATGCCGTTGACCGAATCGTGGAGGGCCGAACGGGTCGGGTCCATGTAGGACTCACAGCGCATCAGGGTGTGTACGTTATGGTGGTGACGGATGGTCTTGTAGCTGACGAGGCCCGTGTTAATGGACTTGTGGCCCCCGTCCATGGATGAGAGGTTGATGTTGACGTAGATGAGCAAGTCTGAGTCGGCGATCCGTTTTGAGGTCTCCACCTCTTCGCCGTGCTCGGTGGCGCCCAGGACAACGAGATTGTCACGGTCTTCAGCATCAAAGTTGTAGAGCCTGTCGGGATGGAAGCGGTTGAAGACCTTCCTACCAAGGGCTCTCTTCAATTCGCCGGGCGTCATGCGCCTATGGAGGCCAAGGGCAGCGACGAGGTGGATATCATCGACGCCCTTTTCGGCGAGGACTTTGAGCACTGCTTCGACGATGCGCTGGCGCATGTCGGGTCGGGTCATGGGGGGGAGGGGAAGGGAGATATCGTCGAAGGCGATGGTCACCTTCATGCCGGGCCTGAGATGTTCGGACAGGGGGTCCTGGCCCAAGGGGTTTTCGAGGGCGTTGGCTATCGCAGCGTCGGGGTCTTTGATAGCGGGGAGGGGGGGTGGGGGGTAGATGACACGGGCTCCGACGGGCAGCTCCTCGTACCGGAAGGACTCCCCGTGGTGCATGAGGAATCGCTGCCCGGGCTTTTCCACCCGCTTAACCAGTTTGCTCTTGTCTATTTCCAAATCAACACCTTTATGGACAGGGCCTTGACGTTAGTGTAGCAAGCCTGATTCAGCCGGGAAAGGAGAAGGCCACCTTGGCCCCACCCAGCCTCCCGGCCCGTCCTGCGATTACCAAGGCATCCTTGTAGCGACGGATGGGAAACCGGTGAGTGACGAGGGCCGCCAGCCGGTCACGCAGTTCCTGGTTTTTCATCAGACGAATTGCCAAGTCGAAAGTCTTGACGTGCTCGTTTGCAGTGTGTTCCAGGCCGTAGGCATAGGCGCCGGTGAGGCGCACCTGCTGGTGCCACAGGGGGGTGAGGTCGGTGCGGGCGTCAGAGGGCATGCCTAGAGCTACTACGGCGCCATTCTCCTCCGTCCACCTGACGGCGTCATCCAGGGCCGCGGAGCTCCCGACACACTCGTAGACGACGGGAAATCCACCAACCACCGCGGGTTTCTCCCGAATGACCGGCAAAAGCTTTGCTCCAACTTCGCCAGCAAGCTGCTCGTAGCCGTTCACGCCGGGAGGGTAGACGGTGTCGGCGCCCAGGGCCCGGGCGGTGGTGGCCTGGGAGGGGTACTTGGCGACGGCGATGATGCGGGTGTCGGGTCTCAGGGCCCTCAGGGCGGCGATGGTCAAGAGGCCAACCACACCACACCCGAGGACCAGCGCAGGACCCGGCTCAGCGGGTTCTGCCCGGAGCACGCCGTGAATGGCGCAGGAGAGGGGTTCAATAAGCACTGAGGCCTGGTCGGAGAAATCAGTCGGGACGGGGTGGAGCTGGGAGACATGAGCAACAAATCTCTCTCCCCAGCCACCCGGCAGGCTCCTACAATACCCGGTCTGCAAACCCGCACCCACCGCTCCTTCCGTAGCCCGTATACAGTTTGCATAGCGACCGGCTGCACAGGCGGGACAGGCTTCGGAAAAGCCCCTGACCGTGCACCCGAGAGCCGGTTCTATTGCTACACGGTCACCGACCTTGAAACCCTGGACTTGTGCTCCGGTCTCGATTATCTCGCCCACAACCTCGTGGCCGGGGACGAAGGGAAAGGAGGTGAAGCCAGAGAGGTAAAGACTGCCCTTGCTCTTAATCACTGCAAGGTCCGAGCCACAGATGCCGCTAAGGATGGTGCGCAATTTGACCCAATCCGGGCGGGGGAGCTGGGGTTCGGGAACATCTTTCAGGCGAAGGAGGCTGGTCGGGCCGAGGGCGAATCGGGGGAAGGGCCCGGACAGAACCCGGGTCAGAAGATACCGAGGTACGCTCTTGTAAATGACCAGGGCTTTCACGGTTATCTGGGAGTTGCGTCGGTTTGAATCATCTCTTGAGCCTTAAAGCCGGACCAACTAAGACGGTTTGCCCTTGCTCGTCCAGTGTCGCACGGGCCAGCCTCGGGAGCGGGCGAGTTTCTCAAGACGACGCTCGGGGTTCACCGCAACCGGATGTCCGACCAGCTCAAGGAGTGGCAGGTCGGACATATCGTCTGCATAGGCGTAGGACTCGGAGAGGTCTACGCCTGATTGGGTTGCCCAGGTTTCGGCGGCCTCGGCCTTGGCAGTGCCGCTCAGGGGTCCTGACGACAATTCTCCAGTGAATCGCCCCGCCGACACCCCGCAGCGGGAGGCCATCACTTCGTCGGCCTGGAGAAGTTCGCCCAAAGGGACGACCATTTCGAAAAGTCCGCCAGTCAGAAGCACAACTTTGTGACCTTGTTCTCGGTGCCTGTTGACCTGGTCTCGTGCCTCTTGAAAAAGGTGTCGGGACCAATAAGCGCGGCCGGGGCCCTGGGTCCAGCGTTCCATGGCTTCCACGGAGACTCCATTGTAATTCTTGAAGAACCTCTCGATAAAACGCACGCGGTCGAGCCAGTCCAGGTAGGCGTAGAGAGGCGCTTTGGCCAGCACGCCCCCCACCGAGATGGCCTTGCCCAATAGGCTCTTGCCGTCCAAGGTGAAGTCCAGATACGCGTCGAGAAGGTTGGAAGAAGCACTGGTGCGGTCTACGTCGAAGAAGGCTGCCGGGTGGGCGTTAGTCGGGCCCATGCAGAGCCTCAACTGCAGCCTGGACTTCGCCGGTGACCTCCCGGGTAAGCTCTCCGAGGGCCCTGGGGTCGTTCCCATTGGCTTTGCCCGAGGAGTGAAGGGGCTGACCGAACCGGATGATAACGGGACGGCGCTTTACGAACCAGGAGCCCTTGGGCATGGCCTTGTCGGAGCCGACGATGAGGGTGGGAATGACGGGGGCGTCGGACATCAGGGCGAGGAAGCCGATCCCGTTCTTGAACGGCTGCATTAGGCCGGGCTGGCCCCTGCTTCCCTCGGGATAGAAGACCAAAGAGTGGCCTTTCTCAAGCACGGCAAGGGCCAGTCCGAGCTCTTCCCGAGCGGTTGACTGCCTATTGAATGGGATGGCGTTGAAGAGGATGCGCACGGTGCGGGCCATGAAGGGGTTTTCGAAGAAGTAGTCCTTGGCGGCGACGGGGTGGAGGTTGCGGGCCTTGGGGCCGAGAGCATGGAAGATGACGGGGGTGTCCATGTGGCTGTTATGGTTGGCAGCGATGATGAAGGGGCCGGAGTCGGGGACGTTATTCAATCCCTCGCAACGGAACCCGGTCCACCACCTGATAGCCCAGGTCATCGGCATGAACAGGGCCTTGCCGAGGGCCCGGGTCCACGGAGAGACTCTGAGCCACTTTTCGGCTTCCGCCTTGAGAGCAACGTCGGAGGCGCGGAGGGCCCTGGTGTCGGCGTCTGGCTCCATGCCCAGGAGGTATTTCTTGACGCCAGGTATGTGGACACCCTGGAGGTAGGTGGTCCAGTCAAGGCTGGCGATATCAAAGTCGAAGTGCTCCCGGTCGGACTCGTGGAGGGACTCCATGACACTGCGGGTGTTGTTGGTGAGGAACTTGCAGTCCGCCTCGGCGTAGGGGCCGTAGAGCCGTCCGTACTGGTATAGACGCTCCAGGGAGAACATCTTTGACTTCAGCCTCGTACGGAAACGTCGGGCGTGAGGAATGAGGGAGAACGGTGTGGTGACTGCAATGGCTGCCCGGAGGGGCAGCATGTACTTCAGCCGGATCCGGCGAAGAAACTTGGGGGTGGTGGGGAAGGTGGGTTTGATCAGCTTCCTAGGCTTCCCATTTTCGTCTCCGGATACCGGGAAGGGGTTCATCTGGAAGTAGGCGTCCACCTGGTCCGCGAAACCCCCGAGCGTTATGGGGTTCTCCATCCCGGAAGCTATCTGGAAAACCTCCCGGGTATCGAACTCCGACGCCTTCGCAATGGTGGCGAGAATTGCGTTTGCCACCATGTCCACGGGGATGATATCGAGGATGCCGTTGCGATTGCCGGGAAAATCGATCATGCGGCCCCGGCCATAGGCGACGATGAGGGGGTCGAGCATCCGGTAGCCGTTCAGCCAGCCTGGCAGGGGAGATTTCCAGGCCCCTTCGATGATTGCGGGCCTGATGATGGCGCCTCTCAGGCCCTCCGTGCTACGGACGAACATCTGCTCACCCATAGCCTTTGAAAAGGTGTAGACGTCCTGCCACCCGCGTCGGTGGGCCCACTCCATACCAACTCTGCTCAACTCGCGGTCAAGGCGCTCCGACTCAGTGCGGTTGACTTCGGGACTCGAGCCCCTTATAGACCGTGCTTTCTCAAGGACGGCCGAAACCTCCGTTTCCAAGTCATACGGGGACTGGGGAAGGCCGTTAATGTGACCGACCGTGCGGGTGGGGTCGGGGAGTTCCTCGGGGACAGGGCCTTTTCTAGTAGCGTTCACGTAGCAAGTCGAGACCTGGGCGAAGAATGCATCGTTGCAGCCCTTTGCGAAGTCGGCGATTCGTCGAGGGCCAAGGGTATTGAGTCCTACAGCCTTATCCAGGGGCGCATCGAAGGAGACCACGGCGGCGCAGTTGATGATGATGTCTACTTCGCGCTGGAGACGATCGTAAACCTCGGGCTCGAGGCCCAATTTTTCGGAGGCCACGTCTCCGGAAACTGCCTGCACTTTGGCGTGGAAAAGACTATCAAAGGGGCCGCCGAGCCGGTCCTTCAAGGGGTCGAAGATCTGGGAATCGTAGACTTCCTGCTTAAGGCGCTCCTCAATGGAAACGGGGGAAGCGCCGGGTCGGGTCTTGGGCCGGACGAGGACGTAGACCTTTTCCACTTCGGCCAGATGGCTAAGGAATCTCTCCAAAAGCACCTTTCCCAGCAAGCCGGTGCCGCCAGTGAGAAGGACGGTCTTTCCCCTATAGAAGTCTTGAAGTTTCTGCAAATGAATAGGTGAGGCTCGGCCAATGTGAAGGCCGATATCGGCCGGAGGCCTTTTATATCCGCCCAGGCCTCGGCGCTGCGCTCAGCGCGATGAATTATAAATACAGGTGCGAAACTCGTCTATTGCGGACAGCAGTCGGGGAGAAGTCATTCACTGGGCTGCGAGGATACTTGCGACGTCGGCAAGGCACTTGACCCGAGTCACGTTGGAGAGGTAATCGTAGTTGCGGTTCCTGGGCCAATCTCGTAGGAATACGGTTTTCAGGCCTTTACGGGACAGGATGTCGGCGACCCGGCCGTCATCATCGACAAACTCCTGTATACCGAGTCGGGAGCACGTTTGCCATTTGAAGTCGGGGGAGGGGAGCCCGAGGGAGTTGGCGTGGACCTCTTGAAAAAGGTCTGCAAACCCATGCCTCTTTAGCCAGGCGGTTATCAGATCTTTGCCCGTTGCGTTCCGGCTGGTCACGAGGACGGGGGTCCGGTATTTGCTAATGGCCTCGATGCCGGCGAGGGCGCCGGGCAAAGGTCGGCGCCCAAGATATTTCAGCTTCAGAAAGAGCTTCAGGGCCTGCAACATCAACCCTTGAGGCGATCTGCGATTCATCTGACGAGGATGGTACTCTCTGTAGGGCCCCGAGGCTATGGGCAGATTGAGGCCCAGGGGTGGTCGGCAGATCACGCCGTCCATGTCTATGCCGATCAGCGGCTTTTCCATCGGAATCCTTCGCGGAATTGTAGCCACATTTTAGCCCACAAAGTTCCCCGTGCTTAGCCATGTGTTACTATCCGCGCAGCAAACGGCACAGGAGGGCGAGATCGTGAAACACCTTGGAGCCGAGCAGATTTGCCACCGATTCTCCGCAGAGGACGAACCTGCCGTACGCGTGGGGTCAGGAGAGAGATTCACCGTTACGACTACGGACAGGTTCAAGGACGTTTCACGCACCGATCCCGATTTCGCGAGATCAAAGATAGTGCGGTCAATGAACGGGCCGATCTATGTGGAAGGGGTGAAGGCCGGAGACACACTCAAGGTGGAATTCCTGTCCATGTCTCCCGCCGAGCCCCAAGCCTACGTCCTTGCGCTGCCGGGCGCCGGGGCACTGGGCGATAGGATTTCCAGTTTTCGGATGATAGAAGTCCAGATCTCCGAAACGGAGGCCGTGTTCCCGAGCGGAGCATCCATTCCCTTCAGGCCGATGCTGGGCCAGATTGGCGTCGCGCCTGAAAAAGGTGAAGCGCAGCTCGGGGATACTGGGCCGTTCGGGGGGCAGTTGAGCATTACGGATGTCACGGCGGGATCGGCCCTCTACCTTCCCGTATTCCACGACGGAGCATACCTGGCGATGGGAGACTCGCATCTCGCCATGGGAGAGGGAGAAGCTACGAGCTCGGCGGTGGAGGGTTCGATGAAGATCACCATGCAGGCATCGGTTTCACAGGACCTACAGGTGAAGGAGCCCCTAATCATCACAGCGGACCACGTGATCACGTTTGGTCGGGGGCGGACGTTGAACGAGGCCGGTGAAGTTGCAACGCTAGCGATGTCTAACTTGCTGACGGAGCGGCTGGGGGTCTCTGCAGTGGAGTCTGCAATGTTGATTGGATGTGCGGCAGACCTACGGGCGGCGTTGGCCCTCTATACACCTTACAGCATGAAGATGCTGATGCCTCGGGGAAGCTTGTCGCTGTAAAGTACAGCCTTGAAAGGGGAAGGCCCGGCGCACCTATACGCCGGGCCTTTTTCGTATTCAGGGCCAAGGGACGCCCCGCCCATCCACTACCTAGTCGTCGGAAGCGAACCCAAGGAGGTTGAGGATGATGAGAAAGATGTTGAGGAAGCTCAGGTAAAGGCCAATGCTTCCGATGACTGCCACCTGGGTTGCGGCCTGGTAGTCGCCTTGCTCGGCCGCCTGCATGGCCAGTACCTTGACCTGTCGGGTCTCATAAACCGTCAGGACAAGGAACAGGGGCAGAAGCAGCAAGTTGATGAAGAGGAAGAGCATGCTGGACTGGAGGAGCAGCATGTTTATCAGGCTGATGCCAATCAGTCCGAGGAGACCGAATATGAGGATAGGTCCAAGCCGCGAAAGATCCTTCTTCGTGGTCATTCCTATAAGACTCATCCCGACAAAGAGCCCAGCCGTAAGGATGAAGGCAAGCCCTATCCTTTCGTTGGTGTAAGCCGAGAGGATCCAGGAAAGGAAGAACCCTTCCATGGCGGTGAAGAGCAGATAGACGCCGGTTGCGGCGCCGATCTGGCCCCTGGTGGCGAGGGCGCTGGCCCCCATGAGGGTGGCGAATATGACACCGAATCCCACAAGGTATCCCAGCCAACCAAGCCCCAACACCACATCCCCCAAGCCAATCCTGTCCCCGACCCAGATTGCGGCGCCCGTGGTGACTATTCCAAGGGCCAGAAGCCCGTACAGCCGGGACATGGCGCCCGTATAGATTGCGTTGGCTCTGACTGCGCCGGCGCCGTAGCTAAATTGATCGCTCAGCATTGCTTTTCGCGGTCCTCCAAATCATCCATTTGCTGTATACCGATTATAGCATCGGCGGCCGGTTTCGCAGGCTAAACAAGGACGAGGGAGGGGTCTAGCAGGAGGTGAGGTAGTGGTTGCGGGCCTCGGCGAGGAGCAATGCGAGGCTGTCCCGCCAAAGCACGACCTGGGTCTCGTCCCAGTCGGGATTGTAGTCGGGGAATTTGGCAAGGACACGATTCGTCAAATCGTCGTTGTCTGACGGGTCTGCCGGAGGGAGATCGGGGGGATCGGCGCTTGGCTGGGGTGCTGGAACGGGAGCGAGGCTTACTTGCTGTGCCCTTCTTCTCGGGGTCCGGGTGGAGGGCTGCCTTTCCCTAGTCTTGAGCTGGTCGGAGAGTCTGATCCCGGCATCCTTGGCAATCCGGACGAAGAAGGTCATGCCCTTGCGTCCGACTTCGTCCTGGGAGCCGCCCCTCCGGAACTTTTCGGCAAGGTGGTCCGGGGTGACGGTGTGCAAGATCAAGCCCCTTAGCATCGGGCCATAGGACTCCTGCACAATGTCCCTGAGGGCTGACTTCAAGTCTTCGCCATCCAACGGCAAAAGACCTTTAAGGGCCGGGGTCGGCTGCTTCTCACCGTCGACCAAGCCGAGGTAAGCCAACGCGGACAGAAGATTGGACTCGGCAGAGGGATTGACCTTGAGCTTCTTGAGGTAGCTGTTGTCTATGCGGCTCGGCAGTTGTCTGCGCTGAAAGTCGTCTTTCAACGTTTCCAATAGCCTTAGCCATTGAGAGTAGGGAGGGTAGGGAGGCCGCTTGTTGCCGTTTTCCTTGCCCACCATGACGTTTGTCCTTACTTATGGCTTGTCCGGCACAGCTACGTCGAGGCAAGCATACAGGATAAGGACAATTATGGCAACGGTGCGCTGAATGGCAAAGGGGTAAATGGCAATGTCCTTTAGTATCTTTAGGTTTGCCTTATCTGGATACTGCTTTTGACCATGCCTAGAATGCGCTCATATTGCCTTAAATTCGTCTGTGATTCGGACAAGCACCGATTCTTTCTGGCGAAACGGTCAAGGCAATGTGCCAAAGGGTACCGTTTCAAAAGCAAGGCAAGCCTCCATCGGGAGGTCGGGCCACAAAATCAGTTAAGAGGGAGGATAGCGAAAATGGTCGTAGAGCAACTATTGAGCAACCGGCCGGTATCACGGCTTTCAGTAGACAGGGCGCCGGCCCGAATCAAAGTAGTCGGCGTAGGTGGAGGCGGTTGCAACTGTGTCCGCCGGATGCTTGCGCATAACGTCCCGGGCGTCGAGTTTGTCGTCGTCAACACGGACATCAAGTCCCTGGAGTCGGTAACCCAGGGCGCCACCATCCTCCAGATAGGTGAAAACATCACTCACGGCTGGGGCGCAGGTGGAGAATACGACGTCGGTGAAAAGGCCGCCGAGGAGTCTTCCACTCTTATAAAGAAGGCTCTGAAGAACGCCGAGCTGGTATTCCTGACCGCCGGTATGGGCGGAGGGACCGGCACGGGCGCCGCGCCCTACGTGGCCCAGTTGGCCAGGGACATGGGCGCACTTGTGGTCGGTGTGGTGACCACCCCCTTCAGTTTCGAGGGATCGCGCAGGCTCGGCCAGGCGGTCGCCGGAGTTGCGAGGCTACGGAAGCACGTGGACAACCTGATCGTCATCCACAATGACAGGCTGCTCCAGTTCGTAGACCACGACGCGGGGATGACGGAAGCCTTCGCAACCGCTGACGAAGTTGTCAGCCAGGGAATCGTCAGTGTCTCGGAGCTCGTCAACGTGCCGGGCGAGATCAACGTAGACTTTGCCGATGTTCAGAGCATTATGGCCAATCCCGGCGGGGCTCTCATGGCGATAGGAATTGGTCGGGGCAACATGGGGGCCCTGGAAGCGGCCCGGCAAGCCATCACCAACCCCCTGCTTAACCTCTCCATCCGAGGCGCCAAGGGCGTGCTCTTCTCCGTGAAGGGCGGCGACGATCTGACTTTGGGCGGCGTGAACGCCGCAGGTGAGCTGATAAACAAGGCCGTCCACAGGGATGCGAGCATCTTTTTCGGGATGTCGATCGACCCGTCACTGGGCGACATGGTGAAACTGACTCTTATCGCAACGGGACTCCGGCAGGACAGGGGCCTGGGCAACGTAGCAGGCGCCTTCAAGGGCCTGCTCCCGGGGGTCGAGATGAAAGTGAAGGCGCCCGGGATCTTCGGACGCGGCAACAAGCGAAAGAGGCGGTCTTCCCAGATGGAGTGGGATGACGACTTCTTTTAGACCTTGACTCTTCCGGGGCCCGAGAGGCACCTCGACACTTCACCTCTCGGGCCCCTAACCCCAACCGGACATATACAAACCCGATCAAGGTTCCGCCGGACCCGGAAAGCCCCAAGCAATAGAACGCACAGGACAGAACCGTGGCACTACAAAGAACGTATCTGAATCCGAACAACCAGACGGACCCGATAGCGAGAATCGCATTCGAGCGGCCCGCGCTGGCTTTATGTTTTCCATCGCTTAAGAGCGCTTCGGCATCGCCGCAGCTTGACGCAAGGTTCGGGAAAGACTCGGAGAAGAAGGGCCCGAACCACCCCACGGTAACCCTAGTGCTCTCAAGCTTCGTGGAGCTCGAAAGACGGGACATGATCGCCATCGGATCGTCGTCCTTCATGGCTGGGCGCGGCGAGACGGGCGGCATGTGGGTCACGAAAAAGGTGCCCAGCTGCCCGGGCAAAGGAATGGCCGCCGATCTCTTCAACTGCATTACCCACGGCTATTCGGCACTGGAAGAGGTAGTCGCCCGATACTTCAGGGACTACTACCGGCAGGACCCCTGGACCCTTGCTCCGACCCTTGGGGTAGAAGAGGCAAGGGCCTACGGTTATGTCGCTTCCCAGCAATGGCCCGTATCAGGGGTGAAACGATTGCTGAGCCGGTTCGGACTTTCCAGCGACATCCAGACCCTTTGGGTCAGGGACGGGATGAAGGTCCGGGAAGCGACGCAGGCTTCTCGACTACTCAGGGTCCACATTGACGAGTTCCGGGCGAGCTCCCGGGACATTTTTGAAGGTATGCGGCTGGGCATTGCGGAAGCAATTGACAAGCTGAGCGAGCATCTGACTCCGGGAATCATCCGGCTGCCGCTTCTCAAGAAGCGGTATGCCACCGGCTGACAAAACAGAATACAACCCCCATTTCTAACCCTCCTCCCCCCTATACAAAGAGCCCGATTTCCGCCAGTCGGGCTCTTTGTCTTTGTCTACGAAGTTGGGGCTCCGGTGGTCCAGCCGCACTGCGGAGAGACTCTAACGCTCACGGCAAAAGGAAACGCCGGTACGTTGTACCGGCGTTTCTTCGACATTCCGTTTAGTTGAGGGGATGTGGGGCTCTAAGTACGGTCGCAACCCCCAGACTCGGTGATCTTCTGGCGTACAATCTCGTCCCTGGGGTAGAAGATGGAGTCCTGGTCGATCACGGGGGTGCTTCTGCGGTTACGGAAAGTGAAGAGCCTGCCCCTGTTGGAACGCCCGAAAAGGCCCAGCGCACCGGTCGCGCTGCCAAGAAGGGCGAGTCCTCCCAGGGCAATCCCCAAGCCTATGAACTTCCTTCTCCTATTTATGTCGACTGTTTTTTCGGCTATGGCGCTCAATTGCTGCTCCTGCGCTGAGTGTCGGGCCGAGGGCCCCGGTTTTTTCGCTGGGGAGATATTATCGCCTCGGGGGTCGTTGCGCAACGGGGACAACGGGAAGAAGTGGAATCTTTCACAAAGGTTCAGACCCTGTCCAAAAAACCCTTGCAATCCGAATTTCGTCCTGATAATATCTTCACAAAGTTTCTGGACCGACCGCGGGGACGGTATTGGACCCTAATTTCGTTACAAGGCAAGACTGGGCCGACATTGGTGAGTTCCTATTGGCCCTCCTTTTCGTTCCCGGTTTGATGATAGTCTTCGCCTTTTCCATGCTTATTGCCCACGCCCTGATTCCCTCCCTGGTCAAGTCCGGGCATCTCCCCGAAGACCTCAGCAAGGTCCGCCGCGTCTTCTACATGGTGGCCTTTGCGGCACTGGCGGGGGTCATCTCCTATGTTGTGTTCGTGGCCATCAACGCCGAGAGTTCGTTCGGAGACGTTTACTCCCGCTGGTGGCAATAGCAGATGCCCATCACACCTAAAATAGTCATACCGGCCGTCCTGGGCTTAGTTATCGGTGTGATCCTGGTAATGACGGCGGTGTTCCTGACAAAGGCCGTGTTCTCCGAACCTTTCCAGGTCTTCGGTATGGGCGCAGCTCCCGACCAGCCAATCGACTTCCCTCACGACGTTCACGTCGAAAAGGTTGGGATCGAGTGCATGTTCTGCCACAGGACGGTAGACACCAGCGCCTCGGCGGGGATACCTGCGGTGGAGCAATGCCTTTTCTGCCACAAAGACCTCGGGAGGGAGCAGTACATACTGCCGGAGAGTGAAGAACTGGAGAAGCTAAGGGAGCACTTCGAAAGCGAAGAGCCGATCCAGTGGAACCGGGTGCATCGACTTCCGGACCACGTCCAGTTCCTTCACGAGGCCCACATAAACAAAGGAATCAACTGCTCCGAGTGTCACGGAGACGTCGGCAGCATGGAGGTTGTGGGGCAGGTACGAGACCTTAAGATGGGCGACTGCGTGGACTGTCACAGAGAGAACAATGCCCCGACCGACTGCCTTACCTGTCACTACTAATCATTAGGGAATCAACCAAAGCGGTACTAGAAATTGCCAGTTAGCCGAAGACAATTCCTGAAGATTGCCGGAATCTCGTCCCTGGGAGCGGTTATCTTCAAAGCGTGCGGATTCGACGCCGAAGAGAACCTAGTCGAAAGCCCAGTAAACCTTCCCGAGGACCTAGTCCTTGGCACCGACAACTGGTACGCCAGCACCTGCAGGCAGTGCCCTGCCGGTTGCGGCAACATAGTCAGGGTACTGGAGGGTCGGGCGAAGAAGATTGAAGGCAATCCCAACCACCCGTTGAGCCGGGGCAAGCTATGTGTTCGGGGCCAGGCAGGCGTGCAGGCCCTATACCATCCCGACAGAATTGCCGGACCGTTGCGCCGATCGGGACCTCGAGGTTCCGGCCAATATCAATCTGTAACCTGGGAGACCGCCGAAGCGGACCTGGTGCAAAGGCTGCAGGGCGCGCAGGCCTCCCGGGTGGTGCTGGCGACCGATCCGCTGAGGGGTCGGCTGGGGATGGTCACCAAGCAGTTTGTGGAAGCCTTGGGCATCCGGCATGCCTCCTTTGAGGCCATGGAACGATCAACGAACCTCAAGGCCGCCATGCGCCAACTCTTTGGACAGGAGCAGCTGCCGGAGTTCGACCTGGAGAACACGACCTTCCTGCTCGGATTCGGGGCCGACATCCTCGAGACCTGGCTTTCCACCGTCCGCTACAACCGCGGCTACGGTGAGTTTCGACAGGGAGACCACCGGGACCGCGGCACTTTCGTCCACGTCGACAGCCGGTTCTCCATGACCGCCGCGAACGCCGACAAATGGGTGCCGGTCAAGCCAGGCATGGAGGGCATACTGGCCCTGAGCATGGCTTACGTCATCATTCGGGAGGAGCTCGGCGACAAGGATGCCGCTGATGCCATGACCGAGGGGCAAGGCTTTGAGGCCCTTGCCGCTTTTGCCCCGAACATCGTAGAAGACATGACCGGCGTCTCCGAGAATGACACTATCTACCTGGCTCGACGATTCGCCCACGAGCAGCCTAGCCTGGCTGTCGGAGGGAGCTCCGCCGGGGCCCACACCAACGGCCTGTTCAACCTAGCGGCCATATACTCACTGAACGTGCTGGTGGGCAACGTTGGCAAAGAGGGCGGCCTCCACTTCAACCCCGCTCCTCTTTCTCCGGGCGCCGGCGGGTCCTTGCCCCAGTCCAGCTTCAGAGACTGGCAGAACATCGCCGGTGACATGGGCAACGTAGAAGTCCTGATGGTCAGGAACGCAGACCCGGTGCACGGCCTACCAGAAGACCTCAGATTCCAGGAATCACTGGCCAACGTCCCTTACGTAGTCAGTTTCTCCAGCTTCATGGACGACACCACTGCCCAGGCAGACCTGATTCTCCCTGAAAGCACCTACCTCGAGACCTGGGGCGACGACGTTCCTGACCCGGGCCCCGGGTATGAAATGGTCACTTTCCAGCAGCCGGTTGTGGCGCCCTTCCAGGACACCCGGTCATTCGGAGACACGCTTATTGCCATCGCCGGCCGGATGGGCGGAACAGCGGCGACTGCATTGCCCTGGGCCAGCTTCAAGGAAGCGGTTCAGGAAGGAGCCAGAGAGCTGTTTGCACGCGGGCGGGGGAACCTGACAGTAGAGGGAAGCTTCGAAGCATTCTGGAGCGGCCTGCTCCAACGAGGCGTCTGGTATGACCAGGGGTCCAGGCCCAGCATCTCCGTCGAGCCCAAGCCCCTTCCCTCGGAGATCAATTTACCGGTATTTCAAAACGCCCCCCTCGAGGAGGGTATGAACCTCATCGTGTATCAAACCAACTCTATGCTTGATGGTCGGCTGGCCCACCTGCCGTGGCTCCAGGCCACGCCCGACCCATTGACCACCGTCGTATGGGATACGTGGGTGGATATAAGCCGCCAGGACGCCGAGAGGCTGGAACTGAAGAGCAACGACATCGTGGAAATCAGGTCTCAGTACGGCGCGATCGAAGCTCCTGTTTATGTAAATAGGGGAACGCCGCCTGGAATCGTGAGTGTGCCTGCATCACAGGGATATTCGGCCTACGGGCGTTATGCCGAGAATCGTGGCACTAACGTTATGTCGATTCTTGCACCCCTTACCGACCCCAATACGGGGGCGCTGGCGTACAACGCGACCAGGGTGAAAGTCACAAAGACGGACAGAAGGCGAACGCTGCCCAAGTTCGAGGGGGTAGTCGAAGCACTGCCCGCCCCGACCGTCGAGCTCATACAGATTGCTAATGGAAAGGGCGACGCCCACTAGTCGGGCCCGGGAGGTAATTCTTGGCTGACCAGAACAAGTTCAAGTGGGGAATGGTAATAGACATCGATCGGTGCACAGGCTGTGAGGCCTGCGTGGTTGCCTGTCAGGCCGAGAACAACATCCCCCTTAACGAAGAGGACAGGTTCCACGAGGGCAGGGCCATTGAATGGATCCGCATAGAGAGGTACTGGGAGGGCGAATACCCGAACGTCAAGGCCAGATTTCTCCCGGTCCTGTGCCAGCACTGCGAAAACGCTCCGTGCGAACCCGTCTGTCCGGTCTACGCGACCTACCACAACAACCAGGGCATGAACGTGCAGGTGTACAACAGGTGTGTCGGGACCCGGTATTGCGCCAACAACGACCCATACCAGGTGCGGTTCTTCAACTTCTGGGAGCCGGAGTGGCCCGAGTCGTTGGAAAACCAGCTCAACCCCGACGTCACGGTACGCACACGGGGGCTGATGGAGAAGTGTTCCTTCTGCATCCAGCGCATCCGCCGCACCGAGCGAGACCTGAAGAACGAAGGAAGAGACCTGAGAGACGGCGAGTTGCAACCGGCCTGCGCCCAGACCTGCCCCACCGACGCCCTAGTGTTTGGCAACATGAAGGACCCGAACAGTCGGGCGGCGAAGCTGGCAAAAAGTGACAGGCACTACAAGCTACTGGAAACCCTGGGCGCGGAGCCCAACGTCGTATACCTGAAGAAAGTCGAGCGCGATGGCTAACGCGGAACACGAAGAACTCCACTCATTAGTGGAGATTCCCCGGCGGACGCCTCAGCAGGTCAACGAGGACGTCCTGTCCCAGACTTACGCTGCCGGGCCGCGGTTCAAGAAGGCCACCTTCATCTTCGGGGTGTTGGTGGTGGTGGGCGTAATCGGCTTCATCATCAAAGCCATGGACGGCTTCGACGACCGCAAGGACTGGGGATACTACGCCGCCATCTTCGCATTCCTGTACACGACGTGCCAGAGCGCACTCCTGGTATCCATCACAATGCGGCTGGCCAGGACACACTGGCGAAGGCCGCTGGCACGGGTGTCGGAGCTGTTCGCCATAGTCGGCGTGTTCAACCTGATTATCTTCCTGCCGCTGCTCTGGACCATACCGGAAGCCGAGGGTAGGCAGTCGATCTGGTTTGAATGGCCCTGGGGAGCCCCCAGGCTTCTCGACGCCCTGGCCATGATATTCCTGACAGTAAATGGACTTGCCCTTCTCTGGGCTTCCTCCATTCCCGACTTGGCGCTGTACGGTCGCAAGTACGGGGGTTTTCGCGGTGCGATGGCCCGACTCCTCTCCACGGGTTGGAAGGGCACGCCCCGCCAGTGGAACATCCTCAAGGCCGGCCAGGTTGCGCTCGGGACCTTTTACTGGATCTTCCTGATAGGCGTCGTATTCATCATTTCCTCCGATTTTTCGATGTCCCTGGTCCCGGGCTGGCTTGACGCAATCTACCCGGCCTTCCAGGCCCTCACCTGTCTCCAGGCGGGGGTCGCGACTACGATGGTGGCCCTCTACCTCGTGCGCCGCATCGGAGGCCACGAGAACTACATCTACATGGAAGCGTTCTGGGCGCTGAGCAAGCTCCTCATCGCCTTCACCATGCTTTGGATCTACTTCTGGTTTGCCGGATTCATCACCTTCTGGTATGGACGCAAGCCGGTGGAAGAGAACGTACTCCAGTTGATAATGATCGGCCCTTACCGGGTTGCCTTCTACCTGGCGGTGTTCCTGAGCTTCGTGGTTCCCTTCCTGATCCTGATGTGGAACTGGGTGCGCCGTACCCCCGCAGGCCCGACCATCGCATCGGCGGTGATAATCTGCGGCGTCTTTTTCGACAAGCTGCGGCTTTACGTCGGGTCCTACTCTTTCACCAACGAGGAACTCGAGGCCGCCCTGCACCACAACTCGGAATTCGTGAACACGACTTTCGCGGCCACGGGCCCCAACATACCCCACTTCTTCCAGACCAACTGGCCCGACTTCACCGACATAATGGTCATCATTGGGGGCCTGGCCGTTCCGTTCTTCGCCTACCTTATAGCCACCAAGCTCCTCCCGGTCATATCCATCTGGGAGACCAAGGAAGGCTACCTGCTGAGTTCGGTGAAGACCATCCTGAAACGAAGATACCTGGTACTAGCCAAGCCCGAGTAAAGAGGCTAGCGGAGACCCTTAATGCAAGAACGAGTCCCGGTTCCCGATTCCGAAATAAATCGAGAACTCCTCAGCGGGGTGGAGACCCATCCCAAGTGGTTCTTCCTCACGGTCGCCATCCTGGCCCTCATCGTGGCCACCGCGGGCGGTGCCTTGGGGTGGATGATCAACCAGGGGCTTGGGGTCACGGGCCTGAACAGACCGGTGATGTGGGGATTCTTCATAGCCAACTTTGTGTTCTGGGTCGGGATCAGTCACGCGGGGGTGATGATTTCGTCGATCTTGAGGCTCAGCCAGGCCGAGTGGCGCAGGCCCGTCACCCGAGCCGCAGAGGTCCTGACCATCTTCTCGCTGATGACAGCAGCACTCTTCCCCTTGATGCACGCAGGTCGGCCCTGGCGAATAGCCTACTGGATTTTCCCCTACGACTTCGCCCGCGGCATCTGGCCCAATGTCCGATCTCCCCTGGTATGGGACCCAGCAGCCATATTTACCTATCTAACCGGAGCCACCCTGTTCGTGTTCATCGCGCTGATACCGGACCTGGCCGTGATGCGGGACCGGAGCACGGGCGTAAGAAAGCAGATATACGGGTTCCTGTCCCTCGGGTTCCGGGGGACGCCCCGACAGTGGAGGCTGCAGGCTATTGCGGGAATCCTGCTGTCGGCGCTGATATTGCCGGTATTCGTCTCCGTTCACAGCATAGTGTCCTGGGACTTCGGGATGGCCATATCGGTGGCGAGCTGGCACACGACGGTCATGGCGCCATACTTCGTTATCGGGGCGGTGCATTCCGGGGTGTCGGCGGTGGTGACGATGATGGCCCTGCTGCGCTGGGTCTTCAAATGGGACAACTACATACGTCCCGAGCACTTCGACGGGCTAGCGCGCCTGCTGGTGGTGGTCGGGACTGCGTGGTTCTACTTCTTCATCCTGGAGTTCCTGTTCGGCCTGTACAGCCAAGAATCGTCAGAAGTAACGCTGAGGAACATGCTGCTCTACGAATGGCCGTGGAACTTCATGTTCATCGTATTCCTGTTAACATCGTACTTCATACCCATACCCATGTGGTTGTTCAGGGGAGTCAGGCGCAACATCATGCTGATGTTCCTGACATCGATACTGGTAAACATAGGTATGTGGCTGGAGAGGTTCCTGATAATCATCCCGGGCCTCATGCGGAAGCAGGAATTCACGTTCGTATGGGCCAACTACAGGCCGAGCGTGGTTGAGATATTGCTGGTAGTCGGGTCCTTTGCATTCGTTGCCATGATGGTGCTGCTGTTCTCCAAGGTCTTCCCACTGATCCCACTGTTCGACCAGAAAGAAGGCAAGGTCCTGGAGGCTACAACTAAAATTGGCAGGCGTGACGTTCCGTCCATCGTCCGAGAAGAGTAAGGTGAAGCCATGACCACATTCGTACCAAAAAAGAGCGTGCTCGGGGTCTTCCCCGACGCCGATAAAGCGGCCGACGCCGTAGAGGGCCTGCAGTCGAACTCATTTGACGACAAAGAGTTCGAGATAATGTCCGGGACTCCGTACCCGGAAGGGGCGTTCGGCGAGAAGAAGTCTTCTCACAGGCTGTACGTCTTCCCATTCATCGGTGCGGCCATCGGATTCACCGTGGCAATCCTTCTTACGACAGCCACCCAGGTCTCCTACCCCATGGTCACGGGCGGGAAGCCCATTCTGTCCATTCCACCGATGGCGATCATCACCTATGAAGGCACGATGCTGGGGGCGATCATCTTCACGGTGCTGGGGATCATATTCGAGTCCCGCCTCCCAAGAACGAAGATCGGCCTTTATGACGAGCGAATCATGGAAGGTTATGTGGGCGTCCTAGTAACCGCCGAGGAGGACCGCATCCCCGTCGCCCAGAACGTACTCAAGGAGGCAGGGGCAGAGTCGATCAAGGAAGGCGAACCGGTCGGAGTCTGACGAGAGGTAGCACCGACTGAAGCACGATGGAATTCCACGTTGGCATGGGAAGAAGTGAGACGATCCACGAGATCGGGCGGCTGGCGCGCATTGCCGAGGACTCGGGGTTCACGCACATTAACTTCCCTGATCAACCACCACTGAACCGAGACGTATTCCTGAACATGGCCATGGCAGCCCAGAGCACAACCAAGATAATGATGGGGCCCGGTATCGTCACGCCCTATACATATCATCCAGCGGTAATCGCCAACTCAACTGCTACGGTTGACGAGTTGTCCGGGGGCAGGGCATTTGTCGGGATTGGGGCCGGGGGAAGCGCAGTTATGAGCATGGGCCTAAAGCCGAGGCCCATGGCTGAACTCCGTGAAGCGGCTCTGTTCATCAAGAAATTTATGGCGGGCGAAGAGGCAACGTTCAAAGGTGGAAAGACCCACTCCGAGTGGATCCGGCGCTCGGTGCCCATGTATATCGCCGTGGATGGTCCGAGAGGACATGAGATCGCCGGGGAATTCGCTGATGGCGTGTATGTCCAGAGCGTGCACCCGGAGGTGTTTGAGTGGCGAAAGTCTCTTATTGAGCGGTCTGCCGTGAAAGTGGGTCGGGACCCGTCCAAGATAAAGATAGTCCCCTCCACCATCGTATACATCACAGACGACAGGGAACGGGCCCGCCGCGAGGTTGCGCCCCAGGTAGCCTCCAAGCTCAGACGTGCCTTTCCCATGTGGAGAAGCAAACACCCTGACATGGTCGCTCTCAGAGAGCGTCTCAATGAAAAGGACCCCGGGCTAGTCGATGAGTTGATCCAGGTGGGCGACCGGATAAACGAGGTCTTCGACGAGCACCAGCACGAAAAGGTCGACTCCCCCCAGGCAGAGCCCGTGACATGGCGGCTCATCGACTATTACTTGCTCGTCGGAACTGAGGACGAGGTGTGCGGTCGAATAGAGGAACTGAAGAGTCGGGGATTGGGGGGTCTGATGCCGCTCATCTACACGATTGAAGACAAAAAGGCGATGATGCAAGACATCGGTGCCAAGATTATTTCTCGATTCGGGAGCAACTGAGCAACCAAGCATGAGAGTGTTAGCCACGATAAGAAGACCGGGACTGAAGTGGGTCCTACTGCTGGCCTTAGTCGGAACCGTGGCCCTGGCCTGCTCCACCGGGACGTATCCCGTTGACGTCTTCACGGAGATGCACTACCAGCAGTCTTACCGGTCGCAGGAGCCGCCTCGAGTCATGCCGGCGGAAGGGGCAGTGCCGTTTACGGATGAGTCGATGCCCGTCCGGCCACCGGAGCCCGCTTCCCAAGCCGAAGTGCTGGTAATGGCTAACCCCGTAGAGCCTACGGCCGACAACCTGATCCGTGGACAGCAGGTGTTCACCCGCAACTGCTCGATGTGCCACGGGGTCACCGGCGAGAGCGACAGCTTCATATCCGTGACCTTCACGTCCATGGACATCAAGCCCCCCGCGAACTTCGCCGAGGCGGGATCGGTCACTCAAGACGGCAGCTCTGACGGCCTTGCCTTCTGGATCATCTCCGATGGTCTCGGGAACATGCCAGCCTTCCGACACCTCCTGTCCTACGAGGACCGGTGGGGCGTCATCCACTATCTGCGTCTTATTGCACAACAGGCCGGACAATAGGGCTTATGTCCCGTGCGCAGGGAGCGCATCCATCCCGCGCTCCGCTCCCGACCCCAAGCGGCGCTAAGCACCACCTTTCGTTCTTCGCGGCGGTGTTTCTTTCCTTACTCATGGGTCTTGCTGCATTCGGCTGTGCCGCCGAAACCCTCACCATCGAAGAGAGGGCCCAGGCAATCGACCAACGGTTGATGTGCCCCGTTTGTCCCGCCGAGACCATCGACCAGTCCCAAGCCGACGTTGCTATTCAGATGCGAGAGCTTGTGCGGGAAAAGCTCCGGGCTGGCGAAACCGAAGACCAGATATACGACTTCTTCGTGGAACGTTACGACAAGGGCGTCCTCGCCGAGCCTCCGGCTGAGGGTTTCAATCTTCTCGTCTGGGTGATTCCGCCCATGGCCCTTGCCCTTGGAGTGGCGTTGGTGTGGTTTGGGATCAAGCACCTGGGACGGTCTGAACCCCAGCGCATGTCGTCACACGGGGACTGGGAGGCGGAATCCGAGCGTTACCTTCGTGAAGTGAATGAGGAGTTCGAGGCCTTCAGGGGGGCGTCGGGGGCCTCGGGGCAATAGGGGAGAGTTTCCAACTTGGCCGAGCTGGGCACCCTTTCACTGTTCTCTGCGCTGGCGCTGGCGTTGTATGCGTGCGTTGGCTCGATAATCGGCGTTCGCAGAAACCTGCCCGAGCTGGTAACCAGCGCACGGTACAGCGCCTATTTGACGCCGCTCCCCGTTATCGTTTCCGTGATGGCGCTGGTCGGTGCGTTCCTATCCCGGGACTTCGACATCAAGTATGTCGCCGAGCACAGCAATGCAGCGATGTCTCGGGCCTACTCCTGGGTGGCCTTCTATGCAGGGAATGAAGGCTCGATCCTGTTCCTTGCCGCCGCCTTCGCTATATCGGCCGCAATCGCCCTGTCCCTCGCTCCTCGGCTGCACCAAGCCAGCCTTGCCTATACCTGCGCCGTGATAACAGGCGTTCTGACCTTCTTCCTCGCCGTCCTTGTATTTCTCGCAAACCCCTTCGAAGTTACCGCCGTATCGGTCCCCGACGGGAGGGGAATGAACCCGCTCCTCACTCACCCTGGCATGTTCGCCCATCCGCCGATGCTGATGACGGGGCTGGTCACCGTAACTATCCCTTTCGCCTTTGCAATGGGGTCGCTGCTGGCGGGGAGGACGGGGGACGAGTGGGTGGACACGGGCAGGACGTGGGCACTGGTCTCGTGGAGCATACTCGGGGCGGGGCTGCTGTTGGGCGGCTGGTGGGCATACACGATTTTGGGGTGGGGTGGGTTCTGGGCATGGGACCCGGTGGAAAACGCCGGATTCATGCCCTGGCTGGCGCTAACCGCCTTTGTCCATTCAATCATGGTCCAGAAACGGAGGGGCATGTTCAGGGTGTGGAACATAGCGCTGATCAACGTCGCCTTCTCCTCGTCATTGCTGGGCATGTTCATCAATCGCGGAGGTCCGACGCCCTCGGTGCACTCCTTCGCCGAGTCGGTGCTCGGGTGGGTGTTCCTGGGATTCATGGTGGTCACTGCACTGTTCTCCTTCGGTGTCTTGTTCCGGCGCATGGGTAATCTTCGCAACGCCCAGCGTCTCGAGTCGAAGCTGTCCCGGGAATCGGCATTCCTGGTGAACAACCTGCTCTTCCTGGCCATCGCCTTCGTCATCATCTGGGGACAGGTCTTCCCGGTGCTTTCGGATACAGTAACCGGCGTCACGATAACCGTGGGCGAGCCTTTCTATAACCAGGTGAACGGGCCTTTGCTGTTGGCGGTGGTCTTCCTGATGGGAATCGGGCCGTTGGTGCCGTGGCGTAGGGGATCTTTAGGCCAGCTTCGCAGGGCGCTCCTCCTGCCCTTTGTCATCGCCCTAGCAGTGGCCCTTGTTCTTATCGGATTGGGCATAACCAAGGCATTTCCGCTGCTGGCAGTCGGCCTGTCCGTTGCGGTGGCAGTGGGGATATTCAGGGAGTGGTATCGGGGCACTAGGGCCCGACACCGCAGCGGCGAGGCGTACCCTTTAGCTTTCGCACGGCTGATCTCAGCGAACCGACCTAGATACGGGGGCTACGTGGTCCACCTAGCCGTAGTAATGATGGCCCTGGCGATAGTCGGGACGTATTTCTTCGAAACCCAGCGAGACGTACGCCTCGCCCCGGGCGAAACGGCGGAGGTGTCGGACTACAGCATCACTTACATAGAGAGCGAGCAACGAGACTTCCCGGATAGGGCGCAGAGAATAGCCACTGTTGAGTTTTTCGATGAGGACGGCAAGTCGCTCGGTCTATTCAGACCGGAGCAGTCCTTCTATCCCGCCTTCAACCTTCGCCCCGCCCGTGCAGCCATCCACTCCACGCCGTTGGAAGACGTATACGTCATCCCCAACGACTTCTTCCCGGATGGGACGGTGGGGTTCCGCATCCTGGTGAACCCGCTGGTTATGTGGATGTGGATTGCGGGCCCGGTCATGGTGCTGGGCACTTTGATCGCCCTGTGGCCGGCTAGGCAGAGGGCTCGGGCGCCGGCGTCCATCGCAATGCCTCCCGTGACCCGGGCCTACGTACCTGCGGCCGAGTGACGAGGGCAGGCTCATGGTTATTGCAATCGGCGTTCTCATTGCCCTGGTATGCCTGGGGGTAGCTGCGGCGCCTTTCATGAAGTACCGGCGGTCTCGTCAGACCGTGGACCCAACAGAGGTAGTAGCGGGGCTGGAGGGGCAACGCCAGCAGATTTACCGGGAAATGTTGACGTTGGCAGAGGGGTATCGGGCGGGGTCTGTACCGGAACCCGAATTCAACTCTGTAAGCGAAACTCTGAGAAGGCGGGCCGCTGAGAACTTATGGCTCCAGCGCCGGTGGGAAGAGAGGCTTGCGGATCTGGACGAGGCGCTGGAAGCTATCATCTCCCAAGTGGGCTTTACCGCGCATGGGCAGACAGGCGATGAGAAGGAGTCATTAGACCCTTGCCCGGAGTGCGGGGCTCGGCTGTCAGTAGATGCCACCACTTGCCTGCAGTGCGGAACAGAGCGGGATAGCGCCCGACCTGTGTCGGGGGGGAGGGCTTCGAATTGACCGTTGACCGGTTTAGGCGCCCTCTTCTGGTCCTCTCCTTCGCCATCGCGATGTTCCTTCTCGCTGCAATGCCCGCCTGGGCCGACGATCACGAGATCAGCGGTCGGGTCATCAACCTGACCCCCGATGCCGACCCCCCTGCCGGACTTCAGGTCGTATTGACAATCTTCGAAGGCACTGAACCCATTGGACAGCTCGCTACAACCACCGACGAAAACGGCTCCTTTATCTTTGGAGAGATTCCCAGGCTGGCGGGGCTGGGATACTTATTCCAACTCCAGTATCAGGGCGCTCAGTACAGGTTCCAGCTTGATCCCGGGGCAACGATTCCAGTACAAATCGCCATATACGAACCGACCTCGGAGCTGTCATCCCTGTCGGTTCTGGACGATACGATCATGGTGACCCGGGAGCCGGGGCAATACGAGCAGCTGACCGTGCGGCAGGTCGTCCGGGTGCGCAACGAGACTCTTGAGACTTTCGTACCTTCCTTCGGGGACGCCGGCGCCGGGATGATGAATTTCCTCCGGATCTCAATGCCTGCCGGATTCCGGGAAATGACCGTCAGGAGCGATCTGCAGGGAGGGCAGGTTATCCCCGTGGACAGGGGTGTGGGAATAACCACGGCAATTCCCCCGGGGATTCACGCCATCGTCTTTGCCTATGCTGCTCCATACGACCAGTCCGACCTGATTTTTGAACCGCTTTATCCGCTGGGCGCGGACTCGGTGCGGGTGCTTGTGCGGGAGGACGTAGGCCAATTGATAGGGCCGGATATCCGGGAGGAGGAGTCTGTGATCGTCTCCGGGAGCAACTTCCGCGTTTACAGCGTCGAAGAAGTTACGGCGGGAGACAGGGTAAGTCTAGGGTTCACCGACCTTCCCCAAGCCCCCTGGACCACAACCCTGGCCGACGCGTTTACAGCGGAGTGGCAGATCACGGCGGTGATTCCCGGTGTCACCGCCTTGCTCTTGCTGCTATTTCTCGCTTATGCGTGGAGGCTGCAAAAGAGAGATCCGCGCCCCGTCGATCCTGCGGTGTTCCTCGAAAACGTCCAGAGCCAGCCCGACCAGATGGAACTGGTGGAGAGGATTGCCGAGCTTGACGGGCGTCGGGAGAGGGGTGAAGTATCGGAGGAGGACTACACGCAGCGCAGGACGCTTCTGAAGCGCAGCCTGCTCTCGCGTGCACTTAGGAGCGCGTCCTCGGCCTGAATCCAGGCAATTGACCGGCAATCCCTTCGGAAGAGTCTTAGATGTGTGGGACCTATTCGACATCCTGACACTAGCGGTGAGATGGGTCCATGCTATTTCATCGGTGATGTGGATTGGGGGCAGCGTGTTCTATTTGATCGTGCTTCGCCCAGCGCTTAGGGATGCGGAGAAGTCGGGGGGAGTGCCAAGCAGGCTGGTGTCCCGCCTAGTGGCACTGCACTTCAGGGAATGGGTGCACTTGTCCATGATCGCGTTGCTGGTCAGTGGTGCAATCCTGACTTTCGATCGGTTGACGGAGCCCACGGTTTCGGCGCTTTATATCGGGGCGCTGGCGGCAAAAATAGCCATTGCGTTCTGGCTCTTCGGCATAGGAACGGCCACATACCGGAAGCGGCTGATAGAGCGTGCGCACGAGGTCCAAGACATAGAGCGAAGCCGAAAGAATGCGGTATCACGTTGGTTTAGGCCTTTGGCCTCGCCCTCGATGATCGTGTACGGAGGTCTGATAGTGATTCTCCTCAGCGACCTTCTGAACACCGCCTTCGAAAAGGGCATATCCTGACAAGAGAACATTGCTGAATCATGAGCACTGCAATTCCAACTGAGGCGGATGCCGTAGTCATCGGCGCGGGCATTACGGGGTGCTCGACCGCGTACCGACTGTCACAGCGGGGGTGGAACGTTGTGGTGCTAGAGAAGGACGACATCGCACATGAGGCCTCAGGGCGCACCATGGCGGCGGTGGGGTTAGTCGGCAAGCACCACCCCGACGAATTCGCCCTAGCCAAGGCCAGCATGGAGATCTGGGCCAGCCTCAACGACGAACTCAACACCGACATCGAGTACATCAATGGAGGCAGGCTGGTCGTGGCCAACGCCGAAGAGGACCTGCCGTTGTTCGATGAGATGATTCGGGGGGCTGAGGAGTCAGGTGTCGAGATTCAGTGGTACGATGCACCTCAGGCCCGAGCCAGATGGCCCTTCCTCCGAGGCCCTTTCCTCAAGGCGGCCCATTCGCCCTACGAAGGACACGTCAACCCGATCAAGGTGGTGCATGGTTTTGCGAGGGCAGCGCAAGAAAACGGGGCGCAGATTTATACGGGATGTGTCGCCTCGGAAATCGTCACCAGGACAGGAGAGATATCATCAGTGGTCACCAACCGAGGTGAGATATCTACGCCGGTAGTGTTGGATGCGGCGGGGGTGTGGGGGTATCGTCTCACCGACCGGCTTGGCGTGAAACTCCCCATCCAGTTGATAAAGGTCGTGCAGGGGGAGACCGAGCCGGCACCCCGGTTGTTCGACTGTTTCCTCCGCGGTCCGACCTACGGGTCGCGGCAGACGGCCTCGGGGGCGTTCCGCATTACCGGCGGTTACCGGCTGATGGACGTATACCACAATCTATCCCTCCACGACCTGCGCGATCTGGCAATATGGATTCCGCGCATGCTCCGGTACCGCAAAGACGTGACCATGAAGCTGGACCCCAACATCCTCAAGCTTGACTGGTCATCCCTATGGGGCAAGACCACCGGTAACGGAAACGGTACACCTGCCCCGGTCGGGACTGAGCCCCGACCCCAGCCCGAAAATGTTGCCAGGAAACTCAAACGTGTAAGCGCTCTTGTCCCCGAAATGCAGGGCCTCAGGCTCACCAAGACCTGGGGAGGATACGTGGACATGACCCCCGACTTCCTGCCTATCCTGGGCGCCGTTGAGAGCATAAAGGGCTTCTACGTGGCTACGGGTTTCAGCGGGCACGGGTTTGCGGTCGGGCCGATAGTTGGTAAGCTGATGGCCGAATTGATTATTGATGGCAGCACCTCTGTAGATATCACGTCGTTCAGGCCCAGCCGTTTCGCGGAAGGCAAGACGCCCGTACCGCCCCGCCTGATGTGAGTGGCGTATAAAGTAAGAGAATGACCGTTACCAAGTCCGTTCGAGTTTCCGCTGCAACCCACGACCACGTGGGCCCCATAGCACGTCTCATAGAGCTATACCGTTTTCGGAGCTCGGAGGGTCGGGCTGAGGGTTTCCTGTTGCCGGTGCATGAAGACGAAGTAAGACAGCTCGTGGCCGAAGGTCGGTTCTTTGTGGCGGAAGTGGAGGGCGAGTTCGCCGGCTGCGTTTCCATCATGGAATACGACGGCATCGCTGAGCTAAGGTCGCTGGCCGTTGAGGAGCGACTCCAGAGGCGGGGCATCGCATCGAGGCTCATTGAGCACTGTCGGGAAGAGGCCCGCGCCCGGGGCTACGAAACGCTTCACACCCTGACGCAGACCTACGCCGCCGGCGCATTTGAAGGAGTGGGATTCGTCAGGGCCGCGGTCCCCATACCCAAGCTGGAGAAGGACTGCGCCATATGCCCACTGCACAACAACGGCTGTGTGGAAATCCCGATGACCGTTCGGCTTTAGAGAAAGTGCAAGGGTCGCCGAATCATGCTGACTAAAGCCGACGCCGTGGTAATTGGGGGCGGCATAACCGGCTGCTCCATAGCCTACAACCTGTCGAAGCGCGGCAAGCGGGTGGTGGTTATTGAGAAAGACGACATCGCCTACGAGGCCTCGGGGAGGACAGTGGCGGCGGTGGGGCTGCTGGGGAAGCAGGAAGGCGAGTTTGAACTGGCACGGGCCAGCCTGGCCCTATACGACAGCCTGAGCGAGGATATCGGTTACGACGTCGAGTTCATCAAGCAGGGTCGACTCCTGCCCGCCGAAACGGCGGAAGATATGCCATATTTCGAGGAGATGGTTGAGGCCGCTCGGGACGGTGGCATCCAACTGGAGATGCTAACAAGGGAGCAGGTCAAGTCTCGGTTCCCGGCAATAGAAGGCCACTTAGAGGCGATGGCCTATTCTCCCGACGAGGGCCACGTGAACCCGACCCGCGTGGTCAACGGCTTCGCCAACGCCGCCCGGGAAAACGGCGCCGAGATACGCACAGGCTGCGTGGCCACCAACATCGGGGTCACGGGTGGTCGAGTCACGTCTGTGGAGACTACTCAGGGAGAAATTGAGACCGGGGTGGCCGTATTGGCGGCGGGGGTCTGGGCGTACCGCCTTGCCGACCGGCTTGGCGTGCACATCCCGGTACAGATAGTGACGCTTTCGCAGGGAGAGACGGGCCCCGCCCCACCCATCATCGAGCAGTTCGTTAGAGGGGGCTACTACTGTTTCAGGCAGACGGCCTCGGGGCCGGTGCGGGTAAGCAACGGGTACCGGCGCCAGGACGTGTACCACGACCTCTCAATCCACGACCTCCGCGACCTCAAAGTCTGGCTGCCGAGGCTAATCAAGCAACGCAAGAGCATTACCATGCGGGTGGACATGGAGCTGCTCAAACACGACCTGAAGCTCTTCCTGGCCTCGTTACAGGGCAAGCACTCCATAGTTGCACCGGTGGGGAAGGAACCCAGGAGCGCTTTCAATAAGGTGAAGCGTCAGTTGAGCGCTGCCGGGAAGTTGGTCCCCAGGCTGCGCGACCTTCAACTGGCAAGATGGTGGGCCGGGTATATCGACACCACCCCTGACCTGGTGCCCGTCCTGGGGCCTGTGGACAAGCCCCAAGGACTATTTCTATCCATGGGGTACAGCGGGCACGGGTTTGGACTTGGGCCGGTGGCAGGAAAGCTCACCGCGGATCTCATTGTCGACGGCAAGAGCTCGATCCCGTGGGAGCATTTCTCCTACAAGCGGTTCGAGAAGGGCGATACCCCTATGCCAACCCGGCTTATGTAAACTCTGGTGGGATCCGATTAGTCAAGGGTGGAGTAGGGCTCGGTGGGGGGGTACTGGCTGTCGGGGATAACCATCACTTTGCCAAATACCCGACGCTCCAGCAGGTGGGCAACCGCGTCCCGCACCTGGGATAGGGGATAGACCTGATCGATAACCGCTCTGAGCTTTCCCTTGGATACCAGCCGCAGGCACTCCTGCAGCTCCCGGTGAGTGCCCATTACCGAGCCGAGCACCGAGGTCTCCTTGAACAGCATACGGGCCACGTTGACGGTTGCCCAATTCCCGAGGGTGCAGCCGCAGTTGACGAACCGGCCTCCGACAGCGAGGGCCTCGATGCTTTCTTCTGCCAGGTTACCGGAAAGGCTGTCAACAACTATGTCCACACCGTAGCCATCGGTGAGGCGAGCCACTTCCTCCTTGATGGAGGAGGTGGAGTAGTTGATGCCTTCGTCGGCGCCGAGCTTTCGGGCCTTTTCCAGTTTGGCGTCGGAGCCTGCGCTGGTGATGACCCGAGCGTGGAAGAGCTTGGCAATCTGGATGCCTGCAATGCCAACGCCACTGCCGGCGGCATTGACCAGAACCGTGTCACCCGGCTGAATTCGGGCCCGGGCAACTAGCATGTGCCAGACGGTCATGAATATGATTGGCAGGGACGCAGCGTCGATGAGGGACACGTTGTCGGGGACGGGAATGATGCTAGCCTCGGGGATCAAGGCGTACTCCGCGAGGCCACCGTCCCATCCGCTCCCGAATCCCGGCTTGTCGGGGCATAGGTTGTCCCGGCCCGTGAGGCAATACCGGCAACGATTACACTTGACGCCGGGGTAGACCATCACCCGGTCTCCCACGGCACAGGTGGTCACACCTTCTCCGACTTCATCAATGACACCAGCCATGTCGGCGCCCGGGGTAATCGGCTTCTCTCGCACGGCGGTCCTCGGGGCTTTGGCGGCCCAGGCGTCCAGGTGGTTCAGGCCGCAGGCTTTGATCAGAACTACAACTTGCCCCGGGCCCGGGGTGGGGCGGGGGATTTCCCGGTATTCGAACCTGTCGAGGCCGTAGCCTTCGTGGACACGGACCTCTTCCTTCCACGACTCATGGTCGTCGACCAGGTAGTGGGACATGTAGTCGCCGGTGATGGTCAACTGAACTGCTTTCATGGATGCCTCACTGCTGCGCTCAATCAGTTGGAATCCTGTTCCGTTACGGGGATATATTGACGGGACTCCCGGGTGATGATGCTGGTGGCGTGAAACAGGTTGTCGGGCTCCAGGCTGCCTTCGAGGACTACCTCCACGGAAGGGACGTCGAACTGGCCGGGGGGTACACCTGCAAAGAGCACTTCCAAGGGTTCGCCTGACTTGGTCTCGGTGTCAAGGATTTGGAAGGTAACGTCCTCCTGGTCGCCGTACACTATTGATCCCGGGACGATAATTCCGCTCACGGTGATTTCCTGCCCGTAAATCTCTGCGCCCCTGTCATGCACCTCGCTGACGTCCAGGAAAGCTTTTCCGACGTTGAAGGCTATCAGCGAGATGATGGTAGCCAGGGCAATGAGCAGGACTATTCCACCCAGGATGGTCTTCTTGCGGGGGGAGAGCCAAGGGGTGTAGGCCTCGATGGCGGGATCGGGTCGGGAATCGGTGACCATTGGCTAATCTTCCGTCTCGGGACTGCGGCTTCGGTGGATCTCCTCTACCTCCTGCCCTACGCGCGCCACCCGACGATAGATCCAGTAGGCGAGACCCATGAATACGGCCCACCCAATGGCGAACCCGGCAAAGAGATATCCGAAATTGTCTTCCATAGCGTCCTTCTAGTCTGGAACAATTCTAGCTACGGTTTCCTCGCTACTCCTAAGCATAACCCTAACTTTCAGTAATACGAAGAAAAGCAGTGTGAAGGTGAACAGGCTGAACATCAGGGTGGTGTACATCTCGGAACTGAGGAACGATTCCTCCCCACCCCCGATTATCGGCTCCACGTGGACCGTGTCCCAGAGATATACGGACAGGTAGTTGATGGGGACAACCACAAACCCCAGGATTCCCACCGCGGCCCGTAGCCGGGACGACTTCTCCGCGGACTCCGAGTACGCGCCGACCATGAGGTAGCCGACGTAGATGAGCCAGAGCAGGGCGGTGGTGGTGAGTCGGGCGTCCCAGGTCCACCAGACCCCGAAAATCGGCTTGGCCCAGATTATGCCCGAGACAATGGTCACAGACGTGAACACGACGCCCAGCTCGGCGCTGGAGTAGGCCCACCTGTCCCATCTGCCGCTTCGCTTTCTCAGGTGCAGGACGCTGAAAATGAAGACCAGGAAGAAGGCGAGGTAGGCGATCCAGGCCACGGGGAGATGCAGGTAGAAGATACGCTGGACGTTCCCCTGGTTGACCTCCTCGGGCACCCAGAGGAATATCAGGTAGAAATTGACGACCATGAGGACGGTAGTGATGGCGAAGAGGCCATCCATCCAACCAAATCTACGTCCGCCCGATCGTGCGCCTAGCGTACTTGCCATACCAGTTGTCTATTCCTCCAGAACGTGCTCGAAGGTCAGGAACCCTACTACCAGAAAGACTATATCGAAGATGATGAGGACGTAAATCCACGGCTGGACCGCCGACCAGCCGGCGCCGTCAAAGGCGTCGCCCGTGGATTCCACCGCCCCTATGACCGCGGGCACTACCAGGGGAATCATGAGCACGGGGAGCATCACCTCGCGGAGTCGGGTGTTCATGGAGAGCGCCGACAGGAAGGTGCCCACGATGGCGATGCCAAGGGTGGCGACCGGGACTATGAGGATGAGTTGAATGGGGATTGCGGAGAGGTTGAAAACCACGGCGAAAATGGGGATGGCTATGGTCTCGACTATCATGACGAATACGAAGCTGCTGATGGTCTTGGCGATGAAAATGACGTCCCGTCCGTAAGGGCAGAGCATCAGGCCGTCCAGGCAGCCGTTCTCCTGCTCGGAGTTGACTACACGCTGAAAGCTGAGCATCCCGGCAAAGAGGAACGTAAACCAGAGGACGCCGGGGGTCATAATCTCGTTGGGAATGGACCCGGGCCTGAAGGCGAAGTTGAAGGTGAAGACCATGAGCAGGACGAAGAAGGTGACCGCTAGTACGACCTCCTTGCCCCGCACTTCGACGAGGAGGTCCTTCTTCACGATGGCCGCTATGGCCCTCCAGTAGTTCATGCTCTAATTCTCAGCCGACAGCCAGGGCCTCGTACCGGTAGTCCAAGGCCTCTCGATCAAGATTCTCCAATCCCGAGTCCATTGTTACCCGGCCCCGCTTCAAGAATATGGCCCGGTCGGCGATGGCAAGACCGTTGTCGAGGTTATGGGTGGACATGACGATGGTCCGGGCCTGACTCTTGCAGAAATCGAAGAGGAGGTCGAGCGCGTTCCTGTCAAGGCCCGAGTCGGGTTCGTCCAGGAGAAGTATGCCGGGGTCGTGGAGGACGGCCCTGAGCAGGGCGACCCGCTTTCTTTGTCCGTGGGAGAGGGAGTCGACCCTTTTTTCAAGCAGGTCGGTCAGTTCCAGCTGCTCAGCAAGGGTATGTATCCTATCGTCGTGAGAGGGTACACGGAACATCCTGGCGTAGAAACGGAGGTTTTCGGCGGCGGTAAGGCGGCCGTAGAGGAGGGGCTCGTGGAGGACGACGCCCATAGCAGACCGGATGGAGGCGTCATGCTTCAGGGCATCGAGGCCGTGGACGAATAGCTCGCCGGAGGTGGGTTTGATCAGGGTTGCCAGCAGCTTTATGAGGGTGGTCTTGCCGGACCCATTAGGCCCAACCAGGAGAACCTTTTCTCCCGGATAAATGGTGAGGTCCAGTCCCGCAATGGCTTTGACGCGTCCATAGTTGCGGGTGAGGCGTCGGGCCTGGATGGCGGGAGGATATTCGTTACCGTTGGAGGGCATGGTTGTGATGCGCGTCACTAACGTAACAATGATAGATGTTCCACAATCGGGATTCAAGGAAAGGGACCCGTTAGCAGATTGGTGATCTGCCGGGTTTTTCTTCAGCTGCGGGGGTTGGAGTTTTGATTGAACGTTGATTGAACGTTGATTGAACTCGTAGCTGTTTTGATTGAACGACGCCTAGAGGGATTTCTGGGGATTTTGCGTGGGGCGGGGTGCAAGGGGGAGGGGCGGGTCTTTGATTGTTTTGCGGTTTCAGGCACGGCTTTGATTGTTTAAGGAAAAATCTTCTTTTGCCTATTCCCCCTTGCTCCGCATTCCGCACCGGGGAGGGCGATCCGCCAGTCGCCCCTACGGGAAGGGGAGGCCCTCCGCCCCACAGGGGAACCCTCTCCCCCTTGATCCCCCTCTCCCTCAGGGCCATTGAGGGAGAGGGGGAGAGAAGAACAGAGGCAAGGGCCTGCGCCCTGGCGCAGGCCCTTGCCTCTAGTTCAATACTGGGGAAGAGGGAGGAGTTGTTCGGTTGTGGGGTTTGGGTTTGCATTTTTCTGTTTTGGAGGGGACAGGCGATGGAGGTCCGGGACTCGGATGCAGGATCTCGATGGCACCTACGCTGACGCTTGGGGCATCGGCGGCTGTCCTGCCTTTCCCTTCACGCATGCCTTGGGAGACTTGCCGCTGTCGAGGGCGTCTCTGCGTGGGGACATCCGCTCTCCGCATCAACGCTCGACCGCTGAGCGGGACGGCATATCGGCTCGAAGCCGCCGTGGGCGGAAGGAGCCGCATAAGGGCGCTAAGGCCCTGCATAACGAGTCAGAAGACTCGCGGAATTCCTCGACGAGGGTAAGGTCGGCGAGGCGTATACGCCCGGGTGAGGGACGTCGTATCGGCAAGGGCGTCGACAGAGAGGCCTGATGCCGCATAGAGTCGATGGACCATCCATCGCCTGGAAGCCAGGGAAGGGGCACGGGACCCGTGGTGAGGAGATAATACCTTCAGCTTGAGCCTCGGGCCTGCGCGAGGGCCGTTGGGATGGGCTAGGGCGTTGAGTCCTCCGGGTCGGGTCTCGGGGGCTTCCCCGGGTTTTTGGTTCCTCCTTTTGTTACTGAATTTCTGTTCGAACGCAGGATATGATAGTACCGTCGGACAGGTGTGTCAAGAGCAAATGTGCGGCTTTTGGGAGAATGTCCCCCGGCCCCCCAAGGGAACCCTCTCCCCCTTTATCCCCCTCTCCCCCGTATCGGGGTACGGGGGAGGCTCTTAGGGCCAAAAAGGGAGAGGGGAAGAGAAGAACAGAGGCAGACGTGGGTGCGCTGCACCCACGTCTGCCTCTAGTTCAGTACTGGGGGGAAGAAAGGACCCCACCAACCCCTCGGAAGCAATATGAGTCCCACCCACCCGCCCTGTTTTATTGAAATATCAGGAATTTGGCTGAGACAAATTCCTGATATTTCGTTGCCAAGGGGGGAAGGGGAGTCGGAGAGTGCGGTGATTCGTTAAGTCCTGGATTCCTCGCGGGGCATCGGAATGACGGGTGAGAAGGGGGTGGGGTGGGGGTGGGGGTGGTCCGCCCGTATGAGAGGGGGAGAGGGAGAGTTATGTTGACCACCCCCGAGCGCTGTGCTACAAAGGGGGCCGCCAATGGACACTTCATCCCGTCCCCGCCCCGACATCGATGCGATCCTCAATCCCCGTTCCATTGCGGTAGTCGGGGCATCCACCCACCCCGCCAAGCAGGGACACGTCTACGTCAACTCACTACGTGAGTTCGGGTTCAAGGGCCCGGTGTATCCCGTAAACCCCAGGGCTGAAGAGATTGCCGGTTACACAAGCTACCAGTCTCTAAAGGACGTGCCGGGACCCGTGGACTACGTGATCTCCGCCGTTCCCGCTCACCTGCTTCCCGGCGTGATGGAAGACGCCCGGGACAAGCAAGTCAAGGGGTTCCATTTATTCACGGCCCGCATGGCGGAGATGGGAACCGAGACTGGGCTGGCGCTGGAATCCGGGATCATCAGGTCGGCCAGGGAGCTTGGGGCGCGGATTATCGGGCCCAACTGCATGGGGTTGTACAACCCGGGGCACGGCATCTCCTTCCGGGCCAACTTCCCCAAGGAAGCCGGGGGTGTCGGGTTCCTGAGTCAGAGCGGGGGCAATACGGTGGAGTTCGTGTACCGGGCGTCGTTGCGGGGCGTCTTGTTCAGCAAGGCGGTGAGCTACGGCAACGCCGCCGACCTGAACGAGTGCGATTTCCTGGAATACTTCACGCACGATCCCGAGACCTCGATCATCGCCTGCTATATCGAGGGCATCAGGGGCGGGCCCCGGTTCTTTGACGTCCTCTCTCAAGCCGCAGCAGTCAAGCCCCTAGTCCTTCTGAAGGGGGGTCGGGGGGAGGCGGGGACCCGGGCGGTTGCCTCTCATACCGCCTCGCTGGCGGGGTCGACGGAGATATGGAAGACCGCCGTGACGCAGGCAGGGGGGATTTGGGCGGAGACGATGGAGGAGATGACCGACATAGCGGTGGCGCTGCGGTTCATGACCAAGCCCCGTGGGCCGAGGGTCGGGATTATATGCGGAGGAGGGGGCAACACCGTCCACAGCGCCGATCTCTGCGAGGCGGCGGGGCTGAGGGTCGAGCCTTTGCCCGACAACGTGCGGTCGGGGTTCAAGGAGCATCTACCGGACACATGGTTCCACACCAACAACCCGTTCGATCTGTCGGGCATAATGTCGGGAGACGAGAAGGGCACGACAATGCCCCTGGCGGTAAGTCTAATGGCGGAAAGCGGGGCCTATGATCTGCTGCTGGTTGACCCCGACGTCGACTTTCAGCTGGACCATCCGCTGGCAAAGGGTCGAATGTTTCGCATTGTCCGGGCGATCACGGGCCTGAAGGGCAAGGTCCCCATACCAATTGCCATGATCATCCGCCCCGCCGACGCCCTGGAAGAATGGCGATGGCGCGCCGTCAACGAGCTGATAGAGGATGTCTGGGGGGCAGGGGTGCCGGTATTTTCATCGATGCCCCGGGCGGCAACCTGCATAGCGAAGGTGCTCAACAGCGGTATTCCCGTCAATTAGCGGGGCGCGGTTATGCGGCTAACGGCGACCGAACTCTCTTTCCAGCAAGCTGGAACTGAGGTGGACGAGGGTCGGGCGGCCGTGGGGACAGGTGTGGGGACTCTCGGCCTGCTCCAGCAGGCGCACAACCTCCTCCATCAGTTCCTGCTGCAGCACGTCTCCGGCGCGGATGGCGCTGTGGCAGGCTATGGATGCGGCCGACCTCTCGTCGCTCTCATAGGGAATTGAGGGGTCGATGAGGGAGTCCAGGATGTCCAGGAAGGCGCGGTCGGGCGCCCTGGCCGAAAGCATGGCCGGCACGGCCCTCAGCACGTAGGCGTTATCTCCGAAGGGCTGGTAGTCAAAGCCGTGCTCGCGGAGGGAGTCGCCGACCTGGGTGAGGCCCTCCTTTTGCACGGGGGTCAGGTCAACGGTGACGGGGGCGAGCATCCCCTGTACTTGCACCTGCTTTTCGGATTTCTCCTTGAGCACTCTTTCGAAGAGGACCCGTTCGTGGGCGGCGTGCTGGTCGACGAGGTACATTCCGTCCGGGCCCTCTGCCACGATGTATGTGTTGCTGACCTGGCCGACCACCCTGAGCAGCGGCAAGGTGGTCTTTGTAAACATGGAAGGAGTCGCAGGCGTTTCAGCCTCCGGGGTACGGGGTCCCGAGGCCCAGCCCAGCAGGTCCGAACCCAGGGGCCTCCCTCGCGATGAAGTGTCTGCAGCGGGGCTCCAGGCGCCGGTGGTCAAAGCGGGGGAATGGACGGGGCTCGACTCAACCAGGGCCTGCCTTACGGAGCGCTGCAGCAGAGCGAACATTTCGCGATCTCTCTTGAACCGGACCTCGGTCTTGGAGGGGCTGACGTTGACGTCCACTTCCTCGGGGGGCGTTTCAATGAGGAGGACGGCCACGGGCCTGCGCCCGACCTCCAGCATGTTCTGATAGGCCTCTTCCACCGCGTAGGCCAGGCGCCGGTCCTGGATCCATCTACCGTTCAACACTAGGGTGACGTACCCCGACTGTGCGCGGCTGAGGGTCGGCGGGCCCACTAGGCCGTGGACCTTCGCCAAGCCATCTTCCGCAGCAGAGATTTTCAGCATGGAGGAGGCGGCTTCCGAGCCATAAACGCTGGCAACGGCCTCCCTCAAGTCGCCGGAGCCGTTGGTAGTCAGTGTTTTTCGCCCATCGATGGTCAGGTTGAACCTGACCGAGGGTCGGGCCATGGCGTAGCGGGTCACGAGGTTGCCGATGCGCCCGTTCTCGGTGGCGGTGGACTTCACGAATTTGAGTCGGGCGGGGACGTTCTGGAAGAGGTTGGCGACCTGTACAGTCGTGCCCCGGGGCCTGCCCACGGCCTCTTTCTTGAGAAGGGCGCCGCCCCGATAGTGGGCTCGGGCGCCGGTCTGCTCACCCTCGGCTCTAGTGACGAGCTCCAGGTCGGAGACGGAGGCGATGCTGGGGAGCGCTTCTCCTCGAAAGCCGAGGGTGGATATCTTTTCCAGGTCGGCGCTGGAGGTGAGCTTGCTGGTGGCATGCCGCTCAAAGGCAGTTTCGACCTCGGCGGCAGGAATGCCGATACCGTCGTCCACGATGCGGATGAGCTTGAGGCCTCCGCCCGACACCTCGACCACTATCTGGGTCGCCCCCGCATCCAGGCTGTTCTCGACCAGTTCCTTGACGACGGATGCGGGTCTCTCGACCACCTCACCTGCGGCGATCTGTGCGGCGGTCTCGGGAGTGAGCACCCTGATAGGCATTGCAGGTCTTACTCCGAGGAACGGCCCTTCCTGGCCTCTTCCTGGAGCTCGTAGAGCTTGAGGATGGCGTCCCGGGGCGTCATCGCGCCGACATCCAGCTCCGCCAGCTCGTTCAATACGGGCGAGGTATCGGCGGGGAGGGTGAAGAAAGACATCTGCCAGGGCCCCGACTCGCTGTTCGCAGGCGCAATGCCGTCCCTGGGGCCCGCGCCGTTTTCTAGGTGTTGGAGGACCTGCGCTGCCCGGTCTATGACGGGTCTCGGGATTCCGGCCAGCTGGGCGACGTGGATACCGTAGCTCTTGTCGGCGCCACCGGGCTCGACCTTGTGCAGGAAGACGGCCTTGCCGTCCTCTTCGGCGACGGTCACGTTGCAGTTGACGATCCTGGGGAGGGTCTCGGCCAGCTTGACGAGCTCATGGTAGTGGGTGGCAAAGATTGTCCTGGCGGCGACACGGGGGTCGTTGTGGAGGTGTTCGATGACGGCCTGGGCGATGGAGAGGCCATCGTAGGTGCTCGTGCCCCGGCCGATCTCATCCAGGATGACCAGGGACCTGGGGGTCGCCATGTGAAGAATCCGGGCAGTCTCCAGCATCTCAATCATAAAGGTGGAGCGGCCGGTTGAGAGGTCGTCCTGGAGCCCGACCCTGGTGAATATCCGGTCTACAAGACCGATGCGGGCCTTATCCGCAGGGACGAAGCTGCCGATCTGGGCCATCAGGACGATGAGGGCGACTTGCCGCATATAGGTCGATTTGCCGGACATATTGGGGCCGGTGAGGACCATAATCTGGCGTTCTTGACCGGTGAGATGGGCGTCGTTGGGGACGAAGACGCCATCACCAACCACTCTCTCCACAACCGGATGTCGTCCAGCCGTTATGTGTAGTGTGTCGTCTTCAGAAAGCTCCGGCCTGATATAGCCGTACAGGGAAGCGACTTCTGCGAAGCAACTGTATATGTCAAGTAATGCAATGCAGTCTGCCAGCTTGTGGATGCTGTTAACGGACTCGGAGACCTGGGCGCAGAGGCGTCGGTAGATGGCCTGCTCCAACTCCTCCACCTTTTCCTGGGCGCCGAGGATGAGGGCCTCGAATTCCTTGAGTTCGGGGGTGACGAACCGCTCCCCGTTGACGAGGGTCTGCTTGCGGATGTAGGAGTCGGGGACCTGGGACAAGTGGGAACGGCTTACCTCGACGTAGTAGCCGAAAACCTTGTTGTAGCCGACCCGCAGGGACTTGATGCCGGTCTTGCGGCGCTCCTCCCGTTCAAGGTTGGCGATGAAGCCCCGGGCCTCGGAGGAGGCGCTGCGCATCCTGTCCAGTTCGGCGTCGAAGCCCTCGCGCACCACGCCGCCTCCGCCCACCGAGGTCGAGGGGTCGTCCATCAGGGTGCGGGAGATGAGGTCGACTGTATCGGAGCAGTCGGGCGTCCGGTTGAGCACCCAGGATAGGGCGTCGAGGCCCGCCTCTTGAATGCTAGCCTTGATTTCGGGTGCGAGTTCCAACCCTCGCTTCAATGCGACCAGTTCCTTGGGGTTGGCTATACCGCGCTGCACCCTTATCGACGTGCGTTCCAGGTCTCCAACCCTGGACAAGAGCTTGGTCACCCGGGACCTCGTGATGCCATCGGGGAGGAAGGCCTGGACTGAGTCGAGGCGGCGCTGCAACTCCGCCAGATCGAAGAGCGGTTGGCCGATCCACTCCTTGAGGAGTCGGGCGCCCATGGGGGTGCTGGTCTTGTCCAGCACCCAGAGGAGAGAGCCCTCAACCTCGTTTCGCCAGGCGCTGCTGAAGAGCTCCAGGTTTCGGCGGGTCTGGGCGTCGAGCACTACCTTCATTTCCAGGGAGTAGGTTGAAGGGCCGGACAGGGCCCGGGCCCCGGCTTTCTGAGTCTCCCTGAGGTACTCAACAAGGGCACCCGCCGCCCTTATTGCCAGCGGCAGGTCTTCGCAGCCGAAGGACTCCAGGCTGGATACGCCGAAGTGTTCAAGGAGCACCCGCTCCGACTCGTCGATGTCCTCCGCGATGTAGCTGGCGCGGGTCACGGGGGTGTCGGGCCAGGTTGAGTCGGGGGTGAAGGCTTCGGGGAGGAGAAGTTCGGACGGGGCCAGGCGGTCGAGTTCGGCAGGGACCGCCGATTCGGGGAGTTGCGTAACGCGGAACTCCCCGGTGCTGATGTCGGCGTAGGCTATTCCGGCCTCGGGGCCGTCCTGGACCACGGAGACAAGGTAGTTGTTCCTCTTGTGGTCGAGGATCTCGGGCTCTACGACCGTGCCAGGGGTTACGACCCGGACGACCTCCCGGTCCACCAGGCCTCGGGCGAGGCTGGCATCACCCACCTGTTCGCAGATGGCAACCTTGTAGCCCCGGTTTACCAGCTTGGCGAGGTAGCCGTCCAGGGCGTGGTGAGGTACACCGGCCATGGGAAAGCGCTTGCCGCGTCCCATCTCACGGGAGGTCAGGGTGATGGAAAGCTCCCGGGCCACGAGTCGGGCGTCATCATCGAAAGTTTCGTAGAAATCGCCGAGGCGGAAGAAGACCAGGACGTCGGGGTACTGGCGTTTGATGCCGAGATACTGCTTGCGAATAGGGGTGGCGCTCACGGGAATTACCTGCTGCTATTCTACCCCGAAAGGCCTTCGTCACAAGGGCAAAAGGGGGAGGGGGCGTCATCGAAATCAGGTCAAAGGGCCAGCAGAAAAACCACACAACCAGGAACGGTTACGGCTTGTCTTCCTTGAAGAATGCGGTGATGAATAGCAGGCATCCGAAGGAGAAAGTAAGGCTCGCACCGGCGCCGAAGTAGTCCTGAGCCAAGAAACTGTTGGCGGCGAAGAGGAAGCTGCCGACCAGAAAGACCATCCAGCCGGCCAGCTCTAACCGGCGTCGCATTTGGAGGCTAGCCGACGACCAGGGCCAGCCTGGCTATCCTGGCTCGGGTCCCGCCCCCGGGAATGGGTGCAGAGGGGGCCCGGTTAATGCTTTCGACCAGGGTGTCGGTGTGGGGGATGGAGAGCTGCATAATGCCTGCGGGAACGTAATCGCAGACGGTTGCCACGGCGTCCAGAGCTCCCGAGCGGGTGAGGACCTGGAACTCATCGCCATCACTGATACCGGCTGCGCCGGCGTCGTCAATGTTGACCATGGCCCTGGCCCGACCATCCAACTCCACCACGCCCTTCATCTCCCGCAGGGTACCGCTCATCACGAATATCGGGTAGTCGGCGTCCGGGTCAACGGAATAGGGACCGACTTCGAAGGCGCTCAGTTGGCCCTTTCCGCGGGCGATGCCGTCGGCGTGGAGGATGGGGGTGCCGGGATGGGAGGAGTCGGGGCAGGGCCACTGCAAACCAACGACTCCCAGCCGGTCGTAACTGATGCCTCCGTAGGACGGAACGAGGGAGGCGATTTCCTCCATCACACCGGCCGGGGTTTCGAAGTCGAAGCCCGAAGCGTTCATTCTTGAGGCCAAAGCGCTGACTATTTCAGAGACCGTACGGGAGTCACCGATCCGGTCGACTACCTTGTTCACCCTCTGGACACGACGCTCGGCGTTGGTGAATGTGCCGTCTTTCTCGGCGGTGCTGGGGGCGGGGAGGACGACGTCGGCGGCACGGGCGATGTCGGAGAAGAAGAGGTCGTGGACGACGAGGAAGTCGAGGTAGGATAGTGACTGGGGGTCAATGTCGGGGGTCTCGCGCTGGGTTTCCAGGGAGATGAGCATGGCCTTGAGTCCGTCGCCACTACCTCCACCTAGCATTTCATCAATGCTCAAGCCCACTTCCGATGGGAGATCTGCGCCCCATGCCCTAGCAAAGGTCTCGGCGCCGTCTGCGAGGGCCACATGGCCCGGGAGGAGGGAGGGGGAGCAGCCCACATCGGTCGTGCCCTGGCTGTTGGCATCCGACCTGAGGGGGTTCACGCCTGCCGACCCCTTGCCCAGATTGCCCGTGAGCAGGGCCAGATTCGCTGCTGACCGGGCGATGGCCGCACCCGGCTCGATGGAGCGGGAGGTGCTGAACAGGATGGATGCGGAGTCGGCGTTGGCGTAGGCCCTGGCAGCCGCTGCGAGTAAATCTTTATCGACGCCCGTGTTTTCGGCGAACTGCTGCACGGTGGTCCCATCAAGGGAGTCTTTCAGTGCACCGATGCCATCGGTCTGCCCGTCGATGAATTCTTGGTCCTGGATGCCTTCATCGAGGATGGCTTTCGCCAGGCCGGCCATGACGTTGATGCCGGCACCGGGCCAGTGGCGGAGCCAGTGGGTTGCCATGAGGGAAAGCTCGGTCTCCGCGGGGTCGACGACGATGAGGTTTGCGCCTCGGTTGACGGCTTCCTTGACCTGGATAGCGGCGACGGGGTGGTCCCAGGTGAGGTCGCTGCCGTAGACCAGGATGCACCCGGAATCCCTGAGTTCGCGGAAGCCGTTGGTCATGGCCCCGACACCCAAAGTCTCACCAAGTGCGGAGACGGCGTCGGCGCTGCAGGTGGAGTCGGGGTGGTCGATGTTGTTGGAGCCCATCACCGACCGGGTGAACTTCTGGAGCAGGTAGTTCTCTTCGTTGGTGGCCCGGGGCGAAGCGACGGCGCCGAAGGTCGGGCCCTTGCTCTCGGAGAGCCTGGCGGCTATCAGGTCCAGAGCCTCGTCCCAGGTGGCTTCAACCAACTCGCCATTCTTCTTCACGTAGGGGGAGGCGATGCGGTCGTTGCTGTGGATGTACTTGTAGCCGAACTTGCCCCTGGCACAAGAGTTGCCCTGGTTAACGGGGCCGCTGAGGTCGGCGATGGAGCGGATGACCCGGTCCTTTTTGACCAGAAGTTCCAGCTGGCATCCAACGCTGCAGTGAGAGCAGATGGTCGTGACCGACTTCTCGGGGGCGCCCGTCCATTTATTGTCTTTCTCGGTAATTGCTCCTACGGGGCAGACGTCCACGCAGGCACCACAGAAAGTGCAGCCGGAGTCGGACAGGGAGCCGCCGAGGGAAGTGCCTATAAGCGTCCTGTCTCCCCTTTCGATGAAGGTGATGGCGTTGGCGGCCTCTATCTCGTTGCAGGCCCTTACGCAGCGTCCACAGACGATGCACAGGTTCATGTCGTGGTCGATGAGCGGGTTGGAGGAGTCCAGGGGGACGTTCCGGTATTCGTAGGAGAGGTCGGAGTCCTTCATCTGGAGGTGGTAGACCACGTCCTGCAGCTCGCAGCGTTCGTTCTGGGGACAGAGGACACAGCGGTCGACCACGTTGGCGTGGCGCAGGCAGGTGTCCTGGGGACCGCAGTGGTCGATGCGCGGGCATGTCAAACAGCCGTGGGGGTGCTCCGACAGGACCATGTCCATGATGTTGTGCCGGATGTCATTTATGGCCCTGCCCTTGGTCGTGACGACCATCCCGTCCATGACGGTGGTTGTGCAGGAAGCCGGGGTGCCGCGCATTCTTTCAACCTGGACGACGCACATGCGGCAGGCACCGAAGGCCTTGAGGGTCGGGTGCCAGCAGAGGTAGGGGATGTAGATGCCCGCCTCCCGAGCGGCCTCGATGATCGTCTGGCCCTTCCTGGCCGTGATCTCCTGTCCGTCTACGGTTAGCTTGATTTCGTCCACGTGATCACCTCTAATCCGGCCTGGCGAGGGCGGCGCATCTTCCGGCGGGGCACACCTTGTCGATGATATGGGCGTTCAATTCGCTTTCAAAATACTTGAGCGCCGACTTTATGGGATTGACCGAGAGCTGGCCATGCCCGCAGAGGGAAGTGAGCAGGGTGTCACTCATGGCGAGCATCCGGTCCACGTCTCCTTCTTTCGCGCCGCCTTCTGTCATGGTCTCGAACATTTCCAGGATGTGCTTGGTCCCGATCCGGCAGGGGAAGCACTTGCCGCAGGACTCCTCGTTATTGAAGTCGGCGAGGATGGCGGCCATCTCCACGGGGCAGGAGCTTTCGTCGCCGACGATGATGCCGCCGGAGCCGAGGATTGCGCCCCTTCCGGCCATCTCATCGAAGTCGAGGGTTACATCTATCTCGGAGGGGCCGAGGAACCCGCCGAGGGGGCCGCCGGTCTGGAGGAGCTTGATCTCGTTTCCAGGGCTCACTCCGCCTGCAACGTCGTCGATCACCTGGCGGAGGGTGAGGCCAAAGGGGACCTCGGCCATCTGGGGTCGGGCGACGTTGCCCGTGAGGCACACGATGGCCGTGCCCTTGCTGCGTTCCGTCCCGATGCCGGCGTACCAGTCGCCGCCCTGTCGCAGGACTTCCGGCACGTAGGCGTAGGTCTTGACGTTGTTAATGTTGCTGGGCTTTCCCCAGAGTCCTACCTGGGCGGGGAAGGGGGGTCGGGACCTGGGCATGGCCCGTTTGCCCTCGATGGCTTCCATAAGGGCGGTCTCCTCGCCGGAGACGTAGGACTCGCCGGTCAGGGCTACTGCGATGTCGAAGTTGAAGTCGGTGCCGAGGATGTTCTTGCCCAGCAGGCCTTCTTTATAGGCCTGGTCTATGGCGGTCTGGGTGGTCTTGATAACGTCACGGTGGACGCAACGGATGAAAACGTAGCCTTTGCTGGCGGCGGTGGCGTAACCGGCTATGGTCATGCCTTCGAGGACTGTGTGGGGGTCGCTTTCGAGGAGACCCTTGTCGTTGTAGGCGCCGGGGTCTCCCTCCTCGGCGTTGCAGAGGATGTACTTGGTCGGGCCGGGGGCGCCGGCAAGGAAGCGCCACTTCATGGCGGCGGGGAATGCGGCCCCACCCCTCCCCCTCAGCCCCGACTTCAGGACTTCCTCGATGACTTCGGCGGGCTGCAAATCCGAGAGGCAGCGGTCGAGGCCGGCGTAGCCGCCGTTGGCGATGTACTGGTCGATGTCCGAGGGGTCGATGGTGCCGCAGTTGCGCATGGCAACGCGGACCTGGGGTTTGAGGTCGGGGATGTCGAAGAGGGCGGGGACGCCGTCGAGGGAGCCCTCTCCCCTAATACCGATGGCGAGGTCGGGCCTGGGGTTTCCGCCGACCAGGTAGTCCTTGACGAGGGTTTCAGCAAGGGCTGGGGTTACGTTGGCGTAGGTGATGCGAGGCTGGCCGGGGACGATTATGTCTACCAGCACCTCGGCGTAGCAGAGGCCGATGCAGCCGACCCTGTGGACCCGAGCCTCGACGCCGTTGGCGGCGATAGCCTTTTCAAAAGCGTCGATGACCTGCAATCCTCCGGCGGCCCGGCCACAAGTCGCCGCCCCGACCATGATGCGGATGGGGGAGCCACTGGCAAGGGCTTCCCACCCAGTGTCGGAGCGTTTCTTAAGCTGTTGATAGGCTTCGGTCATGGGGTTGCGGTGAACTTAGCGGACGTCCTTAATAAGCTGGACTGCGGCCTCGGGGGTGAGGTCTCCGTAGATCATCTCGTCGACCATGGCCACGGGCCCGTGGGCGCAGGCGGCGGCGCAGGACGACCTCTTCCAGGTAACCTGTCCGTCCTCGGTGGTGCCTTCCTCTTCCATGCCGAGCTCGGCCTTGACCGCCGACATCACCTCGGCGGCGCCGCGGACGTGACAGGAAGGGCCCCAGCATACTTCTACGGTGTGGGGCCCGGGAGGGGTGAAGCGGAAGTGGGTATAGAAGGTGGCCACGCCGAAAACATCGTTGATGGAAGCGTCGGTGTAGTCGGCGATGAGGGGGATGGAGTCGGGGGGCAAGAACCCGAACTCTTCCTGGACGTAAATCAAGGATGAGAGAACGGTGACTTCCTCTTTGACCTGTCGATCCAGGGCCTGGTTGACTCTGTCTGTCGTAGAGGCCGTTGCCGTCATGGGAGGTAGCGCTTGCTCCGAGGGTGAACTTGCGCACTATTATGCCCTACACGCAGAGGGCGTTCAAGGAGGGCATGGCGGTTTGCGAGGTCAGCGTCCGGGATGGGGACTTCGCCAGCGGGCGTCGAACCTCGACGCGCCATTCAGCCAGCGTTTTCTTCAAGAACCAGCTTTGCGATGCGCTGACCGAGGCGGATGGAGTAGTTGGTGCCCCGGTCCTCGGGGTAGATCTGGGTGGTATTGGCAAGGTAGAGGGCGTCGATGGGGGTGCGGTGGGCGGGAATTTTCTCGCCGTAGTTGGTGGTTACGATGGGCTGGGCGGCCTCTTCACGGTGATAGTAGTACTCCTCGATCCAGGACTCTTCGAAGTCGGGGTTGAGGCGTTTGAGGTGGGGCAGGTACTCGGCCATCAACTCCTCCCGGCTCATGGAGTACATGGGGCTCTCTTTGCCCAGGTAGTTGCTGAGATAGACGAGATGCTTGCCTCCGTAGTGGGACTTGTCGATGAAGTTGGTGTGTTCGATGACGGCCAGGAAGGGAGTCTTGTAGCCGCTGATGTTCATCCAGTAGATGTGGGACAGGGGTTTCTTCAAGACCATGACGACCAATATGGCCGCGTGGTACTTGATCCTCTCCAGGGTCTCCCTATAGTCCTCCGGGAGTTCGGGGACGAGTCTGGGGAAGATGTAGGACGGGGTTGTGGAGATTACGAGGTCGAAGCCTTCGGTGGTTGTTTCGCCATTCGCCCCCTTGACCTCCAGGCCGGTGGCCCGGTTGTTTTCAACGTTGACCCGGGTCACGGGGGTGGAGAGGCGGACCTCACCGCCCATCGCCTCGATGCGCTCCGTTAGGACCTCGAAAACTTCGCCGAAGCTGCCCATGGGGTAGCCTAGCTTTTCCTTCTGAAGGCTCTTATCCCGGGAGGCGACGCGGAGGTAGATCTTGCCCCAGAGCCAAGCCATGCTTATTTCGTCGGCGCTGACTCCGAACTTGCCTCTGAGCAGGGGGCCCCAGACCACGTCATAAGCCTGCCTGCCCGCCCACTTGATAATCCATTCTCTGGCAGTGACGCCCTCGAATTTCTTCCAGTTGCTTGTTTTCTGCAGGTACAGGGTCACGAGGCCCAGGCGGATGCGGTTGATAAGGCTCAAGGGCTTGAACTTGAGCAGGTCGAAGGGGGTCACGAAGTTGTAGATGGTGCCCTCGTGGTAGAAGCCGACCTTCGACTCTATCCAGGCCAGCTTGTCTCCGAGGCCCAGTTCGTGGATGAGGTCAACCATGTAGGTGTCGCTCTTGAAGAGGTGGTGGTAGCCGCGCTCCAGCCGTCCGCCTCCGACATCGAAGGTGGAGGCCTGGCCGCCAACGAAGGGAGCGGCCTCGTAGACCTTCACTGAGTGGCCCTTCTTCAGCAGATCATAGGCCGCGGCCAAGCCCGCTGCCCCTGCCCCTATGACTCCTATCTTCAATCCCTGCCGTCTCCTTCCAGGGGTATGCTTCCGCCACCCACCGCCCCGGCCGCCGGTGTTCCGCCGCGCACCAGTTCCCTGAATGAGCGGTGTTCAAACCACAGGTACATTATCCCGGCAATGACGACTGGCAGCCACAGGACCACGTGGAGGGTAGCGGCGTAGGCCACGGTGGTTTCGGGGTTGTAGCTGAAGGCGACCAAGGTAATCTTTATGGCCCATTCGAAAGTCCCGACGTTTCCAGGGGCCGCGGGCAGGGCCCCGACCAAGTTGGAGGTGGCAGTCACAACCATGGCCATGGCGAAGGAGACGTCGAAATTGTCGAAGGAGAGGGTGATCAGGTAGTACATCAAGCACTCCATGATCCAGATGGGGAGCGACAGAATGAATATCACGAAGAGCTTCCTGGCACTGCCCAGAGACCCAAGGCCCTCGATGAAGGTCTCGGCGAGGCCCTTGACCATTCCCTTGAACCGGCCGGGTACGAAGACGAGCAGCGTCCCTATGGCGATGGATGTGAGCCCGGGTCTAACGGCGAGGGTCACGAAGACGATGATCGCGCCGAGAAACACTGCGAATACTACGGCGCTGCCCGCCACCCGACCCCACAGCACTTCTCCGGCGTCGTTTCTCAGGATGTCGGCGAGGGGAAGGAAGGGCCATATCACCAGGAGGAAGAATATCAGGGTGAGGCCGTCGAAGACGCGGTCGACGCCCACGGTGCCAAGGGCCGAGGTTGTGCTGATGCGCTCGCGGGTCGACAGGTAGTAGGATCGGACAACTTCACCGAGCCGGACGGGCAGGATGTTGTTGGCCATGTACCCAACGATGGTCACGGGGTAGAGCCGGCCAACCGAGACCTCGGTCAGGTGCTTCATCAGGTATTGCCACCGGATGGTCCTGAACCAGAGCGAGCCGAAGTAGACGGCGATGGCGGGCACTACGTACAGGTAGTTTGCGCCCCGCAGAGCGGCCCACGTCTCGGAATAGTCGATTCGGTAGAGAAAAAGGGTGAGGAAAAGGGCACTGACGGCCAACCCCAGCCAGAGCTTTTTAGACTTTAGCAATGACCGGTGCGCCCTTCATTGGGAATGATTTCATGTTGAGTCGGCGGGCTTTACCGCCCGCCAGTGCTGTTGGATTCGAGCCTGATAGCTATTCAATTATAGGAAGGGGTACTCGGGCGGGCAAATAAGTGTGGAGGGACACGGGGCTATTGTTCTTCCTCCGCTTCGAATGGCTCGGGGGTCAGGCGGAAGAAGACGATGGCGTCCTCTGAACCGACTTGCTTATCATCGTCCAGTTCACGATTGAAGAAGTAGTCCCACCACTGTCGCCAGGTCCCTCCGTCGCCCAAAGCGCCTATGAACGTGTCCAGGGGCAGGGGGCTGGAACCGCTCTTGTATGTGGCGAACTCGGGGAACCAGGCCCGGTGTCCTATCCGCGCTCCATCATCATACGCAACCAGGTATTCGGCGGATGCCGCCTCATTCCTGTAGTGCATGACGATTACCTCGGCGCCGGGAGGTTCGTTCAGGGCGGAGCATGTTGCATCCGAAGTCTCGGCGTCGTAGCAGGGCCAGTGTACGTTGGTGTAGTCGCGCAAATACCAGCGCCAGGGGTAGCCGAAGCCGCTGGTGCGGTCGATGATGACAGGCAACTCAAATCCCTGCCCCGTGTCGCTGGCCCGCTGCTCGATGTTGGCCATGGTGCGGGTTATGTCGGGGGTGGTCTGGGTATAGACCAGCATCTCGATGGGGTAGTCGCCGGTCCCGGGCCTGCCCAGCCCGTATGCGGCATCCACCGCCACGCGCGTCGAGTGGAATCCGACCAGCGACAGGAGCACCACCCCCACCAACGCAGCAGCCCAGCGCAGATTGAGAGGGGCCCGCCAGTCGACGCGCTCTATTGCCCGCCCCAGGAATCTCGCCGCCAGCAGAATGATGGGCAGCGCAGTGTGGATCATCAGCCACGGCATCTTCTCACCGGCGGAGGAGTAGAGTACAAGGGTGGCTGCGAGCCAGTAGACCAGGAAGGCGTCGAATCGGTTCTCACGGGTGACGGACTTGTAGGTGATGAAAAGAAGGGCAGCGAACAGGACAAGGGCGTTCAGGGGTTCCCGGCCCGCGTCGTAGCTTTCCAGAGCCGCACCGGCTGCCTCAATGATTCTCGGGACTTCCCAATTGATCACCAATAAGAGCAGCACGGCCAGGTTGGCGACCAGGACCCTGCTCTTGAGGAAGGTCTTGTCGAAAGCAAACCAGTAGGTGAACAGGTTGAAGGCCGCGCCGAGCATCAAGAGCGTGCCGATGGTGAGTCGGGACGCGGGTCCCGAGGGCATCCAGTAGGTGTAGAGGACCAGCGCGGCGGCTATGCCCCAGAACAGACCCTGGTAGACCAGCAGGCTGGGCTTCCAGGCGGTCTTTTTCTTGAGTACCAGCCAAGCGGCGCCAACGAGGACAAGGGCAAGGGCCAGGAACTCGTAGGCCGTGGTCATCAGGAGGTAGTAGTACCAGGGCTGGGCCCCGCGCCTGACCTCCTGCTGGGCGACCCAGTAGCCCAGGGACTGCCAAAGCCCGCTCCCCAGACCCTGGGCGGTGTTGGTGAAGAATGTCGTGAACAGGAGCAGGAATATCGACCAGAAAATCGCACTGGCAATCAGAAATCTCTTGCGATCCCACCTGATGCCAAGATAGAAGCTGGCGGCGAAGAGGTAGACGGTTACGCCGAGCGCTACGGCGAGGCTGATATTTCCCGCGGGAGCGCCGTCGGGGATTCCGGGTACGTGGTGTTCACTGCCACCCCCGAAACCGTTGGGGTTGGCAAGAGTGAGGCCCAGGGGTTCCTGGAATACCGCGAGGGCGGCGCCCATGAGGGGCAAGGGCAGCAGGACCAGCAAGGGCCAAGGGGTCTGGCGCAAACGCTCAATCAGAGGGCATTGGTCAGTAATTTTCTGGTATTGAAGTCGGAAGTGGAGTCGGGACCTGCGCAGCATTATGAGCCAGGGCAGGACTGCCACGTAGAGCCCTATCGCCAGGCCCAAGGAGACAAGGCTGAATGTGAGGTTAACCCTTCCGAATACGTCGTATATGTCAAGCGACCAGAATATCGCCGAGACTATCCACGCGAGGAAGAGTGTGAAGACAAGGGGATAGGGGGCGACTCGGGGCCAGAGTCGTCCGGCGACGGCCCTGACGTTCGATGCGGCTTGGGAAAGCCTTCGAGGGACACCAGTTTTCAGGCCGTTATGTTGAGTTTGCTCATCGGGCCCCGGGGGCTCATCAATACCCTTCAGCCACAGCAGGAAGAAGAAGCCCGCCAGGACGACCATCAGGATGAAGGTGTTTTCTTTCGTAGCGAAGGCAAGGCTGAGGACTGCCGCGATGCCGTACAGATATCTCGCTTTCCGCCCGGCCCAGAACTTCCACAGGAAAATGATGAGGAGCAGGGTCCAGGCAGCCATGTAGGCATCGTTGCGGGCGAATCGGGTGAAGTAGAGGATGGTCGGTGAGAGGAGGAGCATCAGGCTGGCCAGCATGCAGGTCCAACGCCCTAGATAGTTCCTCATGAAGAAGGGAAGCCCAACCACAGCCACCCCCGACACCGCAGCCAGCCCCCTGGCTGTTACCTCGCTTTCTCCGAAGATATTGAAGAACAGGTTGATGCCAAAGAACTGGAAAGGGCCGTGGGTCAGGGGGTTGTGCTCGTAGGCCCCGAGGAAGTGCAGCGCAAAGAATGCGTGGATGCTCTCGTCGTGGTGCATGGCCCGGGTCCCGAGGTCCCAGAATCGGGTTAGAGCAGCCAGGGCCACTACCGCCACGTAGTAGACCACCTCCCACCGCGGGACACCTTCCAGCCATCTGAACAGCAGGAAATTCAGCCGCGCAAAGGTGGAGGTCGGGGTTTCGGGAGCCGCTATTTCCGTGGACTCCGTTTGCTCGGGGCCGGTCACTGCGGTTTCACCTTGTAGATCGTGATATCACCCGACTCAAAGGCCCGGTCCATAAACCTGTCAAAGCTCGCCGTATCCGGGACGTCGTAGAGGTCTCTTTCCAGCCTGCCGACATAGACGTATTCAATGTCGTATTTCTCCAGCAGGTCCCTGATCACAAAAAGATCGATCTCCGTATAAATTGTCTTGATGTCGTCGGCTCTTTCACGGAACCCGACCCTGTTGCCTCGCCACTGCTCTTCGTGGCCCGCCCAGCCGATGACCGTGGGGACGCCGGTGCGCCCCGAGATGCGAGCGTAGTCGATATTGTAGCTGCCGCCAGGTATGCCCCTGTCATCGACGGACACAGCTTCGACGAGGACGGAGCCGAGGCTTGCGTCCCGGGAGAGAAATTCCAGGCCGCGGCGCTCGGATGAGTCGGAAGGGCCGACGAAGGCCAGCCCATTCAAGGTTGGGGAACCCGGCCAGGAGTCGGCCTTGTTGTCTATGGCGCCTAAGGAATACATGGAGGTAGCAGCGATTAGCAATCCTACCAGCACTACGGCTGTCGCGCCTGCGGCACGGCGGGTGGGTCGGGACCAGTCCCAATTGGCAAGCAGGTAGTAGACCGCGAAGGCGGAGGCCAAGGCCAGCAGTATCCACGCCTGGTAGTAGAACTTGAAGACGGTGTTCATCCTGTTGTCGAAAACGTCGACGATGCGGAACAGTTCCGGGCCGAGGGTCACGAATAATCCCGCGAAGATCAGGATGGTGGCGAATATAACCGGTACGGTCGCCCCTTTGGCAGCATTAAGCCCGAGTCTGAACATCAGCCAAAAGGCCAGCCCGATCAGGGCCAGCAGGGGAAGCGTCCACAAGAATCGCCGTCCGACCTCCGTCAGCGATTCCGTGGTTTCCCCCTGCACCACACCCGATAGAAGCACAATTGCAGCCCATACAACAAAGGGTACGAGCAGGACTAAGGCCCCCCGCCCCCATACCCCTCCGACTGCACCGATTGAACGACGGTGACGGAGAACGAGAGTCAGCATGAATGGCACTGTAATCAGAAGGAATAGACCGAGCACCAGGAAGTAGTCGATATACCGGGTGTGTACGTCCTTGACTGGAAGAACCCAGGGGAAGAGGGGAGAGGGCCGGTCTCCCAGGTAGAAGGGCAGATAGAGCAAGACTGACAAAGCCACGAGAGCACCTGCGAAAATCGTCCAGTCCTTCATGTGCTCCCGACCCCAGCTTTCCACCGACCGTCGGCTTGCGATGAAGGTCGTGCCCAGGAAAAGCCCCAGGCCCAGGGGCAGGTCCCAGCTGTTCAGGAAACCCAACGCACCCAGGGACAAGGCGATAAGGACAAAGGCAACCTTGTTTCTCCTGATCCACCCGACGCCAAAGGTGTCCCCGGAAGCGAGGGCCGTGAACCCCAGGGCAAGGGCCAAAATGACGAAGGGCAGCGACATGACGTGGGGGTGCAGGTCGCCGAGGATGAAGCTGAAGCTGGGGAATTCGGTGATGGCCGGGAAGGAGTCGGCGGCGTCAATGACGCGGGTGCTACGCCACCACCACCAGAACTCGGTGGGGTAGAAGGAGGACGATTCCGGCACCTTTGTGGCACCCTCCACCCCCACCCATCCCCAAAGCCCTTCCCCACCCAGGCCCAGGGAGCGCACCGACTCCGCAACGCCCTGTAAGTTGCCGACCCAGACCATCAGGAGGCCGCCAAGCAGCCCAAAGCCGATCGACAGAATATCTCTACGTCCGCGCTCTTTCCTGTGCATGGCAACCATCTCGGAGACGAGGCCAAAAGCCCCCGTAAAGGCCAGCGAGAAGAGCAGCGCAATAGCCAGGTTGTAGGCCACGGCGGGCTCTACGCCCGAGAGCTTGGCCAGCAGACCGTGCATCACGTAGCCGAAGTAGTAGTAGCTCACCGAGTGCCCGCTGAGCCACGGGTCCTGGGGTGGCATGGACTCGGCCCTGACCGCGGAGTTGAGCAGGGCGAAGTCCATCGGCTGCTCAGTGTGGGAGATGGAAGGGTTGTGGGCCCGGACCACCGCCCACCCGACAAGAGCGCCCAGAAACAGCACGTCCACCACGACTATCGTCCACCGTTGGGCTTTGAGGTATTCCAGGAACTCGGGGGTCCGGTTCCTGATAGCCAGCAAGGACGCCGTCACCAGGACTACTGCCAGCACCGACACTACAGCCCGGTTAAGCGACACGACGCCCGTCAGCCCCACGACCCACACCAGGAAGCTGAACAGCAATATGCCCAGGGGCTTCGAAAAGGCGTACCCGCCGTAGGGCATTCGGGAGAAGAGGACGAAAGTGACGGGCAGCGCGATGAGGCCAAGGGCCTCTACGGTGAGGGCCCAGGCTATGAAGTCGATCATGTCGGGCTGACGGGATTCATAGTTCTTGACCCATGATACCCAATAAGCCGATGCGCCCGCCTGAGGCGGGCGCATCGGCTCGAATTATTCCGCGGTGTTGAGGGTTCGGCAAGTTCTATTCCAGCAAAGCTGCGACGAACTCCTCCGCATCGAAGGGGGCAATGTCGTCGGGGCCCTCGCCGGTGCCTATGAACCTGATAGGGATGCCCAGTTCGTCGCAGATGCTGAGGACGACACCCCCCTTGGCCGAGCCGTCCAGCTTGGCGAGGAAGATGCCCGTGACTCCTGCCGAATCTATGAACTGTCGGGCCTGCATGACGGCGTTCTGTCCGGTTACCGCATCCAGAACCAGTATCACCTCGTGGGGGGCGGAGGGGTCGAACCGGGTCACGACCCTTTTTATCTTCTGGAGCTCCTGCATCAGGTTGTACTTGGTGTGCAGCCGGCCTGCGGTATCCACGATTACGAGGTCGGCCTTCCTGTTTCGGGCGCTGCTGAGGGCGTCAAAGGTCACGGCGCCCGGGTCCGAACCTTGTTGATGGGATATGACCTGGGCCCCCGTCCTCTCTCCCCACACCTCCAGCTGCTCGATGGCGGCAGCCCGGAAGGTGTCCGCCGCCGCCAGGACCACGCTCTGTCCCTCTGAGCAATAGGCTTTGGCGAGCTTGCCTATGGAGGTCGTCTTGCCCCCCCCATTAACTCCGACCACCAGTACGACACCCGGGCCCCCGTTCACGGAAGAAAGGAACTCCCTTTCTCCGGCGGCCCTGGACAGGATTGCGGCCATCTCCTCGCGGAGGGCGGCGCGAATGTCGTCGGGGTCGGAGAGGCGGTCTCTTCTGACCCGCTCGCGCAGGTTTTCGGAGAGTCGGGTGGAGGTCTTGACTCCGACGTCGGCGGAGATCATCAGCTCCTCCAGGGTCTCCCAGAACTCCTCGTCGATCTTGGGGGTATTGAACACCCCGACGATGCGCCGGAAGAAGCCCTGCCTTGTCTTCTGGAGGCTTTCCTCGGTCTTCTTTTCGCGCTTTCTAAGCCTGAAAAACGGCATATTCTCAACCTGAATCGATGTTAACGCCGGCCGAAAGTCATAACAATTATAGTCTCAGCATCCAAGGTCTCGCCGAACCCCTCCCCTCGTCACCTCCGCATTGACACCCCAGCCCCGCGTTCATATCCTTCCTTCCGTCGAAACCCCAGCACCAGGAGCTAGAAATGGCCGATACGACTCTGCGGACACCCCTTTGCGATCTGCTTGGCATCAGGTATCCCATTCTGCAGGCGGGCATGGTGCCGGGCGGCTCTCCAGAGCTGGCTGCCGCCGTCTCCAATGCAGGCGGCCTGGGCGTGCTTGGGGCATCGGGGTGGGAGCCCGAGGACATCCGCGAAAAGATACGCTGGATCCGGGATAACACCAGTAACCCCTTCGGCGTGGACCTGCAGCTTCCGGTGACCATGGCCGACGTGGACGATAACAGAACCGAGGTCAAGGCCAGCCTCCCGGTCGATTACCCCGACCACGTGGCCTGGGTAAACGAGGCCATCCAGCGCCACTCCATTCCCGAGGCCCAGGCCGGAAAGTCCTTTGCATACAACCCGGCCTTCATCCGCCGCCAGGTGGATGTAATCCTGGAAGAGGAAGTGCCCGTGTTCGTCTCGGCGCTGGGGCCGCCGGGCTGGATGACGGAGGACGCACACAAGTTGGGCATGAAGGTTATCGGCATGGCAGGCAGCCCCCGGCACGCTCGCCGTCACGTGGACGCGGGTGTCGACGTGGTCGTGGCCCAGGGCAATGAGGCAGGAGGGCACACGGGAAGAATAGCGACGATGGTGCTCGTTCCCCAAGTAGTCGATGCGATATCTCCAGTGCCCGTGGTTGCAGCAGGGGGCATAGGGGATGGGAGGGGGATAGCGGCGGCGCTGTCCCTCGGGGCACAGGGGGTGTGGTGCGGCACACTGTTCCTGTCATCAGATGAGGCGGCCGTCCCGGACATCCACAAGCGCCGCATAGTGGAGGGTCGCTCCGAGGACTGGGTAATCAGCCGGTTGAGTTCGGGCAAGACAGCCCGCTACTACAACAACGTGCTGGTGCAGGAGTGGGCCGAGTCGGGGCTGGATGCCCTGCCCATGCCCCTCCAGGGAATGCTGATAGAGGACATGGAGGCGGGGGTGGTCGAAGGGCACCTGGAAGAGCTGGAGCTGAACTCGGGGGGACAGGTGGGCGGCCTGATTGCCCAGCGCAGGCCGGCGGTCAGGATCGTAGAGGACCTGGTCAACCACGCCTCGGAAGTCCTTTTGGGAATTGCCCGCTACTCTCCGAGCGCCAGCGCCTAGCATCGCTTATCCAAGGAGCGGTTCGCCATGTACGTGCCAGATCTGTATGCAGTTACGGACAAAGCCCAAATCTACGACTTCATCCGGGATAACGGCTTCGGCATCCTCTTCTCACACCAGGGCCCCGGGCCCACGGCCACCCACCTCCCTTTCGTACTGGTGGAAGGGGATGACGGGCAGGACACGATCATAGGGCACATGGCCCGGGTCAACGAGCAGTGGAAACATGCTGACGGCCAGGAGGTCCTGATAGTCTTCCACGGGCCTCATGCCTACGTCTCCCCAACCTGGTACAGGGAAGAAGACGTAGTACCGACCTGGAACTACGCCGTAGTCCACGTTTACGGGACTTTCGAGGCGGTACAGGGCAGGGCAGAGACCGTGGACATCGTCAGCAGGATAGTCGACTACTACGAGTCTTTCGAGCCCCGGGCCTGGACAGCGGACTTCGACTCTCCTTACAACAGGAAGATGATCCGGGGCGTGACCGCTTTCAGGATCAAGATTGCTCGGGTGGAGGGGAAGTGGAAGATGGGACAGAACCGCCCCGCCTACCTCCGACGCCGCGCCCTGGAGGAATTACAGGCCCGACCCGGCGAAAACGAACAGGCTGTCGCCCAACTGATGGAGGAGACCTTAGACCGCAACGAGGGCGGTTAAGGAAGCGGCCTGCTCTCAGCCTACGGGAACTGCTCCAGGGCCTTGCGGGCGGCTTCACGCTGGGCCTCCTTCTTTGAGGACCCCTCACCCTGGCCCAGGGTCTTGCCTGCGACAATCACTTTTGCGGCGAACATCGGGCTTCCGGACTCCGACAACTGCTCCACGGTCTCGTAGCGCGGCAACGTCTGCAGGGTAGCCTGGGTGATTTCCTGGAGCTGTGACTTGTAATTGTAGTCGGATTTGTTGCTGCCGCCGCCCAGTGCTGCGTAGATCCTGGAATTCAGGCGCCCTATGATGAAGTCACGGGCCGCCTCCAGGCCAGCGTCCAACCAGATGGCCCCTATGACCGCTTCCAGGGCACCGGCCAGGATCCTCTCCTTATCCCTCCCGCCCGACTTCTCCTCCCCCTGACCCATCCGCAAGAACCTCCCAAGCCCCATCTCTTTCGCGACGGAAGCGAGGGCCCTGGAGGAGACCAACTGGGCGCGCAGGGCAGTCATCTCACCCTCGGTCAGGCGCGGCCATTGCGCGTACAGGTCGTCGGCAATAATGAAACCAAGGACGGAATCGCCCAAAAATTCCAAGCGTTCGTTGGATTCCAGAGCGGATTTCGGATTTTCGTTAATACAGGAGCTGTGAGTAAGGGCGAGGGTCAACAGGACCTCGTCCGAGAACTCCCGCCCAATGAGCGCTTCGATACTTTCTTCCGGGGGCATCTATGCGGGTACGCGGGTCTAGTCCCCGGGCGGGGTGGGGCGCTTGATCTCCTGCAGGTTGGGCACACCGTCGACCAGTCCGAGGACGTTGTCGAAGATGTCCCTGGCCTTGTCTGCCTCGGGCGGGGGCATCATCTTGACGAAGGCAGAGGCCCCCGACTCGGTGAACATCGTCGGCACTCCGAACACGCCGTAGTTGCTTGTGGCTTCTTCGTAGTCGGCGGCGATGGTCTTGAGGGCCTCGGGGTCGTTGATGTCTTCGAGGAACTTGTCGACGTCCAGCCCCGACTCCTTCGCAACCTCCGTCAGCACTTCCAGCTTGTCGATGGCCTTGCGCTGCATGTGCCGCGCGTTAAGGAGGGCGACGTGGAACTTGCCGAACTTCTCGGGGCCCTGCTTCTTGGCGGCTTCACCGGCCTTGAGGGCGAGGAGGCCTCTGCTGGGGAACGACTCGTCCTGCTCCCAGAGTTTCCAGTCGGGGCCTTCCTTGGAGTTGACTTGCTCCAGCGGGAAGTTCTTCCACGTTATGTTGAGGTCGTCTCCGTAGGCTTCCTTCACGTCTTGCAGCCAAACTGCTGCAACCCGGACGTAGGGTCAAAGGTAGTCGTAAAAGACCGTGAGATTAACTTTCTCGCTCATGTCGCCCCGCCTTTCAACTCAAACTGAGGCAATTCTATCACCCGACCCACCTATAATAAAGGCCGTAACATGGACTACCTCAAGCGAATAGAAGAGCAGACCTGCCCCGAGCTCTGGGCTCTCATCATACGGCTGGGGGAGCTGGCCGAGGAACGCGGCGCCCATCTCTTCCTGGCGGGCGGTAGGGTCAGGGACCTGCTGCTAGGTCGGGAGAGCGCCGACTTTGACCTGGTGGTTGAAGGGGACGCCCTGGAGCTGGTAAAGGCCCTTGCCGGGGACCAGGGAGGCGAGGCGGTCGTCCACTCCAGGTTCGGCACTGCGACCTACCGGCGCGGAAACCTGGCACTCGACATCGCCACCTCCCGCACAGAGGAATACTCCCGACCCGGCGTCCTCCCCGATATCCGACCCGGGCCGATTGCTGAGGACCTGAAGCGTCGGGACTTCACCATCAATGCCATGGCAATCAGTCTCGGCCCTCCGGACGCGGGTGTACTGCTGGACCGGTTCGGGGGTCGGGAGGACCTGGAGAAGGGCCTGGTCAGGGTCCTGCACGAGGGAAGTTTCGTCGATGACCCGACTCGCACTATGCGCGCAATACGCTACGAGCAAAGGCTCGGATTCCGGATAGAACTAAACACCCTGGAACTCATTTCCCGAGACCTGCACCTTCTCCCATCCGTCGGGGTGGACCGGCTGAGGCGCGAAATCGAGCTATTTCTCAGCGAGCCCGAGCCTGAATTGCAGTTCGGTCGGGCGGAGGGGTTGGGAATAATCGACGCTATTCAGCGGGGGCTGGTCATTGAGCCCCGGATGCGGAGACTCTTCAAGGCTGCAAGAGACAACTGCGCGGAGGTCGACCCTACTATCTATCTCGCCCTGCTTCTATACGGTGTTCAAAAGGACAGGGCCGCAGATTTCCTGGAGCGGTACCGGTTCCCCAAAGAGTGGATTCAGACCGTAACAGGCTCCTTGGCCTTGAGGGATGCGGTAGCGGAAGTCGGGGTGGAGGGGCTCAGGCCGAGCGAGGTGTACGGGTCCTTCAAGGGTTACGGGAGGGCATCGATTCAGGCCTTCAGAATCGCCGCGAATGGGAAGGTGGCAAAGAGTCGGGCCGCCGAATATCTGGACCGGCTGGCCCATGTGCGGCCTGACCTGAGCGGCAAAGACCTGATGTCGTTGGGGGTACCCCGAGGCCCGCAGGTGGGGGGATTTCTGAAACGGTTGCTCGACGCCCGGCTCGATGGGTTAGTCGCGAGTCGGGATGAGGAAGCCACCCTGGTCAAGAATTGGCTGGAGGAAGCGGGAATCTAGCTCGCGGACTTCTCCAGTCTCCGGCGGTGGAAGAGGTACTGCTGGGCGTAGCCGGCGTGACCCCCGAAGTAGTCCAGGGCCCAGGCCCGAATGGCGTCGTAGGACGGGTTGTGCCCAACCGAATACCACTCCTCGACGGCCCTCCTGACCCACCTGTCTATGGGAAACGAATCCAGCTTTTCAAGCGAGAACAGCAGCACGCAGTCGGCTACCTTGTCTCCCACCCCGTGCAGCGACATCAGATCCTTCTTGGCGTCGTCGTAGGTCAGCTCTCGGAGCCCGTCAAGGTCGTACACCCCTCGGCCGATGCGCTCTGCAGTACCGGCGAGGTATGGGGCCCGGAACCCCCAGCCAATCAGCCGCAGACCTGTCTCGCCGAGCTCCATCACCCTCTCGGGGGTGGGGAATGAATAGCGGACGTGGCCGTCCATCTCCAGCGGGTCGCCCATCCTCCGGCATAGTGACTCGATGCATTCGCTGATCCTGGGGATGTTGGAGGAGATTGAACAGATGAAGGAAGCCAGGCACTCCCAGGGCTCTTGCCTGAGGAGTCGGAGGCCGTAGAACTGGGTTATCGCCCGACGCATCCTCTCATCTTTGCCAATCCTGGCGTAGATGTCCGGCAGGTCATCATCCAGGCGCAGGTAGTAGATGAGCCGGTTGACTATCTCCTCTTCCGCTTGCGGGTAGCTTTCAAACTCGACGCCCAGCAACGTCTGTCGAATCTTCAGGATGTTGCCGTAGATGACCCCGTAGTACCAGTCGCCCTCCCGTCTCCAGCGGAAAGCCTGGCCACATTCCAGGGTGTGGGTGAGGTTGAAGGGCTGCTCGATGGGAATCAGCATTGGGCGGGTGTAAGTGATAGGTCGGGCCTATCCCCCCGAGGCCGAATCCGGGTTCCGGGGTTAATCCGGATTGTACATCGAAAGGGCGCCCTGCCTCAGCCCCGTGGCGGGTTTAAATCGGCCTGCCCTGAGCTCGGCCACAAGGTCTTCGTCGGTGTATACGTCCCTTTCAAAGACGGTCACGTTACAGCCGACGCCGTGGTGTGAATGAGCGTCGCTGCCCGCAGTGCAAGGTTTACCCAGCATCTGGGCCACCTTGTAGGCTGTGTGATTCTCGGTATCGTTATTTCCGCCGTTGAGGGCCTCGATGGCGTCGACGTACTGAAAGACGCGGTGTTGTGCCGCCTCTTCGAGGGTCTCGGGTTTGGAGCCGTTGGGCCAGAGCAGGCTGCCCCGGTGGTCAAAGAAGCGTCGGAAGGGATGCATGGAGACCATGAACCCGCCCACTTCGGTAATCACCTCCCGGAGCTTAGCGACCTTGTGCATACCGCTAACGTAGTGGTGCAGGCCGAAAGATCCAACGTGTCCCACATCCGTGTCCACTTCCAGGGCGTGCAACACAACAATGTCCTGAGCTGCCGCGAACTCCTTGAACTTAGCCCAGTCCCAGTTCGCCCCATGCTCCGTGAAGCAGATACCATCCAACCCTTGCTTCTTGGCTTCCATGACCAGGTCCTCGGGCGAGATGCTGCTGTCGCTCCCGCCGACCATGGTGTGGGAGTGGAGGTCTATCAGCACGTAGACGACCTACTAAAGCTACTTGGTATCAACAAGAATGCAAGCTGTGAAGAAACGAACAAAGTGGCCCAATACTAACATTTGAAGCCAGTTATGACAATAAGATCGGCATGAGCCAGCCAAACATCCCTGCAAAGGCCAGCCCCAGCAGGTAACCGTCTCTCCAGAACCACTTTCGCACCCAAAACGCAACAAGTATCAGCACGTTCGCGGTGAAGGCGCAGACCGCTATTGCGAAGACCATGTTTTCGCTGCCCAGCCCGGGCCCCGGGGCCAACGCCTCCGCGCCGATGTACAGCGCCCCGATCATTCCCCCCACCAGCCCCCAGGCCCCCATAATGACCAGGGGAAGAAGGGCGGCCGCAGGAATGGTCCCGGGGACCCGGTCCAGGTAGGAGAAGAAGTTGCTCGGGGTGCGGCCGGGTTTGGTGACGTTGATGGCCCACAGCATGGTGAACAGGGACCCCATGAAGAAGCCGCATGCAGTGCCGATAAGTAGTGCCACGGTCCTACATGGCCTCATACATCAGAGGTAATCCGGGGCCCTTCACCCGGCGCAAGAGTCCTGACCAGCCGGCAGTCCAGACCCCGCTTTTTGCATTCCCTTACTACCTTTTGCCCTTCCTCCCGGCTCTCTACAAGGCAGAAGAGGGTAGGCCCTGCCCCCGAGAGGTGGACCGGCGCGCCGCTCACGACTTCCAGCGTTTTCCACGCCTTATCGATACCAGGGAACAGCGTGGTTGCCACGCTGTCGAAGACGTTGAAAAGGGAGTCGTTGTCAAGGGCAGAGTCATTTCTTAGCAGGCTGGCCAGTCGGATTGTCTTTTGGCCATCGGTGTAGTCCCGAGGGGTGAGCGCCTTGTAGGCTGTGGCGGTTTTGTTATCGAGGAGGCTTGGTTGGAAAGCGAGGGCCAGCCATACGGTCGGAGGGGCGGGGAGGGGGGTTATGTGTTCACCTCGGCCCTCAGCAAGGGCCGAGCCGCCTGAGAGAAAGAACGGAATGTCCGAGCCCAGCTGCGCGGCCAGGGCCGCAAGCTCTTGAATGTCGAGGCCCAATTCCCAGAAGCAATTCAGTCCGAGGAGTATAGCTGCTGCATCACTGCTCCCACCCCCCATCCCCGCCGCTATCGGAATTCCCTTCTTGAGCCTGATCTCCACCCCATCATCCACTCTTTTCGCTCTCTTGATCAGTTCGGCGGCTCGATAGACTAGGTTGTCCCGTGTCCCTAGTTCCGGCACATCGGCAATCAGCTGCACATCTTCGGCTAACGACAGCGTCAGGGTATCGAACAGGCTGACTGCTTGCATAACTGAAGCGATCTCGTGGTAGCCGTCATCCCGCTTGCCGAGGACCTCCAGGGTGAGGTTTACTTTAGCGGGGGTCTCTATGGTGACCCTATATGAAGCGGTCAACCCAGGGCCTCCGAAAGCCGGTCCCACTCTTGAATGGTCAGAGTGGCGGGCCTGCGCCGTCCATCGATTCCCACGTCATCCAACGCCGTCCCAATCACATCAACATCTACTTCAAGACCTTGCATCAGCGAATTGTGAAGCTGCTTTCTCGGGGCCCGAAATCCGGCCCTGGCCATTCGGAAGAAGCGTTCCGGATGGGGGACCAGAGGCTCGAGATAAACGTCGATGGCTACGACGGCGGAGTCTACTTTGGGCTTGGGCCGGAACTTGGATGCCGGGACGCGAGTGACAATCATCGGGGCGCCGTAGACCTGGACTGCAAGACTCAGGAGGCCCATTTTCCCCGGCCTGGCGACCATGTTCTCCGCCACCTCTTTCTGCACCATCACGACCATTTTGGCGGGCTTACAGTCGGATTCCAGGAAGTGCCGGATAATGGGCGAAGCAACGAAGTAGGGCAGGTTCCCGACTACCTTGTAATTGTCTTGCTTCCCGGAAATCTGTACGGTGTAGTTCGCTAGCAACTGTTGTGGAGAGATCTCTCGCACGTCTGCGGTTACTACGTGGACATGGGGCAAATCGGAGAGGTCGGATTGCAGGAGGTCGGAGAGGCGGGAGTCTATTTCAACTGCAATGACACTTTGGAAGCTTTCGGCAAGGAGTCGAGTCAGTGCTCCCGTGCCCGGGCCGACCTCCACCACAACCTCGTCGGGGCCCGGGTCAGCGGCCTCTACGATCTTCCTGGCTACCGCGGGATCCTTGAGAAAGTGCTGGCCCAGGGACTTTTTGGCTCGGATACCGGGGCCTGTGGGCTTCTCGCCGGCGGCAGAGACAGTCATAAGATTACCCTATACGCAAGGGGAGACGATGTCTAATGCCTCGGCGAAGAATCGGTCTGAAGGTTGCTACGCTACAAGTTAAGGGGCAGGGCGCCGATCTGCTTGTAGATGTTCACGTTGTCCCGGTAGGCGCGGAGCGCTTTGAGCTTGCCGTCCTTGAATTCGGCAATCTCCATGAACGTCCACCCGACCTTCTTGCCCGTGGCGGGAATGCCGTTGAAGTCTCCAAGGTGAGTCCCCGACACCGTGGCCTCTGCCGCTGCCCAGTTGCCGGATGCGATGATCATTTTGCCCGTGATCCTAGAGTCCGGAAACGCACCCCACCACTTCTCCAGCGCAGCAATGAACATGTCCCGTCCCTTATCGGTATCCGCGCGGGAGGCATCGTGGAATTCAAAGTCGTCAGAGCAGAAGGCGCGGAACTTGGCGGGGTCGTGGCTGTTAAAGCAGGCGAATATCTTTTCCAGAAGGGCTACGGTCTCGGGATCACCCGCATAGGGCACGTTGCTCATGGCTATCTCCGTCTCTTGAGATCTAGGTCATTCCGAGGATGCGCTTGGCATTTTCCAGCATGATGAGGGGTCGGGCCTCGTCCCAGAAGGGCGCTCCTTCGAAGTCTCGTACCCAGCGCTCGGGGGTGAGGGCGGGGTAGTCGGAGCCGAAGAGGACCTTGTGCTTTATCAAGGTGCTGGCGTACTGGATTAGCAGTGGATTGAAGTATTTCGGTGACCAGCCGGATATGTCCATGTAGACGTTGGGCTTGTGGACCAGGACGGCAAGCTGCTCCTCGACCCACGGGAAGGCCTGGTGGGCCATGACTATGGTGAGTTCCGGGATGTCGGCGGCGATATCGTCGATGTAGGGGATGGGCTTGGTGTACTTCAGGTGGACGCCCCCGCCCCCCGGCAGCCCCGCCCCGACCCCTGTGGTGCCGGTGTGGAACATGGCAATCATGCCCAGCTCGGCAATCTTTTCGTAGATCGGGTAGAACCTGCGCTCATTAGGGTAAAATTCCTGGGTCATGGGGATGAACTTGATCCCCTTCAGGCCCAGCTCCTTGTGGGCTCTCTCGACCTCTTTCACCGCCAACTTTCCCATCCAAGGGTCTACGGAGCCGAATCCAATGAAGGTGTCGGGATATCGTTTTGATATGGAGGAAACCCAGTCGTTGCTGTCCCATTCGTCGCCCTGGGCGGTGCGGTCGTCATTGGCCAGGACCACGGCCATATAGTCCAGCTCCCTGTATTTCGCTGCCAGCTCTTCAAGGGTGAGCTCGGGTGGAGACTTGAAGTAGGTGGCCATAGCGGAGTGAAAGCGGGTTGGGGGCTTTCCCGGCTCTTTCGGGGGGTGGATGTGGAAATCAATTGCCTTAGGCACAGACTGCTCCTGGGGAAGAGTTTTAGATCGTGCACCCCCCGTCGATCTTGCCCCTCCGGCCTGCCATCCGCCGTCGGGCTCAGACCAGGCGACCCTACGGCACCCAGAATGGACCGCTTACCGTTGCTTCCTTCCGGACCTGGCGGGATTCACGGTTTTCTGCCGCGTAGGACCCAATCATCAGCGCCCGCCGGACGAACGCAGCATCCGAAGGACCAGGACCTCTAGGGGGAATTCAGTCCCGCTGTAGCGGATTGCAGGTTCAGGGCACCGCTAGCTCCCCACCTAGCACGACCTGATAATATGTTATTTGACCCCAATTTCAGTGTCAAACAAAGAGGGCTTAGTCGAGGATACGGGCGAAATTGAACGAAGTATGGCTTTGTGATAACCTACCGCCCGCCGGTACAAAAGGCCCGTGCCCCGAGGCGGTATCTCAGGCATGGCAATTGTACGTTTTCTCTTCCACGCTCCCATCGGAGCAAGGGCCCCGACCGGCGCCTTAACGGAGTCAGACCGGGCTGAGGAGGTCTCAGCCATCGACTCGAATTTGTATCGATGGGGTAATGTGTTGGCTAACGCCCAAAGGCTGACCGGAAGTGTTCTAGGGGGACTGACGGGGGCCCTGTTAGGACTGGGCACAGGTCTGGCCCTTGTCGAGGCAGGGATTGCCGAAGGCTGGAAGCCCTGGTTGGTCCTGGGAGCAAGTCTCACTGGGTTACTGCTCGGAACTGTGGTGACTGCCCTGATTCTGGTCCCGTTCATGCAAAGGACTGCCAAGCGGATGGAGGCAGTCCGCCCGGGAATAGTCCTGTCGGGGGTTGTGGGGGCTCTGGCGGGGGTCCTTCTTTCGGTCAGTCTCGTATATATACTTTCCGTCGGTTCCCTGCCTTACCCCTGGGACAAAGTGACTCCGGCTCTGCTGGTAACGACGCTTGGGTCTCTCGGGGCATGGGTGAGCGCCATACGCATCTCGCGTCTGGCCTGGCCCGTGGCCCGAGAGCGGATAGACGGTACGAGCGCAACCATGACATCTACGAACGGCCAGGCCAACGGGCGATGCATCCTGGTCGACACCTCAGCCATCATTGACGGCCGCATCGCCGAAATAACCCACACCGGATTCGTGGATGGCGAGCTTCTAATCCCAAGATTCGTACTCGAAGAGCTCCAGTTCGTGGCCGACTCCCCGGACAGCCTCAAGCGCAACCGGGGACGTCGGGGGCTGGACGTACTGAACCGGCTCCAAAAGGACAGCAACATCGGCGTTCAGATTTCGGATGTCGACGTTCCCGACCAGGACGGCGTCGACAGCAAGCTGGTCAGCCTGGCCAAGCGTTCCGATTATTCCCTCCTCACCACCGACTTCAACCTGAACAAAGTCGCCGAGCTGCAGGGCATCAAGGTCCTGAACATCAACGACCTCGCCAACTCCCTCAAGCCCACCCTCATCCCCGGAGAGGAGCTGAACCTCCACATCACCCAGGAGGGCAAGGAGGATAGCCAGGGGGTCGGGTTCCTTGACGACGGCACGATGGTTGTCGTAGAGGGAGGGATCAGATACCTGAACTCCCAGCTGCCGGTGGTAATTACCCGTGTCCTTCAGACCTCGGCGGGGCGGATAATCTTCGCTCACCTGAAGTAGGGACGTGGGAGAGCAAGGCCGCGGCCCGGGGCACGAGCAATCCGTAGGCGCGTTGATTCTCGCCGCTGGCAGCAGTCAGAGGATGCAGGGCATCGACAAGACCTTCGCCCCAATACTGGGCAAGCCCCTCATACTTCACACCCTCTCCGTTTTTCTTGACTGCCCAGGAATTCAAAAGATTGTATTGGTCATGCCGGAATCCAACCTGGATAAAGGGCAAGACTTGATTGCAGAGCACCTAGGCCCTGATCGAGTGACGGTGTGCGCCGGCGGCAACAGGCGGCAGGACTCGGCCGCCAGGGGCCTCGAAGCCCTCGGCCCCTGCGACCTCGTAGCCGTCCATGACGGGGCTCGGCCCTGCCTCTCATCCGAAACCCTCAATAGCGTAGTTGCCGACGCCCGCAAACACGGCAGTGTCGTGGTAGCAGTCCCGATTACCGACACCGTAAAGCGCACCGATGCCGAAGGCTACGTATCCGCCGCCGTGTCCCGTGACGGCCTATGGGCGATGCAGACCCCTCAAGTATTCCCCTATGACCTTGTAAGACGCGCCTATAGTGAAGTGAGCCAGGACGTCACCGACGATGCCTCAATGGTCGAGGGGCTGGGAATCAAGGTTAGGCTCACTCTCGGCTCCCCGACAAATCTGAAGGTAACCACCCCCGCCGACCTGGAGCTCGCCGAAATGATACTGACGGCCCGGGCCAGGGGTTCCGAAGGGTAGGCACTGAAATGTCTATGCGCGTAGGAATGGGCATTGACGTTCACGCCTTGGTGGAGGGTAGAGCGCTGGTGCTTGGGGGCGTTACGGTGCCTCATTCTCTGGGTTTGTCGGGGCACAGTGACGGGGACGCGTTAACCCATGCGGTGGTGGATGCATTGCTTGGGGCGGCGGGAATGGGGGATATAGGGGGTCGGTTCCCGTCCTCCGACTCGACTTGGAAGGACGCAGACAGCCTGACTTTTCTCTCATCCATCGCTCCAGAGCTGGCCGATGCAGGTTGGAGCGTCCAAAACGTGGATGCTACAATTATTGCCCAGAGGCCGGCTCTTGCCCCCCATGTCAAAGAGATGGAATCAAACATCGCCCGGGCCCTGGGGGTCGACCCCTCCCAGATCAACGTGAAAGCCACCACCAGCGACAGGCTCGGAATCGCAGGTCGAGAAGAGGGAATAGCCGCCTTCGCCGTCGCCCTCCTAGAACAAGATTAGCCCGAGTCCCCCAAAACCCATGCAGATTTACAACACCCTCACCCGCTCCAAAGAGGAGTTCGTACCCCTCGGCGACCCCGTGAAGATGTACGTGTGTGGGATAACGCCCTACTCGGCGTCGCACGTCGGGCATGCGATGAGCTACATCACCTTCGACGTGGTGCGGCGGTACCTGGAGTGGCGCGGCTATAACGTCCTCCACATCCAGAACTTCACAGACGTGGACGACAAAATCATCGACCGCTCCGCAACCCTCGGCTCCTCCCCCAAAGACCTGGCCGAGGGCCTGATCCAGGACTATTTCAACGAGATGGACGCCCTGAACGTGACCCGGGCCCACATCTATCCCCGGGCCACGGAGGAAATAGCCAAAATTTTGGAAATGACCAGGGGGCTGGTGGAGAACGGCACTGCATACGCCGTGGACGGCGACGTTTACTACCGCATCAACAGCTATTCCGACTACGGAAAGCTCAGCCATCGCACGCTGGAAGGCATGATGTCCGGGGCCCGCATAGAAGTCGACAACAGGAAAGAGCATCCCATGGACTTCGCCCTCTGGAAGGCCGCCAAGCCCGGCGAGCCATCCTGGGACAGCCCCTGGGGCCCGGGCCGACCCGGCTGGCACATGGAATGCAGCGCTATGTCCCTCAGATACCTGGGCGAGAGATTTGACATCCACGGCGGGGGCCTGGACCTTATCTTCCCCCACCACGAAAACGAGATCGCCCAGACCGAGGCGTTCACCGGCGTCACCCCATCAGTCCAGTACTGGATGCACAACGGCCTCCTCCAGCTGGACGACGAAAAGATGAGCAAGTCCCTTGGCAACCTCGTCACGGTAAAGGAAGTCCTGGAAAACCATTCCGCCGACGCCCTGCGGCTGTTCTTCCTGGGCTCCCACTACCGCAGCCCTCTTTCCTTCAGCGAGCGCGGCCTAGAGGCCATGGAACGGGGCGCAGCCCGACTCCGCAACGCCGCCCAGCAGAATGGCAGTGCCGAGAATGACGGGGCCGCGGTCTCGACTGATGGGTTCCGGGAGCGCTTTATCGAGGCAATGGACGACGACTTTGGAACCGCACAGGCGGTGGCCGCGCTCTATGACCTCACCAGGGAGATCAACCGGGGCGCCGACTCCGGGTCCAGTGTATCTGGTGCCGTAGCATTGCTCAGAGAGTTGTCGGGGGTGCTGGGGCTCACGCTAGAGGAGCGAGGTGGGGAGTCAGGGGTGGATGTCGGGGGGCTGGCGAAACTTGTAGAGTCCGTGGCGGCTCAACTGGAAGCCGCAAGCCAGGTCGAGACGGCCTCAGAGCTGGCTGGGGTGTCTGCGGACGGAGCTAGCGCCGACGATTATGTCGGGGCACTGATTGCCGCCCGGCAGAAGCTTCGCAAAAGCCGGGAGTTCGCCCTGGCGGACGGGATACGGGACTCGCTTAGCGAACGAGGTATAACCCTGAAGGACTCACCGATGGGCACCACCTGGGAACTGGCATAGCCTTCCCCTCGGGCCCGACGAATTTCACTAAGGCTGAATTGAGCGCGATCAGGAATGTATCGAGAGATCGAAATCCCCCCCAAAGTCACCCCCGACGACGACTCCGGCTACCTGGAAGAGCTGACCAAGGCTATCTTCAGGTCGGGATTTTCGTGGGCGGTGATACGGAGAAAGTGGGACAACTTCCGGGCGGCATTCGACGGATTCGACATACCAAAGGTAGCTTCTTATGACCTCGAGGACATGGAGCGTCTATTCCAGGATGAGGGGATAGTCCGAAACCGCCGCAAGATAGTGGCCACCATCGAAAACGCCGGGAAGTGCATGGCGTTGATCGCTGGGCACGGCTCCTTCTACGCCTACCTGCGCTCTATGGATGAACTGGACTACCGGGCCAGGGTGAAGGCACTCACCCGAGAATTTCGCGGCCTGGGCAACACCGGGGCTTTCGTCTTCCTGCACTGCGTCAACGAAGAGACCCCGACCTGGGAAGAGCGCTGAGTTCCCTCGGTACTAGATCTCTCCCAGCTTGTCCCTGACCCAGTTGTTGAACCTGAGCACGTGGGGTTCCGTCGGGCCGAGGACACCCTGCTTGTGGGCCCGAGACTTATTTCCCTGGTGGGCCAGTTCGCAGACGCCGAAGTCCTGCCTGTTGAACAGGTCCCAGAATTCCACCGTATCGCTGGGGTCGAAGTCGGGGCTGTCCACAACCTCGGCGTCGAAGAAGAACTCGTTGGTGATCTTCGTTCTGTTCGGGCCGTCGGGCCACATGACTATGGTGGCTACGGACTCGGGCTGGAACGCCAGGACGACGTTGGGGTACAAGGAGACGCTCCGAAAACGTCCCATGTCCTCGCTGGTCAAGCCCTTCAGCTTAGGCTGGTCCGTCCTGCCCCCGGCGGTCATGGTGGCGTATTCATCCAGGAGCAGGGTGCCCGCCACTGAGTCCCGACCCGTCAGGCCCGTCCTGTAGATGGGCACCACCTCGCACAGTTCGGGGTGTACGCCCGGGCAGTGACCGCATTCGCTGGCGTTTTCCCAGATCTCCTTCCAGTTGGAAGCAACATCATAGTAGTTCACGCCGCCGGACTTGAGCCCGGAGAGACCGTACCGGGTTAGTACAGGATTCAGGTCACCGAAGTCTGCCACAAAGGGCTCGGGTTCGGGGTCCAGGTTGATGAAGATAAGGCCCTGCCAGGTCGCTACCGGCACCCTGTACAGGGGGTATTTCTCCTTTTCAAGGCCGTCCATGTGCATCTCTTTGGGGACGGCAAGCAAGTCTCCGTTCATGCCGTATGTCCAACCATGATAGCCGCACGCCAGGGCGCCCCCCTGCGCGTGGCCCTCGGACTGGGTGCACAGCCTCGACCCCCGGTGTCGGCATACGTTGTAGAAAGCGTACACATCCATATCCCTGTCCCGGGTTATGACGATGCTCTCATCGGCTATGGTGCGTACCACGTAGTCGCCGGGCCGGGGGAGATTGCTGGTGTGGGCGACAAAAAGCCAGGACTTGCAGAAGATGCGCTCCTTCTCCAACTCATAAATCTCGGGGTTCCAGTAGTAGTGGCTGGGAAGGGTCTTTCCAATTTCCGCGGACTCTTTGACGATTTGACTTACCATAGCACTGCCTCCTGAATGATGAGACCCCAACCTGGGAAGAGCGTTAGGCCCTTCCCAGATCAGTTTTCTCCCAGCTTTTCTATTACCCAGTTGTCGAATGTGACCACGTGGGGTTCCGTCGGGCCCAGCACTCCCTGCTTGTGGGCCCTGGACCTATTCCCCTGGTGGGCCAGTTCGCAGACGCCAAGGTCCTGCTTGATGATCAGGTCCCGGAAATCCACCGTGTCACTGGGATCGAAGTCGGGGCCGTCCACCACATCCGCATCGAAGAAGAACTCGTTGGTTATCCTGGTCCTGTTCGGGCCATGGGGCCATATAACCAAGGTCATCACCGACTCAGGCTGAAACACCACGACTGCGTTGGGGTAGACGGATACGGTCCTGATACGTCCCATATCCTCTGTCGACAGACCCTTTAGCATCGGCTGATTCGTCCTGCCAGTGGCAGTCACAGTCTCATACCGCAGAAGCGTCCCCTCCACCGAGTCCCGACTGGTCAGACCCTTCTTGAAGGTCGGCACCACCTCGCAGAGCTCCGGGTGTACTCCCGGGCAATGTACACACTCGCTGGCATTCTCGAAGACTTCCTTCCAGTTGGACTCCACCTCGTAATGAAACACGTGGCCCGACTTGAGGCTCGGAAGCCCGTATCGGGGCAGTATGGGGTTTAGATTTCCGAACTCCGCGACGAATGGTTCTGGTCCGGGGTCCAGGTTGATGAAGATAAGGCCTTGCCAGGTGGCTACGGGCACCCTGTACAGCGGGTATTTCTCCTTTTCAAGGCCCTCCATGTGCATCTCTTTGGGGATGCCAACGAGGTCACCGCTCATGCCGTACGTCCACCCGCGATAGCCGCAGGTCAGGGCGCTTCCTGGCGCGTGGCCTTCGGGTTGGGTGCATAGCCTCGACCCCCGGTGACGGCAGACGTTGTAGAAGGCATGCACCTCCATATCCCTGTCCCGGGTTATGACGATGCTTTCGTCTGCTATGGTGCGTACAACGTAGTCGCCGGGCCGGGGGAGATTGCTGGTGTGGGCGACAAAGAGCCACGACTTGTAGAAGATGCGCTCCTTCTCCAACTCATAGATATCGGGGTCCCAGTAATAGCGGCTTGGAAGGGTCTTGCCGATCTCTGTGGATTCTCTGACGATCTGACCTACCATAGCGCTCCTTCTTGAATGAAGAAACTTCGAGCTAGGAAGAGCGTTAGGCCCTTCCCGGATCAGCTTTTCCCCAGCCTTTCCCTTACCCAGTTGTCGAATGTGAGCACGTGGGGTTCCGCACGACCCAAGACTCCCTGCTTGTGGGCCCTGGACTTAATTCCCTGGTGTACACGTTCACACACATCGAAGTCTTGCTTGTTGAAAAGGTCCCAGAATTGCACCGTGTCGGTTGGATCGAACTCCGGGCTGTCCACCACATCCGCATCGAAGAAGAACTCGTTGGTTATCCTCGTCCTGTTCGGGCCATCGGGCCATATAACCACGGTCACCACCGACTCAGGCTGAAACAGCAGGAATGAGTTGGGGTAGACGGATACGGTCCTGAAACGTCCCATATCCTCTTCGGACAGGCCCTTTAGCATCGGCTGGTTCGTCCTCCCGGTGGCGGTCACAGTCTCGTACCGCAGAAGCGTCCCCTCCACCGAATCCCGACTGGTCAGACCCTTCTTGAAGGTAGGCACCACCTCGCAGAGCTCCGGGTGTACGCCAGGGCAGTGCCCGCACTCGCTGGCATTTTCGAAGACTTCTTTCCAGTTGGACTCCACCTCGTAATGAAACACGTGGCCCGACTTGAGGCTCGGAAGCCCGTATCGGGGCAGAATGGGATTCAGAACGCCAAAGTCTGCGACGAATGGTTCGGGGTCGGGATCCAGGTTGATGAAGATAAGGCCTTGCCAGGTCGCTACAGGTACCCTGTACAGGGGGTATCTCTCCTTTTCAAGGCCGTCCATGTGCATCTCTTTAGGGACGGCAACCAGGTCTCCACTCATGGAGTATGTCCAGCCATGATATCCACACGCCAGGGCGCCCCCTTGCGCGTGGCCCTCGGGCTGGGTACACAGCCTCGACCCCCGGTGCCGGCAGACGTTGTAGAAGGCGTGTACCTGCATGTCCCTGTCCCGGGTTATGACGATGCTCTCATCGGCGATGGTTCGGACCACGTAGTCGCCGGGCTGGGGGAGGTTGCTGGTGTGGGCGACAAAGAGCCAGGACCTGTAGAAGATCCGCTCCTTCTCCAGCTCGTAGATTTCGGGGGCCCAATAGTAGTGGCTGGGAAGGGTAATGCCGATCTCGGCGGACTCTCTGACGATCTGGCCTACCATGACGCTCCCTCCTGTGATGAGAGGTTACAACAGGCTCCGCTCCAGGACTACCTCGCTCCCGACCCGGGCCCCGGTCCGTGCCGCCGCGCTTCCATCTCTCACCGCGACTTCCACGTATCCCGAGCTGCCGATCAACGCAAACAGATTATCTCCGTCGCCGTAGCTGCGCACAAGTCCCGAAAAGGAATGTCCTTCAATCGAGCCTTTCACAGGCTCACCTTCAAGCTGCCCCCCTCGAATGCTCGTTATCAGGTTGCCGAACCTGTCGACATGGAGAACCTCTCCGGCCATCCTGCCTTGCCCATCGATCCGGGCCATAGGTCGAGGGTAGGCGAGTATCGAGTCAACCAGCTCACCCAGATCCATCAGCGCGGTCTCGGGGAGGCGGGCGGCGACGGGGGCAAAGATATCCCGGCCGTGGAAGGTGTTGCTGACCTCCCGGAGCCAGAATTGCTCGTTGGTCAGGCGCACGGCTTCAAAGTCTTGGGGAAGGACCCGAGGACTCGGACCCCAGCCGTTTTCGTCAGGCTGGACTCCCGACTCATCCGATGCATCAGCCAGTATGAAGCTGAAGACACCGTTGTCGGGGCCTACGAAGTATTGCCCCAGACCCTCCAGGCACAGGGCATTTCGTTCAGTCCCGACTCCGGGGTCCACGACCGCAACGTGCACCGTGTCTTTCGGAAAGTACCTGTATGACGTGCCCAGCACAAACGCCGCCTGCCGCACGTTGCCCGGCTCTATAGCATGGGTTATGTCTACTATCTGGACTTGAGGGCTGACGGTTAGCAGCACACCCTTCATCACGCCGACGTAACCGTCGCTTAGCCCGAAATCCGTGGTCAGCGTTACTATCGAAGCCACTTATCTAACGCAGTTGCCAACCCAAGCCCGAACAGGGATGGGCAGGGACCCTTAGGAAAAGCGCACGCTGAGGAAAGAGACCAGGATAAATACCACTATCAGGAGAATTGTTAGCTGAAATAGGGTCTTTTCCAAGCCTCGTCGGGTGCGAAAGCCCGTGCTGGCGCCCCCGAACACCCCGCCCATCCCCTGCCCCTTGACCTGGAGCAGTATCACGGCTACCAGCGCCACTGAAATGAGTATCTGGACTACGTTCAGCAATGACATGTCGACTAAGCCTAACTCAATTGCCTCTTGGAGGCTAGGTCATGCGCTCCTTCAGTAGCTGGTTCACCTTGGCCGGGTTGGCCTTGCCCCGCGTCGCCTTCATTACCTGCCCTACCAGGAAGCCCAGAGCCTGCGCCTTCCCCGACGCGAAGTCTTCCACCGCCTGCGGGTTCTGACTCACGACTTCGTCCACGACTGTGGAAATCTCATCGGTGTCCGTGATCTGGCTTAACCCCTTCTCTTTTACGATTGCCGCGGGATCCTTGCCCGTATCGTACATTTCCTGGAAGACTTCCTTGGCCATCTTGCCGGAGAGCGTGTTGTCATCAACCAGGTCGATTAGCTGGGACAGCGCCTTGGGAGTGACCCTGGCCTGTCCAATCTCCTCCCCTGACGCGTTTAGCATCCCCAGGAAGTCGCCGAGAAGCCACGATCCGACCGCCTTCGCCCTCTTCTCCGGATTCCCGTTCTCGTTGAAGGAAAGCGACTCCTCAAAGAAGTCAGCCAGGGCCTTGCTGTTAACCAGGGTGTCAGCATCCTTGGGCTGGACCCCAAGCTCTGAGGTAAACCGTCCAATTCGGGCCTCGGGGAGCTCGGGTAGACGGGACTTTATCTCGTTGACCCATGCCGGGTCGATTTTCATGGCGGGGAGGTCGGGCTCAGGGAAGTATCTGTAGTCGTGGGCGTATTCCTTACTTCGCTGCGATACTGTCACGCCCCTGTCTTCCACCCAACCTCGGGTCTCCTGGTGCACCGGCAGCCCCTCCGAAACGGCCCGCACCTGCCGTTCGAACTCGTAGCCCAAGGCCCGGTACACGGAGCGAAAGCTGTTCATGTTCTTGACTTCGACCTTCGCGTTGAGCTCGGTCGAGCCCCGGGGCCTGACACTGATGTTAGCGTCGCACCGAAAGCTGCCTTCCTCCATGTTGCCCGTAGACACATCGAGGTATTGCAAAATCGTGCGCAGCTTTATCAGATATTGTCGGGCCTCTTCTGCTGACCGTAGGTCGGGCTCCCCAACTATCTCCATCAAGGGCGTCCCCGCCCGGTTGACGTCCACCCGAGACCACCTGTCCCCACCTTCCCCGTCTACGTGCGCCAGCTTGGCCGTGTCCTCTTCCAGGTGGACACGGTTCAGCCTTGCCTTCCTTACTCCGTCTTCAGTCTCGACCGTCAGCCATCCTGCGCTGCACAAGGGCATGTCATATTGGGATATTTGATAGCCCTTCATCAGGTCGGGGTAGGGGTAGTTCTTGCGGTCGAACTTGGTATGTTCAGAGATAGTGCAATTCAGGGCAAGGCCCGTCATGATGGTGAATTCCACGGCCTTCCGGTTGATCACCGGCAGGACTCCCGGCATCCCGAGACACACTGGGCAGACCCGGGAGTTGGGTTCGGCGTCCGTGTAGCCGGCCGCGCAGCCGCAGAACATCTTGCTCCGGGTCTTCAGCTGCGAATGCACCTCCAGGCCAATTACGGCCTCGAAGTCATCCAGGGGTAGTTTTTCTGTGGCGACTGCTGCGGTCTTGGTAGTCATCTGTGTCTAATGGCGCTCACAGTCAAGTTGAATGAGTATAGCATCGCGCCCCGAGCCTAACAAAGCGAAGAAACCTGCAACTGCAGCCCTAGCTCGGCCAGGCCCCGGCTCCAATCAACGGTACGAACCGGCAAAGGGCCAGAGTCTTGATCTTCGGCTTGCGTTTCCGCCTCTCCACCAGCTTGAGCTCCTGCTCCTCCCTCCCCCCGACCGGAAGCACCATCTTCCCGCCAACGGTGAGTTGACCGACAAGAGCATCGGGGACCCAGGGCGCGGCCGCCGAGACTACGATGGCGTCATAGGGCGCTAGGTCGGGATATCCCAACACGTCCCTAACGGTTTCGACGCGGATGTTTTTGAAATGGAGAATTTTCAGTCGTTTTCGGGCGTCTCTGGCGAGGTCGGGTACCCGCTCCACGGTTACAACCCTGGCCGCCAGCTGCGCCAGCAATGCCGCCTGGTACCCGCTCCCCGTGCCCACTTCCAGCACAGTCTCGTAGCCTTTCAGCGACAAGGCCTCGAGCATCAGGGCCACGATGTAGGGCTGGGATACGGTCTGGCTGAAACCTATCGGCAGTGGGTGGTCTCCGTACACCATCTCCCGGGGCGCGAGCGGCACAAACAATTCCCGAGGCGTCCGGGCAAAGGCATCCAGGACCCGACGGTCCTTGATCCTGGACGCGAGCTCCGACATCATCCTCCGATGTGCCGTCTCCAAAGCGCCTTCTTGCCCATCCCCAGCCACGATCTCCAGTCCTTCCTTCAGTGTCAGCTCATGTCAGAGTGTAACAACCCGAGGCCCTCCACGCACCGGTGATATAATCTCCCGACCCTTCCTCAGCAGGAGCGCAGACATCGAGCCGGAGAAGATAAGGGCCATCCTGGAGCAGGTCAAAAGCGGCGCCCTGAGCGTCGACCAGGCCTACGACGGCCTACGTCTGCTTCCCTACCAGGACCTCGGTTTCGCCAAGATCGACCACCACCGCGCCCTCCGGAAGGGCGTCCCTGAAGTGGTCTTTGGCGAGGGCAAGAGCATTGAGCAGATCACTTCCATTGCCAAAGAGCTAGCGGACCGGGCTGGCCGGTTCATGGTCACAAGGGTCGGCCCCGAGGCCTTCAAATCCGTCTCCGTTCACATCCCCGACGCCAATTACAACGAATCCGCAAGAATAATCTGGCTGGACCGCCGGGAAGGTCTCGTTCTAAAGCAGGGCGTTGCTATCCTGGCCGCAGGCACCGCAGACCTCCCCGTCGCCGAAGAAGCCGCTGTCACCTGCCGGATAATGGGCCACGACCCCCTGACCCTCTACGATGTGGGCGTTGCCGGAATCCACCGGCTGCTCGACCAGGTGGAGACCTTGCAAAAGGCCCGAGTCATCGTGGCCGTTGCGGGTATGGAGGGTGCTCTTCCCAGCGTGGTCGGGGGCCTGGTGCAGGCCCCGGTCATCGCCGTCCCGACCAGCGTGGGCTACGGCGTCGGCATAGACGGCCTGGGCGCCATTATGACGATGCTCAACAGCTGCTCCCAGGGCATAGCCGTGGTGAACATCGACAACGGCTTCGGGGCCGGGTACCTGGCGGCCATCATCAACCAGACCCGAGACTAACCCAAGGCAACTCGGCCGGTCGATCCAGGGACAGGGTCGGGCTTAGCCGACTTTCCGTACCTCCAGCACCTCGCCCGGGGCAAGGGCCACGCGGCGTACATTTACGCCGAACTTGAGGAGCCAGTACCAAAGGGTGCCCTTGTTGACTTCCATGTCCTCCGCCATCGCAGGCAGGCCCATGCGGTTGTACATTTCCGGCAGCAGTTCCTCCAGCGGCCGGTTGTAGCGCTCCTCGACGCGTCGCATCAATTTGCTCTTTCTAATAGCCAAAATAACCTCCCACCTCCTGAGGTTAGCCTCACTCTAGCACCACTTTAGAACCCGGTCAAGATTTACTCACAATTGGTCTAGACGAAATACAGTACAGGGAATAGACGCATTCAAAACCGGGCACAAGGGCTGCGGAATAATCTTGTTCGCCGGCGGCTAAGCGTGGCACAATATGCCCCGACCCGTCCGTCAGACATTCTCAGGACTCCCCCGACAAGTGACTGCCAGGCAAACCCCCAACCCCATCCAGGCCACCCGACAGAATCATGCCCTGGAGCACGCCACAATCGCCATTTTGCTCCAACGCAGCAACATTCACACCAGGATCGCCGGCAGGGCGTCCCCAGGCGGATTCCACGTCTACGGCAACATCCCCACCCCCCTCGTAGAAGAAGCGGCCCACGAGGCCCTCCGCAGGCTAAAGAACGGGGAACGGGACCTGGCTCTGTCGCCCTTCTGCGGCACCAACATAGCCGTCGCGGGAATACTGGCCGGCCTGGCATCTATCCTGGTCATGGGTTCCGGCAATAGATTCCTCAACCTGCCCAGGGTGGTCCTTGCTGCCATCATAGCGGTTCTGGCCGCCCAGCCTATAGGCAAGATTGTCCAGAGACGCCTGACGACCTATGCCGACCTGGGTGAAATGGTGATAACCGGGGTCACCAGATCAACTGTCGGCCCCTGGCCCTCCCACAGGATCGACACCGCTTTTGGGTTAGAATAGGTGAGCCCCCGACCGGAAGAGCGTCCGGCCTCGGGGCCCGAGACGTCCCTGTAGCTCAGTGGATAGAGCGACTGCCTTCTAAGCAGTGGGTCGTGGGTTCGAATCCCTCCAGGGACGCCATTCACACTTCGATACCGGCTGTCCACAAGGTAAAAGAGTCCCGAGCCACACACCAAGGAGGTCCCAATGATCTACGAACTGAGAACTTACTACGCAGCCCCGGGCAAGATGGACGCCCTGAACAAGAGGTTCCGGGACCACACCTGCGACATCTTCGAAAGGCACGGGATGACCGTCGTCGGGTTCTGGACTCCCGAGGGCAAGGATCAGGAGGTCCTGGTATACATGCTCGGGTTTGAAGGCGCCGACCACATGAAGAAATGCTGGGAGTCCTTCGGCGCGGACGATGAATGGAAAAAGGTGCGGGCCGACAGTGAGGTAGATGGAGAGCTGGTGTCCAGCCTGGAAAGCTCTGTCCTCATCCCCACAGACTACTCCGCCATCAAGTAGACTATCGCACCCACAACTTCGAGGTAAAGCAGAGAGGGGAGCGGCCAGGCCGCTCCCCTCTCTTTTGTCTCGTCAGGCGTGACGCCTTCCGAGTCTACTCTGTCTTTCTTATCCTACTGGGTCACGTCCGCGAGGAACGCTTCCATCCTCTCGGCTAGGGCATCGAGGTTGGTACCCAGCCATACCTCGTCGACCACAACGGCCTTTTCAAGGGCCGAGGGGGAGGTCGGGAGGTTGTCGATGAGGGTCTGGGATACGCCCTCGAGGTCGGTGTTGACCAGCGGGAGGGCCTGGAAGTTCAGCGGGCCGTAGGTGATCCATTTGATCATCTCTACGTTGATGTGCGGCTCAGCAGTCCAGGAGATGAACAGCTCGGCAAGCTCCTTGTTGGGGGAGCCCTTCGGGATGTAGAACACGTCGGTCTGGTTCAGGTGTCCACACTCGAAGCAGTAGTGGATGTTGTCTCCACCCTCTTCGATCTGAACGTTCCAGATTCGACCGTTCCACGCCGTGCACATGTCCGCTTCATCGTTGAGCAGGGCTGCCGGGCAGTCCGTGCCCGCCGTCCACCAGAACTGGATGTGGGGCTTGATCAGCTCCAACTGTTCGAAGGACTGGTCGACCTGCTCTTCAGTAAGGCTTGCAATGGCGTTCCGACCTTCACTGGTCTCCAGGATCTCAGGCGTGCGGTTGAAGTGGGCGAAGAAGATATTCTCGTTCACCCTGCGACCCATCCACCTGGTTCCCGGGAATGCCTCGGTGTCCCAGAATGCTGTCCAGTCTTCAGGCTTATTGCCGCCCCAGAGCTCGTCGACCTTGTTCTTCTGGTAGGCGAGACCCGTGGACCAGAGCACTCCGCCGCCACCACTCCAGGGAGTGATCGCCACTTCGGGGAAGAAGGGGAGGTAGCGGTTGTGGATGCCGGGGGTCAGTTCTTCGAGGTCACCCGTCGGGCCGAGCTGATAGACGGCCCTGGTGCCGGAGTCGACCACGTCCCAGGTCACGTTCCCGGTCTCGACCATGGAACGGATCTTGGCGTACTCAACGGGGCTGTCTTCGACCAGCTGGATGCCGAACCTCTCCTGGAAGGGGAGGAAGTAGGCATTCCTCTGGGCTGCCTGGTAGGCACCGCCCCAGGAAACTACGTTCAGGCTGGAACCTCTGTAGTTCTCGAGCGCCGCTTCGATTTCCTCGAAGGTGGCAGGGTTGTCAGCCGTCCACTCGTCTATCGGGCGGGGACCCGCGGGCTCGGGCTCCGCAGTAGCCTCGACGACCTGGCCGGGCACTGCCGTTGCAGTCGGCTCGGGCATTGCCGTGGGCTCCATCGCGGGCTCTTCGGGCTCGGGTGTTGCAGTGGCGGCTTCGCCGCAAGCTGCTACCACGAGCATGAGCGCCAGGACCAGCCCCAGCGCGCCCAAGACGGCCCGTCGCCGGCTCATCTTGATTCTTTTCTTTCCAATTTGCATAAGCTCTCCTATCTAAAGTCCTTACGAGTCTCGAACCCAAAGAAGCGTTCGTCCTCGTCTGCCGGAGGAACGTTTGTTACATAGGCGTTCTCCTCAAGGGTTGGTGTGTTTGTCCTCTTGCTCTGAAAATACTGCGTATTATAGCTTTCTGTCCTGGCAAAATGTGTCGGTCTGCCTGCCGTGCTTAACGGACGGGGGCGGAGGAGGCATGTGCCTCTTCCGCCGCATTCCGATTTCTTGTATCTAGTGTCCTTCTCCGGCCCGAGGGGTCGATCACTCCTGCAACAACTCCTGGAACCTCTCAATCATCATCTGGCCCTCGTTTAAGTTGGTGCCCAGCCAGAACTCATCCATGATGATGACCTTCTCCAATGCTATTGGTGAAGTAGGCAGGGCTTCAACTATTGCGGGGTCCAGTACGGAGGGCGCCAAAGCTACGGCCTCGGGGTGCAGCGGTCCGTAGGTGATGTAGTTGGAAACTTCCACTGCATTCTCGGGGAAGCCCATCCACGCCAGGTACAACTCCGCCAATTCCTTGTTCTCCGAGCCGTTGACTATGGCATAAACGCCCGTCTGATTTATGTGACCACACTCGTAGCAGTAGTACAGGGGAGAATTGTCATCCTCCTGCTGGGCGTTCCAGATCCTGCCGTTCCAGGCAGTGCAGGTATCGTAGTCTCCTGCTATGAGCCCCTGCGGGCAGTCGGTGCCCGTGTGCCACCAGTTGACCAGGTGGTCCTTGATCACCCGGAGATGAGTAAAGGACTCGTCAAGCTGTGCGTCGTCCAGGCTGCTGATGCTGGCCCTACCCTCGACGGATTCCATCTTCTCGGGGTATAGAGCCATTTGGGCAAAAATCACGTTCTCGTTGGGGCGGTCTCCCATGGACCTGAGTCCCGATACACCGTCGACGTCCCAGAAGTCGACCCAGTCTTTGGGCGCGCCTTCGTGGTTGGGGTAGGCGTCCAGGCTGTAGGCCAGTCCGGTGGACCAGAGAACACCTGCGCCTCCACTCCAGGGCGTTTGAGTGATTTCCGGATAGGCAAGTGTGTAACCGTTGTGGATTGCCGGGTCCAGTTCTTCCAGGTGGCCAGGGATGCCGAGGGTGTAGACCCACCTGGTGCCGAAGTCCACTACGTCCCATGTTACGTTGCCGGTCTCGGACATCGCCTGGATCTTGGCCAACTCGACAGGACTGTCTTCGACAATCTGTATGCCAAACTTCTCGGCGAAGGGGATCATGTGGCCCTGGCGAATCGCTGCCTGCCAGCCACCGCCCCAGCTGGTCTGGGTGAAGCTGTCGCCGCGGTATTTGGTCAGTTCAGCCTCGATCTCCTCCAGTGTCGCAGGCTCTTCGGCCGTCCACTCGGATCTAGGCCTGACGTGGCTGACCATTGCGTCGCCATCGTCCATGGCGGCGTCATCGTCCATGGTGGTCTCGGGCTCTTCAGCCTCGGGTTCCGGGGTAGCCGTAGCCGCCTCCCCACAAGCCGCCAATACGAGAAGAAGGGCCATGAGGCCAGCTACGGCAAGTACGGCCCAACTCTTCTTAATCTTGCGCCTGGCAAATGAACTCGTACGTTTCATAGTCCCTCCTCTCTGGTAGTCCAATTGTCAGCTAGCTTGACGATTTCCGTCTGGACAGGCAATGGATTAACCCTTCGGGAAGTACCGCCGCTCTGCTAGCTGGGCAGCCCCTTCCCCCGTATAGATTAGGGGATTCTATAGACGCACCGCCCTCTTGTCAAATTGCTCGTGGCTAAATGGGCCTTTGCCAGGCTAAGGAATCAACTGCCCTCGAAAGGCGCAATGGTATACTCCCTCCCAACCCAGCCCCGAGAGGTGTAACTTGCAGCACAACCCCAACCTTCCCTTCACCGCCGAAGAGTACCGTACTCGCGTTGAAACGACCCTCGCCGCCATGGAGGAAAAGGGCGTCGACGGCCTGATGATTCACTCCCCGGAGAACATCTACTATCTGACCGGTTATCACAGCGTAGGGTATTTCACCTACACGGCTCTCATCCTGACCCCCAAGGGGGCCACCATAGTCATCCGGGACCTGATATCCAGCATGGTCGAACACACTTCGTGGGTGGATGACGTACAGGGCTGGACCGACATCCAGAACCCCATCGAGACCACAAAGAAGGCCCTGGATTCCGCAGGGCTCATCGGCAAGAACGTCGGGTACGACGAGCAGGCCTGGTTCTACAACATAGGCCACCACAAAGCGCTGGTCGAGGCGTCAGGCACAACAAACTTCGTGGAGACGGCGGGCCTGGTTGAGGCCGTGCGTAGAGTCAAGTCTCCCCAGGAGATCGAATACATCAGGGAGGCGGCGCAGACCTGCAAGGCAGCCATGCAGGGATGCATCGACGCCATAGAGGAGGGCGCCACCGAGAACGATGCCGCAGCCTCCGCCTACTACGAGTCCATAAAGGCCGGCAGCGAGTACCTCGGCCACGCCATGCTGGTAGCCACCGGCTCCCGAGGCGGCCTCGGGTTCACCACTTGGGAACGCAACCGCATCAACCGCGGCGACCTTCTCTACCTGGAGATGGGCGGGAGCTACAGGCGCTACAACGCCTGCCTTTCCAGGGGCGTGGTCGTCGGCGAACCCTCAGATCAGGCGAAGCGCCTCGCCGACGCCTCACGCGGGGCCCTGGAACGGGCCATCGAGGCCATGCAGCCGGGCGCATCTTCGGCCTCCGTCGACAGGGCCGCCCGGGGCTACATGGAGAGCCTGGGCCTTTCCGAGCATTTCCAGCACCGCTGCGGCTACCTGATTGGTGTCGGCTTCCCTCCCGACTGGGGAGAAGGCCGCATCATGAGCCTCATCGAAAACGACGAGACTCCGCTGGAGCCCGGCCTCGTCTTCCACCTCGTCCCCGACGTGAAGATAGACGGCGAAATCGGCGTTATCTACTCAGATACGGTCCTGGTCACCGACTCGGGCCCCGAGGTGCTGTCGGACTTCCCCCGCGACCTCGTCGTCAAGTAGGGCAGGTCAGTAACTAAGAAGTAGGGGCGGCACAGAGCCGCCCCTACGTGGCTAATCAGTCTTATTTGAGGCTAACGCGTCTCCCGACGCGCTATCCACCTTGGCTGGTCGCAGATGTCGCCGAGGAACTCCATCACCGTGTGCGCCGCCAGGTAGGACGTTACGCCGGTGCCTACGTCCAGCTGTGGGTTAACCTCGCACAGGTCAAAGCCTATAACGTCGGTGTGCTCGGCGATGACCTTCAGGGTTTTCTTCAACTCCTCGTACATCATGCCGTTGGGCTCCGCCGACACGCAGCCCGGGACCAGGCTCATGTCCAGCACGTCGATATCTATTGAGACGTAGACCTTGGCATCCGAAGGCAGCTCTTCTACCAGGTTCTTTTGCCCAACGTCCCGAAATTCTTCCATGCTGACGATGCGATTGCCGTCCCGGAACGAATCGTCGACGTACTCTTTCACGTTGCGCAGGCTCCGGATCCCGACCTGGTAAATGGTGTCAACGTTAGCCATCGCGTTTATGTGCCTGAAAGCATGCCCGTTTGTGTATTCGAAGCCGTGCATAAACGGGGTGTAGTCGATGTGTGCATCGAAATGGAATACGTACAGCGGCTGTTCATCGAAGGCCCGGACAACGGGGAAGCTGACGGCATGGTCGCCTCCCAGAACAACGGGCATAGCGCCCTTTTCCAGCACCTTCTTGGTCATGGCGGTAATGTTGTAGAAGGAGTCTTCAGCGTTGGTCGGAATTATTGGTGCATCCCCGACATCGGCGATGCGCCCGTTCTTCATCTCGTACTCCAGGTACTCCTTGTCCTCCGAGAAGTTGTAGAACCCTTCTTGTCCAAACCTCAAGGAGTGTTGTCGGATGCTCTGGGGTGCGAACCGGGCCCCACCCATGAACGGCGATCCCTCGTCCGTCGGGGCGCCCATGACCGCGATGTCGGCTTCCAGCTGATCCAGGTCCGTCACGATCCTCGACCGGAGGAACGACGGTATCCCGCTGAAAGGCCAGACCTTCGGGCCCCGATACATATCTTGCTGTGCCATCTTTCAGTCCTTTATGTTGAGTAAGGGTATTGCCCTATACAGACTACAGGTCTTGTATGGATGCTTTATGTAGAGCGTCCAACCGTGCCAATCAGTTGGTGCTGAACCCGTAAAGGGAGCCCGCATTGGAGCTCACTATCATCTGCTTGTGCTCCTCCTCCACCCCGACAAACTGCCTTTCGATAGCCGCCCGCGAGTGAGGCCACGTGCCTTCGTGGTGGGGGTAGTCGTTGCCCCATAGCAGGCACCCGGCGCCCGTGAAGGAGATGTTGGACAGGCCCACCGCATCCTCCCCGAAGGTGGCGTAACCTTGCCGCCGGAAGTAATCGCTGGGCTTCATGTCCAGCTTGGGACGGACGTACATGTGGTGCTTGTCCGCACCCTCGTCCATGGCGAGCATGTTCCACGCTATCCACCCTATCCCCGACTCCACGATCACGAACTTCATATTCGGGTACTTCATCAGCACGCCGGAGGAGCACAGGTAGGTGACCACGTCTATCCCGTCGACCAGCGCTCCCATCACGTAGTTGATGATTGCGCCGCCCGGGCCCCTTTCAATCCGCGGGTCCCGACCGCTGCTGATGTGGAAGTTCGCCGGCACACCCACTTCCTCGATTGCTGCCCAGAGGGGGTCGTACTCGGGGCGGTTGTAGGGGACCGTCGGCTTGCTGGGCAGGAACATGGACCCGAGACCCATCTTCGCAGTCCTGTACACCTCGTCCACCGCGCCCTCGATATCCAGCACGGGAATCAGAGCCGCCAGCGCGAATCTGTCCCTGTGTGTTCCAAAGAGCTCGGCGGCCCAGTCGTTGTAGGTGCGGGCAGCGGCAAGCTGGAACCCGGGGTCCGGAGACGCCGTCAGTTCAAGGCCGTAGTTGGGGTAGATAACCTCTCCGGCCACGCCGTCCGTGTCCTGGGCCTCGAGCCTGACTTTCACGTCCCACCCGTCCTCAACGGCGTTCTCCCGAAGCAGGTCGTCCTTGTCCATCTCCTCTGTGCCCAGCTCTACGCGTCTCGGGCGCATTCCGTCGCGGATCTCGAGGAGCTTTCCATCTACAACCTTACGGTGCGGCGCCTTATGTCGGAACTCCGCCGGCATCCTTTCCTGCCACATGCTCAATGGTTCGTTTACGTGGGAGTCCGCCGATATCAGCTTGTAGTCCATCATTCCCCTGCTCCTTTCAGTCCCCGCTCAACTCGTCGCTCTCGAAGTCTGGGCGTCCAGTTTAGCCGAATGCTCCTTCTCCCTTCAATCGGGCGACCTCCTCCGCACTGTACCCCCCGACACCCGTCATCACCTCTTCATTGTGCTCGCCCAGGCCCGGCGCCGCCGAAACCCGACCCACCGGCGTCCCCGAAAAGGCCAGGGGCACCCCGGCCGAAGCCATCTTTCCCCTAGTCGGGTGGTCTACGTCGACGATGTAGTTGTTGGCCCGGGCCTGGGGGTCGGCGGCCAGTTCCGCTGTTGAGTTGACAGGAGAGTAGGCCATTTCCAGCCCAGCTTCCTTGAGTGTGTCCAGCCATTCGGCGAGGGTCTTCTTCGCGAAAATGTCGTCCAGTTGTCCCATCAGGCTTGCCCAGTTCTCATCCTGCGGCGATGTCGCCGCCAACCCCTCCGCCCCGATGGCGCTGCAGAACTCACCCCACCACCTGTCGGGGTCCGGTTCGCAGAACATGATCCACCGGCCGTCGGCGCACTGGTACCAGTTATAGAGGAGGCTCGTGGCTTTCTTCCTGTCATTGCGGGAATACAGAGGAGACCCTTCACCGGGCGGCAGGTTCAGGTCGGGAAACTTCTCCGCCCACAGCGCATAGTTCACCGCCCCGTGCTGGAAGTGCATCGCGCTCCCCAGCAGCGACCCCTGCACCATCTGCCCCCGACCCGTCCGCTCCCGGCTCACCAGCGCTGCCAGTATGCCGTAGGTCATCACCGTGGCCGTCGTCTGGTCGAATAGCCCCCCTTCCAGGAGCAGCGGTTCGGCTTGCAGGCCCCCGCTGACGATGGACGTAAAGCCGCTCCGGGCCTGTACCAGAGCCTCGAAGGCGCGCCGGTCCTTGTCCTTGCCCATCGGGCCCCAGGCCCCGACCTGCCCATACACCAGCCTGCTGTTTATCCCCGAAAGGGTCTCGTAGTCCGCCCCCAACCGTTCCAATAGGGCAGGAGGGAAGTTGGAGACGAAGATGTCGGCCTTGCCGATGAGCCGGTGCAGCGCCTCCCGCCCCGACTCCTTCTTCAGGTCCAGGGTTACGCTCTTTTTGCTGCGGTTGACGGCGTCGAACCAGAAGGTGCCCCGGGAGCGGGTGGGGTCTCCGCCGTCGGGGCGCTCAATTTTGATAACCTCCGCCCCCAGGTCTCCCAGTATGTACCCGATGGGAGGCCCGACGTGTATCACCGCCATCTCAACGACTCTGATTCCATCTAACGGTCCGGGCATGGCTCTTCTCCCATCATGTTTCTATCTGGCGATATCCGGAACTTTATCGGCCCACGGCCGCGCCTTTTCCAGCGCCGCCGACGCCCGCAGCACGCTCATCTCATCCCCCCACCTGCCCACGATCTGCAACCCAATCGGCATCCCTTCCGAGGAGAAGCCACACGGCACACTCGCTGCCGGATTACCCGACAAATTAAAGCTGGCCGTAAAGGGAGTCGCGCCCCAGAGTTTGTTGACCCGCTGGCCCATGATATCTCTAGGTCTCGATCCGATTGGGTAGGCCGGAACCGCCGTGGTGGGAGTCAGCAGCAAGTCATACTCCTCGAAAAAGTCCTCCATGCGCGCCCTGAACTTCCAGAGCTTGGCCATTGCCCGGGCGTAGTCCGCTCCCGTGGCCCGGCTACCGGCCTCGATAGTGGATTTGACGTAGCCCATCAGCTCGTCGGGATGGGACTTAAGGAGGACACCCGAGCCAACGTAGTCTTCCACTATCACTATCGTCCCAAAGATCTCGAAGGGCGCACCCGACTCCGGTGTCGCATCCTCAAGAGTACAGCCCATGCCTTCGAACAGTTCAGCCGTTTCCCTGGTTACAGAGAGCACCTCTGGGTCTACTGTCCCAAACCCGAGGTCTGAGCTCCAGGCAATCTTGAGCCCCTTCACGTCGCCGTCCAGGGCTTTTAGATAGTCCGGCGGCTGAGATCGTATGGCGAGGCTGTCTCCGGAGTCGTGCCCTGAAATCAAGTTGAGCATTAGGGCCGAGTCCCTTACCGTCCGGCTCATGGGGCCCGGGTCCGAGAAGAGGGACCAGCCGTTGTCACGCGTCGGGACGCGCCCGTGGGTGGCCTTGATGCCGTACAAACCGCAGAAGGATGAGGGAATCCTGATAGAGCCTCCTCCGTCACTTCCCGTAGCCAGTGAGCACATATAGGAGGCTAGAGCAGCCCCCGACCCTCCGCTGGAACCGCCGCTCGTGCGGGTCGGGTCCCAGGGATTCCGGCAGTCGTCGCCCAGCCGGTTCTCCGTGCTGGTCGACTCTCCAAACTCCGGTGTGTTCGTCTTCCCCAGGACAATGGCCCCGGCCTTCTTCAGCCGCTCTACGATTATCGAGTCCTGGTCCGGCACCCAGTCCTTGAACACCAGGGACCCGAAAGTGGTCCTCACCCCCTTGGTAGCCTCCAGGTCCTTCACCGCTACGGGTATACCGTGAAGGGGCAGGGAGTCGGAGCCCGCGGTTGCCTCTGCTTCTCGCGCCGACTTTAAGGCCTCGTCTCCGCACACTGTAAGAAAGGCGTTGAGGGTCGGGTTGAGAGCCTCAATCTGCCGAAGGCACACCTCCGTAAGTTCAACAGGAGACACTTTGCGTGCAGATATCAGTTGAGCCAGTTCGGTTGTGTCTTTCTTAAGAAGGTCTTGGGTCATGGATCAAGCGTCCTTGTGAGTTGGGCCGCACAGATGCTCCCGTGCGGTCGTGGCGATTATAGGAATCGCCCAACAACACGGTCAAGAAACTCCGCCTCCCTCCCCGTCCCTCCCCCTAATCCGCCATTCCGGCCCCCGACCCGGAATCCATCCCCCTCCCCTCCGTCATTCCCGAGTAGTCGGGAATCCAAGGGTGGGGTGGTGCGGGGTGTCCAATCCCCTCCCCGTAGGGGCGACCGGCGGGTCGCCCTGGGGCGGGGCCGCTCATGCTGAGGTCGCTCGAAGCATGTCCTGAGCTACGTCGAAGGGTATGAGCGGGGGGGAGGCCCGCGCCTTGCCAATTGTCACCCCCTGTCAGTACAATCCAAATCCCTCCAACCCATCACGCTTGTCTTCCACCATTCCGCGCCCTCCCCTGTAATTCCGATGCCCCGCGAGGAATCTGGGGAGGGGTGGGCGGGCCCCTCTCCCCCCAGTACCGAACTAGAGGCAGGGGTTGGCGCATAAGCGCCAACCCCTGCCTCTGTTTTTTCTCCCCCTCTCCCTTATAGGCCCTAAGGGAGAGGGGGATCAAGGGGGTGAGGGTTCCCCCTGCTACACGCGAAATCCCCCGCAATCCCTTCAGCCGTCATTCAATCAAACCAGCTACGAGTTCAATCAACGTTCAATCAAAACTCTCCCGGTCGGCGACCCATTTGTAACCCCGAAACCTCGACCCTATAATTGAAACCCGCCATGCCCGACTCCAAGGCCCGCGCCTCCATCTTTATCACCTGCCTCGTGGACCAGTTCTACCCCCAGGTCGGCGAGGCCATGGTCAAGGTGCTGAGGGACCAGGGCGTGCAGCTATCCTTCCCCCAGGCCCAGACCTGCTGCGGCCAACCCGCCTTCAACGCCGGCTACCAGTCCGAGGCCCGGGACCTCGCCAAGCGCTTCATCTCCATCTTCGACGGCGACTCCTATGTCGTAGCCCCCTCCGGCTCCTGCACGTCCATGGTCCGGGTCTTCTACCCCGACCTCTTCAAGGATGACCCGAATATGCTTGAAAAGGCCCAGATCCTTGGCGCCCGGACCTATGAGTTCTCCGAGTTCCTGGTCAAGGTGCTCGGCGTCACGGAGGTCGGAGCCTCACATTCAGGCTCGGTAGCCTATCACCCCTCGTGCCATCTCCTCCGGGAACTCAAGGTCAGATCGGAACCCGGGCAGCTCCTCCAGAACGTGAAGGGTCTAGAGATCAAAGACCTCCCCGACGCTGAGCAGTGCTGCGGGTTCGGCGGTTCCTTCGCCGTGAAGTACCCTCACATCTCCGGCTCCATCCTTGAGCGCAAGTTGGACTGCATCCGGAAGTCGGGCCCCGACACCTTAGTCGCCAACGACGCCGGCTGTCTCATGCACATGGCCGGGGGCCTTAAACGCCAGAAAATCCCCGTCCAGGCCCGACATATTGCCGAAATCCTCGCATCCAGGGAGTAGCCCAACCCCTCTAATGAAAATCAAGACCAGGGAATTCAAATCCGGCTCCCGACGCGCCGTCAATAACGTGCGCGTTCAGCAGGCCGCACGTCGGGCCACGGGCAACCTCCTCCGCGAACGCAACAACGCCGCCGCCGAACTCCCCGAATGGGAAGACCTCCGCAACCGCGCCCGTGAAATCAAGGCCCACACAATTGAATGGCTGGACGAGTACCTCGCCCGGTTCGCCGACTCCGTGGAGAAGGCAGGTGGCAAGGTCGTATGGGCCAGCACCGCCGAGGAAGCTTCGGACTATGTTGTTTCCCTGGCCCGGGAAAAGGGTGTCCGGACCGTCGTCAAGGGCAAGTCCATGGCCACCGAGGAGATTGACCTCAACCACAGGCTGGCGGGGGTCGGGGTGGAGGCTATAGAGACCGACCTCGGCGAGTACATGATCCAGCTCGCCGGCGAGACCCCGTTCCACATCATCGCCCCCGCCATCCACAAGACCCGGCAGGACTTCGGCCAACTCTTCTCCGAACACCTCTCCATCCCCTACGAGGAGGACCCTCAGCGCCTCACCCAGATCGCCCGACACGCCCTCCGGGAGAAGTTCAGCCATGCCGACATGGGTATAACGGGCGCCAATTTCGGTATCGCCGAGACCGGCACCATAATCCTCGTCGAAAACGAGGGCAACCAGCGCCTGTCCACCGCCCTGCCTCCCATCCACGTTTCGATCATGGGTATGGAAAAGGTCATCCCGACCCTCCAGGACCTCTCTGTATTCCTCGCCCTGCTCCCGCGCAGCGCCACGGGCCAGAAGGCCAGCTCCTACGTCTCCATGATTACCGGCCTCCGGGGCCCGGGTGAAGTCGACGGTCCCGAAGAGTTCCACATGGTCATCCTGGACAACGGCCGCTCGCGCATCCTCGCCGACCCAACAATGCGCGAGTCCCTGTACTGCATCCGCTGCGCAGCCTGCCTGAACATCTGCCCCGTGTACAACTCGGTCGGGGGCCATGCCTACGGCTGGGTCTATTCCGGCCCAATTGGCTCGATAATCACCCCCGAGCTTGTCGGCGTAGGAGAGGCTAAGGACCTGCCCGCCGCCTCCACATTGTGCGCCGCATGCCGGGACGTATGTCCCATCAAGATCGACATCCCCCACATGCTGCTGAAGCTGCGCCACAAGTCCACCGAGCCCAGTCCTCAAATTCATGCCTCCAACGAAGCCCGACCTTCCCGCATGGAAAAGTGGTTAGTCCGGGCCTGGGCCTCTGCCATGAAGAGCCAAAGGGCGTACTCCTTCACTACGGCCTTAGCCAGGCTGGCCCAAAGGCCCCTTCTGAAGAACGGTCACTTTCGATGGCTGCCGCCCTTCCTCAGGGGCTGGACAGACCATCGGGAGTTCCCCGCCCTCGCTCCCCGCCCCTTCCGTCAGATCTGGAACGAAAGGCTCTCCAAAGATGCCCCCGACTAGCCGGGAAGCCTTCCTGGCAACCGTCCGCCGAAGCCTCGATAGGCCCGGAACTGTCAGCTCGCAATCAAACGGAGACCCCTCAGTCGCCGCTCAAGAGGTCGCTCCCCAGCAGACCCCCGACCGCGAGCAACTGGTCAAGCGATTCGAGGAAGAGGTGAAGAAGGTACACGGCGTCGTGAGCCGGGTCTCGGGCCCCGAGGAGCTGACAGCTTTGCTCGGTGCACTTATCGAGGAAAAGGCTATCCACAGGATTGTAAGGTGGGACACCCTCGCCCTCTCTCACCTCGACACCGCCCTTACGAGCGCCGGGGCCGAAGTCTTCCCCATCAATCTGAACGAAGATGAATCCTCCCGGCTTGACCACAGGAACGCCCTGATTGAAGCGGACATGGGGCTTACGGAAGTCGATTACGCTATCGCAGACATTGGTTCCCTGGTGTTGAAGGCCTCGGGGCCCCAGAGCCGCCTTGCCTCCGTCCTTCCTCCTATACACGTAGCCATTGTCACCCCCGACAAAATTGTCCCCTCTCTCAGCCACCTTCTTCCGCTGCTGACATCCGAAGGTGGCCTCCCATCCGCCGTGTCCCTCGTCACGGGCCCCTCGCGCACCGCCGATATAGAGACCATCCGAACGGTCGGGATTCACGGACCGATCGAGCTGCAAGTCATCATCCTCGAAGATGGTTGAATATTTATGTCAACATCGTCGATGATGTTGACGAAATCAACCCAACTCGCTATATTGCGCCCCATAGTCCCGTCCTGCGACCCGACCCGGTGGGTATAGGTTCTGTTGTAAGGAGGGTGTATGAGAATCCAGAAGAAACTTCCTCTAATTCTGCTTGGACTTTTGGCAGTCCTTGCAATCGTGGCTTTCGCCTGCGGCGGCGACGATCCCGCTGACGATGAGCCGTTCCGGATCGGTGTCATGGAATCGGTCACGGGCCCCGGCGAAACATACGGCGTCATGGCCGTCCAGGCCAAACAGATGGCCGTTGACGAGATCAACGAAGCCGGTGGCATTAACGGCCGCATGCTCGAAATCATCGTCGAAGACGAAAAGTGCAACGCCCAGGACTCCATCACCGCCTACAACAAGCTGACCGACGTTGACGGCGTGAAGATCATCCTCGGCACCTCCTGCAGCGGCGCCATGCTGGGAGCCGCTCCCCTGGCCGAAGAGGACGGCGTTGTCATGTTCTCCGGTCTGGCCACCAACCCCGACATCGCAGACGCCGGTGACTACATCTTCCGCACCTCTCTGAATGACGCTCTGGTGGGCACCGACACCGGAAACGCCATGTGGGTCGACGGCCACCGCACCCTGGCCACCATTACCGAGAACACCGACTACGCAGAGGGTGTCCGGCGCACAACCGTGGCGAGGTTTGAGGAGCTCGGCGGCTCGGTCGTTGCCGAAGAGCACTACGCCTCGGACGTTACCGACTTCAGGACCCAGCTCACAAAGATCATCGGTGAAGAGCCTGACGCTTTGCATGTCTCAGCGCAGTCTGAGTTCACCGGCGGCACGATAATCAAGCAGGTCCGGGAACTCGGATGGGAAGGCCCCATCTACGCCGAGATTGTAGCCGTCGGACCTACTGCCCAGGAGATCGCCGGCGAAGCGATCACCGGTGCAAAGGGAATCGCCGCGGCGGGTCTGGACCCGAACAATGCAAGAGCTATGGAAGTCCTTGCAAACTTCCAGGAGCGCTATGACTACGTAGTGTTCCCCTGGTACCTCGGCTCTGCGTACGATGACGTGTACATCACCGCCGAGTGCCTGAGGCAGACCAATGACGACCAGGACGCCGACGGCTTCAGGGACTGCCTGTACGACATCACCTTCAGCGGCGCCATAGGAGAGAACTACGGCTTCGACGACAAGGGCGAAGTTGAAGGTCTTTCCAACGTAGTCGTCGAGGTCCTGCCCGTGAGCGAGAGGACAGGGGACAACCAGGGATTCAGGATCCTCGGCCCTGCGCCCACCCCCTAGACCCGACAAAAGCTGGAAGCGGATGGCCGGCCCGGGTCGGCCATCCGCCTAGCTTCTCCCGAGTCCCGAAAACAGAACCTGTCCAGAATCACCCCATATCCTGCAGGTCCAAGGTTGATAAGACAGCGCGAAGGCAGCAATAACCGGGTGCCGGGCATATCCCGGTATTCGGGCAGTCAGGTCCTGGCCACAGTCATGGTCGTGGCTGCTGTCGGGTACCTGGCCTGGAAGATCTCCGAATCGTCGACCCAGGCACTACAGTTCGCCTTCAACGGCGCGTCCGTCGGGGCTATTTATGCTCTCCTAGCCATCGGCTTCACCCTTGTTTACAGCACCGTTTGGTTCTTCGACCTGTACTACGGCGCAGCCGCAGCCGTAGGCGCCTACGGAGTCTTCTACCTCCGCGCCAATGAGGCCCTGCAGGTAGGCCAATTCGACGTTAACGAAGTCTACGTCAATGTGGTATTCGCCCTGGTCATGGCCGGGGTTTCCGCATGGGCCCTGAGACTCATTCTGGACTCGCGCTTCAGACGCTCCCTCGGCCGCCGCGGAACCCTGATGTTGTCCGGCCTGGGTGGTGCCGGAGTCGGCATATACTCGGGCTTCGTCCTCAGCTACCCCGATGAGCTGAATGTCCTGCTCAGCCCCGTGGTCGGTGCGTTGACCGGTCTTGCAGCCTTCTGGCTGGCAAGACGAGGCACCGACCGGTTTGTCCCGAAGGGCGCCCGTCTGCCCTTCCTCGCCGTCGCTACAGTCGGGGGGGCTGCTCTGGGGGCGTACTGCGGTCTATTGGTTGCTCAGGCTCCTGCCTCGAGCCTATACCTCAGTTGGGCAGTTTCCTGCCTCCTCGCGGGCGCAGTGAGTCTTGCGCTCTACCGAGGCCTCTACGTCTATATGCGGCGCAGAGCTCGGTCCCCCCTTATTATGCTCGTTGCCTCTCTCGGAATTCTCCTGGCTCTGACCGCCTTTACGACGGTGATATTCCAGTCGGCCCCACGCCCCCTCCCCGAAGCCTTCGGCAGCGCACCATGGAACGCCGCCGGAGCCTTTATCAAGCCTTTCAACGTTTTTTCAATTGGTGTTGCCGTCGTCGGGTTCATCGCCCTGATGGTCTTCCTGAGGGCCACGGCATTCGGGAAGGCGGTACGTGCCATCGGCGATGACGAAGAGGTTTCCAAGGTTGTTGGCATCAACACGACGGTTGTCATTGCCATCGTGTTCTTCATCGGGGCCATCTACGCCTCTATGGCCGGCATACTCAGCGGCCACGATACCGCCATACAGCCTCGCATGGGGCTGCTGCTCCTTCTTAAGGGCTGGATAGCCTCGGTGGTCGGCGGCATCGGCAACATGTACGGCGCCATCGTCGGGGGATTTGTACTGGGCTTCGTCGAGCAGTTCGGCATCTGGGACCTGGCCGGAGAGTGGCAGAACGCCATTTCCTTCGTGTTGCTCATAATCTTCCTGGCCTTCTGGCCCAAGGGCCTGATCCCGAGGAAATAGCCGATGGCTGTGGAAGTTCAAGCCGAGGAGCAGCCACGTCCGGGCATCGGGGATATTCTTCGTGACCCGACCCTGCTGATTACCAACGCCCGTTCCAACCTGGAAGTCTGGGTCAACATTATCGTCATAGTCTGGGCCTTGGCTTTCATGATCTGGCAGGGGACCGGATTCGCCATCACCGTCGGCACGGTATTCGCCATCTGGGCCATATTGGCCGTAAGCCTCAACTTAGTGGTCGGCTTTGCAGGTCTGCTCTCGGTGGCGCATATCGGCTTCTTCGGGATCGGGGCCTACACCGTAGCCATATTCACCTCAGACGCTTCATACGAGCAGCTCCGCACCGAGACCATCCCAACCTTCGGCTGGCCCTTCTTCGCCGCACTGCCCATTGCCGTGGTGCTTGCCGGGATCGTAGCCGTAGTTGTGGGAGCCGTGTTTAACCGGTTCCGGGACGATATCTTCGTCCTCGTGTCTTTCGGCTTCGCGATTATCGCTTTCAACGTATTCCTGAACTGGCGCCCCGTCACCCGAGGTGCATTCGGCATCCACGAAGTGGCCCGACCCGCCATCGGCGGCTGGGTATTCGATGGCGAGCTCGAATTCCTGATATTGACCCTGGTATTCCTTGCGCTGGTCATGCTTATTTCCTGGTTCATCGTGTCATCTTCCTTCGGACGGGTGCTGACGGCGATCCGGGAAGACGAGCAGGCGATCCAGGTGTTCGGGTATCGAGTCACCTTCTACAAGCTGGCCATCTGGGTGATGTCGGCGATGATGGCAGCCCTCGCCGGAGGGTTCTTCTCCAGCTGGACTACCTTCATCGACCCCAACTCCTTCATCCTCCTTGAGTCTATTTTGATGGTATCCATTGTTATCCTGGGCGGCCTGGCCAACATCTGGGGCTCTCTCCTGGGCGCCATGGTCTTCGTGCTCCTGGAAGAGGGGATGCGCTTCATCCCCTTCCTGCCCACTGAGTACATTGGCCAGGCTCGACAAATCGTGCTCGGCATCCTCCTGGTGCTCCTCATGCTCTTCAGGCCCCAGGGCCTGGTTGGGAGATACAAGCTGTGACCACGTCTGACACAACCATTGCTTCGGCGCTGTCAACCGACAAGGTCTCCAAGCACTTCGGGGCCGTTCGGGCCGTCGACGAGCTTTCGATTGCGATTCCCTCAACCGGTATGACCAGCATTGTCGGGCCTAATGGGTCGGGCAAGTCCACCTTGGTAAATCTGCTCTCCGGCACCCTCCCCCTGGACGGCGGCCTGGTCATCATAGATGGCAAGGGCCTCCGGGTAGTCCACGCCTTCGAGACCCCAGACCACGGGCTAACCCGCACCTTCCAGGAAGTCCGCCTTTTCGACCAGATTACAGTCTGGGACAACATCATGGTCGTCCTCACCAGCCGGCCCTGGCTTCCGGCCCTCTTCGAGCGGGCCAAGCCCGACTTTCGGCAGAAGGCGGAGGAGATCCTTAAGAAAGTGGGGATGTGGGAGAAGCGTAAGGCGCTGGCCCAGAACCTCTCCTACGGGCAGCGCAAACTGCTGGAGATAGGCCGGGCGATGGCCATGGATGTCAAGGTCTACCTGTTCGACGAGCCCTTCGCCGGCCTGTTCCCACAGATGCTGGAGCGGGTCAAGGACTTGATGAAGGAGATGCGGGACCAGGGCCACACCATTGTCTTCATCGAGCACAACATGGACATCGTGCGGGAGCTTTCCGACCACATATTCGTGTTGGATAGCGGCGCCCTCCTGGCCGAGGGAGAAGTCGAAGACGTCCTGAACCGCCCCGAGGTCATTGAGGCCTACCTGGGTGACTAGCCCCGAGAGGACAACCCGAGATGGCAGAGAATAACGGCAACGGCGAAATGAGAATACTGGAGCTCGTCGACATCTCCGTTCATTATGGCGCGGTCATCGCTCTGAACGAGGCTTCGCTGGGCGTGGACAAAGGCGAGGTGGTGGCCGTGATGGGCCCCAACGGCGCCGGTAAGTCCACGGTCCTCAAGGCTATCATGCGGCTGGCCCCGGTGGTCGGGGGGCAGGTCTACTGGCAGCAGGGCCTGTTCGAAGCCGAGACCCACGAAATCGTCAAGGAAGGCATCGCCTTCGTTCCCCAGGGCCGCCGCGTTTTCACCCACCTCACCATCGAAGAAAACCTTGAGATGGGCTGCCTCTACTTGAACGACAAGGCAGAGAAGCGCCAACGCCTCGACGGTGTGATGGAGCTCTTCCCCATCCTTCACGAAAAGCGCCGAGACTACGCCAGCCAGATGTCCGGCGGCCAGCAGCAGATGCTCGCCCTGGGTCGGGGGCTCATGGCCAATCCCGAGGTCCTGCTCCTTGACGAGCCCACCCTCGGCCTCGCGCCCATCATCGTCAAGGAAGTCTTCGAGAAGGTCTCCGAGATCAGCGACAGGCTCGGCACTACCATCCTCGTCGTCGAGCACAACATCAAGGGCGTTCTCGACATCGTGGACCGGGCCTACGTGCTGGACAAGGGCCGCGTCGTCCACGACGGCACGCCTCAAACCGTCCGGGACACCGACATCCTCACCCGGGTCTTCCTGGGCGCAGCCTAGGCTTTCCTACTTCTTCGCCTTCTCCAGCGCCAGCCCCGCCATCAGGTACATGATCACGTACACGATCACCCGGTAGATCACCGCAGACCCCGGCGGGATGCAGATGAAGGACATCCCGCTCAGCCCCCGTCGCCCGACCTCGTGGGCTATCCTGATCACTTCGTAGTCCGTCAGGCCGATCGGTTCGGCCAACTCACCCATTATGTCGCCGGAAGCCGGGCCCGCCCCGCCGAGCACGTCCATGTCGAAGTGGACGTACACGCCGTCAGTGCCCTGGTAGGCTCGGTCGAGCTCGTTGACCACACCCTCGATGCCAAGGCTTCGGACCTCCCACGAGGAGATGAACCGGGCCCCTTCCCTCAGGTACCGACGCACGATGTCCTTCTTCTCCAGCATCCCCCGCTCCCCGATCTCCACCAGCGTGCTCGGGTGCATGTTCTCCAGGAACTCGTACATCTTGTGCTTCCAGCTGCCGCTTCCCGCGATGCGGGGATCGTTCGTCATGCGGTCGAGCTTGGCAGCGTCCCAGTGGGTATCGAGACTCACGCACCCGACCTGCCCCGCCGTATGTTCCGATATTGATTTGGCAATCGCGAAGGACCCCATCGGCGAGTTCTGCCCAATCACAATCGGGATTCCTCCCGCCTCCAGCACATCTCCGACCTTCTCCTCCACCGACGCCTGCGCCTTCAGGATGTTTTCGGGGGTCTGGGAGATGTTTACCTCCTCAGGAATATCCGCGTCTCCGTAGTCGACTACGTTCAGGTGCTCGAACACGTCTATGTCGAAGTCCTGGATGTAACCCGACCCATACCTCACCGACTGCTGCCTAACCCTCTTCGGCCCCGAGATCCATTCCCACTTGTCCACCCCCGCGTACCTGTCCGTGGCCGTCGCAACGTAGGGCGCCCCGATAATCACCACGTCCTGGCCCTTCAGTTCATCCTTGGAAGTGACGTGGGGAACGCCCAGGAATGTGGGCAGCTCGTCCGTGATCATGGGGAATTTGTGACGGCCTATAAAGGTGTGCTCCAGCAGCTCTTCCCAGCCGGGGTATTTCATTGAACACATATTGGTCCTCCTGGGGAATATTGGGGCGAATTTATCCCATTACTTTCGATGCGTATCCGATGTCGTGCAGGGCGTCCTCACCAAACCGGGTCATCCCGAGACTCGAGATATCAATGCTCCTCGCCTCCCCATCCACGATCATCTCGGCAACCAGCTTGCCCACCGCCGGCGACTCCTTGAACCCGTGCCCGTTGAAGCCCGTGCAGATGTACAGCCCGTCCACGCCTTCAACCTTGTCGATTATCGGGTGTCCGTCCGGTGTGTTGGTATAGAGCCCCGCGTACCCTGTGAAATACTCTGCCTGTTCCAGCCCCGGCGCCCGTTTCGCCACCCGACCCCACATCCTCTCGATATAGTCCATGCCCGGCTTCTGGTCGTATTCGTCGGGATCGGCCTCTATCTCCAGTTCCACATCTCCGACCAGGGTGAGGTCCGGGCTCTCGGGCCGCATGTAGGCCATGTTCACCAGGTCGCCGATCACCGGGTGATCGGGTATGACCTCCATCCTGCGCTTCAGGAAGAAAACCTCGTGCCGGGTAGCCTTCAGTGGCAGCTCAATCCCGATCTTCCGCATCAGCTGGACAGACCACGGCCCCGCGGCCACGACCGCCGTGTCAGTCTCGACTCTCCCCGCCCCTGTCTCCACCGCAACAACCCCGTCATTAAGAATCTCAACGTCGAGAGCCGGTGTGTCCAGCAGCAACTCCGCCCCCCTCCATCGCGCATCCAATGCAAAGCCCTGCCCTACGCTCGGCGGGTCCGCGTAGCCCGACTGCGCCTCAAAGCAGATCGTGTCCGACTCGTCAAACTCCAGGTGAGGCGCAACCTCTTTGGCCTGCTTTGCATCCAGGACCCGTGTGTCGATGCCCAGGGACTGCTGCATGGCGATGTTGCGGTAAAAGTCTTCCTTTGCCTGCGGCGGCGCTATGAACATCGCCCCCGAGTTCACGAACCCCGAGTCACTCCCTGTTATCTCTTCAAAGTCCCGGATGGTCTTCAGGCTGGCGAAGGCGATCCTGGCGTTGACCTCGCTGGAGTAGTGCATCCGCACGATGCCCGACGACCGCCCCGTAGACCCCGCGCCAAGCGACTCTTTTTCTACGAGCACGGTGTCGGTCACGCCGCGTCGGGCGAGGTGGAACAGAATGCTGCACCCCATCACACCGCCGCCTATGACTACTACATCAGCCCTGGATTTCATGCCTGCCTCTGAGAGTATGTGGGACTGGATCCGCCGGTCGCATGATATTGCCCCGCCTGCCCTCCGTCAATCAATCAGCCCCGACCCCCATGCTATACTGCCCCCATTCCCGACATCCGATGAAAGGCCCTCAATGCTGCCTCTTGACGGCATAAGAGTCATCGACCTCTCTCAAGGCATCCCCGGCCCCTTCTGTTCAAGGCTCATGGCCGACCAGGGCGCCGACGTAATCAAGATCGAATCCCCCTCCGGCGGAGACCCCGCCCGGCGGCAGGCCCCTTTTCCCGGCATGGTCCCTCAGCCGGAAGCAAGTGGGACGTACCAGTACGTCAATCTCGGCAAGCGAGGCATAAGTCTCAACCTGAACAGTGAGTCAGGTAGGAGAATTCTGAAAAAGCTGGTCTCCGGCGCGCATGTCATCGTTGAGGGCTTCGAACCGGGCGTTTTGGACACTTTGGGTCTCGGTTTTGCGGATCTATCGGAGATAAACCCGGGGCTGGTGATGACATCGGTCACCAACTTCGGGCAGTCGGGGCCCTACAAACACTACAAGTCCGACGAAATTACGCAGTACGGCATGGGCGGGCCCATGTCCCTTACCGGCACCCCCGACCATCCGCCTTTGAATCTGGCCGATGGCATAGTCTTTCTTCAGGCTGGGACAGCCGCAGCGCTGGCTGCAATGATTGCATTCTTTGAGGCAGAGGTGTCGGGGGTGGGAGAGCACGTGGACATCTCCATTATGGAAATCCAGGCCGGCAACATAGACCGCCGTGCCCTCAGCCTTCTTGCCTATCAATACACGGGCGAGCGCGGCACACGCATCGATGCGGGAGGAAGTGCGGTAAGCGGTGTCCTGCCCACCAGCAACGGCTACATTGCCTTCGATGCTGCGACCCCGGCAGCGCTGGAGAATCTCCCAACTCTGTTAGAGGCGCCTGAACTGGCACAGGACCCCCGCTTCACGGACCCCAACGCCCGAAACGAACCCGAGAATTCAGAGATGCTGGCGTCCCGAATCCTGGAGTGGGCCCTCGGCCAGGACAACCAGGTCGCATGGCGCAAGGCCCAGGCACACAGGTCGATGGCTGCACCTATCAACAATGCATCCGACCTCCTCGCCGACCCCCACTATGCTTACCGTGGATTCTGGAACCGCATCGAAAGTCCGGTGGGGCTCGTACCATATCTGGGGTCGCCTTTGACCATGAACGGCGCCCGCGTCTCCGTCAAGCGACCGGCGCCAATGCTGGGCCAGCATAATGGCGAGGTCCTTGGAGGTGAATTGGGATTCAGCCGCGAAGAGTTAAGCACGCTCAAACAAGCGAGGGTGATCTAGTCGATGCCTAGTCTGCCATTGGAAGGAGTCCGTGTCCTGGACATCACCCAGATCTGGGCGGGGCCATACACCACCCAGCTTCTTGCTGACTGGGGCGCCGAGGTCATTAGAATCGAATCGACGCAGATTGCCCCCATTTCCACGCGGGTGTGGTCCCATGAATGGATAGAGCCCACTCCTGGCATCTTTTGGCTCGCTTATCCCGATGGAAAGATGGGAGAAAACCGGGCCAATCGGTGGGCCCTCTTCAACATCCACGCCCGCAACAAGCACAGCGCGACAATGGACCTCACCCGACCCGAAGGCCGCGCCGTCTTCGACAGCCTTCTCCAAATCAGCGATGTACTGGTCGAAAACAACACCCCGACTACAATGGCAAAGCTGGAAATAGACTACGAATCTGTCCGCAGGCAGCGGCCCGACATCGTCATGGTCCGCATGCCGGGATTCGGGTTGGATGGGCCATACACGGACTATAGATCCATGGGCAATCATGGTGAGGCCATCGCGGGGCACACATGGCTCAAGAACTACACTGACACCGACTTCTCGGAAATCAGCACTACCGTCGTCGGGGACGGGGTTGCGGGCCTTTACGCCGCCTTCGCCGCGATGAGCGCCCTCAGAGCCCGGCGCCGCACCGGCAAAGGCGCCCTGATTGAGCTGGCCCAGTGTGAGTCCATGGCCTCCTTCATGCCCCGGCAGGTCCTGGAATACGCCATCAACCGCCGTATACCCAACGCCATCGGCAACCGGCACTGGTCCCTGGCGCCCCACGATTGCTTTCCGTGCAAGGGCGAGGACCAGTGGGTGACTATAGCCATCGGGACGGACGATGAATGGGACAGCTTCGTAAGGACACTCGGGAGTCCCGAGTGGGCCCTAGACCCTCGCTTTGCCACCGTTACCGGCCGCTACAACAGCCAAACCGAAATCGGCGAACACATAGCGCGCTGGACCCGGGAGCGTGACCCCTACGAGGTCGCCAACCTGCTCCAGACCCACGGCGTCGCCGCAGGCCCCGTCATCTTCGATAAGGAGGCCTTCTCCGACCCGCAATATAACGCCCGGGGCTTCTTCGAGCAGGTAACCCAGGTCGACTGCGGAACTCACTTGTACCCCGGCATCATGTGGAAGGCGTCGGGACACCCCAACGAGATACGTATGCCGCCATGCAGGCTCGGCGAACACAACGATTATATCTATTCAGACCTCTTGGGGCATAACGCTGAATACCGGGCGCAAATGGAGGCCGAGGGACATATCGGCACCTCATACGTCATAGACAATCCCGGTTAGAAATGTCTCCCTGAACCCACTTCGCGTCCCGCCTCCCCCACCCTCCCCATTGCTCCCTCATCCGTCATCCCAGAATCCGATCGAGAATCAATTCTCTGGGGTGGTGCATTCCGCTCGTCCTGAGCGGAGTCGAAGGGTCTCAAAAGCGGAATAGGTGGGGTGTCCCCCTCCCTTGAGGAGACTTTTGAATAACTGTCATTCCGATGCCCCGCGAGGAATCTGGGGTGGGGGCCTCCTTCCGTTCCCTCCCCCGTAGGGGCAATCCCTCGTGGTTGCTCTAGGGCGGGGGGTGGCCCACGCCTCGCCAACCCGTCTCGCCCCTCCAAAACTAACCACCACATTCTCCCCTGTCATTCACAATTCCGATGCCCCGCGAGGAATCTGGGACGGGGTCCGTCCTCTCCTTGTAGGGGTGGCCCACACCGGCCACCCCGCCACTTATGCCTCCCTCAAAAAATGGAAGGGGAAAACCCTTGACTCCTATAACAGTCGTGCTAAACTATCTCTAGTTCGAACTAATAAGCTGTGACATAAGGAGGAACCAAAAAACCCAGGGAAGCCCCCGAGACCCGCCCCAGAGGATGTAACCCCCGAGACGTCCGGGACGCCATCCCCTCACACGGGTCCCGTGCCCCTTCCCTACCCATCCAGGCGATGGAAGGTCCACAACATTAAGCGGCACGCTCCTCACTTAGGAGACCTGCCGAAAAACCTCGGGCCTTACGGCCCTTGAAAAATCTCCCCCGTCGTTCCCCTCGGAGATTCCCATAAACCCAGCGACGGCAGCGAGAAAACACCCACCCACCCCTCCGAGTGGGTCGGGAAAACTGAAAAACTGGTGGCAGAGACGCCCTCTGGCGAGACCCCCTCGCTTGTCTGCCACGTGACACAGGAACACGGGGCTGAACCAGGTGGGCCTCCCGCCCCCTGAAAACCGAGTCCCGGACCTTCCATCGCCGACCCAAAACCAGACAGACAGAACGGAAAACGAGCCCCACAACAAGAGAAAACACCGGTGCCTCATCAACCCACCGAGCCATCGCAAACTCTTCCAAATGGCGGTTGTTGATGCTACTATGTCGGCAGCGCGTAGCGCGATCCCCATAATGCCGCGCGGCGCCCGAAATACACTTACTGGAGAGACACTATGACATTTAATAGAGAATGGTGGCCGGATCAGCTGGACCTCAGCGCTCTCCGCCGAAACTCATCGCTGTCAGACCCCATGGACCCCGGCTTCAACTACGCGGAAGCGGTCAAGAACCTCGATGTCGATCAGCTCAAGAAGGACGTCGAGGAGGTTATGACCACCTCCCAGGACTGGTGGCCGGCGGACTACGGCCATTACGGCCCCCTGTTCATCAGGATGACTTGGCACGCCGCAGGCACCTACCGCATCAGCGACGGTCGAGGAGGCGGCGGCTCGGGCTACCAGCGCTTTGCGCCCCTCAACAGCTGGCCCGACAACGGTAACCTCGACAAGGCCCGCCGGGTACTGTGGCCTGTCAAGCAGAAGTACGGCAGGAACCTTTCCTGGGCCGACCTCATCATCTTCGCCGGCAACTGCGCCCTGGAGTCCATGGGCTTCAAGACCTTCGGTTTCGCCTTCGGGCGCCCGGACGTCTGGGAAGCCGACGATACCGACTGGGGCGATGAGCGCACATGGCTTGCCAACGAGCGCCACGAAGCCAATGGAGACCTGAAGGGACCGTTGGGCGCCGACCACATGGGCCTCATATATGTGAACCCCGAAGGACCCGACGGTAACCCGGACCCGCTGGCCTCGGCCCCATTCATCCGCCAGACGTTCAAGCGCATGGCGATGAATAACGAGGAGACCATTGCGCTTATTGCGGGCGGTCACACCTTCGGCAAAGCCCACGGCGCCGTTGCTGAGGACTACGTGGGTGCAGAGCCCGAGGGCGCCGCCATCGAGGAGCAGGGATTCGGGTGGAAGATCAACTACGGCAATGGCAAGGGCGTCCACACCATTACCAGCGGCTTCGAAGGCGCCTGGACGGACACCCCTGTGAAATGGGACCACAGCTTCTTCGAGACTTTGTACGGCAACGAGTGGGAGCTGACGAAGAGCCCGGCAGGCAAACAGCAATATGCTCCGAAGAATGCCGCCGCGGTCGCCACCGTGCCGGACGCGCACGATCCATCGAAAAAGCACGCTCCCATGATGCTCACGACGGACCTGGCGTTGAGAATGGACGCCGAGTTCGCCCCGATTGCCAAGCGGTTCCTTGAGAACCCGGCGGAGCTTGAGGATGCATTTGCCCGCGCCTGGTACAAGCTGATCCACAGGGACATGGGCCCCCGCAGCCGGTACCTCGGGCCCCTGGTCGCCGAAGAGCCCCTGATCTGGCAGGACCCCGTCCCCGAGGTCGACCACGAACTGGTCAACGACCAGGACGTCGCCGGCATTAAGGCCAAGGTGCTTGCCTCAGGCCTGTCGGTCTCCCAGCTGGTCTCAACTGCCTGGGCGTCCGCCTCCACGTTCCGCGGCACCGACAAGCGCGGCGGCGCCAATGGCGCCCGTGTCCGCCTGTCTCCCCAGAAGGGCTGGGCCGCCAACGATCCCGCCGAGCTTGCAAAGGCTCTCCAGACCCTTGAAGGCATCCAGTCGGAGTTCAACGGCGCCCAGAGCGGTGGGAAGAAGATATCCTTGGCAGACCTCATCGTCCTTGCAGGGTGCGCTGGTGTCGAACAGGCCGCAAAGAACGCGGGCCACAACGTGCAGGTCCCCTTCTCCCCCGGTCGGACCGACGCTTCGGAAGAATGGACCGACGCCGAGTCCTTTGACGTTCTCGAGCCTGTATCCGACGGGTTCCGCAACTACGGCGGCAATGGCCGGTCGGCTGAAGACCTAGTTGAGAAGGCCTACATGCTGACCCTCACCGCCCCCGAGATGACGGCACTCGTCGGCGGAATGAGGGCTCTGAACGCCAATTCCGGCGGTTCACAGCACGGTGTATTCACCGACCGCCCCGGCGCCCTCACCAACGACTTCTTCACAAATCTGCTCGACATGAGCACCCAGTGGTCGCCGTCGGATTCTGAAGGCGTCTTCGAGGGTCGAGACAGGGGGTCAGGAGACCTGAAGTGGACCGCCACAACTGTGGACCTGGTCTTCGGCTCCAACTCCGAGCTCCGCGCCCTCGCCGAAGTCTACGGCTGCGACGATGGCCAGCAGCAGTTCGTCAGCGATTTCGTTGCCGCATGGAACAAGGTCATGAACCTTGACCGCTACGACCTTGCCTAAATGCAGGGAATAATCGCAGAGACCAAACGCGAGTTAACCGTGTGGGTGAGGGATGTATCCCTCACCCACACCATTTTCTCCGGGAATTCAGACGGTAGCGCTGGAGTCGGAATTCAACTGGGAGCAACAATATGACCACCGCTATAGACCTTCGCCCCGAAAAGCTCGCCCGCTTCGTGGAGGGCGTCGTAGAAGTATCAAGAATGGGCCTTCCACCCGAGCAGTCCATCGAGCGCATCTACCCGAACTTCCAGCAAATGCTCGACTCCCCGGACTGGCTCGCCGACGAATACAAGGTCCCCATCCCCGACAAGTTCGCCCAGTACCTCCTCCATCGTGAGGAAGACGCTTCCCTGTCCGTAATGGCTATGGTTGTGCCCGCCGGCTGCACCACCCCCGTCCACGATCACCTCGCCTGGGGCCTTGTCGGCGTATACCAGGGGAGCCAGTTGGAGACCGTCTACCACCGGGAAGATGACGCCTCAGACCCGGATTACGCCAAACTTACCCACGTAGCCACCAACGTCTTGAATGTGGGAGACATCACCCGCCTCGTCCCCCCCGAAGGTGACATTCACAAGATCGAGACCATGGACAAGGACCAGCCGTCCATCTCCATACACATCCTGGGTAACGACATCGGTTGCCGCTGGCGTCACGCCTTTGAGGTCGAGGAAGAGAAGGTCTTGGACTTCAGGTCGGGGTACGTGAACGCTCCCTGCCGGGAAGACTAGACGGAAGCTGCTTACTGCAGGGCTATGGCGTAGGCGTCCCCCACCACCGAGAACCCCGGCCCGACACTCCCGCCAATCGAATAGGCGATGCCGTCTACGTTTGCCATGGCCGCACCATGCACGGTCAATGGCAGCGGCTGGAAAGTCTGCCACCGCCCCGACTTGGGATCAAAGGCCCGCACCGAGTCCAGGGCAATGTCTATGTTCTCGCCGCCCAGGATGTACACCCGACCATTGTGCTCCAGCGCTCCCAGGTTAGCCCGTGCAACGCTCAAGCCTTGGACTGCCGCCCAAACTCCGGAAGTCGGGTCAAGGGTCTCAACCAGGTCCACGGTCGAGCTACCCGTCTCATTCTTGCCGCCAATTACATATATGAGCTTGCCCACCGTGACGGCGCTCATGTGGCTCCGCTCCGTTTGCAGCGACGGGCCTCGACGCCAGGAATCCGATTCAGGGTCATAAATATCGATGCGAGAAGAGGCGGTGTTCTCATCTACCCCACCAATCAGATAGACTCGGTTGCCGTAAACGGTTGCTGCAAGGGCGGCTCGGGGGTAGGGCATCGGAGCCACCTCGCTCCAGGCATTCGAATGTGCATCGTACTGATAAACCCCACCCGACACCTCACCTCGCCTCCCCACAAACCCACCGAACAAGAATACCTTGTCCCCGCCTTCCCGGCTGAGACCGACTGCAGCCGCATTATGTACGGCCTTGGGCAGGGACGCGGTGACCTTCCAGGTCTTGTCCCGCGGATCGAATACCTCAACTTTCCTCGAGGGCCGACCAAGCTCGTCCAGACCGCCCATCACGTACACCTTGCCATCGGCCACTGCCACCGCGGCGGCTGTTCTTGGGGTGGGGAGAGGCGGGAGTGGCGCCCAAGCCTGAGCGGTAACAGGGATGTCTGTGGGTTCGGGGGTGGGGCTGGGGGAGATGGAAACCGTGGAGCATCCGGCGATGACAAGGGCAAGGATAGCAATCAGTGTGAGGGCCGGACGTTTCATCGCGCTTATGATACCAAAAGGAAAGGGGCCTTTCGATATGAAAGGCCCCTTTTGGCTCGATGGATTTTTCATCAGCCTTGCATGAGAATCGACACCTAGGAGCCGCCAGCCAGAGGCGGGAAAACGCTAACTATGTCGCCATCCTGAAGCTTCTTCTGTTCCCGCCATTCCTGCTCTGCGGGACAGTGCTGGCCATTAACGAGGGTCATGTGGGCCAATTCCGGTGGAATTTCCAATTGGGCAATTACATCCCAGAGGCTGGTCCCCTCTTCCAGTTCCAGTACCCCCTTGCCCGTGCCGTTGCCCATCTTCGCCCGAAGGCTGGCGAACAGTTTTATCTCTACTTGCATGGCCTATCTATTCGGCTGCCTCTTCGGGCTCGGGGATGCCTGAGACCAGCACGCCGTGCCATTCCGAGACCTGTGTCTTTGCAGCGACATTGCCGTCCCTGTAGCCCCGGTCGGCAGACTGGCCGCCGGTCAGTGTGCTCTTGAGGAGGCCCTCTGCTACTTTGCAGGCGATGTAGGGCTTGCGAACGTCAAGGGGGTTGTTGTTGAGGTAGTCCTTCCACTTGCCGAGTTGGGTACCGGCCTGGATGAAGCCCTTGACCATGCCTACGTCGTTCAGGGCCCCGACGTCGGAGGCCCGACCCACCATCACCGCTCCGACTATCCGGTCACCGTCCCAGGACAACCGCCTGTAAACCGACGTGATGGAGCTTGAAACTACTGTCGTATCCGCATCGCTCTGCCAGTCCCCAAAGCTTGCCACTTGGAGCCCTACCGCGTCGACAACGTTGAACCCGATGCTTCCAGCGTAGCTCACATCCTGACCTGCCATGTTAGAACCTGCCACACGCCCGTGTTCGAAGGCGGTGGGCTGAATGGCATGGACAGCCTTGGAGTCGGAGTGGAGAACAGGACCCTCTGCCACGTCTCCGGCGGCGTAGATGCCGTCCACGTTGGTCGCCATTTTGCTGTCAACTAGTATGCCGTCACCGGTAGCTATGCCAGCACTCGAGGCGAAGTCCAGGTTGGGTCGGATGCCCGTGGCCATGACAACGGCATCGGCTTCCATCTTGTCGCCGCTGCTCAGCTTAACGTCGCGATGGGAATCATGCTGGCCGATGCTGGAGACGCTTGTCCCGGTTATGCACCTGACTCCGTTCTTCTCTAGCCATGCCTCCACCACCTCTGCCGCTTCGGAGTTGATCATCCTCGGGAGGATGTGCTCCTCCAGTTCAACAAAGGTGATAGTGTGGCCCCCGCCGTGAAGTCCGTCGAGAATAATCAGACCAATAAACCCTGCACCGACAATTACTACCCTGCTCCCCGACGAGACGTTGTTCTTGAAGTTCCGGGCGTCCTCCAGGTTCCACATATTCTGGACGCCCGCACCGTCGGATCCATCAATGGGCGGGGTGGTGGCGGAGGAACCGGTGGCTATCAGCAGGTTGTCATACCCTATGGAGGAGCCGTCACTCAGGGTTACGGCCTTGCCCGCCGCATCGATGCTTGTGACGTGGACCCCGTATTTTGTCTCCACGTTCAGGCCCGAGAGGTAGTCTTCATCGGCCGTTTTCACCGCCTGTTCACTTATGTCCCCTGCCAGGTAATAAGGCAAAGCCATCCGTGAATAGGGAGGCTCGTTGCCGATTAGGGTAATCGAAGAGTCAGACTGGAGTCCCCTGATAGTCTCAATCGCCCGAATCCCTGCGGGACCCGTTCCGAGGACTAAGTGTCTCGTGTTCGCCATGTTGCTAACCTCCCGGAAATCCTCTTACGCCGTGGTAGAGCAGGGTGACCCTGTCTTCTTGTCCCAGCGTCGTCGCCATTCCGTCCAGGAACTTTATGTTTCTGCCGTTTACCAGTACCTCTACGTCGTCGTTAAGCTCTGATTCGTCACCATCCACAAAGAGCAGTTCTCTCAACTCAGTGCGACTTCCGTTGGACAACTCTACCAGAAGCGCCTGCACCCGTGGCTGGTCTATGTCTTCTTCGGCTACGCTGGCTAATTCTCTCAGTTTTCCCAAGTATTTTATCGTGGTCACGATATCGACAAGTTCGCTAGGCGATGCCTAGCGCTTCCAGCTTTTCTTCCGTCGGGGCGCCGTCCTGGTCCCAACCTCGCAGGCTGTAATACTCAGGCAGCATCTTGTCCAGCAGCCCCACCCTACCCCGGGCCGGATTATCGTCTCCGCGAATTGCATCCTTCAGTATGCGGTCGGGCAGAGTATCGTCGGCTTTTGTCAGGCCGGCCTTCAGGTTGAATAGCCTCTCCAGGTTCCAGACCCGCTCACCGATGGTATTCATGTCATCCATGGTGAATTCAATGCCCGTGACCCTCACCAGCAACTGTCTAATGTCTTCCAGGTCGTTGCCGGCGGAGATGAAGAGGCAGAGGCCCGTGGAATCGTGGATAGAGTTTTCGTTCTGGAGGGACACGACCAGCTCGGCTTTACCATCGGGGGAGGCGGGATCCAGCATGTAAGGCATTCCAAAGATCTCGGCGGCGGGGGTGAAGGCGCGCAGGTGATCGGCGCCCCGGTTGTTGGTGGCGTAAGCCAAGCTCATGCCGTTGTAGGCCCGGGGGTCGTAGGCCGGGAACTCCTGGCCTTTGGCGCCCATGTGAACGCCGGGGTTGCCGTACTTGATTGCCATGCGCTTCGAACCTTCGGCCAACGTGTCCCCGATACCCTCCCGATAGCTAGTTTTTTCAACCAGGGAGACAAGGGCCTCGCCGCTGCCGAAGTCCATCTCCATCCCAGCCTCAGCCTCGGAGATGGCGCCCTCCCCATAAAGTTCCATCGCTGCGGAGACGGTCGCGCCCATGGATATGGTGTCGACTCCCAGGTCGTTGCACATCCAGTTGGCTTTTATCAGGGCGTCCAGGTCTGAAACGCCGCACTGCGCCCCCAAGGCCCAAGCCGTTTCATACTCCGGGCCTTCGGCGGCGATATTCCAGTTGCGAGGATGCGTATTTACCATGTATTTCCCGGCCGCTCCATCGGGAAGGTGAGTGACCCTTCCACAGGCAATGGTGCAGCTGAAGCAGGCTTTATTGGAGACAAGTCGGGTCTCGGAAAGGGCCTCGCCGTTGATGTACTCTTCTCCCTCGAACTGGGTCTCAAGGTGATTACGGGTCGGGAGTCCGCCAGTCTCATTGATGATCCCCATAATTTCGAGGGTGCCGTACATCTGCATCCCCATTACACCGGGGTTGTCGGTCAGTTTGCCGTGCTGAGACCCGATCGCCTGCATTGCCCCGTCGGCTGACGCTACCTGTACACTCCCCGTACCCCGAACTGCTATGGCTTTCAGGTTTTTGGACCCCATCACGGCCCCGACCCCCGAGCGGCCAGCGGCACGGTGAAGGTCGTTCACTATGCAGGCAAACCTGACCAGATTCTCACCGGCGGGACCGATGCTTCCTATCACGCAGTCGGGAACGCCGGTCTCCGTCCTAATCAGTTCCTCTGTTTCCCAGACCGTACTACCCCAGATGCGCTCCGCCGACAGAAGTCTCACATCGTCGTCATAAATCCAGAGGTAGACTGGGCTTGGGGCCCGACCCTCCACAATAACCATATCGTACCCGGCGAATTTGAGCTCTGGGCCCCAGAAGCCCCCCGAGTTGGACCCGGCCATGCCGCCCGTCAACGGGCTCTTGGTCACAACCGAGTACCGGGAAGATGCCGAAGCCCCCGTACCGGTCAGCGGGCCCGTTGAGAAAACCAGGACGTTGTCCGGGTGCAGGGCGTCGACGGTGGGGTCTACCATCTCCTCGTAGAGGTACTTGGCCCCGAGACCTCTCATGCCAACATAGTCCCGGGCCCAGTCCATGTTCAGGTCTTCCTTTTCGACCACACCATTGGTCAGGTCAACCCTCAGGACTTTTCCGGTCCAGCCATTCATAGGTATCGCATCCTTAAAAGGCCCCGAAATCGAAAGGTAGCGACCCTTTACAGGATACCGAGTTGGACCAGCTTTTCTTCGGTGGGCTCCCCGTCCTGGGTCCAGCCCCGGGCCTCGTAGTACTGGGGCAGCATCTCGGACAGCCGATTGACGCGGCCCTTGGCGGGACCTGCCGGAATAGCTTCGTTTAGCAACCGTTTGGGCAAGGTGTCCATGGTTCCGGGGACGCCGGCCTTGACGTTCCAGACACGCTCCAGGTTGTAGATCCGCTCCCCAACTTCCAGCAGTTCTTCCATCGAGTAGTCCAGGCCCGTGGCAGCGTTCAACTCAGGCTGGATGTCGTCCAGCCCAATGCCGAAGGTAAGGAACAGGCACAGACCTGAGGCATCGACAGCAGAAGTCACGTCCTGGAAGATCTTGGTCAGTTCGGCCTTGCCTTCGGTGGCCGTGGGGTCGGCCTGCTGCGGGATTCCGAATACCTCCGCGGCAATGGTGTATGCCTTCAAGTGGCACGCGCCCCGGTTGGATGTTGCATAGCCGAGGCCAATGCCCTGAAAGGCCCGAGCATCGTAGGCCGCCACTTCCTGACCTTTCACGCCTATGAAGAGGTCGGGGTGGCCATATTTCTCGGTCATCCTCTTGGCGCCCTCGGCCAACTCGTTGCCGAATCCCTCCCGGAGGCAGGTCTTTTCAGCCATGGCTACCAAGGCCTCTCCGCTACCGAAGTTCAGGGGCATTCCCGTCTCTTCTTCGTTGATGACCTCTTTTTCGTACAGTTCCATCGCTGCGGCCAGGGTGCCGCCGTAGGAAATGGGGTCGATGCCCAGGTCATTGCAGACCCAGTTGGCCTTGATAAGCGCATCGAGATCGCCGATACCGCAGTCTGATCCCATGGCCCAAGCTGCCTCGTATTCAGGCCCCTCGCCCGACACTTTCCAGTTGCGGGGAGTGGTGGTGACCATGTATTTGTCGGCGGCATCGCCCGGCAGGTGCGTCACCCGGCCACAGGCGATGGTGCAGGCAAAGCAGGCCTTCGGACCCGTGAGACGGGTGTCGGTCATCGTTTCTCCGCTTATACCCTCGGCCTCTGCGAACTCGCCATACTGGTGGTTGTTGGTCGGGAGTCCGCCGTGCTGGTTTATCACGTTGACAAGGACCGGGGTGCCGTACACCCGGAGGCCTTCTCCGGTAACAGGAGAAGCAGCCAACTTTTGCTTAGCAGCGAACGTGGATGTCATCATGGCGTCGCCATTCGCTACCTGTACCGCTCCCGTGCCCCGAACGCCGATGGCCTTGAGGTTCTTGGAGCCCATCACAGCGCCAACACCGTTACGGCCTGCGGCCCGGTGCTTGTCATTCATGATGGCGGCGAACCGCACCATGTTCTCACCGGCAGGGCCAATGCTGGCAACTACGGCGTCGGGTACGGCGGTCTCCTCTCGGATGGTGTCCTCGGTCTCCCAGACTCCCTTGCCCCAGAGGTGAGACGCGTCGATGAGCTGGACGTCATCGTCATAAATCCAGAGGTATACGGGCTTAGGTGATTTGCCGTTCAGGATCACCATGTCGTAGCCGGCAAACTTGAGCTCGGGGCCCCAGTGCCCACCCGAGTTGGAAGTGGTAATGGTGCCGCTCAAGGGGCTCTTGGTGATCACCATGTACCGGGCCCCGCACGAGGCGTTGGTCCCCGTCATGGGACCCGTGGCGAAGATCAACTCGTTTTCCGGGCTTAGTGGCTCGACCGTCGGGTCCATATCCTCGTGGAGATACCGGGCCCCCAGGCCCCTACCCCCAACGTATTGCCGGGCCCACTCTTCGTTAATGTCTTCTTTCTTTATGGTACCGGTGCTCAGGTCTACCCGGAGCACTTTCCCAGACCAGCCGTATGCCATTGCTCCTAGCTCCCTTCTAAGGACCTTGCGTAGTTGGCGTCCACCTTGTCGCCCCACGGGCCAAGCCAATCAGAGCCGTTTGCCTCGGCAACCTCAATGGCGTTTGTCGGGCAGGCCCGGGCGCAGGCGGGGTCGCCACCGCATAGGTCGCACTTTACTGCCTTCTTGGTAGCGGGGTTCAGGAACACCGTCCCGAATGGGCAGGCGATGACGCAGAGCTTGCAGCCCACGCAGGTGTCTTCTATGACGATCTTGGCCTGGGTGTCGGGGTCCACGCCGATGGCGTTGACCGGGCAGACCTGCAGGCACCATGCCTCCTCGCATTGGAAGCAGGTGTAGGGACTGTAGCTGGACTGCTCATCAAAGATGTGCACCCTTATCAGGGACTGTGAGGGCTGGAATGTGCCGGTCTGCACCCATGAGCAAGCCAATTCACACTGAATACAGCCGGTGCATCGGTCAGGGTGAATTTCGAGCATCTTGACAGTGCTTCCCATGCTTGCCTCCTTCTCGAAGGTACGCTATAAGGTAACGCGGGCTAGTTTTACATCAGGCGAGGCCTGATGGAGGGAGCATTAGAATAGGGCTGGAGAGGGAATTTGTCAATTAGAATTCGCATTAGAATCACTCACAGAAAGTAATTCCACTTCATTGACGCGCAACAAATGTGTTGTGTATACTGTTCCCATCAAGGCCAAGGAGGTAAAGACGTGAATAGCTCATGAATGCGAGTCAATTTAGGCGGTGGTTGTCAAAACACGGTTGTACTTTCGAGACACACAAGGGCGGCAGCGGGCACCTGACCGTCAGACTCGGAAGCAAGACTTCTCAATTGCCCATACACGGTGGAAAAAACCAGCTAAACACTAAACTCATTGCAAAAATCAAAAAGGACTTGCAACTATAAACTTGAATTACAACAACCGATTCATTCGGAGAAATAGAAACATTAATGCTTGCATATCCGATATCTCTTGAAGAAGATGAAAACACAATTCTGGCTACATCCCACGACTTCCCGGAACTTACCACCTTTGGTGAGGGCCGTGATGAGGCTCAATACCGTGCCCTAGACGCCCTCCAGGAGGCCATCGCCGCCCGGATCCACGACAGAAGGGACATTCCCCCTCCGTCTCCGGGCGGCGATGTCCGCATCACCTTGCCTACCCTCACCGCCGTCAAAGTTATCCTGTACCAGGGAATGAGAGACCAGCAAATATCCAAGACGGATTTGGCGCGTCGTCTCGGATGGCATCTGCCACAGGTGGACCGGGTCCTGGACGTCAATCACCATTCGCGGCTCGACCAGATGGATGCCGCGCTGCAAGCTATAGGTTGCCGTCTGAGTGTGAGTCCAGTATCGTCGACCTCAGAACTTGTACGGACCTAGTGATGCAGTCGCTTTAGGGAGATAGTGTTGTCGGAAACTCCTCAACTGGACACCCTCCAGCAAGCCAAGGCGAATTGGGCCGAGAAATACGAGGCCTCCAGGAAGCGCGACGCCCTGTACACGACGATTTCCGGCGCGCCCGTCGAACCCCTCCACACCCCTCCTCTCGACCCCTACTCCAACTTCGATGAGCAGATGGGGATGCCCGGACAGTACCCATTCCTGAGAGGGATTCACCCCACGGGTCATCGGGGCCGGCTCTGGACCATGCGTATGTTCGCAGGGTTCGGGACTGCGGAAGAGACTAACGAGCGGTTCAAGTTCCTCCTGGGGCAGGGAGAGACGGGCCTCAGCACCGCCTTCGACATGCCCACCCTCATGGGTTACGACCACGACGACCCTATGGCCACCGGTGAGTTCGGCAAGTGCGGCGTCGCCGTTTCCTCCATGGCCGACATGGAGGTGTTGTTCGACGAAATCCCGATCGACCAGGTCACTACGTCCATGACCATAAACGGTCCCGCCGCCATCATCTGGGCCATGTTCATTGCAGCAGCGGAAAAGCGGGGCGTTCCGAGGGCTAAGCTGGGCGGGACGTTACAGAACGACATCATCAAGGAATACACGGCCCAGAACGAGTACATCTTCCCAGTAGAGGCCTCCATGCGCCTGGTCACCGACACCGTTGAGCTGGCCACCAAGGAGATGCCCCGATGGAACCCAATCAGCATTAGCGGCTACCACATCCGGGAGGCGGGCTCCAATGCCGCCCAGGAACTGGCATTTACCCTGGCCGATGGTTTCGAGTACGTAGACTGGGCCCTTGAACGTGGTCTCGACATCGACGAGTTTGCGCCTCGGCTCAGTTTCTTCTTCAACGTCCACGACGACTTCTTCGAGGAGATAGCCAAGTTCCGCGCCGCCCGAAGAATCTGGGCCCGGGAGCTTCGCAACAGGTACGGAGCGAAGAATGAACGGTCTCTTTGGCTTCGGACCCATGCGCAAACTGCCGGGGTCGCGCTCACAGCCCAGCAGCCCGAGATAAACGTCTCCCGGGTCGCGATCCAGGCCTTGGCTGCCGTTATGGGCGGCGTTCAGTCTCTTCATACCAACTCCATGGATGAGGTCCTGGCCCTTCCATCGCAGGAAGCAGTGCTTGTGGCGCTTAGAACGCAGCAGATCATTGCTCACGAAAGCGGTGTCGCTGACCTCGCCGACCCCCTCGGCGGAAGCTACCACCTGGAAGCCATGACAGACCGAATAGAAGAGGAAGCCTACGAGTACTTCCGCCAGATCGAGGACCAGGGAGGCGTGATAGCTGCGGTCAAGAATGGCTACTTCCAACGTCAGATCGCCGATTCCGCATTCAAGTACCAGCGTGAAATCGAGCAAGACCAACGCATCAAGGTCGGGATAAACGGCTATGCCGAGGATAGAGACCCAGAAATCCCCATCCTGGAAATGGATCGAGAAGGCGAGCGGCACCACTTGGAAAGACTGCACCGCATCCGGGACACCCGGGACCAGGCTGCCGTAGACCGTGCGCTCTCGGCGCTCAAGCGGGCCGCCCTTGGCAGCGAGAATTTGATGCCGTATCTGTTGGAAGCGGCGCGGGCGTATGCGACCCTCGGGGAAACTACAAACGCCCTTCGAGATACACTGGGCGAGTCTGAGATCTATAACGTGGCGTAGGCCTTCATTCCCTCCAATTTTCTTGTAGCCTTCCGGCACAATTGCGGCCGCAGACTTGATTGCATCCGGTGGCATAACGCGGATTACGCGTTTATCATAAGCACGGGAGGATCGCCCTGAACTCTACCTACGGATAAGGACGCCCTATGCTCAAAAGCGAGGACCTAAAAGTTATTTCCCAACGCCAGGAAGAATGGCAGGAAAAAGCGGGCAAAGCCCGGCAGCGTGACGGACTTTTTGCCACTTCCTCCGGGTCTCCCGTCAAGGCCGCATACTCCCCCCTAGACATCGCAGAGCAAGACTATGTGTCTGAAGTCGGGATGCCTGGCGAGTACCCTTTCACCCGAGGCATTCATCCCTCGGGATACCGTGGAAGGCTTTGGACCATGCGCCAGTACGCGGGCTTCGGTTCGGCGAGGGAGTCGAACAGGCGGTATCGCTACCTACTGGAGCAGGGCCAAACCGGGCTGAGCGTCGCATTTGATCTCCCTACCCAGATGGGTTATGACTCCGATCATCCTATGGCGCGGGGCGAGGTGGGCAAGGTGGGGGTGCCCATAGATACACTCGCTGACATGGAAGTGCTTTTCGAAGAGATCCCCCTGGAAAAAGTCACGACCTCCATGACCATCAACGCCACCGCATCGATACTGCTGGCCCTTTACGTAGCCGTGGCCAAGAAGCAGGGAGCGGACCTGTCCAAGCTGGGTGGCACAGTCCAGAACGATATCCTCAAGGAGTACATAGCCAGGGGCACTTACATTTATCCGCCCCGCCCCTCCATGCGCCTTATCACGGACCTCTTCCGCTACTGTGGGGAGAGCCTTCCGGCCTGGAATACTATCAGTATCAGCGGCTATCACATGCGGGAGGCGGGCTGCAATGCGGTCCAGGAGCTAGCCTTTACTTTCTCCAACGCCATCGCCTACGTACAGGCTGCGGTGGAAGCTGGAATGGACGTTGACAAGTTCGGGGCCCGGCTTTCCTTCTTCTTTGTCAGCCAGAACAACCTCCTGGAAGAGGTCGCCAAGTTCCGGGCAGCCAGGAAGATATGGGCTCACATAATGAAGGAGCGCTTTGGCGCCCAGAACCCCCGCTCCTGGATGGTAAGGTTCCACACCCAGACAGCAGGGGCGGCCCTTACCGCTCAGCAGCCTGAGAACAATATCGTCAGGGTTACGATCCAGGCCCTTGCCGCGGTGCTCGGGGGAACGCAGTCATTGCACACCAACTCCATGGACGAGGCCCTCGCACTCCCGTCCGAGAAAGCAGCCACCATCGCCCTCCGAACCCAGCAGATCGTTGCTAATGAGTCCGGTTGCGCCGACGTTATAGACCCGCTGGCCGGGTCATTCTATGTGGAAAGCCTCACCAGGCAACTTGAAGAGGAAACGTTCAAATACATTGAGCGGATCGACGACTTTGGAGGCGCCTTGGGGGCCATCGAACGAGGGTTTATCCAGCAGGAGATCCAGGATAGTGCCTTCCGACTCCAGCAGGAGATAGAGGCGAACAAGCGCATCGTCGTCGGTGTGAACGCACACGAAAGTCCTCAACCGCCATTGCAAGGCACGTTGAAGATTGACCCACAGCTGGCTCGGGAGCAGGTGGAAAACCTTGGGAAAATCAAGCAGACCCGAGACCAGGACGCCGTAGACAACGCCCTGAGCTCCCTTAAGGATATTGCCTTGGGAGACGGCAACACCATGCCCGCAATCCTGAACGCCGTCGAATCCTACGCAACACTGGGAGAAATCAGCGACGTGCTTCGGGACGTATTCGGCGACTACGAGCCTTCGGCGACCTTCTAATATTCCCGGAGTTTTCGGAATCTCAATCTCGTCTATTTCATACAAGTAAGGATTATCTGTATGGATTTCAGTCTCACAGAAGAACAGAAACTGTTACAGACCAACGTGCGGGACTTCGCCAAGAGAGAAATCGCCCCTTCGGCAGCCAGGATTGACAGGGACGAGGAGTTTCCGTGGGACAATATTCACAAGATGGGTGAAATGGGGCTGATGGGCGTCTCCATAGATACACGGTATGGCGGCTCGGGAGGAGGGTATGCTGAACTGGCCATCGTAGTTGAAGAATTAGCCCGAGTCTGTGCCTCGACCTCTCTCATCTACATCGCATCCCTTTCGCTGGCTTCGAAGTGCATCGAGGCTTTCGGCACCGCTGAGCAGAAGGCCTCATACCTCACTCCCCTCGCCCGAGGCCAACGCCTCGCCGCATTCGCCCTGTCGGAACCCAATGCCGGAAGCGACGTTGCCGCACTCCGCACCAGTGCTACTTCCCACGAGGGCGGTTATTTCCTCAACGGCAGCAAGACCTTCATCACCAACGGTGATCTGGCCGACACCATTGTCGTCTTCGCCACCGAGAACCGGAGTCTGGGATCCAAGGGCATCTCCGCCTTCATAGTAGAAAAGGGCTACGAAGGTTTCATCGGACGCAACGAGCCTGGAAAGATGGGGATGCGCGGGTCCAACACGGCTGAGTTGTTCCTGGAAGATTGTCGGGTGCCGCCCGACAACCGTCTCGGAGAAGAGGGAAAGGGCATGCGTATAGCCCTGTCAACCATTGATGCCAGCAGGATAACCATAGCAGCCCAGGCAGTGGGGATTGCCCAGGCTGCATTGGAGGCAGCGCTTGAGTATGCGCGGACCCGGCAGGCCTTCGGCCAGCCCATAGCCGACTTCCAGGCCATTCAATGGATGCTGGCCGATATGGCCACACAGGTCAACGCAGCGAGGCTCATCACCTACCAGGCCGCCGACAAAAAGGAGCGTGGGGAACCCTTCGGCCGGGAGTCGGCCATGGCAAAGGTCTACGCATCCGAAGTCGCAGGGTTCGTAACGTCCAAGGCTATCCAGATTCACGGCGGTTACGGCTACTTCAAGGAAAGCCCCGTCGAAAGATATTTCCGTGATGCCAAGGTGACGGAGATTTACGAAGGCACCTCGGAAGTCCAGCGGTTGGTCATATCCCGCGACATCATTCGATCGGGCCTATAGACCTCTATAGAGATCATCAGTATGGAAAACAACACTCCCATTTGCCAGGCAAAGCACATCAATCACGTGGCCATAGTAGTGAAGGACGCGGCGGAGACTCTTCGCTTTTACCGGGAGACCTTCGGAGTCTCCAATGCTGCAATAGAAGAGGTCGCAGACCAGGGGGTGCTGGCTTCCCTGGTGGCCGTCGGCGGAACAAACCTGGAACTAATCCAGCCCGTGCGCCCCGACACCGGCGTGGCCCGTTTCCTTGACTCCCGCGGTGAGGCCCTTCACCACGTCTGCTTCGAAGTGGAAAACCTGCAAGGGACTTTGGACTCTTTAAAATCGAACGGGACCCGACTTATAGATGAATCTCCCCGCGAGGGCCTCGCCGGGATGATTGCCTTCTTACACCCCAAGTCAACACGCGGTGTACTTGTCGAATTGGTTGACAAAGACACAGTGAAATCGTAACTCTTCAGCCGGGGGCAGCGACGATGACACAGACGGGAACAGAAACGATAAGGGTCCTGGTAGCCAAGCCGGGCTTGGACGGGCACGACAGGGGCGCAAAGGTGATAGCCCGAGCCCTTCGGGACGCAGGGATGGAGGTGATTTACACCGGCATCCGCCAGACCCCCGAGATGATCGCCGAGGCCTCTCTGCAGGAAGACGTGGACGTTGTCGCCATCAGCATCCTTAGCGGCGCTCACATGGAGCTATTGCCCCTGATAATTGGTGAGCTCAGGGACCGTGGCCTCGATGATCGGCTCGTCCTGGCGGGCGGAATAATTCCCGAAGACGACGTCTCTCCGCTGAAAGAGATGGGCGTTGGTGAAGTATTCGGGCCTGGCACATCCACCACAGATATAATCGACTACATCAGGTCGCACCAAGCCGAAAGCTCAGATCCAGACTAGCAGGCCCAAGTCCTTGATTCAGGCTGCAGGGCTCCATTTCCATGCCTGAAAGCTCCTCACCAACAAGCCCCCTGACCGACCGTATCCTGTCTACCCTCAAGGAGTTGGGGCGCGATCGCGATTCCCTCACTTACCGAGATCTGATTCCTGTCAGCGAGCTTCACAACCGGGGCAAGCAAGCTACCTCCGACTTGGCCCGGTTGGCAGGGGTTCAACCACATCACCATGTGCTTGATGTCGGCTGCGGCATCGGAGGGCCGGCCCGGACCCTGGCCGCCGAGTTTGGGTGCCGGATCACCGGGGTGGATATTTCAGAAGAATTCTGTACTGCCGCCCGTTCCCTAAATGAATTGGTAGGCCTTTCGCTGCATATCGAGATTCGCCAAGCTGACGCCCTGGCTCTCCCCGTCGAAGACAATTCTTTCGACATCGTCTGGACACAGCACGCTTCCATGAACATCGCTGATAAACCGGGCTTATTTACCGAAATGTACCGGGTCCTGAAGCCCAACGGCAAACTCGCTCTCCACGACGTGATGGCAGGCCCGGTTCAGCCCATTCGCTTCCCCGTCCCCTGGGCCCCGGACCCATCCGTCAGCTTTCTTGTCACCCGCGACGAAGTGCGCACCTTTGCCCAAGCCTCCGAATTCCGTGAGCTTGCCTGGCAAGACCATACCCGGTTGACCGAGGAGTGGTGGCAGAACATGCATGAACGCGCATCCGGGCAAAAGCCTTCACCTCTCAATCCGGGTCTCGTAATGGGGTCGCAATTTCCCGTGATGGCGAATAATATGTACCGGAACATCAGGGAGCGCCGGGTCGCCATAGTACAGGCCGTATTCCGGAAATAGCCGACCCTCGGACCCCCGTCAATCGCATGATTGGAGATCTCTGCCCATGCAAATTGGAGCCCACGTATCAACCGCAGGCGGCCTGGATAACGCCATAGGGAATGCCCAAAACATCGGGGCAGAGTGTGTACAAATCTTCGCGTCGGCACCCCAGAGCTGGCGGTATAAAGTGCCTGCCGAAGACATGATCACCTCGTTCAAGGAGAAGGCCCAGGAGGCCGACATCACGTCCGTATTCTTCCACGGGGTCTATTTGATCAACCTGGGCACGGAGAAGGAAGAACAACTTGATAAGGGCGTCGACTCCCTCGTCAGCCACATGTCACTGGCCTCAGATATCAACGCACAGGGCGTAATCTTTCACCTTGGCAGCCACAAGGGCCGGGGCTTCGATGGCGTCCTGCCACAAGTTGTGTCCGCCATGTCCCACGTCCTCCAAAACACCCCCGAGGACACCTGGCTCATCATCGAAAACGCTGCCGGAATGGGCAATCATATAGGTGCGGGGTTCGGGGAAATCGGCCAGGTGATAAAGGGTTTGACCGACGACCGCGTAAAGGTCTGCCTGGACACGGCCCACACCTTCGCCGCCGGATACAACATCGCCGACCCATCGGGCATCGAGGACGCGATGAACGAGTTCGACTCAGAAATCGGATTCGACAAGCTTGTTGCCGTTCACGCCAACGACTCCAAGATCCCTCTGGGCGGCGGCAAGGACCGCCACGAGAACATTGGCGAGGGATATATCGGTCGGGAGGGCTTCGAGGTCATAATGGCCCATCCTGCCTTTGCCGACGTGCCCTTCCTCCTGGAGGTGCCCGGCTTCGAAAGAAAGGGCCCCGACCGCCAGAACATCGAAATCCTCCAGTCCATCCGGGACGCCAACGCCTAATGCCTCGACCACCTTTCCTCACCCTTCTCGTTGTCCTAACCCTCGGCCTGCTTTTCGTCTCTTGCGGCCCGGGTAGGGGCGATTTGCTAGTCTTTACTTCTGAAGACGAGACCCGTCACGTTTACATCCGCGAGAAAGACAGTCCTCCCCTTCAAGTAACCGACGGCTCTTCCGACAACCACTCGCCTCGCTTATCCCCCGACGGCGATCTCATAGCCTTCGTCTCGGACAGGGACGGCAACCCTGACGTTTACGTCATGGACCGGGATGGGGAGAACATCAGGAAGATATCCCATGAGGTGGGCGCCGTTTCTCATCCCAGATGGGCCCCAGACGGTGCCCGGCTCGCCTTCCTGGCCCGGGATGAAGAGGGCAGGACGCAGATTTACCTCTCCAGCGTCGAGGAGCCGGAGGCCCAGCGCTTGACGGTTGAAGGCTACGTGGAGGGCTCGCCCGCATGGTCCCCGGACGGGGAATGGGTCGCCTTCACGCTTACGGATGAAGAGGGTTCGGGGCTGGGGATATACCTCCGGAATCCCGGCGGTGTCAACCAGATAGCCCTCACCGATGGGCCCGACTTCAGCCCCACCTGGTCCCCCGACTCCGACCAGATAGCATTCCAGTCATCCAGGAACGGCAACGATGACATCTACGTCATCGACATCGAGGAGGACTTTTCGGGCCAGCCCCGACGTATCACTACCAACTCCGCCCGCGACTACAACCCCACATGGTCTCCTGACGGCGATCATATCGCCTTCATCTCCGAACGTAACGACAACCCCGAAATCTACGTGACCGAGCCCGACGGCACCGTCGTCTCCCGCTTGACGAGCAACCAAGCCGAAGAGACCGAGGTAGTATGGATGGCTGACGGCCAAATCGCTTTCGTCTCCCACCTGCACGGCAACGCCGACATCTACATCATGGATGTCGAGGGTGAGGCACAGGCCCAGGTCAGCAGCCACCCGGGCCCCGACACCCAGCCCCACGGATAGCCCCCCTTCCATCTCTTTTCTAGTCGCCCTATAATTTGATCAAACCCCCACCCCAGGGGTATGGGTCAAGGAGATCACTGATGAAACCCGACGCCAGGGAAGAAACCCTCCGCCGACTTAACTATATTGAAGGGCATTTGGACGGGATCCGTCGTATGGTCCGGGAGGACAAGTATTGCGTCGACATCCTCAAACAGACCTACGCCGTCCGAAAGTCCATCGAGAAACTGGAGCAGGTAATGCTTGGCAGCCACATGGAGACCTGCGTAATCACTGGAATACAGCAGGGCAGAGAGGCCCAGGTGGTTACGGAGCTCAAGGAGTTATACAAGGTGGCCGACAACTGATCCCAACGGGGATGGAGAAAACCCAATGAGCATTCTGTCCATATTCAAGAAGAAGCCGGAACTGGCCCGAGACCCAATCTGCCACATGATGGTTGATCCGGCCAAGGCCCGGGCATCGAGCGAATTTGAAGGCGTCACCTATTACTTCTGTGCTCCCGGCTGCAAGATGCTATTCGAAGAAGACCCGGCCGGGCACATATCCTCTGAAAAGCCCGCCTTAGAGATGTAGGCCCCTACTCCCGACATGGCATTCGACCTCGCCCTATCCCTCGGCGCCCTCGCCCTTGCCGCCGTCGTCCTCTGGTTTTTCCTCGGAAAGAGGACGCCATTGCCCGCTGCAGCGCAGATGCCGCAGTCATCCTTGGGTGATCTCACCGAGCCTCCAGACCATCTGGAATCAGACTCAGCAGCCGATACCGAGCAAGCCCGACTCTCCGTCCTGGGCATGACCTGCGCCTCATGCGTTCTGGCCATCGACCGTACGCTGCGGGCGGTACCTGGGGTTGCCGATGCCAACGTTAACCTCGCTGCGGAGCAGGCCTCGGTCAGCTTCGACCCGCGACAAGTGACTCCTGCCGAGATGATCACTGCTATCCAGGATGTGGGGTACGACGCCCGCATAGCCGGGGGACTCCAGGAGTCGCAGGAAGCCGAAGAGAGCGCCAGGCAAAGGGACATGCGCCTTTTGATGCTCAAGTTTGGCGTCGGGGCGCCGCTTGCAGTGTTGCTGTTTATCGGAAGCAGCGGAGACTTGTTGAGGTGGGACCCGGGCTTGCTGGCCAATCACTACCTGCAATTCGGGCTGGCGGCGCCGGTTCAGTTCTGGGTCGGGTGGCAGTTTCTGGCTTCGGCCTGGAAGTCGGCCCGACACCGCATGGCCGACATGAACACCCTGATCGCTGTAGGCACCATGGCTGCGTTCACTTTTAGCGCCGTGGCGACCTTTGCCGAAGGGGCTTTGCCGGATACGGTCTCAAGCAAGGTGTATTTTGATACGGCGGCAATCATCATCAGCCTCATATTACTGGGTCGCCTCCTCGAGGCCCGGGCCAAATCCAGGACATCCGAGGCCATTCGAAAGCTGGTCGGGCTCCAGCCCCAGACTGCCAGGGTTGTCAGGAATGGTGAGGAGCTGGAGGTCCCGATTTCCGAGGTCAGAGTCGCCGACCATCTCCTGGTAAAGCCCAGTGAAAAAGTCCCCGTCGACGGTGTAATGCTCTCAGGCACTACCTCCATCGACGAGTCGATGGTGACGGGAGAGAGTGTGCCGGCGGACAAGGGCCCCGGGGACCGGGTTATAGGCGCGACTCTTAACACGGTTGGCGCCTTCACTATGGAGGCGACGCGTACAGGAGAAGAGGGGCTGCTGGGACAGATTGCCCTCATGGTCAGGGACGCCCAGGGGTCCCGGGCCGCCATCCAGCGCCTCGTAGACGTTGTGGCGGGCTACTTTGTGCCGGGGGTGATGCTGGTGGCCTTCGCCACCTTCGCCGCCTGGACCCTCGCCCCTTCGGACCCAGAGCTTAACCGCAGCATTGCCGCCGCGGTTGCCGTTCTGATCATCGCCTGTCCGTGTGCACTCGGCCTGGCAACGCCCACGTCCATAATGGTCGGGACCGGCAAGGGCGCCGAGTACGGTGTCCTAATCCGAAACGCCGAGACCCTGGAAACCGCCCACCGCATCGACACCATAGTCTTCGATAAAACCGGCACCTTGACCCACGGACAACCCTCCTTGACCGAAATCAGACCGGCGCCGGGATTCGCTGCCGAACAATTCCTGGCCCTTGCCGCCTCCGCCGAACGCGTTTCCGAGCACCCCGTGGCCCGGGCCATCACGTCTTCCGCATTGGAAAGGGGCCTCAGCATCTCCGAGCCATCGGAATTCGAGATGAAGCCGGGGCAGGGGATTCGGGCCACGGTGGACGGGAAGGCGGTCGCGGTGGGCAACCAGGCGCTTATGACAAGCCTCGGCGTGCCCGTCGAATGCCTGCTGGATGATTTCGATACCCTGGCCAAGGCTGGAAACACGCCCATGTTTGTCGCCATAGACCAAGAGCCGGCGGCGGTCATAGCCGTAGCGGACACCTTGAAGGAAGATGCCGCCCAGGCGGTCCGAGATATGAAGCGCATGGGTATGCGCACTATCATGATCACGGGCGACAACCGATTCGCGGCCCAGGCAATCGCCGACAGCGTAGGGATTGATGAGGTGATCGCAGAGGTGCTGCCCCAGGACAAGGCAAGGCGAATATCAGAGCTCCAGGCGGAAGGCAGAATCGTGGCCATGGTTGGGGATGGCATAAACGATGCCCCCGCCCTCGCCCAGGCCAATGTCGGCATCGCCATCGGCGCCGGCACCGACATCGCTATCGAAGCGGCCGACGTGACTCTAATGGGTGAACGACTCTCGGGGGTGGTCACGGCTATAAAACTCAGCGCCGCTACCATGCGGAACATCAAGCAGAACCTGTTCTTTGCATTCGTCTATAACACCGCCGGCGTCCCCATTGCAGCCGGTGTGCTCTTCCCGCTCTTCGGGTTGCTGCTGAATCCTGGAATCGCCGCTCTGGCCATGGCCGCCAGTTCTCTCTCAGTTCTGACTAACGCCCTCCGCTTGCGTGGGTTTAGGCCCTAGCCCCGACTCTTCTCCAACCCCAGGCCTAGCGCTTTCGACTCCACGGGTATCGGGCGCGGAACCGCGCCCGTAACCGAAAATGCTGTACCATTACCGCCAAATTCCTCTGGAAAGGCGCTATTGATGCAGCTTCCCGAATGGGACAAGTCCCTCATCGACAAATGCAAGGCTGCCAACATCCTCTACCTCTCCATGTGCAGCGCCCTGGAGCTTTCAACGCTGCGAGCCCACGGACAGGAAGCTGCCGCTACCCTTATGTTCAAGATGCTTCGCCGGCACCAGCTCGATCATTTCCTGCCGGGCCTGAAGAAGCTGGGAATCGACAAAGACCCGTCCGACGCCGTCAAGTCCGCGAAATACCACTATTTCTCCAATATCCTGGGTGGGCTGGAAGTCGAGTTCATGGAAGAGACCCCCGAAAAAGCCTGGGTCCGATACCCGCCGCCCTTCGCAATGTCCGACAGCCCGTTCACGCCCAGCGCCGCCGTCGCCGCCTACGCCCCGGAGGTAGGACACGCCGTGTTCCGGGCCTGGCACGCTCACAACGGCGTCTCGCTGGGGAACCCGAGGCTCGGGTTCGTCATGACCCAGGTCGCCCACCAGGGGGACCCGTGCCTCGAGGGCTACTTCAAGATCTTCGACCGGGACCTGGAACCCGACGAACGTCTCCAGTTCAGCCCCACCGAGCGCGGCCCGGCCTTTGATCCCTCAACAGCGCCGAAACTCCCCGTAGAGGAGTGGACCGAGGTCCGTGCAGCCCGGGCCCTCCGCAACTACGCAGTGGAATACGTCACCAGCCACGTTAACGCCCTCATGGAGATGTACGGCATCAGCGGCGCCCGACCCATCGTGGAACACGCAAGTCGGGTGATCTACGCCCAGCTGTCCCGCAAGGTCATCGACGACTACAACCTCGGAGACGTAGACCCAGGCCCCGAGGCCCTCGCCCTTTTCATCAAACGGGACCGCGAGTCGCTCCACGAAGAAGTCGAGGTTGAGAAGTTAAGCGATGGGGCCTTTCGGGTCCGGCAGCACTCCCGAAACCCGAGGCTCTTCCCACCCTCCAACCCCATGCCCGTAGAGATAGAGGACGCCCTGCACCAGGGCTGGCGCATCCTGGCCGGCGAGATGCAGTTTGGCATGGACGTGAAGATGACTTCTATGCTAGCCGCCGGGGATCCGTGCAACGAGTGGGTCATTCGGGCCTAGAACGTCTCAGGAAACCAAGGAGGACACCATGGCTCCCAAATATTGGAAAGAATCGGACTCCACGGGCATCATATCCCGGCCCGTTCACCACGGCGAAGGTGATATAGACATGCGCGGCTTCTTCGATACCGTCTCCAGCCTTCCCGTCAAGTTCCACGTCTGGGAGATGGCCCCGGGAGTCAGCGAAGGAGCCCACATCCACGAAGGCGAAAACTCGCTGGAAGAGCTGTACTACTTCCTGGATGGACGCGGCGAAATGTGGTTCGGGGAGGAGACGTTGCAGGTCAAGGCCGGGGACGCGGTCCTCGTACCGCAGGACGTAGACCACGGGATGCGCAACAACTCAGACAAACCCATGAGGGTGATCGTAGTCTGGGGTAAGCCCGACCGTCAAGCCGCGGGCGTGCTCTCAATGGGACGGGGGAAGGATTAGGGTCTGGGGGCCCAGCTAGTCTTCTTGGAAGAAGTTGACGTTGATGTCGTAGTACTGGGCCCAGTACTCGGGGACCTCTGACTCTTCGAAGATCGCCGTGACCGGACAGACGGGCTCGCATGCGGCGCAGTCGATGCACTCGTCGGGGTCGATATAGAGCATGTCCTCGCCCTCACCGTCGGAGGGGTGGATACAGTCGACGGGGCAGACCTCCACGCATGCCAGGTCTTTAACTCCTATGCAGGGCTCAGCGATTATGTAGGTCATTTAGGCGAGGCCTCCAAGCTTTAGGGTCCGAATGGTCTATATCCAGGGTGCAAACCCGCTCTATTCTAATATCTTATCGCCGGTGACTCAATCTACCCGACCGTCACCGCTCCCCGAGACGCCGAGGTAGCCAGCCTCGCGTACTTGACCAGGGCCCCTGATGTGTAGTTTGGGGGTATCGGGGCCCAGGCCGCGAGTCTGCGGTCGAATTCTTCCTGGGAAATTTCGAGGTTAAGCTGGGCGTTGGGAATGTCCAGGATAACGGTGTCACCCTCTTCAACGATAGCGATCGGCCCCCCGACCGCCGCCTCGGGCGCCACGTGCCCGACCATGAAGCCCTGGGTAGCTCCCGAGAACCGACCGTCGGTTATCAGCGCCACGTCTTCCCCCAACCCCTGCCCCACGATGGCGGCCGTCACGTGCAGCATTTCCCGCATTCCCGGCCCGCCCTTGGGTCCCTCGTAACGGAGCACCACAATGTCTCCCGCCTCGATTTCCTGGTTGTCCACGGCCCGGAAGGCGTCCTGCTCCCGATTGAACACCCGCGCCCTGCCCCTGTGCACCTTGTGCAGATGCTCCGGGTGGGCCAGCTTCACCACCGCACCCTCCGGAGCGAGGTTGCCCTTCAGTATCACCATGGAGCCGTGAGGACTCAGGGGTTCGGCCACGGGATGAACTACCCTGCCGTCTCCCGGGATTTCCACGTCGGCCAGGTTCTCCGCTACGGTCTTGCCTGTCACGGTCAATGTATCCCCGTGGAGTAGCCCGGCGTCCAGGAGCCGTTTCATGACCGTGGGCACGCCGCCCTCCCGATGTAGGTCAACCATCACGTGTCGGCCCCCGGGCTTCATGTCTGCGATGTAGGGTGTCCGTTCGCTGATCCTGGCGAAATCTTCAATCTCCAGGTCCACGCCTGCTTCGTATGCTATCGCCAGCAGGTGTAACACGACGTTGGTGGAACCACCCATCGAGACAGCCACCGCGATGCCGTTCTCAAACGCTTCCCTGGTCAGAATGTCCCGGGGCCTAATCCCCTGCTCCAGCAGCCTCATCACCGTGCGCCCGGCCTCGTATGACTTCTGTAGAATGCCCTCTTCAACCGCCGGCTCGGACGAGGCCCCCGGCAGCGACATTCCCATCGCCTCGATGGTCGAGGACATGGTGTTCGCCGTGAACATGCCGCCGCAGGACCCGGCGCCCGGGCAGGCGGCGCACTCGATGTCCTTCAAGTCAGAGTCGCTTATCCGGCCCTTGCTGTGCGCCCCGATGGCCTCGAAAACATCCTGGATACTTATGTCCTTGCCGGCGTATCTGCCGGGCATGATGGTGCCGCTGTAGAGGAAGACGGTTGGGATGTTGAGTCGGGCGGCGGCCATCATGGCCCCAGGCAGGTTCTTGTCGCATCCGGCGATGGTAACCAGGCCGTCAAAGTACTCGGCGTGGGTGACCAGTTCAATGGAGTCAGCGATCAGCTCCCGGCTCACAAGCGACGCCTTCATCCCTTCCGTCCCCATCGAAATCCCGTCGCTTACCGTCAAAACCCCGAACTCAAAGGGAGTCCCCGACGCCGATTTCACCCCCGCCTTGACCCTCTCCGCCAGCTTGTCCAAGTGAACGTTGCAGGGCGTCACGTCCGACGCGGTATTCGCCACCCCGATGAACGGCTGCTCAAATTCCTTATCCCCGACTCCCACAGCCCTGAGCATGGCCCTCGCGGCGGCCCGGTCAGGGCCGTCAGCCACAATTCTGCTGCGATGCCTAACGTCGAATTTTGCGGCCGTGGTCATCTATTTCTCCTCCGGGCATGTTCACGTCTATTTCGGCGGACATGATAGCACACCCCACACCCTTCTCCTCTTTCATTCCGATGCCCCGCGAGGAATCTAGGATTTGCCCACTCACGCCTCTAAACCCCGCCACTCCCTCAAAACCTGTACATTTGCACTATCTGAACCCCCGTGCTATAATGATCCCCAGGCTGCCGACTTCACACCTCGGCGCCCATCACTATGCAGGATCAAAGGAGTACCATGAGCCGCATAAGCCTACACAGGCCTCGTCTCAACCGAGCGGCATCCCGCCGCCCGGCCCCCGGTACGCGCCTCCTCCCATTCTCCTTTCCCTTTCCATACTCCGTCCTGCTCCCCAACACCCACTACAAGCGCTGCCCAAAGGCCCAGCGTCTCGGCCTTCGCAGCGATCAATCACCACCCCGCCCCCTTCAAGGAAGGTCCCCGGACAAATCACGGCACACCCTCTGGAGGGCCGTTGCCAGGTGAGCGCCCCACTCATAGGGCGCAACGGTTTCGCCCCGTCAGGCGACGCTAAGGAGCACGGTGTAATGCTGCTTCATCGGGCCATAGCGTCCTTTTTGGACTCCACCGTCGTCACCATCGGCAAGCTCCGATCTACGAACGGCGGTCACGGGTCCTCGCTCTCACCCCTTGGGGTGGCAGAGCACTTCCGGTGGGCGAGACTGCCCCAGAGCGAGAATTTCTCGTGTCTCGTCCGCGTCCCCTCGGAAGTATGGGGCTGTGATTCCACCGTCGTCACCATCGGCATGTTCCGGTCTACGAACGGCGGTCACGGGTCCATGCTCTCACCCCTTGGGGTGCTAGAGCGCTTCCGGTGGACGAGGCTGCCCCAGAGCGAGAATTTCTCGCGTCTCGTCCACATCCCCTCGGAAGTGTGGGGCTGTCGCAGAATCGACGCTGATGTGGACCGTCCCCGGGGGCGAACACCCCGCATCGGTACAGGCGTCGCCGACATCCTGCGCAAACCGTCCGGGACCTTCCACCCTCACTCCCTTCCCGCCACCCCAACCTTTTACACCGTCATCCCCGCCACCGGCGCTGGGCCGCTCGTGCTGAGGTTCTCGAAGTGCGAGCGGGGGGCGGTCCACACCCGACTGTCACGTCTCGCCAGTCACCCCCGCCTACCCTATGCCGTCATCCCCGCCCTTCTTCCCAGTATTGAACTAGAGGCAGAGGTTGGCGCTGGAGCGCCAACCTCTGCCTCTGTTTTTCTCTCCCCCTCTCCCTCAATGGCCCTGAGGGAGAGGGGGATCAAGGGGGTGAGGGTTCCTCCGCGGGGCTGGGGGGGCATCCTCCCCCGATGCCACGCGAAATCCCCAGAAATCCCTTCAGGCGTCGTTCAATCAAACCAGCTACGAGTTCAATCAATGTTCAATCAACGTTCAATCAAAATCCCATCCCTCTCGTTGACCCACCCGACACGCCCCCTTATCATTGGGCCAGTCATAACCCGCTTCATTCCTGGCACAAGACCCTCACGCTGCAAGGAGACCGCCGATGTCCTACGAGAACATCATCGTCGAAAGAGATGGCCGCATAGGCAAGCTCATCCTCAATCGACCCAACAAGCTCAACGCCATCACCGACTACATGGAAGAGGAGATGGCCCTTGCTATCAAGGAGTTGGGCGATGATGACTCCGTAGGTGTGGTGGTGCTGACCGGTGCAGGTCGAGCCTTCTCCGCCGGCGCCGACGTGTCCGAGCTCCCCGGTGCCGAGTCCAACGGCCGAGGCGACAGCCCCGAGGACAAGCGGCGCAACTTCCGTAAGGCGATGAACATAGTGCTGGGTGTGCACCGGATGGAGAAGCCGGTCATCGGCATGATCAACGGCGTAGCCGCCGGCGCCGGATTCGACCTGGCCTGCGCCTGCGACCTCCGGGTCGGCACCCCCAAGTCCCGGTTTCTTGCGGCGTTCATACGGGTGGGGCTGTTCCCGGGGTGGGGCGGGATGTGGCTCTACGCCAAGACCCTCGGCATCCCCAAAGCCGCCGAACTGGTCTTCACCGGCGATTTCCTGGAAGCCGACGACGCCTTCCGGCTCGGCATGTTGAACAAGCTGGTCCCCGAGGAGGAGCTTGAGGCCACCACCATGGAGATGGCCCGCAAGATCGCCGACGGCCCCCCTGTAGCCCTCAGGCTCTCGAAGCTGATGCTCTACAAGGCCCTCAATATGGACCTGGAGACCGCCATGCAGATGTCCGCTGCGCTGGAGACCATCACCTTGACCTCAGAAGACCACACCGAGGGCGTCTCGGCTTTCAAGGACAAGCGTAAGCCAAATTACCTGGGCCGCTAGAACTTGCGGATCATCGCCGCTGAAGTCGAGATAGAAGCCCCCGAATCCCTCATCTGGGAGGCACTCTCCGACCTGGATTCCTATGGGGACTGGAACCCCTTCCTCACCTCCGCCAACGGCAAGATAGAGGAAGGCGCCCGCATTGAGTTGTTCATCAAGCCGCCTCGGGCGAAGGGGACTTACATCAACCCGCGAATCGTGCTGGTTGAAGAGGGAAAGGGCTTTAGCTGGCGCAACAACATGCTCTTCCCTGGCCTCTTCGACACGGAGCACTACTTCATCATCGACCCCATAGACGACACCCGGTGCCGGTTCGTACAGGGCGAAGAGGTGAGCGGGCTTCTCTCCATTCCTATCCTGCTGCTAATCGGCGGTGCCACACGACGCGGCATGGAGAGGATGAACGCTGCTCTCAAGGCCCTCTGCGAATCCCCACCCATCCCTCCCGACTCCGAAGAAGAGGCGTCACCCTCTGAAGAAGGCGGCTAGCGCCTTAGTCGTACCCCTTCTCCCAAGCCTCCAGTATCTCTGAGGAGTCGGTTACCCAGACCAGCCGCTCCATGAACTTCATGGCGTCGTCGTGCAGTTCGGCGACACGGGCCCCGACGAGGTCCCTGGGAATGACGGGGAAGAAGCCGAGCTGAGTCCCCGTCCAGGCCGTCGGAAGTATGCCGACTTCCGTTGCCACGCCCGTGGAGATGAAGGTCTTTATGCCGTGGCTTCGCAAAATGAGCTCAAAGGTGGAATGGACGAAGGTGTTGGTCCGATACTTGTTGATGACTATGTCGCCTTCCTGGGGCGCGAGGGCGTCGATCGTCTGGCATCCCCAGGTACCGAGCACTGTCGGGTTGGCGTACTGGTGCTTGCTCGGGTCTCCGACCAGGTTCCATCGCTTGTTCACCAGCGGGTCGTCGTAAGCGCCGAGGTCAGGAAGGCTGGTGAAGTTGGTCTGCCATATTCTGACGCCGTGGGCCCGGGCCCTGGCCACGAAGTCGACGAGGTTGTCCACGAAGGGCGACACATCAATGCTCTCTCCCGCCTTCTTGAAAATGCCGTCTTCGTGAAGAAAGTCGTTTTGCATGTCGTGGACCATGACCACGGTGTGCTTTGGATTCACCATCTCGGCTACCGACTCGAATATCTCCCGACCCTGAAACTCATACATGCCAAATCCTCCTGATTCGGATCACTCCCACCTGAAGACCCTTGTTGCCGCAAGGAATGCAATTGCCAGCCACACCACCATACCCAACACCTCCCACGGAATCTCGGTAATGCTCGCTCCCTGGATTGCCACCTCCCGCATCCCGTCCGCCAGGAATGTAAGGGGAAGGTACTGGACGATATCTTCCAGGACGCCGGGGAGGGTGTCGGTGGGGAAGAACACGCCCGACAGGAACATCATTGGCAAAGCGATTATGTTTGCCAGCGGCGCCCCGACCTCCTCGTTCTTGGCAAACCCTGATATCACAAACCCGATAGCCAAGAAAAGCGCCCCGCCAAGAACCGCCAGGATGAACAGGTAGCCGAAGTTGCCTGCCACGGTGACGTCAAAGATAAGCACCCCGACACCCAGCAGGACCACAACCTGCACTATGGAAACCAGCAAACGGGTAAAGACCTGCCCTATTAGGAAGTTGTGGGGGCGGATGGGGGTGGCATACAGCCTGCGCAGCACGCCCTGCTGACGGTACTGGATCAGTGAGAAGACGACGCTGAATATGCCCATCTGCATGATCGCCATGGCAATGATCCCGGGCACCAGAAAGTCGACGTATTCCAGTCCCTTGCTTTCAACCGCCTGGGACTCGACCAGGAATTGGCGTTGAACTTTCGCGCTCCGGAGGGTAAATTCGTCGAGGATGCCGCGGACTATGCCTATTCCGACATCCGCCTGCTGGAACCGGTCCTCGGCGTAGAAGGCCTCTACAGTGACCGGGTCCCGGGACTCCCCGAAGTCCGGCGGTATCACTATGACAATGTGTCGGTCGCCGTCCTCCAGCGCCCGCAGCTCCGCATCCCGGGTCCCGACACTCAACTCGATAACCCCGCCCTCATCCGAACCTTCCGAGTCCTCCATCCTCTCCAAAAGTTCCGTCAGAATCTCCGATGCCGGCGTGTCCGCCTCGTCAACCAAGCCCATGTTGACAGTGGAGAACGCGCCAAAGTTGAGCAGGCCGAATATGACTATGAACATCAGGGGAAGGACGAGGGTCCAGAAGATGGCCTGACGATTGCGGTAATACATCTTCAGGGACGCAATCGTCAGGGCGAGGGTCGGGTTCAAGCTAGTCTTCTCTCAAACTCTTACCGGTGAGGTGCAGGAAAACGTCTTCAAGGTTGGCGTACTTACCGGCCCTTTCCTTGCGGAAGCCCGTGTCAAGGAGGTTGTCGATCAGGGCATCAGGGGTGTCCAGGGATACGATGGAGCCCCTGTCTATAATGGCGACCCGGTCACACAACTCCTCCGCCTCCTCCATATAGTGGGTGGTCATCACGATAGTCTTGCCGTCGGCGCGGAGGCGCTTTATGAGGTCCCACATATGGCGTCGGGCCTGGGGGTCGAGGCCGGTGGTGGGCTCATCCAGGAACATCACAACGGGGTCATTGACCAGGGCCGTGGCTATGGAGAGGCGTTGTTTCTGGCCGCCGGAAAGCTGTCGGTATTTGGCCTTTCCCTTATCCTGCAGCTCGACCTTCTCCAAAACCTCAGCCGCATCAACTTTGCGCCCGTAGAGGCGCCCAAACAGGCCGACGATCTCTAGCAATACCAGGTTGTCGAAGAAAGCGGCGGACTGGAGCTGGACACCTATCTTGGCCTTGACTCCCCTCGGGTCCTTGGTAACGTCCGTCCCGTCAATAACGGCTGTACCTTCCGAAGCGCTCCGCATTCCTTCCAGGATTTCAACCGTGGTCGTCTTGCCAGCCCCATTTGGCCCAAGAAGGCCGAAGATCTCACCTCGCTCCACCTCGAAGCTCACGTTATCCACGGCTGTCAAGCCGCCATACTTCTTCGTCAGGCCCGTGGCCCGGATCACGCAATTCATGTGAAAATTGTAACACGCCCTTCCCGATTGACTCCCAAATTCCGGCCCTCCTATAATCCAGCCATGCATGTAGACAAGCTAATCTCCGCCGATTCCCACGTAGTTGAGCCACCTGACCTCTGGGACTCGCGCATCGACGCGGCGTATAGGGACCGGAGGCCTCGGATGTACCGAGACGGCGATGTGCACAGATGGGTTGCCGACGAGGATATAAATGTCGGGTCCCTGGGGGCGCCTTCCCAGGCCGGGCGCCGATTCGAAGACCCCGAATCCCTTTCCATCGAGGCGGCATTCCAGGACACCCCTGAGGCCGCTTACGACCCGCACGCCCGGGTGAAGGCGATGGCAGTGGATGGCGTGATCGGCGAGGTTATCTACCCGACGATAGCGGTGAGGTTAGTCGAGACGGATATTGACTCGGCGCTTATGTCGGCGTGCTTCCGGGCGATGAACGACTGGATGGCAGATTTCTCCACGGCTTATCCCCACTCCATAAAGGGGAGCGGCGTCGTCAATGTGGACGACATAGATGACGCACTATCCGAAATGGAGCGATGCGTCAAGCTAGGGCTGGCCAGCATCACCATTCCTGCCTATCCGGGCGAAGGCCGCACCTATGATCTGCCTCGCTACGACCGCTTCTGGGCCCTTGCCCAGGACCTGGGTATGCCCCTGGCTATGCATTCGGGGTCATACCGCCCGGGGCCGGGAGTCATAGGGTCCTTTGCCAACGACATCACGGTAGGAGGTACTTCTTCCTTCCGAGCAAGCGAGGACTACTGGCCGCGTCGGGCGATAGGGGACATGATGTTCTCAGGCGTGTTCGAGAGGTTCCCGAAGCTGACCGTGGGAGCCGTTGAATTCGAACTCGGGTGGGCAGCCTATTTCATCCAGCAGATGGACCGTCACTATGCCGACCATCATTACGTCAAGGAGATCCAGTTCAACGGGGACTACCTGCCGGGAGACCTGTTTCGCCGGAACGTGTTCGTGACTTTCCAGGAGGATGTTGCTGGAATCGCCACTCGGCATGTCGTCGGGGTGGACAATATCCTCTGGAGTTCAGACTATCCTCATACTGAGTCTACGTGGCCCAACTCTCTTCCCGTCCTGAACAAATTGCTGGCCGATGTGCCGCAAACCGAGGCGGAGAAGATGGCATTTGGTAATGCGGCCCGGGTGTACGGGTTTAACTAAGGCAGCCAGCCCACCTGTGATATCCTTACCCGACTATGGGACTTAGACTTGGGGTCGACATCGGAGGAACTTTCACGGACCTCGCAGTAGTCGACGAAGATACCGGCGAGCAGACCACTTATAAACTCTCCTCAACGCCTTCCGACTACTCAGCCGCCGTAATTGAGGCCATAAAGGCTCTCTCTACCGACCACGGCATCGCACCGTCTTCCCTGTCATTCCTTTCCCACGCAACCACCGTAGTGACCAACGCCATCCTGGAGTCGAAGGGCGCCCGAGCTGCGCTGATTACCACCGACGGCTTTCGGGACATTCTTGAGATCCGGAGACAGTCTCGTGCGAAGCTGTACGACATTTTTCAGCCTCCACCCCAAGTGATCATCCCCAGGCACCTGCGCCTGGAGGTCTCCGAGCGGATCGATGCCTACGGAGACGTTTATAAGCCATTAGACGAGTCCGAGCTTGACCGAATCGTAGCCTTTCTGAAGGCCCATGAAGTCAAGGCCGTTGCGGTGTCCCTGCTCTTCTCCTTCCTGAACCCCGTTCACGAGCAGGCCATAGGGGAAGTTCTGCGTCGGGAGCTTCCGGAAGTCCGGACCTTCCTCTCCTCAGAGGTGCTCCCGGAGATGCGGGAATACGAGCGCAGCAGCACCGTGGCCGTTTGCGCTTACGTGGCTCCTGTCCTGGAAGGTTACCTGAAGCGCCTCAATGACTTTCTAGCCACAGACAATTATCCGTCGCTCTACCTGACGGGTTCCAGCGGCGGCGTATTCAGCGTAGAAGAGGGATTGCGGGTGCCGGCCATGCTGACAGAGTCTGGGCCGGCGGCGGGGGTTACTGCAACCGTTGCACTAGGCAACGTGCTGGGGCTGGACCAGCTCATCTCATTCGACATGGGGGGCACCACTGCCAAGGCGTCCCTGGTGAACAATGGTGAGGTAAGCGTCACCACGGAGTACGAGGTCGGGGGGTCGGGCAACGTTCGGCGCTGGTTGCAGGGAACCGGCTATCCCATCAAGGTGCCGGTTGTAGACCTCGCGGAGGTTAGCGCAGGTGGCGGCAGCATAGCCTGGCTGGACGATGCGGGAGGCCTGAGAGTTGGGCCACAGAGTGCGGGCGCATCGCCGGGGCCTGCATGCTACGGACTCGGGGGGCAGGACCCGACGGTAACGGATGCAGATGCGGTGCTCGGGTATCTGGATCCTGGACACTTTCTCGGGGGACGGATGGCCTTATCACTGGACGGTGCGGCAAAATCTATTGAAAAGACCGTTGGCAAGCCCCTTGGCCTGGAGTTGATGCAGGCGGCCCAGGGCATCGTGGACATCGTCAACTCCAACATGGCCGACGCCATACGCATGATTTCAATCGAGAGGGGCCACGACCCCCGGGAATACGCTTTAGTCGCTTTCGGGGGTGCGGGTCCCGTCCATGCGGGGCGTATCGGCGAGGAGTTGGGGATCAAGAAGGTAATCATTCCACCAAATCCAGGGGTCTTTTCCGCCATGGGCCTCGTGTGCACGGACTTGAAGCGGGACTATGTGCGCAGCCTGTACACCCTTATGGCCGAAGACGGTGTAGACGACCAGATGCGGCAGGTCCGGGACGAGATAACCACCGAGGCCCGGGACATGCTGGCCAGGTCGGGCATATCCAAAGAGAACTGGGAGTTCCGATATTCGATAGATATGCGCTATGGGCACCAGGCTTACGAGCTCACGGTGCCAGTCGAAAATTCGGAGATCGAAGCGGGAGCGTTGGATGCCATTGCCGAGCGGTTCCACGCCCAGCATTTCACAACGTATGACTACAATGCCCCCGACGAACCTATCCAGCTAGTGAACCTCCGGGTATCGGCTATCGGGAAGTTTGGGGCAGACTTCATCGCTTCCCGGAATTCCAATGGGAGAGGTAGTGGGAGCATATCGCCTCGCTCCCATCGAGAAATCTATTTCAAGGAAACGGGTCTGTCGTCCTGCCCAGTCTACGACAGGGGTGACCTGTACCCGGGCGCCGAGATTGAAGGCCCGGCTATTGTCCAGGAAAGCAGTTCAACCGTCATCGTTTATCCCAACCAACGGGCCGCGGCAACGGAGTTCGGGACCATCGAGATCACAGTCTAGGCACGAAGGACTGACGCCATGCATGAGGACATCGATCCCATCACCTTCCAGGTCATCAAGAACAGCCTTCTGTCGGCCGCCGAGGAGATGAAGGTAGTCCTTGCGAAGACGGCGTACTCGCCCATTCTGAAGCTGGCGGGCGACTATTCATGCGGGATTTTCGATGCGTCGGGGAACATGGTGGCCCAGGGCCCAGACATCCCCATTCACCTCGGGTCCATGCCCCTTTCCGTGAAGGCCATACTTGCTCGAGCCGACGACATTTCCCCCGGTGACGTATTTATTCACAACGACCCCTATTTCGGTGGATCACACTTACCGGACGTGAATGTCATTACGCCAATCTACCTGAACGACGACCTGCTTCTGGGGTTTACATGCGTGAGGGCCCACTGGCCGGACGTCGGGTCTGCAAGCCCCGGCTCCTACGGCGCTACGACCGAGATCTACGGTGAAGGGCTTCGGCTCCCGGGGGTGCGGCTGTTCACCCAAGGGACGTTGAACCGGGACATCGACGACCTGATCTTTTCCAACGTTCGCACACCGGAGGAGAGGAGAGGCGACCTCCGGGCCCAGGTGGCGGCCAACCATCGGGGCTCGCTGCGGGTACAGGGGCTGGCTGAGAAGTATGGGGTCGACATGATACGGGAGATGATGCAGGGGATCCAGGACTACTCCGAGCGGATGATCCGCAACCAGCTCGACCGGTTCGAGGACGGTGAGTTCTACTACGAAGACTTCTGCGACGGCGACGGCATCCTGGGAATCGGCCAGACGGAGGACGAGAACATCAACATACGTCTCCGGGTAAACAAGGTCGACGACCACCTGACGGTGGATTTCACGGGGTCGGACGGGCAGGTAGACGGACCTATGAACGCGCCTCTGGCTGTGACTGCGTCGGGGGTGTACACGGCGGTGAAGATGATCGCCGACCCCAACGACCTTATCCCGCCCAATTCAGGCACGTGGCGGGCCATAGGCGTGAACGCTCCTGAGGGCTCGGTGGTCAACGTGCTTCCGCCGGCGCCGGTGGTATTCGCGAATCATGAGATGACCCACCGGATCTGTGACATGGTGTTCGGGGCCGTGGCGCCAGGGTACCCCAATAATGTGCTGGCCGGCTCTCAAGGCACCTCCGCAATACTGACCGTCGGAGGGTTGCATCCCAGGACCAAAAAACGATACGTGAGCTACGAGACTGTAGCCGGCGGTATGGGCGCCCGGCCCAACCAGGACGGCATCAGCAGCGTGAAGGTCGGCATATCCAACACCATGAACTCGCCGGTTGAGCAGATCGAGATGCGGTTCCCGATCATGATTGACCGCTATGAGCTGATAAATGACTCGGGCGGGGCGGGGAAGTACAGGGGGGGTCTCGGGGCGAGGCGCGTGACCCGGGTCATGGGGCACACGGCCATGGTGACCACCTGCTGCGAGCGCATGATATCGCCGCCCTTTGGGCTGCAGGGCGGCAAACCGGGCGCGGTCAGCCACATCACCATGAGGGACAAGGAAGGCAACGAGAGCGCAGTGGCGGGCAAGGGGCCACCGTTCCCCATAGGTGACGGGAGCGAGATCTGGTACGACGTTGCTGGCTCGGGGGGGTACGGAGACCCCAGGGAGCGGGACCCGGAGGCCGTGCGCCAGGACGTAATCAACGAATACGTCTCGGAGGAAGCGGCGGCCCGGGACTATGGTGTCGATCCGGCAGAGATGCGCTGCCCGTACTGCGGTGCGGAGTCGGAAGCTGCGGGATAGCTACTTTCGCCAGACTGACGAACCCCCGACCTTTACCACCGGCACGTTGTCCTGGTTGGTGAACAGGGCTTCCTTCTTCAGGAAGACCATCGGCCCGGAACGTCCGGTTTTCGGATAGACGTCCGTGACTCTAATGGTGGCCCTGAGCACGTCCCCGGGCACTATGTCGGCGATGGGCTCTACCCAGTATCCCGCCAGGTACAGGACCCCGTCGAAGTCGAGCTGGAGGTCGGGGGGGTCCCAGTTGTCTATCAACACCACGGGCAAGGAGGGCGGCGCAATGACGTTTTGGGAACCTCCATTGGGGTTGAACTTTGGGTTAGCATCGCCGGTGGAAGAAGAGTAGAGGCCTATCATCTCCCGGGTGATGTAGAACGGGCCAATACTGTACTCGGTGTCCAGGATTTCCCGGTTGAATCGGACTTCAAAGAGTTCAGCCATGGCAGCTACCGGGCCGGGGCGAGGTCTTCCAGCCGGACTGCTTCGAAAGCGCCCTTTTTGAGCTCTTCGACCAACTCTTCCATATTGTCGACTGAGGTTTCGAATCGGGTTGCGTATTTGCCTATGGCGTTGACAAAGTGGGCATCACTCCCCCCGATACCCCTAAAGCCCCGCTGTTCCGCCAACTCCTGGGCCCTCTCGTTCTCTGCGGTCGAGCTGCCGCCGTTCAGGATCTCCACCACTTGAACGTCGGGCGCCGATGCACCATTTTCGATGAACTCACGAAGCCCGATCCTCTTGCGGCCGGGGTGGGCGGGGACACAAAAGGCGCCCGAAGCGTGAGCTTCTCGAACGAGGGCCACTGCGTCCATTGTCACGTCAGTAAAGTCGAACTTGTTTAGCAGGTAGTCGTTGACCCCGTACACAAGGATATGGCCCCGGTTGGTGTCCAGCTCAGTGGCCTTGAATATCCGGATGCTGTACTCCTCCTCGAGGTCAGAGTAGTCCCCGTCCTTGTCGAAGCCACGGTGCTCGGTGAGGACTATCGCGTCCAGGGATCCCTTCTTCCTGACCACTTTGGAGATCCACTTGGCATATTGTTCAACCGTCGCCCGAGAGTCGTCGGAGAAGACGGAGTGGGAGTGCATGTCGATGATCATATAGGCTGGTACCCGCTAGTTTAGGTTCGGGAGCGCGGAGCTACTTTAGCAACGGGCCAAATCGGGGTCAAGGATGGGGAGCGCTTTCGCTTCACCTGGCAAAGGCGTCGAATACGGCGTCCAGGTAACGTTCTTTGCTAATCCCGGAGCCATAGCTGTTCTGGGCAAACTGGATGGAATCCACGAATTCCCCGTACTCCCCGACCCGGCGCCGCACCTCGTCCACTGAGCCGACGACTGCAAATGCTTCGACCATCTCGTCGGGGACGGCCTCTATGACTTCAGGGCAATAACCCTTCTCCAGGAAGATGTCCCTGATGTTCGCGGCCTCTTTCCCAAAACCGTGCCAGTCGAATATGGGTTGGTAGAGCCTGGTTACTGCGGAGAAGGCGATGGTGTCCTTATAGTCGTGGATTCCCTGTCGTCTGTCGTTGGTGATGGCCACGCTTATGCAGGCGCAAAAGTCGAAGTCTTCTCTACGTCGACCCGAGCGGGCCAGGCCCTTCTCGACGTTGGGTAGCATGACTTCCTTTATCCATGACGGGGAGCAGATCGAGTGGGGCATCAGTCCGTCGGCGACGTCTCCGGCCATCCGGCACATGCCTTGCTGCATGGCGCCGACGTATATGGGGATGTTATCGCGGGGCATCCTTTGAGCCCGATGCCAGCCATCAATGTTCACATCGTAATAATCGCCCTTGAACCTGACCGGCCTGCCTTTTGAGGCGTCCTCGATAACGGCCCTGGTCAACTGGATACACTCCTTCATGTGGGGAGCGGGCCGGCCGTGGGGAACGCCGTACCATCGTTCGTTGATGGTGCGGAATGCCGGGGCCAAGCCCAAGGTGAAGCGCCCGTTAGAGAGGGAATCCAGGTCGAGGGCCGAGAGCGCGGTCTCCATGGGGCTGCGGGTAAAGGCATAGGCGATGTTAGTGCCTATGCCAATAGATTTGGTCTCACGGGCGATGGCTGCAAGAGGAATGAAGGGCGAGTTGTAGTAGTGGGTGGACCAGATGCCATCAAAGCCTGAGTTCTCCGCCCGTTTGGCGAGGGAGATCTGGTCTTCCAGGTCGGCGTCTATGTTGAGGCCAAGGTAGTATTTCATACCAGGCCGCCGATCATCCCGGCACATTCAGCGATCTCATCCACTAGTTCGCGAACACCTCGAAGAGGCGCTTTTCGTATTCTTCGTGGACATCATCGGGGATGAAGTTGTGGGGAACTTCCAGGTCGACGGCGTCGCAGAATTCTTCGAACTGGGCCACGCGGGCCCGGGCCTCGTCTGCGTTGCCGACCACTACGAAGGTGTCGACCATCTCATCGTGGATGGGCTCCAGCACCTCGTCACCGAAGCCTTGCAGCTTCACGAAGGCTTCCCTGATCTGGTCAGCCTCTTTTTCGTAGCCGTGCCAGTTTACTAAGGGCTGGTATGTGCGGATGGTGGTGTAGAAGCCGGGTGTGCCCCTCGCGTCCCGGTAGCCCTGCTTCTTGTCGTTGGTGATGGCAACGGTTACGGCAGCGCGGATCTCGATGTCCTTGCGCTCTCTGCCGGAGCGGCTCAGCCCCTTGGCTATGTTCGGTATAACCATCTGCTTGACCCATTCAAGGGACCACATGGGGAATCCAAGAACGCCATCGGCGACATCTCCCGCGGCGCGGAGCATTCCATCCCGGACAGCCGCCATGTATATCGGGACCCGGCCGTTAATTGGCTTGTGGGGCCCTTCCCAGCCCCGCATGTCGATATCGTAGTACTCCCCTTCGAACCTGACGGGTTCGCCCGACGATACACCGTCTATGATCGACCGGATGGCCCGAACGCATTCCTTGAGGTGAGGGGCAGGTCTCCCGTAGTTAGGGACACCGTGCCACATCTCGTTGAGCCGCCTGACGCCCGATCCCAGGCCCAGTATGAAGCGTCCGTTGGTGATTGCGTCCAAGTCCAGGGAGGTGATGACGGTTTCCAGGGGACTGCGGGTGAAGCCGTAAGCGATGCTGGAACCCAGCTTGATCCTGCTGGTGTGGGGAGCGACGGTGGCGAGAGGTACGAAAGGCGACGTGAACAGCTCGTTAGACCAGGCTGCATCGAAGCCTGCGTCCTCGATTTTGCGGGCCTTGGCGATGAGGGCCTCCGGTTCCATGGTGTCGCCCAGTGCGTATCCGTATCTGCCCATGCGATGGTCCTCCCTGGAGTCTTTGTGAGTCTCGGGGCTGCGGGCTAATATACAGGCCGGTTCCCGAGGGTGGCAATCGCGTTACAATGAACGGAGGCGGCTACGTTTAGCTTTGGAGGTTGACATGGCAATCAAACCTACTCGGTTGGGACACCTGGTACTCAGGGTCCGGAACGTTAAAAAGTCGAAAGAGTTTTACGGCGGTGTTCTCGGGCTGGAGGTGAAGGAGCCGGCCGGGGACAAGATGGTGTTCTTCAGGAGCAACCCCGAGGTAGACCATGACCTGGCAGTGATGGAGATTGGGGAAGAGGCGTCGGGACCCGACTCTAATGGGGTAGGGCTGTACCACTTCGCGTATGAACTCGGGTCATTCGAGGAGCTTCAGGACGCTTACAGGACGGTCCTGGACAACGATGTTCGAATTGCCGGTTACGGCGACCACGGTGACACCAAGGGCCTGTATATATTCGACCCCGACGGGAACGAGATCGAACTCTACGCCCTGGCCCCGGGGAGCGAGGACCTGAAGCTGGAGTCGATGCTGAAGGAGGGGGTTGGGGCGCCGAGCGGCGTAGCAGGCTAGGCTGCACCCGCCCTATGCTATAATCGCCCACGATTTCACCCCCGGCACACTGGCTTTCTGCAGTGTCACTGGGGGTCCGGCCCGTACCTGCAGCGCATCCCTGGAGGAACTATGAAGACCGCATTGGCAGAGGAACAGTTTGTAAAGACTCACCCGAAGTCCCAGGCCCTGGCTGAGAGGGCCAAGAGCCTGTTCCCGGACGGGGTGACGCACGATGGGCGAAAGCTCAATCCCTTTCCCATCTACATGGAGAGGCTGCAAGGCGCCAGGAAGTGGTGTGTAGATGGAGACGAGTACATTTGCTACGTAACGGGGCACGGGGCCTCGATATTGGGGCACGCTCACCCGGAAGTGGTTGAGGCGGTACAGCGGCAGGTCGCACTCGGCAGTCACGGGAGCGGCTCCAGCGCCCAGGAAATCGAGCTGGCGGAACTTATCCTCAAGCTATATCCATCTGCCGACAAGCTGCGCTTTACAAGCTCGGGAACGGAGGCCAACATGATGGCCGTGCGTCTGGCCCGGGCGGCGACAGGACGGCCCAAGCTGGCCAAGCTGCAGGGCAATTTTCACGGCTGGGCCGACGCTCTCTATGCGGGCATCGATCCGCCGTTTGACATGCCTTCCGCGGGCCTGGCCCCGGGTGTACACGAGAGCGTGATCACTCTCCCCACGAATGATGTACAGGCCCTTGAAAACGCCCTGTCTAACCGGGACGTGGCCGCGCTCATCATCGAAGGGGCAGGGGCGCACATGGGGTCGGTTCCCACTTCAGCTGAATACGCTCACGCTGCTCGGGAGCTATGCACCAAGTACGGCACCGTCTTTATCATCGACGAGGTGGTGAGTGGGTTCAGGTGGGCGCCGGGCGGGTGGCAGGAGACCATCGGGGTCGAGCCGGACATCTCGACGATGGCCAAGATCCTCATGGGGGCCATGCCGGGGGGCTGCGTGGCGGGCAAAGAGGAGCTGCTGAATGTCATCCAACACACGGATGATCCGGCGCGGGACCGGGCCAGGAGGATGCCCCATCCCGGCACCTTCAACGCCAACCCCGTATCGCTGGCCGCGGGAATTGCATGCCTGAATATAATCGCCACGGGGGAACCCCACCGTATTGCGAACGCTGCAGCAGAGACGATTAGGCAGCAGATGCACGCGGCGATACAGGAGCGGGGAATCTCGGGGTTCTGCTACGGGGATGCGTCGATGTTCCACGTATATCTCGGGGACACGGACTCGGACCCCACGCAGTATTCCAAGCTACCCGCAGCGACGGCGGAGACCCTGTTCAAGGGTGGCAACGGCCTGGCCACGGGGAACCTGAGGAAGCAGATGCTGTTCAACGGCGTCGACTGCTGGCTCCGCATCGGGATTTGCTCCATGGCCCATGACGACGAAGCCATCGAAAAGACGATGGATGCCTTTAACAAGGGGCTGGATGCGATTCTCGAGGATGGGGTTGCGCCGTTGAGGGGTTGATTCTCTTTTCCGCCACCGATGAAAGACGAGGCCCCTGTGTGACAGGGGCCTCGTCTTTTGCTGTGGATAACGAGTCTAGCTTTTCACGACGATCCATTCGTTGGTGGGGGCGGAGGTTAGGATTTCGCAGCCGGATTCGGTGACGGCGATGCTTTCGCTGGCTCCGATGACGAAGCGGGCCGGGACCCGGAAGGAGTGGGGGGTGTGGAAGGTCATGCCGGGTTCCAATACCCGGTGATTGCCCTCGGCGATGTACATGGGGCCGTCAGTCCAGGTCGGGGGGAAGCCGAGACCTATGGAATAGCCGAAGTGGCCTGACCTGAAGATCTCTTCGTCTACATCCTTAACGCCTCTTTTCACCTCAACTGCGACCTCGTGGGCGGTGCGGCCTGCGCGGACGTTGGAATAGACCAGTTCCAGGGTTGCGCGGTTCGCGTCGATTATCCGCTTGGCGGTGTCGGAGGGCTTGCCGAGGACTACGGTGCGCATCTGGGGAGCGGTGTAGCGGTGCCAGCAGCCTCCGAACTCCAGCAGGACGTGGTCTCCCGCGCCGATGGCCTGGCGCTTGAAGGTTGTGTGGAACCACCCGGACCTGTGAGCAGCGCTGGTTATGGGGTCGATGGAGAAGGGTTCGGAGCCAAGGTCGATCATCTTCTTGGACGCAAGGGCCGAGATCTGATTTTCGTTGGTACCGGCATCCGTCGCCTCTATGGCGGCAGCCATGCCAGCGGCAGTGATCTCTGCGGCTTTTCTCATGTGTGCAAGCTCGGCCTCCGATTTGGTGACCCGGATGTCGAACATCAGGGTGGTAGCATCTACAAACTCAGCATTCGGGAGGAGTTCTTTGAGGCGGAGGTAGGCCCGGGCGTCGAGGGGGCCGCGCAAGCCCATCTCGATGCTGCCCAACTGGACGCCGATGTTGCTATTGGCGAAGCCGCGGTCTGCGAGTAACTGTGCTAACTGCGTAGGCGCAACGTCGGCGCCCACCCAAGAGAAGGTGACGATGTCCTTAACGTAGCCCTGCAGGACAGCCAGGGCACCTTCAATCTCTCCAACCTGCATGAAGGGCTCGCCGTGACGGGGGACTATGAGGCAGGCGTAGGCCTCGGGCCAGAGGCTCTGGTAGCCGCTCAGGTAGCAGTTGTCGACGATGGCGTGGACGAGCAGCACGTCGATGCCGGCCTGGTCCATGGCTTGACGGGTCTTTGCCAGTCGGGCTCGGTATTCGGACTCGGGGAAGCTCCACTCCCGGGGAACGGGCTCTTTGAGGCATTCTTGCAGGTAGTCGACCATTACGACCTCCCAGGTAAATTTAGACAGCCGGTGGCTACTTCGGACAAGACCATGAGCCCGAGCCTAAGTCGGGATTCCATTGACCTTGCCAATGAGGTCTCCAATCGTAGCGCTTGGGGAACTCCCGGGGCTCGATTCCCGTGTCCAGGATTTCGACGCCGACAGGCCTAAGCGTGACTTTCTCGGGGGTTGTTGCGGCAAAACTGCCATCACCCATTGGACATACGGACACTGCGACCAGCAGGTCTATCTCTGCGTAGAAGGCAACGTAGTCGCCGGGTCGGGCCCTGGTGGCGGTAATCTCCATTTTCCCTGTCTCATCGTTGATTCGGCTAGGCATACACACACAGAAGTTGTCCTGGATGTTCATTTCGGCAAGGCCGAAGGGTTCGATGGCCTGGAGGAAGTTAAGGTGACAAGAGTTAAGCCTTTTTCTTTCGGACCGCATTTCGAGGAATTCGGATGTGCAGTGAGAACCGAGCACGAGGTGGTTATGCCATCCTTCAAGGACTTCGACCGTGTCTTCGATGCAGGTGGCCATTGGCCTAAAGTATGGGACATCGGACCAGAGCCTGGTGTTTTCCCTGATGAACCAGCCTTCAATGAGGAAGCTGTGTTCGGGCCTGAAGAACTCGCGGGGCTCGTGGAGATTCAAGAGAGCAACGTCGACCACCTGGGGCCCGGTCTCCTGAATGATGCGGAATACCTGACCCTTCTTCACTTCGAAACCCTGGCCGTTGTTAGGGGGGATGACAGATTTCTCGGTGAGGGTGTAGTCGGGCTTGGCGTTGCGAACGGCCTGGTAAAAGTCGGGGTCGAGGGCGTACTGGGGAAGCAAGGTCTTGGACGGGACTATGGTGACTTTATCCTTCGATTCTTCAGCCATGTCTTATCATCCTCCTTGCCGAGGATATGTCCGGCACATTCATGAATGGCTCACTGCGCAGCGGTAAAGATAATAGCTCCGTGGGAATCCACCTCGTCCTCGAATGTTACAATCCTGCGCAGATTAGGGAAAGTTTGGGGGTGACAATCGTGAAATTCAGCCTTGAACTGGGCAACGAGCTTCCCGTAGATCGGGCCCCGGGGCCCCATGTCGACGACCTTGTCGAGCAGATTCGGGCGGTGCGGGACTTTGGTTTTCACGGCCTGCTGTTTGGTCAGCATTACCTGTCCCATCCACTGCAGACGCTTCAGCCATTTCCGCTAATTGCCCGCATGGCCGCTGAGGCGGGGGATATGTGGCTCGGGACAGGCATTTTGCTGCTGCCGCTGCTTCACCCGGTGGACGTGGCCGAGCAGGTCTCGACGCTGGACATCATCTGCAAAGGCAAGTTCTTCTTCGGCCTGGGGCTCGGGTATGAGATCGAGGAGTTTCAGGCCTTTGGAATTGAGAGAAAGACCAGGGTCAGCCGTTTCGAGGAGTCTCTCGAGGTCGTCAGGATGCTTTGGACACAGGACACGGTGACCTTTCACGGGCGACATTTCAACCTGGAGAACGTCAAGCCCACGCTGCGGCCCATTCAAAAGCCTCATCCTCCAATCTGGATAGCGGCAAACAACTACCCGGCGATACGTCGGGCGGCGAGGCTGGGGGCAGTGCTCTTTGCCAGCCCCCACGCACACAACGGCACCCTAAAGGAACAGATCGCGGTTTACAAGGAAGCCGTTGCGGAGTCTTCGGCGCCGACGCCGGAGGACATAGCAGTCCTCAAAGACACCTTCGTTGCCGAGACGGACGAAGAGGCCTTTGCCGCCTGCCAGCCCTACTTTGAGAACAGGTACAAGGTCTACGAGGACCAGGGACAGGACCAGGAGCTTCCCGAAGGAGACAGGTTCAACCTGCCCTTCGAGGAGTTGGCCAGGGACAGATTCCTCATCGGAAGCCCGGAGACGGTGATCAGGGGTGTCGAGGAGATGCTGGACATCGGCTACAACCACATCATCTTCTACACGCAGCACCCGGGCCTGCCGGGAGACCTGGCCCTGAAATGCTACAAGATGCTGGGAGAGAGGGTGCTGCCGGCGTTCAGGTCATAGGATGGACAGGAGGCTTTTCAGGTCCGGGAATTCGTAGTCGGGGCGGGCCTCGCCCCACGGCTGTCGGCCATGGCGATTTATCCAGGCCATTTTGAAGCCGAGGCCCGTGGCCGGCACAACGTCGTGATAGTAGCTCTGGGCGACGTGTAGGACCACGTCTTTCGATACTCCCAGGGTCTCCATCATGCGGTCCCAGTGGCCCCGGGCGGGCTTGTAAGAGCCCACGGCTTCGGCGGTGATTACCTCGTCGAACTCGACCCCTATGGTCTCAATGGACTGGCGGATAAAGTTCTCGTCGGTGTTGGAGAGGATAACTAGCTTGTAGCCGCGGTTTTTCATTTCGGTGAGGGCCTCGGTTGTGTCCGGGAACTTGGGCCAGGAGGCGAGGCTGTCGCCGAAGATACCGGCTTCTTCATCGGTTACGTTGACGCCGAAGTGGGCGAAGGTCTCCCTTACGCTCATTCGCATTACGTCTACGTACTTGCCGCCTCGGGTCTCCTGGATGACGGGTTCCAATTTCTCATATCTGCCGTGGACTTCGTAAGGGTCAAGGGAAAGGCCGCGGTTCTTGATAACAACGGCCAGGGCGGACCGCATTCCGTCCTCCCAGTCGATGAGGGTTCCATAGCAATCAAAGGTGAGGACCTGATAGTTGGGCATGGATAGTCCTTTCACGGTCACGTCTTCTGTGTGCTGAGATTATAGGGCAACCCCTGCAAGTTCAACATCCGTTGACACCCGACACTGCCGATGTTCTAATTCCCTCATCGGTGGGCAGCTTTTGAACGGAGGTGTGAGGCCATGAAAAACGGTTTTCGCGTTATAGACGGCGACGGTCACATGCAAGAGCCGATGGACATGTGGGCAAACTACACCGACCCGGCCTACATCGAGCGCATTCCCAAGGTGAGCGGCCACCTAGCTCGGGCGATATACAGCTACGACCCCTGCGAGGCGTTTCCCGAGGGCCACAAGATCATCTACGAAGACTCCGTGTTCGCCGACATGGAGGAGCGCTACGGGGACGCCTACCGGTCGTGGTGGAGCCTCGAGACCCGGCTGGCCCACCTGGACCAGGACGGGGTGGACGTCCAAGTGTGCTTCCCAACCAACGGGAGCGTTGCCACCTCCGCTCACATCACCGACTACGGGTTGCAGGCTGCGCTGTGCCGGGCATACAACCGGTGGTGTGAAGACTTCTGCCGGCCGTCGGGGGGCCGGGTGCAGTACATAGCGCAGATAACGCTGAAGGACATCGGACTGGCGGTGGAAGAGGTGAACCGCGTTGCGCCAACACAAGAGGTGGCAGGGGTAATGCTGATGGGGTTCGGAGATGATGGCGCAGGCCAGCACTGGTCGGACGACACCTTCGAGCCTCTCTGGAATGCGCTTAACGAGCACGACATCACGGCGGCATTCCACGGGGGCGGGGCACAGCAGAGACTCTTCGGCGACTATACGGGGCAGTTGTATTCCGTGAGCCACGCCATCTCCTTCCCGGTCGACTGCATGCTGTCCATCGGGGACTTGATATTCGGGGACGTATTGGAGAAATACCCGAATATGAGATGTGGTTTCTATGAGGCGAACGCAGGATGGACGCCCTTCTGGCTGGCCCGGATGGACGACCACGGGCCCGGGCGGCAGGGGGTCTTCCTGCAGGGCCACCACATGCCCCTGACGCCCAGCGAATACTTCATGCGGCAATGCTACGTGGCCTGCGACCCCGACGAGGGCACCCTACCGTTTGCGGTGGACTGGCTGGACGGCGACAACATCGTCTTCAATACCGACTACCCCCACCCCGACGCCCCCTTCCCGGGCTCGGTGGATAAGTTCCTGGTCCAGCCGCTGAAGGACGACCACCGAAGAAAGATCCTGTGGGACAACTCCCAGGCACTGTACGGGAGCCGGCTGGCCAGCGGCGCTATCTCGGGGAACGGGCATTAAGGTTTCGGCGCGGGTGGCAGGGTGATCGGACCGGATAGTCGCAACGCTCCTTCGGAGACCCCTGGCATCCTATGAAGGCGATTATTTTGGCCGGGGGCCTGGGCTCCAGGCTCAGGCCTCTGACCGACTCCACCCCCAAGCCCCTACTGCCCGTTGCGGGAAAGCCGATTATCCAGTGGCAGATCGAGTGGCTGAAGAACGCCGGCGTCGAGGACTTCGTACTCTCTGTGGGGCACCTAGCTGAGAAGGTACAAGCTGTCATGGGAAATGGCTCGGGGCTGGGGGTGTCCATACGGTATGCCATAGAACACGAGCCCCTGGGCACGGCAGGAGCGCTGAGAAATGCCATGGAGGCGGGCTCCGTGGATGAGCCTTTCTACGCGGGCAATGGCGATGTTCTCACGGACCTAGATCCACGCAGGTGTGAGGGTTTGAGGTCGGGGCAGGGGCTGGTTGCCGCACTGGCACTGGTGCCTCTGCCTTCGCCTTACGGGATAATCGAGGCAGAGGACAACGGGCTGGTTACGGCCTTCAGGGAGAAACCCCTGCTGCCCCACTGGATAAACGCGGGCTTCTATTCTCTGTCCCGGGAGGTATTCGACTACCTGCCAGAAAAGGGGAGCCTGGAGCGAGACGTATTTCCCGTCCTGGCCAGAAATGGGTTGCTGGGAGGAGCGAGGCTTCACCCACGGTTCTGGCGTTCGGTAGACACCCACAAGGACCTTGAGGAAACGGCGGAGTTCATCGACTCTTCAGGGGAGTCGTGGTACGCGCGTCGGGGCTAGGCCCAGGCGAGGGCGTAAACATGGGTTGCTCCATCGGGTAAGGGGCTTTCCTCCCAACTAGAACCAGAATCTTCGCTTATATAAACTTGACCCCGATAGGACGCGCAGGCCATGCGGCTGGGGTTTGAGTGGTCGAAGGCGATGCAGAAGATGGAGCTGGGGGGCTGCACCCCCATATTGATGGGATTCCAGTTGTCGCCACCGTCCTCGCTTTTGTACAAGCCGCCGAGGCCTCCATCGAAGCCGTTGCCTGCGCCGACCCAGATGACGTTGGGGTCTGTCGGGTCTTCCTGGATGGCGCGGGTGTAGAGTCGGCCCGTGGCGTCGAGGGGAGTCAAGGGTACGTGACCCCAATGGTTACCGCCGTCGGGGCTGCGGAAGAGTCCTGCACCGGTGATGCTGAAGACCAGGTCCGGGCTCACACTGCTGGCGAGGATGCCGTGGGTGTCGACGGCCTGGTCAGTCTGGTACATGCCGTGGCTAAGATTTTCCCATTGTAGACCCCCGTCCATGCTCCGCATCACGCCGCCGACCTCTATGGCGCCGTATAGGATTTGGGGGTCGAAGGGGCTGGCGCCCATCATCAGTACTCTCCTGGCGGGGTTGGCGCGGGGACGCATGGTTATCTCGGGGAAGCGCATGTCGGTTATGAGTCGGGTCCAAGTCTGTCCGCCGTCGGCGCTGGAGTGGACACTGGCCTCTTCGCCACCGGCGTACATGGTTGTGGGGTCATTGGGAGCGAATAGGATGGACCAGACTGGAAGCCCGCTCTCGACACCCGAAACCCGTGTCCAGGAGTCACCCTGGTCTTCGCTGAGGTAGGGGCCGTCCTGGGTGCCGGCGTAGATTGTGTTGAGCCGGGAGGGATGGGGGGTGAGGGCCCTGACTTCCGGGGCGTCGGGGAGTCCTGCGGCCGCGTTTTCCCAACCTCCGTTCCCGGGGTCGAGCCTGAACAGTCCGGAGTGCATTTCGTATCCCGGGGCGGTCTCACCTGCTAAACCCACGAATAGGCACGGATTCTTGCGATCACTACCATTCATTGCCATGACTACTCCTTTCCCCTGAGTTTGTATTTCCAGACAATTCGAAGAACTATTTGATCACCAATTCATGGGGGACATGGGTGATAACCTCGACGCCGTCTTCATGGATTATCGACTGTTCTCCCAGAGACATGGTCAGCCTGGATTCCCGATCAACCAGGATCATGTGGGTAAAGAAGGTCATGTTAGCCTCCAGGACCATGGGGCTGTCGGCGACTATCATGGGGTGTTCCATCCAGGAAGGGGACCACGTAGCGCCCATGGTATAGCCACAGGCATTCAGAAGAGCGTGTCCGTAACCGTGCCTGGTGAAGGCGTCAGCGTGGGCCTTGAAGACCTCGCCGACTGTGTTGCCGGGCCTCAGGGCTGCTTGTACGGAGGTCAAGGCATCGAGGCAGGCCTCGTGCATGCGGCGGTGCCGATCGTCGATTTTGGGGCCGGTGAGCACGACTACCATGTTAGCGGCATGGTAGTGCCGGAACCCGCACCCGATTTCATAAGTGATCTGGTCGTTTTCGCCAATCGTGCCTCGGCCGGTTGCGTAGCGGACCAACATGGCCTTCTTCCCGGAGCCCAAGGGCCAACCGCCCGCCGGAGACTCTCCATCGGACCTGAATATAACGCTGTCCATCTCGGCGATGATGTCGCCCTCGAAAGCACCGGGCTGGGTCAATTCGATGCCCTTGGCGAGGGAGCGGTCGATGATCTTGCCCGCCTGGCGCAGGTATTCGAGTTCCTGGGGGCTCTTGACAACCCGCATCAGCCGAATGAGGTCTGACATGTCGACCAGCTCGCAGTAGTCGCCGACAGCGGCATCCAAGTCTTGGCCCATTTTACTGGTGAGGCCGAAGGTGTCCCTCTGTACGCCAATTCTCTTGCCTTTCAGGTTGAATCGCTCCAGCACTTCCCTCACCGAGTTGAAAGGTGAATTCTCGAGGCTGTCAACCCAGAGGTGGACGTCGTCGCAAATGGAGGAGTACTCGATGCTGGGTACGTCTGCGGAGCGGGTGATGTGTGTCAGTTCGCCGTTGACGCCTATGTACATGGCGTGAAAGATGACGAAGCCCTGGGTGTCGAGGCCGCAGAGCCAGTACATGTCCTCGATCTTGAAGAGGAGCATCCCGTCCAGGCCATTATCGGAGAGGGCGGCGCGGACTCGGGCCTGGCGGTCAGCGAATTCTTCCCTGGTGAAATGAATGTTTGGTTCCGGCATTGTTCCTCCGAGGCGTTCGCTCCATGAATGATAAGGAGCCCGACTAGCCTGTTAATCAGGACCTAGTGAACAATCAAGTCGTGGGGGATGTGGGTAATGATCTCATTTGCTTTGTCGAGGACTATGACCTGCTCGCCAAGGGACATGGTGAGTCTCGATTCCCGGTCCACCAGGATCATGTGGGTGAAGAAGGTCATGTTGTGTTTAATTACGAAGGGGTTGTTTTTGATTATGAGCGGCTGCTCCATCCAGGAGGGTGACCAGGTGGCTCCCATTGTGTAACCGCAGGCGTTGAGCAGTGCGTGACCGAAACCGTGTTTAGTGAATTCCCTGGCGTGGGCATCGAAGACTTCTCCGATGGTGTTGCCGGGCCGCAGGGCATCCTGAACGGCTGACAGGGCATGCAGGCAGGCCTCGTGCATCCTGCGGTGACGATCATCCACCTGGGGCCCGGTAAGCACGGCAATCATGTTGGCCGCGTGATAGTGGCGGTAACCACACCCGATTTCGTAGGTGACCTGGTCGTTCTCGCCGACCGTGTTCCGACCGGTGGCATAGCGTACAAGCATGGCCTTCTTGCCGGAGCCGACGGGCCAGTGGGCCGCGGGAGGATCGCCCCCGTTGCGCAGGATGATGCCGTACATCTCGGCCCAGATGTCGCCTTCGTAGGCCCCGGGCCAAGTCATTTCGATGGCCTTGACCATGACCTGGTCCATTATCCTTCCGGCCTGCCGCACATACTCAAGCTCCTGGGTACTCTTTACGACACGCATGAGACGAATCATATCCGAGGCGTCTACGAGCTCACAGTAATCCCCAACCGCGGCAGCCAACTCTTCACCCATCCTGCTTGAGAGGCCATAGGTGTCGCGCTGAACACCGATCCGCTTGCCCTTCAGATTGAACCGCTCCAGGACTTCGCGGACGGCATTGAAGGGGGAGTTGTCGAGGCTGTCCACCCAGAGATGAACATCATCGCAGACCGACGAGTATTCGATGCTGGCGACGTCGGCGGAGCGGGTGATGTGAGTGAGTTCGCCGTTGACGCCGATGTACAGGGCATGGAAGATCTTCCAGCCCTGGGTGTCGAGGCCGGTTAGCCAGTACATGTCCTCTATCTTGAACAAGAGCATGCCTTCGAGGCTTTGATTCGACAACTCGGCGCGGACTCGAGACTGGCGTTCGGCGAACTCTTCCCTTGAAAAGTAGATTGTAGGTTCAGGCATGGGTCCTCCAGGAAAAACTGTTTCCCGAATGATAAGGCGTCGGGGCTGAGTGTCAATCGTTCTTTGTCACACAATGAATCCAGGCCGAAAGTATGCTAACGTGTCCCTACCAGCCACCAAAAGGAGAAATTGAATGGCGAAGTCCCCAATAATCTACACCGTCCGCATGGATGTTACTGATGATGTTAGAGACCTTTTCGAAGAGTGGTCGTCGGGCAGACACATCGACGACTTGCTGGCGGCGGGATTCCTGAGCGCCCAGCGATTCCGGGCGTCAAAGGGCAAGCCGGAGTTTCTCCACCTCTACGAACTGGAGAACGTCGATCTTCTCAGCACCGACACCTACAAGGCCGTGGCGCAGAACGACCCCAACATCGGACAGGTCAGGACGGGCCTGCAGAACCACTCGGCGTCTCTGTATGAGCAGGTTGTGTATCTCCCCTCGGATGGAAACGGGGAGCTAGTCCCGGGGGTCGGGGCACGGCACCTGATCACCGTGCAGCTGGAAGTGCAGGAGGGGAAGGAAGACGAGCTAATAGAGTGGCACCGGGCAGAGCACATACCCACGCTGCTCCAAGCCGAGGGGATGATTGCCGGCCGGCTGTGCCGCAGGACAGCCATGCATCCATCGACACCGTGCCTGGACCCGACATGGGTGTCGATTTACGAGATGTCGGGGTCGGAGACGCTGCGCGACCCCAAGGTGGGGGAGGCGAACGGGACGGAATGGGCACAGCGCATGCACGCCGTCACAACCGAGGCCCGGCTCTGCATCCTGGAGCGGATAACTCCCGCCTAGCCAACAACCATAATCACCCCGGCGAAAGTTACGAAGACACCGGCGAGAGTCTTTAGCGTCAGCCGCTCTCTCAGGAATATCGGGCTGGCCAGGGCAAGCCAGAGCAGGGAAGTGTTGCTGAGGGTGAACGCGACAGCCAGACCGGCGTGGTCAATGGCCAGGAGAATGAACAGGCTGCCGATACCCAAGTTCAGCACGCCATTGAAGATGGGGACTATGTAGCCTCTGATTGTCGCCTGCAATCCGTTTTCCCTGCCGGAAGCTAGTGTTGCAGAGGAGGTGGAGGGAGAATTGGCTTGGTCTCGGGGGCGGAGGAACTTTCCGACGCCGAGGAAGGATAGAAGGGTGAGGAAGAGGAAGATGGCGGGCAGTCGGGCGAAGTTCAGGATTACGGCGTCGACTTCTCGTAGGGCCACGGTCTGCATGGAAAAACCGGTAACCCAGAAGGATGCCGCAAACACTAGGAAGGCCATTCCCTTGAAACCGAGCCAGACGGACTGGGCAATATCGGTCTCATTCCTTTGGAAGAAGCTGAGGGCGTAAACGCCTATCAGGATCAAAGCGATGCCGCCGAGGGTGAGAGCCGACAGCCTCTCCCCAAGGATGAAAATTCCGGAAATTGTCGAGAGTATCGCCGAGACGCCTCCGGACAGCGGGATGGCTTTGTTGGCGTCGACGGACTTGAGGAAAATCAGGAAGAGGGAGAAGCCGATACCAAAGGAGACCAGGCCACCGCATATTCCCAGAACCAAGGACGGAACATGGACAATGGGCAGGTCCTGGTATCTTCCCATTGCTGCCATTAGCACGAAGGTGAACAGAGCGCCGCCGAAAGACAGCAGGGCGGCTTGCTTCAGGGGAGGGAGGCGTCGGGTGAGGGCCTTATCGATCAGCGAGCCCGCCGAGTGGCTTATAGCCGCGCCAAGGGCGAAGAGTTCTCCTACCGGCACGCTTCACCCGGACGGTGGCGGTTTTTCATGGGCGCAATCATATCACCCACGCCTGCCTTATTTAGTAAATTCCCGACACCGTTACCTGGACTGCTTGGGGATGAAGCCCTAAAGGCGCCTCTGCGTCATTCGACCGCTCCTACAATTAGGAGTACACTTTCCGATATGTCGGTCGCCTCCAAGCTTCCCCTCGCCGGTCGGCTCACCTTTTTCTATGGCTGGCGTATCATCGCGCTGGGCTTCCTCCTGAACCTTATGACCGCAGGCCTGAGCTCGTCGGCATTTTCGGTGTTTGTGAGCCCAATGGGAGACGACCTGGGCTGGTCACGATCGACAATCGTGTTGTCCACCACAATCGGGACACTGGCGGCTGCGGTGTCGGGGCATTTCCTGGGGCTGGCTCTAGACAAGAGGCAAGGGGCGAGGCTGCTCGCAACCGGCGGGATGCTGATCATAGGGGTAAGCACCATATTGATTGGCAGGATTCAGGAGAGCTGGCACCTGTACGGGCTATTCCTGATTGGAGGGGCGGTCGGGCTTTCTGCGTACCCGGGGCTCATTACGCCAACCATAGTGTCCAAGTGGTTCGTGCGCCGGCGGGGGATGGCCATCTCCTTTGCGAGCATGGGTCTACCGTCCAGTGGATTCATCCTGAGCCCCTATGCCAACTTCCTGATAAACGAGGTGGGCTGGCGTCAGGCCTGGACGTTTCTCGGGGTTACTGCCCTGGCTTTGACCGTGCCCTGGACTGCGCTTTTCATGCGCCGCCGCCCCGAGGACATCGGCCTCCGCCCTGACGGCGACGATCCGACAACGCGGCGCCTTGCGGGAGAAATGCCGCCAGTGGCGCCGGATGAGCATTCCTGGACGATCCGGCAAGCTGTTACAACCCGGGCCTTTTGGCTAATTCTGATATCCAGCAGCCTGGGGATGTTCTGCTTTATCGGAGTACTTATCAACTTCTTTGCATCGGTCACTGACTCGGAGTTCGGGTTTACCCGGGACCAGGCGACCCTGGCATTCAGCACTTTCTCTTTTCTTTCTCTTATCGGGAAGCTCCCGTGGGCTTACCTGGCCGACCGTATGGACCTGCGTCTCTCCAACGCTTTCACGTATGCAGGGCCGGCAATAGCGATGGCTGTGCTGGTCAACGCGAGCTCTCTGTGGATGCTGATCCTGTGGGGAGTGATATACGGGATTGGAGCGTCGGGTATATCCCTGCTTCCCTCTCTTGCGTGGGGAACGTACTTCGGTAGGACATTTCTGGGGTCAATCAGGGGGATTACATCCCCGGTGGCTTTCTTCGGGCAGGCAGTCGGGCCCCTGTTCGCGGCATTTCTGTATGACGAGCTGGGAAGCTATCAGGTCCCGTACTCGGTATTTATCGGCCTGTTCCTGCTGTCGGCGGCGCTGATGCTGTTTGCCCGAAAGCCCGTACCCCCAGCTCCAGAGCCAATTCCGGAGAGCCAGCGACTCTTTCCCAAAGACGCCTTAGAAAGCGTTTCCGGCTAGTCCATGAGAAGGCGGCCCTTCTACGGCTGGTGGGTCGTCACGACCGGATTTATCGACCAGTTCACCGCTGCGGGGTTCGGAGTATACGCCTTCAGCGTCATGGTCAAGCCGATGACCGACGATCCTGAACTGGGCTGGTCGCGAACGGAACTGACATGGGGCATAACCATCGGGATAGTGGTGGCTACCAGCACGGGGCCCCTGTTCGGGGCTTTTCTGGACAAGAGGCATGGGCCCCGACTCCTGATGCTTACATTCGCGCTGATGGGTGCATTCGGGCTGATTATGACCAGCCGCGTACAATCCCTTTGGCAGTACTACTTGATGTTCGGAGTGGTCTCGGCGTTTTTTCTTCACACGACGATTTTCCTGATAGTTCCGACGGTGGTCTCCAAATGGTTCATACGGAACAGGGGTAGGGCGCTGATATTCTCGACCATGGGCCGACCGGCAAGCGGGCTGGTGATGCTGCCACTGACCCAGGTCTTGATGTCGGGGTTGGGGTGGAGGACAACCTGGCTGTTGCTGGGGATAGCGATCCTGGCCATAGTCATCCCGCTAAACGCGTTGTTTCTCCACCGCCGCCCCGAGGACCGGGGCCTCCTCCCCGATGGGGACCCCGAGCCGCCACGGTTCACACTTTCAGATGACGGGGGTGAGGCCAGCTGGACCCTCGGGTTGGCACTAAGGACTCGGGCGCTATGGCTGGTCCTCCTGGCGACGAACCTCAGTGGGGCAGGGATCATAGGGGTGCTGGTCAACCAGGTTGCCTACTTGAAGGAGTTTTACAGCGACGCGGGGGCGGTGGGGGGCGCAACGCTGATCACGGCGTCAAGCCTTTTTGGCAGGCTCGGGTGGCTGCTGATAGCGGACAGGGTGAACCCCAGACACTCGGCTGCACTGAGTTTTCTGCTGTCGGCAGCAGGGATGTTCTTCCTGATCTATGCGGACAACGTGGTCATGATGGTGCTTTGGGGACTATCATTCGGGGTGGGGATAGGGGGGATGGACCCGATGACCTCCCTGGTGTGGGCCCGATTCTTCGGGCGCCGGTTCCTGGGTTCGATAAGAGGGTTCGTGACGATGACCAACATGGTCTCTACGGCAGGTTCGCCGCTGCTGGTAGCGGCGATATTTGAATCGACCGGCACCTACAGGCCGGCATTCATCATTCTGCTGGCAGCGTTCTTATTGGCAGCGGCACTGATTCTCGCCTCTCGGGCCCCGAGGCTTCCCGAAAAGAGGTAACGTGCTATACATCTTTCACGGCGAAGACGATTTCTCCCGCAAGGAGGCGCTGGCGCGGCTTGTTGAGGGGCTCGGGGCTGCGGAGGAGCTGGCAACCAACACTTCGAAGCTGGACGGGGCGGATGTTACGTTTGACCAACTGATGTCGGTAATCAATGCCCTGCCTTTCCTGGCTGACCATAGGCTCGTAATCGTTGAAGGCCTGCTGAGCAAGTCCAATCCTCCCGAACGGCAAAGGGGTGGGACGCCAGCGAGTCGGGCCAAGAGGGGAGCAAAGGCTGCAGGCCAATGGGACGGCCTTCCGGAAGCGGTCAATGCCATGCCGCCGTCAACGGTCCTTGTCTTTGATGACGGCCCGCTGCACAGGGACAACACCATGCTCAAGGCCCTGGCTCCGGTGGCCAAAGTGAAGGCCTTCGAGCCTTTGAAGGGTGGAAAGCTACAAAGCTGGGTCCGCGACCGGGTCTTTGAGTCGGGTGGGCAGATATCTCCGAAGGCGACTTCTCTGCTTACGTCTTCCTATGATGGTTCACTCTGGAAATTGGCCGGGGACATCGAGAAATTGACGCTTTACGCCGCTGGGAGGGTTATAGAGGAGTCGGACGTTGAGAAACTGGTGGTCGGGAGCCAGGACTCCAACATCTTTGCACTGGTAGACGCGGTGATTACGGGGAACCGGACTCGGGCGTATAGACAGTTGTCGGCGCTTTTGGCAAACGGTGTTTCGGCGTTTCACATCCTGACCATGGTAGGGCGTCAGCTGCGGATGATGGCCTTGGCAATGGACCTACGGTCGCGTCGGGTCCCAAGCTCGGAGTACCCGAGGCACCTGGGCACGAGCTCCCGGTTCGCAATAGATAAGGTGATGGAGCAAGCCTCGGGGACTAGCCTACCTGCCGTAACACGGGCCTACGAGGCTGTGCTGGAGACCGACCTGAAGCTGAAGTCGACGGACGAGCCAGAGGAAATTGCGTTGGAGATGCTGGTCGGGGCACTGGCCACGACTCTCCGTTCCAGGAACTAGGAATGCACGGATCAGAAGGCAGAGGATGGGTCGGGTCTACCTGAGAGGGGCGGGGTGGAACCTTCCGGCCTTGAGTTCGGCGATCAGGTCTTCGAGCCCAGTGATTTGTCGCTCGAACTCGGTCGCGTTCTTGGCGATGTCGTGGGTCTGGTGGGAGTCGCTGGTGGCGACGCCTTTCAGGTTCAACCTGCGGCACACCTCTTCGGCAAAGGCGTTTTCCTGGTCAGACCCGCGCCCATTGTTGACCTCCGCTCCTTCGACGATGGCTAGCATGCTGTTGGTACAGGCTTTCTGTAGCATACCTTCATATTCTTCGGCGTCCTTGTACTCGGGCCTGAAGCGTCGGCGATAGGGATGGGCGGCCAGCATCGCACCTCCGGCCTTGTCAACCATATCTTTCAGGAACCAGGTCTTGTGCATCCCGAAGACGTAGTGATCGAGGCCGAAGACGAGGAGGTGTCCTTCGTCGGTGTTGATCTCAACAGCGGGAATTACCAGGAATTCCATGCGCTTTCCTAGGTTGACCAACTCGTCGTGGTCCCAGAAGAAATCGTGCTCGGTGATAGCTATGCCGTCAAGACCGGCTTTTTTTGCTTCGTCAATCAGGTGTTCGGGGGGAAGGAGGCTGTCATCGGAGTATCGGGAGGTGTGGTTGTGGAGATCTATAAGCATTGCATCGGGGTTGTTCTGCGATTCACAATAGTCTTGCATGTCGATGTGGCCTAGTCAACCGCGACCTTGTATCAATTCCTGTGGTAATTGGACAGCGCACGTTAAATTAAGGATGACAGGTTGGGTTGCCTCATATCCAATATCTTCTTATGTTAAAATCGCGGTATAGCGAGACAGGAAACGTGTACGAATGGACTATTCCACAATCATCACAATCGACCCCCAGAAGCGAGGCGGCAAGCCCTGTATCAGGGGGCTTCGGATAACTGTTTACGATGTGTTGGAATATCTTGCATCCGGCATGTCGGAGGAACAGATCCTTTCAGATTTTCCAGATCTGGAAGAAAAAGACATTAAGGCGTCGCTGGCCTTCGCCGCAGATCGCGAGAGGCGACTGGTTGCTCTGCCTCCACAATGAGGCTCCTCTTCGATCAAAACCTGTCCCATAGGCTAAAGATTCTACTCAATGACCTCTTTCCGGAATCTCTCCACGTCAGGGACGCTGGGCTTGGAACATCAGATGATTGGGCAGTCTGGGAATACGCTAAGGCCAATTTCTTTACTCTAGTCTCCAAAGACTCCGACTTTAGACAGCTAAGCTTTGCCTACGGGCATCCCCCCAAAGTTATTTGGATAAGACGCGGCAACTGCACAACCACACAAATCGTTACAATTCTGCGTAACGGGTATAAGGACATTATCGACTTTATCGAGGACCCTCAAGGTTCTTTCTTAGCAATCGTCTAAGCCGAAATCTGACCATATTTACGCAGCCGAGCGTATATGCTAACCACCGGACACCCTTGGAGGACCCTTTGGACCCGACCACCGACAGCGTGACAATGGAAAAGATTGTGTCCCTTTGCAAGCGCCGCGGGCTGATATTTCAGAACTCGGAGATTTACGGAGGTCTCGGGAGTGTGTGGGACTACGGGCCCCTGGGGGTGGAGTTAAAGCGCAACGTGAAGGACGCCTGGTGGCGGTCCATGGTACAACAGAGGAGCGACGTGGTGGGTCTGGACTCCGCGATCCTAATGCACCCGCGGGTGTGGGAGGCAAGCGGACACCTGGAGAGCTTCACCGATCCGCTAGTCGAGTGTCGGGAGTGCAATCAGCGTTGGAGGGACGACGCCCTCGTCGAGGGCCGCTGTCCAAAGTGCAATGGCGAGGTCGGTGAGGCGCGGATGTTCAACCTGATGTTCAAGAGCTTCATGGGCCCCGTGGAGGACGATGCTGCAGTAGTCTACCTGCGCCCCGAGACCGCCCAAGGTATATTCGTCAACTTTGAAAACGTGCTCAACTCAACTCGCAAGCGGCTCCCTTTTGGAATAGCGCAGATCGGGAAGTCCTTCCGCAACGAGATCACGCCGGGCAACTTCACCTTCAGGACCCGGGAGTTCGAGCAGATGGAGATGGAGTATTTCGTAATGCCTGAAGAGGCGGATGCCTCACTCCAATACTGGGTGGAGCAGAGGTTCCAATGGTACCTGGACCTCGGGGTGCGGGCCGAGAATCTGCGCCTCCGATGGCACGGTCCCGACGAACTGGCCCACTACGCCAAGGCCACCGCCGACGTGGAGTACCTGTTTCCCATGGGCTGGTCCGAGTTGGAAGGTATAGCCAACCGCACGGACTTCGACCTGCTTCAACATTCGAAGGTGAGTAGCAAATCGCTGACAGTGTTCGATGAGCCGAACAAGAGGCATGTCACGCCGTTTGTGATCGAGCCGTCGGGCGGGGTGGACAGGGCCACACTAGCCTTCCTCGTGGACTCCTACAGGGAGGAGGAGGTGAGGGGAGAGACCCGTGTCCTGCTTAAGCTACACAAGGACCTATGCCCCGTGCAGGTGGCAGTGCTGCCGCTCAGCCGTAACCAGCGTCTTCTTCCTCTGTCGCAAGAAGTGTTTGAGTCGGTCAGGGTCAATTTCAGGGCACAATATGACGATGCGCAGTCCATCGGGCGGAGGTACCGCCGGCAGGACGAGATCGGGACTCCGCTGTGCGTGACGGTCGACTTCGACTCGCTGGACGACAATGCGGTGACCATAAGGGACCGGGACACGATGAACCAGGCTCGGGTGCCGATTGAGGGTTTGGTGGCTGAAGTTCGGAGTCGCCTGGGCATCTAAGTCTCACCCTTCTCCGGCGGGCCGGTATACTAAGGCTATGCCGCCAACGAGACATCTAATTGCGTATAGTCCATTTCTCTGATTTGCACATAGGCGTCGAAAATTACGGCCGCCTGGACCCGAGCACGGGCCTTTCGACGCGGATGGGTGACTTCCTTTCGGCGCTGGACGAGCTAGTGGAGTATTCGCTGGGCAATGACGTGGATTTGGTGCTTTTTGCCGGGGATGCGTTCAAGAGCCGGGAGCCGAAGCAGACCCAACAGCGGGAGTTCGCCAAGCGAATAGCCCGGCTGGCAAACGCGGGGATTCAGGTGTTTCTGCTGGTCGGCAACCACGACCTTCCCTACGCGTTGGCCCAGGCCACGGCAATCGAGATATACCACACGCTGGAGGTTGAGAACGTAGTCGTGGCCGACAGGGTTGGTACGTGGCGGATAGACACGAAGTCGGGGCCCGTTCAGGTTGTCGGGCTTCCGTGGCCACGCCGCTCTGTCCTGTTGACCCGGGACATGATCAGGAACCTCACTTTCGACCAGATCAACGACCGGATGCAAACACTTCTTACAGAGCTGTTGCAGAATGAGGCTGATTCCCTGGACCCATCCGTACCCGCGTTCCTGGCAGCGCATGTAACCGTGGCTCAGGCGACGGTCGGGTCTGAGCGAAGCATGATGATTGGAAACGACCACGTGCTTCTCCTCAGTAACGTAGCGTTGCCACAATTCGAATATGTGGCGCTTGGACACATCCATAAGACGCAGGTGTTAACGGAGTCGCCGCCGGTGGTTTACAGCGGCAGCATGCAGCGCGTTGACTTCAGTGAGGAGAAGGACCCCAAGGGGTTCTACGTCGTGGATGTCGACGCGGGACTGCCACAGGGGAGTCGAGTGACGGGCTACAGGTTTCAGCCTGTCCAAGCCCGACCCTTCCTGACCATTGACGTAGACATTGCCACCGACGACCCCGACCCTACATCGACCATAGTCAGGCGTATCCAGGACTCGGCGGTGGCGGATGCGGTGGTGCGGCTGCGTATAAAGGTTGCGGCAGAGCTGGAAGCCATGATTATTGATTCGGAGATCCGGAAGGCGCTGGCGCCGGCACACTTTGTGGCTTCGATCAACCGGGAGGTGGACAGGACGCGGACATTCAGGCTGGAGGGTCGGGCTATTGACGGGATGACTTCGCTCGACGCCCTGAAGGCATATCTTGACGCCTCAGCCGAGGATCGGGGGTGGTCACATTCACAAGTGGACGAGATGCTGGCACTGGGCGAAGATCTAATCCGGGAGTCAGGGGAATCCAAGTCCTGAGCCCACGCACACCTTTAATCTACTCTACAGGAACAGGTCTATGAAAATTTTCGACTACATGGAGGAATACGGCTACGAGGAGTTGGCCTTCTACACGGACGAGGCTGCGGGGCTGAGGGCCCTTGTCTGCATCCATGACACGACTCTCGGGCCTGCATGCGGAGGGACCCGGATGTGGCCCTTTGCCACTGAGGAAGAGGCAATACTGGATGTGCTGCGGCTGGCGCGGGCCATGACCTATAAGTCCTCGCTGGCGGGGCTGGACTACGGCGGGGGAAAGGCGGTCATCATCGCCGACCCGACCACCGACAAGTCGGAAGCACTCTTTCGGGCACACGGCCGATTCGTGGACACTCTGGGCGGGCGGTACTTTACGACTGAGGATGTCGGGATTGTGGCTGAGGACGTAGTAAACATGCGCAAGGAGACGCAATATGCGGTCGGGCTGCCGGAGTCCCATGGAGGGCTGGGAGGGGCGGAGGTAATCACGGGATATGGTATCTACCGGGGGGCCCGGGCGTGCATGAAGGAGCTCACGGGTTCGGACTCGCTGGAGGGGAAGACGGTGGCCATCCAGGGTTTCGGGAAGGTTGCCTACCACTACGCTCGACACCTGAAGGAGGACGGGGCACGGATTATAGCCGCAGACATCAACGAGACCCGTATTGCAGAGGCCGCGGGCATGGGGGCCACTATCGTGGCGCCGGAGGAGATTCACGCTGTCGAATGCGACATCTTTTCACCGTGTGCGCTGGGTGGGGTGCTGAACGACGAGACGATACCGCAGATCAAGGCTCCAATAGTGGCGGGGGCGGCCAATAACCAGCTACAGGAGCCCCGGCACGCAGAGGCCCTTGCCGAAGCCGGAATCCTATACGCGCCCGACTACGCCATCAATCCTGGCGGCGTCATAACAGTCGCCTGCGAAATAGAGGGGAAAAGCAAGGATGCAGCCCTGGAGAAGATCGGCGGGGTACACGACACACTGTTGGACATCTTCGCCCAAGCGAAGGCCAGGGGAATTACGACAGCAGAGGCAGCAGACCGGCTGGCGGAGGCTAGGATAAGGAGCGTGGCGGGGGTGAAGAAGATCGCGAGGTAGGGTTCTCTAGGGTTCGCGGATCTTGGTACGGGCGTCGTGGGGGTAGGTGTTGGTCTCGATCATGCGGGCCTTGACTGCGGTGCGGAGGAGCAGCAGCTCCTCGTCGGAGATTTGGGGTGTCATGGGTGCTTGCTCGGCGGTGCCCTTGATCGAGAGGTCGAAGCCCGTGTTGTCCCTCACTTCTTCCAGGGTGTGACCCTGATGCACCGAGGCCAGTTCGAGGTGTCCCGACTCCCGGGAGAGCTCCATGCGGGCCATGGGGGTTACAACTATCACCTCCCTGTTGCGTCGGGAGAATCCCTCGGGGGAAGAGGCGGAAGCGGAGACGTAATCTACTTTTTCGACGAAGGTGCGACGGTCGTGGCGGGTGCGGAATAGGACGACTTTCGGGACGGCGTAGTAGAGGAGGCCGGAGCCGTACTGGCCGGGCATCCTGACGTCCGGGGCGTCGGGGTCTCCGATGAGCTGGAGGTTGAAGTTGGCCTCTCGGTCTATCTCTATACCGCTTAAGAAGAAAAGGTCGAGCTTGCCGCGCTGGGCCAGGTAATGAAAGTCTTTGCCGCCCACGAAGGGGTTGTAGTAGTCGCTGTCCAGGATTATGAACTCACCGTTGGGGGCGTGGGAGGCCTCGGCGAGGAGGAGGGCGCAGGCGGGGATGAAGGAGAGGGCGCCGCAGGCAGAGGTCTCCCAATCCCGCACCTCCCGGGACAGGAGGACGGCCATGAATTCTTCGAAGGCGCAGTCGGGAGAGAGGGTCACTAGCCTACAGCGGCGGGGATTTCCACGCCCAGGCCCCTGGCCCGGCAGTAACTCTCATGGTCGTTGAAGGCGAATACCTCGGCGGCGAGGTAGTCCTGGAAGGCGTCATCGGATGAGGAAGCTTCCAAGTACTTCTTCATCTCGTCAACGTCCATGGCGTAATGGCCGGGGCACGCGCTGGGGAAGGCGCCAAAGGGGGCGTGGGCCACGGCTTTGACGTGAATGGCCGGGATGTAGGTACCGGAAGGGTCGTCGGGGGAGACCTGATCGACTATCTCTTCGACAGTGACGATAACCCGGTCCGAGGCTTGAGCCAGCATCAGGGCTTCTCCGCCCTTCTTGACGAGCACGTTGCCTCGCCTGTCAGCCTTGGTGCCGTGGAAGAGGGCCACGTCGGGGTTGATGGCCTTGGCCATAACTATCGGCTCGGAGGGGTTGAAAGGGTTGGGGGCGATGGTGAAGTCATCTCGTTGGCTAATCACGTCGCTGTTGGCGTAGCCGAGGGTCGGGACGAAGGGGATGCCCATTGATCCAGCCTGGACCATGCTGTAGAGAACGCCTCAGGTATTGTCCTTCATCTTGACCCGGCCCTCCTTCTGGAGGCGCAGGTAGTTGGGGGCGACCCGGGCGAAGGGTTGGAAGTTGAAGTCGCAGGTCTCAACGGTGGCGGTACGGCCGGCCCCGACGAGGAAGTCGAGGTTCATGGAAGCGCCGACCACGCCGACAGTGTTGAGCTCCGTGGTCTCGCCGCGGACGATCTCGCGGAGGAGGGCCATGGGGGTATTGTCCAGGCCACCCATCATGATCACCTTGTCACCGGTGCGTACCAGGCTGGCGGCTTGTTCCAGGGTTACTAGTTTCTCTCTCATCTGTGCTTCATTCCCTTCATCGAACCCAGAGCCTGTACAACGTTGGACTCAGGTTATATTTCGACACTGTGGGTGTCAAGGCAGGAGTGGCGGAGGTCATGGGCACCTTTAGGTTGGGGTGCGGGCGCGGGCGCCGCCGAGTCGGGCCTGCACCCGACGCCAGACCATCCTGAATTCACCCTTCTCCCACATGACGAGCACCTGCGGGCCGATCAGCATGGAGCTGTAGGTACCGGCGAGGACACCTATAAGCAGCACCAGTATGAAGGGCAGGAGGGTCCCGCCGCCGAACAGGACTAGGGCGAGCAGAGTAAACAGTGTTGTGAGGCTGGTGTTGACTGAGCGGCCCATGGTCTCAAGCAGGCTGTTGTTAACCGTGACCTCGAAGGGGTCGCCGGTGCGCCTTAGCATGTTCTCCCTGATGCGGTCGAAGACGACGATGGTGTTGTTAATGCTGTAGCCGATGACGGCAAGGATAGCCGTGATGACCATGGTGTTGAGCTCGACGCCAAAGACCTTGCCGAGCAGGGAGAAGAGGCCGAGGACGATCAGAACGTCATGGGCGAGGGCAAAGACGGCCGCGGCGCTGTAGCGGAAGAAATGGGGCATCTTGCGGAAAGCCCACGCTATGTACAGGAATATACCGATGATGGCGAAGAACACGGCCAGAGCGGCGTTGCGCACCATTTCGGCGGCGACGATGGGAGAAACGAAGTCCACCTCGAAGCGGTCTATGCTGGTGGGGCCGAAACGTTGGGCGAAGGCCTGCTGAATGAGCTGGCTATCGGAAGGCCCGACATTGCCATCCTGGTCAATCTCGCCCTGGCCTAGGGTCTCGGTGCGGATGAGGAAGGCGTTGGTCTCCAGGGCCTGGACGATGGCGTCGCCGTGGCCCAGTTCCTCCAACTCTTGCCGCACAGCTGTTACCGTTACTTCTCCACCTGTGAGCCGGTCGCGGTCGGCGGGGTTGATGAAGCGGACCTCGATGGTGGAGCCGCTGGAGAACTCGATGCCGGTGTTGAAAGCCGGGGGGAATATGAGAGACACGATACCCGGAAGTATCACGGCACCGGAGATTGCAAAGTACCAGAACCTCCTGTTGACGACGTTGATGCGGCGGCCGGGGGTGGGGTCCTGGGGGGTGTCGGCCAGGGTCTTGGGCACGCCGAATACTCCGGGCTTCTCCTGGGCCCAGGAGCCGACGAAGAATCTCAGGAAGCTGCGGGTGACGAACATGGCGGAGAACATGCTGGTGACGATGCCAATGGCGAGGGTGATGGCGAATCCGGTGACCAGGGGGGTGCCCAGCTTGTCGCCGAACCACCAGAGAATGGCGCAGGTTATGAGGGTGGATACGTTGCTGTCGCGGATGGCCACCCAGGCCCGGTTGAATCCGGCTTCGATAGCGACGCGGAGGCTACGGCCGGCGCGGAGCTCCTCTTTCAGACGTTCGAAGATGAGGACATTCGCGTCGACGGCCATGCCGATGGACAGGATGAACCCGGCGATGCCGGAGAGGGTAAGGGTGACGGGGAGCAGCTTGAAGGTGGACAGGACCACGAGGCCGTAGACGATGAGGGCGCCGGCGGAAAGGACGCCCGGGAGCCTGTAGTAGACCATCAGGAAACCCAGGACAAGGAGCAATCCCACTATGCCCGCCACCATGCTCTTGTTGACCGACTCGGCGCCGAGGGTGGCATCGACGTCCTGCTCTCGGATGAGCTGGATAGGAATCGGCAAGGCACCGGCGTTGAGCTGGATGGCGAGGTCATCAGCCTGTTCGATGCTAAGACCGGTGATTACACCGTTTCTGGATATGACCGCCTGGACCACGGGGTCGGAAATCAAAAGGCCGTCCAGGTGGATTCCCAGGGGCTGGTTGAGGAGCCTGCTGGTGATGTTTTCGAACATCCTGGCGCCTTCGCTGTTGAACTCGAAGGCGACCTGGGGAAGGTTGGTTGCAGGGTCTAGCACGACCTGGGAATTCGGCAGCATGTATTCGCCTGTGAGGGGGACCAGCTGGCCGGTATCGTTTGGAGCTAGGACGGGGTCCCAGATGATGCTGCCGGTCTGGGGGTCGGTGACGAAGGTGCCATCTTCCTGTCGCCGCTGCTCTCGGAAGTCGAGCTGGGCGGTGCGGCCGATAAGGCTCTTGGCCCGCTCCACGTCCCGGATACCGGGGATCTGTACCATGATCCGGTCGTCGCCAACTCTTTGGACTATGGGCTCGGAGACTCCGAAGGCGTCGACGCGGTTGCGGATGATGCTGATAACGCCCTCGACCTGGGAGTCGGTGACGGCTTCACCTTCGGGGGGTTGGGCCTCATAGACGAGGTGGGTGCCGCCCCGGATGTCGAGTCCCTGTCGGAAGCCGACCCTGTCGATGCCGGGCGTCTTGTCGGGGAGCAGGACCACGAGACCGGCTATGAATATGAGGCCGATCATGATCAGACAAAGGGTGTTCCCCTTCGGGATAAGCCTGTATAGCCTGAGTAGACCTAGCAACTAAAGTGACCGCCGGACCATGAGTGGTAGTCTGTCATGTGTATTGTACGCCGCGCTTGGCGGAAATCTGTTAGTGAATGTTAGCACAATGGGCTGGGAGATGGCGTGGGACCCGGACCCGCTATCCTTCTTCCTCTTCCTCCGCCGGGGTGTATTTGTGGAGCTTGTCCATGCTCTCCAGCAAGTCGGTGTAGAGGGAGCCCTGGATGTGCCCGACCTCATGCTCGAGGGCCTGGGCGAGGAGTTCGGTGGCCTTGATGCGCACTTCCTTGCCGGCCAGGTCCAGCCCTTTGGCGACTACGGTCTCGGCGCGCTTGATTTCGCCGCGGTAGCCGGGGATGCTGAGGCAGCCTTCGTTGACTTCCCGTTCGCCGGTCTTCTTGACTATTTCCGGGTTGATAAGGGTGATGATTTCCTCGTCGGGTATGCCTATTACTATGACACGCAGGGAAACCCCTACCTGAGGCGCCGCGATGCCGACGCCGTCGTAGGCGTGCATGCTCTCGACCATGTCCTTGGCGAGCTTCTTGATGTAGGAGTCGATGGCCCGGACGCGCTTGGCTTTCAGGCGCAGTATGGGGTCGGGGGTGACTTTAAGAGGAAGTACGGCCAAGGGGCGCCTCTGGGGCGTGAAGGATGATCACGTATGATTCGGGCATCGGAACAATTCTAAGAAAAGGGTTGATGCCTGTAAAGGTTAGGCGCTCGTCGGGGGGGCCGGTGAAGCATCGGGGGTTTATTCAGTTGTGGGGTCTCGGTTTTCGTTTTGATTGTTCTGTCGGGTTTTGGGTCGGCGATGGAAGGTCCGGGACTCAGTTTCAGGGGGCGGGAGGCCAGCCTGGTTCAGCCCCGTGTTCCTGTGTCACATGGCAGACAAACGAGGGGTTCTCGCCTGAGGGCGTCTCTACCACCAGTTTCTCAGTTTTCCCGACCCACTCGGAGGGGTGGGTGGGTGTTTTCTCGCTGCCGTCGCTGGGTTTATGGGAATCTCCGAGGGGAACGACGGGGGAGATTTTTCCAAGGGCGTAATTGCCCGAGGTTTTTCGGCAGGGCTCCTAAGTGAGGAGCGTGCCGCTTAATGTTGTGGACCTTCCATCGCCTGGATGGATGGGGAAGGGGCACGGGACCCTTGGGTTGAGGAGATGGCGCCCCCGACTTCTCGGGGGCAGGCTTTTCGCTTGTGCCACAACCTGCCGTCCTCGCAAGGGGGGGCGATTGGCCGGTCGCCTCCCTATGGGAGGGGAGAGGTCTTGGGATGGGCTAGGGCGTTGAGTCCTCTTGGGTCTCGGGGGCTTCCCTTAGGTTTTTGGTTCCTCCTTTGATGATGTGACTTAGTGTTCGATCAGACGCAGGGTATGATAGTACCATCGGACAGCTGTGTCAAGAGCAAATGTGCGGCTTTTGGGGGAATATCCCCCAGCCCCCCAAGGGAACCCTCTCCCCCTTGGTCCCCCTCTCCCCCTCGAGGGACTCGGGGCAGGCTCTTAGGGCCTTTAAGGGAGAGGGGGAAAGAAGAACAGAGGCCCACGTGGGCGCGCTGCACCCACGTGGGCCTCTAGTTCAGTACTGGGGAGGAAGGGGATGGCTCGGTTTGGGGGACATGCAAGTCTTAGCGTGGGTGGCGGGCAGGGTACCCACGAGGGGCACCCCTACGGGGGAGGGGATGGATTCCGGCTCGGGGGCCGGAATGACGATTGGAGGGTTAGAGGAGGGTTACGGGGTCTACTTCGACGGCCCAGCCGTCTCCGGGGCCAACTTTTTTGAGGAGCAGTCCGGGTTCGTTGCCGCGGATGAGGACCTGCCAGCGGTAGCGGCCCTTGACCCTGGGGATGAAGCAGGGAACGGGGCCGAGAACTTCGGTCTGGGGAAGGCCGAGCCGGTCACATTCGTGGCGGAGGGCCAGGGCGACACGACTGGCCTCAGTCTCGGCTTTTTCGGCATTGACCTGGGAGTGGGTGAGCCTGGTGAGTCGGGCGAAGGGGGGGTAGCGGTTCTGGAGTCGGTAGTAGATTTCCTGGCGGGAAAATCGCTCGTAGTCGTGGGCAGCGACGGAGCGGATGGCGTAGTGCTCAGGGTTGAAGGTCTGTATGACGACGCGCCCGCCTCCCGGGCCCCGGCCCGCTCGACCGGCGACCTGGGTGAGAACCTGGAAGACGCGTTCGCCGGCACGGTAGTCGGGGAAGTTGATGCCGACGTCGGCGCTCATGACGCCCACGAGGGTGACCTGGGGGAGGTGGAGACCCTGGGCCACCATCTGGGTGCCGACGAGGATATCGATCTCGCCGGACTGGAGCTTGCGGAGGACCTCCTCGTGCTCGGCCTGGTCGGAGGCGGTGTCCCTGTCCCAGCGGAAGGTGCGGGCGCCGGGAAACCGGGAGCGCATTTCCTGCTCGATGCGCTGGGTGCCTGCTCCGATGTACCCGAGGTCGGGGCTGCCGCACTGGCGGCACATCTGGGGCCTGTTGATGCTGTAGCCGCAGTGATGGCACAGGAGCCGGCCCAGGGCGCCGTGATAGACCAGGGAGACCTCACAGCGTCGGCACTGTACTACGTTTCCGCAGTGGCGGCAGTGGACGGAGGTAGAGAAGCCCCGCCGGTTGATGAAGAGGATGATCTGTTCTCGGGCGTCGAGGGCCCTGGCCATCTCGGTGCGGAGGAGGCGGCTGAACATGTCGCGGTTGCCGCTGGTAAGCTCCTTCTTCATGTCGACCACGTCGACCCGGGCCAGGGCCGAGTCCTCAGTGCCCTGGCGGATGCGCCGGGGGAGCTCCAGGAACTCAAGCTCGCCGGTTGCGGCCCGGTAGGAAGTGGTCACGTCAGGGGTAGCACTCCCCAGAATAACCACCGCGCAGGTAAGCCGGGCCATTTCCAGAGCGGCCTCCCTGGCATGATAGCGGGGGGCGGGCTCCGACTGCTTGTAGGAGGCATCGTGCTCTTCATCGAGGACGATAAGGCCGAGGTCGGGCTGGGGGGAGAAGAGGGCGCTCCTAGGTCCGATGACGACGCCGAACTCGCCCTGGTGGATGCGCCACCATTCGTCGAACTTCTCGCCGGGCTTTAGTCGGCTGTGGAGGACGGCGACCTGGCCCGGGAACCGGGAGCTGAAGCGCTGCACGGTCTGGGGGGTGAGGGAGATCTCGGGGACGAGGACAATGCCACGCCGCCCGAGTTTCAGGGTGCGTTCCAAGGCACGGAGGTAGATTTCGGTTTTGCCACTCCCCGTGACTCCCCTGAGCAAGAACGCCTTACTTTCCCCACCCGACGCCACATCCTCCAAGGCTTTTTCGATGGGTTCCCAGGCATATTGCTGGTCTTCCGTGAGGTCGGGGGCGGAGATCTGTTTGTAGTGCCTGGAGGCGAGGGGGTCGCGGATGACACGAACCTTCTTGCTGGCGGCCACGCCTCTCGATACCAGGGCCTTGATGGCTGTAGGCGAAATGCGTCTTTCCCTCAACTCGGAAACGGAGATGCCCTGCGGTTGTTCGAAGAGGGCGTCGAGGAAGGCACGCTGGTTGACGGCGTTAGACTTCAGGTTGGCGAGAGATAGGGCGTGCTCGGGGTCGGGCTTTAGGTAGTACTGGGTCTCGTACTTGGCGGAGACGGCGGGGCGGGGAAGCTCCCATTCGCGGGTCACGACTCCGATCCTGACCAGGGAGTCGAGCCTCTGCTGGGCCCTTCCTCCGAGCTCCTTCCTCAAGGCTGGGAGCTGCGAGCGGCCCAGCTCTTTCAGGGCATCCAGGGCTTGTTGTTGGGGGTCGTTCGGAGAGAAGGAGTCGGGCCAGGGGGCGAGGGAGTAGAAGGTGCGCACACGACGGCGCACGCCCTGGGGTAGCATCACGGAGGCGGCTTCGAAGAGGGAGCAAAGGTAGCGAAGGCTGGTCCATCGTGAGAGGGAGAGGTGGTGGGGTGAGAGGAGGGGTACAGGGTCGACGAGGCCGACGACGTCCCGGGTCTCCTGGAAGGCAGGGGCCTCGGTGACTTCGAAGACAATGCCCTGAAGGGTACGACGCCCGAAGGGGACCCAGACGCAGTGGCCGGGTTCCACTTTGAGGTTGCCAGGGATGGAATAGGTGAAGGTACGGCCCGGTTCCAGCGGGGCGTCGACGGCTATTTCAGCGAATGGCATAGCCAACAGTCGCGGCCACAAATGCCGCCGTTCAGGGACGAATTAGAGGGCGCGGGGAGGGGTGTCGGGGCTAGGCGAGGCGCTTCTCTTTTATTCGAGCGGCTTTGCCGGAGCGCTCCCGCAGGTAGTAGAGTCGGGCCCGCCTTACTTTGCCCAGTCTCACGCGTTCCAGCTTCTGCAGCCGGGGGGAGTTGAAGAGGAAGGTCCTCTCGACGCCGACGGCGTGGGTCACCCTACGCACGGTGAAATTGGCGTCGATTCCGCCGTTGCGAATCTTGATGACCGTACCCTGGAAGACCTGGATACGCTCCCTTGTACCTTCGATGACCCTGTAGTGCACCTTCACGGTGTCGCCGGGGTGTATCTCGTCGAGGTCGGGGTTGGGTTCGGCCTTGACGGCCAAGCTTTCGTCGATTCCTTTAAGACCGCTCATGACAGATTGACCAATGCGGGGTCAGGCTAATCCGACTACCGCTCCTTGCTTCTGAATTAGTGCGTATACTCTAGCACAGTTTAACGCCAAGGTTGAAGGGTTAGCTTCGCGTGAACGCGAAGTGCGCCCCCTAAGCCTTTAGTTCTCCACTTCTGATTGCTAGAATAAGCCGACTACAGTCTTGGGGGCATTACATGGTGCAATCACTTGAGGGAATGGACTTAGATGAACGTGTGCGAGAAGTTTCAAGTCGCGCTCAAAAGCGGCTTGACAAGATTCAAACAGAGGAGTCCACAAAAAACGCCCTGGTTATGCCATTCATCAATCACGTACTCGGATATAACGTCTTTGACCCTTCGGAGGTAATGCCCGAATTTACGGCTGATGTCGGGACTAAGAAGGGTGAAAAGGTTGACTATGCAATTCTTCAAGATGACCAACCGGTAATCCTATTCGAGTGCAAGAAGTATGGGACCCAATTGGATAAGGATCATGCGTCACAGCTTTACAGGTACTTTACCGTCACTCAAGCCAGATTCGGGGTCCTTACTGACGGGATCATTTACAGGTTCTATTCCGATTTAGAAGAACCAAACAAGATGGACGAAAGGCCATTCTTTGAGCTAAACCTCTTGGACTTTAATGATGCTGAAATCGAAGAGCTAAGAAGGTTTACAAAAGCCTCCTTTGACCTCGATCAAATATTAAGCAATGCAAAGGACCTTAAGTACACACGTGAGATCAAGAGGCTCCTGGCAAACGAGTGGGCAAGTCCGTCAGAAGAATTCGCCAGGTATTTCGCTGGTCAAATATATGACGGCCTAAAGACGAAAACTGTAATTGAACAGTTCCTTCGCTCCACTAAGAAAGCGCTAAGTCAATTCCTAACGGATCGCGTAAATGACAGACTCAAGTCTGCTTTACAGGGCGGAACAGAAACTGAAGAAGAGGCAGAGCAACCGCCCGAGGATACTGAAGTAGAGGAGAGGAAAGCGGGCCCCTCGGGAATCGTTACAACTGAAGAAGAACTCCAAGGATTCTTCATCGTAAAGGCCATACTCAGTCAAGACATTCCAATAAGTCGTGTGGCTATGCGAGACACAAAATCCTATTGTGGTGTGCTCTTGGATGATACCAATAGGCGGCCTATCTGTAGACTTTACTTCAACGGAGAGCAGAAATACTTGGGCCTATTTGATGAAAACAAGGATGTGGAGCGCGTAGCAATTGAGGCGCCTGACGATATATTCCAGTTTGCTGATCAACTTCGTGAAACAGTTCGGCGTTACGACTCAGTTGCCGGATAGTCGTCACAAATCGCTAGACTCCACATTCTTGACTAAGTAAGGCCAAGAAAGACGTTCTCCATGCTCAATAGACCCACCTTCGCCGATATTCTTTCGGCGAGACAAGTTATCCGTCCCCATGTTACCCGGACTCCCCTTCGGCATTACCCGTCGCTATCCGCCGCGGTGGGCGCTGAAGTCTACCTGAAGCACGAGAATTACCAGGTGACGGGGGCGTTCAAGGTGAGGGGTGGGATAAACCTGGTGTCGCGGCTGTCGGAGGAGGAGAGGGAGCGGGGGATAATCTCGGCGTCTACGGGGAATCACGGTCAGTCGATTGCGTACGCGGGTCGGCTGTTCGGTGTGAGGGCGATAATCGTGGTTCCTGAGGGTGCGAACCCGGGCAAGGTGGAGGCGATGCAGGATTTGGGCGCGGAGGTGGTGTTCCACGGGGCGGACTTCGACGAGTCCCGGGAGCATGTTGAACGTCTCTGTGCGGAGTTCGGGTACCGGTACGTCCACAGCGGGAATGAGCCTGACCTGGTGGCGGGGGTCGGGACATACGGGCTGGAGATCATGGAAGACCTGCCCGATGTTGACACAATACTCGTGCCGATAGGCGGGGGGAGCGGAGCGTGCGGTACGGCCATAGCGGCGAAGGCGATCAATCCGGGGGTGGAGGTGATTGGGGTCGGGGCGGCGAAGGCACCGGCGGCGTATCTTTCGTGGAAGAGCGGGGATATGGTGGAGGCGGCGATGGAGACGGAGGCCGAGGGGCTCGCGACCCGGACGGCTTTCGAGTTTCCCCAGGCCATCCTGCGGGACATGCTGGACGACTTCCTGCAGGTGAGCGAGGAAGAGATAAAGTCGGCGATAGTGATGCTGCTGGAGAAGGCACGCACCCTGGCCGAGGGGGCGGGCGCGGCGTCGCTGGCGGGGGCGGTGCAGATCAAGGACCGGTTACAGGGCAAGAAGGTGGCAGTGGTGGTGAGCGGGGGGAACCTGGCGATGCGGCAGCTGCGGGGGGTGGTGGCCGAGGGGTAACGCACAGTACTGGTACACTTCGGATGGCCAAAAGCCGCATCATCCATGCCCAAAAGCCCCGCCCCAGATTCCTCGCGGGGCATCGGAATGACAGTTATACAAGGCGCTCTTGATGGAAAGGAGGCCTTCTTAGGCTAGTTTTGGGCTTTCCCAGCTAGGTTTCCAGGGAGATGCCGACCAGGGAGCCGATGCCGTAGGTTACTCCGGCGGCCGCGGCGCCGACGAAGAGCATACGGCCTCCTCCCCAGAAGAGGTTCTTTCCGGTCAGGGTGCCGAGCAGGGCGCCTATTCCAAAGACCGCTGCGCCACTCAAGGCGACGGTCAGGATGAGGGCAAGGAGGTCGGTGGTGAAGAGGTTCGGGAGGAGGGGAATGAGTGCTCCGAAGCCGAAGGCCAGGAATGAGCTGATGGCGGCGGTCCACGGGTTGCCGAGCTGGTCGGGGTCCAGGCCGAGCTCCTCACGAGCCAGGGTTTCCAGGGCGACCTCGGGGTTGGAGATGATCCGCTCGGCGACGGCTCGGGCCTCCTGCCTGGTGAAGCCCTTGCGCTGGTAGATGAGGGCGAGCTCCTGGGCCTCCTCCCTCGGGACTTCTTCGAGCTCGGCCCTCTCCACCTCGATCTCCCTTTCGTAGACGTCTCTCTGGGCCCGGACGGAGACGTATTCGCCCGCGGCCATGGAGAAGGCCCCGGCCAACAGACCAGAGATGCCTGCGATGACAATGAAACTGGAGTCGGAGGTGGCGCCGGTGACACCCATGACGAGGCTGACGTTGGAAATGAGGCCGTCGTTGAAGCCGAGAACACCGGCCCGGACGTTGACCGTGCCGCTGTAGTGACGACGTTCCAGGGAGATGATCTGGGCGTGGTCTGGGAGGCCCGAGAGTCGGCCCAGGACGTTAAAGTGCTCGACCTCTTCCTGCACGATGTTGGAGGCCTCGGGGTCTTCGCGGTAGGTGCTGGCGTCTGCGGCCTCGGCCTTCAGGATGATGGGCATGACGGCCTTGGTGCCGAAGATGGCGGCGATGGACCTCAGAACGAGCACCCTAAGGGTGCGACGGTAGTTGTCGGGGGACTGGTCTTCCATGCCGAGCTTTCGGGACCAGATGCGGACGTGTCTCATCTCGGCCTGGGCGAGGCGGCGGAAGAGCCGGGCGCGGTCGTCATCTCTCTCGACATTGGCGAGGTCACTGTAAAGCTGGACAGCCTCTATCTCGTTCTTGAGGTAGCGGCGGTAGCGTGCGCGGTCGCTCTCATCGGCGCCGGGCTTTCTTTTCAGGAGTCCGATCATTGGCTATTCGCTGGGGTCTTGGCCTGGGAGAGGACGTAGTTGATGAGGGTCCTGACCGGGACACCTGTTGCGCCCTTGACCACGTAGCCGCTGGTCTTGGACGCCATGAAGGTGCCGGCGATATCGAGGTGAACCCAGGGCGTGTCTTCGCTGAACTCGGCGAGGAACTGGGCGGCGGTGATGGAGCCCGCGGGTCGGCCCCCGGTATTCTTGACGTCCGCCACATCGCTCTTGTTCTGCTCCTTGTACTCTTCGAAGAGTGGCATGTGCCAGATCTTCTCACCGGCCTGCTTTCCGGCGTCGATGATGCAGTCCACCAGCCCCTGATCGTTGCCGAAAGCGCCCGAACTCACGTGTCCAAGGGCGATGACCATTGCGCCGGTGAGGGTGGCGACGTCGACCATGGAGGTCATGCCGATCTTGCGGCCGTAAGAGAGGGCGTCGGCGAGGAGGAGACGGCCCTCGGCGTCGGTGTTTTCTATCTCGATGGTCTTGCCGTTCATGGCGCGGACAACATCGCCGGGTTTCTGGGCGTTGCCGTCGGGGAGGTTCTCGGAGGCTGGGACGAGGCCCGTGACGTTGATACCAGGTTTCAGCTTTCCTATGGCGCCCATGGCTGCGATTACGGATGCGCCGCCGGACATGTCGCCCTTCATGTCGCCCATGTTCAGGGCGGGCTTCAGGGATATGCCGCCGGAGTCGAAGGTGACGCCCTTGCCCAGGAGGCCGAGGTGCCGCTCTGCGCCGTCTTCATCGCCGCGGTACTTGAGGATGATGAACTTTGGGGGCTGTCGGGTGCCCTTGGCCACGCCGGCGATGGCGCCCATACCGAGTCCGTCCATCTGCTCGCTGTCCAAGACCTCGACCTCCAGGCCGGACTCCCCGGCGACCCGTTCGGCGGTGGCGGCCATGTCGGAGGGGGTCATGAAGTTGGCGGGCTCGTTGGCCATGTCCCGGGCGAGGGCTGCGGCCTCCGCGATGATCTTGCCGCGTTCAAGGCCGGATTCCAGGGCTTCGACCTTGGAGCTATCGACTTCAACCAGGGAGAGCTGATCGATCTCCTTAGGCTCGGGGGCGGTGGTGCGGTGCCTGTTGAAGGTGTAGGTCCCGAGAAGGCTGCCCTCGGCGATGGCCTGAGCAGAATTACCGGCGTCCATGCCGCCTATCCCCGCACCGTGGACAAGGGTAGTCACCTTCTTGATACTCTTGGCGGAGAGGTCTCGGCAGAGGCCGCCCATTATGCGGCGGACTGTGTCCTCGTCGAAGCGTTCTCTCTTGCCCAGGCCGACAATGACGACTCGCTTTGGCGCGATTCTGCCGAAGGTGTGGACCTGGACAATCTCGCCCTCCTTGCCGGTGAGCTCGCCGTCGGCGATGAGTTCGGTGATGGCGCCGTCGAGGGCGCGGTCCACGGCGCCGGTGCCGCCGCCAGGCTGCTTCACGCCTTCGAAGAGGTTGACGACTGCGGCGTCGGCTTTCAGGTCGGTAATGTCGCCCTGGACAACGTTGATATCCATGTGTCGGTCTCCCTTAATCTCCATTAATCGAATTCAGTTTGTCGGCTATCTTCCGGATCAAAGGGGCGATGTCTTTCGAAGTATCCACTGTGATGTGAGGCCCGGCGACCGGTTCTTCCCGTGCTTTCATTCTCCTGTAAACGTCCCAACCTGCCTCGGAGGCGCCATCCTTCGTTTTACCTTGCTCTCTGCGTTTCAGCCTTTTGGCTATGAGGGTCTCGGGGGCGGTCACTTCGACCACCACAACGTCCGCTCCCTTTGCCGACGCAGCTTCGCGTGAGTATGCCCTGTCCCGCTCGGTGAGATTTGTTGCGTCGAGCAAGACTGGAACGCCGTGCTCAAGGAGATCCTGCATGAGCCGACGGCATGCACCGAAGACGCGCCGGTTTTCATCTGAATTATACGCGGGTATTCCGGCCAGTGTTTTCCGCGCTGCGTCCGACTCGATCACCAGCATAGGGACTTCCGCGGCCAAGAGGCGGGCGAAGTGAGTTTTTCCGGCTGCGGGGAGGCCGCACAACAGAACCAGGTATGGATTGGGGACGGGTGGAGGGGGTGGGGGGAGGCTTCTCCTGAGGGTCTCAACGTCGGCTTCGAGGCGGGAGACAGAGGGGTCTGGGGTTGACATGGGGTGGACGGGGTCAGGAGATTACCTAGTGGATCGGTCGTACAGGGCCCTGTTACGGATGACCTGCTTGATGTCTTTGCCCTCGGCGATGTCGTTGGAGAGGCCACCCGTGACCCGACGCACCATAATGGCGATAGTCGCGGCGAAGAGGGCACGGACTGCGGGTTTCGGCTCCTTCATGAGCCAGGCAAAGAGGGGTATGCCCAGCCATCCGAGAAGCATCCCGATAGGTATTTCGTCGCTGTTCCTGCCGGGGAACTTCAGCCGCTGTTTCCAGGTGAGGTCGGTGCGGACCATTATGGGCAGCGCCCATATAGCGCCACCGCCGAACATGGGGACCATGGCCATTATGCCGGCCCTGGGGCTCAGGGCGGCCAGGGCACCGATGGCCGTGGCATTGCCCCGACCGCCGTCAAACCTCCTGAAGACGGGCCACATCTGGCCTACCAGCCCCGCAACCGCACCGGCGGCGCCAACGCCCTTGCCCAACTTCAGCCAGTCGGCTAACAGTACGGGCAAAGCGCCCTTACCGACATCGAAGAGGCCACCTACCAGGCCGTACTTTGCACCGGAGGTCTGCCAGAGGTTTCCGGCGCCCACCTTACCCGTACCTTCCTGCCGGAGGTCGGCGCCCTTACGTCGGGCCAGCAGCTCCGTGACGGGCAAGGAGCCGTAGAGGTAGCATCCCAGTATGAAAAGCGCTTTCAGCATAAGCATACGGAGTTGATCAGTCGGCGTAGTAGGTGATTCCCAAGACCCCGGGGCCCGTGTAGATGCCCATAACGGGGGTCAGGTGGGACATCAGGAGCTCGGTGCAGTCTATCGTTTCGGAGACCTGGCGGGCAAATTCCTCGGCCTCCGCAGGTACGTTGGCGTGGAGCATAGCCACTCGAATCGAGTCCTTGCCGCGGGTATCCCTTTCGAGCATACGAAGCATTCTCCGGAGGGCTCCCTGCCTGCTCCGGGCTACTGTAACAGGCTTCACCTGTCCCATCCGCAGTGAGAGTACGGGCTTCAGGCCGATGAGGGAAGCGCCCCAGGCGACGACTCTCGGGAACCGGCCGCTACGGCCCAGGTACTTGAAAGTATCGATAACCGCCACCAGCCGCACCCGTGCTTTTACGGACTCGGCGATGCGGGTGACCTCTTCCAGGGAGGCGCCCTGAGCGGCGGCTCGGGCGGCAGCGAGGACTACGAATCCCTGGAGCATGGCCGCTCCCCCGGAGTCCATGACCTCCACCCGTGTAGGAGAAGAGTCTTCGGACACCATGTCCCTGGCAACGGTTGCAGCGCGGTGCATGCCGCTGAACCTGGCGGAAACGGTGATGCAAAGAACGGCATCGACGGTGCCGATGAGCTCCTTGAAAGCTTCAACATACACACCCGGTGAGGCAGGGGAAGTGGTGGGGGGTCTTTCGGCGGACTGGAGGCGGCGGTAGAAGTCGGGCATGTCCATGTCGGGGTCGTCGGGGACTACGGTGTCGCCGAAGACGTAGGTCAGGGGCACGACACGAATGTCAAGCTCCCGCGCAAGGTCGGCGGGAATGCAGGATGTGCTGTCGGTGACTATGGCTACTTTGCGCATCTCTCGCTGCGTCCGGAGGCGATCAAAGACTCCAGATGAGAGAGGATGATATCGGGTGAAGGGTGTCGGGCGCTAGCCCAAGCTGCCGGCGCCGATGGATACGACCCAAAGAATTAGCACCGCCACCATGGGGCTAAAGTCGAGCGAACCGCCCCTGTAGACCAGCCGCCTGATAGGGGAGAGGATGGGTTCGGTTACCCTGTAGAGGACGTGCATCAGGGAGGCAACCCACTGCTTGTCCGTGCCCATGGGGAAGATCAGGCTCAGGATCATCCTGGCTATGATCATCCAGGACAGGACCTGGGCCAGCAATGCGATTATGCCGAAGATCATATTCAGCCGACCCGCTGGGCCTTCTTGTAGGCCTCGACGATGGCGTTGATGAAAAGGCCTCGCAGGCCGCCCGACTCGAGGACGAGGAGGGCCTCGGCGGTAGTGCCTCCAGGGGAGGTGACCATGTTCTTCAGTTCCGCCGGGTGTTTATCCGACTCTTTGTAAAGCTGGGCGGACCCCGCGACTGTCTCCACGGCGAGCTTTTCGGCGATGTCCCTGGAAAGGCCGACGTGTACGCCGGCGTCTATAAGGGACTCGATGACAAGAAAGGTGTAGGCGGGGCCGCCGCCGCTGAGGGCGGTGGCCATGTCGAGGTATTTTTCGTCTTCGACGTAGATCTCCTCGCCGAGGGCCTGGAGGATGCCGGCGGCGGCGGCACGGGCGTCGGGGCCTGCGCCAACGCCTGTGGTCCACATGGTTATTCCCTTCCCTATCTGGGCGGGGGTGTTAGGCATGGCGCGGACGAGTACGTCATGGCCGAGGCCGTTAGACAGAGTATCCAACTTCACTCCTGCGGCAATGGAAAGGACCATCTGGTCGCTTCCGACCCGGCCCTTCATCTGTTCGAGGACGTGGGGCATGACCTGAGGTTTAACGGCCAGGACGACGGCTTCGGGGCCCTGGAGGGCGGCGAGGTTGTCGTCGGTGGTGGAGACGTTGTAAGTATCGGAGAGGGTGGAGCGTCGGGGTGCGATGGGTTCGCTGACTAGGATATCAGCAGGAGTGGCGACGCCCTGTTCGATAACGCCGCGCACAATGGCTTCCGCCATGACCCCGCCACCGATGAATGAGAGTTTTATTTGGGGGCCTCCTCGCGCCGACAAGGCGAATGCAACGCTTGCCGGGACGGCAACTGTATACTAGATTATAGCACCCGCGCCTGTGGGACACGGGGAAAAGGACAAAAGAGTGGGCACCCTGGGGGGAGGTGGCGCCCAAGGGTGCCCGGAGGTGGTGTGCGCTGGGAGGAGCAGCGCACCGGGGTAACGGCAGTTGGGGGATAGCCCGATGGCTCGGGCCGTGTTCTGGGGGAGCACGCCCCCCGTCTGCCATTGCTTTGATATTAGGACGTTAGCCGCATTTGTTGTACCCGCAGTCGTAGCAGGTCACGCATCCCTCCTGGTATACCAGGGTACCGTTGCACTCAGCGCACTTGCCTGAATAGGCGATTTTTCCATTTCCGTTGGTGTGGCCGTTTCCGTTCTTTTGAAGCTGGGGTAGAGGCACTTGCGCCCCGACAACGGACGGCGCCTCCGCACCGGGCCACTTTTCATGCTCCATGAGATGCCGGGAGAGGACTAGGGCCACGGCGTCGGGGCCGGACTTGACGAGTTCACCCTCGTTCCAGGCGGGGCAGCAGGTTATGCCCCTCAACTGGTCGATGACGTCCTGAGTCTCGATGCCCGAGCGCAGGGCCAGGGAGGCAAGTCTGGAAATGGCCTCCAACTGGGCAGAGTCGCAGCCTCCGGCCTTGCCGAGGTTGGAAAAGACCTCGAAGGGAGTCTTTTCTTCATCGAAGTTGACGGTGACGTACATGTTGCCGTGGCCTGTGTGGACCTTCTCGGTGATGCCCTGGACCTTGGAAGGCCTGCGCCTGGGGGTCGGGCCTGAGTGGGGAGCTTCGTCGCCTTCTCGGGCCTTCTGGGTCTGGCCGGTGTTCAACACCTGCTGACTCTTGCTGCCATCCCGGTAGATGGTCACGCCCTTGCAGCCTTCCCGGTAGGCCAGCATGTAGACCTGCCGGACATCTTCTATGGTGGCGTGGTTGGCGAAGTTGACGGTCTTGGAAACGGCGTTGTCGGTGTGCCTCTGGAAAGCGGCCTGCATCTTGACGTGCCACTGGGGGCTGATGTCGTGGGAGGTTACGAAGAGGTCCTGGACCCACTGGGGGACCTCGTCGAGTCCCTGGGCTGTCCCAAGATCGGCCAGCTTCTCCATCAATTCCTGGCTGTAGAAGCCTTCGCGCCGGGCCACGGCTTCGAAGTAGGGGTTGACCTCGACCAGCCGGGCGTTGTCCATGACGTGCCTGACGTAGCTGAGGGCGAAGAGGGGCTCGATACCGCTGGAGCAGTTGGCGATGATGCTGATGGTGCCCGTGGGGGCGATGGTGGTGCGGGTGGAGTTGCGCATGGGCCGGGGGCCAAGCTGTCCGCCTGGGCCGTAGACCGAGTCGTCCCAGTCCGGGAAGTTGCCCCGCTCGCCGGCGAGGGCCCCTGAGGCGTCGGTGGCCTTTTCGTCAATGAATCTCATGACCTTTTCGCCGAGGTCCAGAGCGGCCTGGGAGTTGTAGGGAATGCCCATGAGGATGAGCATGTCTGCCCATCCCATGACGCCCAGACCTATCCGCCGGATGCTGGTGGAGGTCTCGGCGATCTCGGGGATGGGGTAGTTGTTCATGGTGACAACGTTGTCCAGGAAGCGGACGCAACTCTCGACCACTTCTCCCAACTCGTCCCAGTCAACGGCGGAGCTTTCGTCAGTTTCGAGAACAAACTTGGCGAGGTTTATGGAGCCCAAGTTGCAGGAGTCATAGGAGTAGAGGGGTTGCTCTCCGCAGGGGTTGGTGGCCTGGATCGGGCCTCGCTTGGGCACGGGGTTGGAGCGTTCGTCGTTCATCCGGTCGATGAAGATGATGCCCGGGTCTCCGGTCTTCCATGCGCTTTCGACCATCTCGTCGAATAGGGGCTTGGCCTCTATGGACTTCACTTTGACCTTGCTGTTGGGGTTGACGAGGTCGTGGGTACTGCCGTTTTCCACGGACTGCATGAACTTCTCGGTTACGGCAACAGAGATGTTGAAGTTCTGGAGAGAGGCGTCGTCATCCTTGGAGTGTACGAACTTCAGGACGTCGGGGTGGCTGACGTCCAGGATGCCCATGTTGGCGCCGCGTCGGGTGCCGCCCTGCTTCACTACGTCGGTGGCGGTGTCGAAGATACGAATGAAGGAAACGGGGCCGCTGGCCACGCCGCCCGTGGACCCGACCCTGTCGCTCTCGGGCCTGAGGTTTGAGAAGGCGAAGCCGGTGCCACCGCCGCTCTTGTGGATGACCGCGGTGTGCTTGGCAGCTTCGAAGATGCCGTCTATGGAGTCGGGGACAGCCAGTACGAAGCAAGCGGAAAGCTGCTGGAGTTCCCTACCGGCGTTCATTAACGTCGGTGAATTGGGCATGAACTCGTTGCGGGCCATGAGCTGGTAGAAACGCTCTGCCAGGAGCTCGACGTCCATGTCGGCGGCGCCGTATTCCTTTTCGCCCTCGGCAATGTTGCGTGCCACGCGTCGGTAGAGGTTTTCCGGGACCTCGGCGGGCTTGCCGTCGACATCCTTGACCAGGTACCTGCGTTCGAGTACGGCCATTCCGTTTTCCGATACCAGGGGTATCTGATTGCCGAATTTTTCGGAGATTTCGCTGCTAAGGCCCTTGACCATCTGGGAGTGGACGGTTGACTGATTGGTGGTCTTCTTGCTCTGTACCAAGGTTCGCTCGATTCTAGGTTTTGCAGATTGTGTCCGGGACTGATTAGAAATAATGCGGAACAGCTTGCCACGTATTCGCCGGCCCCCCGACCCTTCAGTCGGGGGCTGGATCAGGCCAGGGAATCTTGGTTACCAATCCCATCGATTCCAGCAGTTCGATATCGGCTTCCTCGGCCAGGCCTTTATCCATGGGGCGTTTCGGAAGGGAATCGTCCTTAGAGAGACGTTGGCCATTCCTGACGGTAACGACATAGTCATTTGCCGGAGTTTTGACCTTGTGCAGTTTCATTTCAACTACGCCTAACGCCTTCCGGACTGCGTGCGCCCTTGGGCTGTTCGTGCGGTTTGTCGGGTGACTTCCAGGAACATCGGGAGCTGGGCTGATGGAGACTCTTCGCCGTCGGGGGAGCTGAGGAGGGAGTCAACCTCTTCTTTGAAGGTCTCCACGTCTTCGAAGTCGCGGTAGACGCTGGCGAAGCGGATGTAGGCCACGCGGTCCAGGTCCTTGAGTCGGGCCATGACCAACTCGCCAATGATGCCAGTCGGGACCTCGGCCCTGCCGAGCTTCTGGAGTTCTTCCTCGATCTCGTCGACCATTTTTTCAATGGCGCCGAGGGGCATGGGTCTCTTGGCGCAGGCCTTGTGGATGCCGGAGGCCAGCTTGGAGCGGTTGAAAAGCTCCCTACGCCCGTCTCCCTTGATGAGGGTCAGGACAGCACCTTGGATCCGCTCCAAGGTGGTGTAGCGCAGGTCACAACGGAGACACTGCCGCCGTCTCCGGACCGCACCTTCTACGGTCCTGGAATCGATGACCTTCGAATCTTCGAAGTCACAGAAGGGACAACGCACTGTTTGAGGCACCGCCGTTCAGCTATTTAGCCAAAGATTGACATACCACAATATGTGGTGTCGGCGGTAAACGCTACTACTATATATGAGCGTTGTCAAGCAATGGATCGCCCCAATTTTGGAGCAATTTTCGAACCAGTTCTAAATCCAGTTTAGCGGAAAGCACCCGTGGCCCGGGTCCCGAGCCCTTTGCGAAAGAGGCCACTAAAGCGGGAGCCATTGCTCACCCTGCGCGCTCCGTTGGGGAAACCGTTGGGCCGCTCACGGACCGGCTGCACCAATTCCTGGGGTTGGGCAGAAATTACCCTGCCTTTCGGGAGGTCTTCTACCGTGTGCTCCATCTCCAGGCCGGTTGCAATGAGGGTCACGCGGACCTTGCCGTCGAAGGCTTTGTCTCGTACAACGCCGAAAATGACGAGAGCGTCGGGGTTGGAGGCGCTGGTAAGCATCTCGGCGGCCCGGTTGGTCTCTCCGATGGTGAGGTCGTCTCCGCCGGTGATGTTCAGCACGATGCCAGTGGCCCCCTTGAAGGAGGACTCCAGCAGGGGCGAGGAGAGAGCCCGGGTAGTGGCCTTGCTCATGCGGTCCTCGCCTTCTCCCATGCCGATGGCCATGAGGGCGCGGCCGCCATCCTTCATAACGTTACGCACATCGGCGAAGTCCACGTTGATCTCGCCAGGGACGTTGATTATGTCGGCGATGGCCTGAACGCCCTGAGCAAGGACGTCGTCTACCATGCCGAAGGCCTCGCCCATGGGAAGATCGTATTCACAGGCGTCGAGGAGGCGGTTGTTGTCTATGGCGATGAGGGTGTCGACCTGCTCCACGAGCATATCCAGGCCTTCTTCGGCGATGATCATGCGGGAACGGCCTTCAAAGGAGAAGGGTTTCGTGACGACACCCACAGTGAGGGCTCCGGCCTCCCGGGCCAGCTGCGCCACAATAGGTGCGGCGCCGGTGCCGGTGCCCCCACCCATCCCCGCCGCTACGAAGATCATATCTGCGTCGCTGACCAGCTCCTGAAGCGCCTCCCGGCTCTCCTCTGCGGCCTTCCACCCCACGCTGGGGTCTCCGCCGCTACCGAGGCCGCTTGTAGTCGCCGGGCCGATGCAGATCCGGGTGGGGACATCCATGAGGTCCAGGGCCTGGGCATCGGTGTTGATGCAAGCCAGGTCCAGGTTCTTGGCCTTGGATACGGCCATCCGGGACACGGCATTGGACCCCCCACCCCCGACCCCAATTATCTTTACCCTGGCCAAGTTAACCTCTCTTGCCTTCCTAATCATTTTCCTCTCCCTTTCACGCCCTGCCAGAGGGCGCAGCTATGGGGCCGGCCAATTCCGCCAGCCGGTCCCGGCTTCTAGACCCGTTCCCCCACCCTGAGCCTCGCGCTTCGGGCCCGGGGGTTACCGTGTATCTCTTCGGAAGTGGGAGCTACGGCCTTGCGGGTGATCCGCTTCATCCGGCGCACCCGTCCGCAATTGCACTCCGGCTGTTCCGGAGGGCAGATGCAGCCGCCCGTCTCCCGACGCATGAATGTCTTGACCAATGCCGCTTCCAGGGAGTGGTAGGTGATGACTACCAGTCTCCCGCCCTCGGCCAGCAATCTGACCGCTCCTTCCAGACCCTTTTGAAGGTTTTCGAGTTCACGGTTGACGCGAATTCGAAGAGCCTGGAATGTACGGGTGGCGGGATGGATCCTTCGCCGCCCCCCACCCGACGCCTTTGAAATAATCGTTGCAAGGGCTCCCGTGGACCTGACCGGGCGCGCCCCCACTATCGCCGAGGCGATTCTCCGAGCCCGGGGCTCTTCGCCGAATTCTCGAATAGTCTGAGCGATGTCAGCTTCCGGCCAGGAATTGACGATCTCCTCGGCGGTCAGGGTCTGGGTCGAGTCGAACCTCATGTCGAGGGGGCCGTCGGCCTGGAAGCTGAAGCCCCGGGCCGCATTGTCGATTTGGCGGGAGGAAAAACCCAGATCGAAAAGGACGCCATGGGCCTCCAAGATGCCAGCCTCAGCCGCCAGTGTTTCCATGTCGGCGTAGTTCCCGGCTCGGGCCTGGAAAGCAGGGCCGAAGGCAGACAGGCGTCTTGCGGCTATGGGAGGGACGGAAGGATCGGCGTCGATGCCCAGGACCCGGCCCCCGGGCAGGCAGCGCTCGAGGATCGCGGCGCAGTGGCCCCCTTCACCCATTGTCGCGTCTATGTATGCGCCGCCGGGCCTGACCATCAGACCTTCCAGCACCTCGGCTGTCATGACGGGCTTGTGGCTGTAGTCGTTCATCGTCATCGGGCCAGGGTCCCGCCGGTGAGACCCTGGGCTATCTCCGAGGCCTGTTCTTCCATCAACTCTCGTTCCCGAACCCAAAGCTCCCTGCTCCAGATCTCCAGGTGCCGCCCTACCCCAGCCACTACCACTTCTTCATCAATCTGGGCGTAATCTCTGAGCGTGTTGGGGAGACCTATCCTTCCCAAGCGGTCCAGATTCAGGCGAAAGGCACTGGAAAAGACCAGCCTGTTTACCCGCCTGGCACCCTGGTCGGTACCCGGGAGGGAGGCATATTCCTCGGCGAGCCGGTCCCAGGTGGAGGCCGTGTACGCAACGATACAGTTATCGTAACCCCTGGTTACGACAATGCCGTCCTGGAAATCGCCTCGGGACTTGGGGGGGATGGCGACCCGCCCCTTCTGGTCCAGGCGATATTCGTATTCACCGAGAAACATATTATCGCCCACTTTTCCCCACTAGTTCCCACATTTTATCACTCACAACCTATCTGTCAACGTGTTTTGGGCGGATTTTCCACGTGATATGATGGCCGGAGAAGGCCGAGGCAGATGTCACAGTTCAACGTGGGAATATTGACCAGCAGCGACCTCGGGGCGCGGGGTGAACGAGAAGACGCGAGCGGGCCCCTTATCAAAGAGATGGTGGGCGAACTGGGAATGAATGCCGCCAAATACGTGATGGTGCCTGATGATCAGCACCAGATTGCGGACACCCTGCGGGAGTGGGCAGACAGTGGAGAGGTGGACTTAATCCTGACCACGGGCGGGACGGGGCTGGGGCCGAGGGACGTCACGCCAGAGGCGACCCTGGCAGTAGTCGAAAGGCAGGTCCCCGGAATACCGGAGGTTATGCGCGCCGCCAGCCTGGAGAAGACGCCAATGGGGATGATCAGCCGACAGGCGGCCGGGGCCAGGGGGTCGTGCCTGATAGTCAATCTGCCCGGCAGTCCCAAGGCCGTGCGCGAATGCCTAGAGGCGATATCGCCGGTGCTGGAGCACGCTCTGACGCTGCTCAAGGGCGATACGGCACACTAGCCAGCCTGCCCGTTCCATGAATTTTCACGTCTTTACCCTGTTCCCAGCCATGTTCCAGGGCCCACTGAGCGAAAGCATCCTGAAGCGCGCCCAGGATAAGGGCCTGCTGAATGTGTCGCTGCACGACATCCGGGACTACGCGGAGGACAAGCACCGGGTCGTTGATGACTACGCATACGGCGGGGGCCCGGGCATGGTGATGAAACCCGAGCCGGTCTTCAAGGCAGTCGAGAGCCAGCTTGAGCGGATTAAGCAGAACCAGTCGGAGCCTTCAGGAGTGCCTGTCATCTTGATGAGTCCGAGGGGCAGAGTGTTGACGCAGGACGTGGCCCGGGAGCTGGCCCGCCACCCGGACATGGTGTTGATTTGCGGGCACTACGAGGGCGTAGACCAGCGGATTATCGACCATTTGGCTACGGACGAGATAAGTATCGGGGACTACGTGCTGACCGGCGGCGAGCTGGCGGCGATGGTACTAATCGATTGCGTAGCGCGGCTCGGGGAAGGAGTGCTGGGTTCCGAGGAGTCCACTACGCGGGAGTCCCATACCGACGGCTTGCTCCAATACCCACAATACACCCGACCCCCGGAGTTCAGGGGTTGGACGGTTCCAGAGGTGCTGCTGTCGGGACACCACGCTCGTATTGAGGAGTGGCGTCGGGAGCAGTCATTGCTGGAGACGCGGCGTCGGAGGCCGGACATGCTGAAGCCTTCGGAAGGCACTTCCGATGAAACAACAGACAACTGAATGGCAGGGGGAACAGTCCTCCTGCCAAGGCCTTGGCAGGGGTTCGACCTTTCCTTGACCCTCGAAAGGCGCGATAGTAGAATCCCTCTCACATTCCGCCCAATGGTGAGCGTAGCCTAGCGGTTAAGGCGCCAGGTTGTGGCCCTGGAGATCGAGGGTTCGAATCCCTTCGCTCACCCCATGCACCTAACAACTACATCCATCGCAGACCTGCGCCTGTAGCTCAGTGGAAAGAGCATCGGTCTTCGGAACCGAGGGTCGGGGGTTCGAATCCCTTCAGGCGCGCCACTCCCGCACCCCACCACTCTCCGCTGCAGGAGGTCTCTTTTGAAATTTGGCGACCTGGACGTTCACATAATCAGCGACGGCACGATGAAGATGGACGCGGGCGTCCTGTTCGGTGTCGTCCCCAAGACCCTGTGGCAGCGCAAGGTCAAGACGGACCGCCGAAACAGACTCACCATGGGCCTGAACTGCATGTTGATCCAGGCCAACGGCCGCAACATCCTGGTGGACACGGGGGTGGGAAAGAAGGAGCCGGACCGGCTAAAAGACATCTTCGGGCTTTCGGCGGGGAAGCTGCTCAGGAGGCTGAAGGAGTACGGGGTCGGGCCACGGGACATTGACATGGTCATCCTGTCCCACCTTCACTTTGATCACGTGGGCGGGTGCACCCGGTTCAACTCCAAGGGTGAAGCGGTCCCGACCTTTCCCAAGGCCAAGTACCTGGTGCAGCGTCGGGACTGGGACGAGGCCACGCATCCCAACGAACGCACGAAAGCTGCCTACCACGTTGACGACTTCGAGCCGCTTCTATTCAACAAGCAGCTGGAGCTACTGGACGGCGATACCGAGATCGAGAAGGGTGTCGATGCGGTGCTGACAGGTGGTCATTCCGCCGGACACCAGATAGTCATGGCCGGTACCAATCAGAGGAAAGCCGTCATATTGGGAGACTTGATCGCCACCCACCACCACATCCCCTTGCCCTACATCGCGGCCTTCGACCTCTTTCCGCTGGAGAGCATGGAGCGCAAGCGAAAGCTGCTGGAAGACGCCGAGAAGTTCGGGTGGATGCTGGTGTTCTCCCACGACCCGGAGACCGTTGCCGGGCATGTGGAAAGCCGGGGAGGTCGGGTGCTTCTCAACCCCGCTAAGGTGTAGCTGCCAGCAGCCCTTTGCCAATTTCACCCGTGGCGACGGCCCGGGTGATTTCATTTTCCACAATACCGTTATCTCGGGAGTAGGCGCGGATGTAGTTGCTGGACAAACCCGACCAGTACTCGATGCCGTCCAGCGAAACCCGCTCTTCCCACAAAACGTCCAGAGGCCTACCGATAAACAACCGGCGGTAAGCCCTGGCTGATTCCTCGGCCAGAGCGAGCATTTGGGACATCCTGCTGCGCTTTTCTTCGTCAGGGACGAGGCCTTTAAAGGCGTAGGCGCGGGTGCCGGGCCTGGGGGAGTAAGGAAAAACGTGGATAGCAGAGAAGGAGATCGCTTCGCAGAATTGGAATGACTCCTCGAAGTGTTCGGGCGTTTCGCCGGGAAACCCGACCATCACATCGGTTGTTATTGCAATATCCGGCACTACTTCCCGGTACCTGTGAACCGCCTCCCTGTATTTGTAAGTGCGATATCGACGCCCCATTCGCTCCAGGGTCGCATCGCTGCCGCTCTGCAGGGCAAGATGGACATGGGGGCAGACGCGAGGGTCTCGGAACACGTCTAGAAGCCGCGGGGTGATGTCCTGGGGTTGGAATGAGGAGACCCGAAGCCGTGGGAGGTCAGTTTCAGCCAGGATTCTTTCGATAAGGCCATGAAGCCGGCCGTCGTAGCCATCGGGATTTCGCCGGAACTCCGGGGTGGGGAGATATTGGCCGAATGACCCGATCTGAGGGCCGGTGATGACGACCTCTTTGAAGCCCTCATCGACACGGGCATGGATGTCGGCGAGGACCTGTTCAATAGGGATATTGGACTCCCGCCCCCTGGTGGTCGGGATCACGCAGAAAGCACAGAACTGGTTGCAGCCGTCCTGTATCTTCACAAAGGCCCGGCTCCTCCCACCGCCCCTTAACTCCTCGGCTGGAGCAATGCTTCTTCCTTTTTCCCATCCTATAACCAGTTCCGAGGCAACATCGGCCAAGCGGGTCTTATCGGGATTAAGGACGAGGGCGTCGACGCTTTGGAGGGCTTGAACCTCATCCGGGGCCCGTGTGGCGTAGCAACCGGTGGCGATGACCTTGGCATTGGGGTTGCGGCGCTTCGCACCATTCAGCCACTGGCGGCCTTTGGCGTCGGCGACGTGGGTAACGCTGCAAGTGTTAAGGACGTACAGGTCAGCCTTCGCTGCCTGAGGGACGATCCGGAAGCCGGCGGCGGTCAGTTGTCGAGAGATGGCATCGGCCTCGGCCTGGTTGAGCTTGCAGCCGTGGGCGGCCACGGCAGCTCGGGGTCGGGCTGGCGACCCAGCTTCGCCGTTGGGGGTGGGAGTTGCCGCTACATCTGTTGGAAGTGGGGTGGGCATTCTCATCGTTGTGTCATCGAATTGCGGTTAGGGCACTACACGCCTAAATACATTATCGGGTAAGGGTCTCGGGGATGCCAACAAGGGGATTGCCTCTCAGAATACAAACAGCCGTTGTGTTATACTTCACATTCGATATAAATATTGCAAGCCTTCGCGTCTGCACCCTAACCCTTAAGACCTGCAAGGGCCGCAACGGCCCGGGAGTTCCCATGACTTTACAGGCCACCAGGGGCGCCGGATCCCAAACATACAACCGACCCCGTAGAGTCCTTTTAGCAGAACCGCCCAACAAGCTCTTCGTCGGCTTCAACGCCACGGTGATCGTGGAGCCGCTGGGACTGGAATACCTGGCGGGCAACCTGCTCGACATAGTGGACGTTCGGATATTCGACATGCGTGTCGATACGACGCCCCTGGCCCAAGTCATCGAGGAGTTCAAGCCCGACGTGGTCGGGATTCGGGAGGGGTACACAGTTGACGTCTCCTCAGTGAAGGAGGTGGCGCGGGACATCAAGAGCATATCCCAGGATATTGTGGTGGTGGTCGGGGGTCATCACGTTTCGCTTGCCCCCCAGGATGCCTTCAGCCCGGACATCGACGCTATAGTAATTGGTGATGGAGAAAACACTTTCCGTCGTCTCGTCCTCAGCCTTCAAAACGACAGGGGCCTGGACGATATACCGGAGGTCTTCTACCGGACCGCGAGCGGTGAATTTGACGGGTCGAACGTCAAGAAGGCGAAAAAGAGCTCCCTCAAAGAGTTCGACTCCCTGTCCATGAACGAGCGCCCCATGCCCGCCCGACACCTGGTAGACCAGTACCGCGATGATTATTTCTTCCTCTATCACACCCGTCCCTACTCCGTTGAAATGGCGCGAGGCTGCATCTACCGCTGCAACTTCTGCTCCGTCCACGAGTTCCACCGCGGTGAATATAAGGTCCAGGGCAATGACCGTACCCTCCTGGAACTTTCCAAGCTCCCGCGCAACTCCTGGATCAACATTGTCGATGACCTAGCCATACAAGAGCTGCCCGGATCCCTGAGGATGGCCTACCCCGCAGGCTTCGACCCCATGGACGACCTGGCCGACAAGGTAATCGACATGGACCTGGGGCAGCGTTACTGGATGCAGGTGCGGGCCGACAACGTGGTCCGCAACCCGAAGAAGTTCGAGAAGTGGGCCAAGGCAGGCCTCGACACCGTGCTCATCGGGCTGGAGTCCTTTGAGCAGAGCGACCTGAACTCGGTATCCAAGGGAACTCGGGTGGGGGACAACGAAAAGAGCATAGACATCCTGCACAGTTTCGGGGTGCGAATCTGGGGTGCAGTCATTGTATTCCAGAACTGGATGGACAAGAATTTCGACAACCTGAAGAACGCGGTCTACCACAACAGGATAGAGTTCCCCAACTACACCATACTCACACCGCTTCCCGGCACCGGCCAGTGGAAGGACATGCACAGCAGCCTGATCACCAAGGACCCCCCATTCTTCGATTTCCTCCACAGCGTGCTCCCGACCAAGCTGAAGGGCGAAAGGTTCTACGAACAGTACGCCTCCCTATGGAGGGCGGTCGGGGACGGGGGGATGGACAGGATCCGGAGGATGCTGGGCGAGGTGTCTACCACACGGGAGAGCGTCATGAAGTTCCTGCGCCAGTACAAGACCCTCTCCGAGTTGGAGACGTACCGCCGGGGCATCGAGCTCCTGGAACGGGGAGCACCAACCAAGCAGTCCAGCCCCTGATTCCGGTCCAACTCAGAACTCTCATATGGCAGAAAATCGCGTAGCTGTTACCGGCGTTGGCCTCGTTACTCCCCTGGGTTTGGATGTCGAGTCCACGTGGAGCGGGCTAATCGGCGGGAAATCAGGGGTGGACTACATCACTGCCTTTGACTCCTCCGACTACGAGACCCACATCGCCGCCGAAGTTTCGGACTTCAATCCCAACGATCACCTGGACCGCAAGGCCGCCCGACGCATGGACCGTTTCGTCCAGTTCGCCGTCATTGCTGCCAGGGAAGCGGCCACACAGTCGGGGCTTGAGATCACCGATGAGAACGCCGGTGACGTGGGGACGGTAATCGGGAGCGGGATCGGGGGGCTGATCACACTATCGGAGCAGTTCAACGTGCTCCGGGACAAGGGGCCTTCCCGGATAAGTCCGTTTTTGGTCCCGATGATGATCACGGATATGGCGTCGGGGCAGGTGTCCATCGATCTCGGGATCAAGGGGCCGAACTACTGCACAACCTCGGCCTGTTCCAGCGGCAGCGACGCCATAGGCACGGCTTACCAGCTAATCCAAGCTGGCAAGGCCAAGGCGATGATCACCGGCGGCGCCGAGGCCAGCGTCACGCCCATCGCCATCGCCGGGTTCAACGCTGCCAAGGCCCTTTCCACGAGGAACGACGAACCTCAGAAGGCCTGCAGGCCCTTTGACGCGGGTCGGGACGGCTTCGTCATGGGCGAAGGGGCGGCCCTGATGATGCTGGAAGAGATGGACCACGCTCGGGAGAGGGGAGCTCCCATCCTGGCAGAGCTAATCGGGTACGGCAGCTCGGGGGACGCGTTTCACGTCACCGCCCCTGCTGAGGGTGGCGAGGGCAGCATCCGGGCCATGAAGATGGCGCTGGAAGACGCCCAGGTCCATCCCGACGACATCGACTACATTAACGCCCACGGCACCTCAACACCCCTCAATGACAAGTTCGAGACACTGGCCATCAAGAAAGTCTTCCAGGAAGAGGCCTACCGCATCCCGATCTCCTCGACCAAGTCGATGACAGGTCACCTGATCGGGGCGGCGGCGGCGCTGGAGGCGGCGATCACCGTGCTGGCCATCGAGCGCGGCGAGATCCCCCCGACGATCAACCTGGAAGACCCCGACCCCGAATGCGACCTGGACTACACCCCTCACACCCCCCGCCGCGGCGAGGTAAAGGTGGCGATGTCCAACTCCCTGGGGTTTGGTGGACACAACTCGGTTCTGATCTTCCGCCAACCTCCGGTCTGACCTCGGAGTCGGGCCAGAATTGCCCAACTATTGGCCTTATCCGGTCGCGTTCAAAGCCGGGCACTGGTAAAGACTAGAGCCACCATGTACTATATTGGCGTAGGGCGATCAGCTCCTAGAATGTCATAGCCCAGCGAGGTGTCAGCAGTTGCAACCGGGTGAAGTAAGTTCCTCCGAACGTATGTGGGCTGCCATAGCCCACGCGAATATAGTGCTGAACGTAATAACCTTTTTCCCATATTTTGTAGCAGTCACTATGGGTATCTGGATATTCAAGAGAAGAAGCTCCAAATATGTAGGTTTTCAAGCATTACAGGCCTTTGTATTCCAGGCAGTTACCGGCTTTATAGCTTTCTTCATTGGGTCGGCGTTGGGTTTTGGGGTCGGCTTGCTCGTATTGGCAATCCCAATCCTTTATGGGATGTATGGTGCTTACCGATGTAACCAAGGCCAGCAATTCAGATACGTATTCATAGGTGATTTACTGTCATCTATGACTTCCAAGGACAACTAGTCACCCACCCAGTTGGTTGCTACAACCCCACACCGTTATTTGACAAGCGTATAATCGGGTCAGGTAGTTGAGGGGAGGGTCTTTACGGATGACCCGCGTGGCCACGGAGATAGCAGAGCCCCGACGCCTCAAGGCGCCATTTGCCTTACTCTGCTCTGCTTGGATTCTGGCAGGGGGTTGACCTGATGCCTTACGAGCCGAAAATCGACTCGAAAGTCTGCCGCCATTGCACGGTGCTTGCACTCGTCACGGAGACCAGGTGCCAAAGCTGTGGAGGTCAGTCCTGGGGCCCGATTCCCGACTCGCTCCTGCACGTAGTCGACCCGGAAGTTATCAGGAACGGCCACGGCACTTTACGGCTCGACGGGTATCGACCCATAAGCTGGCCCCCTCCCGACGCCGACGTACACGAACGTGATCTGCCCCCCCTTCCCAAAAAGGACCCTGACATCGCGGCAATGCTAGCATCGCTGTGCGCCCTGATCGGGATCTGGGGCGTGGGGCACATATACGTGGGCAAGGTGATAACCGGCCTGCTGCTGATGATAACGGGTGCGGCGGTCTGGGGTATCTTCGTCCTGCTGACCTTCATAGGCCAGGGCACGGTTTTCTATGCTCTAGGGGTTCCTGCGTGGGCGGCGCTCATCTATGTCGCATATCCCAAAGAGGCGTCGGACCCGCTGAGGGGTCGGGCGTTCATCCTGCCGGGGCTGGCCATCACTCTAACAGTGGGGATGGTGTGGGCCAACGTGCTGTACACGTATGTATTCATCGCGGTCGGGATCGCCGCATGGATATACCTGACAACTCGGGCGTTCAACCTGGCCAACGAATACAACGATGAACTGGACCGCAGCGGGTTGTCACTCTGGTAACCGCTGTGCTCCTCCCTGAATGACGAAGTTCCGCTGGACAATTGCGCCCCCCGTGCCCCGGGACAGGATGGCGCGATATCGGGGCATTCCCCCATCTACAGCCCAGATTTCCTACAACCGCGGCCTGGCTGACCTTGCGCAGATCAAGGCCTTTCTGTCCATTGAAGAGCACCCCCTCCCCGACGCAGGACTCCTTCCGGACATCGGGCCGGCCATTGAGCGGATCGCCAAAGCAATCCATGACCGTGAGCTGATAGCCGTATACGGGGACTTCGATGCGGATGGGGTTACGGCGACGGCACTGCTGAACAATGGTCTTACCGGACTCGGGGCTAGGACTACGCCTTACATTCCCCATCGCACGGAGGAAGGGCACGGGCTTAGCGTCCAGGGGCTGGAGCAGTTCCGGGCCCTGGGGGTCGACCTCATTGTCACCGCAGACTGCGGCGTGAGCTCGCTGGAAGAGGTGAAGCTGGCGAACGAGATGGGCATGGACGTCGTCGTCACGGACCACCACACCCCACCTCCCAACCTACCCCCGGCCATCGCGGTCATAGACGCCAAGCGGGAGGACTCGCAGTATCCGTTCCGGGAGCTGGCGGCGGTCGGGCTTGCATACAGGATTATTCAGACCCTGCGGCAACACCTGGGCCACGACGAAGATGAGAGCCTGCTGGACCTGGTGGCGCTAGGTTCCGTGGCGGACATGGCGCCGCTGGTCGGCGACAATCGCAACCTGGTCAAGCGCGGCCTGGAAGTGCTGAACCGGGCAGAGCGCCCGGGCTTGAGAGAACTCATGGCCCGGGCGGGGGTAACCCCCGGGGCCCTGGACACCGAGTCGATATCCTTTTCCCTGGCGCCACGGATAAATGCGGCGGGTCGGGTGGATCACGCAATTACGAGCTACCGGTTATTGACGGCTACGTCGGGGGCGGAGGCGCAGCCCCTGGCGGAGGAGCTGAACAATCGAAACAGGCAGCGCCGAAGCCATACCGAGGAAGCATTCGGCAAGGTCCAGTCCCAGCTGGGCGACTCCGTAATGGATGACTCCATAATCATCGCCGGGGGGCCTGGGTTAGAGCCGGGGGTGGTGGGGCTGGTGGCGGGGAAACTGGCCGAGGAGCACTACAAGCCGGCAGTCGTGCTATCAACAGGGCCGGAGGTGTCTCGGGCCTCGTGCCGCTCGATCCCGGAGTTCGACATCACGGCGGCACTCCAGCAGTGCGCCGACCTATTTGTACGGCACGGCGGTCACTCACAGGCGGCGGGTTTCGTGATAGCCAACGAGAATCTGGATGCGCTGAGGGCTCGGCTCAGGGAGGTTGCCTCGGAGAAGCTGGCCGGGCTGGAACTTCAGCCTTCAATCAAGATCGACGTGGCTATGCCTCTGGGTGACATCGAGGCCCGGTTGGTTAAGTTCCTGCAACTGCTGGAACCCGTGGGCCAGGGGAATCCAAGACCGGTGTTCCTGTCCAAAAGGCTTACGCCGTTCGGGGCACGGACGATGGGGGCCGACGAGGCCCATCTCAGGTTGTCGCTGCGGGACGGGGGCGCCGTTTGGAATGCGGTGGCCTTCAGGATGGGGCACAGGATAGGGGAGTTGAGGGGGCCCATCGACGCGGTATACCACATCAAGACAGACTACTGGCAGGGCAGGGAGAGGCAGGAACTGGAGCTAATCGATTTCGCTGCTGCCAGTCGGGGCTAGGCAGCAGGCGCGGGGCTGACGGCCGGGGTGCGGCGGTCAAGCACTGAGCCACCCATGTAGCCGAGCCAGATCGGGACAAGGGGGAGGATGCAGGGGGACAGGAATGAGAGAATGCCGCCTGCGAAAGCGATGATTATCGACGCCCCGCCCATGCCAGTCACCTCGCTGCTTCCCGTGACCTCGGGGATGAAGGTGAAGTAAGAGTTCAACTGCTGCAGGGAGCCGGTGACTATCAAGGCCCCGATCAGGACCAGCAGGAGGCCGCTCATAAGCTCGATGAATTCGAGGTAGGGGTTTACCTTCTTCAGCCAGCGCCTGGCAACGCCGATGAATGCTCCGACCAGCAGGAACGGGACCCCGAGGCCAAGGGAGTAGGCGAACATCAAGACCGCCCCCTGCCCGACGGAGCCTTCGAGGGTCAGGGACAGGATGCCGGCCAGGATGGGCCCGACGCACGGCGTCCACCCGATGGCGAATGCCGCGCCGACCACACCCGACCTCAGCAGGTTTGGCTTGTCGCCGGCGTTGATGCCGATGCCTCTCTGGCGGTAGAGGATGTTGGTGATGGGGCCGAATCGTACAACGCCGCTCAGGTGGAAACCGAGGATTATGAGAACCGTACCTGCCCCGATCTCCAGCCAGTCGCGCCACGTTCCCGTTCCAAGAGACCCGATCAGTGCGCCGAGACCTGTGAAAACAAGGGAAAACCCCGTCACAAAAGCGACGGCATGAATAAAGGGGGCAGGCGAGAAGCCTATCCTGGCCAAGCCCCGGGGTTCGGGTTGCTGTGCTCCTGCTGCAGGCGTCGACATTAAGCTATCGATCCCTCTGTCAAACTAAACCTATATCTTTAGTATGGCAACAACGGACGGGCTCTGCAATGTGTCGTCGTTCTTCATAACGAACGAAATGCGGAAAGGTTGTCCCGGGTTCATGCCGTCTTAGGAGGTGGGCCCGGGGCGCGGGGAGCCTCCGGCGTCTGGCGCAACAGCAGATAGGCGCCGACGACCGCTACTGCAATCAGGGTCAAGAGGGCGATAACGTGGGCCTGCTGCAGGGAGCCTATCCTCGCGGGGTCGTCACGGGTGAACTGGACGAGGAACCGGATGGCGGAGTATCCGGCCAGGTAGATAAGCATGACCATTCCGTCGGGCCTGACGCGACCCAGGAGTTTCATGATTACGAAGAAGAGCAGGACGTCGGCGACCATTTCGTAGGCGACGGACGGGTGATAGCCAAGCTCTGCGCCTGACGCCGACTGAGGCACGGCCGGTCTGCCGGTGTTCAGCCCCGGCCAGCTCGGGTGGGTGTGGACCCAGCCCCAGGGAAGGCTGGTGGTGGTGCTGAAATGCTCACCGTTGATGACATCGCCAACGCGGCCTATGGTCTGGGCCACGAGCATCATAGGGGCGGTGATGTCGGCGAGCTTGCCGACGGACTGCTTGTTGAGTATGGCCCAGGCAACACCCGTGACCGTCCCGCCGAGGAGCGCCCCCCAGAGCCCGACACCACCGTTCCAGATGAAGAAGATGTCGGCGGGGTTGTTTCGGTAGAAGTGCCAGGCGTCGAAGACGTGGACCAGCCGGGCCCCGACCACTCCGCCGGGCACGGCCCAGGCAGCGCAGGAATAGACTACCTGCTGGTCCATGCCCCGATATCGGGCCAATCTTGCAGTGCCGAAAACGGCAAATGCCACGCCGATGGCGGTGAATATGCCGTGCCAGGAGAGTCCCCCTACCAGGTAGGGGTCCATGCTGATTTCAAGCATTCATGTTTCCTATGCCCTGTGTTTCCACATCCAGTTTAGATGCACCGAAGAATCGGGGTCAATCCGGTGTACTCGTCCGGTGGACTGGGGGCGCAGCGGAGCTTTGTTCAGTTGTGGGGTGTTGGGTTTGTCTGTTGGGTTTTTGGGTCGGCGATGGAAGACGCCCTCTTGCCCTCAAACTGGCTTGCACTCTTCATTACGGGTGTTCCGGCTGTTGGGGGACCTTTAGAGCAGGCCCCGCCTGAGAGGGAGGGACTTGCAGCCGGCCGTGCCTTTTTGCTCGATTGTATTCACGGACCGGTCCGGGTCAGGACGTCCGCCAGAGACTCCTCTTTGGGCCGTATGCGCCAATGGGCACGACGGGGCCAGTGATCCAGCTGTGGCCCCACAGCCTATCTAATGATGTCCATGTTTGCCGGAGCTCTCAGGAGCGAAGTCTCCGGCGCCCCCGCGCACATTGCGCATCCTTAGCAAGAGCAGACCTATTTGGAGACGATTCTCCTCCGGGGGCAAAGGGTCCGCTGCATACCTCCTAATTAGTCACCCCCGCTGCTAAACTCCGTTGTCGGGAGAGGGGTGGGAGTAGAAAGCCAGGGCGTCTTTCCATCGCCTGGGGGACAGGGAAGGGACACGGAACCCAGTGGGATGAGGAGATGGCGTCCCCGACTTCTCGGGGATGACGTATTCGCTTGTGCCGCAACCTTCCTGCCTCGCAAGGGGGGCGATTGGCCGGTCGCCCCTACAAGAGAGGGGAGAGGTCTTGGGATGGGCTAGGGCGTTGAGTCCTCGGTGTCGGGTCTCGGGGGCTTCCCTGGGTTTTTGGGTTCCTCCTTAAGGTGGTGTCGGGTCTAGACTTAGAACAAATATAAAGCTCAAACGTTTGCATGTCAAGGGGTAGTGTCACGTTTTGGGGGGAATATCCCCCGGTCCCCCAAGGAAACCCTCACCCCCTTGATCCCCCTCTCCCTTAGGGCCTTTAAGGGAGAGGGGGAAAGAAGAACAGAGGCAGACGTGGGTGCGTTGCACCCACGTCTGCCTCTAGTTCAATACTGGGGACAATGGGGGGAAACTTCTGGTCCAGGCGGAGGTGAAGGATGCAGGAAAGGGGAGGAGACGCCGCCCGACCCAACGGGGAGAACCCTCACCCTCTTGATCCCCCTCTCCCTTAGGTCATTAAGGGAGGGGGGAGGAAAAAACAGAGGGAAGCGCCTGCGCCATGGCGCAGGCGCTTCCCTCTAGTTTGGCACTGGGGGATGGATGGAACCCCATCCCAGATTCCTCGCGGGGCTTCGGAATGACAGGGGAGAAGGGGGTGCGACTTTTGCAGGGCTGACGAGGCCGATTGGCAAGGGGTGGGCCGCCCCCCGCTCATACTTCGAGGGCCTCAGCATGAGCGGCCCCACCGCCCCGGGCGACCCGCCGGTCGCCCCTACACGGGGAAAGAGGACCCTTCTACACCACCAAGCAGGATGGATTCCGGCTCGGGGCCGGGATGACGGAAAAGGGGGCGGGGATAGATCACCCTACTTCTTGTGGACGGGCCAGGGATGGGAAGGGGAGGGGGGGTGGGGATGACGGGAGAGGGACCGGAGCCCTTTTAGCGTCCTACAGAGCGTTATGTTAAACTTATTTCGAACTATTCCAAAATCTTGTAGGAGAGTGGAAGGATGAGAGACGTAATTGACGAGTTTCTAAACCACCTCACCGTTGAGCGGGGCCTTTCGGCGAACACCCTTTTCGCCTACCGGAACGACCTGTACCAGTTCGTGGACTTCCTGGAGACGGGCCTGGGGCGCAGGAGGCGTGTCCATTCGTGGCAGGACGTGGACCGGGACATGGTGGCCAAGTATGGACTAGACCTGCGAGACCGGACACTCAAAGACTCCAGCATCGCCCGGAAGATAGCGGCTATCAAGTCGTTCTTTGCCTTCCTGGTGGAAGAGGGGAGCATTGAGACAGCCCCGACCGAGAACATGGTCTCGCCGAAGGTCGGGCGTTCGCTACCGAAAGCGCTGTCGGTGGAGGAGATCAACCGGCTTCTGAGTGTGACCCGGGAGAGGAAGGGCCCCGACGGTCGGCCCAGACCCGTCACCCCGGACAGCCTGCGCGACTGCGCGATGTTCGACCTGCTGTATGCCAGCGGCCTGCGGGTAACGGAGCTGGTATCGCTAAACGTTGGCGACGTTGACGTCAACAACAACCAGGTGCGCTGCCTGGGGAAGGGTTCCAAGGAGAGGATAGTCCCCATTCACCATGAAGCCACCAAGTCGTTGCGGGAATACATGGAGCGAGCCAGGCCGAGGCTCCGCAAGCGGTTTGCCGAGCAGGCCCTGTTCCTGAACCGCCGCGGGGACCGGCTGACGAGGCAGGGGTTCTGGCTCATCCTGAAGGGCTACGCCAGGGAGGCCGATATCAAGACCACCATAACTCCCCATGTGCTGCGCCACAGCTTCGCGACCCATATGCTGCGGGGCGGAGCACCGCTCAGGCACGTCCAGGAGATGCTGGGCCATGCCAACATATCCACGACACAGGTGTACACCCACCTGGCCAGCGACCAAGTCAGGGACCAGTACGACATGGCCCACCCCCGGGCCTAAGCCGCGTCATTTGCGACCTTTTCCAGCCCCGACTATAATTTGGTCGGAGCATTTAGGCAGGCAAAAACATGGCAAAGAAGTCAAAAAAGCTGGCCGCCCAGCGGTCTGCGAGCACCAAGCGCAAGAAGGGCAAGGGGGGTCTATCCCAGCGGCAGATAGAGCTGTCGGGGGTGGTGGCCCCTGCCCCGACGCCCGAGCAGGCACCAGAAGCGGTCGAGTCTCAGGACTCCGCTACCGACCCAGCAGCTACTGAAGCCATTGCTGCGGAGGCTCCGCCCGTCGCACAACCACTACCGACGCAGCCCAAGGCAGCCGTCGCGGCGGAGGGGCCCTGGAGATACGGCTACGTTCTCGGGGACATGAAGCGGATCGGGCTTATGACGTCGGTAGTGGCCGTGCTGCTGGTGGTGCTGACCTTTATCCTGCGGTAGAAGCCTGACGTTTCCTTATCCACGTCGCCCAGTATCATCCGCGTGCGGCCTCATACACTTGCAGGGCTTTGCGTAACCTGCTTGCTGGGGGAGCCCCTCCTCGGAATCCGCTCGACCCTTCGAGTGGCCTCAGGATGAGCGGATTCCGCCCCACCCCTAGCCAGGGGGACACCCCACCCATTCCGCTCTTGAGACCCTTCGACTCCGCTCAGGGCGAGCGGAATGCCCCACCCCCAGAGGATGGATTCCCGATCGGAGTCGGGAATGACGGTTATCCAAAGATTGCCTTTAGGGTGATTTCACGAAGGGGAGGCTTGGCTGCGTGATAAAATTGGCTAGTAATGGCTAAGCCAACCATTGCCGACCAGGTAAGGGCCACCCCTACAAAACCGGGCGTCTACATCTTTCGTGATGCCTCGGGCAACGTGATTTACGTGGGTAAGGCTGCGGGGCTCAGGAGCCGGGTGCGATCCTACTTCGCTGACTCCTCGTCGCTTACGCTCAAGGGTCGCCACCTGGCCGCGCGCATTGCGCAGTACGAGTACGTCGTCACAGACTCCGAGGGCGAGGCCCTCATACTCGAAAACACCCTTATCAAGCGGTACAAGCCGAAGTACAACGTCCGGCTGAAGGACGACAAGACCTACCCGTATATCAAGATAGACCTGGAGGAGGAGTTCCCCCGGGTCTACTTCACCCGGAGGCGGGATGACGAGCGCGGGGCGAGGTATTTCGGACCTTTTGCGTCGGCCAGTTCCGTTCGCCGAACACTGGACCTTATCAAGAAGCTGTTTCCATACAGGTCATGCACCAAGAACATCACGGGAACCGATGACCGGCCCTGCCTGGACTACTACATTCACCGGTGTGTCGGGCCGTGCATCGGGGCGGCGTCTCGGGAGGAGTACCACCAGGTCATCGACCAGGTAATCATGTTCCTGGAAGGGAAGCACGAGACCATAGTCAAGGACCTGAGCGCCCGCATGAACGAGGCCGCCGAAGACCTCCAGTTCGAAAGGGCCGCTGCACTCAGAGACCAGGTCCGGGCAATAGAGAGGGTGTCGCAGACTCAGAAGGTCCACTCCCTGCGGTTGAAGGACGAGGACTACATAGCGCTGTCCCGGGGACAGGACGAGGCCTGGGTGGAGATTTTCTTCGTGAGGGCGGGCAAGACGGTGGGTCGGGACCACTTCATCATGGAGGGGACACAGGACGAGGGCGACGCCCAGATCATGGCCGGTTTCATCAAGCAGTTCTACGATTCCGCCTCCTATGTGCCGCCCCTTCTCCTGGTCCAACATACGCCCGAGGACGCTGAGCTCATTACAAGCTGGCTGGAGAGCAAGCGCGACCGCAAGGTCCAGCTAAAGGTGCCACAGCGGGGGGACCGTCGGCAGCTCCTTGAGATGGTCGCGGCAAATGCCGAGCAGGGGCTGGCACAGCGGCACGTCAAGTGGATGGCCGACTCCGACGCCATAAGCGGGGCGATGTCGGAGCTGCAAGAGCACCTGAACCTGCCCGAGCTTCCGCGGCGCATGGAGTGCTACGACATCTCCAACATACAAGGTTCGAACCCTGTCGGGTCCATGGTCGTATTTGAAGACGGCAAGCCGAAACCCACCCACTATCGCAAGTTCAAGATCAAGACGGTGGAGGGCATCGACGACTATTCGATGATGCAGGAGATGCTACGGCGACGCTTCCGCCGCTTGAAGAATGCCGCCAACTCCAAGACCGAGAGCTGGACCATCATCCCAGACCTGGTGCTTATCGATGGAGGCAAGGGGCATCTCGGGGCGATACACCAGCTTTTCCTAGAATTGGGAATTGCCCATATACCCTTAGCCAGCATCGCCAAACGATACGAGGAAGTCTTCCGCCCTGACAGCAAGGAGCCCATCATCCTGCCCCGAAGCTCCCAGGCCCTTTACATGGTGCAGCGCATCCGCGACGAGGCGCATCGCTTCGCGATCACGTTCCATCGTCAGCTTCGCAAGAGGAGCGGGGTCAGGTCGGCGATGGACAACGTGCCGGGCATCGGGCCTAAGAGGAAGAAGGCGCTTATACGGCGTTTTGGGTCGGTCAATGCCATCCGGGAAGCGGAGACTGATGAAATCGCGGCGGTGGTCGGGATGACGCAGAAGCTTGCCGAGCTGGTCAAGGAGCACCTCTAGCGCCGAGCCATGGCCGACCCCAGACAAGACGCTCAAGATGCTCTTCAAGAGGGGGCACGTTTCCTTGACCAGGGGCTGATTGAAGAAGCCATCACGCTCTTCGACCGCGCCATCAAGCAGGACGGAACACTGGTGGATGCGTACCTACGCCGGTCCGAGGCGCATAATTTCAAGGGGGAGTCGGGCAAGGCCGTGACCGACGCAACCAAAGCCCTGATGCTTGACCCTCACAATGCAGGGGCTTTCGTGGACCGGGCTTCCGCCTACATCAACATGGGGAACTATGAACGGGCGCTGGCAGACGCCAACGAGGCAATCTCGCTGGCGCCGACTGCGGCCGCGCACGTGAATCGGGGGGCGGCGTACCGCGGGTTGGGAAAGGTCATCATGGCGCTTGGGGATTTCAACAAGGCGGTAAGCCTCGAGCCTCGGTATCCGCTGGCATTCAGCCACAGGGCGAGCGCGTTCCTGGCCATAGGTGTCCACGATAGGGCTATTCAAGATGCTACTGCCGCAATCGATCTGGACCCCCGTCTTCTACAGCCATACATAGACAGGGGTGAGGCATATCGGCACAAGGGGGACCTGGACAAGGCCGTAAGGGACGCCACCACGGTGCTCGGGGTCCAGCCCAACCTCGTTATCGGGCTGGTCAACCGGGCCGCGGCATATCTTGACCAGGACAATGCCACCGACGCCCTGGCCGACTGCGAGTCCGTTCTCGCCCAGGAACCTGAGAATGTCCTTGCCATCAACAACCGGGCTATAGCCCTGGCCAAGCTGGGACGTACTGATGAGGCTCTCGACTCCCTGGAACAGGCCGTGGTGCTGGCAAAGTCCGAGGAAGTGAGGATGCATTTGGCGATGGTTATGGAACGCATTGAAGGGGCCCGGCAATAACATCTGCCAGCCATATCGGCGATGCCGGAGAGAATTTCGCTCATTCACTTGTTGTAAAATTGACCGTAAGTCTGAGATAAACCTGCTGCGTCATGCGATTTGCATTTTTCTCCATCTTTATTCTCGCAGTGTTGGCCTTCGTGGTGGGGTGTTCCTCGGGGGGCGGGGGTGAGCCAACGCTGGCGCCCGACGTCGAGGGCGCTGCTCCGACAGCACCACCAGAGAGCCCGACGCCTCCGCCCGTGGCGCTGGTCGAATGGGGGGACGAGGACTGCATTTTCCGGCCGCCGGGGGAGCTGGGAGAGCTGACTCGGGTCACGAGGACGTATGTTGAAAACGATCCCAAGCTCAACATCGAGCGGATATTCCTGAGGTTCCGGCAGTCGGAGACCGAGTCCACGATCCTCCGCTGCGACATGAACACCGCCGGGCTGTTCTCCACGTGGTGGGTACAGTCCTTCGCCACGGAAGAAGAAGCCAAGAGCCTCTTCGAGTCTATGGTGCTGGTCACCGCTTCTGAGGTGGACGAACTGAACAGCAATCCCCTCTCGTGCGCCATTATCAGAGCAGGTCGGGAAGGGTCGGAGAGCTACCAGCTGGACTTCGCGGACAAAGGGCTATGCGAGACCGACGTATTCAACGGCCGGAGTGCCGTGGTGCAGTATGGGACCACCGTCATAGGCATCGATTCCCAGTTCTACGAAGAGTTCTTCGAGCCGCTGCTTGCCCACGCCAAGGCCGTGGTAGACAAGAGGGCTTCTTCCTGATTTGCGTGTCTCGGGTCTCGTCCCGTCTCCTTCTTCGTTAACCGCCGCTCCCCCGCGGCCCGTCTCGGCTCTCCTAGCCCTTCTCGAAAATCGGTATGCCAGGGAAGGGACTTTGCTGGTCCTGGGATACGCGGCCTACATGCTGCTTCGGCAGGTGTTTCCCGAGGACTTGGAGACCGTGGGCCGGGCCAACGCTGCGAGAGTGATCGACGTTGAGAGGGCGCTGGGTATCTACTGGGAGCCGGCGATCCAGTCGGGACTCCTGGCCGAGGCACCGTGGGTGGTGACGTTTTTCAACTGGGCGTATTCGCTCGGGTTTTTGCCTGTGCTCGTGCCCGGGGCCCTGATTCTGATGACGCTGCGCTACGACACATTCATCTACTTCCGTCGGGTCTTCCTGATCAGCTATGTAATGACGTGGGCGCTGTGGTTGACCGTTCCCGTGACCCCACCAAGGCTGATGCCGGAAGAAGGATTCATCGATGCGATAGAGGTCATGGGGCCGGCCTTTTACAACAGCAAGCAGGCAATCGCGTTCTACAACCAGCACTCGGCGATGCCGAGCATGCACTTCGGGTGGACGCTGCTATTCTCGGTAATGTTGTTAAAGACGGGGAGTCGGGCATTGAGGTTGTTCGGGGTCGTGTACCCGGTGGCAGCGTTCGGGGCGATCATTGTCACTGCGAACCATTATTTCCTGGATGCAGTGGCGGGTGGGGTGATAGTCGGGTCTGCATTTGCGATCTATCATTTGGCGCAAGGGTCAACAAAAGCGCGGCCCGCGTCACCTGAAAAGCCTGGTGCACTAGCCTTGGACAGTGATATCACCCGGTGATATCATATTTGAGTGAGGCGGAAACACCGTAGGACTCTAGCCGCCATATTCGAAAGCCCTACGAGGTCGGGTATCCGGTGGGCGGATATTGAGTCTTTGCTCCTGGCTTTGGGAGCTGAGATGGAGGAGCGGGCAGGATCCAGGGTTACATTCTACCTGGGCAATGCGGTGGGACATTTCCACAGGCCTCACCCACACCCTGAAACTACAAAGAAATCAATTGAGTCAACGAGGAGGTTTCTCGAAAGGGTGGAGATCGAAGATGCTGACTTATAAGGGATATAGAGCATCAGTAATTTACGACGATGAAGCAGATGTGCTCCATGGTGAGGTCTTGGGTCCCAGGTCTGTTATCACTTTTCAGGCGACCTCAATAGAACAGTTAAAGCGAGAGTTTGAATTTTCGGTTGAGGATTATCTGGCTTTCTGCGCTGAAAGAGGCTTAGAACCTGACAAGCCTTCATCCGGCAAAATCTCCCTCCGAGTCACTCCCCAACTGCACAGCGCCGCAATATCCGCCGCCAGCCTTGAAGGCTTGAGCCTCAACGCATGGATTTCCAAGACGATTGAAAAGGCTGCTATCGGTTAAGTCGAAATCCTTAGCAATAGCGTCGGGGGCTTGGCAATGCCAAGCCCCCGAGTCTTTTGGCCAAGTATTTGTCAGTGCTCCATTATCAGGCCGCCATCGATGTTTATGGACTGGCCGTGGATCCAGGATGCGGCCTTTGTGCACAGGTAGGCTATGAATTCACCCACCTCCTCGTCAGTGCCGTTCCTGCCGATGGGCGTAGTTCGGGCCATCAGTTCCCAGGCATCGGAGTAGACGAGGTCGTCCATCCTGTGGGTGTCAACGGCGCCGGGGCATACGCAGTTCACGTTGACCCCGTAAGGGCCCAACTCCTCGGCCATCGTTTGGGTCATGGCAACCTGGGCGAAGCACCCGGCGCAGTAGGCCAGGGCGTCGGCGCTGCCCCGCTTTCCCGCCCCCGAGGACACATTGATTATCTTGCCACCCTCGCCCCGGGCCAGCATGACCTGAGCGGCGGCCTTGGAGCAGAGGTAGGTGCCCCATACCTTTATGTCTACCACTCTTTTGAATATGTCGTCGTCCAGCATAACGGTCGGTACCCGATCTGCGCCCCGGGCGTAGGCTGCGTTGTTTACTACGATGTCGATCCGGCCGAACTCCCGTACCGTCTTCGCTGTCATGTCCGCCACCTGCTCAGGGCTGGACACGTCCAGTACCAGGGGAAGGGCCCTTCGTCCGAGGGCCCGGACCTGCTCGGCGGTGCTTTCAATGTCCTTCCAGCCTATGGCTTTCTCGTCATCGGGAAAGGAGTCGGGGTTCCGACCCGTGCCCGTGGGCACGATGTCGGCGCCCAGCTTCGCCAGGGCTACGCACGCCGCTCTCCCTATGCCCCGCAGCCTCCCGGCACCCGTCACAATCGCAACTTGGCCATCCAGTTCTCCCATTTGTTTCTCCGCTTGCTTTCTATCCCTAGTGTTCCATGATCAGCCCACCGTCGATATTTATCGACTGGCCGTGAATCCAGGAAGCCGCATTGGTGCAAAGGTAGGCGATGAACTCTCCCACCTCGTCGTCGGTGCCGTTCCGCCCGATGGGGGTCTCCATGGCCATCTCGTTCCAGGCGTCCGAATGTACGAGGTCGTCCATGCGGTGGGTGTCCACGGCCCCCGGGCAAACGCAGTTGACATTCACGCCGTAGGGGCCGAGCTCGTGGGCCAAGGTCTGGGTCATGGCCACCTGGGCAAAACACCCGGCGCAGTAGGCCAGAGTCTCAGCGTCTCCCCTCTTCCCCGCACCGGACGAGATGTTGATAATCTTTCCACCCTCGCCGCCTGCCAGCATCACCTGTGCCGCCGCCTTGGAACAGAGATAGGTGCCGAGAATCTTGATATCTACGACCTTCTTGAAAACGGCATCGTCGAGGACCACGGTCGGGACGCGGTCGGCGCCCCGGGCGTAGGCGGCGTTGTTAACCATGATGTCTATTCGTCCGAACTCCCGCACCGTTTTTGCCGCCATATCGGCTACGTGCTCAGCGTTGGTCACGTCGACAATCATGGGCAGGGCCCTGCGCCCGAGGGCCCGGACCTGCTCGGCGGTGCTTTCGATATCCTTCCAGCCGACGGCTTTCTCGTCGTCAGGGAAGGTGTCGGGGTTCCGGCCCGTGCCCGTGGGAACGATGTCGGCGCCCAGCTTAGCGAGGGCGACGCACGCTGCCCGACCAATACCCCTCAGCCTCCCTGCCCCGGTTACGATTGCAACCTTGCCATCCAGTTCACCCATAACCTGCTCCAAACTTTCGAGATTTATCTGCGGAAAAGCGGCGTCCCGGTCGTTTGGCAGTTTAGGGAGCAGCCCCTATTCCGTCAACGCCCGCGGCCCCTTGCACCCGACTCCCGAACGACCTACCCTACCGACTATGTTGGGATTCAAGACGGGCATGGTGACGGCTAATTCCCTCGACTTTGCCTACGTGGAGTCGGGTGAAGGACCCCTGGTGCTGTGCCTCCACGGATTCCCCGACAACGCTCTCACCTATCGTTACCTGATGCCCAAGCTAGCTGAATCCGGGTTCCGGGCCGTGGCCGCCTATATGAGAGGCTATGCGCCTACATCCGTCCCTGCCGACGGTCGGTACCAATCCGCAACGCTGGGGCGGGACGCCCTAGACCTGATTGAGGCCCTGGGGTCGGACTCGGCCTTTGTGATTGGACACGACTGGGGAGCGCTGGCCGGATATTCCGCGGCAACCCTCGGGCCGGAGAGGGTGTTAAAGCTGGTCACCCTCGGGGCTGCGCACCCGGGCGCTTCCCTTGACCACGACTTCGATTACTTGCGGGGCACGTGGCATTCCTACTACTTCCAGCTGCCCGCGGCGGAGGCCACTTTGCCCCATAACGACTTCCAGTTCATAGCCGACTGGTGGAAAAATGCTTCGCCCAACTGGGATATACCGCCTGAACTACTGGAGTCGGTTAAGGAGACTTTCAGGCAGCCGGGAGTCGTGCAGGCTGCACTGGAATACTACCGGCACGCAGTTAACCCTGACCTACGGGGTCCTGCCCTGGAAGAAACGGAATCCAAGCTGGCAGCCGGGCCTATCAGCGTACCCACCCTCGCCCTCCACGGCACCCACGACCGGCCCAAGCGCCTCGAGTCCTTCGAGCAGATGGACAGATTCTTCTCGGGGCCGTTGACCAAGGTAGTGCTGCCGGGCACGGGCCATTTCCTCCACCTGGAAGAACCCGAGGGAACGTCCCGGCTAGTGTTGGACTTCCTGAGTTCCTAGATCTCTCGAGTCTCAGGCCCAGTCGGGGTCCAGGCCCGTCATCCGGCAGCTGATGTCCCAGAGGCGTCGGGCCGATTCCTCATCATAGGACTCCCGGGATGACGACACTGGCGCCTCCTTGACGAAGTACTTTCCGCTAACCCCTTCTACATCCTCTGAGGATGCCAGGTAAACCGAGGTCCGGGCCCCGGACTCCATGCTGACTGCCGCGATCCTGGTCACGGCCTTCAGCTTGCGGGGCAGTCCTCCGGCGTCGGCGAGCAGGTTTGTAGCCACGACTCCCGGGTGCAGGCAATTCACTGTGACTCCCGACCCTTCGAGTCTTCTCGCCAGCTCGTAGGTGAACAGGATGTTGGCCAGTTTGGTCTTGCCGTAGACCCGGGTCCGCCCGTACTGCCTTTCAGACTGGAGGTCATCAAAGTCGATGGTAGCTCCCGCATGGACCTGGGAAGCAACATTCACGACTCGGGCGGGGGTGTTGGCCTTGAGCAGGTCCATCAGCAACCCGGTGAGGTGGAAGTAGGCCAGGTGATTAACGGCAAACTGCACCTCCAGCCCATCCTTGGTGATTTCCCGCCGGCGCGGGATCACGGCGGCGTTGTTCAAGAGAATGTTCAGATCACTGAATTCATGCTTTACGTCCCCCGCCAGTCTCTCGATCGCAGAAGGATCGGAGAGGTCAGCGATAAGGAGGTGCACGTTTTCGTTGCCGGTCTTTTGCTTGACTATCTGCAGGGCCTCCCGACCTCGCCCCTGATCTCGGCTGACCATGAGGACTCGGGCCCCGAGCCTGGCAAGGCCAATGGAGGTAGCAAGCCCGATGCCCGCGTTGGCCCCCGTTATCAACACAGTTTTGTCTTTCATATTCTTGTTTTGTATTCCTTGGATTGGCTATTGCCGGGGGAGGATACCAGATAACCCACCACCGACACGCCTGTATAATCCTCTCTCGTGAGGGTAATATGAAGCTGCACCTGGTAGACGGGACCTACGAACTATTTCGGGGGCATTTTGCCTTGCCGCCCCTCTCATCGCCCGATGGTCGGCCCGTGGCTGCGGTCAGGGGGCTGATCCAGACCTTGTTGCTGCTTTTGCGCCAGCCCGACGTGACCCACGTAGCCTGCGCCTTTGATCACGTGGTCGAGTCTTTTCGAAATGACCTGTTCCCGGCATACAAAGACGGGCGGGGAATCCCGGAGGAGCTGGCTTCTCAATTCGGTCTCGCCGAAGAGGCCGTGAGAGCCTTGGGAATCGTTGCCTGGCCCATGATCGAGTTTGAGGCCGACGATGCCCTCGCCACTGCCGCCATACGCTGGCAAGCAGACCCCGAGGTAGAACAGGTCGTCATCTGCTCGCCGGACAAGGATCTCTGCCAGCTGGTGTCGGGGGACAGGGTTGTGTGCCTGGACAGGAGAAGGGAAATAGTGCTGGACGAGCCAGCCGTGATCGAGAAGTTCGGGGTGCGGCCCGAATCCATTCCCGACTACCTGGCGTTGGTCGGGGACAACGCCGACGGTATACCGGGGATTCCTCGGTGGGGGGCGGGGGGAACTGCGACGGTCCTGTCCCGATATGGGCGCATCGAAGATATACCCGCGGATGCGGAGCAATGGGACGTAAAGGTGCGCGGGGCCAAAGCCCTTGCCCAGAACCTGAACGATATGCGCTCCGACGCCCTTCTCTACAAGAAGCTTGCAACTCTCCGCACGGACGCCCCGATCTCGGAAAGCCTGGAAGACCTACTCTGGCGGGGCATCCCAACCTCCGACTTCCAGGACTTTTGCGCTGCGCAGGGTTTTACGCGGTTGGCAGAGTCGGGGCTTCCCACACTGTCTTGCTAGGGACTATTCGTCCCTGTTAATCCACTTCCAGTCGCCGACACTTCCCCGCTGGTTCAGCCCTTTCTGCAATCCGCGAATATAAGAGATTTGGCCTACGTGCTGAGCGATCTCACAGATGAGATGGCTCCACACTCGGCCTAAGGTGTAGTCGCGTCGTCTCGGGTGGTCACTGGGCGGCACAAAGTCAAAGTCGCTTTCTGAAAGGGTCTTCAGGTACGCCAGGCTCTCGCCGCGCACTTGTTTTCTGTATTCCGCAATCTCGGTAAGCGGGGGACTGGGGTAAGCGTTGATCTCTTCCCGACCGTAGCCGAATCCGGTGTCGTCCACTGCGATGCCCCAGCGGTCGGACCATCCCTTCCGTTCGAAGACCTGGGCCTGACGGAGGGCATAGTCGCTTACAAAAATGTCCTCCGCCCGACCAATGTGCCACATCAGGAAGGAAATCGAGTTGGCATCCTGATCGGGTCTCCAGTCCAAGTCCTCGGGGGACAGGCCTTCGAGCATGTGGGCCAGCTCGGCTTCAAGCTCCTGGAAGGCTTCTTCGACTATGCGGCTGATGTGCATTCAGGTCCTCCTAATGAGAAGTAGAGATATGGCGAAACGGCTAATCTAGTCAGGCAAGCACGGAGTCTTGCCATTGTGTAACATTTGCTGGGTCCAAACGCTCTAATCCCGGCAACTTGTCGAAATCCGTGTCTGCCGAGACTATGCGGTCTATACGGAGCCGTTTCATAACTGCTGCATGGACCAGGTCTCTAGAACTCGCTTCGGGGTGACAGTCCGCGAGGTCACATGCCAACTCGACGTCTTCAAGAAAAACAGGCTCTACTCTATCGTGCATCGTCTCGGCAAAGGATTGAAAAATATCTCGGCCCAATACCCATCTACCGGAAGAGCGGTATCGATGCAAAATTTCTTGCATCACTTCGCTATCGGTAAAGAATAACCTCGGATGTAGGGCAACTATCCTCAATATCTGCAAGCAGGGCGCCTTGTAAGGATGATCTGCTCCGCCCGCATAGATCGGAATGTTTGTGTCAATAAAGGCCGCCGGGCTCATACTTCGCCTCTAGTTCACGGGACAGCTGCTCGGGGTCGGGGACGTCCTCTACTTCCAGGCTCGCTATCCTTTCGACAGCGCGTAACCGACGTGCGAGCATTATTTCCTGATAAGCATCGTCTATTAGACGCCTGACAACTTCTGAAATCGGCTCGCCTTTTTCTTCCACCAATATCTCCAGCCTTCGGCGGTGCTCTGAATCGAGACGCACATCCAATCTGGCCATTTCACCCTCCGCATACGTACTTACTTGTACGGAGCAAATTGTCCGTCATCTGACATGTCCTGTCAATGCTGATATTAAACAGTGCTTTCGAACTTCCTCCAAACGCTATACTACCCCCGACACCTGCTAAAGGACATCTTGATGCTGATCTCTGAACGAAGAATGCGCTTCCGCGAATACCTTTCCCGAGAGTCGTGCGTACGGCCCGCTTCCGTTTTTGATGCCATGTCGGCACGGCTTGCGGAGGCTGCGGGATTCGAGATAGGGATGCTGGCCGGGTCAATCGCCTCTGCGGTGGCTATCGGGGCGCCCGATTGGACCCTGATTACGCTCACTGAATTCGCCGAGCAGGCCCGACGGATCACCCGCGCCTCCAATATCAGCCTGCTGGTCGACGCGGACCACGGCTACGGCAATGCCCTTAACGTGATGAGAACCGTGGAGGAAATGGAGAATTCGGGAGTCTCGGCGCTCACTATCGAGGATGCCGTTTTGCCTACACCCTTCGGCTCGGGACCCGGGCAAGGACTCATCTCCATAGAAGAGATTGTCGGAAAACTCAAGGCGGCCCTCCGGGCCCGGCAAGACCCGTCCCTCGTGATTGTAGGACGGAGTATCGCCGGCCCCGATGAGGTGGAAGACCGAGCCCGAGCTTTTGCACAATTGGGCGTCGATGCGCTTTTCTTCACCGGTGTGTCCACCATTGAACAGTTGAGAAGAATCCGGGAAGCCACCGGCCTTCCTCTTCTCACCGGGTCCCGGGCCCCGGAGCTGGACGATCTGGACCGCATGGCCTCGGTGGGGGTGCGAATTGCGCAGAAGGGACACCTGCCTATTCGCGCGGCGATGAAGGCGCTATTGGAAACCTACAAGGCTCAAAAGTCGGGGCTGGGGGCGGCGGAACTGAAGGACATGCTGGCTTCCGAGGAAACTATGGACGTTGCGCTGGGGCAAAGCGCTTACGACGGGTGGAAATCGGAGTTCCTGTGCTAACCGGTTCCCGACTACCGGGTAATGTATTCAGAAGCCCCCGCCCTCCGGTAGACTTCCCGTCCTCCGAGGAACACGTAGTCCACCTTAACGTCCAGAATCTCGTCACCCGTCATCTCGCTCGGGTCACGGTTGAGGACCACGATGTCTGCGAGCTTGCCCCGCTCGAGGCTGCCCTTTACATCGTCTTCGCCCAGTGCGGCGGACGGGTAGATGGTGTGCATTTTCAAGGCTTCTTGCATCGAAATACGCTGCTCTGGGTCGATTACTTGACCCGTGAAAGTTTGACGTTTGACAGCGCACCAGATGCTGAAGAAGGGGTTGAAGTGACGGGCCTCGGAGCCCGAGCCGTCTGAGCTGCACGGCAACTCCCATCCTTCATCAACCATAGTGCGGAAAGAGAACCGGCCCTTGCTGGCGTAATCACCCATGTAGACGGGGAAATAGTCCCCGAAGGTGTAAAGAAAGACGGCCTGAGGCGCGGGCATCAAGCCAGCCCTGCGCCAAAGCTCTCGGGTCCCGGGATCTGATACGAAGATGCCGGCGTGCTCCATCCGGTTCACCATCCGGCCCGTAGGCGGGTCACCGAGTTCAATGGCTATCTTGCACATCGACTCCTGGGCCCGTTCCCCATTGCAGTGGATGATCAGTTGCAACTCCGCCTCCCGCGTCCCGACCATCGCATTACGGATTTGCGTCCGGTTCAAGGCCAGCTTGCCTCGAGAGCCGTTTCGTCCTACGTATGGCAGCTTCACAGCGGCCAGCGCCGCCGAGTAACCACCGTCGGCGAACATTTTGACTCCCTGGATGCGCATGTGCTTGTCGTCCGAGGAGATGTTGAGGTGGTCCTGCCAGCGGCAGGCATCCTTGATTGACATCAGTCTCGGGACCCAGATGTAGGTCCTGAACCGGACGTTGATGTCTCCGCTGCCTATCAGGCGGTCGGCCAGCTCTATTCCCTCGGTGCTGTGAGAGATATCGCCTATCGTTGTAACACCGTTGGCGGTCAAGTGCTCGCTGGATATGGCTTTGAGGGCCCTCTCCTTGGTGGAGAGGTCGGGGCGGGGGATGGGGAGCAGGTGCTCCAGGTCCTTAATTATTCCGTTCGGCTCTCCGGACTCCTCCAACTCGACCGTGGCTCCCGCCGGGACCCGGAACCCGGGCCCAATGCCGACAAGTTCCAGGGCCCTGGAATTCAGAATCAGGTTGTGGCCCCCGGCCATCATGGCCACGGGGATATCTGTACTGACTTTGTCCAGGTCCCGACGGTTGGGCAGCCGCTTGTCCTTCAGCTTCTGGTCCTGGAAGAGGCTGCCGTGCCCGAACAGCCAGCCAGTCTCGTCCGCCATGTCCATGTTCTGGCGGAAGGCCTCTATAACGTCGTCTATCGTCTCCCGGGGCGGCGTGTGTACGTCTACCCGGTTATACAGAGCGAGGGAGGCCATCTCCGGGTGGACGTGGACGTCCACAAACCCCGGCATGATGGGCCGATCTCCGAAGTCATAAGTCGCAACGCCGTCCCCTAGCGCCCCCTCCACCCGACCCCGCGGCCCCATTTCCAGTATCGAGTCGCCCTTCACCGCTACGGAGTCGTCATCCCGGCCGGGGTCCCGGGCCATGCTGATTAGCTTTCTGGACGTGAATAGCGCCTTCTTTTCTTCCATCTCCTTAGCCCTCAACCCCACGCGCTAAGCCTTTGCCGGCCATGACCGGCTCCCGGCTGTTCGCAGCAGATTCCTGAGCCCTGTAGGGCTTCATCACTTCCTCTGCGAAGAGTTTGAGAGAGCGTTTGGCATCCTCGTGGCCCGGGCCGAAGTGGGTGAAGAGCGAAAGGTGGTCGAGGCCGGCCCTATCGAATGCATAGACCTTTTCCAGCACCTCGTCGGGGGTGCCCATGAGCAGGTTGTCGTAGACCTCCTGCTGTGTGGGGTCGTCATCGTTGGACTCGGGGGCGACGTATGCCCGGGGGTTGGAGTTCTGTGTGTAGTCGTGGAGTCGAGTCCCGATGCGGTGGTTGATTATGACATCCCGCGTCTTTGCGAAGGCCTCTTCCCTGGTCTCCCCGACGTAGTACATCCTCGACATCCCTATTTTCTGCACGCCACGTGCATTCCCGGCATCTTCCCGACCCTCGTGGAAGGCGTCGCACATGCGCTGGATGTGGCTCATCGGTCGGCGGAAGGGAGCATGGAATACGTGGTAGCCTTTGCGGGCGTAGTGACGAATCGTGGAATCGTGCATGCACCCGACCCACACCGGGGGATGGGGACTCTGGACGGGTCGGGGCCAGACGTAGGTGTTTTCAAAGGACCAGAACCGCCCGGAGTGCTCGATTCCCTTCTCCTCGCTGTGCCAGATCTTTTCCAGTATCTCCAGGGACTCGTCGAAGCGGGCCCGGCTGTCGCCGAACTCCTGCTCGAAGCGGTCGAACTCGTACTTGTAGGCCCCTCGGGCGACTCCTAGCTCGAATTTGCCCTCGAGCATGTTGTCGGTGGCTGCTATGTCGCCAGCTATGGCGAGGGGGTGGTGGAAGGGCAGAAGGACAACGGCCGTCCCTACGGTCGCTTTCTTGACGTGCTGCCCGACCTGGGTGGCGACCAGCAGGGCGTTGGGGGCGGGGATGTAGTGGATTAGGTGGTGCTCCGGCACCCAGATGTTATCGAAGCCCAGGTCGTCGGCGAGGACAGCCAGCTCCAGCATGTTCTTGTACATGTCCAGGCCGCGCTGTTCTTCGTAAATCTGCATGAAGGAAAGGAATAGGCCGAATGTCATCATGGTCTATGCGTCCTTTGGGTTGCGCTCGAGTAGTGGGTACAGGGTCGGGGTCGGCTCACGATACCTTTGGCTCAACCAGCCTGTCAATTTCACCTATCCCCTATGCCAGACACCTAAGCGGCGACCCGCCGTTGTAGTCTTCCATCTCCCTGACTATGGGAGGCATGTTCAACTTGGCGCCCCAATTCTCGCCCTTGATTTCCGAAAACGCCCGGTGGATGTTGCCGACAATCCGCTCCGCATCGTGCCACCCCGCAAATTCGCCCAGGTCCGCGCTCCTGGCGATTTCCAAGGGTTTCATTCCAGCATCGTATCCCTCCCGAGACACCTGTTGAATGAACTTGAGGTACGCCTCCGTCGGGTCGAACAGCTCAGGGCCGCAGACGGGCCCGTGGCCCGGGACTATGGTCTCGGCGCCCAGGGCTCTCAGCCGTTCAATGGCTACAAGGGAACCTGCTACCGACCCCATGACTACAAAGGGCGTGCCTTCGTTGAAGATCAGGTCGCCGGAGAATAGGAGCTTGTGGTCGGGGATCCAGACTACGGTGTCGTTGGTCGTGTGGGCGGGGCCCATGAAGATTAATTCCAGCCTCAGGTCCTCCACGTGCAGAGTCATCCTGTCCTGGTAGGTCATTGTAGGAGCGGCCAGTTCGAGGTTGCCCCAATCGACGTTAGGGAACAGCATCCCAATAGTGTTGTCGGGCCTGGGGAGGCCCGCTTCAAGCACCGCCTCCCGACAAAGCTCGTGGGCGACGATGGTCGAGCCCCGGAACAGGTAGTTGCCGTGGGTGTGATCGCCGTGATGGTGGGTGTTGACCAGCGTGTGCAAGGGTAGCTTGGTAACACTGCGGATAGAATCCAGGAACGCCCGGGTCCTGCGCTCTGTGAAGCAGGTGTCTATGACCGTCGCACCCCGTCGTCCGACCACGAAACCGGCGTTGTTCAGGCCCCAGCTGCCGTCCGCCTGCAGATAGCAGAATACCCGGTCGGCGACTTCCTTCACCTCGGGGGGAGAGAGCTCGCTGCTGGTCGTGACCTGGTCGACACTCATGGAGGCTACCTCTTTGGGCCAATGGGTGGAATAACGTCACTTGCCGACAATGGCCTGCATATTATATTGTCTGGCCGGAATTCCCAGTGTCCTTGCTGTTAGGACTTCGCGCACGGGTACAAGAGAACAGAATGAGACCTCTCGAAGGAATAAAGGCTATCGAGCTCGGGATCTGGTTTGCCGGGCCGGCCGCGGGAATGCTGCTGGCCGAGTGCGGCGCCGACGTCATCAAGATCGAGCCCCTCGGAGGCGGGGACCCGATACGTGGCCTGGACCTGGAGGAGCGCTGGGGGGCCGAGACCCCACCCTTCAACTACATGGCCGAAATGGTCAACCGGGGCAAGCGCAGCGCGGCCATAGATTTGCGCCTGGCCGAGGGTCGGGAACTGGTCTACAAACTCGCCAAGACCGCCGACATTTTCGTAACCAACGTCAGGCCCCAGGCCCTGGACCACCTGGAGATGACCCCCGAGACCATCACCGCTCTCAACCCGAGACTTGTGTACGGCCTCCTGACGGGTTTCGGGCCCAAGGGGCCGGACAAGAACAAGCCCGCCTTCGACGAGGTCGGGTTCTGGGCCCGAGGTGGGTTTCTGTCCTTCATGGGCGAGCCCGTCGGACCCCCCACCCACCTCCACGGTGCCATGGGAGACCTGACCACTGCCGTTTGCATGACAAATGCCATAGCCCTCGCGCTGTTTACCAGGGAGCGCACGGGCAAGGGCCAGGTGGTCGAGTCTTCTCTGCTGTCCAGCGGGATGTGGGTGGCTGGATACGACCTGCACCGGACGCTGTTTTCGGGGGATGACGTCCTCCGGGAGACCCGTACGTCGGCGCCGAGTCCCCTTTACAACACCTACCGGTGCGGAGATGGTCGATGGATCCAGTTCGCCATGCCCCAGGGCGACCGGTACTGGCGCCCGACCTGCCTGGCCCTGGAAGTCCCACATCTCGCGGATGACGTCCGCTTCAACAACCACGGAAAGATGATGAAGAACCATCTGGAGGCCATCAAGCTGCTGGATGAAGCCTTCGCCAAGCGATCCCTTTGCGAATGGGCCCCGAGATTCGACGAGTTTCAGTTGGTCTGGGCCCAGGACGCCCGACTCTCGGAGGTGGTGGCCGATCCGCAGGTGGAGGCAAACAAGTACCTTGTGGAAGTGGAACACGCGGGCCTCGGTACATACAAGGAGATAGGGCTGCCCTTCGCCTTGAGGGATACGCCAACGCATCCCTCGGGGCCCGCGCCCGAGTGGGGCCAGCACACCGAGGAGGTCCTTCGAGAACTCGATTATTCCTGGGAGCAGATCATCGAACTTAAAGACCGGTCCGTCATAGCCTGAATACGGGAGGAACAAATATGAGCTGGGAAACCCTGATATACGACCTGAAGGACGACGGCATCCTATGGATCCGCTTCAACCGTCCGCGTTCTCTCAACGCCGTCAACCGGGTCTTTGCGAGAGAGCTGCGGGAGGCCGTGGAGAAGGCTGAAGCCGACCCCGAAGTCAAAGTAGTAATCCTCACTGGAGAGGGTCGGGCGTTTTGCGCGGGCGCCGACCTGAAGGAAGCGGCGGCGGGCATCCCGCCGGGACAGGAGAAGCGCAGCACCCACAACCTGCAAACCGTGGCCCAGGTCCTCCGGGATATGCGAAAGGTCGCCATCGCGGCGGTCAATGGTTACGCCCTCGGGGCGGGGTGTGAGATATCGTTGGACTGCGACCTTGTCGTTGCATCGGAAGAGGCGAAGTTCGGTTTCCCGGAGACGGGGGTCGGGGCGACGGTGACGGGGGCCGGGACTTACCTGCTGCCACAGGGTATCGGGCTCGCCCGGGCCAAGGAACTGATTTTCCTCGGGGAGCACATCCCCGCCGCCGAGGCCAAGGAACTGGGCATGGTCAACCGGGTCGTCCCCGCCGACAAGCTGGAAGAAGAGGCCACCGCAGTCGCTCACAAGGTCCTGGAAAAGTCGCCGATGGCCATAGCCCTGGCCAAGGCTGCGTTGAACGTCGGGGCGGAGGCAACTTTCGGGGCGGCCCTTACCTACGAGCGGGACTCCAGCATAGCCGCCTCGTCCACCGGCGACATGGTGAATGCAGGGCAGGCCTTTAAGGAGAAACGCCCGCCAAAGTTCGGGTCGGGGAGCTAGGTCATGGACGTGGAGCTTGAGGGCAAAGTTGCCGTGGTCACGGGCGGAAGTCTCGGGATCGGGAAGGCGATTGCCCGGGAGCTGGCCCTGGAGGGCGCCCGAGTCGTGATCTGCGCCCGCCGCCCCGAGCTATTGCAGGACGCCACCTCCGATATCGAACGGGAGACCGGTAACAGGGTCCTTGCCGTCCCGACCGACACCACCCAACCTGACCAGGTAGCCAACCTATTCCAAGCTACTATGGCCGAGTTCGGCAGGGTAGACATCCTTGTAAACAACGCCGCCGTAGTGGGCGGGCTACTCCAAGGGCCACTGGAGGAGGCTACGGAAGAGCTGCTGACTGAGGACCTGGACACCAAGGTTGTAGGCTATTTCCGCACCGCTCAGGCCGCCGCTCCCCTGATGAAGGAGCAGGGGTGGGGTCGGATAATCAACATAGGCGGCATGTCGGGGCGGTACTCGGGGGTGATAAGCGGCGTCCGCAATGCTGCTGTTGCCCACCTGACTAAGACGCTGTCGGGCCAGCTAGGGCCGCACGGCATCACCGTCAACACCATCCACCCGGGCACAGTCCGCACAGAACGCACCGACGAGATGTACGAAGAAGAGGCCACCGCTCAGGGCATGTCGAAGGAAGAGGTCGCACAGCGGGCTGCAGAAGTTCAGTCTATTGGCCGCATCGTCGAATCTGCCGAGATAGCTCACCTGGTCTGCTTCCTGGCCTCCCCAAAGGCCGCAGCCATCACCGGGGAGGTGATAGCCGTGGACGGGGGCCGGGGGTCGGCGGTGTTCTTCTAGGACGGATCGGGGCAATGGGTGCAGGGACACCGGTATAAACGACAGATCGGATTCCGACAGCAAGGCATTCGTGCTCAGGAAGTGATCAGGCCCTCCTGCGGCTGCGCCCACGGCAGATTGAAGGCAAAGGACGCCAGCGGGGCCCGAGGTATAGGCATCTCCCCGAACGGCACGTCTATGATCACGGGTGCATTGCGCTCAAGCGCCTGAGGCACCATCGACTCCAGCTCCAGCGGGTTCTCCGCCCGCATCCCGATCACCCCGAACGACTCGGCGAATTTGACGAAGTCCGGATTGTGCAAATCCGTTTCGTACGCTCCATCAAATCCTTCCTCCAGGTCCCGGGCCACGTTGCCGTATGAATCGTTTCTGAATATCACGGTTACCAGGTTGATCCCGTACTTGACCGCCGTGGAAAGCTCGGACGCGTTGAACATGAACCCGCCATCCCCTGCCACACACACTACTGCCCGGTCGGGCTTGGCCACCTTCACTCCCAAGGCCGTAGGGAATGCGTAGCCCAGGTTGAATGAATAGCCGGAATCTATATACGTCTTCGGCCGGGTCACCTGCCAGTGGGTGCGTGCATAGAAGCCAAACTGCGATACGTCCCAAACCGTGAAGGCATCCTCGGGAATTCCCTTCTGCAGCGCTTCCAGCACGGGGTACTGGGGCTCCTTCAGCCTGATATCGTAATAGGCTATGAGGTTGCGGGCCGCCTTGACCGCCTCTACGGGCGACGACCGATCTCCCGCGCCGACTTCCAACAGGTGAGGAAGCAAGGCCTCGATTGTCGCCCTGGCATCGCCGTGCAGAGGAATTGTGTTGGACTGGACCCTCGTCAACTCAGCGTCATCTATGTTTATGTTAATTAACGTTGATGCCTCTCCCGCCGGGTTGCCCAGTGAAAAACGGGCCCCGATTCCTATCACCACATCTGCCGACTGCATCACTTCGAAGAGCTGGTTCATCTCCCGCCGCTCACCCGACGGACTGAAGCATGACCCGTATGACAGTGGATGGTTGTCCGGTATCGCTCCCTTGCCGCCGCTGGAAGTGACCACCGGAATACTTGTAGCTTCAGCCAGCCTTACGAGTGCCTCCTCCGCATCCGAACGTGCCACTCCTCCTCCGGCGAATATCAGGGGTCGGGAGGACTTTGCAATGATTTCCGCAGCCTCTCTCAAGTCCCCGGAATGAGGCGTAATCCGAGAAATACGCGCCGGATTGCGAAGCGTTACTTCTTCCCGCTCGACTCCCACATCGGGGGGCACCTCCATCAGAACGGGTCGTGGTCGGCCCGTACGCATTTGCCTGAATGCTTCGAATACGGCATCCGGCACCTCCCGGGGCCTGAGCACCTGCTGTTGCCATTTGGTAACCGAGCGCACCGTGCCCGGTTGGTCCGCAACTTCGTGGACGGCGCCCCGATTCTTGCCAATCGCCCCGCGTGGCACTTGTCCGGCTATGAGGAGCACCGGAGAAGACCGCGAGAACGCATTTGTCAGGCCGGATGCCGCATTGTAGACGCCTGCACCGGGCACAACTAGGGCGACTCCCGGTTTTCCTGATGCCCTTGCATAGCCGTCCGCCATATAGGTGGTGGCCTGTTCATGGCGTGTCGTGATCATTCGGATATCGGGTTCGTCCCGAAGCCCGGCCACGATCCCGTAGACCTGGATGCCCGGGATGCCAAAAACGACCTTGACTCCCTCCCTGACCAGGGACTTGGCGAGGGCCTCACCGCCGCTCATTAACGCCATGATTTATCTACTCCACTCCCTTGGCACGTTCCATGCGGAATGTCACAAATGTGAGACTGAACGAGGGGCAGGATAAGTCTAGAGTCCTTCAACAACCACCATGTTGATGTTGGAAGACCTGGAGCGAATGTCATCGAGGGCAGTGTATTCGGGAGACCGCAGCCAGGAGTGGACTTGTTCCAGGTCGTCAAATTGGAGTATAGCCATCCGCTTCGGTGTCCAGTCCCCCAGCACGACCTCGAACTTGCCGCCCCGGGCCACGAATTTGCCTCCGTGATTCTCGACGGTCTTCGTCACCTGTTCCATGAACTGCCCATAGAGGCTGGAATCCGTTATCTCGACATCCACTATTACGTATGCTGACATGTTGCTCCTTTACCCCCGATGCAAAGTGGTCTGTGGCATTGCCCCGGACCCTCATTGTACCGACCAGACAGTCAATTCGCATGTCGTTTGCTGGATTTTCTACCTAGGCTTCCTTTACTGCTTGCGAGTAGGCTTCTTTCCTCCCCTCCCCCTGTCCCCAAGAAATGAAACGTCACATTTGGACAGTAAAATGATTGCCTTTATCCCGTGCTATTATTGCGGCCATGACCAGCTAGTCGACATACCCATCATAATCCCCAACCCCGACCCGTTAGGAGGCAACCCCAATGGCCCGACCCACCCAGATGAGCGTCCTAGTGCCGACCCACTTCCTCGGTGACCTCCCGACACCCGCCGACTTCAAAGACTGGTTCCGCGCTGCAGAGGACCTGGGCTTTGCCTCCGTCTGGATCCTCGACCGCATCTACAGCCCATCCAAGGTGCCCGACGCCATGACCATGCTCGCCTGGGCCAGCGCGGTTACTTCCAGAATAAGACTCGGCACCGCCGTCCTACTTCTTCCCCATCGCCATCCCATCCTCCTTGCCAAAGAGGTCTCGACCATCGACTGGCTGAGCGGGGGTCGGCTGGATTTGGGGGTCGGTCTCGGGGGGCGGGAGATTGAGTTTCACTCCCTGGGCATGAAGCTGGAGGAAAGGGTAAAGCGGTTCCGGGAGAATCTCGCATCGATGCGCGCCATTTGGTCAGGGCCCGACGCCGCGTACGAGGGCCGGTTTGTGAATTTCGATAACGTAAACATTGAGCCTAGACCCCTCCAAAAAGGTGACCTCCCCATCTGGATCGGCGGAGAGGCAGACGGCGTCCTGAAGCGCACAGCCGCCCTGGCCGACGGCTGGATCGGAGGCGCCCGTAACTCGCCGGAGATTCTCGCCGAGAAGATTGGCAAGATAAAGGGATTTGCGAAGGAGAGAGGTCGGGACCCGGAATCGCTAGGCTACGCCAGCCTTGAATACATGACGATTGACGAGGACGTGGAGAAGGCTCGGGCGCGGAACCGGGGGCTGGCGACTTCGGTATACGGCCCCGCCTTTGACTCCGATACTTACACCACCTTTGGAGACCTGGACACCTGCGTGGCCCGGCTTCAGTCGGTGGTAGACGCCGGCTGCAACGAAGTTATTATCTCCCCGCCCGATTTGGACATCACGCATTTGACCCGGCTGGCGGAGGAAGTGGTTCCGGGCGTGAAGGTGTAGCCCTTCCAAAATCTTGGCTAAATTGTCGCGTTTTGAAAGTATTCACCATAGGATTCACTAAGATATCGGCGGCGCGGTTTTTTGAGTTGTTGCGGGAGTCGGGGGCCGAGCGGGTGGTCGACATCCGTCTGAACAATGTCAATCAGTTGACAGGATTTACCAAGAAGAGTGACCTGCCATTCTTCCTCCGAGAAATCTGCGGCATGGACTACGTCCACCTCCCCTCCCTCGCCCCGAGCAAGGAGGTCTTCGACGGGCTCAAGAAGAACCACAAAGACTGGGACCGCTACGAGCGGGAATTCCTGGCCCTGATGGGGGAACGCCGTATAGAGGAGACAACGCCCAGAGAGACCCTGGACAACGCCTGCCTCCTATGCACCGAGGACTCCCCCGACCACTGCCACCGACGCCTCGTCCTTGAATACCTCCAACGCCACTGGGGCGAGATAGAAGTCGTCCACCTCGTCCGCTAGTCCCTTCCCTCCAAGACGGTATAAAGAAGCGGCCCCGACTGAGTCGGGGCCGCTCTTTTGTCAGTCTATTTCGCCGCGGTCTAGTGATCGTAGGGCTGGAAGTTCTGGGTCGTCGAGGCGGCCCAGCGGTCGGTGATCACGTTGACGATAGCCGGCTTGCCGGAGTCGAAGGCCCGCTGCAGGGCCGGTTTCAACTCTTCCGGCTTCTCAACATACTCGCCGTGCGCCCCGAGGGCCTCGCCCAGCTTGTCGTACCGCTGCTCAAACCCGAGCTCGATGCCCGTCTTCAGCACATCGTCACCCTGTCTGCCGGAGGCCCATCCACCGTTCACGTTCACAACGCAAACCAGCGGTATGTTGTGCCGGACTGCGGTGTCGATGTTGATCGCATTGATTCCGAAGGAGCCGTCGCCGTGGATGACTAGGGTCTTCTTGTCGGGCTTGGCCAGGGCTGAGGCAAGGCCAAACGGAAGCCCGACACCCATGCAACCCGAGGAGCCGGAGTTGATCCTGTGACCCGGGTAGTAGGTCTGTATCGACTGTCGGCCGAAATTCAAGGTCTCGTGGCCGTCCACGACCAACATCGCGTCCCTGGGCAGGAATTCCCTGATTTCCTTCATCATACGGAGCGGGTGCATCGGGATCTGGTCGGAATTCAGGGTGGGCTGACTTCGCTCGTTATTGCTGGCCTCCTTGGCCCGCAACGAATCGATCCACGCACTCTTGCTCTTATTCTCGAAGTTCTGTTCCTTGGCCTCTTCCGTCAGCTGTCGCAGCACCATCTTGGCATCTCCGACTATACCGACGTCTGCGGCCTTGTTGTGCCCGATCTCTTCCCTGTCCGTATTCACCTGGATAGTCTTCAAGTCTGCCCTGAACCTGGGCGCTTGCAGGTATTGCCAGATCCAGTTGATGCGGGTGCCGACCACCAGCGCCACGTCGGCCTCCCTGAATGCCATGGACCGGGCTGCGGGGAAGGACATTTCGTGGTCCTCCGGAATTACGCCCCGAGACTGGGGAGTCGTGTAGAACGGGATACCCGTTGCATCGACAAACTCCTGTATCTCTTCGTGGGCCCGAGACCACATAACGCCGGTACCCGACAGGACCAACGGTTTCTCTGCTTTCGCAAGCATTTCGATGGCTCGCTTGACCTCGTCCGGGTCGCCAAGGATCCGGGCGTCGGTGCGGGAGTTGACCGGGAATTGGACGTTCGCCTCGTCAACGCGCTCGTGGAGAACGTCGCCGGGAAGGTCGAGGTAGACAGGGCCCGGCCTGTTGCCCCAGGCTTTGCGGAAGGCCACGCTAACCAGCTCGGGCATTCTTTCTGCCCTGTTGACCTGTCCCGACCACTTCGTTATGGGTCGGAAAACGCTGACTTGGTCGATCTCCTGGAAGTCCTCCCAGCCGGTCAGGCTGGAGTTGCTGGACCCGCCCAGGGCTACTATCGGGCAAGCGTCTGTGAAAGCCGTTACCACCCCCGTTACAAGGTTGGTAGCGCCCGGCCCCGAGCACGCTGCACACACGCCGGTCTGTCCGGTTGCCCTGCTCCATGCGTGGGCCATCATCGCCGCGGCCTGCTCATGCCGCGTGTCGTAGAGCTTGATGCCCTCTTTCTCGGCGTCCAGATAGAAGTTGTCCATCGGCCCGCCCGAAAGGAAGAACAGATGGGTTACGCCTTCGTGCCTTAGTGACTTCGCAAGAAGTCTATTGCCTGTAATCTCGGCCATGTTTTCCTCCCTGGATTATGCTTCCCGGTCACCGAGGCGTCGCCAGCTCCGATGCCCATGTATTCGAGGTGGAGAAGTCCGCGCGACAATATCTTCTGTTCGCTGTCGTTCGGAATCGTTCCTCCGCCACGGTGCGCTGATTATAGGCGCGACTATTATTAGCGTCAACGCGGGTCGGGCTAGAGCTCCATCTCCCTCAGGTCCGGCGACACCCGGAGCGGTGCATCCGTCACCGACTGTATATCCTCCACGCTCAGACTTGGCGCGTGTTCTACAAGCGTGAGCCCCTCCCCCCCGACCTCTATCACCGCCATGTCAGTGATGATCATGTCCACGCACCCGACGGCCGTCAGCGGAGAAGTGCATTCCCTGACAATCTTTGGAGTGCCCTTCTTGTCGGTGTGCTCCATTGCCGCTATGACCCGTTTGGCCCCTGCCACGATATCCATCGCCCCGCCGATGCCGCCTATGAGCCGCCCGGGCCTCAGCCAGTTGGCCAGGTCGCCCTTCTCGGAGACCTGCATGGCCCCGAGCACCGTGATGTCCAGGTAACCGCCCCTCACGATAGTGAAGGCTTCTACCGTATCGAAGATGCTCATGCCGGGAAGGGCGGTCACGAAACCCCCGCCCGCGTTGGTCATGTGGATGTCTTCCTCGCCCTCGGGTGGGGAGCCCCCAAATCCGACCGCGCCGTTCTCCGTATGGAACCATACGGTGCGGCCTTCAGGAATGTAGTTGGCGGCGAGGGTCGGGATCCCGATTCCCAGATTCACCACGTCTCCGTCCCGGAACTCCCTGGCAACTCTGAGGGCTATGGCTTCCCGGTCGAGCCTGAACATCCGACTACTTACCCCTGAACTCTTTGGACCTGCAAACTATCCTGTTCACATATATGCCAGGAGTGATAATTTTGTCCGGGTCCAGGTCCCCCATCTCCACGATTTCGTCTACTTCGGCAATCGTGACCCGGGCCGCCGTCGCCGAGGTCACGTTGAAGTGGCGCATGTTGCCCCGGTACACGAGATTCCCTGCTTTGTCGGCCTTGTGGGCCCGAATGAGAGAGAAATCACCCTTGATAGCGTGTTCAAGGATGTACTCCTTACCGTCTATAGTCCTCGTCTCCTTGCCCTCCGACACGACAGTCCCAACTCCTACCGGAGACCAGAACGCCGGGATCCCTGCCCCCCCGGCCCGTATCCGCTCGGCTAGGATGCCCTGGGGGTTCATCTCTATATCTATAGTTCCTGCCTTGAATCCTTCTTCCAGGGGGTTGGGTTGCGGCGCGCCGGGAGCTATGGGGTACGAGACAATCGCTTTGGATACCTGCCCGTTCTCCACCAGGACTCCCGGGTCTATCCGGAGAGCATCTCGCTTGGCCCCGAATACCACCCCGATCCCCGCCGTGTTCCCGACTATCGTCAGGTCTCTGGCTCCGTGGTCCCTCAACGCCCGGAGCAGTAACATCGGCATCCCGCCCGGCCCGCCGAAGTGCCCGATGATGACGGTGGATCCATCCTGGATATCCGCGACGGCTTCTGCAAAGGTTACGAAGACCTTGTCTGATCGCGCCCGACCCCTGAGCTTGGCGAGCGTCAAATCTGGACCTCTTTCAGTTTCTCACTGACATTGAGTTGTGCTCCTGTCACCGACTGCACCTCCTCGGGGGTGTAGCCGGGTGCTGTTTCCAAAAGCAGGAATCCTTCGTCGGTGACCTGAATCACGGCCAGATCGGTGACTACGAGGTCGACGCACGCTTTGCCTGTAAGCAGGTAATCGCACTCTTTGACAAGCTTCGGCTCACCACTCCGAGTCGTGTGTTCCATGGCCACGATCACCTTCTTTGCACCCGTCACCAGTTCCATCGCCCCGCCCACATTGCCCGATCCTCGGCCCGGCAGTATCCAGTTCGCCAGATCACCCTTCTCAGATACCTGGAACCCACCTAACACCGTAATGTCTACGTGGCCTCCCCGGATCATGTTGAAGGCGTCGGCGGAATTGAAGAAGGAGATGCCGGGGGTGGAAGTGATGAACTGGGTGCCGGCGTTAATCAGGTTCGGGTCCTGCTGGTCGGGTTCTGCCAGGGGCCCGTAGCCCAGCACACCGTTCTCTGAATGAAGCCAGACTTTCCGCCCCTCGGGCAGGAAATTGGAGCAGAGGGTCGGGATGCCCGCGCCAAGGTTCACCACGTCCCCGTCGCGGAACTCTCGGGCCACGCGGAGAGCTATGGTGTTTCTGTCGAGCTTCTGCTTCACTTCACCCGACCCTGATTTTCGATTCCGGGATGTGGACTATCCTCTGGACGTAAACTCCGGGTGTCACCACCTCCTCGGGGTCCAACTCCCCGATCTCCACCAACTCCTCCGTTTCTACGATGGTGATTCGAGCCGCAGCCGCCATTATCGGATTAAAGTTGCGGGACGTGCCCTTATAGACCAGGTTGCCCAGCCTGTCCGCCTTGTAGGCGTGCACCAGTGCAAAATCTCCCCGAAGCGGCGGCTCTAGTATGTATTCCTCTCCGTCGAATATCCTCTTCTCCTTCCCCTCTTCCATCAGCGTCCCAACCCCGACTTTCGTGTAAAAACCCCCAAGGCCCGCTGCCGCTATCCTCATCCTCTCCGTCATGGTGCCCTGGGGCAGGGCCTCTATCTCCGCTTTTCCTTCGGCTAACAGCAGTTCGAAGGGCGAGGGGTTTGAGGGTCTCGGTGAGACCGGGAAGGAAGATATGCCCTTTTTGATCTGCCCGTTTTCCGCCAGCGCTGCCACATCGGCGATGCCGCTCGGCCGTCCCGAGCTGGCCGCCCCGCTGCCCAGCCCCATGCTGTTGCTTACAATGGTCAGGCCTCGCGCCCCGAGGTCTCGGAGGGCCAGAATCAGGTGCCCAGGATGACCCCCGATGCTACTGAACCCGCCGATGAAGACGGTGGCGCCGTCCGGGATGTCGGCCACGGCGGATGCTGCGTCTGGATATACCTTGTCTGTGGGCATGTCGGCCTGCCGATACGGGATTTTATCACGCCTACAATCCGAATCTCCCACGTTGACACAGACCCCCGCCCATCCCTACGATTAACCCCGACCAGACTTTCTTCAAACCCCCTCAAGCAACAGGGAAAACATCCATGACGACCAAGATAATCGACGCCGACAGCCACATCCTTGAACCCCCCGACCTCTGGCTCACCTACCTCGAACCCGAACTCAGAGACCGAGCCATGTGTGTGAAGACCGATTCCCAGGGGCTGGAATACCTGGAAGTGGACGGCAAACCCGCCTCGGGGGTTAAGGGTGGGATGCTTGCCAACATCGCCGGTGCAGGGCGCACCGACCTGGAGCATTTCCTGACTCCCGGCGCAGTGCCCTATGCGCAGGCCCGGGCGGAGGCGCCTCCGTCGGGAGACCCCGATGCACGACTCAGGTGGCTCGACGACGAGGGCTCCGACAGCACCTTCCTCTACCCGTCCCTCGGGCTCGACTGGCCCCAGGACTGCCGGGACCCGATCATGGCCGCCGCCTACACCCGGGCCTACAACAACTGGCTCAATGACTTCTGCTCCACAGACCCCGAACGCCTGCTCCCCATAGCCCACATTTCATTGTTGGACGTGGAGGAAGGGGTAAAGGAGCTCGAAAGGGCCCACGGCCTGGGAATGAAAGGGGCCTATCCTCCGGTCGTGCCCTTCAACGGCATCCCATACGGAGAGCCCCACTACGACCGCTTCTGGGCCACCGCCGAGGACCTTGGTGTGCCCATCAGCCTTCACGTAACCGGCAACGTCCACGGTGTCGGGGGCGACCTTTATCCCAGGGCTTATACAGCCCCCTTCTGGTGGTTCCTTGTGACCGACATGGGCGACGTTCTCATCGCCTTCACCAGCCTCTTTCAGGGCGGGCTCTTCGAAAGGTTCCCCGCTTTGAAAATCGTCGTGGTGGAGACGGGGTCCGGGTGGCTGCCCTACTGGCTGGAAAGAATGGACGGCTTCTTCGACAAGATAGGCTTCACCACGCCTCTCAAGATGCGTCCCTCCGAATACTTCAAGCGACAGTGCTGGATCGTCGTAGACCCCGACGAAACAACCGCTCCTTACACCATCAACTTCGTCGGGGCCGACAGGTTCATGTGGGGCTCCGACTACCCCCACACCGAGGGTGAAGCCGGGGCCCTGGACGAGCTGAAGGAGAACCTGGAGTCCCTTCCCGAGGACGTCCAGGGGCGGGTGCTCGGGGGCAACGCCGCGGAGCTCTATGGGCTTAGTTAGTCTGGACTCGGCCCACCCATGAACATCCTTCTATGCAGCGATGGGTTTCCTTACGTCGTCAGCGCTCTGCGTAATTACCTGCAGAATGACACCATCATCCCTTCGGCCATCCCTGATCTACCCCAGCATCTGCCTTCATCCGACGTCATCATCCCTGCCATGCACTTCATCAGCTCTGAGGTGATGGACGCTTCCGCGGCCCGGATGATTCACCAGTTCGGGGTCGGGCTGGAGGGTGTGGACATAGGCGCTGCCACGGAACGGGGCATCTACGTTGCCAACGTGCCTGGCTCCATCGCCATGAGCAACGCCATATCCGTCGCCGAGCACGCCATTTTCCTCATGCTAGCCCTCGCCCGAAACTACCCAAAGGCCCGAGAAAACCTGGCAAGAGGGGTGTGGGGCCAACCCCAGGGGCTCGGGATTAAAGGCAAGACCGTTTGTATATTGGGCATGGGCAATATAGGAAAAGCCCTGGCCCGACGCCTCCGCCCCTTCGAGGTTACCCTGCTGGGCATCAAAAGAGACCCGGCCTCCGGCGTCGAGCCGGATTTGGGTCTCGAATTCCTCGGCAGTCCCGCAGACTTACCGGCCGTGCTGCCCCGTGCAGATTTCGTTGTCCTGGCCCTCCCCCTCACCCCCGAGACCCGCTCCATCATCGGCGCCCGGGAGCTTGCCGCCATGAAGAACAGTGCCTATCTGGTAAACGTCGGGCGAGGTGCGGTTATCGACCATGACGCCCTGGTCGAGGCCCTGGCCTCAGGCCAAATCGCAGGAGCAGGCTTGGACGTTTTCTGGGAAGAGCCCGTCGACCCCTCAGACCCGGTCTTCCAGTACAACGTCATCGCAACCCCCCACGTCGCCGGCGTCACAGACACTTCTTACGACGAAATTGCCAAGGGCCTCGCGGACAACGTGGAGCGGCTGCGCTCCGGTCAGCCTCCCATCAACTGCGTCAACCTCTCCCAGCTAACCCGCTAGGGCACCAGGATTTCGTCCTTCCAGCCATCTGCGGTCCTGGTGTAGCGATGCCTGTCGTGGAGCCTCCCCTCCCCCGAGTGCCAGGTCTCGATCTGTTCGGGCACCACGTAGACACCTACTAGGGAGTCCGGCAGGGGTACGTCGTTCTCGTCCGGATACTTCTTTTCTAATTCTTCTATACCAGCAACAAGTCGATCCCGGGAAGGGACAACTGTGGTCTGTGGCTCGAATGTCGGGTAGTAATGCTCCAGCAGCTTGGACCCGTGGGTCTTGCGTTCCCAGTACCGACGCCTGTCCTCTTCATCCATCGGAGATAGCCGGCCCCTGATCCTGTACTGCCTCGACACCGTCGGCCAGTACATCAGCAGCTCAAACCCCCGCCCCGACTGCACCTCCGCCCACTTCACGCTGAGACCGTTGATCAGCACCCCGAAGCCCCGGTGGTCGATATCCCTCAGCGACAGCGCCCTAACGGTCCCGCCTCCTTCCTTAGTCACCGTAGCCAGAAAACAGACGTTGGCATTCAGGTCACCCTTTTCCCGGGCCTTCTCTCTCTCCGAAATTATCTCGTCTATCGGGTCCAAAGTTCTCTCCCTATTAAATCCATCAAATTCGGTCTGATTTGAAACTCTGTTGACTAAATTGGACTTCCCATCCATATCGGTGTATCATATGTTCAATATAAACAAATATATCACCCCTAGGACTCCCTGCCATCACTACAACCCGCAATCGCCCCGGCCGTCCCCGACACCGTAAACCCCGCCCCCGCCCCGACTCCTCCTCATCGAACGGGCATACCGTTACTGCTCTTCCTGCAGCAAGGCCCCGCGTCGAAGGCCCCCCGGGACAATTTGGCAGTATAGCCGTCTCCGCACCCCTGGCCCGTGCCCTTGCCGACATGGGCTACGAGACCCCCACCCCCATCCAGGAGCAGACCGCGCCCATTCTCTTTGAAGGCAAAGACCTGGTTGGGCAGGCGCAGACCGGCAGCGGCAAGACCACCGCCTTCGGACTGCCCATGATCGAGAGGGTAGACCCCGATCAGACCCATATCCAGGGCCTCGTCCTGGTCCCGACCCGTGAGCTGGCCCTCCAGGTCACGGGCGAACTCAACCGACTCTCCGCCTACGCAGGCATCTCCGTGGTCGCCATTTACGGCGGGGAGCCCATAGTCAGGCAATTCAAAGCCCTTGACAGGGGAGCCCACGTGATAGTCGGGACTCCGGGTCGGGTCATCGACCACCTCACCCGCGGGACCATCGATTTGTCTCAGGTACGCTTTGCCGTCCTTGACGAGGCCGACGAAATGCTGGACATCGGCTTCGCCCAGGACATGATTAAAATCCTCCGCCGCACGCCAAGAAACCGCCAGACCGCCCTCTTCTCCGCCACCGTTCCCACCTTCATCCGACGCCTCATCTACTACCACCTCAAAGACCCGGTCTGGGTCCGCATCGGCGAAGCCATTGAGACCGTCCCCGAGACCGAGCAGCTTTACTGCGAAGTCGCCGAGAGGGACAAGCTGGCCGGTCTCCTCGAAGTTCTCGGGGAGCCCGACACCCAGGACCACTCGATAATCTTCTGCCGGATGCAGACCCGAGTCGACCGCCTGGCAAGGGAACTCAGCCGGCACGGCTACGACTGCCGTGGCATACACGGCGGCATGCGGCAGGGAGAGCGGGACTCGGTGATGCGGGGGTTCAGGCAGGGCAACCCCAAGATACTGGTCGCCACCAATGTCGCCGCCCGTGGCCTCGACGTACCGACCATCAAGTGCGTAGTCAACTTTGATATGCCCGACAACGTCGAAGACTACGTCCACCGCATTGGCCGCACGAGCAGGATGGGTCGGCCGGGCACCGCCATCACCCTGGTCAGCGAATGGAACCTCGAAGCCTTCGACCTGATCAAGGAAAAGATGGGCGATCAGCTGAGTGCACTCAAGCTGAGTCTTTACTAGCCGCTGCCCGGCGCCCGACCCTCAATTCTCGACCTCCCCCTTCACCCGACTCGCGCTTACAATCGCCCCTGCCGTGGCAAGTATGGTGATATAGAAGACCCCACCCACCGCCGCCCCGATCACCAGCGCCCCCGTCCCGCCCGATATCACACCTGTCGAGAAGGTCAGAGTTACCATTACCACCACCGCGACCAGTGCCAGCAGGAGCCAAAGCGCAAACCCGAAGGCCAATCCCGCCCCGAACGCTGACTCTGGTCTGCTCCTCCACCTGCCTATCGCAATAAACCCCCCGACAAACGGCCCGATAGGCCCACTTATGAAGTGGACTACAGGAATGATCAGCAACAGTACCGTTACGCCGAGAGCCACGAAAACTGCGCTGACCAGTTGCATCCTTTACCTGTTGCTCCCCTAGCCCCCAAGCCCCGTGGCCAGGGCCCCGACCGCAATCGAGTCCAGCCCCGCGTCTATGGTCTCCCAGTGCTCCCCTGCATCCGGGCTGACGTAGAGCTTGCCGGAGTCCGTGCCTGCGTAGACCCGGTCTGCATCGTGAGGGTCCCAGGCATAGGCAATGACCATGTCGTCATCCTCCCCGATGTCCAACTGCGCCCAGTTTTCACCGGCGTCCGTGGACATATAGGCGTGCGCCCCAGACCTTCGCCCCGGGTTGTCGGACACCGATGCGAACACCCTCCTGTAGTCCGAGGGAGCCACAGAGACCGGCACCGAGTAGCGTCTCGCCAGCCCGGCATTGATGTGAGTCCATGTGTCGCCGGCGTCATCGCTCCGATACGGGCCGTTGGCCGTTGCCGCGTAGACGGTCTCGGGACTGCTTTCACTTACGTGAATGGTGTGGATATCGGGGTCGGTGCCGGTTAGTTGCTCCCAGCTGGAACCTCCGTCCCGGCTCCTCACGATTCCGCCAACCTCAATGCCCGCATACATTAGGTCCCGGGCGCCTGGCCCGAACCTCAGCTCTCGCACATGCGACTTCCTGTTCCCGTGGAACTCCCACTGAGCAGACCCCGGCACGGCAGTGAAGGCTTTGCATTCCTCCCAGGTCTCCCCACCGTCCGTAGAGCGGTGAAGGGATGCAGGTTCCGCACCGGCGTAGACCATGTCCCCGTCCCCAGAGTCAACGGCTACGCTATGAGCATAGGGTTCGGGGTAGGACTTCAGCCCGTGCCACGTGGCCCCACCGTCATCGCTCCTCCATAGCCCCGACTCGTAGGCCGCCAGGTACACCCGGCCCGCCTTTGCTCCTGAGACGGCAATCCTCGCCGCGGCGTGCTCCAGCTTGAGTTCCCCGACCTGTTCCACCCCTCCTCCATTCCTGTCCACGTCGATCGTCCGTATCCCGTCAACGGTCCCTATGTAGAGTCTCGTCGAGTCTGTCATCTGCTCTCCTCCTCTATTCCGTCAGGCTGCTCTGGCGGGCGCATTGGCCTGGGGCATAGGTCGCGCCGCCTGCAGGGTCAAGATTCCCAGCCCGAATATCGCTATCACCACTATGAAACCGATGTCGTAACTTCCCCAGAGGTCGAAAGAACCGCCCATCAGCAGCGGCCCGAGCAAGGATGAGGATACCGTAGCCAGCGTCACCAGGCCATATATCGTCCCGAAGTTTTTCAGCCCGACCGTGTCCTGTGTCAGTATCGGCATCGCCGTGCCCATCCCCCCGAAACCCACCCCCAGCACCGGCGCAAAGACGTACAGCGACGGCGACCCGGGCAGCATAATAAGTGCAACGAGGGCAACGCACTGTATGAACAGCGACAGCCCAAGCACCTTGCGAGAGGCAAAGCGCTCCGTAAGGAAGCCGAAAGAGACCTTCCCTCCCATCCCGAATATCGCCATGATGCTTAGGAACAGGGTTGCGCGTTCCTGGCTCAGCCCCTCGGCCTCAAGGTGGGGAATGATCTGGCTCAGCACCGAAGAGTAGGCGAAGTTGGCGGCGATTATCCCGAAAGTCATTGCGTAGAAGGTATGGCTTCGGAATGCCTCACTGACCGTGGCTCCTCTGTCGATAGCCAGGACCGGGCCCCGTGCCTTGGATTCCCCTGGCGGCGAGTCATTCCCTCCCCGATTGTCCCGCACGAACATCACGGCCAGCACCCCCACCAGCCCCGACAGCGCCCCCAGGGCTATGAACCCCGAACGCCACGTCGTCGCCATTATCAGGGCGCCCAGGGAGGGCGGCAGGATTATCCCACCGAAGTTGGCGCCCATGGACGCGATACCCATCATCCGCCCCCGGGTCCTCGGGAACCAGTTCCCGACCAGTTTCGGGCCCGCCAGCATCGACGCCCCGGGAAACGCTACGAAATGGACGAAGCTCAGCAGGTACCAGTGCCAGACGTTCTCCATCAACGGCCGCAGCCCGAATGTCAGGGCCAGGGTCAGGATGCAGATGGTCATTACGGGTCGGGCCCCGTACCTGTCCAGCGCCCGACCTATGAACGGCGCCACCAGCGCCGAAACTGCGGAAAACGACAGGGAAGCCGTCACCTCCGTCCGGCTCCACCCGAATTCCTTTTCCAGAGGCTCGACGAAGACACCGAAGGCGTAGTGAGTGCCGCCAATGGCTGCGGCCATCCCCAGGAACACCACCCCGATGACCACCCAACCCTGGTCGGGCCGGACAGACCTGAGCCCCGACAACAACCCTCCTTCGCCCAACGACTCCTGTGACAGGCTGCTCTTTGTGCTCACGTTGGGGTTGCTAGCGTTGAATTGGAGGGCCGTCGTCCGGTTCCCGACATCAATTCTTCACCGGGACCCGAGGCAGACTCTCGTTAAGAAGTCGGATATGTTCGGGTCCGAGGCCGCAGCACCCCCCGATGAGCCGGGCCCCGGCCTCCACCCAGCCCCTCGCCGCCTCCAGGTAGTCATCCGGCGAGATTATGGAGTCGAAGTTCCACTTGGGTCGGTCCCAGCTCCCGGAATGGGCATAGGCGCCAACGGACCCGTTCCACTTCTTTTTCATCACTTCCAGCGTGGGCCCTATGTGCTCAACCTCCGAGTGCATCACGATGGCCATGTCCCCGCCCAGCGCCATGACACTTTCCAGCATCTCCTCGAAGACTATTGCATCTCCTGTCGTATATTCGCCCAGGGCCATGACGGGCTTGCCCGCCACCACCATACTGCTGAACCCCGACCATACGGGTATCCCGGTCTCCAAAGCCGCCTCGACTATCACGCTTGCCCGCTCCACGTCCCTGAGCATCTCCAGCAGGATCAGGTCCACCCCTTCCTCCGCCAATATCTGCGCCTGTTCCCGGTAGCTGTCCCTTAGCATGTCTAATGGTGGAGTCTCAAAGCCCGCAATCTCCGTATAGGCCCCGAAGGGTGATATCGACCCCGCCACCAGCACTGTCCTGCCTTCTGATGCCTCTTCAATGGCTTGCCTTGCCACCGACACGGCCATCGCATTTATCTCACGGGTAGCTTCCTCTTGCCCCGCGGTCTTCAGGCTGTGTCTTGCCGATGAGAAAGTGTTGGTCGTTATCACATCGGCCCCGGCGCGGATGTAGTCCTTGTGAACTTCCAGTAGGGTGTCGCTTCCGATCTTGCTCCCCAGCCCCGACCACACCAACTGGTCCATCACCACCCCACGCTTCTCGATCTCCGTGCTGATGGCGCCGTCCAGCAGTACCAGTTCACCCCCATCCATCCGCTCTTTCACAATGTCGTAAGCCGCACTGGCCATTTGGCAATTCCCTCTCCGCAGAAAGATCCCACCCACGTACCACCCCTCAGCCCCGACAGTATATCCCACCCCCTCTCCTCCCACTCCGTCCATAGCCCCCCGACCACTCCGTCATTCCCGACCCCGATCGGGAATCCATCCCCGGCGGGGCGGGGCCGAGTCCCCCTCCCTCGTAGGGGCAATCCCTCGTGGTCGCCCTGGGGTGGGGCCGCTCACCCTGAGCGACGAGTCGAAGAGCCTGCCCCTGCGAAGGCAGGGGGTTGAGCGGGGGTGGCCCGCGCCCCGCCAATACGCCACCTCAGTGTTCGACCAGTCCACGCTCCTCACTGTCATTCCGATGCCCCGCGAGGAATTTAAGGCGTCTTTCCCTAAATCCACCTTGCCCCCTGAAACCCGCCCGCCCCCGACCCCGATCAGGAAACCATCCCTTGGGGCGGGGCCGCTCATGCTGAGGCCCTCTTAAGCATGCCCCGAGTCCCTCGAGGGGTATGAGCGGGGGGAGGTCCACGTCTTGCCAAACCGTCGCGTCACCCTACATCCCACCCCGCAAAGAATCTACCGCCCCCTCCCCAAACCCACCCTTTCCTTGCCACTCTCACCTCTTACTGGCATCCCCCCTTGGTAAGGAATTATCAGAAATGCTGCCAAGCAGCATTTCTGATAATTCCATAAAACAGGGCGGGTGGGTGGGAACCGATTAAATCCTGGGGTGTGGGGAGGTGTACCCTTTCTTCCTCCCCCCAGTATTGAACTAGGGGGAGAGAGTGACCCTTCCCAGGCGGAGGGGCCGCTCATGCTGAGGCCCTCTTAAGCATGCCCCGAGTCCCTCCAGGGGTATGAGCCGGGGGAGGCCCACGCCTTGCCACTCCGTCGCATCCCTCCATAACCAACCACCACCTTCTCCCCTGTCACCCCGAGGCCTCGCACGGAACCTGGGGTGGGGGCCGTCCCCTTCCGTCATTCCTGCGGAGGCAGGAATCCATTCCTCCTAAATAGTCGCTTGCATCCCAGCAATCCCCCTCCATTCCTGTCCCCCCAAAACCACTCCAAATCACCCTTGACATCTATGACAATCGTGCTAAACTGTTTCGCAGTTCGAACTAATAATCTCGTTATCCAAGGAGGAACCAAAAACCCCAGGGAAGCCCCCGAGACGTCCGGGACGCCATCTCCTCACCTTCACGGATCCCGTGCCCCTTCCCTATCCATCCAGGCGATGGAAGGTCCACAACACTCTTACGGTGCACTCTCTTTGAAAGAGCATGCCGTCTGTGCGGATACCGCAAGAACCGCATCTACGCCACCGGCATTGACCTTGCCGGCGCGTCTGAAGGCCGCAACAGGCCTTGTTGGGAATCCCGTCCATAAGTCGGATTCCTCTGGCGTCTACCACGACGACTCTGGCGGGCTTTGCCCGCTCTTTCGGTGGTTCAACCTCTATGGTGGACTGCCTGACCCGTTCACATACCCATAGACCCACCGAATATCCGCAGGGCAGGCATACCCGCCCCCTGAAAACCGAGTCCCGGACCTTCCATCGCCGACCCCCTCAAAAACAGACAAAACGAAACCCGAGACCCCACAACTCAATAAAGGCCCCTCGTTGACAACCGACCCTCCAAAAAGCATACTCGCCGATGCACCCGGCCCCAGGGAAAGGAGAGAGTCATGACGCTGCCCGCCCGCATGAGATTCGGCATTTTCATGGCCCCCTTCCACTGGGCCGCCGAGAACCCGACCCTCTCCCTTGAGCGCGACATGGAGCTCCTCGAATGGCTCGACCAGCTGGGCTATGACGAAGCCTGGATCGGCGAGCACCACAGTGGAGGTTGGGAAACCATCGCCTCCCCGGAGGTATTCATAGCCGCAGCGGCGCAGCGCACCAAGCACATCAAGCTCGGGACCGGTGTCCTCAGCCTGCCCTACCACCACCCGCTTATGGTCGCCAACCGGATGATCCTGCTCGACCACATGACCCGAGGCCGTGTGATGATGGGTGTCGGGCCCGGGGCCCTGGTCGGCGACGCCTTCATGCTCGGCATCGATCCGCCCCTCCAGCGCCAGCGCATGGACGAGGCCCTCAACATCATCCTGCGCCTCTGGACCGAGACCGAACCCATCACCTACGAAGCCGACTGGTTCACCCTCAAAGAGGCCACCGTTCACCTCCGCCCCTACACCCTCCCCCACATCCCCATCGCCGTTGCCGCTTCTTACTCCCCGGCGGGAATGGTGTGCGCTGGGAAATACGGGCTTTCCGTGTTGTCGCTCAACACCATATCCGTCCCGGGCGCTGCCGCCCCCGATCTGGCCAAGTTCTGGGACATCGCCGAGGAGACCGCCGACAAGTACGGACAGACCGTCAGCCGGGACGACTGGGGCATCGTCATCCACGTCCACCTCGCCGAGAGCCGCAAGGAGGCCATAGAGCAGGCCCGAGAAGCCTCAGGGCGGTACCAGAAGGAGTATTTCGAGGACACCCTTGGCCTCCCCAGGGCCTACGATGGCCCACAGGACAAGATCATCGACCACATGGTAGCAACCAACAACTGGTGTGTCGGCACCCCCGACGACCTGGTCGACACCATCCTCCGCCTCGAAGAGGAGTCTGGCGGCTTCGGCCGGCTCCTGATCCAGGCCACCGAGTGGGGAACCCGGGAGCAGGTCCTCCACAGCTACGAGCTCCTCGCCCGCTACGTCATGCCCCGCTTCCAGGGCTCAGTGACCAGCCTCCACGAGTCCCGGGAGTGGTCCGTAAAGAAGCGTGAAGAGCTCGTCGCCATGAATACCAAGGCCATGGACAAGGCCAAGGCCGACTACGTCAAGAGCGTAGCCTCGGGCCCCTAGCCCCGACCCAACACCCAAGATTTCGGAGAATATACAAACATGCCTAACTGGGCCGAGACCATACTTGAAGAGCTAAAGAAGAAAGAGATATCCCTCATAGCCTTCGTCCCCGACATCAGCATAGACAGGGTCACCTCCTTGCTGGAGAACGACCCCTATTTCCACGTTATAGCTGCGACCAGGGAGGAAGAGGCCATCGGCATAGCCTGCGGCGCCTTTGCCGCGGGCCGCAACGCCGCCGTTTTCATGCAGTCCAGCGGATTCGGCAACTCCATCAACGCCATCACCAGCCTGTGCACCACCTGCCGGTTCCCCGTACCTATCTTCATAAACCTGCGGGGCGAGGTCGGGGAGTTCAACATCGCGCAGGTCCCCATGGGCCGGGCCACGAGGCCCATCCTGGATGTCCTGAACATCCCCTTCTATACCCTGGACACCGACCATAATCTCGACAAGACGGTCGGCGGGGCCCTTAAGCTGTGCTACAGCAGCCGGGAGCCCGTGGCCCTCTGCATGACCCCCCTGCTCCACGGAGGAAAACTTGCTTAGACTCGACGCTACCAAGATGATCCTGTCCCACCTCAAGGACGAGGTTGTGATCTCGAACCTCGGCCCCACCACCGACGAACTGTGGATGGCCGGGCATCGGGACCGCAACTTCTACACTTACGGCTCCATGGGCCTCTGTTCCTCCATGGCCCTCGGCATGGCCCTCTCCACCGACGAAAAGATAATCTCCTTGGACGGGGACGGCTCCCTGCTGATGAACATGGGTGCTTTGGCCACGATAGCCCGTGAGAAGCCCAAAAACCTCATAGTCATCTGCTGGGACAACGAGGAGTGGGCCCAGACCGGTCACCAGAAGACCCACACCGCCTTTTCCACCGACCTCGAGAAGGTTGCGATAGGCTGTGGCATCGACAAGACCGCAACCGTCCGGGACATCGAGTCCCTTGAAGGCGCCCTGCTTCGCGCCCTCTCCGAGGACGGGCCCTGGTACATCAACGCCAAGATCGAGGCCAGCGAAGAATACCCCGTGATGCCCATAGAGCCGGAGGTCACCCTCTGGCGCTTCCGCCGCACCTTCACGGACATCCCCACCGGCCACCTCACCGCAATGCCCGAGGCCAGGCCCTAGACCCGTACCACGTACAGGTCCCGCTCCTGCTCGGTCAGCACCTCGCAGCCGTCTTCGGTGATGGCGATTGTTTCGCTCATCCCCACCCCGAACCGCCCCGGGGCCCGGTACGTGATGGGCATGTGGAAGGTCATACCCGGCAGCAACTCCTGCTCGACTCCCTCGGCAAACCAGGTCAGGGCTTCCGACCAGGTCGGCGGGAAGCCGATGCCCACGTTGTACCCGTAAGTCCCCCCGAAGTGGGTCATATCATCAACTCGGGCGTAGACCTTCTTCGCCGCCATCGCAACCTCGTGGCCCGTGCGGCCGGGCCTCGCCTCCTGGATGATGGTCGACACCGTGTCCTTGACGGCATCAGCGACACGGAGCACATCTTCGGAGGGCTCCCCAATAACTGCCGTGCGCATCATCGGCGCCGTGTATCGCTGGTGTGCGCCGCCATACTCCAGGAACACGTTGTCTCCAAATTCCAGGGGTATACGTCGATAGGTCGTATGCCCATAGCTTGTTCTGATGCCCGACGACACGATAGGTTGCACGGACATGAACTCGCTTCCCGCTGCAATCATGGCGTCGTACCCGACCCTCGCCACGTCGTTGTCGAGAATCCCCGGCCTGATAGCCTCCAACGAGGCGTTGATTGCAGCCCTGGTGTAGCCGGCCGCCTTTCGCAGGAAGTCCAGTTCCAGGGGTGATTTCACCAACCGCACCCGACCCACGAGGTCCGAGGCATCCGCCAATGAAGCCAGTGGCAGCGACGACTCCAACGATTGCAAAACCGGCGGCATGAGCCCGGGCCTCGAGGGCTCGATGCCCAGCCGCCCCGACTCCAGGCCCATCTCCCGGACCAGTTCTGCAAGTTGCTCTCCGGCGCTCTCCTGCCCCCGCCATTCCGCAATGACAAAGCTCTTCACCCACGAATTCACGACACCCGCGGGAATTTCCATGGAAGTCAACTGCAGTGCCGCGTCCCCATTCAACGGCAGGACCAGGCACGCATGGTTCCCGACCCCGAAAGTGTAGTACCCGCTCACGTAGTACAGGTTGCACGGGTAGGTCACCAGAAGGGCGTCGAGGCCTTCCGCCTCCATTTCCTTCCGCACTTTCCTGACCCGCTCGTGGTACTCCTCTTCGGGGAACGGGACCCCACTCCTATGAGAGGTTGCCATTAGTCCTGCCAGGTACTGGTCTGCGTCCATATATCTCTCCTGTTTGGATATATCCTCCGTTCCCGCAACTATTCTACGCTGTCTCTATGTCATCCCGAACGCCCTCCTCATGTCATCCTGAACGGCAGTGAGGGATCTGGGGTTGGGTGGTGCAGGTCCTGTGTTGAACCTGCGGTCTCGGAATCGCATAGTAGCGTCCATGTAGTCGGCGGACCATCTTCGCTCAACACGACCCCCGGCTATCCCGCTATAATCACCCTATGCCAGACTCAACCCACAGTATCTCCGATACAGCCTGGCAGGAGGACGACTCCCAGGTCTTCCTCCGCTACGGCCCCCTTTTCATCCCCCGGCGGGAGGAGCAGATCGAGACTGTCTGCCGGCTGGTCCCGGCAGAGCCGGAAGAGGAATTTAACGCAGTGGAACTCGGCGCGGGAGACGGGGCCCTTGCCACTGCCATGCTTTCTTTCTTCCCCAACTGTAATTACCTGGCCCTGGACGGCTCCGATCTCATGCGAGAACGCCTGGAGGCTTTGCCCGAGTCCCGCGCAGGCCGCCTACGGGTCTCCGACTTTGACCTTGCCGATGCCCGGTGGCCCGCTCTTCTACCCTCCCCACTCCGCTGCATCCTCGCATCCCTCATCGTCCATCATCTGGACGGCGATCAAGCCAAGAGGGACCTCTTCTCAAAGGTCGCCTCCGGCCTGGAACCCGGCGGCGCGTTCATAATCGTAGACCTCGTCGAACCTGCTTCCCCCCACGCCCGGGACACCTACGTCCGACAGTGGGATGAGGGAGTCCGCGCCCGCATCGAACAGTCGGGCGAAGGAACTGAACCGTACGAAATCTTCCGCGAGCACCGATGGAATTTCTACGAAGACCCGGACCCCGACCCCTACGACCAACCCTCCCCCCTCCCCGACCAGCTAAATTGGCTTCGAGAGTCGGGCTTCAGCAAAGTGGACTGCTTCTGGATGTACGCAGGCCACGCAATCTTCGGCGGATACAAATGACATCAACTACATTCAACCTCAGCTGGATTCATGACCTCATGGACGAATTGGCTTGCCGACGCCCTCCCATTTTCCATTCAGAAGCGGACTTTCAACACGAATTAGCATGGCTGCTACGAAAGGAAACACATATAAAGCCGCGTCTAGAATATCCATACCCGCCTAAACCCCGGAAAGACAAGAAAGATACAAAGGGCGAGAATGCAAAAATCCGCAAGCGAGAGTACATGGACATTTGGCTTCCAGGCAAAGGTGTTGCCATTGAACTGAAATACCAAACCAATGAACTGGGAAGCTCTTTGTCTGGTGAGTCTTTCCAACTCACTCAGCAGAGTCGCGGCCCCCAAGTCAGATATGATTTCCTTAAGGACGTTCAGAGACTGGAAGACCTAGACTTACCCGGCTACAAAGTTGGATTTGCGATTTTATTGACCAACAGTCGCTCCCTCTGGAACGCTCCTGCAAAAAACAGGAAAGAACCAATTGTTGATCCTGAATTTAGGCTCCACGAATACGATGAGGATGGCAACCGCCGAGTAATTTCAGGATGCTTAGAATGGGCAGATCACTCTAAGCAAAAATGTGAAGGCCCCCGAACACACCCTATATGCCTTAATGGTTCGTACCGTCCGTGTTGGAAGAAATACTATGATCTGAAATTTGATAAAGAGCCTGGTCTGTTCAAATACCTCGCCTTCCAAGTCCCTGGCCCCGAGTTCTAAGGAGCATTGACATGATCACTAGATTCGGCACCCTTTTCGCCGGCCATGTAGACATGGAACCCGTCGGCCTCTCAGCGCCCGCGGTCAACGACAGGCTCTACCCCAACGATCACCTCATCACCGCCTTTGACCGCTCGGCGGACATGGCAAAGCTCATGGACGACCTCGGCTACGACACCCTCTGGCTCGCCGAGCACCACTTCCAGAGAGAGGGCTACGAGTGCATCCCCAACATCCTCATGCTGGCCATGCACCTGACCAGCATCACAAAGAAGTTGAAGATAGGGTCGGGATTCAACATCACCACCATGTGGCATCCCCTGCGCCTCGCCGAGGACTACGCCACCGCCGACGTGCTGACCGGGGGTCGGGTGGTCTTTGGGGTGGGTAGGGGTTACCACACCCGGGAAGTTGAGGTATTCGGAAACCCGCTCCTTGACCAGGAAGCCAACCGGGACCTCTTCGAAGAGCAGGTCGACATCATCTTCAAGGCCTTCAACGAAGAGTCCTTCTCCCACCACGGCAAGTACTACGACATCCCCGTCAAGGTGCCCTATCGGGGCTACGACCTGGAGGACATCACCCTGGTCCCCCGACCGGTCAACCTCCCCGTCGAGTGCTGGCAGCCGATAGTCAGCGGCGGCGCCAGGGGTCTGAACTTCATGGCCAAACACGGGATCAAGGGAGTCATAGGGGGTGGGGTGGCCCAGGGCGGCGCTTCCAGCAAGGTAGTAAAGACGTGGCAGGACACTCTGGCCGCCCACGGCAGGCAGACCGAGCTCGGGGGAGACCTCCTCATGGGATTCTCCCTTCACATCGCCGAGACCCCCGAAAAAGCCATCAACGAAGCCCGTGACTACTACTACGAGGACATGAAGATGTTCGCCCCCCTCAACATGCGCCGTGGCATCACACCCGAGCAGATCGAGCTTATGGGCGATCCCGCTAAGGCCCCGCTAATCCCCGACCTCCCCAGGATCGAAGACGACGCGGCGAGGGGCGGCTGGCTCTGCGGCCCGCCCGATTTCATCATTGAGCAGCTCAAGAAGGTGCAGGAGATGTATCCAGGCCTGGAGCACGTCAACGTCGGGAGCGCAATCGGCACGCCTCACTCCGTAGTCATGGAGCAACTGGAAATGTTCGGCAAGGAAGTCATGCCCACATTCACTAAGCAGGCCGAAGAATCCAAGGCAAAGGTAGCAGCATCATGATCGACCCCATCACCCTCGAAGTAATCCGTCACCGCCTGAAGTCCATCGCCGACGAGATGGAGATGACCCTCCTGAAGAGCTCCTACTCCAGCGTCATCAAAGAGGGCCTCGACGCCTCAACCGCCATCTTCGACGTAGAGGGCAACACCATTGCCCAGGGCAACTCGATCCCCATTCACCTCGGGAGCCTGATCCCGGCCGTCAAGTCCATCACCGAGACCTATCCTCCCGACACCATGCAGGACGGCGACGCCTACATCCTCAACAACCCCTACAGGGGTGGCACCCACCTCCCCGACGTGACCATCATCACGCCGGTCTTCCACAACGGAAAGCCCATAGTCTTCGGTTGCACCATCGCTCACCACCAGGACCTCGGGGGGAAGACCCCGGGCAGCATCCCTCCCGACGCCACGGAAATATTCCAGGAAGGCATCATCATGCCCCCCCTGAAGCTCTACGAGGCCGGCGTCCCCAATCACACCCTCCACGAAATCCTCCGCAACAACATCCGCATCCCTGACATGGTAATCGGCGATATGCGTGCTCAGCTTGCCGCCTGCCACGTGGCCAAAAACCAGATCGCCTCCCTGCTCACGGAATACTCAGAGGAGACCCTGAAGGAGGCCATGTCGGCCCTGTTGGACAACTCCGAGAAGGCCACCCGGCAGGTCCTTGAGCAGATCCCCGACGGCACCTACACCTTCGAGGACTACCTTGATAACGACGGCATAGAGATGGACGTCCGACGCCTGATCAAGGTGACCATCACCATCGAGGGCTCGGACATCACCTTCGACTTCACGGGCTCCAGCCCCCAGGTCAAGGGGCCTTTCAACTCGCCCGTCGCCTCCACCATGTCCACTCTTTACTACATAGTCCGTGCCGTCACCGGCGCCGACATCATGAGCAACGCCGGCTGTTTCCGCCCCGTCAAAGCGATTCTTCCTAAGGGAAGCATCGTGAATCCCATCTCCCCTGCGCCCGTGAACTCCCGCACGGCCACCGTCAAGCGCATCAACGACGTTCTAAACGGCGCCCTGGTGCAGGCCGTCCCCGACCGCCTCCCCGCCGCCTCCTCCGGCCAGCTTCTCGTCCTGGCCCTGGGGGGAATAGACCCGCAGGGCAACGTCCCCTACGTGGCCAGCGAGCTCGGGGCGGGGGGCATGGGCGCCCGGCCCAACGCCGACGGCATCGACGCCGTGGAGACCGACGTCTCCAACTGCATGAACGTCCCCGCCGAAGCCCTGGAGATGGACCACCCCATCCGCATCATCAAGTCCAACCTCTGGAACGACTCCGGCGGCGCTGGCGAATTTCGCGGAGGCCTCGGCCTCGAGAAGGTCTTCGAGATCGCCCGCGGCGAGGCTACCATCACCTACCGCGGCGAGCGCCACACCCTACCCCCCTGGGGCCTGTTCGGCGGCCTCCCGGGCGAAAAGACTAACGCCCAGATTCACCGCAAAGATGGAAGGGTCGAGATAGTGCCGCCCAAGGCGACCCTCCGCCTCAAGCAAGGGGACCAACTACACGTCTTCACGTCCGGAGGCGCGGGTTTCGGCGATCCCCTGGACCGCCCTGCCGACAGGGTCCTCCAGGACTACCTGGACAGCCGGGTCTCCCTGGAGTCCGCCCGTGCCGACTACGGTGTCGTCATCGATCCCGTTGCCAAGACCCTTGACCTCCCCGCCACCGACGCCCTTCGGGAAGAAATGCGCTCCGATCGCGGCCCCGTAGCCTGGACCTACGACCTCGGGCTGGAGTTGGGCAGGGTCTAGCAGCTTCTTCGCCGCGGGCAGTAGAGGAGCGGGGCCTGGTTGCGGGTCTCAGACTTGGTTGCTGCCTATTCGTAGCGCAAGGCTTCGGAAGGGGCCACGTTGCCTGCGCTCCTGGCCGGCAGGAACGTCATCAGAAGGGACAGGATGTAGGCCACCACGGCAATGCCCAAGACCTGAGTCCACGGCACAACTAGACTGTAAGCAGCCTCTTCGTGCCGTATCGAGCTCACCACGTTCACCGAGGTCAACAGGCCCAGCCCCAGCCCCATCACAATCCCGAGTACCGCAATGAACGACGACTCCAACAGGAATGAAAGCTGCACCATCCCCCGGGAGTAGCCAATGGCCCGCAGCACGCCTATCTGGTGCCGACGCTCCACCACCGCCCTGGCGCTCACCACCCCCAGCGCCGCTATGCCCACAACTAGCCCCAGGGACATGAACGCCAGAAGCAAGTTGGTAAAGGCTCGGTTGGAACTCTGCAGGCCGTCCATGACCTCGTTGATATCCAGCGTTTCCATGCCGTTGGCAAAGAATGCGGCCTCTATCTTGAGCGCGGCATCCTCCGTCCCCGGTTCTACGTGGAAGAAGAACTGGTTGGCATCGACATCCCGGGGCAGCTCGGCCGTCAGCAGGTTGGTGGAGGTATAAACGCCAATCGGCAGCAGACCCTGGGATGCGAAGTCGTCAAACACCCCGATAACGGTGAGGTCCAGCGTCGTGTTGCTCTTCAGGTCCCGCACCTGGATCGGCACGGGCTCCATGTAGTCGTTCTCCTGGTATAGCTCCTCCACCCCTCCCAGCGTGAAATTATCCCCTTGCACGTCGAACTGGAAGTCATTCCTGCTCGGCACCAGGAAGGAGTTCACCACTGCCAGGCCCGGGTTTTCCCTGACATCTCTCCACAACCTCTCCGTATCTACCTCTCCATCTTCAGTGTATTCGGCCGTGGACAGCATGATTTCATAGCGATTGGAGTCCACGAAGTCATCGTCCACGCCCGTTAGGATGGTATCGTCGAAATCTTCACCGGGGACATTCGACAACCGTGCACTTGCATCGAATATGTTTCTCAGTATTCCAACCGAAGGGTCTCCCTCCACCCGACTCACGAACTCAAGGTCGGGGTTGACTTCGATGGCGGCGCGAAGGTCGGTTACCGGGTTGGTGTCGTTCAGCGAAAAGGCCATCACCTCGTATCCGCCGCCGATCCTGTCTTGGTCACCCAACAGCTCGTTGAACCCCTGGATTACCACGCTCATCACGGTCACCGAATAGATGACAACCGCAAACATCGCCACGGATATCCCGGTCCGGAACCCGAATCTGAGCGGATAGGCAATAGATGACTTGATTATCGGCGCGAGGCCCTTGATCCGCCCGACCGTCCTCGATACCAGCCCCAACACGAAGTCGGCGTTGTTTATGGTGAACAGCACGGCGCCCAGTACGACCATCGTTCCCGTTACGAAGAACACGGTGAAATCGCTGCTCCAGTCGTCCTTTATCGCCCGTTCCACCGACGGGGGAAGCAGCCACCAGATGACCAGCAGGAGACCTGCGCCCGACAGCGCCCACCGTCGCGCAACCCCGAGATATCGCAGCACTATCGCCGCACCTAGGACGGATAAAGACGGGCCCAGCCAGAACCAGACCAGGTTGCTGTTGCTGTAACCCGAGAACATCAGCAGCAGGCCAAGAACTATCAGCAGGATGCCGCCGGCCAGGGCCTTCTTGGTGGCCCTGGAGCGTCGGGGCTCCGGTATGTCCCGTATCGCCCTTACAATGTTGATGCGGCTGATCCGCCAGGAGGCGAATGCCACGGTCACCAGCGTAATAACCGCGCCCAGGAAGAATGAGACCAGGACGCTGACCAGCTGAACGTGAGCGCTCAGGGCGAATTCTGAGGTGACGTCTGCGCTGATGGCACCGGCGGTGGCCTTGACCAGTATGTAGCCCAGGCCCAGCCCGATCACCACCCCCACCACCGAGGACCCCAGCCCGTATATCGCGCCTTCGGCCAGGAACATCCTTATCAGATGCCCGCGCTTCATCCCTATCGCCCGGGACATCCCCAGTTCCGCTTTCCGCTCCGCCGCCAGCATGGAGAAGATCAGGAAAATAAGCAGCAGGCCGACGCCAATGGAAAAGAGCCCGAACACGGTAAAGAAGCTCAGGAACAGGTTCCCCCATTCATTGGCGAAATCTATGCCCGACTGCTTTATGTCGTGGAGCTCCAGCCCGTTCTCCACCAGGACAGGCAAGTCCCCGTGCCTCCCCACCACCGACTCCGTCAAGTCCACCCCGCTTTCCTGGTCCCCCAAGTTCGAGACCAGGATGTTCGATAGCCTGCCTTCCTTGCCCAACAGCTCCTGCGCCCGGTCCAGCGACATGCTGACAACGACCTCGTACTGTTCGCTCTTGAAGAACCAGCCGTCCATGATTGCGCTGACGGTCATTTCCCGGAAGCTGCCGGGCCCCAGGAACAGCTGCAAAGAGTCCCCGACTTCCGCGTCCAACTCCTCCGCCCCTTCAAGGTCTATTAACAGCTCGTTTTCGCCCAGGTTGTTCAAGTCAATGGGATTCCCATCAGTGTCGAATACCTCGTCGAAGGTCGCTGCCCGGTAGGGGTCCAGGCCCGTGATTAGGGCGTTGGCTTCGAACTGCTGAGACCCCAGGTTCACCACGGCCACGGTGTCTGCGATGACCGGCAGTACCCCGTCGATCTCGGGGTCCGGGTCAAGGGCTGCCGCCACGTCTGCAAATATCTCCTCCGGGAAGTCCTCGGGGACAGCCCTGTTCTCCCACAGGTCGGAGTCCTCGTCCACCCGTATCAGCTCGTCCATTGTCCGGAGATTGTCGGTGACGCTGGTCTTGATACTGTAGGTCATCGAGTCGCCGGTCAGGAAGGCGCTCATGATGATCGCCGTCGCAAGCATCAGGCCCACCACAACCAGTATCCCCCGGGACGGCCTCCTCAGAACCTGCCTGAGCGCCATCTTCACCAGGATCATGTTGCGGACGGTGATGAATATCAACGCTGAGGCGAATAGAAGGAAAATGACGCCGAGCACTACGGCGTATTGCTCTATCGGGGCGCCAAACAGTTCGTCCATCAGTCAGCCAGCGCGTGAGCTAGTTGGATGCTCCGTACCCGTAGTCCTCTATCTGACCGTCCCTCATCCGGATGGTGCGATGGGTCAGTGCGGCCAGGGCCTCGGAGTGCGTCACCAGTACGAAGGTCTGCCGGTTCTGCTTGTTCAGGGAGAGAAGGAGGTCCATGATCTCGTCGGAGTTCTCCGAGTCCAGGTTCCCCGTGGGCTCGTCCCCCCACACTATCTCGGGCTGGTTTACCAGTGAACGGGCTATGGCAACTCTCTGCTGCTGTCCGCCGGAAAGCTCCGTCGGGTAGTGATCGGTCCACTCCTGCAGGTTGACCAGGCCCAACGCCTCCCTCGCCCTCTCACGGGCCTCCCTGGCTTTCGTACCGGACACCAGCAGTGGCATCTCTACGTTTTCCAACGCGTTCAGCACCGGCAGCAGGTTGAAGGCCTGGAAAACGTAGCCCATCTTGGTGGCCCGGTAGCGGGTCTTCTGGTTATCGGACATCTTCGCCAGGTCCCGACCCGCAATCTTGATTACGCCGCCGTTGATCGAGTCCAGCCCCGACAGGCAGTTGAGCAGAGTTGTCTTCCCGCATCCGCTCGGGCCCATTATCGCCACCATCTCTCCCCGCTCCACCTTCAGGTCCACCCCGTGCAGGGCATTCACCTTAACCCTTCCGGTATCGTAAATTTTGACTACTTCGGAGGCCTCTATAATCGGTCCGGAATCGGAGCTGTTGTCAGAATGCTGCATGGGTAACTGAGCCATTTTCTCCCCGCCGATTCAGTCGGCGATTGTGCGCCTTCCTCTTGGTGAATTATATCACGTATATGAGTCATGAATTCTAATTATCGTCTCTTCACAACAGTTTCCCCCCCAAAGGTGAGACCTTTGCATAACCGTCATCCCCAACTCCACCCCGCCCCCGAGAAGTGGGGAGAATCATTCCCCTTTCTCCCCAGTATTGAACTAGAGGCAGAGGTTGGAGCTTCTGCTCCAACCTCTGCCTCTGTTCATCTTTCCCCCTCTCCCTTAAAGGCCCTAAGAGCCTGCCCCGAGTCCCTCGAGGGGGAGAGGGGGATCAAGGGGGTGAGGGTTCCCCTATGGGGTCGAGGGGCATCCCTCCAAAATTGTACATTTGCACTACCTGAACCCGCGTGCTATACTACACCCCAGGCCACCGACCCCATACCTCGGCGCCCATCACAATGCAGGATCAAAGGAGTACCATGAGCCGCATAAGCCTTCACAGGCCCCGTCTCAGCCGAGCGGCATCCCGCCGCCCGGCCCCCGGCACGCGCCTCTTCCTTGGCTCCTTTCCCCACCCCGTCCTGCACCTCAACACCCACAACAAGCGCTGCCCAAAGGACCAACGCCTTGGCCTTCGCAGCGATCAATCACCGCCCCGCCCTCAATACTGCCTGGTCCCCGTGACCGGTAACGGAAGGTTCCTAAACTCAAATCGGCTAGCTCTACTTCGTGGCCAACACCGTAGAATCAGCGCCCCCGTTCCAGGTCGAATCTACGTAGCCGGCATAGACCTCGCCGGCGAATCGGAACAACCCGGAGAAGTCCGTCTCCAGGGCTTTAAGCCCACCCAAGACTCCACCGTCGTAACTATCGGCGAACTCCAAATGCTTGATGACGGCTTCGGCTCCAAACTGCCCTCCCTCACCGTCGTCGAGCGCCATTGGTGGACGGGGAAGCCCCACACCGAGACCTTCTCGGGCCTCGTCCACCTTCTCAAAAACGTCTGGGGCTGCCGCAGGGTGGTCGTCGACGCCATTGGCACTGGCGTAGGCGTAGCCGCCTTCCTGCCTAAGACCATAGGACCTTCCATCGTAGTTCCCTTCACCTTCACAGCCCAGACCATTTGCCCCCCCACCCCAATCGGGAATCCATCCCGAGGGGTGGAGCGGCCGGCCTCCGTAAGGACTACCGGCGGGTCGCCCACCCCAGGGGCGGGGCCGCTCACCCTGAAGCCCCTCGAAGAGCCTGCCCCGAGTCCCTCGAGGGGGTCGAGCGGGGGGGTGGCCCACACCCGGCTGTCACGTCTCGCCAGTCACCCCCTCCCCCGACTTGCCATGTCATCCCGAGGCCCCGCGAGGGATCTCAAGGGCCCGTCTCAAGACATGGCATTCACCTCCGTTCACCCCCATCCAACTTCAGGGAGTGTAAGGGGTACAGCCTCCCGTTCCCTGAAAGAATGGGCCAGGATGAGGCTGATCCCCTCCCATCCTGCCAGTACCAAACTAGAGGGAGCAGTTGGCGCAGGCGCGCCAACTGCTCCCTCTGTTTTTATCTCCCCCTCTCCCTCAATGGCTGTATAGACCGGGGAGAAGGGTAACAGTTGTTCGGGGAGATAGGTAACACATTTCCTACTTACTTAGATCTATGGTAGCAATGGGTTGTACGGAGAAGAAGACTTTCCACGTGCCGTCTTTGGACCCGGGTCTAAGGGCGACACACTTTCTTCGGAAGGCTTTCCCCACCTTAAAGGTTCTGCCCTTGAACCATATGCGGCCGTTGACGTCGACCTTGCGCACCTGGTCATTGGTGTCGTACTCGATGGCAGGCAGGACCTCGGGGAAGGGCCGGGGGCTGGGGGTGTATCGGCTGGAGGGGGTATTGAGGTCCAGGGCATGGTGAGGACGCTGGAGGTTGTAGAAGTCTCTCCAGGTGTCGAAGCTGCCCTGGCAGTGGTGCAGGTCTGTGTAGATGCTTCCCTGGAGCAGTTCGCTCTTGAGGGACTTGTGGAAGCGTTCAAGCTTGCCGAGAGTCTGGGGGTGGTGGGGTCTGCTGTGGATCACCCTGACTCCCAGTTGCAGCAACCAGACGGTCAAGGGCGTGAAGGGATGGTAGAGGTCGTGGCCCCAGGGGGCGCCGTTGTCTACCAGCATAGTGACGGGCATGCCGTAACGGCGGAATACAGAGGTGAGGTGGCCACGGACCGTGGGAGTCTTCTCATCTGGGCAAGCCCTTACAGCCAGGGAGAACCTGGAGTGATCATCGAGGATCGTCAGAGGGTGACATCTTCCACCACTGGACATGGGTATATGTCCCTTGAAGTCCATCTGCCAAAGGTCGTTGGGCCGGGGGTGCTCAAAGCGGCGGTAGGGCTTGTGCTTGAGGCTCTGGGCCGGCTCTATAAGTCCATGTCGACTGAGGATGGCTGTGACGGTGCTCTTGGCCGGTACACCGCCGTACCCTCTGTCCTTGAGCATCTTGGCCAGCACATGACCCCCCTTGGTGGGGAACTCCCTTCGAAGGTCTATTACCAGTTGCTCCATATCGGCGCTGGTGCGGTTCGGCGAGTGATGGGGACACTTGGAAAGGTCTTCCAGACTCCCCTTACCCCCTTCCAGGTATCGTCTCAGCCACTTGTAGCCGGTCTTACGGCTGATCCCGCTGCGCAGACACAGCTCACTCATGTTCACACCCTCGGACTGGGCCAGGACCACAAACTCTTCCCGTTGAGACATGACCGTTCCAACCTTCCATGGCATAGAAACCCTCCTCTTACAGAATCGCTATGCCTAATGGTGTAACCTATGTCTCCGAACATGTGTAACCTATGTCCCCGGTCTATACAATGGCCCTGAGGGAGAGGGGGATAAAGGGGGAGAGGGTTCCCCTCCGTCCCCTGCGACACGCGAAATCCCCAGAAATCCCTTTAGGCGTCGTTCAATCAAACCAGCTACGAGTTCAATCAACGTTTAATCAAAGTTCAATCAAAACCCCACCCCCACAATTGAACAAAAATCCGGTGTTCCATCATCCCATCGGACCGGGACCGCACCTTGTGCAAACTTCCGCCTCCTCCGTAAAATCTCCCAAACCTAGTGAGGTGCAGGTCTCCGTCTATTGGCCCTGCACCCGAGTCGGAGGACGGAATGGCTGGCCCCCTCACCGGAATCAAGGTCGTCGAAGTCGCCAATTTCCTCGCGGTACCCTGCTGTGCCGCCCTGATGGCAGACATGGGCGCCGACGTCATAAAGGTCGAACCCCTCGGCGGCGACCCCTACAGGTGGCTGTCCTCCGACGGCACCTACGGATTCGATTTCCCAATCAACTACGCCTTCGAAATGGACAACCGGGGTAAGCGGTCTATCTCCGTAGACCTCAACAAACCTCAGGCCTCCGAAATCGTACAGAGTTTGGCCGGGGAGGCCGATGTCTTCTTAACCAACCTTCTTCCCAGGCGCATGCAAAAGTTCGGCCTCACCTACGAACAGCTCTCCTCCGAAAACCCCCGGCTCATCTACCTCGCGCTGAGCGGATTTGGACCCAGGGGACCCATGAAGGACAAGCTCGGATTCGATCACACCACTTTCTGGGCCAGTTCCGGCCTGATGCACCTTTACAGCCAGCTCGCCCCCGAACCCATCGACATCCTGAACGGCATGGGCGACCACACCACCGCCCCCACTCTATTGGCTGGCGTTCTGGCGGCCATCCTTGAACGCCAGCGTACCGGCAAAGGCCGACTGGTCACCACATCCCTGATGAACATGGGGCTGTGGGTTATCGGCGCCGACGTTCAGGAGGCCCTTGCCTCCAACAAGCCCCTTCTTCGCCGCTCACGCGTTGACGCAATAGACTCCCTCATCAACACCTACTGCGCTTCCGACGGCAAGTGGTTCCTCATGGTCATGCCCGACAACGGGACCAACTGGGACAAGCTCTGCCGGGCCATCGGACACCCGGAATTGATCGCCGACCCCCGGTTCGCCTCCATCGAGGACCGGAAGGCCAACGCCACCCAGGCCATCGCCACTCTCGACTCCATATTTGCTGAGAAGACTATGGAGGAATGGACACCGATCCTCGAAGCCAGCGATGTCATATTCGCACCCGTGAGATCAATGCTCGATGCCCTCGACGACCCCCAGGTGGAGCTCAACGATATGCTCCGCACCCTCGATCATCCGGAGCATGGGCCCTACCAGGTGCTGAACACGCCCATTCACCTGGAAGATACGGACATCGGGCCCAAGTCCCCCTCCCCCGAACTCGGCCAGCACACGGAAGAGGTGCTGCTGGAGATGGGCTATTCCTGGGACGACATCACCAGTCTACAGGACTCGGGGGCCATTACGGGGGGGTAAGAGGTCAATGCACAACGAGAAGCAATCTTCAATCGATGACTAGAGTGTCTATAGTGGTGTCAAAAGCTTTCGCAAGTCGAGCGAGGGCACTGAGCGAACCTCTCTTACGTCCCCTTTCTATCTCCGACAAATAGCTGGCGGAAATGCCCGTTTCTTCGGCCAGGTCACGTAACGATACTCCACGGTGCGCCCGAAATGCGGCAACCGGATTATCCCCCCGGATAATGGCTACGGCGATTTGGTGGGGGATTCGGCTGCCATCATCTGCATCCCTGGCGGCCAGAATATCTTCAAGGTCGGTATTCCGGCTGACTAAAGATTCGTACTCAGACCGACTCAGGACAATGGTATCCTCACTAATCATACGCTTCTCTCCTGTGTCGAACTCGCATCACCAGCATGACAGATGACTTTTCTCGTTTAATGTCAAATATGACCCGTTTATTGCCTACTCGCAACCGTTTGAATTCGCTGCCCACCAACGTGATCACCTGATTTGCGAGTGATTCGGGATCGGTGGCATATTGCTCGACCTTCGATATTACTTGATTCCGATCCCTTGCCGTGAGGCGCCGCATATCTTTGATTGCCCGAGTGCTCCACTCGATCTCAAGTCCCTGCTTCACACTTTTGATGTTCGCATTTCGCGAACATAGTGTCAAACGTCATGAGCTACCTTATCCAGAATTCTCTCCCCTCCCCACCCGACCCTGCACCACTGATATGGTAAATGCGAATCCCGTCATTGCCAGCGAGACAAGGAAACTCATAGACAACCCCGAGACAAACGCTTCCTTGACCCCCTCGCCCGAGGTCTCCGTAACTGCGGACAGGCTCGGCTCATACCCCGCAGAGGCCATAAACACCGCCACCACCGTCGTCGAGATAGCAATGCCAGTTACGTTGCCCGTGGTCCGGGTCAGGTTCAGCAGCGCAGCGATAATCCCGTAGTTCCTGCCCGACTGTGTGCTCAAAATATCGCTGGTGTTAGGCGCATAGAACGTCCCCATCCCCGCCCCCGATAGCGCAAGGGCTATCACCGCGTGCAACGGCGACGAGTTTACATCCAGCGTTGAAAACGTATACATCGCCGAGGCTGCCATGACCAGCCCTGCCAGCATCAGCCATCTTGCACCCAGCCTCTCCGAAAGCACACCGCTCACGGCCCCCCAGACCGCCATGGACAACGAGGCGGACGCCGTGATCAGCCCCGCAATATGCGGGTCGTAGCCCAGCACCTGTATCAGGTAGAAGGGCATGAGTATCACGCGGGGAGAGCTGGATAGGAATAACAGGAACCTTGCCGCTACTCCCAGGGAGAAATAGCGGCTGGCGAAATATCGGAGGTCGATCATCGGGTGGGAACTGCGCAGCTCCCACCACACGAAGAATATGAACAGGCCCCCGGCAATCGCCAGACCGCCAGCTACCGGCCCCGACCCCCAACCGAGACTGTGAGAGTTCGAAAGGGCCAGGAGCAGGACCACCAGCGTTCCGGATGACGCTCCCGCCCCGACCCAGTCGAAGCGGCCGCGGGACTCGCCGGAGGGGACATGGCTAGGCCAGCCCCTCAGCGCCCATACCGCCGCTATGATGGCGGCAAGGCCCAGGGGCACGCTGGCGTAGAACAGCCACCTCCAGCCGAACTCGTTGACCAGCAGTCCACCCAGGAAGGGTCCTCCCGTGGCCCCCACCCCAACCATGGTAGTGTAGAGCCCGATGGCTCTGCCGCGTTCTCTTTTGGGGAAGGCCTCGGTCATTATGGCCATGGCGTTGGCCTGCACCCCCGCCGAGAACACCCCCTGCACCACCTTCGCCCCAAGTAACACCCAGTAGGTCGGGGACAGGCCCGCCACCACGGCCATACCTATAAACCCCACGAAGCCCAGGGTATATACCCTGTGTCGTCCCACCATGTCGGCCAGCCTGCCCAGCGGCATGAAGGCCACGCTGGTGCTGAGAACATATCCCAGCGTCACCCATTGGACCACCGGGATATTCACGTCGAAATCTTCGGCGATCTCGGGGAGGGCAATGGCTACGCCGGTCTGCTCGGCTACCGACAGGAACATCCCTATGGCAATGGCAACAAAGGCCTGCCATTTCCTGAACCCAACATCCGCGGACGCCGCCCCCTGCCCCGGTTGCTCGCTTGCCATGCCCACCATCATACCCCACCCCCCTCAACCCTCATCGACCCGGCATGGCTTCTGTGATATCGTCCCTCCTACATCTGTCAGGATTGGGGACAAAGCATGCAGTACAGGCTCCTTGGAAATACGGGGGTCAAGGTTTCAGTGGTCGGGCTCGGGGCCAACAATTTTGGGGATCCCAATGACGAGGCAAGCTCGCATCGAGTGATGGACCAAGCCTTGGACCTGGGTGTGAACTTCATCGACACGGCCAACTTCTACAATATGGGCAAGTCCGAGGAGATTATCGGCAAGTGGCTGAAGGGCCGAAGGGACCGGGTTGTCCTGGCCACCAAGTTCGAAATGGACATGGACGAGGGCCCCAACAGCGGGGGCGCCTCCCGTTATCACATGTTCAACGCCGTTGAGGACAGCCTCAGACGTCTCCAGACCGACCACATTGACCTTTACCAGGTCCACTGGCACGACCCCAACACCCCCATCGAAGAGACGTTGCGGGGCCTGGACGACCTGGTGAAGCAGGGAAAGGTCCGCTACTTCGGGACTTCAAACTTCTCGGCTATGCTGCTCTCCGAGACCCTTTGGACTTCCAGGTTTCATAACCTCAACAGGTCGGTCTCCGAGCAATGCTATTACAACCTGCTCCACAGGAGAGTAGAGCTTGAAGTTGTGCCCTACTGCGCAGCCAATGGGTTGAGCGTAATCCCGTACTTCCCGTTGGAGTCTGGGCTACTGACGGGCAAATACAGCCGCAACGCACCGATTCCCGAGGGCACCCGCATGGCCTCGGGTGAGTTCTACCGCCGCTCTTTGACCGACGAGAATTTCGACAAAGTGGACAAGCTGTCAGCCTTTGCTGGGGAAAGAGGCCATACAGTGGGCGAATTGGCTATCGCCTGGCTTCTGGCCAACCCGGCTGTCTGCAGCGTAATATCCGGGGCCACGAGACCCGAGCAGGTCGTCAAGAACGTCAAGGCCGCAGACTGGGTGCTTACACCTGAAGATTTGAAGGCAGTGGACGAGATCGTTCCCCCGCCCCAACCCCCCGAGCGTTAGGCCCCCTGCTTGGGCAGAGCCTTCTCCTTGGCCCGCCTCCCGAGCTCCTGCACCAGCCTCTTCAACCCCCTCCCTGATACCCGCATCTTCCGCCGGTTACGCCGCCTCTCTTCCCGTCTTTCCTGCTTCGTGTCCATACCATCACCCCGCCGGGGTAAGGGTTTCCGTTTTTGGTGCATCCTGGAATTTCGGCATAACGTACCTGGCAAACAACTCCATCGAACGGAGCACTTTGTCGTGGGGCATGTCCCCCAGCCAGAAATCGCAGTTCAGGTGATCGAGTTGCAGCTTTTCTTGAAGACGGATCAGTTTTTCAGAGACCGTGTCCGGCGTGCCGAACAGGAAATGCCGGGCCACCAGCTCCTGGATCGACGGCTCATTCTCGATGGGTACGTCCGTGACCCGACCCTTCTCCACCTGCTCCCGCCCCAGCCGCAGGCTAAGTGAGACCCGCATGTTCCACAGACCATGCTCCGCCATCTTCTCCGCCTCGTCCTCCGACTCCGTCACGTAGATCTTCTGCTGAATCCCGAACTGCAATTGTCCCCCTCGCCCATGACGGAGAACCGCATCTTCGAATTGCTCCCGACGCTCCTCTATCCTGCCGATGGGAAAAGCCGCCCCTCCCGTCACTACGTTGAAGCCCCGGCGCACCGCTCCATCGATGGACTCGGGGCTTTGGCCGACTACCCAGATCGGGGGGTGGGGTTTTTGGTAGGGCTTGGGTAGGACGGTAGTCTCCGGGAAGCTGAAATGTTCGCCCTGGAAGCTGAAAGAGTCTTCGGTGAAGGCCCTGGTGACGATCTCTATGGCCTCTTCCCAGCGGGCCCGGCTGTCCTTCAGGTCGAGCCCCAGCCTTTGGAATTCGTACTGCTGGTACCCCCGCCCGAGACCGAGGTCAAACCTGCCTTCGCTCAGCAGGTCTATGGTTGCCGCTTCCTCCGCCACCATCAGCGGATTGTGTAATGGCAGCACCACTACCGCAGTACCAATGCGTATGCGGCTGGTCCTGGCCGCGAGATGGGTGGCCATGATGAGGGGGCAGGAGAGGTAGCCGTAGTTGGAGAAATGGTGCTCGGCAAGCCAGATACCGTCGTAGCCTAGGGCTTCTGCAGCCTGCGCTACCTCCAGACCGCGGGCATAAATCTCCGCGTGGGGCAATGCCCGAGGTGAGGGCATCAGGAGAAAGGCGCCGAAATTCAAGTCGCTATCCCCCGTTTCCGCCAAACCCGTACAAAGACGCCGCATTCCCGTACACGATCTTCCTCTTATCCTCCTCCGACAAACCTGCGAAAGTCTTCTCTATCACTTCCTGGGAGTGAGGGAAGGTACCTTCGTCGTGGGGGTAGTCGCTGCCCCACAGCAGAGCCTCGGGGCCGATGAAGTCCAGCATCCGAAGCGCTGCCAGGTCGTCGCTGAAAGTCGTGTGGCCCTGGCGCTTGAAATACTCGCTGGGCTTCATGTCCAGCTTGGGCTCTATCCACATGTGCTTGCGTTCGTACTGGTCGTCCATCGTGTAGAGGACCCACGGCAGCCACCCTGCCCACACTCCACGATGACCGTATGCAGGCTCGGGTGACGGTCCAAAACCCCCGAGCTAACGAAGACCGTGGCCGGGACTATGCCCTCGGCCATGGCCGTCACCATGTAGGTCAGGAATCCACCCTCCTTTTCCTCCCCCATACCCTCGGGTGAATGGTCTTCGCTGCCCGTGACGAAATGCAGATTAATGGGGAGGCCGGTCTCTTCCAGGACATTCCAAAGGGGTTCGTAAATCGGGAGGCTGTATGGCTGGTATTTCAGGTGTATGGGAGCGCTAATTAGCTTGTACCCCAAGCCCGCTACACGTCTTACCTCTTCCACCGCCGTATCGACATCTATCACCGGGACTATCGACGCCGGAGCAAACCTGTCCGGGTGTTCGCCGAACAGCTCGATCGCCCAGTCATTGTAGGCCCGGGCCACGCCTATCTGGAACTCCGGGTCAGGGGAAGCGAACAGCGTGAGCAGCGAATTCGGGTACAGCACTTCCTCGGCAATCCCGTCCCGGTCCTGGTCCTTGAGCCTATAAGGGATGTCAGTACCTCCCGACGGGTCCGACCTGAACTCCCTGTTCAAATCGTCTTCGCCAATGTTCGCCTCCGCGAGGTCGAACCGTCTCTTGTTCCTTCCTTCGGCAATGAAGTATTGGGCGCCGTCTTCCTCTTCCACAATACGAGGCAGCCGCGCCCGGAACTCCTCCGGGACCCGGGTCTCGAACAGCTCGGGGGACTCCTGTACGTGAGAGTCAGCCGATATCGCTTTTAGTCCTGCCATTGTCTGTTCCTCCGTTTTCCCACTGGAATTTACGCGCCATTCCCTCCGATACCGTACAGCGAGGCCGCATTCCCATACACTATCTTTTTCTTGTCCTCTTCCGAGACGTCCACGAATGTCCTGTCGATCACTTCCTGTGAATGGGGGAACGTGCCCTCGTCGTGGGGGTAGTCGCTGCCCCAGAGCAGGGCCTCGGGCCCGATAAAGTCCAGCATCCGAAGTGCCGCAAGGTCGTCGCTGAAGGTCGTATGGCCCTGCCGTTTGAAGTATTCGCTGGGTTTCATGTCCAGCTTGGGCTCAATCCACATGTGCTTCCGATCGTACTGGTCGTCCATAGTGTAGAGCACCCAGGGCAGCCACCCCGCCCCACACTCCACGATGACGGTGTGCAGACTAGGGTGACGGGCGAACACACCCGAGCTTACGAACACGGTGGCCGGGACTATACCCTCCGCCATTGCGGTGACCATGTACGTGAGGAAACCGCCGTACTGCTCTTCGCCGGCATCTTCCGGCAGGTGGTCCTCGCTGCCCGAGATGAAGTGGAGACTTATCGGGAGGCCCGTTTCCTCCAGAGCATCCCATAGCGGCTCGTACACGGGCAGACTATAGGGCTGGTGCTTCAGGTGGATCGGGGCGCTTATCAGCTTGTACCCGAGTCCCGCAACGCGCTTTACCTCCCCGACCGCCGCTTCCACGTCGACCACGGGCACGAGCCCCGCGGGCGCAAACCTGTCCGGATGGCTTCCGAACAGCTCTATCGCCCAGTCGTTATAGGCTTTTGCTACCCCCATCTGGTATTTCGGATCAGGCGAAGCATACAAAGCCAACAGCGAGTTCGGGTACAACACCTCCGCCACAACACCGTCCCGGTCCTGGTCCTTCAGCCTGTACGGGATGTCCCTTCCCCCCGACGGGTCTTGCCTGAACTCCCTTTCCAGGTCGTCCTCGTTAATGTTCTCTGCCGCAATGTCGAAGCGCCTCTTTTTCCTTCCCTCCACCACCCTGTATACCGCTCCGTCTTCCCCTTCCTCCGTGTGCGGCAGTCTCGCCCTGAACTCCTCCGGGACCCGACTCTCGAACAGTTCCGGCGCTTCCTGCACGTGTGAGTCCGCAGATATCGCTTTGATTCCGGCCATCGTTTTTCTCCTCCGTAGCTAAGCGACCCCTCGCAAAGGGCTTCTACCCCCGACGTCTACGCCCTGATTATATGGCCTAACTTCATCGTATACACTACCCCACGTATTCGGGGGCCGAGGTTACTATCGACGAGGAGGCAATTCATGGGCAGGCTGGCAGGGAAAGTCGCAATGATCACCGGCGCAGCCCACGGAATGGGCGCGGTAGACGCCCGACTCTTCTCTCAAGAGGGCGCCCGACTCGTCCTGTGCGACATCCTCGAGGAGGAAGGCGCTCGGGTGGAGGCCCGAATCAACGAATCTGGTGGCGAGGCCGTCTTTGTCCGCATGGACGTGACCCTCGACGAAGACTGGCAGAGGGCCGTTCACGCCACCGTGGCCCGCTTCGGTCGTATCGACATCCTGGTCAACAACGCCGGCATCACCAGCACACCAACCTCCGCCGGCAGCGAGAGTGAAAAATGGGACCGACTCCTGGACGTCAACGCCAAGGGCGCCTTTCTCGGGGCACAATACGTGGTGCCGGAGATGAAGAAGGTTGGAGGGGGATCCATAGTGAATATATCCTCCATCATGGGGATTGTGGGGTTGGGGGTGGGGCACTCCGGCTATGCAGCTTCCAAAGGGGCTGTCCGGCTCCTTACCAAGGACTTGGCCCTCCGTCACGGCCCCGACAACATTCGGGTTAACTCCGTACACCCGGGCTTTGCTCCGCCAATGTTGGGGTCGACTCGGGGCAAGGAGGAAGACGCCAAGCGTATCGCCGAGACCCCTCTAGGCAGGCTCACCAGCTACGAGGATGTCGCTAACGCCGTCCTTTTTCTTGCCTCCGACGACGCCTCGTTCGTTACGGGCGCCGAACTGGTGGTAGACGGTGGCTTCACTGCCCGATGAACTCTTCTCCTCCGATTAGCGAGGGCTAAAGCTAGTGCCAAGGGGTTTGAGGCGTAAAGGGTGAGCCCATTTCCCTAAAGCGCCTCACTGCTCCAACTCCAACATCCGCCGTTCCGCCGCCTTCAATCTCCGCCTGTTCGCCAGCTTCGAAAGCCAGATCCCGATCTCGTACAAAACTATTATCGGGCTGGCAAGCAAAGTCTGGTTTACGGGATCAAAGGTCGGGGTGAAAATCGCTGCGGCTATGAAGGCCCCCAGCACCGCCAGCTTTCTCCGTTTCGCAAAACTGGCCGGTTTCACCACGCCCAACCTGGCCAATAATGTCATTACAAGCGGAGTCTGGAATGAAAGCCCGACCCACAAGGACAAGGCAAGGATCAAGTTGATGTATCGCCCGATTCTTATCTGAGGCTCCGCTACGTCTCCCCCGAAGTTGAACAGGAAGTTTATTGCCGGTGGCAAGAGTATGAACCAGGCGAACACTACCCCCGCAGCGAACGACAGGACAATGCCGGGAAGGGATACCAGCAGGTATCGCTTCTCCCGGGGCGTGAGGCCCGGGGCGGCAAACATGATCATCTGGTAGAGAATCACGGGCATTGCCAGAATGAGACCGCCGAGGAGCGCAACCTTAAAGTAAGTGGTGATGAACTCCGTGGGATCTATATAGACCAGGGGGGTGTCACCCGCAGGCCGTTTGAGAAATTCCAGGACGCGGAAGGTGAATACCGCCGCTATCCCAGTCCCGACCACCAGCGCCAAAAGTGACTTTATGAATCGATTCCTGAGCTCCCGCAGGTGCTCCAGCACCGATATCTTTTGGGGCGCGCTCATTACTCCACGGGCCCCGAGCGGTTGTGGGGTTCGGCGGACGCAACGTTGGAACTTGAGGCCCCTTGCTCCTCCTCCGCCCGGAAGTCCACCGGTTGTTCGACAGGCGATTCCGTCTCCGCCTTGGCTTCCTCGACTGCCGAAGATGCCATCCCCTGCGCAGTTCGCTGAAACTCCTGTAAAGCACCCCGGAGCGAGCTCACCACGGAAATCAGCTTAGAGGGCCCAAACAGCACCAAGGCAAGGGCCAGGATGACCAGGATTTCCAGGATTCCTACGTTGAGCGGGTTCAAACTTCACTCTTGAAAGTCGGGTATGTAAGCGTCTCAGCCCGGTAGTGAAGTATAGCACCCTGACGGCTCCCCACCCCTTCCCCCTCCCCCGAGACCCTGCTAACATGCCCCCGACCATGGAGCGGGAACAGTTGCAGCAGTTGATCCTGGATTCCGTCGAGGACTCCGACATAGCTCCCTTCAGAGGCAGGGTTCCCTTTGGTCTCGGCAGGTCTACAGCCCGGGCCTTGATGTTCAAGATAACCTGTCATTGCGGCGTCACCGCCATGCTTTCCGTCGATACCCCTGAGGACGCCACTGAAGAACGCATCCTCGAAATGGTCCCCCATCTTGCCAAGGCCCTCGATAATCAGGCCGATCAGTTCAGGCGCTTCCCTTGCGAGGCCCATTCACGCATGTCGATGGGTTAGGCATCCCATACTTGGAGAAAATCATGCAATCATCAGACGTAGTCATAGTCGGTGGAGGCATTGCCGGCTGTCTCACAGCATATTACCTTGGCAAAAAGGGGGTGAAGGCCACTGTTGTAGAGCGAGAGGCCATTGGGAGTCACGCCTCGGGGTACGCCTTCGGCGGACTGAGCTACCATAGCGGCTCGGGCATCCCCGGCCCGGTTTTTCCATTGGCCAAGGCTGGTTACTTTCTCCATCGGGACCTCTACGACGAATTACTTGAAGCTACGGGCGTCGATACCCATTACCGCAAGGGCGCCAACGTCAAGATGGCCTTCACCAACGATGAGGCCCGAGAACTCGATGAAGAGGTCGCCTGGCAGACCGAGCTTGGCATCGACTCCCGTATCCTTGACCTTGCTCAGGTGCAGGAAATTGAGCCCCGCGTTAACCCGGAAGGCATACGATTTCGATATATCGAAGAGTCAGCCGCCGTAGAGGCCTACCGACTCTCCGTAGCCGTCATGCAGGCCGCCGAGAAACTGGGCGCAGTCCTCAGGCACGGCAACGTTGTAGGCATAAAACGAGATGGCACCCGACCCAAATCCGTCGTCACCGAGAGCGGCGACGAAATCCCCTGCGACACCGTAGTTGTGGCCATGGGCCCCTGGAGCACCGAAGCCGCGTCTTGGCTCGACTTTCCAGTACCGATCTGGCCTCTTAAGGGTCAGATAGTTCGGCTAGAGATGTCCGGGGATCCCTTGCGGTGCTGGTTCGGGTACCACGACAGCTACTGCGGCACCAAGGCCGATGGCCTCACCTGGTGCGGCACCACCGAGGAGGAAGCCGGTTTCGACGTGTCCACAAATGTCGCGGCCATGAACAGCGTCATGTCCGATGCGGTCAAGATGATCCCCTCTCTCGCCGATGCCCGCGTCGCCCTTCAAACCGCCTGCCTGCGTCCCATGGCCTCGGACCTGATTCCGATAATCGGACAGGTCCCGGGTTGGGAGGGCGCCTACCTCTGCATTGGGGGAGGCCGCAAGGGCATCTTGCTCGGGCCTGGGATGGGCAAGGTCATCGCCGACCTGATAACCGACGGCTACTCAGGTATCAACCATTCCGGCCTCCTACCCTCCCGCTTCTCCAAAGACTAGCCCCACCCTTTTTCGGTTGGTTTTTCCTGTAGAGGCAATCCCCTCTGGTTTCCCAAGCCCGATGAGTCGGCTGATCCTGAGGTCTCCGAAGTGTTCGCAGGAGGGGATTCACCCATTGATCCTCCTCAAAAGAAAAACCGGGCTGTCAGCTAAGCCAACAACCCGACCAATCCACTGGCTCTTGGGGTTATAAGTCGAGGTAGTCCTACTTCTTCTTCGAACTGCTCCGTCTCTGGGACCCGGCTCTCGGCTTGGCTGCCGGCGTCGGGTCGCTCATCATCTTGTTGAGCCCGCGCGTAAGCCTGGATGCCAGCCTGGACGCCTTGTTCCGGTGGATATACCCCCGGGATCCGGCCCTGTCCAGTAACGACACTGCCGTCCGCGTCGACTTCTGTGCCGCTGCGATGTCTCCGCTCTCCGTAGATTTCCTGGCCGTCTTGATATGCGTCCTGAGCGGACTTACCACCCGACGGTTGATTGCTGCCTTACGAGCCGAAACTCTCGCCGATTTTTCTGCTGATTTTGAATTGGCCAACTTTCTGTCTTCCTTCCGGGACCCGTACTAACTTCCCGTCACGACGGCCTGTGCATTTTGATCGCTTCTCCTGACCCTTAGCACTCCCGGCACTTTCTCCAGCCTGTTGAAAATCCTGCTCAACTGGCTGATGCCGTTAGTTCCAAGGCTCAGGTACTCCGTCACCGTGCCGTCTTGATGTGTCTCCGTTATTACTCCCGATATGTTTACTTTCTCTGCCGAAACTACAGTGGTTATGTCTCTCAACAACCCCACCCTGTCGTTGCCTTCTATTTCGATTCTAACAGGATACAGTCTTGCAGTCGAACCCCAGCCCACTTCGATAAGCCTCTCAGGTTCCGTCACGTTCGTTATATTATGGCACGACTTCCGATGTACGCTGACACCCTGCGCCCGAGTGATGAACCCCATGATTTCGTTGCCGGGTAGGGGTTGGCAGCACTTTGCCAATCGGGTGAGGACGTCATCCACGCCCAGAACAGTCACCCCCGTATCGAACCCCGATTGCATCTGTATCCCGGAACCGGTGTCGGGGGTCTGCTTCTCTGTCCCGGACAAGCGCGTCGTGATCTGGTGGATGCTGATGGCGCCCGAGCCAACCGCCGCATACAGGTCTTCTCTGGTGGTAAAGCTGAGCTTATCCGCAATCTCATCCACCGTGTGGTCCAGGGCTAGTCGCCTCCGTTCTTTTTCGATCAGCTCCTGTCCTCGCTGGATGTTCTCAGCCCGCTCCTGCTTCCTGAACCACAAGCGGATGGCCTGTCGGGCCCCGGCGGTTTGCACGTACCCCAGGTCGGGGTTCAGCCAGTCGAGCCTCGGGCCCGGAACCTTATTGCTGGTCAGTATCTGGACGGTGTCCCCATTCTCCAGTTGGTGGTCCAGCGCCGTGAGCTTTCCATTTACCTTGGCCCCGCTGCACTTGTGTCCGATATCCGTGTGAATCCGATATGCGAAGTCGATAGGCGTTGCCCCTGCGGGCAGTTCTTTAACCTCACCTTTAGGGGTGTATACAAACACCTGGTTTGGCAGTAGATCGGTCTTGACAGATTCCAGGAATTCCTCCGCACCCGACACCTCTCTCTGCCATTCCAGCAACTGCCGCACCCAAGTCATTCTGTCCTCGAAGTGGCTGGTGCCCTTGGCGCCTTCTTTGTACCGCCAGTGTGCCGCAATCCCGAACTCCGAGACCTGGTGCATCTCGTGAGTGCGGATCTGGATCTCCATCGGGACTCCGCCCTCGGCGATTACGCTGGTGTGCAGGGACTGGTAACTGTTCTCCCGAGGGTTGGCAATGTAGTCGTCAAACTGGCCCGGTATCGGATGCCAGAGCCCGTGGGTAATCCCCAGTGTGGCATAGCAGTCCACCACCTTGTCCACCAGCACCCGCAATGCGAAAAGGTCGTGGATCTGGTCGAATTCCTTGCCCTGCGCTGCATACTTCGCCATCTTCCGGTGAATGCTGTAAATGTGCTTCGGCCTCCCAGTAACGTCGGCCTCTATGCCCGCATCGTCCAAGGCTGCCTTCAGTAAATGGGTCACCTGCGATACGTATCGTTCTCGCTTTTCCCTCTTCTGCGTCAGCAACCGGGAGATCTCGCGGTACCTGTCGGGTTGAAGGACGCGGAAAGCCAGGTCCTCCAGCTTCCACTTCAGGTCCGCCATCCCGAGCCTGTGGGCCAGGGGGGCATAGATGTCCAGGGTCTCCCGGGCAATGTTCAGCTGTCTCTGCCGCGGTAGTGCCCTTAGTGTGCTCATGTTGTGTAGCCGGTCGGCCAGCTTTATGAGCACCACCCGGATGTCCTGGGCCATGGCGACCAGCATCTTCCGGAGGTTCTCGGCCTGGGTCGCCGAGTCGTCCATACCGTGTCCGTTGTCCCGACGAATCGCCAGCAGTTCCAGCCTAGTCAGCTTGGAAACCCCGTCTACAAGCCGCGTCACCTCGGGTCCGAACTTCTCGTCCAGCTCATCGGGAGAGACATCACAGTCCTCCAGCACGTCGTGGAGCAGGGCAGCCGCTATGCAATTCGCGTCCAGCTTCAGGTCAGCCAGGTGGAGCGCTGTTGAGAGCGGATGATGGATGTACGGCTCGCCGGACCTGCGTACCTGCCCCTCGTGACTGAGCTCGGCAAAGTCGTATGCTTCTCCCACAAACCCGACCCGGTCCTCCGGCAGGTATCTTTCCAGACTGGTCAGCAGCTTCTCTTTAGTCATCTCTTACACTCAGGCAAATCGGCATGAATCAGTATAGTACGGCCAGGCTAAACCCTTCAATTCAATCTCCTAGTATCATACCGGAATTACGTTCGGCGACCTTTCCCGGTATAAGGGTCAATCCCCCGTCGAACAATTCTCCTGCCCAATGAAAACGCGGTGTTATCCGAAGATGTAGTTTCGAATATTTAGATAGCTATTGCAGTCCATTAGATAAAGGAATCCTTACCATCATTCGCTCAACATTCCTACGGGCGGCAATCGCGTCTATCTGTGCCTTAACTAGCTTGTCTAGTTCACTATCGGCCTGATAATCGGCTGGAGCGATAGAGTGGACTCGCCCGTCGGCAAGGAATCTCTCGGCTTTCTCACGAGCAAACTTCGTCTTGGGCTTGTAAACTGCAATGGAGAAACCTCCTAGTTCCTTGACTAACCTGAAGCAAGGAATATCAGTTACTCCATCCCCTATGTAGATCATATTCTCAAACGGAACCGGACGGCCTTTCATCGCTACGAAATTGTTGATCTTGTTATCATCAGTCAGTTCATGCGCACACTTATTGATTCTAAACAGAAACTGCGTTTTGGTTGTGTAATTCACTGCTTGAGCCGGCCAAATCGCAACTTTGTTGTGATTAAACATGAACCGAGATGCGTAAATGGCTTTCAATTTCTTGGCGATTGGTGTTCCTTCGATAATTTCAGCATTGCCCGATGAGACAATATAGTGCTCCCCGATAACGTCCCTGGACTCACTGTAGGCATTGATACGGTCAAACCAATCCTTGACGCCGTCAAACAAAACAACACTACGACCACGTTCACGAAAGTCCTGAAGATGAACACGGACTTCTTTTTCGTCCGCCTTTCTTAGCATAAGGTGCATATACATTAGGATCTTGTCAGCCTTATGCATCTCGCAAAGGTGGTTGACTTCGGCCCAAAAGTCTTTCGGGCTCATCCCGATGGCAGGAATGAACTGTGGTTCTTGCATGTTGCCAGGGGCAAGTGTCCCATCAAAGTCGTAGATTATTGCTAATCGAGTATTCTGCTTAGGCATTACGTTTCCTAACTGCCTGTAACTACCATCAGTGCCTTCGGTTTGCCCTGACGCCTTATATGATCGGCGCTAAGTCGCAGATGATCAGGTAGACCAATCATCGGGCCTCCCCATACACACTATTTTAGAGTGTTCCCGCAACGTTTGCAGTCAATATGCCTGATTATTTGACTTGTGAGTTTTGAGCCACTTTGCTTCCTTGATGAGAGAGTTCAGCTTTAGGCCCTGATACAAGAATCCCCATCCTGCCAATCCGCTAAAATCCACCCATGGCTCCCGACTCCTGGCGCTACATCCTTCACGCAGACCTCGACGCCTTTTACGCTTCCGTCGAGCAAATGGACAACCCCGAATACAAGGGAAAGCCCTTGGTGGTCGGCGGCTCACCCACTGTTCGCGGTGTTGTGGCTGCAGCCTCCTACGAGGCCCGTGAATTCGGCATCCGATCCGCCATGCCCATGCGTACCGCCGTGCGTCTTCACCCTCCCGTCATACGCGTCTCACCCCGTTTCGACCGCTACCGGGAGCTCTCCGAACAAGTCATGGCCGTCTACCGGGCTCTGACTCCCCTCGTAGAGCCCCTCTCCCTTGACGAGGCCTACCTGGACATCAGCCAGAAGGCGCCCCGAGGTTTTGTCCAGCGTACGGCGGCCAAGCTGAAGACGGACGTCCGAAATACTACTGGCCTCCCCGTCACCGTTGGGGGCGGAATCTCCAAGACCGTGGCAAAGATAGCTTCCCAGCTCGGCAAGCCCGATGGCCTCCTCTTGGTCAGGCCCGGCGAAGAGCAGGACTTCCTCAGACCCCTTGATGTGGGTCTGCTCTGGGGTGTCGGAGAAAAGTCCGCTGAGCTGCTGCGCCGCTACGGAATCGACACCATTGGTGACCTTGCCGACCGCAAGGCAGCCTGGCTGAGCCATACTTTTGGCAAGCGCGGCCCCGAGCTCAAGGCCCGGGCGCTGGGCATCGACCACGAACCCGTCGTTCCTTCCAGAGAGACCAAGTCGGTCAGTTCGGAGACTACTTTTCCCAACGATGTGGGCGACCTTGATCATTTGGAAGGCATCCTGCTGGACCTATCGCAGGAAGTAAGTGACAGGCTTAGAAAGGATGGACTGCGGGGACGGACCGTATCAATCAAGCTCCGTCTAGCCGACTTCACCACTTTCACCCGACAGCAGACCCTACAGGCAACCGTAGACGATACTGACGATATTTTTCGCGCCGCCCGGGTCCTCCTCCGCCGAGAAATGAAACCGGGCCTCGAGTTCAGGCTCCTAGGGGTAGGGGTCTCGGGATTCCAGGATTTTGGCCAGCTTCCATTATTTCCGATCGGCGAAGGCGAAGTCGATCCCTGATCTCTGTTACCCTTCCTTCTACGATATAATCATTTCGTTCCTGGACCTCGTCACGGAGGATACTTTTATGCAGTTCGGATGCACCCTTCCCAATCGTGGTGAACTTACGTCTGCCGAGAATCTGAAGCTCATGGCCCAGACCGCCGAAAAAAACGGCTACGATTCCGTGTGGGTCAGCGACCATATTGTCATCCCCACCAACATCGCTCCCCTCTACCCTTATAGTGATTCCGGTGAAATGCCCTTTGAGGGCGACACCCCTTACTGTGAACCCCTTACGACGCTCGCATATCTTGGTGGCGTAACCAACTCTGTCCGGCTGGGAACCCATGTCCTTGTCCTTCCTTACCGCAACCCCGTTCTGGCGGCCAAAATGGTCTCGACATTGGACTTCCTGACCGGCGGACGGATGATCCTCGGCATCGGCGCAGGTTGGATGGAGGAGGAGTTTGAAGCCCTTGACTCCCCTCCCTTCGAAGAACGAGGTCGCGTGACGGATGAATATATTGCCCTCTTCCGCGAGCTCTGGACTAACCCCTTCCCCGAGTTCAAGGGCCGGTTCGCTCACGCTTCCGGATACAACTTCTCTCCCAGACCCGTTCAACATGACGGCATCCCTATATGGGTCGGGGGGCACAGCGGCCCGGCCATAAGACGTACCGCCAAACTGGGCGACGCCTGGCTGCCCATAGGCCTTCGCGGCACCGCGGGCCTTGAACCCGATGAACTGAAGGGGAAAATCCATCTTCTCGGCTCCCTAGCGGAGAAGGCAGGTCGGAACCCAGCTTCCATATCCGTCTGCTTCAGCACCGACCTCGGTTTTGACTATGGCGGAGGCGATGCCGGACGCCGCACCCTTTCCGGGTCCGACGAGCAAATCGCCGAGGACATTCGCCGCTACGCCGATGTGGGCGTTGACTATTTCCTCTTCTCCTACAGGTCGGGTTCCATAAGCGAAGCCCTGGAATCCATGGAACGGTTCGCCTCCGATATCAAACCCCTGGTCGCATGATCTTTCCCCTTCCCATTCAGGGTCTCCCGTGAGCGTGGACCCGACCCGATTCGACCTCCAGCGCATCCACACCGCCCGAGACGTCAATGAGCTCTCCGAGCGCTACGATCAAATGGCGGAGAAGTATGACGAGTCCCTCGGAGGTGAATGGGGCTGGACATCCCCCGAATACACTGCCGAAGTCCTCTCTCGGTACGCCACACCCGACGCCCGAGTCCTCGACGCGGGCGCAGGCACCGGCCTCGTCGGGGAATGTCTCTTCAGACGCGGCTACCGGGACCTTTTCGGTATTGACATGGCCCACCAGATGATGAAGCAAGCCATCCCCAAGAATGTATACCGGGGCCTCTACCGCGTCGAGCTGGGAAACCCTCTGCCATTCCACTCCAACCAGTTCGACGCCGTAATCTCCGTCGGCACCATGGCCATGGGTCACGCTCCCGCCAGCTGTCTCGAAGAGCTGGTCCGCGTCACCCGGCCTGGTGGTCACATCGCCTACACCCTAAGGCCAGTCGTCTACGCTCACATGGGATTCAAGGACGTTCAGGACATCCTGGTGGCCCGAGGCGAGTGGAAGTTCCTTGATAAGACTCTACCCTTTGCCCCCATGCCCAAGAAAGCCCCAGACTTCTATTACGAAGTCTGGGTCTTCCAGGTCACCGGATAGTTTCCGCTACCCGGTAATGCGAAGAGTCCTTAGCCTGTTAATCGCCGCCGCCAACTCCTGGGGACGAAAGTATGCCAGGTTCCCCGGATGGGGCCTCGACGCCAGTGCGTCCAGCCCCGACTCCCCGATCACCCTCTCCACCTCATCGATAATCACCTTGATATCCCCACCCCCCACCCTCACCCGCGCCGCCATCGCCTGTCCGATCGCCTCCACTTGCCCGTGCTCCACCAGCTGCTCAACCGCCGTCAGATCGATGTCATTCTCTCCGTAGGTCAGGGTCTTCAACCCCCGAGGCCGCGTGTAAGAAGGCCGACGACCCTTTGCCGGGTCCAGGGACCCGGACACCGGCCTCCTCCTCAACGACGGCGAAAAACCCCCTACCCGCGCCCCTTGTCTACCCGTCGGATAAGACCGGGCCACCTCCCTGGCCTCCTCCGTTGAGTCCACCGGGACGTATTCCACCATCGATATCACCGTGTCCGCCACGTCGAAATAGTCCCCGGCCCCTCCCATCACCAGCACCGTCGATACTCCATGCTCCTCGTACATCTGCCGAACCCTGTCCAGGAAAGGCGTAATCGGCTCATGCTGCCTGGCAATCAGGGCCTCCATTCGCCGGTCCCGGATCATGAAGTTCGTCGCCGAGGAGTCCTCGTCCAGCAACAGGGTTCTACACCCCGACTCCAGCGCTTCGATGATGTTTGCCGCCTGGGATGTGGCGCCACTCGCGTTTGGTGTACTGAACGCCCTAGTGTCCAGGCCTCCCGGCAGCCCCGAGATGAAGGGTGAAATATCCACACCAGCCACGCCCCTCCCATCTTCTGCCCTTATCTTCACCGCCGTCGGGTCCGTTACAACCAGTTCCCGACCGTCTCCAGGCACGTGGTTGTATACACCTCTTTCCAGCGCCCTCAAGAGCGTCGACTTGCCGTGAAACCCACCCCCGACTATCAGGGTCACACCTTTCGGGACCCCCATTCCCGTCACCCGGCCTCTGTTCGGAATCGTGAACTCCGTCCGTAAACTCTCCGGAGACTCGAACGGTATCCCCCCAACCAGGGGCCCGGGCTCCACACCGCTCTTTCTAGGTAAGATGCTCTCGTCTGCCACGAACGCTACTAACCCAGCCTCATCCAGCATCCCTCTCAACTCATCTGCGTCCTCTGCAGCCAGCACGTGGCTTGCCACTGCATTACCATCGACTCTCTCAAATAGGAGCGACGCGTGCACTGCCGCCGTTAGACGTCTGACCAGGATATCCTCCGCCTCCCGACCCAAGACCCGCCTCCCGGCCGCCGGCAATTGCACAAGGAACCGTATTTCAACCGACTCCTCGTCCACCAGCACGGCGCTGCGCTCCAGCATCTCCTGCCCTGGCAGTGTTGCAGGTCTCATCCCCCCGTCCCGAGTCGCCACCTTCCTCAAGACCTCTATCCAGGACCTCAGCATCCAATCCCTCAATGCTATTTCTCGAGAACGGTTCTGGAAAAGTTGTTTAGGAAACCGAGCTGTTCTCTGGGGGATCCTGACGTGCACCCGACTCGGGGATGCGTAGGGGTCCCCTTGTACGTGGTCGATGTTCAATGTGAACACGTCGAACGCGAACCGTTGGCCGCTTAACTCCTTGTAAGCGCCATAGCCCCGCCCGTCGATCTGCCTCAGTATTGCCCTGAGTCTCTCCATCTCTACACAATCACCCGTCTTTCATTTCCACCTAAAATGTGAGAAAACTATATCAGCCACTGAGGCGACTCCGAAAGACTGCCCCCTCCCACCAATCATCCCCCATCAAGGAGCCAACATGGAAACCGGCCCCGCCCGACAACTCCCCAACACCGTCATCCCAGAAAAATACCGCCTTTTCCTCACCCCCGACCTTCAAGACTTCACCTTCGAGGGACATGTCGAAATTGATGTAAATGTCAATTCTGCCACCACTGAAATAGTCCTCAACGCCGCCGAACTCACCCTCCATGAGGCCTCTATCACCCAGGGCGACACCCGAATACCCGCCTCATCTATTGCCACCGACGAGGATGCCGAGACCGCTACCATCAACCTCTCATCGGAGGCCGTACCGGGCCCCGCCAACCTCACCATCTCATACCAAGGCATCCTCAACGACCAGCTCAAGGGCTTCTATCGCAGCCGCTACCAGGATACTGAAGGCAACGAGCAGTACCTGGCCACCACTCAGTTCGAATCCACCGACGCCCGTCGGGCCCTCCCTTGCTGGGACGAGCCTGCCCTTAAGGCAACATTCCAGGTCTCTATGACCGTTCCTTCCCACCTCACCGCCGTCTCCAACACCCCGGTTATCGACGAGTCCGACGCCGGCAATGACCTCAAGACCATCCATTTCGCCGAGACGCCTCGCATGTCCACCTATCTCCTCGCCTTCGTCGTCGGGGACCTGGCCTGCGTCGAAGAGACGGCGCCCAACGGCACCCTGATGCGTGTCTTCGCCACCCGGGGCAACGAGCACCTCGGCCGGTTCGCCCTAGACACCGCTCTCCGGCTCCTTGAGTACTACAACGACTACTTCGGCATCCCCTATCCCCTCGAAAAGCTCGACCACTTCGCCATCCCCGACTTCGCAGCCGGCGCTATGGAGAACTGGGGTGCCATCACCTACCGGGAGGTGGCCCTGCTATTCGATCCCGAAAACTCCGCCGCCCCGACCCGGCAGCGCATCGTCGAGATTATCGCCCACGAAATGGCCCACATGTGGTTCGGTGACCTGGTAACCATGGAATGGTGGGACGACCTCTGGCTTAACGAAAGCTTCGCCTCCTGGATGGGCAACAAGGCCACCGACGCCCTCTTCCCCGAGTGGTCCATGTGGACCCAGTTTCTTTACCAGGATGTCGGCGAGGGGCTCCGCATCGACGCTCTCCGCAACTCCCACCCCATCGAGGCCAACGTCAAGGACCCCGGAGAAATCCGCGAAATCTTCGACGCCATTTCCTACAACAAGGGCGCCTCCATCCTTTGGATGCTGGAGCAGTACCTTGGCGAGGACACCTTCCGAGACGGGCTCCGTGTTTACCTATCCCGACACAAGTACGGCAACGCCCAGGGCGCAGATCTTTGGCGGGCTATGGAAGAGGAGTCAGGGCGGCCCGTCATATCCCTCATGGACTCCTGGATAAAGCAGACCGGCTTCCCCGCCCTCACCGTCGATCCCTCCCCCGACGGCTCATCTCTAATCTTGACCCAGAAGCGCTTTCTCTATGACCAGCTGCTGGGTGAAGACTCCGGAGATACCACCTGGAAGGTCCCCGTCAGTATCGCCCGCTCCGACGGCTCCTCTACTCCCCCCACCCTGATGGAGAGCCCTAACCTGACCATTCCCGTCGGCACTGATCAAGCCTGGACGAAGGTTAACCCCGGCCAAAATGGATTCTACCGAGTCCGCTATGCCCCCGACATGCTGCCTCCCCTCCTCTCCGCCGCTTCCTCCTTCGAACTTCCCCCCACCGACCGCCTCGGACTCCAGTCCGACCTCTTCGCCTTGGTCCGCGCTGGGATGGAACCCGCTACCCGCTATCTTGACTTAGTCGGTGCATACAGAGGTGAGACGGACGCCACGGTCTGGACCGACCTCTCCACCAACCTCCGCGAACTGGAAGTCCTCCTCGCCGATAACCCCAGCTTGGACCAGTTACGCTCCTTCAACAAGACTGTCTACGAAAACATAGTTGACAGGCTGGGATGGGAAGAGTCCTCCGGAGAAGGCCACCTCGACGCCCTGCTCCGCACGACTGTGTTGGCGAGAGCGGGAGGGCTCGGCAACGACGCCGTTCTTGAAGAAGCCCGTGACCGATTCCAGCGCTATCTCCAGGACCCTGCATCCCTCCGCCCCGACATCCGAGGAGTCGCCTACTCCCTCGTAGCCCTTGATGCCGACCGGGACCTCTACGAGACCCTCTGGGACCTCGAAGACAAGGCCACCCTCCAGGAAGAAAAACGTCGCCTGTTGGGTGCCGTCTCCCGCCTCCGGGACCCGGGCCTCCTGCAGGAGACCCTCGAACGCTCCCTGTCGGATAGGGTTCGCGCACAGGACGCGCCCCTGGTCATAATCAGCGTCGCCGCTAACCGCTTCGGCCGAGACCTGGCCTGGGACTTCGTCAAGGACAACTGGGCTGAATTCGACCGCCGCTACGGCAAGGGCGGTTTCATGATAATGCGCTTGGTGTCAATCACCGAGACCTTCACAACCATCGAAAGGGCCGATGAAGTGGAGGGCTTTTTCCAGGCCAATCCCGTTGCCGGAGCCCAACGCACCGTCCAGCAAGCTCTGGAGAGCATCCGTCTCAACGCCCGCTGGCTGGAGCTCAACTCCGACCCCGTATCCGCTTGGCTGAACGCTCACCCTTCAGCCTGAACGCCCTCTCCCCTCGATCGAAAGATGAGGGGACTGCCTCAAGCGGCAGTCCCCTTTTCTCATTTAGTGGAGAAGGCTATAGAGAGGCGGCTTTTCTCCTACAGCACTTCCTTCAGCCCCGACTCCAGCTCATCCAACGACGCGTACCCCTCGTATTTGGCGGTTATCAGTCCGTCTGAATCGATAATGAAGACCCAACTCTCATTCAGGTAGTCTTCGGATTTCGTCAGGCCCCACTCCACCACCACCGGTGAGTAGATGCCCATGTCCAAGCTCGACTGGATTTCAATCGGGTTGTCGTAGATTTCTACGTGGATGAAGTTGGCCTGGTCCGCATACAGGTTCTTGAGCTCCGTAACAGTGTCGACCTGTGGTCCGCAGGTCGGGGAGGTGCAGAACCCGGGGCTCGACATCACCACCACCAACGGCATCCCCGACTCCAAAGCCTCCGGTATGGTCGTCTGGTAAAGGTCCAGGTCCGCCCTCGGCCAGGTCGTTATTTCCGTCAACCCTGTTTCATCAGTAGCCGTCTTGTTCACCGTCAAAGGCGGCGCTGAGCCAATGGCCGGAGTGTAACTATCCTCCTTGACTTCAACATCCATTACCGCGGAGGCGAGGGTCTCCTCGCCCCGTGCTATCACTGCTTCTATCTGCCATGCTCCGGGCCTGTCGAACGTCAACTCGGAAACGTAGTTGCCCCTCGTCCCGAAGGGCCAGAGGTGGAACCTGCCACTTGCCCTTTCGACTTCTTCTCCCCCAAACAGGGTTCGCACTTGGATCTGGGGCAGCGACACCAACCCCTCCGAGGTCTGCAGCACGAAGGAGACCCTGTTGGCGCCCACCCCTAGGTCCTTAGTCCCCAGCAAGCCCTCAAGGTCTGGGAACGAGGCTACGCCCATTGCGACGGGCGTTTCTCCCGGCTCCGCGGCAGGTTCGTCTCTGGCCTCTTCGGCCGGTGCCTGGGTCGCTTCGGCGGTCGGGGCCGCCGTGGGGGGTGTCTCTCCTCCGCCGCACGCCATGAGTATTAGCAAGCCCGCGATCAGAACAAGGACAACGACGGCACTTCGCAGGCGCATTCGACTCCTCCTCCCCTGCCTAGAACCCCGTCGAGTACGACCCGAAGGTGAAGGCGTAAACATTGAAGTCCTCCGAATTGGAGCTGAGCTTGAGTTCGTGGCTGCCGTAGGCGGGCAGACGGATTAGCCGGTACATGCGGGGTTCGTCCACCGTTATTACCGTCATGTCCTGTCCGTTCAGCTGCAGGTCGTCACCCCAGGCGTCCATGGGCACCGGCTGGTCGTCCAGTGTAATCACCACGTCGTACGGGTCCACGTCCTCAGAATTGATAACTACGTTCACTGAAGTCCCGAAGAACTTCAGTGCAATGTAGTCTTCCAGGTTCTCCGTCTGCCTGTCGTGCTCGATGCTCTCCGGTCCGTTCACCCACACCCCTTCCAGGTACAGGAAGTGGTTTGTGTGGTTGCCAGGGTCCGAATACACCGCCGACGTATTCAATGGCGTGAAATAGTATTCATTGTTGCCGTGATACGGAATCTGTGCTCCCAGGTTCCTGTGCGTGCCCGCATACAACTCCCGGGTCTGAAGCACCCGGCCCTCTTCATCGTAAGCCCCCTCATCCAGCCTGGGGCCCGTGTCCACATTCACCTGGATGTCTGAAACATCCGACCCGATCTCCTCGAGCAGCATTCGGATCCATTCCTCGGTCTCATCGTAGCGCCCCTCTCCAAAGTGCCTGTATCGGATTACGCCGTCCTGGTCGATCAGGTATTTGGCCGGCCAGTACCGGTTGTTGTAAGACCGCCACGTCCTGAAGTCGTTGTCCTGCGCCATCCTCCAGCCGAGCCCATGCTGCTCCACCGCCGCGACCACGTTGTCGTAGTCCTTTTCAAACTCAAACTCCGGCGTGTGTATCCCAACAATGTTCAGCCCAAGGTCGTCATACTTTTCATGCCAGTCCTTCAGGTAGGGCAGCGTTCGCAGACAGTTGACGCATGTATATGTCCAGAAGTCCACCAGAACCACCTCTCCCCGCAGACTCCCAAGGGTGAACTCGTCCGTGTTTATCCATCCGGATATTCCCGAAAGATCCGGCGCTATGCTCCCGACTTCCCCCGCTACTTCTGAATACACCTTCGACGTGGCCGTAGGCACGGGCCCCGAGGGCGTTGCCGTAGGATCGGCGGCTGCCGTGGAATCCGATGTCTGCTGTTCGCCTGTCGAGACAGTCTCCCCTTCGCCGGATGTTTCACTGGCATCTCCTCCGCATGCTGCAATCGTCAGCACGGTAAAGAGCAGCACCGTAACCAGCGCAAGGCCCATTTTCCTCAACCGGAATTGTCTCTTCATCTCGATCCTTTCATTTACTCACCGTGTCCTAAATACACAAATGAGCAGCCAATTGTCTTCCCTAGTGGTTAACGTATAAATCTTCCAAAGGTAATGCACACGTCAGTCGTTACATCAATTTTGCCATATTACTCCCGCTATTGAGACCAATGACCCTCCCATCGGGTCAGCCGGGCACTGATCATACGCCGTGACCGAACCCGATACCTCGTTTCCAAGTGTCCTGAGTGCCAGGTAGATCGGCGTTAATCCGCAGACCCGCCTCTGGTCCCTCTCCAACCTCATCCCGTCCAGGAATCTCTCCGCGTCACCTTTGCAGATTGCCTCTAACGACAATTCGTCTGCCCTTTTCAGCGCAGCCCTTTCGTTTCCACCCCACGGCCTCGGGTCCCCGAAGGCCGGGCCTACGTGTGCTAGGTCCCCCGCCGCCACCACCAGCGTCCTCCGACTCTCCGTCACCCTCCTCAACTCAGCCGCGACGAAGTCGAGCCTTCTACCTCCCTCTCCATCCCCACCTCCGTGCACGTAGCTCCCTATGTGCCCGCAAAGTATCGGTAGGACCCGGGGCCTGTCCCCGTTACGACCCACCTTCCTCACGAGGTAGTGCAGCCACACCAGCGCTAGCTCCACGGAATGCTCCCTGATATGGTGCTCCTCCTCTCCAAACGCTGATTCCCCACCCAACCCTGCCACCAGGGAATCTACCAGTTCCCTGTCCGTCGGGAGTGGGCCCCAAGGGGTCGCATAGCTCTGCAGTGTAGGCGTGATCTTGCAGTCTCCCCCGGCGTGGTCTGTGCCCAGGATTATCGCCAGTTCGCACTCCCGGGCGGCTTCTTCAAGATACCGCCACGTCCTCGCATAGCTACGATGTCCCCGCTGGTAGTCGATATGCGGACTCAACACCCCCACTACACTTCCGGTCTCCTCTACCTTGATCAAAGAAGGTTGGGGTGAGGGCAAAGGTGAGATTGCATCTTCCCCCACTTCCTTCATGTACCCGTCCAGCAGACTCTCTAATGCTTCCGGGTCTGCGGGGTAGCTCGGCCCTGCCAATGCAGGCTTCCTGTAAGGCAATCCGCGGTACTCCTCCAACGCCTTCCCCCGAGCCTCTTCAAACCGAGGCCCCTCCAGCAGCAAAGCCTCGTCCAGCCGCAGAAAAAACGAATCGACCTGCTCTTGGGTAACCGAGAGGCCGTGCATCAGCGTGGCCGCCGCCCGGATGCTCCCCAGGTCCCTTTGCCCGTCGCTCAATGCCAATAGGGGAATCAATTGCACGGACGCGAGCAGTTCCTCGCCAGAAAGTGACATCGGGTCCCGCAAATGCAAGTAGTCCCGACCCCCCTGCCTCACCCTTTTGATATCCAGTGCCCTGAGCTTGGGGCGCATCTTTTGATCACTCATAGCTTCCCAAAATACCACACCGCTATCGATTCTTAATTCTGGTCACGTTCCTCTTGATTTTTCATTTTGTCTAAGGAACCCTCCCATACCCCCTCCCCGATTGTCTCAAGCCACGAGACTATCCCCGACAATTTCTTGTAGGCCTCCAGCCTCGCCCCGTCCTCCCCAGAGCCCTCCGCCTCCTTCACAATCGCCGCCATCTGCTTCACCACCCGAGGACCCAACTCCATCGCGCCCTCACTTCCAGAGGTCGCCCACTTCACCAGCACGTAACGGGCGATTACTCCCACGGGTAGACCCAGGTTCCGGCTCATGCCTTCCAGCGTCGGCATAGGGTCGATTCGACTGTACAAAGCTACATCCTGCTTGAAGTTAGCGTCGGGATCGTCTTCCTCTATTGGGTCTTCGAAGATTTCCAGGCTAACGATAGGACATTTCATGTCCGGATTTCCTTTCTCCTTGATCTGCGACTCAATGATATAATGCGCCATCCTTCCCCACCCCCAGCCCTTTCTCCGTCCATGACCTCCCCCGACTACAACCAGGATTCCCTGATCTTCGGCGTCGACATTGGCGGCACCTCTGTGCGAGCCGCCCTCGCCCATTCCCCAACTCTAATCCTCGCCAAGACCCGCCGCCCCTCCCCCGCCAACCAGCCTCCCGAGGCCATGGTCCATGCTGTCAAAGATATATACCACCACCTCCTTTCAGAGGTTGGAGCCAAGACTGCCAGCGCCGTCGGAGTCTCTTCTCCAGGGCCCGTGGACACCGTAGCAGGTACTCTGGTAGACCCCCCAAATTTACCGTTATACGAAACAGTCCCCCTGAGAGACATGCTGCAGGAATCGCTTGGCCCGCCCGTGGCCCTTGAAAACGACGCCAACGCCGCCGCCATCGCCGAACACCGGGTTGGTCAAGGCAAGGACACGCTGCATTTGGCCTATGTCACCTTGAGCACGGGAATCGGCGCAGGAATCATATCCGACGGTCGACCCGTTCGCGGCGCTCGTGGTGCGGCAGGAGAGGTCGGGCACATCAAGCTCATGGTCGATGGACCCCAGTGCGGCTGCGGTCAAAGGGGGTGCTGGGAAGCTCTTGCATCCGGTTCTGCGATGCAAAAGGAGGCCCTCCGTTTTGTCGGAGAAGGTCATCAGACTTCCCTGTCCAGCCTTGAACCCTCCGAAATCGACGCCCAGGCCATCTTCCACGCCGCCCGGTCCGGCGACTCCCTCGCCAACCGCATCTTGGACAAAGCTGCCTACTTCACCGGCATCGGCCTCGCTGCCATCGTCGACGTCCTAAACCCCGAGATAGTGGTAGTCGGGGGCGGCCTCACTCAAATGGGCCCCCGACTCCTGGACCCCGCCTTCAAAACTTGCCGTGAACACATCTTTCCGCTCCACGAAAGATTTCTTCGATTGGAGGTCAGCAACCTCGGTGACGATGTATCATTGGTCGGGGCCCTCGTCCTTGCAGAAGAACTTGCTCGCCATTCACGCGGCGTTGAGGAGTAATCAATCATGAAGTTCGATAAGTCCATAGAGCTCCATAAAAGGTCCAGCCGGTCCCTCGCTGGCGGTGTCAGCAGCCACCACCGCCGCGGCGAACTCCCGGTGCCCCTGTTCTTCGATCACGGCAAAGGCTCCCGAACGTACGACGTGGACGGCAACGAGTTCATCGATTACTTCATGGGCAATGGGGCGGCAATATTCGGGCACTCCCCCGACTTCCTCCTGAACTCCGTCCGTGATGTGCTGGACCGCGGGCAGATGTTTGCCGGCCAGCACGACCTCGAAATCAAAGTCGCCGAGCTAATCGCCGAAACAGTGCCCTCGGCGGAGATGGTACGCTATGGCAGCTCTGGCACCGAGGCAGTCCTGGCCGCAGTCAGGATCGCCCGCGCCTACACCGGCCGGTCCCTGATCATCAAGTTCGAGGGCCACTACCACGGCTGGGCCGACCCAGTCCTCTACAGCGTCGCACCCAACGTCCAGGACGCGGGCCCCTACGACTCCCCCCTCCCTGTCCCCGAATCGTTGGGCCAGTCCCCCGGCTCCGCAGAAGAGGTGATCATTCTTCCCTGGAACAACCTGGAAGTCGTCGCGAACGCAATCCGCAAGCACCCCGACGAAATAGCAGCCGTCATCATGGAGGCCGTCCCGGTAAACACCAACAGCGCCTTTCCGGGACCCGGCTACCTGGAGGGCGTCCGCAATCTTTGCGACGAGAACGGCATTATGCTGATCTTCGACGAAGTCATTACCGGATATCGGCTCGCAGTCGGTGGGGCGCAGGAACTTCTCGGCGTCACCCCCGACCTGACAACGCTGGCCAAGGCAGCTGCCGGTGGATTCCCATTCTCAGCCGTCGCCGGCAAGCGGGAAGTCATGCAACCCGTCGCCGATGGTCGGGTCATGCACGCAGGGACCGCCAGCGGCAACGTCGTCTCCCTGGCCGCCTCCGAGACCACCATCAACAGCCTCAGGGCCAACGAAGCCGAGCTTATTCGGCACATGCACCACGTCGGGGGCCTGCTGATGGACGGCCTCCGGGACCTGGCCGGCAAGCACGAGGAAGATGTCCTTGTCCAGGGCCCCTCCCCCATCTTCACCATGGCATTCACCCCGGAGTCCTCTCTCCCCGACTACCGCTCCTTCTACGAGAAGGTTGACCACGAGCGCTACAACGTCTTCCGTCAAAACCTGCTTGAAAACGGAGTCAGGACAACCATGCACGGTAAATGGTTCCTCTCAACCGCCCACACCGAGCAGGATATAGAGCAGACGCTAGACGCTGCGGACAAAGCCCTTCGTGCGCTTTAGCATTTCAAAGCGTCGATCAGTTTTCAGGAACGGAGTGAGTTCTTCCCCTACACCCGGGTCCCGAATCTCCCCTTCGGCCCCAGTCCGCTCTGGATAGCCCCCTGCGACGCCTTCACGAACCGGTACACGTAATACCTCGTCTCCACCGGGTCGATCATCTCCTCCAGCCCGAATGCCTCCGCAGTCTTCCACGGCGAAGAGTCTTCGAGTAGCTTCGCCTCGATCTGGCTGCGTTTGGCGTCGGGGTCATCCGCCGCTTCAATCTCCCTGCGGAACGCCGCAAATACGCCGCCTTCCACCGGCATATCCCCGAACTCTCCCGTGGCCCATCCTATGCGCAGGTGCAGGCGGTCAGGGTTCGCCGTCGAGTTGCACGCCATCCCGAACGCTTTCCGCATGTGCACCGTCACCATCGGCACCGTGGACTCCATCATTGCCTGAAGCGCCCTCATCCCCTTCCGTAGAGTCCCTTCTCTCTCAGCCGCCTCCCCGATCATAAATCCGGGCACATCCACCAGGTAGACAATCGGCAGATTGAAAGTATCGCAAAGCTCGATGAACCGGGCCTGTTTCGTGGACGCCTGGGCATCCAGCGCTCCGCCAATGTACATGGGGTTGCTTGCCAGGACGCCCACCGAGTAACCACCGATTCTCGCCGGCCCGACTATCAGCGATCTCCCCCAGTCGGGCCCGATTTCGAAGAACGACCCCCGGTCGAAAATCACATCGATAAGGTCGTGAGAATCATAGGCCTGGCGCCGGTCCTCGGGTATCAGCTTTAACAGGATGTCATCCTGCCTGTCCGGTGGGTCTCCGGTCTCGACAAAGGGAGGCATCTCCCACACGTTCTGTGGGAAGTAACTCAGGAATCTTTTCATCTGCCTGACCGCATCCGCCTCGTCATCCGCCACGTTATCCACCGTCCCCGAAATCTGCGTATGTATCTGTGCTCCCCCGAGCTCGAACTTGTTGACCCTGTGCCCGAGCGCCCTTTCGACCACCGGCGGCCCGCCCGCAAACACGCATGCCGTCTCCCGGGTCATAATCGAAAAGTGGGAGACCACCAACCTCCCCGCCGACCCTCCCGCACAGGCCCCCATGCCCGCCGCGATGACCGGCACCTCCCCCAGCAGCTGGTAACACCTGCCAAAACTCGCCGAGCTCACTATGGGCGCGTGCCCCGTGGTCTGCTGCATCCCCACCCCTCCACCAACACCCTCAACGAATATCATCAGTGGGATCCGGTACTCATGGGCCAGGTCCTCCAGGAAGCCGCCTATGCCGCCCTTCTTCCGGTCCAGCCCTATGGTGTGACCCGCGCTGACGGTAAAGTCCTCACCCCCGAGCGCCACCGGCCGACCGTCCACTTCAGCCAGACCCATGATGTAGCTGGCCGGAGTCGGCTCCAGTTCCTTGCCCTGGGAGTCGTACCGGTGGTCGATGGCCATGGTCCCCACTTCCAGGAAGCTGTCGGGGTCGGCCAGCATGCCGATCCGTTCTCTCACAAGGCCTCGGCCCTGCGACCTCTGCTTCTCTACGGCACGGTCCCCGCCGTGGGTCAACGACCGCTCTCTGCGGTACCTGAGCTCTTCTCTTGCCTTTTCCCATGTGAACGACTGGGTCATCGATAAGCCTCCTGAGAACTTTACTGAGTATTTGTGCTTCGAGATTTTACTTAACAACCAGGTCCAACGGCATCCTTGACAGCCGCTCCGCTCCCGACTCCGTTACCAGCACCGTCTCCCCCGGCGACATCGTAATCCCCCTGGTGCTGTCCAGCAGGATCATGTGCATGAATATCACCATGTTCGGCTGGATCACTACCGGGTTGCCGGTAAACAGCATCGGGTAGTCCATCCACGTCGGCGGATAAAGCGCCCCGAGGCTGTAGCCACATGCGTTCAGCCTGTGCTCCCTGAACCCTGCATCATCGAAGGCTTTGGCGTGCGCATCGAACACGTCCCCGAAAGTGTTGCCCGGCTTGGCCGCCGCCTGAGCTGCCTGCAGAGCATTCACACCGGCCTCGTGCATTCTTTCATACTGCGGGTCATATTTTCCTGTTAGAGCTGTGCGCATCAGGCACGAATGGTAGTGCCGGTAAGCCGCCCCGAATTCCAGCTGCACCTGGTCATTCTCCCCAATGTCCCCGTGGCCCGTGATGTGCCTCACCATCAACGCCCGATCGCCCGACCCGATAATCCACCTCCCCGCCGGGTAGTCTCCCCCGCCCCTGAATATCGCCGCGTGCATACCTGCAAAGAGTTCCAGTTCCGGCACCCCCGGAGCGATCAACTCGTAGGCCACTTCCAGGGCGTCATCCGCCAGCGAGGCGGCTTTCCTAACGTATTCGATCTCCTGCGGGCTCTTCGTGAGCCTTATCTCGCTCACCAGGTGGGAGGCATCCTCCCACTCGCAAAAGCCTTCGATTGCGCTCTTCATCATCTCCCACCGACGCCCGGTCAGCGTCCAGGCCTCAAGCTCCGCCCCCAGCTTCTTGCCCCTGCACCCCTTCTCTTCCAGCACCTTCTTCACGTCGAGCCCCGGGTTTGCATCCCCGCTGTCCACCCAGATCCGCACGTCCTCAATCACCGACGTGAACGCCGACTGCCGCAGGTCCGCTGACCTCGTGATCAAGGTCATATCCCCGTCCGCGCCCAAGTACAGGCACTGGAATTGGGAGTACCCCATCGTGTCGTACCCCGTCAGGTAGTACATCGTCTCCTGCCGGAATATAAGCAGCCCGTCCAGCCCCTTCTCCTCCATAGACTCGCAGGTCTTCCGCCTCCGCTCCGCCAACTCTTCTTCACTGAAATGCAGGTGCTTGGCCATCGAAAGTTCTCTCCTTGGTTTGCTTAGTTGGGAATCACCGGCAACGTCACGCGAGACGGATACGTCCCATTGTGCAGCACCGTCTGCGACGCGGGCTTGGACTCCGTCCCCCCACCCAGCACACCCCCCGTATTGGGGTTCCTGTCGAATCTTGGGAAGTTGCTGCTGGAAATCTCCACCCGGATCCTGTGCCCCGGCTTGAAAAGGTTGCTCGTTGCCCAGAGGTCTATCTTGTATTCGTGGACCTCTCCCGGCGTAATCAGCTTCGCCTCTTCCGTCGACTCTCGGTACCGCGCCCGGATAATCCCGTCCGTCAGGTTCACCGCCCCGCCGCACGGGCACGCGTCCACCAGCTTCGCCGTGAAGTCCGTGTCCACCGCCGATGATGCTGCATACAGCGTCACCGTCACCGGCCCTGTCACCTCAACCGGGATCTCCAACGGCTCGGTCGAGTAGACGAGCACGTCCTCCCGAGCCTCTATCGCACTTTGATTAAACGACCCCGGCGGAGATGCAGCCTGATTGCAGCACAAGCCCCCACCCCGAGTCGGCACAGGGTTGTTCGGGTTGTATAAGTAAGCATCGTAGGGCTCATCAGCCGGGGCCTCAGTGCTCAGCGATCCGTCACCCTTCAGACCGTTCGCCCGACCCTCGCTGTGCAGATAGTAGTCCGTGTATTGTGTTCGGGCCAGGGGCCATTCCTTCTCGCTTCGCCACTCATTGGCCCCCATCACGAATATCCGTACCGGGTCCTCCTCCCCGACCCCGTTGTCCTCCCCCTTCAGCCAGTAGTCGTACCAACGCAGCTTAGTCCCCTGGAAGTCAAACGAGACCGCGCTGGCCCTCGGGCCAAAGTTCACCTCCCCTCCCACACTCCCCGGTGTGTCGTCATGAAACCAGGGTCCCACCAGCAGCCGCTGTCCGTTCCTCGCCGCCTCTGTCGCACCATTCTTCTGCATCCCGACAAAGTTCCTGATTGTCCCGCCCAGGAAGATGTCGAACCATCCGCCCATGCTGTATGCGGGCACTTCAACCGTGGAGTGCCTCTCCTGGATGTTCACCGACTTCCAGTAGGAGTCGTCCTCTGAGTGACGGACCCAATCGTTGAAATAGGGGGCCATGGCCGGGTTCTTGAACAGCGGGTGCTCGGCGAAGTTCAGAGTCTCGAAAGCGCCGTCCATATCCTCCAGGGCCTCCATCATCCGGGCCGAGTCCGCCGAAACGTCCCCGTGGTCCCGCTCGATGTGCTCCAGGTTAGCCATAGCCAGCGACACCGCCCAGCTCAGTGTGAAAAACAGCTGGTAAGCCCCGCCCTGATAAGTCCAACCTTCGTAGTAATCGTCGCTGGTTATCGACGGGATGATGCACTTCAGGTGCGGAGGCCTCGATATCGCAGCCAGCCACTGCGTAGCCCCGACATACGAACCCCCATGCATCCCCACCGCCCCCGTTGACCAGGCCTGCGAAGCCGCCCATTCCACCGTGTCGTACCCGTCGTTTATCTCGTTCTTGAAGGTGTAGAACGTCCCCTCGGAGTTGTACCGACCCCGCACGTTCTGCATCACGAACGCGTAACCCTCCCTTGCTGCCCGGATCGGGTCCAGGCTGTCCACCCGGGTCCCGAATGCATCCTTGTCATAGGGAGTCCGGCACAGAATCACCGGGTACCGACCCGGCGTGTCAGGCCTGTAGACATCGGCATATAGAATCGTCCCGTCCCGCATCCGGGCCGGAACGTCCTGCTCCACCCTGACCGTAACCGGCTTGCTCATCCTTCACCTCCCAGGTAAATCTCTGTCCTTCCGGGGCCCTTTTCCATACCATTCCGAGGCCCCGCGAGGAATCTCAAGCATTAGCCATAACGAGCATCCCGCATATCCCGGCAGCGTCTTTCTCCGGGGGAGGGAGGCGAACTCCGTCAACCCCGCAGAAACTCCCTCACCAGCCCCGACACCCTCTCCCTCTGCTCCAGCTGCGGTATGTGACCCGCACCGTCCAGGATCTCAGTCCTCACCATCGAGTTCACCATCCTGTCCGAAAACTCCCGGGCGTACTCCGGCGGCACCAGGGCGTCCTGCTTGCCCCACAATATCAACGAAGGCGCCGACACCCGGTAAATCCTGTTCTTCAGCCCCTTGTCCGGAATCGGCCACGTGAACTTGGAAGTGCAGGCGATGGCCCACGTCCTGGCAATGGTGAAGTCCTGGAACTCCTCCTCGTCCTCCGGGACCTGCAGGAACCCCTTGGCGAACTCACCTTCGGGGTCGGCGAACAGGGCCCCGACCAGCGCCTCGGGGCTCATGGCCGTCCAGTCGAGCACCGGGTGCTCGTCCAGCCAAAACCCGACGGGGTTCATCAACACCAGCTTGCTCACGCTCCCCGGGTTCGTCGCCGCTATCTCCGCCGCCAGCATCCCCCCATAGGAATGCCCGATGATCGCCGGCGACTCCAGACCCAGCTCTTCGAACAGGTCGTAGTGGTAAAGCACCAGGTCCCACAGGGTGTCGATTTTTCGGATGTCGTCAGGATCGTGCAGGCCCGGGTGAAGGGGCGCGTATACCCTGAATTCAGAGGCCAGGTCGTCGAGGAAGCCGTCCCAGCGCAACCCCCCCGCCCCGTGCAGGAACACCACCGGCGGTCCCTCCCCTGCCGTCATCACCTTCGGGTTCAGCAGCCCGTCTCGGATTTTGGGAAACTTCTCAGCCACTGTGACCATCAAATTCTCCTGCTCGAAATCTCTCCCGACGACTACCCCACCACCGGCGCCGGGGCTTTAGTCTTCAGTTTTTCCGGCCACCAGTGGTTCTCCCATTCGTCGTCCCACATGTCATGAACGTGCGGCAGCACTTCCTTCGAAAATAGCTCGATGTTCTTCAGTGTAAGCTCGTGGGGCATGGACCCTATGTGCAGAAGCACCATCAGGTTCCCGACCCGCAGCCGCTTCACCGCGTCCTTCAACTGGTCTACCACCGAGGCCGGCCCCCCGCTTATCACATATTGTCTGTCCACGAAGTCCTTGAACTTCCACTCTTTCCACTGGCCCGTCTGCTCGGCCCGACCCCCGCTCAGCTGCTTGACCCGCGTCACCAGGCTCTTGTAGTCCTGGTAGCCGGGCGCCGCCTGGAACTCGGGGGCCACGGCCATGCACTTGTTGAAGAAATACTGGATGTGCTTTTCGTAGTCCTTCTCCGCCTGCGCATCCGTCTCCGACACCGCCACGAGCTGTAGGAATCCTGCCCTGTATGGGTTCACGTCCAGCCCGTTTTGCTCCACCCTCTCCCAGAACCTCTCCATGATCTTCGTTGCGAAGATGTTTCCGTAGTAGCTCAGATAGCAGTAGCAGTAGTTCATTTCACACACGAAGTCCCACGTGCTGCTGCTCCCCCCGCCCGGGACCCAGATCGGCGGATGAGGCTTCTGTATCGGCTTCGGCCACACGTTGACATACCGAAGCTGCGTGTACTTGCCGTTGAACGCAAACACCTCGTCCCGAGTCCACGCATCCACGATCAAATCGTGCGCTTCTCGGTATCTCTCCCTTTGGACGATAGGCGGGATGCCGTAGCTGAAATTGGCGTCCGCCGATGTCCCCAGCGGCATCCCTGCAATCAGCCGACCCCCGCTTATGCAGTCCAGCATCGCGTATTCTTCCGCGATTCTGACCGGAGGGTGCGTGGTCGGCAGAGTTGCCCCCATCTGCACCAGCGCCGCATTCTCCGTCGAGCGCGCCAGCACCGACCCCATTACGTTCGGATTGGGCATGAAACCATACGCGTTCTGGTGGTGTTCGTTAACGCATATCCCGTCCATCCCCATCTTGTCGGCATAGATGAGTTCGTCCAGCGTCCAGTTGTAGTACTGGCCCACTCTCTCCGGGTCCGCCAGCTCCGACCACGGAGGGTCCACCCACACCGAGTGATACCTGTCTTCGAAATCGTCGGGAAGTTCCCGGTGCGGCATAAGGTGGAACATGGATACCTTCACGATTGCACCTCCGTAGCGCTATGGTTCTCCCTCGCCACCCGAGGGTCTAAACGTTCGTGCATATTAGCACAATGACTTTCGCCTTTCTGCCCTCTCCATTCGGATTTCTATTACGAAAAAAGCCGGCTGGCTAAGCCAGCCGGCTGATGATTAAAGTCTTGCTTATTCGTTAGCCCAGCCCGTCCAGGAACTTCAACATCAGGCTATTGAGAATGTCCGGGTGTTCGATCATTATCGGGTGCCCGCAGCCCGAGATCAGGTCGTACTGCGCCCCCGACACCTTCTCAGCCACCATCTGCGATCCCGGGATCGACATCTCGTCCTCGTCCCCCACCACGACCATCATGGGCACCGTTACTTTGCTGAAGTCCGGGTTCGGGTCGAACGTGCCACAGGCCGCCAGGTCCGAATAGCACACCTCTCCGGGGGTCCCCGCCAGTTCCCTCGCGGCCCACTCCCTGATTTCCTTCGAGGTCCCCTCTGCGAAACCTTCCCCCAATTCAACTCTTGCCTTATCCGGGTCTTCTTTCCAGGGCCTCAACTCTTCTTCGCTAATCTCCCAGCTGGGACTCGACCCCACCATTACCGCACCCTTGAGCATGTCTCCGTGGTGTACCGCGAAGTCCAGGGCCATGGAGCCCCCCATAGAGTGTCCTGCAAACACGAATGGCGCCAGGTCCAGGGTCTCGGCCAGCGCCTTTACAAACGCCCTGTAATCTTCCGCGTTGTCTATCCCTTTACCACCGGAGTCCAGGTGGCCGGGAAGGTCTACGGCAATCGGACTGTGCTCCCGAGAAAGGGCCTCTACCTGGTGATGCCAGGCCCTGTGATTGTTCGTCGCGCCGTGGACCATCAGGACTGTATGCCCTTTACGATTGCCTTCCGCAAAACCCTCGGGCGCCTGGAAATTCACATTGCTGCCATTGACTACTATGCTGCCCATGACTACCCCCAAAGCATCAGTTTTTTTAGTCGCTACTCCGAAGGAGCGACAACCAGGGCTTGCCCCGTGACCGCCCTTCGCCCCTCCGTGTTTTCGATATACACGTCCACGTCTATGCAGTTCTCGCCTTCCCGCACTTCCTTATCCGTCACCACCCCGACGCACTGGATCTCCTCCTCGTGCTTCACCGGCGCCCGAAAGATTATGTCCAGCTTCTTAAGCCTGATGTTCGGCGCCCAGTCAGTTATCAGTTGGGACAGGTACGCCATGCTCATTATTCCCGGGATGATTAGCTGGTCCACACCCTCGCTCTTCGCCGTCTCAAGGTCCGTGAATCGCGACTTCTCCTCCAACCCGTACGCCCGACAAAACGCTTCCACCTGCTCTAGAGTCGGCTTCTTGGTCAACGGGCCTAACTCGTCGCCAACGTCTACCTGGTCGAAATAGACCGCTCCGCTCTGTTCACTCATTACCTTTTACTTTCTCCTTACCGTGGACATTCCCACCCGGGCCACGGTCTCGCCGTGCTGGTTGGTGAATGTATGCTCCCTCACCACGAAGGCCATCGGCCCCGACCTCCCAGTCTTCTTGTACACCGACTTCACCCTCGCAACGCACGTCAGCACGTCCCCCGCCCTCACGGAGGTGCAGGGTTCGAGGTACTGTCCTGCCATGTAGTCGAATCCCTCGAAGTCCAGGTTCAGGTCATCTGGCCCTTCAAAGTTTGCAAACAGGGTCGCTATCAGCGCCGGAGCTTCTGTCCCGTCCCCCGACCCAGTACCTTCGTGAAAGTCCCGGATCATCTCTCCGGTCACCTCGAAATTGCCCAGGTTGTACTCCTCGTCAAGTACGCTTTTGTTGAATAGCAATTCGTCCTGCTGTGTCATTTGTGTCCCTGTCTCACGCCTCTCCCAAATTTAAGCGCATTAGGCCAAAAGGTGCCCTTGAACGCGACGCCTGATGATAAGCCACTGGCCATACTCTGTCCACTGAGCCGGCCTCACACCAGTCCACTTGCTGTGGTAGGGTGGGTTTCCGGATCCGGTCCTTATCGTACCCGGCAAAGGAATGTGACATGTCCGAAAACAGCATACAGATCGACAGGAATCAACTGGTTCGCCTAAGCGACGGGGTCCACGTCGCAGCTGACGTGTATAGGCCCCGGGGCACGGGTCCCTTTCCGGCTCTATTCGCCTACACGCCATATCGCAAAGATGACTTGGGTAGCTCCTTCTCGACCCACGAGTGTCGTTTCTTCGCTCGCCACGGATACGCCTGCGTCCTGGCCGACTTCCGGGGCCTCGGCAACTCGGAGGGCGTCGCTTGGGATGCCATGGACTCACCGCATGAGGCTCAGGACGCCGCGGAGATTGTAGAATGGATTGCCGCTCAGCCCTGGTGCGATGGAGGGGTGGGTATGTGGGGCACCTCCTACGAGGCCATTACCTCCATAGAGGCCGCAGCTCTGAATCCACCCTCTCTAAAGGCCATAGCTCCTAATCAGGGAGCCTTCGATATCTACGACGATTGGTTCTACCCGGGTGGCTGCGCCAACATGTTGGGAGCGCCGGGGATGTGGGGCTCCTTCATGCTTGGCCTCAGCCTCATGCCCCCCACCCTCCAGGACCCCGATGGCCGGTGGTACAGAGTCTGGAAAGACAGGTTGGAGACCAACCGACCGTTCATGCTCCCCTGGCCCTCCCACCCCGACAAGGACGAATACTGGCGCTCCCGCATCATCGACGTCGCCGGCATCTCCGTCCCCACTTACGTTATGGGAGGCTGGTGGGACATCTTCCCTCAAGCCATGATTTCCCTGTACGAAAAAATCTCCGGACCTAAGAAACTGTTGATGGGGCCCTGGATGCACGGTTCTCCCAATGGAGCAGATATCGAACCCGTGGACCACTACCGGGACCTGCTCCGCTGGTGGGACTACTGGCTGAAGGGTATCGACACCGGCATCATGGACGAACCGCCGATAGCCTTCTACACCCAGGGCAGGGGCTGGAATCACGAAGACGAATGGCCTGGCTCTGCCGTCCAGCCGACGGAACTGTACCTTTCTGGCAACGGCAGGCTGTTGACGGAAGAGTCATCAGCCCAGGCGATTGACTCCTATCAGGCCGACCCAACCGTCGGCACGGCGTCTTCCTTATGGGACCCCAAGTCCCTGGGCATAGGCAGACCTCTCGACCAGGGCGCCGATGACCTCCTCTCCCTAACTTACACCTCAGAGCCTTTGGCAGAATCGCTGGAAATTCGCGGTTCCCCCGAGGTTTTGGTAAGCGCCACCGTCGAGGGCGGCGAAGACGTGAACATCGTAGCCAAGCTCTGTGAAGTGGACGACCGCGGCAGGTCTTCCCTCATCACCACAGGCTGGCTTAGGGGAAGCCATCACGCCTCTAATGAGAAGGCTGATCGCCTCCAACCCGACCATGAATACCAATTCCGCGTGCCTCTATGGGTTACCGCCTACGTCATACCTGAAGGGCACAGGCTGCGCCTCAGCCTCTCTTGCTCCGACTTTCCTCGCATCTGGCCCACTCCATCCAACCCCACCATCCATGTGAACACTGCCCGCTCTCAGGTCCTTTTGCCCATCGTCCGCGGGAGCTCCGACTTCCCACGGCCCACAATCGTCCGCCCCGAGACACCTCTCGAGCACAGCATTGTGGAGACTGCCTCAACCCCCTATCGCATTATCGAAAAAGACTTGGCCAGAGACTCCGTGAGCGTCCGCTCTGGGAAATACTCCGAATTGGCTTTGGAAGATCGTGGCCGGTTCATTTACGACCACGTTGCCACCGCTGCCACCAGCCGGAGCCGTCCTGACGGTGCCGGCGTGACATCGGAAACGCATTTCAGTTTCATATCACCGCTTTCGGGGACCATAGAACTTCATGCAGACACTTGGTCCTCTCACCAGGCGATGTCGCTCAACGTCCATATCACCGTGGACGGCCACGAATTCTTTCGCAAAAGCTGGCGGCGCTAAAAGGCCCTGGGGCCCTCCCCGGCAGGATTCCTGGGAAATTCAGCCTCTGGTCTCCTCCCCCGACTCCTCGTCCTCTATCTCAGGCAGGAACGTCCTTATCAACCCCCGCGCAATAACCCTGTAAATCTTCCGGGAGACATACAGTACGGCAACGGAAATAAGCACGATGACTCCAATCGTCACCGGCGTCGTTATGCTCCCCAGGAAAAGCAATTGGGATACCAGTGGAATGCTCCAGATGAACACCACCAACATCAATAGTAGCAGGAGCCCATCACGCATTATTAGGGCAAACCCTCTTCGGTAAGTGCTGCTGGGCGGCAGAATCCCCCCGGGAATACGCTGCGCAATGCTGTCGTTTACGTAAGCGCCAACACCATCTGCTACCTTTCGCAATGACCACCAGATCCCGATGGATGCGGGAAATCCAAGCGCGATGACCGTTCCGCCTATAACCAGGCCTACCGTCTGCTCGCTGACGTTGATAACTTCCGATATCCCTTCGTTGAAGCGCATTACTACGCTCCCGACTATCAGCAATAGTATTATCACGCCCGCGTTCAGCAGCGTCAGCCGCCAGTGGTATTGCACCCTTATCGCGTTCTCACTTCTGAGACGTAACAAATTCCTCGTCGACCTGATCCACTCGGTCGTGTAGTTCAAATACTGGCGCGCCACTCTCGGAGAGAACTTCTCCAGAACATTCGCCAGCGGATCGGCGCTCCGGAATATGAACGGATAAAAGACTGACGTGATGCCCGTGGCGACCGCGACAATCGGATACAGGAATGGGGATACAGCCCCGTGAAGCGCACCGGTGCTCACTATTGCCAGCGAGAACTCCCCTATCTGGGTCATCCCCGTCCCTACCTTCAGCGAGGTCCGCCCGTCTTCTCCCGTAGCGAATGTCGCGACCGTATCAGCAACCAGTTTTCCGCCTATGAAAACTGCGGAAATGATTAGTGCAGGCCCAATGTGGTCCGCCATATCCGACAGGTTGACCAGCATCCCTATCGAAATGAAGAACAATGCCGCGAAGAAGTCCTTGACCGGGGATACAATCTTTACAATCCTCTCGGATTGGACGGTGTCTCCTAGCACCGCCCCGACCAGGAACGCCCCCGCCGCCGGCGAAACGTCTAGCTCCTGTGCAATCAGGGCAAGGCCAAAGCACATGGCAAGTGACGCCAGAAGCATGATCTCTTCCGACTTGTATCTCGCTATGAAGCGTACGGCCCAGGGCGCCACCAGGGCCCCGATTGCCAGCGCGGCAAATCCAAATATCAACAGCTTCAAGGCCAGCGAGCCTACAGCCACCGGTTCCACCGCGCCCGTGGTCGCCACCCCCGACAGCACCGTGAGCAGAATGACCGCCGCAATATCCTCTATAACCAGGATGCCTACGATAATCCGTCCCTGGATCTGGTGCAGTTGCCCCGTGTCCCTCAGCATCTTGTAGAGAATCGCCGTGCTGGATATCGAAAGCGCCGCACCCAGGAATACGGAATCCGTCCCGGTCCAGCCCAGGAGAGTCCCTATCTCGTAACCCAGAGACATCATCAGCGATATCTCTAGGACTCCGATAACTACCACCCGGAACCCGACGCTCCTGAGCCTCTTCCACCCCAGGTCCAGCCCCAGCGAAAACAGCAGGATGATCAGCCCCAGGTCCGCCAGCGCGATGATGTGTTCCAGGTTTTCCACCGGCGGATTGGAAAATGTGTACGGGCCAACAAGGAGCCCGCCGAGCAGATACCCCAGGATCGGGGGCTGCTTCAGGAAGCGGAACAGGACCACCGCCCCACCCGCCACCGCCATCACGACTGCAAAGTCGCGCAGCAGGGCGAAGTGCTCCGTTTCCGACTGATCTGCCACCGCTCCAAGCGGCAGCATTATTTCCAGCAGCTGTTCCATGTCCAGATCCAGGGCTATCTTACGCCATCATTATAGGACTAGGGATACGAGCCCACCCCCCTCCCCCGAATCCTATATAATCCCTCCCATCGCCCCAGCCACCCATCCCTCAACAGGAGGTCTACCGTGGCCGAATACAAGATAGTCTCCGCCGACTCCCACGCCGAGGAACCGGGAACCATCTACGAAAAGCTCCCCGAAGACCTCCGGCACCGCAAACCCCACATCAAGGTCGTCGACGGGCACAGGTACCAGGTCCTCGACGGCCAGCACCCCATCCTCCTCGACACCCCAAACCCCCTCAACGAGACCGACCTCCGCAAGGAGTTCCGGGGCGGCGAGGACGTGGGCGTGGGAGTCAACCGTGAATGGGGCACCGACGTAGACCTCCGGCTCAAAGACCAGGCCGAGGACGGTGTATCCGCCGAGGTCATCTACCCCAACGGCATCTTCGAGGCCTTCTCCTCCCCCGAGCCCCGCTACCAGATGGCAGTTTGCTCCCTCTATAACGATTTCTACTGGGACGTTTTCTCCTCCCACTCCGACGTCTGCATCCCCTCCGCCACCATCCCCGTGATCGACGTAGACGCCGCCGTCACCGAGGTAAAGCGCATCGCCGCCATGGGATACCGCTCCCTCTCCGTACCGGTCAACTACGCCACCACCCCCTACAACCTCCCCGTTTATGAGCCCCTCTGGGCCACCGTTGCAGAACTGGGCCTGCCCCTGAGCTTCCATGTCTTCACCACCTCCGACTCCGTGCCCGACGAAAAATCTCGCAGGTATCTCACCAAGGAGGAGACCCACGGCAGAGATCTCGTTGGCATGGTGCTAGGTATGGCCGAGGCCATGGCCCCCCTCACCGCCCTCACCGCCGCCGGAGTCTTCGACCGCTACCCCGATCTCCGCATCGTCCTCGTCGAATGCGGCATCGGGTGGCTCGCCTGGGCCCTCTATGCCATGGACGACGTCTACAAGGCCCGACACATGTGGCAATACCCCAACCTCGACAGGATGCCCAGCGAGTACTTCAAGACTAACGGCTTCATAACCTTCGGAGACGACCCCATTGGTCTTAACAATCTCGACTACACCGGCGTTGACGGCCTGATGTGGGGCAGCGACTACCCCCACGACGAAGGCACCTTCCCCCACTCCCGAGAAGTCATAGAGCGCACCTTCTCCGGGATCTCCCAGGAGGACAAGGAGAAGATCGTGGGCCGCAACGCCGCCCGACTCTACGGTATAAACCTCAACTAGCCCCTACCCCACCTCCGGAGCTTCAACAAATGTCAGACATATACGCCGAGCTCGGCATCCGCCGCATTGTCAACGCCGTCGGCACCGCCACCGTGGTCGGCGGCGCAGTCCTGAGCCCCCGGGTCCAGGAGGCCATGGATCAGGCCAGCCGGTCCTTCGCCGGCATGGACGAAGTCGTGACCCGTGCCGGCGAGGCCATCGCCTCGGACCTCGGCGCCGAGTCCGCCTTCGTCACAGCCGGCTGCTTTGCCGCCCTCGCCCTCAGTGCCGCCGCCGCAATGACCGGCCCCGACCCCGACCTCATCGCCCAGCTCCCCGACACCACCGGCCTCCGCGACCAGTTCCTCATCCAGAATCGCCATCGCTACCATTACGACCGCTCCATACAGGTCCCGGGCGGCAAACTCGTTGAGGTCGGCGATGAAAACGGGGTCACCCGCTCCCAGTTTGAGGAAGCCATTGGGCCCAGGACCGTCGGAGTCCTCTATCCCGCCCACATGGACGGCGAGGAGGGGACTGTCTCCCTCGCCGACGTCATCTCCATAGCCCACTCCCGAGACATAGCCGTCATCGTAGACGCCGCCTTCCAGGTCTATCCCGTCCAGCGCATGAAGGACATCGCCAACTGCGGCGCCGACTCCATCTGCTTTAGCCTCAAGTACATGGGCGGCCCCAACTCCGTCGGCTTCATGGTCGGCAAGAAGGACCTTGTGGACGCCGCCCGACTCCACGGCTTTACCGCCTTCGAGCTGGAAGACAACCGCGCCTTCGGCCGGGGCTACAAGGTAGATCGCGGAGAGACCGTAGCCGCCGTCGCCGCCATGCGTGAGTGGTTCACCCTTGACCATGACGAGCGCATCCGGGACCAGGAACGCCGCTTCCAGATCCTCGTCGAGCTCCTCGGAGAAATCCCCAATGTGACCCTCCAGCAAGGCTGGTTCGGCCAGATCCCCTGGATGCAACTCAGAGTCGTACTCGACGAAGAAGCCCTCGGCATGTCCGTCGATCAGGCCTCCGACGCCCTTAAGGCGCTCGAACCCTCCATCTGGACCAGGCCCGACGGTGACGCCCTTTCCGTCGCCGTAATCACCCTCAACCCCGGCGAAGAACAACTCGTAGCCCAGGGCCTTCGCCAAGTCCTCATCCGCTAAAGTGAGGCCTCGTTTTGATCGTCATTCCTGCGGAGGCAGGAATCCATCCCTCCTGAATAATCTCGCCATCCATTGCCGCGCACACTTCCCACCCCCCCAGTATTGAACTAGAGGCAGGCGCATGGGCAAAGCTCATGTGCCTGCCTCTGTTCTTCGCTCCCCCTCTCCCTTACAGGCCCTGTATAGACCGGGGAGAAGGGTAACAGTTGTTCGGGGAGATAGGTAACACATTTCCTACTTACTTAGATCTATGGTAGCAATGGGTTGTACGGAGAAGAAGACTTTCCACGTGCCGTCTTTGGACCCGGGTCTAAGGGCGACACACTTTCTTCGGAAGGCTTTCCCCACCTTAAAGGTTCTGCCCTTGAACCATATGCGGCCGTTGACGTCGACCTTGCGCACCTGGTCATTGGTGTCGTACTCGATGGCAGGCAGGACCTCGGGGAAGGGCCGGGGGCTGGGGGTGTATCGGCTGGAGGGGGTATTGAGGTCCAGGGCATGGTGAGGACGCTGGAGGTTGTAGAAGTCTCTCCAGGTGTCGAAGCTGCCCTGGCAGTGGTGCAGGTCTGTGTAGATGCTTCCCTGGAGCAGTTCGCTCTTGAGGGACTTGTGGAAGCGTTCAAGCTTGCCGAGAGTCTGGGGGTGGTGGGGTCTGCTGTGGATCACCCTGACTCCCAGTTGCAGCAACCAGACGGTCAAGGGCGTGAAGGGATGGTAGAGGTCGTGGCCCCAGGGGGCGCCGTTGTCTACCAGCATAGTGACGGGCATGCCGTAACGGCGGAATACAGAGGTGAGGTGGCCACGGACCGTGGGAGTCTTCTCATCTGGGCAAGCCCTTACAGCCAGGGAGAACCTGGAGTGATCATCGAGGATCGTCAGAGGGTGACATCTTCCACCACTGGACATGGGTATATGTCCCTTGAAGTCCATCTGCCAAAGGTCGTTGGGCCGGGGGTGCTCAAAGCGGCGGTAGGGCTTGTGCTTGAGGCTCTGGGCCGGCTCTATAAGTCCATGTCGACTGAGGATGGCTGTGACGGTGCTCTTGGCCGGTACACCGCCGTACCCTCTGTCCTTGAGCATCTTGGCCAGCACATGACCCCCCTTGGTGGGGAACTCCCTTCGAAGGTCTATTACCAGTTGCTCCATATCGGCGCTGGTGCGGTTCGGCGAGTGATGGGGACACTTGGAAAGGTCTTCCAGACTCCCCTTACCCCCTTCCAGGTATCGTCTCAGCCACTTGTAGCCGGTCTTACGGCTGATCCCGCTGCGCAGACACAGCTCACTCATGTTCACACCCTCGGACTGGGCCAGGACCACAAACTCTTCCCGTTGAGACATGACCGTTCCAACCTTCCATGGCATAGAAACCCTCCTCTTACAGAATCGCTATGCCTAATGGTGTAACCTATGTCTCCGAACATGTGTAACCTATGTCCCCGGTCTATACAGGCCCTAAGGGAGAGGGGGATAAAGGGGGAGAGGGTTCCCCTCCGCCGCTGGAAATGCAACCCCTCTTCCCTGTAATCATGTCAGCGAATTACCTGGCATCCACAATTCCAACGCCCCGCAATGAACTTGGCGTAATGTACAATCAGAGGAAGCTCCATGAGGGAGGTTGGGAATACATCCCAGCACAACACCATGCCAACCATCAACTCCGTCCTCGGCCCAATGAACACCGCCGACATGGGCTTCACCCTCTCCCATGAGCACGTCCTCGTCTCCTCCGCCGGTATCCAGCAGATCTACCCCGAGTTCATCCCCCGAGACCCGATCATTGAGCGGGGCATCCGGGACCTCTCAGCCGCTAAAGTTGAAGGCGTCCAGACCATCATCGACGTCACCACCATCGACCTCGGCCGCGACATTCGCATGTTGGAAGACGTGTCCCGGGGCTCGGGTGTGAACATCATCGCCGCCACCGGCACCTGGCGCGACATACCCAGGGTCTTCTGGGAAGCCTCCCCCGACTCCATAGCCGCCCTTTACATACGTGAAATCGAGCAGGGCATCGAGGGCACCAACATCAAGGCGGGCGTTATCAAGGTTGCCAACGACAAGGGAGGCGTCACTCCGCAGGGCGAGATCATCCTGCGCGCCGCCGCCCGGGCCCACAAGGCCACCGGCGTCCCCATCTCCACCCACACCTGGGCCCCTGAGAGAGTCGGCCTCCAGCAGGCCATCATTTTCGAAGAAGAAGGTGTCGACCTGAACCGCGTCTACGTCGGCCATAGCAACGACACCACGAACGTCGCCTATCTCATCGAACTCCTCGAAAAAGGCGCCTGGATAGGCCTCGACCGATACCCCGGCTGGGCTTCCGAAGGCACCGACACCCCGGACTGGCGCGACCGCACCCGCACCGCCGTCCGCCTAATCGAGGCCGGTTACGGCCACAAGATCATGCTCAGCCACGACTGGTCCATCCCCATCTCCCGACCCAGCGAGGAAGAGGTCGCCAAACGTGAAGCCCGCAACGCAGACGGCTACCTCTTTATCCACCGCCACGTCATCCCCCTCCTCCGTGAAATGGGAATCTCCCAGGACGCCATCGACCAAATGATGGTCCACAACCCCCGCAACTTCTTCTCCAACTCCTGACCCCACCCAGGGCCTTTGCATTACTGTCATTCCGATGCCCCGCGAGGAATCTGGGGTGGGGTTTTAGGTGTGGATTACACGGCCAGTTCTTGCAGTGTGTTCCAGATTAGAGGATTGCGCATAGGTCTCTCGATAGGTGAAGGTGATCCCGTCACCAAAAGCCCAGTTTCGCAAAACTCTCAGTTCGCCTCAGTTCCGCGCGATCGCAATACGCGATGCCCGGCAACCCGCCGGGCCAGTTCGGGAAACGCCGGGTCTATCTCGTACCGATACCCGTCCCAGTATCCGTCCCGACCGGGATCAAAGCGTCGCGGCTGCGTACCACTGGCCAGCGCTGCCTGCTTCATCCGCCTTTCAATCTCTCCACTCCGGGATACCGCATCGTCGGGAGGCACTGGCGGAAGCACCCTGACGCTCATAGCCTGACCCGTCCGTAGAGTCGAAGAAAACGGGTGCTCCCAGACCCGGTGCCCGCCCGAGACCACTACCGGAAGCACCGGCCTCCCAAGCCTCCTCGCCAGGCAAAAGGCCCCCGGCTGAAAAGCCAGTTCAATGCCCAGGATCGAGCCCTGCGGAAAAATGAGGACGCTGTCCCCCGCATCGATGGCGGCGCCGGCCTCTCGCAGCAGAATACGCATCGCCTCCCTTGGGCGCTCTGGCCGGACAAAGATATGTCTCGCCCGCCTCAGATGGCCCCCGAGAAGCGGAAAGTCCGCCAGTTCGTCTCGGGCCACGGAGGTGAGTTTGAGGGGCAGACTGTAAAGGGCAAGGCCATCCGCAAACCCTTCGTGCAGCGACACCACCACGTACCGCTCCTTCGGGTCGATGTTTTCGAGTCCCTCGACTCGAATCCTCAATCCCAGGAGCCGGGCTGCCGACCAAGCCCACAATCGTTCCGTCCCCCGACACCACGCCCGCCCGTCAATGAGCTTCACACCTATCAGCATCGCAGCCATGCGAAGGACAGCCCTTCCCGGGCCTAAGAGAAGGATGGCAGCCACCCACGCCCTGGACCATTCAGGGATGGAACCTACCGAAAATCGACCGCCCAGGAGTCGGAATGAGGCTCTTTCGGAGACTTTGGAAACCGACTGATCAAGCATCCTCTCCACCAGAGACGCCCTTGCCCCCATTCAGCATCAGCACACTCCTGAGCCCGTCCTCGTCTGGTACAACTCCCTGCGACGTGACCTTCCCATCGATAGTTACAACGGGTGGGTGCCAGCCCCCTCGCCGCAGCGCATCGAACAGGTTATTGAACCACGGCTTGACTCGTACTTCTACGTGGGGCAGGTCCGCCGCAACGCGCTTGACCAGCCGCACCGTCAGATCGCACTCCTCGCAGAAAGAATGTGGAACGTTGAAGAAGAGTTGCCGACCGGTCATCGGATAAACGGTCACTACTGTTGGAGATTGGACTTCCTTCGCTGAATCAATCACAAGTTCACAGGTGAAACCTCGGGCCCCGACCCGACTTAAATCTCTAAAATAAGGCGATCAACTCCTAACCAAAGTTTAACTCAGTTACCGCATTAACCGGCTCCCCTCACCCGCACCTACAGGCAACACCAATACCTCTTTCCCGACTCCCATCGGGAACCCATCCCCAGGGGCAGGGGTTCCGTTCGTCCTGAGCGGAATCGAAGAGCCTGCCCCGAGTCCCTAGAGGGGGAGAGGGGGACCAAGGGGGTGAGGGCTCCCTCCCCAGACGGAGGGGCCGCTCATGCTGAGGTCACTCGAAATATGAGCGGGGGGCGGCCCGCGCATTGCTCAACTATCGCCTTGCCCTACCACCAACCCGCGCCCCTCCTTTTCCATTCCGATGCCCCGCGAGGAATCTCAAACGCCTTTCACTAAACCCACCCTGTTCCTTACCTCTCCCATCCTTCCATCGCACCCCCCTTGGTAACGAATTAACAGAAATGCTGCCTAGCAGCATTTCTGATAATTCAATAAAACAGGGCGGGCGGGTGGGACTCCTATTATTCCCGATGGGTCGGGGAAAGGGTCCTCTCTTTCCTTTCCACCCCCCCGACCCGGGCCTCATCCCTTCCTTCTCCCTCAAAGTACTGAACTGGAGGCAGCTGTCATTCCGATGCCCCGCGAGGAATCTGGGGCGGGGCGCCTCCATCCCCGGTACTGAGATAGAGGCGGAGGTTGGCGCATCAAAGCCAGCCTCCGCCTTTGTTCTTCTCTCCCTCCACCGTAGGGGTGCCCCTCGCGGGTACCCTGCCCGCCACCCACGCCAAGACTTGCATCGCCCCAAAACCGAGCCATCCCCCTCCTCACCAGTACTGAACTAGAGGCAGGCGTGGGTGCGTTGCACCCACGCCTGCCTCTGCTCTTCTTTCCCCCTCTCCCTTATAGGCCCTAAGAGCCTGCCCCGTACCCCAATACGGGGGAGAGGGGGACCAAGGGGGAGAGGGTTCCCTTGGGGGGCTGGGGGGTATTCCCCCAAAGCCGTACATTTGCTCTTGACACAGCTGTCCGACCGTACTATCATACCCTGCGTCCGATCGAACGCTAACTCACATAAGCAAAGGAGGAACCAAAAACCTAAGGGAAGCCCCCGAGACCCGACACCGAGGACTCAACACCCTAGCCCATCCCAATACCTCTCCCCTCTCTTGTAGGGGCGACCGGCCAATCGCCCTCCCTTCTGAGGCGGGCAGGTTGCGGCACAAGCGAACAGCGCCATCTCCTCATCTTCACGGGTCCCGTGTCCCTTCCCTACCCATCCAGGCGATGGAAGGTCCACAACATTAACCGGCACGCTCCTCACAAGGGAGCCCTGCCGAAAAACCTCGGGCTATTACGCCCTTGGAAAAATCTCCCCCGTCGTTCCCCTCGGAGATTCCCTTTAACCCAGCGACGGCAGCGAGAAAACGTGTTCCCCACCCCTCCGAGTGGGTCGAGCCAAACTGAAAAACTGGTGGTAGAGATGCCCTCTGGCGAGAAGTCCTCGCTTGTCTGCCATGTGACACAGGAACACGGGGCTGAACCAGGCTGGCCTCCCGCCCCCTGAAACTGAGTCCCGGACCTTCCATCGCCGACCCCCTCCAAAACAGACAAAACGAAAAAGAAAACCCTACAACTGAATGCGGTCGTGATGTCTCTCATAGCCATCCGAACGAGTACACCGCCTTGAACCCGAGCCCCCCATCCCCGATAATGCCCCTATCTCGACCCCCTGACGCAACCCTTGGGAGGAGGAACGCTATGAGGGCCACCGACGCCGCGATCGCATTTATCCACAACACCACGCTCGACGACATGCCGCCCGAGGTGCAACACCTCGGCAAGCGCGCCATTCTCGACACCGTAGGCGTGTCCCTGGCCGCCGCCAGGGACGAGGCCGTAGCCATCCTATCCGAGACCCTCGCCGGCCGCGGCGGCAACCCCACGGCCACCGTCATCGGCCGCGACCAGCGCGCCGACGCCCTCTCAGCCGCCCTCGTCAACGGCGTCATGGCCCACGCCCTCGACTATGATGACGTCAACGATTCCTGCATGGGCCACCCCAGCGCCCCCCTCGTCCCCGCCGTTCTCGCCCTCGGCGAAGAGCTCGGGTCGTCAGGGGCCCAGGTCCTGGAGGCCTTCCTCATAGGCTTTGAGCTCGAATGCAAGCTTGGCCTGGCCATCGGCAACGCACACTACGCCAGGGGCTGGCACGCCACCGCCACCACCGGCACCATGGCCGCCGCGGCCGCCTGCTCCAAGCTGCTGGCCCTCAACCCCGACCGCATAGGCATGGCCCTCGGCATCGCCGCCTCTTCATCCGCCGGCATGAGGATCAACTTCGGCACCATGACCAAGCCCTTCCACGTCGGGCAGGCCGCCCGGGCCGGCCTGATGGCGGCCCTTCTCGCCTCCAACGGCTTCACAGCCTCCGCCGACATCCTTGACCACCCCATCGACTACACTCGCGTCTTCGCCGACAAGGACGAAGCCGACTCCTCCCGCATAGTTGGCACGTTGGGCAACCCCTGGGACATCGTCTCCCCCGGCCTCGTCGTAAAGAAGTTCCCCTGTTGCAACAGCACCCACCGCACCATCGACGCCACCCTCGCCCTCGCCCACGAGCACACCCCCTCCCCCGACTCCATCGACAACGTCGTCATCTCCATGCCCCCCGGCGAGGACATCCCCCTCATCTACAGCCGCGCCACCACCGGCCTCGAGGGCAAGTTTTGCATGCAGTACTGCGTGGCATCCGCCATCCTGGACCGCAAGGTCACCCTCGACACTTTCCAGCAGGACCACGTCGACAGGGAGGAAGTGCAACGCCTCTCAGGCCTGGTCAAGCTCGAATACGATGACACCCAGGAGCCCGTCGTGGTCAACGCTGGCGGCTACATCGACGTCACCATCAATATGAAGGACGGCAATTCTTTCACCCGGCGCATCGACAAGGCCCGCGGCACCCCCGAGTACCCCCTCACCGACGAAGAGCTCACCGACAAGTTCAACTCCTGCGCCGTCAGAACCCTCGACCCCCCCCAGGTCAAACAGGCCGCCTCCCAAATCTTCGCTCTCGATGACCTCTCCGATGTCAGGGATCTGATGGCCACCATCGCGGCCCCCGCCCTGGCTCCCGCCCGCGGCAGCTGAGGCAGTGCCTCCAACATTAGAATTCCATGCATTCCCGGGCCACAAGGCCCGGTAGCCACGGGCTAGAATCGGGCCGATTGCCCAGCAGTTGCGTATTGACTACGTACCGCCCGCGTGGTAAATTCTCCTTCACCTGTCCGCACCTTAACAACTGAATAGTGGAAGGAAGCCAGCAGCTAGGTAAGCAAAAGAAAACTACATGGCGAGTTTGATCCTGGCTCAGGGCGAACGCTGGCGGCGCGCTTTATGCATGCAAGTCGAACGGACCTCTCCGTGAAGCTCCCGGATGGAACCCGGCAACAATCCGGAAGCCCGATTCGTCGGGCCAAGGGGCGGAACCGGTCTACTGAACGGATTGGATCGGATCACAGAGGTTAGTGGCAAACGGCTGAGTAACGCGTAACCAACCTGTCCCGGTGTGGGGGACAACCTCGAGAAATCGTGGCTAATACCGCATAACATGGTCCGCTGAAGGGTGGATCATCAAAGGCTCCGGTCGCATGGGGAGGGGGTTGCGTTTTATCAGGTAGTTGGTGAGGTAACGGCTCACCAAGCCTACGACGGATAGCTGGTCTGAGAGGATGATCAGCCAGATGGGGACTGAGACACGGCCCCAACTCCTACGGGAGGCAGCAGCAGGGAATCTTGCGCAATGGGCGAAAGCCTGACGCAGCGACGTCGCGTGGGGGATGAATGCCTTCGGGTTGTAAACCCCTTTTGTTTGGGGCGAAGTTCTGACGGTACCAAACGAATAAGCCTCGGCTAACTACGTGCCAGCAGCAGCGGTAATACGTAGGAGGCGAGCGTTGCCCGGATTTATTGGGCGTAAAGGGCGCGTAGGCGGCCTGGAAAGTCCTTTGTGAAATCTCCCGGCTTAACTGGGAGCGGTCAGAGGAAACTGCCAGGCTTGAGGGGAGCAGAGGAGAACGGAATTCCCGGTGTAGCGGTGAAATGCATAGATATCGGGAGGAACACTTGTGGCGAAGGCGGTTCTCTGGGCTCTTCCTGACGCTGAGGCGCGAAAGCGTGGGGAGCAAACCGGATTAGATACCCGGGTAGTCCACGCCGTAAACTATGGACACTGGGTACAGGGGGTATCGACCCCCTCTGTGCCGAAGCTAACGCGTTAAGTGTCCCGCCTGGGGAGTACGGCCGCAAGGCTAAAACTCAAAGGAATTGACGGGGGCCCGCACAAGCAGCGGAGCGTGTGGTTTAATTCGATGCTAAGCGAAGAACCTTACCTGGGCTTGACATGTCGGAAGTAGGAACCCGAAAGGGGTACGAACTGTTAAGTCAGTAGCCGACACAGATGCTGCATGGCTGTCGTCAGCTCGTGCCGTGAGGTGTTGGGTTAAGTCCCACAACGAGCGCAACCCTCGTCGTCAGTTGGATTTTTCTGGCGAGACTGCTGCGCAGAACGCAGAGGAAGGTGGGGATGACGTCAAGTCAGCACGGCTCTTACGCCCAGGGCTACACACACGCTACAATGGTCGGTACAAAGGGTTGCCAAGGAGCGATCCGGAGCTAATCCCATCAAAGCCGGCCCCAGTTGGAATTGGAGGCTGAAATTCGCCTCCATGAACGCGGAGTTGCTAGTAACCGCAGGTCAGCACACTGCGGTGAATACGTTCCCGGGCCTTGTACACACCGCCCGTCAAGTCATGAAAGCCGGCAACACCTAAAGTCGATGGGCCAACCCTTCGGGGAGGTAGTCGCCTAGGGTGGGGCTGGTGATTGGGACTAAGTCGTAACAAGGTAGCTGTACCGGAAGGTGCGGCTGGATCACCTCCTTTCTAGGGAGTAACTCTCCCGCCCACAGGGTGCGGAGACAGCTCCTAGGTCGGTCTCTCCGGCTAGCCCGGAGAGCTTTATCCTCCCACTGGGAGGACCCGGCTTCCTTCCACTATTGAGTTGCTAAGGCGACAGGAAAAGACGGGCCGGAATATCCGGCCCGTCTCTCTTTATTAGCCACAGTCACCGTGTGATAGACTGATTTGCAGGAGGCCGATATGCAAAGCATTGAAGTTGTCTTGTATAAAGAAAATGAGGTGTGGGTGGCACAGGCATTAAACGTTGATGTTTCGTCTTTTGGAGACACCCGCGAAGAGGCCCGCTCTGCCATTCAAGAGGCTTTGGAACTGTATTTCGAAGACGCGGAAAGCGCAGACGTTATCGAAGTCTCCGACGTGAAGTTAGAGACGGTCAGCGTTGCCGTCTTATAGCAACCTCGAAGTAGTGCGGGCATTGGAGCGTTTAGGATTTCGGAAAGTGTCCCAGCGAGGAAGCCACCTCAAAATGAGGCTGAAAACCCCAGAAATAACCAGGGCAGTTATCGTAAAGATGGGTGCCAAAGATGTGCCACCGGGCACAATGGCTTCAATCCTTCGTCAGGCAGGGCTTAGCCGGGAAGAATTCCGGGCTGCGGTTAGAGGCGATTAGGCAGGGGTCCTAAACTCCCTACCCCTCCAAAGACTCCGCCAATATCTCCACCAGGTCCTTCGCCTCCAGCTTCCCTTCCTGTTCCTTCACCCGGATCCCGTCCTCGAACATCTGCAGACAGAACGGGCACGACGTCCCCACCACCTCCGCCCCCGTATCCAGCGCATGCTCCGTCCTCACGTGGTTGATCCTCTTCCCCTTGGACGACTCCTCGATCCACATATGACCGCCCCCCGCCCCGCAGCAGAACCCCCGACTCCGGTTCCTCGCCATCTCCAGAGTCTTGATCCCCGGGATCTTCTTCATCATTCTTCGAGGCTCTTCATAGACTCCGTTGTGCCGACCCAGGTAGCACGAATCATGGTAGGCGACCTTCTTGTCGATAGGCTTCTTCGCCTTTATCTTGCCCTGCTCCATCAGCTGGTCGATGAACTGATTATGGTGCAGCACCTCGAACTCGCCCCCGAACTGCGGATACTCGTTTTTCAGCGTGTTGAAGCAGTGCGGGCATGCCGTGACTATTCGGTTGATGCCGTGCTTCTTTAGCGTCTCGATGTTCTGCTCCGCCATCAGCTGGAACAGGTACTCGTTCCCCATTCGCCGTGCCGGGTCCCCGTTACACGTCTCCTCATCCCCAAGGATCGAGAAGTTCACCCCTGCCGTATTCATCACCGACGCCAATGATTTGGCTATCCCCTGGCTCCTCTCCTCCAGCGCAGGCGTACACCCGACCCAGAACAGCACGTCGGGGTGGGGATTATCTGAGATCAGCTTGACGTCCACGCCCTCCGTCCAGTCAGTCCGAGTGAACTTTGTGCCGGACCAGGGATGGCCTCGTGTCTCCATGCTTCGGAGGGCGGCCTGGCCGGTCTCGGGCATCTTGCCTTCTTCCAGCACCAGGTGCCGGCGCATGTCTACTATGCTGTCTATGTGCTCGATGGCCACCGGGCATTCCTGCTCGCAGGCGCCGCAGGTAACGCAGTCCCAGATCGCCTCCTCGGACACGGCATGCCCGATGACCGGTATCGACGAACCGTTCCCGTTCTCACCCTCGGCCTTGATAACCCCAGGCCCGACTTCAAGCAGGTGGTCCTTTATCCCCTCCACCACGTGCATCGGCGAAAGCACCTTGCCCGTCAGGTTAGCAGGGCAAGCGTCCGAGCATCGACCGCACACCGCACAGGCGTAGCCGTCCAGCAGCTCTTTCCATGTGAACTCGTTGACCAGGTTAGCCCCGAAGCTCTCCGCAGTCTCGATGTCCTTGATCGGGTGAAGGGTGCCTCTCGGGTTTACGTCGTGGAGGAATGCGTTGATTGGCGCCCCGATCATGTGCATGTGCTTGGAGAACGGAATGTACATGCTGAAGCCGATAATCAACGCCAGGTGAGCCCACCAGAAGATCCCGTGTAAGGTGTTCACCACCCCGAAGCTCGCCCCGTCGAACAGCTTCCCGAGCAGTGTCCCTACCGGCGAGGCCGCATGCGGGCTCACTTCCGCCACCGCATCCTGGTTGACCATTGCGTTATAGAAACCTTCAACCAGGAATGTGAGAATCATCAGGTTGGCTATTGCCGCGACGATGATTACTGCATCCGAACTCCGGGTCAGGTCGAAGCTCAACCGCCTTGGCTTCGCCAGCCACCGCCGCACCAGCGCCCAGGTAAGAGCCGTCAGAATCGCAAGCCCAAGGGCGTCCAACACGAACACGTATACCTTGACCCCGGTGTCGGTCAGTATCGTCTCGGAGATGTGCGGGTTAATCGAGTCCAGGAACACGAAGAGCACGTAGCTCAGCGCGAAGCACAGGAATCCCCAGAACACGAAAACGTGCCCGAGCCCGGCTTTGTCCTTCAACGATACCCTCTGGAGTACCTTCCTCTGGCCCAGCACCACCACCAGGGCGTTCATGCTTCTCTGGATCGGGTGGTCGAACCGGTTCTCCTTCTTACCCAGCATCACCAGGCGGAACACACGGGTGTAGACCACGTAGCCCGCAAACCCGAACCCAAGCACCGCAAATGCGAACACTCCGATCCAGAGCGGTATGAATCCAAAAATCTCGCCTGGTGGCACCATATTTTTCGTGTCTCCTGAGGGGGAATTTACGAACGGAAACCGGGCCGCGAGTGTAGCACGCCCCAAACTCCGCCAACAAGCGAAGGGGCCGCACATGGCGGCCCCTTCTTGACTATCTTTCTTCTCGGAATATCCCTAAACCCCAGCCTTCCTCTTCGCCTTCTCCTCCACTGGCGCAGTCGACACCAGGTGCCTCTGCATCTCCATCTCCTTCGGGCTGAACCCGAGCGCCAGCCCGACCAGCTGCGGCAGATGCAGCACAGGCAGGTTTATCTTCTTACCCTTGTGCTGTTCCGCCCGACTCTGCGTCCCGTCCAACTCCAGGTGGCAGAGTGGACAGGGGGTTACCATCGCGTCGGCGCCCTTGTCCTTTGCCTCCAGCGTGTGAGTCCCGCACATCTCCAGGCTGTTCCGCTCGTTGGGGTACAGGATCGGGAACCCACAGCACTTCCCTTTGCCCTTTGTCGCGACAACATTGCCACCGAGAGCCTTGATGGCGTTCTCTAGCGACACCTTCCGGCTCTCCTTGCCCTTCGGCACTACCACCTCCGGTGGACGCCGCAGATAGCAGCCGTAGAAGGCAGCGACATTGAGCTCCTCGAGGGGGTTCACCACCATCTCCTGCAGCTTGTCCAGCCCATAGTCCTCGTCCAGGACCCACAGGAAGTGCTTTACATCCGTGGTGCCTCTGTATTCAAGGCCTTCCTCCGCCAGGTACTCCCGGTTGATCCTGTCCCGGTACTCGGGATCGTTGACCAACCGATGGTTAGCCTGCATCAGGCAGCCCTGGCAGGTGCTGCAGATCGTCATTATCGGTAGGCCCATAGCCTCGGCTTTAGCCAGCGTCCGGGCGTTGATCGGGTCTGAAACCTCCCTGCTCAGCACCCCTGCCCCCGTACACCCGACATCCTTCATCTCGAACAGCTCGATCCCAAGCTTTTCGGCTACCTTTATCGCCGCCGGGTACAGCTCGGGGCAGCCGCCTTTTGCTACACAGCCCGGGTAAAATGCGTATCTCATTTGCTGCCTTTCTCCCACGTTTCGAATATCCTCTTGATGTGCTTGGCGCCCGGCCTCTTCTTGTGCAGATATGGCAGAGGCGCTTTGCGATGCGCCATCGCCTTGGCCGCCGTAGGCACCAGGTGCATCAGCCCTCCGATATTGGTCAGACCCTCGCTCTCGATGGCGAGCCGGGCCTCGTCCAGCCACCCGCTCGACTTTATCGACTTAGCAAAGCTGTCGTTGTGTCGCACCACCCGCGGAGTCCCGATGCCCCTCTTTATCGCCTCGTCCCTCAACGACAGAATCCTGTCCGTCGGGTCGATGCCCTTGGGGCAGTGCTCCGTCGCCTCGAAGCAGTGGACGCAGTCCCACATCCCCCTCTTCTCGCTCAGCTCCGAAAGCCGTCTTTCGATCACCTTGTCCCGGGGATCAGCCACCGGCTTGAACGCCCTCGTCAGCGCCGCCGGCCCGAGGAACGTCTTGTCGATGACCAGCACCGTGCATCCCTCGTCGCACATCCCGCACAACGTGCAGCTGGAGGCCTCCTGTAGTTCCTTGATCTTCTCCTGGGAGACTATGTGTTCCTCCGCAGGCCCGGGCGGCGAAGGCTCGATCCAGGGCTTCGTGGTTGCATACTTGTCGAACAGGAACTCTTCCTGGTCGTAGATCAGGTCCTTCACTTCCTTTACAAGCCTGGGCGGATCGAGCGTGATCTCTCCATCCACCTGGGCCTTGGAGACCGGCATTCTGCACGCCCACTTCGCCTTGCCGTTAACCCTCATCGTGCAATCGCCGCAGAAGCCCGTCCGGCACGAGCCCCGGAACGACAAAGTCGCGTCCTGCTCATCTCGCACCTGGATCAAGGCATCCAGCACCGTGCTCTGCTCCTCCACCTCTACGGAGTAGGTCTGCCGGCTCCCGTCCCCGTTCGACACGGGATCGTAGCGTCTTACATTCAGATTCACCTGCATCTAGCTGCTCCCTTCCGGCTGCCATCTGGTGACCGTTACGGGTTCATAGTCCAGTTTAACCCCGTCGCCCGAACCCCGGGCCACGGTATGCTTAAGCCAGTTCTCATCGTCCCTGTTCGGGAAGTCCGTCCGGGAGTGCGAACCCCTGCTTTCTTCCCGCGCCAGCGCCGAGGCTACAATAACCCCGGCCACGTCCAGCATGTTCCCCAGCTCGATTATCGAGCCGATCTCCGTGCTGTATCCTGTAGCTGGCCCCTGCACCCCAACCGCATCGCACCTTTCCCTCAACTCCGACAGTTTCGCTGCCGCCGCATCCAGCCCCGAGCCGTCCCTGTATATGCCCGCGTTTTCCTGCATCAGGGAGGCCAGCTCCCCCCTGATAACGCCTGCGCTATCGCTGCCCTTCCCCCGGGCCGCAATTGCCGCGACCTTCCTCTCCTCATCCGCCTGGTGGGATGCCAGGTCGGGTGCAGGCCCCACAGACCCAGCGTGCCCCGCCGCCGACTCCCCCGCTCTCCGGCCAACCACTACGCTCTCCAGAAGCGAGTTGCCGCCCAGCCGGTTCGCCCCGTTCAGCCCCGAGTTCGCACACTCACCGGCAGCATACAACCCCGCCACCTCCGTCGAGCCTGAACCGTCGGTCTTTATCCCGCCGATGGGCCGGTGCATCACCGGCCTTACCGGGACCGGGTCCTTGCTTATGTCAATGCCGGCTAGGTCCTTTATCAGCGCCCGGGTCTCGGCCAGCCGCCCCGAGTCAACACTCGTGAAGTCAAGAGATACATCCCCGTTTACAAGCTCTTTTGCCACAGCCTGCGACACCACGTCGGAGCTTGCTAGGGAGTCGACCTGTGAACTATTAGATCCCACCAGCACCGCCCCCTCTCCCCGTGCTGCTGCGGTTATCAAGACTCCATTCGGGGCCAAAGCAGTGGGTGCGAATTGCACCATCTCCATGTCCCTCAAAGCCGCTCCCGCTCGATACGCCATAGCCACCCCGTCGCCCGTGGAAGCCGTGGATGCCGTGTTGTCCCGGTACATTCGACCCATTCCACCCGTCGCCAGCACCACCGCCCCCGACGAATACGCGACCAGCGAACCATCCCTCAGGCTTCGCGCAAACACCCCCTGGCAGGACCCGTCATCCATCATGATCAATGACACCGCCGAGCAGTCGTGGTGTACGGGTATCTGCACCCTCAAGACCTGTTCGTAGAGCGTCTGCAGGACGTTGTGGCCCGTGGCGTCACCGCAGTAGCAGGTGCGTGCCTCGGAAGACGCCGGGAACTTTATCTGGTCTATTCTCCCGTCGCCGTTCCGGTCGAATGGCACGCCCATGTGCTCCAGGCCAATGACCCTGGCAGCCGCCTCCTGGCAGATGCTTTCAACCACATCCTGGTCGGACAGGTAGGCGCCCGCCTTGACCGTATCCAGCCCGTGCGACTCCCAAGCATCCGCCCCCCTCAGCCCCGCATTTATCCCACTCTGCGCCCCCGACGAATGACTGCGCAACGGGTGCTGCTTGGTAACTATGCAAACGCTCGCCCCCTGCTCCCGGGCCGACAGGGCGGCGCTCATACCGGCGAAGCCTCCGCCAACTACTACTACGTCATATCGAGGCAATGGCTCCTCCTGTAAGGGAAAATGCGGCGGTTTCATTCAGGGGTGACCGCGCGGGGATTATATTTAATGGCTGGGCTGGGTGTCAAAAGCCTCAGGCATGATTTGCTCGTGATATCATATCTCCGGTTCCCGTCATCCCCGCTGGAGGTTAATTAACATGGTCTTGGGCTGGCTTACGGTGGAGGAGGCCTTGGAGAAGATCCTCGGTTACGTCAAGAGGCTGAGCGTCGAGGAGAAACCCCTCCTGGACTCCCTCGGACAGGTCCTGGCGGAAGACGCAGTCTCAGAATTCTCCATACCTCCCCGCGACAACACCGCAATGGACGGATACGCCGTCCGCTGGGACGACATCCGGTCCGCCTCCTTCGACTCCCCGGTAGACCTAAAGGTCATCGAAGAGCTCCCCGCCGGCAAGATCGCAGTCAAGGCCGTTTCCGAAGGCGTTGCCATCAGGATTATGACCGGCGCCCCTATGCCCGATGGCGCCGACACCATAGTCCCCTTTGAAGACACCGACGAACTGGACCGTAATCCAAAACCCGGACCCGGTGGTGTTGATGAGATTGGTATCCGTAAGGCATGGAAGATTGGCTCAAATATCCGCCGCGCCGGAGAAGACGTGGTTCCCGGAACAGTCATCATAAAGGCAGGCACTGTCCTACGTCCCGCCGAGATCGGAGTCCTTGCCTCCCTCGGAATGCCTACGGTCAAGGTCTATCGCAAGCCCGTTATCTCCGTTCTAGCCACCGGGGACGAGCTCTTGGAAGTGGGAGAGGCCCTCGCCCCCGGCAAGATCTACAACAGCAACAACTACAGCGTCGCAGGCCTCGTGCTGCGATACGGCGGCATCCCCAAGGTCCTCGGTATCGCCCGGGACAACATGGACTCCCTCCAGGCCAAGATAGCCGAAGGCGTGGACGCCGATATGGTGATCACCTCCGCGGGAGTCTCCAAGGGTGACTATGACATCGTGAAGGACGTCCTCGCCCAGGAGGGCGAAATAGCCTTCTGGATGGTCAAAATGAAGCCCGCCCGGCCCCTCGCCTTTGGCCTCCTGAAGACCCGCGACACCTCGGGCCGCATGCGGGAGGTGCCCCACCTCGGACTTCCCGGCAACCCCGTAAGCTCCATGATCGCTTTCGAGCAGTTCGGGCGTCCTGCCTTGCTTAAAATGCAGGGCAAGAAAGACCTCGCCAAGCCCACCATAGAAGCCGTGATGGAGGACTCCATAGTCAACACTGACGGCCGACGCATTTTCGCCCGAGCCGTCGTCACCAAGCGCAACGGCCAATACTACGCCCGCACTACCGGGCCCCAGGGCTCCGGCATCCTGACTTCCATGTCTCTGGCCAACGGCCTCGCCATCGTCCCCGAGGATGTGGCCGCCGTCAGCGCGGGTGACTTTGTCCAGGTCCAGATGCTCGACTGGGGAGCCTAGCCCCGACGCCTCAGTCCACCCTGAACCCGATATACTGCTCCTCCGCATCGGACCAGCATGCCTCCACTGCCTCTACCTTGGCAGCCGGTGGGCCTATGTGAAGACGCTCCAAAAGACGTTCCAACTCCACTCTTGGCCCCTCCGCAACAACCTCCACGGAACTGCCGTCGACCCGATTGTACGCGTATCCCGTCAGTCCGCGTGAGATGGCTTCGTTCTGCACAAAATACCTGAAGTAGACTCCCTGCACCCGTCCACGGACCAGTGCGGTGACTCTGACTGCGTCACTCATGTGGTTGTCTCAAGCCAGGGAGAATCGGCAGCACAGCCTACTTCACTTTCCTTGGTCGCGACATCCCCATTCGCATTGCGTGGCGAAATGTCGCAAGCCTATAATGACATCCCCCGGAGGAGAGCATTCAGTGAATCGACACCGCCGCAGGGACAACCAGTTCGAGCGCATTGCCCCAGACAGGCCGGGTGAGGACGTCCTGCGCCGAAGAGTCCGGTCCAATCCTCAGCTCAGGCTGAGGCCTGGTCTGCCAGGCGTCGTGAATTTCGGAAAGGTGCTCTTCACCGAGACTCCCCTGCTCCTTTCACTGTCCATTGTAGCCTTCATGGCCGGCATCGTAGCCACCCTTATCTACTTTTTGGAAAGGACCGCCAATCCCAACGTAGGTAGTTTCGTAGATGCGCTATGGTGGGCCATCTTCACCATGCAGACCGCCGGAAACAGCTGGAGGCCCGAGACCCTATGGGGCGGCATCGTCGGTGGAGGCTGGTCCATTATCGGCACCATCATGTTCTATGGCGCAATTATCGCGAGCGTCACCGTCTTCTTCATACGCAGGCGGGAACGCACCGATGTGGAATTGATCACCACAATCAAGCGAAACTTGGATGACCTGGACAACCTCACGCTGGAGGAGTTGGAGCTCCTTAGAGAGTCCACCAGCAATCTGGTTGCCCTCCATATTGAACAGATCAAAATGCGCACCCCGAACAGGTGATTGACCCACTCTTCCATCCTCCGAGTTAAAATACAAAACGATGATTTACAGACGTATCATGGTGGCCGTAGACGGCAACACCGCCGACGAAGAGGCCGTATCTCTCGCCTGTAGGTTCGCCCAGGAAAGCAAGGGCACGGTCTTCGTACTCTACGTCATTGAAGTTCCTCGCTCATTCCCCCTGGATGCGGAAATGGGGTTGGAGGTCCGAAAGGCAGAGGCTGTCCTTGACTACATGGAAAGCCTGGCCAAGGGCCAGCACACATCGGTACAGACCGAAGTTGTCCAGGCCCGACACTCGGGCCTGGGCGTTGTCAAGGCAGCAGCTGATCGCAGGATCGACCTGGTGGTGATGAACACCCTCTACGAAAGAAAATACGGGGAGTTCACCCTTGGCAGCGCCGCACCATACGTCTTGGAAAACGCGAAGTGCCACGTTTGGCTCTACCGCGGCCCTATGAATGGCGCAGGTTAACCTTGCCCTATTGTCTCATCGGAGTGAGCAGTTCGACTCCGCTGGAAATCTTCGTGAGTACACAATGAATATAGTAATTGTAGGATGCGGCAGGGTCGGCGGCAGGCTTGGAACTGTCCTGGATGCTGAAGGCCACAAGGTCACGGTCATGGATATCGACGAGGACAGCTTCCGTTTCTTGGGCCCCAGCTTCCGAGGTGAAGCGTTGATCGGCGACGGCACCGACGATGACGACCTCGTCCGAACGGACATCGACGATACCGACGTTCTCATCGCGGCAACCGAGGATGACTCTTGCAACTTGCTCGCCGCTCAGAAGGCCAAGGTCCAGTACAAGGTCCCGAAAGTCGTCTGCCGGGTCTATGACCCCGTCCAGAAAGAACTCTTTAGAGATTTAGGAGTCGAAACCGTCACCCCGACTACAGTTACCGTGGAGCTTCTCAAGGACGCGATCGAGAGGTAGGTGCCGCCAACTTGTACATACTCCTAGTCGGGGGAGGCACCCTCTCCCATAACCTCGCCAAGGACCTCCTGCTGCGTTCCCATGAAGTGCTGATTGTCGAGCGTGATAGGGAGCGCGGCGAAGAGCTGTCTCGGATACTCGGCGATGTGGTATTGCGCGGTGACGGTTGCGAGGCTTCCGTCCTCGAAATGGCAGGTGCCAGCCGCGCCGACACCCTCATCGCCACCACCCGCGAGGACAAGGACAACCTGACTGCCTGCCAGGTCGCAAAAGCCAGGTTTCGCATCCCCCGCACCATATCCACCATCAACGACCCCCGCAACGAGCCGCTCTTCAAAAGGCTAGGTGTGGACGTGACCATCAGCGTTACGGACATTATCCTCTCCAACATAGAACACCGGATACCGGAGCGTTCCGTAGTGCCGCTCTTTGAAATTGAGGAGTCGGGCGCCGAGCTCGTATCCGTCAAAATCCCCCCCGACGGCGGAATCAATGGTAAGCGGCTTGAAGATATCACGCTCCCGGAGGGCACAATCGTCACCCTAGTTATAGATAAGGACGGTGCCGCCCAGCCCCCCAAACCCGACCTCGTACTCAATGAAGCCGACGAAGTAATCGCCTTGACCTCGTCTGAGGAAAAAGAGACCTTGCGCGCCACGCTTTCCGGCGAACTAATCCCTAGTTCCGATGACTAAGCGCCTCGGGTTCCTCGGCCCTCCCGGTACCTTCACCGAAGAAGCCGCTGTTCTTTATGACTCCGGCGCCCACCTCGTTCCCCTTCCATCCATCTCTGCCGTGGGCTCCGGAGTCGTCTCCGGCATGGTCGAAGAGGGTGTGGTTGCCATCGAAAACAGCATCGAAGGCTCCGTCACCGACACCTTGGACCTCCTCATTCACGGCTCGGACCTCGCCATCAAGTACGAGGTCGTTCTGCCCATCCGCCACTGCCTCCTCGTCCAGCCCGGGGCCCAGGCCAACGACATCAAGGTCGTCTATTCCCACCCCCAGGCCCTGGCCCAGAGCCGCCGCTTCCTCGAAAGGTGCTTCCCCAAGGCACAAATGGAAGCCGCCCTCAGCACCGCCGCAGGCGTGGAGGAAGTGAAGAAGAGCGACGGCTCAGCCGCAGCCGTCGCAACCAGGCGCGCCGCCGACCTTTACGGCGTCCACGTCCTCGCCTCCGACATTCAGGAGACCGTGACCAACGTCACCCGTTTCGTCGTCTTGGCTACCCAGGACCACCCTTCCACCGGCGCCGACCGCACCTCTCTCTGCTTCTCTTTCGATGACGACAAGCCCGGCATCCTGGTCGAGGTCCTCGGAGAGTTTGCCGGCCGGGGCATCAACCTCGGGAAAATTGAGTCCCGACCCTCCAAGGACGTCCTCGGCCGCTACATCTTCCTCGTAGACCTCTTCGGCCACCGCCTCGACCCCCCCGTCAAAGAAGCCCTTGACCGCATTAGTGAAATATCGTCCCGGCTCAGGGTATTCGGGTCCTATCCCCGCTTCACCTCATAACCCGACCAACTGAGCCGAGCGCTCTCACCTCGCCCCGGCTTGCCCCTCCTCCTTTGCCCCGGGGCCCCTCAGCCGCTGCACCATCTCGTTGAGTTCCGCAATCTTCTCGTCCGCCGCCTTCTGACCTTCTTCAAACGCCTCTTCAAGCTTCTCTCTGAATTCCGTCTGCACATCCTCCCCCGACAGCCCGTCGGGCTCTTTTCCCTCGCCCTGGTACTGGAACTGGGGCGAGGTAGCTAGCACTATGGCCGCTCCCGCCGCCCCTCCCATCAGGAACCCGAGAATAAATGCAAACACGCTCATAACTCCTTGTTCATTGGGAAACCGTCAACCCTGGACGCGACTCCCACCCGACCCACATCCTCTCCCCGATTAGACGCTACTTGCCGGAGAACTTGCTCAGGAATGAAAATGCTTTCTTTGCGCCGGCAGCCACACTCCATGCCTTGATGAGAGGCCTGATCACTGCGTCAGTGATCATCGTCGAAGACGCTGCCACGTTTCCCAGGGTCACCCGGGTGTTGTCCAAGTTTCCCTTGATCGCATCCAGCAGCCCTCCCAGCTTGCGGTACAGCAGGAAGGCAATCAGAATCAGGATAACTACCAGCAGAGTCCCGAGTCCGAAGAAGACAATCAGGACTATGTCCCTGATAGTTCCTATAACAAGCAGGTCCACGACTAATTCCTCCAAAAAGTCCGGCGAGATGGTAGCACACGCCTTCTCGCCCCGCCAACCTGACCAAAGGCCTCGAAAATCGTTGGCCGGCATCGGGACGGAGGTATCGCCATCGCATTTGTCTGCTCAGCGAGAAGGCAGGACCCCCTTCACCCGTGCCCCGAGTCAGAAGCGCCCATCAACACGACGCAGGTCAGGCTTTTGCCCTGTATTCGATCTCCGCATCGAAGCGCGTAAGCACGCAAGGCCCGATTAGAAGAAATATACCGGTATCCGGGTCCCCGTCCCCGCCTCACAGACCCCCAATCGCTGGGGGCATTGATGTCAGCTGTAGTGACTGAAGATCTAGCGGACCCTGGGCATATGGCCCACGCCGCTCCCGATCGGCTCGTTAATGAAAACGTCGCCGTTTCGGATCTTCAGGTTGTAGCCGCACTTCGGGTTACTGCACACCCATGCCTTGTATCGTATCGGGGCTCCCTGGCCACCGAAGTCCGATAGCGGCAACAAATCTCCGCTGCTGCAGGCCTGGCATGTGGGAAATGATTCAGACAACACCTCTCGCTCCCCTCCACATTGTTAATTTTTTTACAAAGTGGCTAGGCTTAAATATACCACCACGCCACCCTGATTTGCAAGCAACCTGGGAAGAATGCCGCCACCTCCTGCGCCTCCCTCCGATGGCAAACTCTTCGGTACCGCCCCTGGCCCGTTGCCCTTCACTGCCCCTTAGGGGTCCGGGCAATGGCATCCCGCACCTCGGGATAGGCATGCTTGGTCATCCGAGGCGGAATCTTCGGCTTGGGCCCCGAGTCCTCCACCATCAGGCAGACCAGCGTCGGGCCCCGCTTCTCCAGGATTTCCGGCAGGGTCAGTGCGAACTCCTCTAGTTCATCGAACTCGAAGACATTAGCGTATCCCGCCGCCTTTGCCATCCCTGTGAAGGAGAACTTCCCTACCCCCGGCAGGGGCTGCGCCCCGCTCAGCCCGTACACATTGTTCTGGTATACGAAATGGACGAAGTTCTCCGGCGCCATGTTGGCTATCGTCACCAGGCTCCCGAGGTTCATCAAAAGGCTCCCGTCCGAGTCCACTACCTGCACCTTCAGGTCCGGCCTGCCCAGCGCCAGCCCGAGTCCTATCGACGATGCCTTGCTCATCGAGTTGATCAACGGCAGGTGAAACTCCTGCCTGTCCGATATCGAGTCCCAGACCGTATACGGAGTCTCCGTGGTTATCACCACCGAGTCCCCCTGGTTCCGGGAAATCACCTTGAGCGCTTCTATGCCGGGTATCATCCTTGCTGGTACTCCGCTCCAATCAATACGGCCACGGGCTTCGACTTCTCCTGGGTCTCGGAGTACGCCGTCGATATCCGACCGACGTCCTCGTCCGTCTCCACCAGGTGGTATTCCATCCCCCACGCGCCGAGGATTGGCTCCAGGTACGTCGCCGCCGTGTCCACAATCTCACCCTCCCGCTTGAACCCCCGATACCCGATGAATATCAGCAGCGGCAGCCCCACGTCCAGCGCCAACCCCCTCACCGCATCCCCCGATTCGTAGAATCCCGTGCTCTGGATCATGCACACCGGCTTCTGCCCCGCCAGGATCAGGCCCATCGCTATGGGGATCGCCTCACCTTCGCGGCAAACCGGCACCAGCTTGATGTCCGGGTCTGACGCCACCGCATCATATAGGAACCGGCTCTCCGTATCCGGGAGCCACACAATGTGGCTCACGCCCAGCTTCTTCAGCTCCTCAAGGATCGAGGTCGGGGTTAGGGTCTTTTCACCTGTAGTCATGGTTTGCAGCGTTGCGTCCTTTGCCCGGCGCCCTAGTCCGCAGGTATCACCGCCCGACGGTGCGATGCGACCCCGATCTTCTTGTCACCCTCGTACGCTTCTATCGAATACGTCAGTTTGTTATTGTCCACTTCCGTCAGCTCCGACTTCACCGTCACCTTCCCACCGACAGACGTGGGCGCGATGTGCCGGAGCCTGTCAACGGCGAACCCCACCGTGGTGAAACCTTTGGGCAGTAGGTGGTCCGTGGCCTTGATGCTCGTGTCTTCCATCAACCCCAGCATTGCCGGCGTCGAAAGCACGTCTGCGCCCTCCTTGCCCGTCCGGTTCGTGGTCAGGTCCTTTGTGACGGTAACTTCTTGCTCTGCGCTTTGGCCGGGTCGGATTGCACTCAAGTCCATGGTATCCAGTCCTTCTGCAGATTATTTGGCCCAAACCCCATTTTACAACAGCCCCGCCCCGCCGACCCTACCCCCGACCCCCCAGCCTGTACCTGTAGTACACGTACAACGTCACCAATGCCGTCGGGATTAACAGGATGATTGCACCCAGGATCAGTACCGCCGCCCATCCATCCACACCGAACATCGTGTCGATCCGGTGCATTATGGCGTCCAGCAGGTCGGGGTCGATAGCCCCTTCATGGTGGGCCGTGATAATTGGAAGCAAAGTCAGGTCTCTCCGTTAGGAGGCCAGCGCTGGCTCGGGCTCCTGGTACCTGATCGAATATTTCTTTTCCCGGATCGTGAAGGAGGATAGCGCAGCCGGAATTAACATCAGCCCTACAATAGCGAAGGGAATGAAGTAGCTTCCGGTCACGTCTCTCATCTCGCCGCCAAACTGCACGGCTGCCGCACTGCCAATCTGGTGGGCCAGGAAAGCAATACTGTTCATGGTTCCCAGGCTCCTCAGCCCGTAAACGTCTGCAGTCAGTGAAGTCGTCAGCGGCGCGGTCGCCCACCACGAAAATCCCCCGATACCCACGAAAGTCCATATCCCCCATCCCCCCGGCAGCAACAGCAGCGCCGCATACCCCAACCCCCTGGTCGCATATACCAGCGCCAGCAGGTTCTTCCGACCCATCTTGTCCGAGATCAGGCTTATCCCCACCAGCCCGAATATGTTCAGCCCGTTCATTATTCCGAAGGCCAGCGCCGCCGTGGATTCGGTGACTCCCTTGTCAACCGCGTATGGCACGAAGTGAGTCCCCATGATTGCCGTGGTTGCCCCACAGACGAAATACGCCCCGCACATCTGCCAGATCGGCGCCGACCTCAGCGCCCTCCTCCAGGACTCCGTCTCCAGCGGGCCCTTAGCTTCAACAGCCTGCAGTTTCCGGTTCCGCCCCACTTGCCGCACTGGCTCGGCGTCTCCGTCGGGCTGCAGGCCCATCTTCTCGGGGCTCTCCCTGAAGATGAAGAAAGCCGCCGGCAATGCGAATATCAGAATCAGCGCTCCCAGCACCACCCAGCCCGTGCGCCAGTTGGTCGTCGATATCAGGTACTGCGTGAACGGCACCAGCAGCATCCCGCCAATCGAAGCCCCGGCCATGCTGATTCCCAGCACCGTCGCCCGATGCTTCCGGAACCACTTCGCCAGCATCGCCCCGGTTATCGGGTCCCCTGCACCGCTAGTCGCAACCGCCTGGACAATGCCGTACATCGCGATCAGGAAAACCAGGTGGAAAGTCTGCATCAGCAGCAGCATGGACACGCCCAGGATAATCAGGCTGGGGACAACTACTCTCCGGGCCCCGTATCGGTCGTATACCCGGCCCAGGAACGGCTGTGAAAACCCGTTGACCAACAGCCCGATCGAAGCGGCCAGCGAGATCTCGCCCCTGTCCCAGCCAAAGTCCGCCTCCAGCGGTAGGATGAATACGGTAAAGCTACTCCGACCCCCGATTGACACGAAATTGATTAGCAGGCACACGCCCACGATGAGCCAGCCGTAGAACAGCGGACTGCGGGAGTCTCTGTCAGTCGGTGTGATGGTGCCTTCAGCCATAATCAAGTCGTGGGAACGGCGTCAGATTACCACCCCCCTGGCGTAATTGGCAAAGAGCAATCCACCTTAAATACACGGACGCCATCACCCCCGACTGTTCCGTAATTCCCGCCTCGGCGCGGGGCCGCTCGCCCTGAGGCCCCTCGAAGAGCCTGCCCCTGCGAAGGCAGGGGGTCAAGCGGGGGGTGGCCCACCCCCCGACAACCCCTCACTTCCATCCATCGCCAACCCCCGCCCCTCTCTGTCATTCCGATGCCCTGCGAGGAATCTGGGGCGGGGTGGGTGGTCCCCCTCCTCCCTCCAGTACTGAACTAGAGGCAGACGTGGGTGCGCTGCACCCACGTCTGCCTCTGTTCTTCTCTCCCCCTCTCCCTTATAGGCCCTAAGGGAGAGGGGGAGAAAGGGGGTGAGGGTTCCCCTGGGGGGTTGGGGGGTATTCCCCCAAAACCCGTGCCCAAAAGCCCTTGACTTCTATTACACCCGTGCTAAACTGTTTCACAGTTCGAACTGATATTCAGTAACTTAAGGAGGAACCAAAAACCCAGGGAAGCCCCGAGACCCAACCCGAGGACTCAACGCCCTAGCCCATCCCAATGCCTCTCCCCTCCCATAGGGAGGCGACCGGCCAATCGCTCCCCTTGCGAGACAGGAAGGTTGCGGCACAAGCGAAAAGCGCCATCTCCTCACCTCACGGGTCCCCGTGTCCCTTCCCTGACCCACCAGGCGATGGATGGTCCATCGACTCTATGCGGCATCAGGCCTCTCTATGACGACGCCCTTGCCGATACGACGCCCCTTACCCAGGCGTATACGCCTCGCCGACTTAACCCTCGCCGAGGAATTCCGCGAGTCTTCTGACTCGTTTTCCAGGGCCTTAGTGCCCTTATGCGGCTCCTCCCGCCCACGGCGGCTTCGAGCCGATATGCCGTCTCGTACAGCGGTCGAGCGCTGATGCCGGACGGATGTGCCCCGCGCAGAGACGCCCTCGACGCCGGCAAGTCTCCCAAGGCATGCGTGTAGGGAAAGGCAGGACAGCCGCCGATGCCACAAGCGTCAGCGTAGGTGCCAAAGAGATCCTGCATCTGAGTCCTGGACCTTCCATCGCCGACCCCCTCCAAAACAGACAAAATGCAAACCCAAACCCCACAACCGAACAACACCTCCCCCACCGTCATCCCCGACTTACCCACCTGTCATTCCCGACTCCGATCGGGAATCCATCCCGAGGGGCGGGGTCGGGTTCCCGTAGGGACGACCCGCCGGTCGCCCTCCCCAGTGAGGAAGGTGAGGGTTCCCTCCCCGTTCCTTAAACAATCAAAGCCGTGCCTGAAACTGCAAAACAATCAAACACCCGCCCCTCCCTCTTGCCCCTGCACCACGCGAAATCCCCAGAAATCCCTTTAGGCGTCATTCAATCAAACCAGCTATGAGTTCAATCAAAACTCCACCCCCGCAGCGGACGACTCCAAGAGGCTCACCCACCCCTCCCAACGTGATAACCTACCCGCAGGAAGTCTGCGCAATGCAAGCAGACCGGAGGTGCCAGCCATGACCACCACGAGACCCGCCTTCCTCACCGATACCTACGCCGGTTACCACCACCGTGACGTCCCGACCGAAGACATCGACCTTACCCACGTCGGCCCCGGCACTCCCGCGGGTGAATACCTCCGACGCTTCTGGCAGCCCATCGCCCATTCCAATGACCTGGAGGACCTGCCCGTGAGAGTCCGCATCCTCGGCGAAGACCTCGTCGTCTTCCGGGACGGCGCCGGGCGGGTCGGGCTGCTGGAGCTGCACTGCTGCCACAGGGGGACATCCCTGGAATACGGCAAGATCGAGCCGGTCGGCATCAGGTGCTGCTACCACGGCTGGCTCTTCGACATATCCGGCAAAATCCTGGAGACCCCCGGCGAACCCGAGACCAGCACCCTGAAAGACCGTCTCTACCACGGCGCCTACCCCGCACACGAATATAACGGCCTCGTCTTCGCCTACATGGGCCCTCCCGACAAGATCTACCCTTTCCCCATCTACGACGCCTACACCGCGCCCGGCATGTCCCTCGCAGTCGGGACCGGGAACTCGAAGGACTGCAACTGGCTCCAGGTAATGGACAACGTTGTCGACCCCGTCCACGAGGCCTTCCTCCACGCTCGCATCAGCAACGTCCAGTTCACCGACTCCGAAGGTAAGCCAATCGATGCCCTCCTCGACGTTGGCGCCTTCGACGTTCTGGAGTCCCCCATCGGCCTCATGTGCTGCGTAACCCGCCGCATCGACGGCCACATCTGGTCCCACAACGTCGAGTACATCGCCCCCAACATCGCCCACATCCCCCTCCCCCCCGACCTCCCCCTCAAGTACAACGAGGGCCAGGACCAGGTCTGCATTTACCCCACCCTCTTCCGGTGGCGCGTCCCCCAGGACGACACTACGACATTGGAATTCACCTTCACCCGCACCCCCGAAGGCCAGGTCGACGAGTACACCAACAACCCCGAGTTTGCCACCATGGCCCAGAACGCCGGCGCCGCTCGGCCCTACGAGGACCGCCAGCGATTCCCCGCCGACTACGACGCCCAGGTCGGCCAGCGCGAAATCGCCGTCCACGACCTTGAGCACCTCGCCACCACCGACAGGGGCGTGATAATGATGCGCCGTATGATCCGAGACGGCATCCTCGCCATCGAACAGGGACGGGACCCCGTCGGCGTCTTCCGGGACCCCCCACCCGACCCCATCCCCACCTACGGCTACGAGACCTCCGCCAAAATCCCCCCCGCCCCCACCCCCGAACAAGACGAGAAGCTCATAAAGGAGACTGGCTTGAACTTCGCTAGAAGCTACCTTTCCCAACCCCCCGCCCAGTCCCCCTGTTTGAGAATCCAGTAGAGCCCATCTATGCCCGACTCTCAATTCGACATCGCCATTATCGGCGGCGGCATTATCGGCCTCGCCACCGCCCTCCAGATCTCCCGACGCTTCCCTTCCGCCAAATGCGTCGTCCTCGAAAAGGAAGCCTCCCTCGGACAGCACCAGACCGGCCACAACAACTGCTGCATTCACACCGGCATCTACTACCGCACCGGCTCCCTCAAGGCCCGGAACTGTGTACGCGGCGCCCGGCTCCTCAAGGAGTTCTGCGACCAGAACGGCGTCGACTACGAAAACTGTGGCAAGGTCATCGTCGCAACTTCCGAGTCCGAGGTCCCTTCCCTTGAAGAGCTTTACCGCCGGGGCACGGCCAACGGCGTATCCGGCCTCCAGGTCATAAGCCCCGAGAGACTCCGCGAAATCGAGCCCCACGCCAGCGGTGTCAAGGCCATCCACTCCCCCGAGACCGCCATCGTCGACTACAACGAAGTCACCGACGCCTATGCCAGTCTCTTACAGGAGTCGGGGGGAGAAGTCCTTACGGGCGCGCGCGTCTCCTCTATCGCCTCCCGATCCGACGGCCTGACCATCAACACCACACGGGGCTCGGTCTCCACCCGCTACCTCGTCAACTGTGCAGGTCTTCACGCCGACAGCATTGCCGCCATGGCCGGTGTCCGGACCAATGTCCGCCTCATCCCCTTCCGCGGCGAGTTCTACGCCCTTAAGCCCAACGTCAGAGGCCTAGTCCGCAATCTCATTTACCCCGTCCCCGACCCGCGCTTCCCCTTCTTGGGCGCTACCTTCGGCAGGATCAAGGGCGGGGTCATCCGATGCGGCCCCAACGCCATGGTTGCCGGGTCCCGGGAGGGGTACTCAATCACCACCCTTGATCCGTCAGAGGTCTGGTCCATAGCCTCCCAGCCCGCCTTCTGGCGCATGGCCGCCCGCTACTGGCGCACCGGATTCCAGGAAATCTACTTCTCCCTCAGCAAGGCCGCGTTTGTCCGGTCTATGCAGAAGCTCGTCCCCGAGATCAACCCCAGCGATCTGGAAAAGTGGGGCAGCGGAGTCCGGGCCCAGGCCATCCTCCCTGACGGCTCCCTAGTAGACGATTTCGTCATCGAAGAGACATCCAACGCCGTCCACGTCATCAACGCCCCGTCACCCGGGGCCACATCTTCACTCTCAATTGGACTCTACGTTGCGGACCGCGCAGCCGCCATCTTCGACCTTCCCACCCCCTAGCCTCTACTCCTTCACCCCCCAGCACCACGCAGCCGGAGTACCCACCCCCCTTACCCCTACTACCCGTCCCCCTTGGCCTTCCACCCACGCCGATACTTCCTCTCCGTCAATCGGCGCCCCGTCCCAGGTCTTTCCCGCTTCCCGGGTATCGATCCCGAACAGACGGGGCAAAAGCGGCACCTTGCACCTATCCAAAACGCCCCAAATTACCCTCTCCCTCCACCCGATCTTTCGCTCCGTCTCACCGTTGTACTGGAACAAGAATCCTCCCGCGGGCCTCAACGTCCGCAGCATTTCAGCCACGTTCCTGAGGACTATCTCCTTTTCCGGCACATGCTGGAACACCAGGAAACTGAAGGCAAAGTCCAGGCTCCCGCCCTCAATAGACGAGAGGTCAAATCCGTTCGTGATCTCCCACCTCACATTACCCAGTTCGGAGCAATAGCCTCGGGCCCGTTCAACCATCTCCCCCGATACGTCCGTTGCGTGCACAGACCTAAACCGCGCCGCCAACGCTCTCGTCATCCGCCCCACCCCACACCCCAGCTCTAGCATCCCCGACTTGCTGGCATCCAACCCGAGTTCTCTAATCACGGGGTCCACGAACAACTCGCGGTCCCTCTTCCCTGACTCGAAGAACTCTTCTATGTCCCATTTGTGCCCGACCTTCCACGTCGAGTAGTAGAATGCGTCCGCCCGCGCCCGCTCATCCCAGTCCCGGCTCATCCTCGTGCCCCATTCACTCTTGGTCCGTTCGTTCATTATCTTTCTGTACTGAATATCACCCGAACGCAACCTCCATTGCCCGAAAGACGGAGCCGGGCGTGAGGAGGTAGAATGGCCGTCGGCGGCCTTGCCGGGTTCTGAAGGTTAGCAAAGGTGTACATTAAATGATTCGACGCGTAGCAATTATAGGCGCCGGCAGGTTCGCAGAGGTCATGCTCGACGTCATGACCACCCCCGAGGAGCGCGCCGCGGGATTCGAAGTCGTCGCTTCCCACCGCCGTCCCGAACGTCGGGCCGAACTCCAACAGCGCTACAACATCACCGTCTACGCTGACAACCGTGAGGCCTGCCACGATGCAGACGTTGTATACACCCTTGTCCGTCCTGACCAGATGGCCAACCTAATGAAGGAAATCGGCCCTGTCATCACGGATGACCAGGTCCTCGCTGCTGGGGCCGCGACCCTTCCCATGTCGTTCTACAGGCCCTTCCTCGCCTCCAAATGCACCCTGTCCTGGGTTTTTCCTACGCCCTTCATGCGCCAGAAATCCGGTTTCCTGGCGCTCTGCCCCGAGCCCGGCTCCAACCCCGACCGCATCCATGACCTCGAGTCCTACTGGTCTCGCTTCTGCGAGCGGATAATCACCATCGACGAGCGGGCCATGGACACCTTCGTCCTGCTCCACGCCGCGGGTCTCACATTCCTCTGGCCGATTATGAAGGCGTACGTGGAATTCGGAGCAGCCAACGGTCTTACACGGGAAGAGGCGCAGGCAATAACCCTCAGCACATTTGTAAATGGCGGACACTGGATGGAGCAAAACGACTCCAGCCCCATGGGCATCGAAGGCATGATGGAGGAATTCTCCGTTCCCGGAAGCCTGACTGCAGCCGGCCTGTCAGTCCTCCGCCGTAACTTCGTAGAGTCCCTCTACGCCCAGACCCTTGAGACCGGCATGTCCCAGGCCCGGGCCAACAGAGAGATTGCAGGCTAGCAGCCCTCCGCAAGGACAAACTCATTGCCGTCCGGGTCTGCAAAAATGGCGAATGACCCCCATTTCATCTTCGTGGGCATCTGCGAAAACTCCACCCCCAGCCCCGACAACCGACGGTATTCTGCATCAACATCCTCGCACCCAAACACAACCGAAGGCTTCCGCCTGTCCCAGTCCTGCATCATCTCCCGCGGGTAAATAACAATTCGAGACTGCGCCCCCGGAGGCGCCACTTCTAACCATCTCCCCTGCCGGCCCATTGAAAGATCTGCCCTCACCTCAAACCCTAGCGCCTCCGTGTAGAAACGTAGCGCCGCATCCTGGTCAGAAACGTACACCCCAACAGTCCTGATATTGCTTATCATCCATCAAATTCTCCGGCTCATTGACTCAGAGGTCAAACTCTGAGGATAACGTCCCATGTCGGACGGGTGGCTACCCGACCTTTTTCTGGCATACCCTAGACACAACGAATTCTCTTACACATCAGGAAGGACATACCAGTTACCACTAGACCGAGGCTCTTTTACGGCTGGTGGATCGTCATCGCCGCGGTCCCCGTATCCATCATCACCGGCGCATTCTTCTATGGCTTCTCCGCCCTCTTCGACCCCATTCTCGAAGAGTTTGGATGGTCCAGAGCCGTCACCTCCGTGGCTTTTGCCCTTCAGCAGGGCGAAAGTGGCATCGCCGCGCCCCTTGTGGGCGTTCTTGTAGATAGGCTCGGCCCCAGACGCGTGATCTTCGTAGGAGGCATTGTATACGGCCTCGGCTTCCTGCTACTCGGTCGCATCGATAGCCTCTGGCTTTTCTACGCTACCTTTCTCGTCATCTCTGTCGGCAGCAGCGGTTGCAACCCTATCGTCATGTATATCGGTGCCGCCCAGTGGTTCCGCCGCAAGCAGGGCCGGGCTATGGCCCTTATCGCCAGTGGGTCGGCTTTCAGTGGCATCATGGTCTACCTACTGGTCGTCCTCATCAACGCCTACGGTTGGCGAAACACCGTTTTCGTCATGGGAGTCGCATCCTGGATCATCGTCCTTCCCCTGGCCTTGGTCTTTCGACATCGACCCCAGCAATACGGCCTCTCCCCCGACGGCGGATCCGTCACAAGAGCTTCCACCTCCCACCCCCGACGCCAGGAGATCGACTTCCCATTCCGCAGGGCCATAGCCACCCGCACATTCTGGTATCTGGGCGCCGTCTTCACCCTATGGACCCTAGTCCACGGCGCCGTCATTTCCCAGCTTATCTCCGCTCTCACCCTGGATGGCGAAGTTTCCAGGAACATAGCCGGTATTGCTGGTGCTGCCGTACCCCTCTTCAGCCTGATCGGCCGCCTCGGCTTCGGTACCCTCTCGGATTTCGTAGACAAGAACCTGGTAGTTGTCATCAGCCTTGCCATTCAGGCCGTGGGCCTGGTCCTATTCGTCAACCCCGCTTCACCCTTCCTGGCCATAGCCGGGTCCTTCTTCTACGGGGTGGGGTCGGGTGGGGTTATACCTGTCCGCTCTGCCCTCCAGGCCGACCTTTTCGGGGCCCGAAACTTCGGCGCCATCCAGGGCGGCCTCCGATTCCTCGCCACCGCCGGTGGCATAGCAGGTCCTATCATGGCCGGCTTCATCGCCGACGTGCAGGACTCCTACGCCCTCTTCTATTTCATCGCCATCGGTGCCCTCGCCCTCACCGCCGTCTTCGTCATACTCCTCCGCCAGCCCCACCCCCCAAGGCGCCTCGCTTAGCAAGCCATTTCATCGTAAAGTGGTTGGCTGGCCTGCAGAATTCTCCCGCCCTAACCCATACCTCCCCACTACCCTCGACTCCTCCCCTCTCCACACCTCCCTCGCCACAGTCTGCCCCACGATAGCCGCAAGAGTTATCCCACTGTGCATAGCCGCCACATACACCCCCTCCACCCCCGGCACCCGACCTATCAGCGGCAGACCATCCTCCGGCATCGGCCTCAACCCGATCCTAAACTCGGTTATCTCCAGCTCTCCGAGCCCCTTGATATCCCGTGCTGCTACATCTCTCAGTCCATACAGCCAGGAAGGCACGCTAGAAGTTTCCGTGTATTCATCGGCAAGGACATCGAAAGCGTCACTGCCAATCTGCAAGCCCCCGTCTTCGGTTGGCCTGCAGTGATAAATGCCCGGGTAGACGACACCCTTCAACAGGGGCTTCGGCGGCTTGAAGACCGCCAGCACCCCCACCGTCCGACCCATCGGCAGCTGGTATCCGAGCGGCGCCAGCAGCCCCCCACTCGACACTCCTGCCGCTACAACCACCTCGTCTCCGGCAACGAAACCCTCCGTAGTATCCACCCCTCTCACCCTACCCCCGCAGATCGTGATCTCAACCACAGAGCACGAGTCCGCAATCCGCGTGCCCATTTCCGTCGCTCTTTCGCAGAGCGACCGGGCCAAAGTTGTCCCTTCTACCCACCTCTCGTTGGGCAGGTGCAGCACCGGGCCCCAGTGGTCCCTGACCCGGACATTTGGTTCTATCTCCGCCGCCTGCTCCGGGTTCAATACTTCGTGGGGATAGTCCCACTCCTCCAACTCGGCCAGAACTCTGTCAAACGTCTTCAGCCCACCGACCATGGAGGCCGGCCAATGCAGCGCCCCCCGAGACCCTATCCCACTCCCCGGCCCCAGTTCTTCCTCGAGTCTGTCATATGCCTCGACACCTAGCCGGCTGAACCTGTGATAGTGCTCGGGCCGCTTCAAAACAGCGTTGACGTAAGCAGTGGACGCCCCCGACGTCCCACCCCCCACCCTACCCCGCTCTACTACAGTCACCCGTGCACCCTCTTTGCTGAGGTAGTAAGCTATGGCCGAACCGACAACCCCGGCTCCAATTACAATTACCTGCAAGTTGTGACCTCTAGAGCAATACCGAAATTACCAACCCGGACGACTGGAACGGAATCATACACTAATGACCATTGAAGATCTCAAGCTGAAGGCCATCAACATAGCTCCTATCAAGTCCCTCGGACTTTCCCACCCGACAACTGTCCATGTCGTAGAAAAAGGCATTGTCGAAGATCGGCGCTTCCACGTTATCGACGACAGGGGCAGGCTGATGACCCAGCGGCAGATCGCCCGCATGGTGCAGATTCAGGCCGATTACCGCCTCGAACCCGAGAGCCTCTCCCTGACCTTCCCCGATGGGACTTCAATCCAGGGCCCGCCGCAAACGGAAGAGAGCGTGTCTACCTTCATATTCGGGCGCATGGTCAAGGGAAACGTTGTAGCCGGAGACTTCAATCAGGCACTATCTACCTTCTGCGGCGCCAATCTCCGGCTGGTCAAGTCCGAAACTCCCGGCCAGGCCCAGGACGCCTACCCCATTTCCATCCTATCCCAAGGCTCACTCGACCAGCTCGCCAATCAAGCAGGCCTCGCGACTCCCTTGGACAGCCGACGCTTCCGCCCCAACTTCCTCATCCACAACTCCACCCCCCACGAAGAAGATGCATGGGTGGGAAGCGAAGTTGCAGTCGGTGATGAAGTGCTAATCAGCGTCGTCTCCCGGGACCCGAGGTGCGCCATCACCACCCACGACCCTAACACCGGCCAGCGGGACATGAACACCCTCCGCATAATCCTAGGCTACCGCCCCGACCCCCAGGCCGCCTATTTCGGCGTATATGGCAACGTTTCGTCCCCTGGTTCCGTATCCCTAGGGGACGCGGTCGCCCCTTTAGCCTAGTCTCCCACCCCCGGCACCCACAGCCCCTTACGCCTGCGGTCCTGGTCTATACGCTCCATCACCTGCTGGAACACCTCGTAAGGTTGTGCCCCGGAAATCAGGTACCGGTCCATGATGAACGCCGGCACCCCTGATATCCCATACGTCCGGGCCTGCATAAGTTGTTGGTCTACCGCCGGCCTGAATCTCCCTCCTCCTCCCGAGTCCTCGTACTCCTCCCAGTCCATCCCGCACTCCTCGAACAGGTCCTGCAATACGTCATCGGTGCCTATGTTCCGCCCCTCCTCCCAGAATGCCCTGAAAACCGCCTTGTGAAAGTCGTCAAATTTGTCCTTCTCTTTTGCGAACTCCGTCGCCTGGAAAGCGGGAATCGTGTACGGCGTGATCTCCTGCCTCCGCATTTTCGACAGGCCCGCCTCCTCGGCCGCATCCTTCATGTGACCCCGAAGATCCGACGTTTCACCTTCCTTGAACGGCCGGGGAGTGCCCTCGGGGGGTGTTCCGGGGACCAGCTCAAATGCCTTCCACTCGATGTCTACGTCGTACTCCTCTGCCAGTCTTTCGGTCCGTTCCAGGCCGATGTAGCACCACGGTCAAATGTAGTCCGAGAATACCTGTACTTTCACGGGTTCCATGTCAAATCACCTGCCTGTCGCTTGGCTTTTTAAGGACGCCAATCGAGTCTAGGTAGGGAGTCTGCACATGTCAATCGAGCCCCTTATAGCTTAGGCAATACCTCTTCCACCAATTTATGGGTATGCTCGTTCGGATCGTAGACTGGATTGAGCATCAGCATGTCCAAGTCCTCCTCAACCACCCCGGACAGCTCTTCCGTCACCTGCTCTACCGTCCCGAACACCGCCACCCGGTCCGCCAGGTCGGCATCGTGGTAGTATTCCCCGAACCACTGCCGCATCTTTAATCGAACGGACTCCCTATCCTCCCCAATCCCTAGAAATATCCTCTTCGATATCGGGTAAGTCCTCGGGTCCCGACCCTCCTTCTCCAGCAAACCCCTCACGAACTTGATCTGTACCTTGAAGTCTGCAATCGTAGAGGCCCCCGCTCCCATCCATCCGTCCGCGTACTTGACTGCCCGCACGAGCGCCGCCTCAGCATGACCCCCTATCCAGATCGGAGCTCGGGGTTCCTGCAAGGGCTTCGGTGCCACTGTCGCATGGTTGAGCCGCAGGAATCTTCCATTCAGGTCCACTGTTTCTTGTGTCCACAGCGCCTTGATGACCTCAATTTGCTCCTCGAACCTCGCCACCCGACCCTTGGGAGTCATCCCGAACGCCGGATAAACGTGCGTGTCGCTCCCTATCCCTAGCCCCAGGATAAACCGACCCCCGCTTATGTGGTCCAGGCTTGCCCCCGACTTCGCCAGATGCACGGGGCTCCTGTAGGGCGTCACCACCACTGATATACCCAGCTTGACCCTTGTAGTGTGGCGAGCTGCGCAGGCCAGCAGCACGAACGGGTCCAGCGTTTGGATTGTGCCTATAGCCTGGTCGTGGGTCCACACGCTGTCGAACCCCTGAGACTCCATCAGCTTCAGGTTCTCTTCGATTATCGAGATGTCGAACGGGCCATCGGGAAATGTCTGCGGAACGGCTATCCCCACCCTGGTCCGTTTGCCTATAACAATTCCGATTGTCTTGCTCCTCGCCTGGGCTGGGCCCATTGTAGCAGTCGGGCTTCCGACTGTGGACTCACCTCCCACTTGGCGTTAACCTTATTATCATGGCCGAGACCTCCGCAGAGAGCCACGATCCAAGCCTTCTATCGGGCCCGGGCACCCGGGCAATCGAAAAGAGACCCCGGATCTTTTATGGCTGGTACATGGTCGCTTGCGGGTGGGTCTCCCTCACCCTCGGTTATGGAGTCCTCTTCTCTGCTCCGCTCATCTTCTTCGAGTCCTGGTCCGATACCTTCGGCTGGGCCCGAGGCACCATCTCCAACGCCTTCTCCCTAACCCTTCTCGTAGTGGCACTGACTTCTCCAGTAGCAGGCAAGATAACCGACAAATACGGTGCCCAGCCCGTAATGTTCTTCGGCGGCGTCACCATGGGGCTGGGCATACTACTGCTCCGCTGGATCGCCGAGCCTTGGCACCTCTACGGCGCCCTCATGATCGCCGCCCTCGGTTTCGCTTTTGCCGTTGCCGTTCCCGTCAACGTCCTTATAGCCCGCTGGTTCGAACGCAGAAGGAGCCTCGCCATCGCCATCACGTACACCGGTATCGGTGCAGGAGGTCTGGTCGGCATCCCCATAGCCGCCGCATTCATCAATCTCTACGGCTGGCACCTTACCAGTACGATCTTGGCCATTTCCGTGTGGGCTCTACAGATCCCTCTTAGCATCTTCGTCGTCCGCCGGGATCCCCAATCCCTGGGCCTCCTCCCCGACGGAGGCCCGGAACCCGTAGCCCTGCCCGAAGACCGCCTCGCCCGCTCGTCCCCTCTCCCCGAATCCATACCGGGTGTCACCCTCAGCAAGGCTACCAAAACCCTCAGGTTCTGGGTTGTTGGAATACTCTTTTTCATAGCCCTCTGCAGCTCTTTTGGCACCTTTACCCAGACCCAGCCCTTTCTCGGCGATCTTGGCTATGCACCCGAAGTCGCTACTGCCCTTCTCAGCATCAACGGCGGGATCGTCATTTTCAGCAAATTCATGTACGCCTACCTCAGCGACAAGGTGCCCATTAAAGCCATACTTGGCACAGCCACCATCGGCGCAATGATGGCCCCGACCTTCATGTTCAGCGTAGTCTTCCTGGAAGGCCCGACCTTTATGGGGCTGCTCATACCCCTTATCCTCGCCAGTGCGGGAACGGCTTTCAGTGCAATTGTGCCCATCGTCGCCGCCTCGTCTTTTGGGATCAGGCACGTGGGCGCCATTTCAGGAGCGCTGGGGAGTTTTGCCCTTTTCGGCATGGCCGCCGGCCCGACCGTCATCGGCAACCTCTACCAGCTGAACGATAGCTATTCCCTGCCCTCCGGCCTTTTCATGAGTTGCATGTTCGCCGCTTTCCTGATGCTCATCCTGGGCCCCTCCCTCGGCGGAGGTAAGTTCTGGGTCAAGAAGTCATCATGACTCCCGACTACGATGTAGCAGTGATAGGTGGCGGCATCCTCGGACTATCCTCCGCCCGGGAACTCCTCCTCCGATTCCCCCACCTCTCTGTCCTAGTCATCGAAAAGGAGCCCGACCTCGCCCGACACCAGACCGGCCACAACAGCGGTGTCATCCACTCCGGCATCTACTATCGGCCCGGCTCCCTCAAGGCCCGCAACTGCGTGGAAGGCGCCCGGCTCCTCACCCATTACTGCAACGAACGCGGCATCTCCTACGAAAAATGCGGCAAGGTCATCGTCGCCGTCGACGAAACCGAGGTTCCCGCCCTCGAGGAACTCTATCGCCGCGGTGTGGCTAACGGCGTCCCAGACCTTCAACGCATCGGTCCTGGCGAATTGAAGCGCCTCGAACCCCACGCCCGGGGCGTCGCCGCTCTCCACTCTCCCGACACCGGCATCATCGACTACAGGCAAGTCACCGAGGCCTATGCCACCGACTTCCGAGAGTCGGGCGGCCAAATATCTTTATCAATCTCTCTTAACGGCATTCGGGGCCTTTCCCATGGCATGGAATTGCAGACCTCCCGGGGCGCAATCCGTGCCCGACACCTCATCAACTGCGCGGGGCTATACGCTGATGTCGTGGCCAACATGACCTCCCCCGACAATCAGGTCCGCATTATCCCCTTCCGCGGCGACTACTACACCCTCTCTCCCCACGCCGAGTCCATGGTGAACGGCCTCATCTACCCCGTCCCTGACCCCGCCTTCCCTTTCCTCGGCGTCCACTTCACCAGGACTGTTCACGGTTATACTGAAGCTGGGCCCAACGCCGTTCTCGCCTTCGCTCGGGAGGGCTACTCAATCGGAAAAGTGAACGTCGGAGAGTTTGCGCTGACAATTTCATATCCCGGCTTCTGGCGCCTCACTTTGCGCTACTGGCGCATGGGCTCCCAGGAGCTCTACCGGTCCCTCAGCAAACGTGCCTTCTTAAAAGCCGCCCAAAGGCTCCTGCCTGAAGTCCGCCTTAAAGACCTAGTCAACCGCGGCTCGGGCGTCAGGGCCCAGGCCGTAGACCGAAAGGGCCGGTTGCTGGATGACTTTGTCATAGCCAGGGGCAATAATGCAGTGCACGTCAGGAACGCCCCTTCGCCCGGGGCCACGGCATCCCTCGCTATTGGAAAGCACATCGTCGACATAGTCCAGGAGACCTTTGACCTGACCGGAAGCTGAAATAGGCGACAAATCGCAGCTGCTCCCGTCCTCGGCTCGCAGAACTTCGACCAGGGAGACACAAGTAGCTTGACAACCCGGAACAGCAACTCAGGGCCCCTCGTCCTGGTCATCGACTACGGAGCCAGCAATCTCCGAAGCGTCCAGAAGGCCTTCGCCAAGCTGGGCCACGACGCCCGCGTCTCTTCCAAACCCACTGACCTCGCCGCCGCCGATGCCCTCGTCCTCCCAGGCCAGGGCGCTGCTCCTCCTACAATGAAGGGCCTCAAAGACCGCGGTCTCCTCAACCCAATGCTCACCGAAATCGCTAGCGGCAAACCCTTCTTCGGGGTTTGCATGGGACTACAAGTCCTGTTTGACTTCTCCGCTGAGGGACAGCAGGGCTGCCTCGGCGTCTTCTCCGGCGAAGTTGAGCGCCTCCCCGACACCGTCAAGCAACCCCACATCGGCTGGAACCAGGTCGCCCTGTCCAGACCCAGCCCCCTCTTCAAAGGAATCGCCGACCGCTCTTATTTCTACTTCGTCCACAGCTACCACCCCGTGCCCCGGGACTCGGGACTCATCCTTGCCAGCACCGAATACGGACGCATCTTTTGCTGTGCAGCCGCCAGGGACAACGTAGTCGCCACCCTCTTCCATCCCGAGAAGAGCGGTACACTTGGCCTCAAGATGTACGAAAACTTCATGAATAGCTGGGTGTTTAAACAGCTATGGAAGTGATACCTGCTATAGATTTGAAGGACGGCCGCTGTGTCCGCCTCCTCCAGGGTGACTTTGACAAAGAGACCCTCTTCTCCACCGACCCCGCTGCCGTCGCCCGACGCTGGCAGGAAGCCGGCGCACCCAGAATCCACGTGGTCGACCTCCAAGGTGCGGCTTCCGGCAGACCCCGCAACACCGAGGCTGTGGCCAGCATTCTGGACAGTGTGGACATCCCAATCCAACTTGGCGGCGGCGTCCGCGACATGGTCACCCTGGAACTATGGCTGTCCCGAGGCGTCCAGAGGGTGGTACTGGGCACCTCCGCCGTGGAAGATCCCGACTTCTTGATAGAGGCTTGCTCACGGTTCGGGGATTCGGTAATCACCGGTATAGACGCGAGGAATGGCAAGGTGGCAGCCTCAGGCTGGACTAGAACCACGGATGTGGAAGCCATTTCCTTCGTTGAATGGGTTGGCGAGGTTGGTGCCCGACGCATCATCTACACCGACATCGCCACCGACGGTATGCTATCAGGCCCCAATTTGGGCTCCGTCCGTCAGGTAATGTCCCACACCCGACTCCCCGTCATCGCCTCCGGCGGCGTCACCACCATCGACCACCTCATTTCCCTAAGCGCTATGGGGGTAGAGGGAGCCATAATCGGACGGGCCCTCTATACCGGAGACCTCGACCTACGGGAAGCTATCAAGGCCGTCAGTTAGTTGGGAGTGCGTAGATGCCTGCAGAACGAGCCAAATCAACCGTCCTTATCGACAACGACAGAGTGCGAGTCCTGGAGTGGCGTTTCTCTCCGGGCGCAGAAGTCGGCCACCACCGCCACGAACTGGACTACGTCGTCGTTCCCATCATGGATGGCAATATCCGTGTGCTGACTACGGACGGCGAGTCCGTCAATCAACTAGCGGTCGGCCGGCCCTACTTCAGAAACGCCGGAGTTGAACACAACGTCATCAACGCCAACCCGACCGAGTTCGCATTCGTAGAAGTGGAGATTAAGTAGGCCCGAGTCTTTCCCTACCGCCACTCCTCATCCGAAGGGTAGATGTTCGTGCATAGCGTCCGGGTGTAGGGCTTTGCCAGCCAGTCCTTGGTCGTGTCCCGCCACTTGACGAAGTGCGGAGCTTCTCTGTGCGCCGCTATCGCCGCCTCGTCTTTGTACACCTCGTACAGGTGGATTCGATTGGGGTCTTCGTTGTCCTGCAGAACGTCGAACCTCAGGCATCCGGGCTCCACGTCATTCGCCCCCTTGGCGTCCAACATCAGCTCTTCCATGAACCGCTCTTTGTACTCGGGTTGGATATCTATGGTGACCAGCAATGCGATCATTATTTTCTCCCAGTTGGTTTTTGGCCATAAGTCGCCCTTATAGCGGCAACGACACTGCTTTCCGAAGCTGCGCGCTCCGGGTCACCGCCTCGGTGAATTCCATGTACTTTACTCCGTCCTGAAACGAAGTCAGTTTTATCTGCTCCTCACCCCTGATTGCCCCGATGAACTCTTCTTCCACCCTCCAACCCCCTCTCTTTTCAGGTGCAATCTCTATCTCCTCCAGACCCAAGTCCCCCTTCTGACCCCCCATCAGCTTCTGCCCCGACTCGCCAATGAACAGGCTCCCATCCGTACCGTTTATCCAGATCCCCGACTCTTGCCCCATCCCGATAACCGTGCTTATCCTAATCCTGGCCTGCGCCCCGATTGCCATACGGCAGAGCACATCAATGTGGTCCGGCACGTCTGTATGAACAAGATTCCCATCGTCGTCCCTGCGAATGGGCACGTTAACCGAAGTCATAGCCATCACCTCGGAAGCCGGGCCCACCCACCGCATTAAAGCCTCATACCAGATCCCCATGTGCATAATGTTCAGTCCACTCAGCGCCCTGTCCTGCCGCCACGACATAGGCGCTTCCCGCTCCAGGAACTGGTCGCCGTTCACGTTCACGTCGATTGCAAGAACATCCCCAAGATAACCGTCAAGGACCATCGACCGCACGGCCTCGTCTACTGCGAATGTAAAGGGAGACGGGACTATCTGGGTGACCAGGCCTGGGTGCTCCCTGGATGCATCGAGCATGATGTGGGCCTCGTCGGCGTTCATAGCCATCCGGGCCTCAGTCATCACGTGTTTCTCGTTTTCCAGCGCCGCCAGCGTCATGGTGCAGTGCAGGTACGGCCAGGTCCCGATGCACACTGCATCAATTTCATCGTCCTCCACCACGTCCCACCAGTCTTCAAATACCTTCGGGATACCGAACTGGTCGGCCACCCTCTGGCTAGACTCCCGGGACCTGTTACACACGCTTACCACCTCTACACCCTCGATGGCCTGAAATCCCGGAATATGCCGGTCCCGAGTGTTTTTGCCCGCTCCGATCAAGCCGATTCTGACTGATTCTGCTCCCATATCAACTTCCTCCAGGGGTCTTTTCTAAGGGGTTTGCCCGCTTACACGAGCCTGGCGATTATAGCACGCACCCCTCCCCACCCCGACCCTTTTCCAGTGCCCCTTGAGATGATTCATCACTTCCCGCTTGTTAGACTATGTTGCTTCCCAGCCAACGGTTAGGACAACTAGAAGAAGGAGCAGATCCCAAAAATGGACATTGAATTCTCGACCACTCAGGTGGAATCCCAGCCCGTCCTGGGCATAAGGACCCAGGCAAAGATGCAAGACTTGCCAAAAATAATGGGCGACCTCTTTGGAGAAGTCTTCGGATACGTCAGTCAGGGCGGACAACAGCCCGCCGGAATGCCTTTCTCCCGATACCACTCCATGGACGACGAATCCGTGGATATGGAGTGCGGGTTGCCCGTAACCTCCCCCAGAGACGGCACCGCCCGCATCAAGGCGGGCGAGCTTCCCGGTGGAACGGTCGCCACGGTCATCCACGAGGGCCCCTACGAAGGTCTTCCCCAAACGTGGGCTGCGCTTTTTGAGTGGATTAATAGACAAGGTCTTGAGCCAGCAGGCGCTCCGTGGGAGGTCTACCTCACCGACCCCGGCGCGGAACCCGACCAATCAAAATGGCGCACTCAGATCTTCTTCCCCGTCCAATGACTTGCGTCTGCCCTGGTTAACTGTCCACTAACCCACCCGCCATGTACATCACCCGAGGCGCTATTGCACTCCTGGTCTTTTTCCTGACCTCGATTATCTGTGGCATCGTAGGGACCATCGGCGTGCTGGTGGTACTCTACGGCGACCTCTGGTGGGGCATAGGCTATCTGGTCGGGACACTCTTGATCGCCGTGGTGGGCTCATTCTGGGCCTACAGGATAAACAAGGGTCCCAGCCCCTGATTTCATTCAGGCCGCTAGGAAGACGTGCAATGGCCTTGCTACGTACGCCTATTGCGTTAACATTTAGGTAGAGGCCCCGGCCAACAGGAAGGAGCGAACCCATGGCAAACATCGAATGCGCAGCCTGCAAACGGAAATTCGAGACCCAGCTTCTCCAGCTCAACAACAAGCTCTACTGCGTAGACTGTTTCAACGTCGTGAAGGCCAAGGAGCAGTCCCAATAGCGCTCACATAACAGACTTCTGCTTTTCTGTAGGAGCAGGCTCTCCATAGGCCGCCCGGGCTAAGGGCCGCGGGCGGCCTTCTCTTCTCCACGACTTCCTCCATTTCTGCCGCTCTCCGGCCACTTATTGACAAATTTTGAACAAATCCTAAAATTGTCATAAGGTTTCGTATAGCTACCCGTTCCGAAAGGGGGTTTACATTGGAAAAGATAGTAGATGTCGAACTCAACAAGGCCAATGCCCTCATCACCCTCGGCTCCATGTACCGAAGTGCCGCCGACGCCATCAAGGAGTACGTCAGCAACGCCCTTGACGAATGGGCCATGGCCCGCTCCCGAGGCGCCGCCATCCAGCAGTGCCAGGTCACCTTCACCCTCGAAAAGAAGGCTATTACCATCGGCTACAATGCTCCAGGCATGGATGCCGACTCCTTCGAAACTGCTCTGCGTCACGTCGTTGACTCCGCTAAGCGGGACTCCGCCGTACCCCAGATTGGACGTCTTGGAATCGGGCTCTGGGCTTTCAACCAGGTCGGTACCCAAGCGACATTCCTCAGCAAACGCTCCCCAGACTCCCCCACCCTCAAGGTCATCCTCTCTCGGGAATCCGCAGAGGCCCGCTTCTTCACCCCCAACCCCTCCGAGGAGCGCTCTACGCCCGGCATGACCATCAAGATCACCGGTCTATTCCAGGACCCCACCCGACGCTATGGCCCTCTTTCCCAGGCCCGGCTCAAACACGTCCTCGCTGACAGGTTTGACACGTATCTCAGGACGGACCAGTTGAAGATCAGCATCAAGTCAGGCAGCAGCGAGACCGAGGTCGTTCCCGTCCAACTTGACCTCCCGGAGATCGGGGCCCGCTTCCAGAAATCTCACATCCCAAGCGATTCCGCGAAGACCTTCACCACCCGGTTCTGGTTTGATCCTTCCGGGCAAGGCCGCGTCTCCATGCGACATACGGGCGTCGTAGTAATCGAAGATATTCGCGAACTGTTCGACTTCGAGCTCTCCGGCAGCATCCTCATCAGCGGCCTTATCAAGGGCTACGTCGACGCCGACTTCCTTTCCCCCCTCCCCGCCCGGAGCCAGTTTCTCGAAGACGACAACCTCGCCAAGCTCCTGGACGCCCTAAAGACCACCGGCGAAGAGCTCGACTCCGAGATTACCGGCTTCCGCGACGAAGCCGAAAACGAGCGACTTCAGGCCCTCTTCCGCCGCGCAACCAAAGTCGCCCGGGAGATTTTGAGCCAGGATGAGTTCATGGACCTGGAGCTTATCGACGGATTGCGCCGAGTCAGCAGGGCCAACGGCGACGCCCAGGTCGCCAACGGCGCCAAGACCAACGGACATGAAGTCAACGGACACGAGACCAACGGACACCGACGGATTGGAGGGAACGGACACCACACCCGCCCCACCCGACGCCCCGTCATCCGCCGTTCAGACTTCGGAGGCGACGTTCGACACCGCAGCCGCCTCAACGACGGCGCCATCGAAATCAACATCAACAGCCCCGACTTCCTCGCCCTCTCCCGTGTCCCCCGCTCCCACCAGGTCGCCTACGTCGCCATGCTCCTCGGCAAGGAGATAATCGCCTACAACGACTCCAGCCGCGCCAGCGATGAGGCACTCGAAAAGATGGCCGCCTACGGCACCAGGGTCCTTTCCAACGTCCTGCGCTAGCTGTTTTCTAGCGCTTTAAGACAATCAACAGGCCGGTCGGCAAGACCGACCGGCCTGTTCCATTCGGGGTGCGGGAATCCGACCCTAGCTACTTCCCCTTAGTCTGCGAAAGGCTTGAGGCCCAGGACTCCACCTGTTCGAGCCGCGCCTGCACCAGGTCATGGTCCAGCCCTCTGGCCACGTCCGCGTGTCCTGCCCTTACCAGCATCGGCACTATCCGGCGCCGCAGCTTGTCCAGGGCCCATGGTATCGGCGCCCCGTTGGTTGTGCAGTCCAGGAATAGTCGTTCGTCTTTGCCGTCTGGGCCGTAATGATAGTGTGGGGCGTCATCAAAGCAGTCGAACCTCAGTAGCTCCGTTTCTTTCCCCTCCAGGTCCGCATAGACATGAATAGCCACACCTTGGTCCCCACCGAAGTGCCGGTAGTCCAGCCCAAAGTTGATGTTCCCGGCGTCTATCTTCTCCATCTCTCCCACAACTATCTCGTGGTTCATGTGGTCGTGAGCTTCTTCTGCCATTTGTCCTTCCTCCCAAGTCTTGTTACTGCCCGATATCTGTAACCCGAATAATCCACAAACCCCTTTTCCCAGTCAAGCACCCGACCCCTAGTACCCCTTCCGCTTGTCGATCACCCCCGTCAACTGTCTCCCGTCCAGGTACCGCCTGAGATTGTCGCAAAACACGTCCACTATCCGAGCCACCCTAACCGGAGACCCGCCAGCCGTGTGCGGTGTCACCACCACGTTCTCCATATTCCACAGTGGATGGTCATCCTCCAGAGGCTCTCCCGGCGATGTATCCAGCCCCGCCCCACCGATCTCCCCAGATTTCAACGCCTCCAAAAGCGCCGGCCCGTCGACAATATCCCCACGGGTCACGTTTATCAGCAGCGCATGCTCCCGCATGTGCCTGAAAGCCTTCGCATCGAAAATACCCCTCGTGTCATCCGTAAGCGGCAGGCAGATCACCACTACGTCCGACTCCTCCAGCAAGTCGTAGAATCTATCGGGCGCCCACACCTCCTCCACGAAGGGCGGTTTTTTCACGTCCTCGGTGTCCAGCGCCAGCGTCCGCATCCCGAACCCTTGCGCCCGACGCGCCACCTCCACCCCCGTCCCCCCCAGCCCAAACACCCCCAATGTCATCCCCGCTAATTCCCACGACCTCGCCCTTATCGGCATCCGCACCCGCCAGTTCTTCTCTCTTAAGGCCGTGTGAATCCCCCGGGTCAAGGCCAGAAGCAGTGCCCACGCGTGGTCGGCTAAATGAGTTCCGACCGTTCCTTTCGCACTTGTCAGTATCACGTCACTCTCCACGAATTCATCGAACAGCACCCCGTCAATCCCCGACCCTATCGACTGCACCCACTTCAACTTCCCAGCCGCGTCAAACATCTCCCGGGAGAAGTCCCCGAATACCACTTCCGTGTCCCTCATCGCAGCCTGGGTCTCCTCCACCGACTGTGGCACCACAATGTCCACTTCCTCCGAAATCGCCTGGATCTTGTTGAGGTATTCCTGCGTGAATCCTTCCGTGACGACAACATTCTCCTCTAGACGCACATTGATCATTAGCTTCATAGTCGTTCCTCAGTCAAGAGCTACCGACCGCCCGACACCCTAGAAGAGCGCTGCCAGTTTGGATATCCCCTCCCGTATCGTCTCCTCGTCTTGGTGGGCAAAAGCCAGCCTCAAGTAATTATTCCCTTTTCCTGACGGCGAGAAAATCGGCCCCGCCCCGAACCGAATCCCCTGCTCCTTCGCCTTTTCCAGCACGGGCATCACGTCGGTCCCTTTCGGGAACCGCAGCCACAGGAACATCCCACCTGGGGGATTGGAGCACTCCACCCCTGGCCCGAAACTTTCTCTTATCGCCGCCAGCATCACATCCTTTCGGGACTTGTAAAGCTCGATCACTTCAGAAACGTGCTGGTCTCGGTGTTTTTTCAGGTAGTTGTACGCCGCCAGTATCGAAAACTGGCTCGGCGTTGCTCCCTGCTGCAGCATACCTACCCTCTCAGTAATCTCCGGCGGCGCCACTATCCAACCCAGCCGCATCCCCGGCCCGATTATCTTCGAAGACGACCCGCAGTACATCACCGAACCCGTATCGTCCATCGAGTGTATTGCCGGCTTCATTTCCCCCTCGAACCTGAGGTCAGCGTAACAGTCGTCCTCGAATATCGGGGTCCCGTACTTCCTCCCGACCGCAAGTATCGCAGCGCGCCTCTCCGTGCCTACATCCAGCCCGGTCGGATTCTGGAACGTGGGTACCGTGTAGATGTACTTGACCCGTTCGCCTGCTGCCTTCAGTTCAAGAATCTTCTCTTCCAGTTTGTCCGGGCGCATCGCTTCGTCGTCGCCCTCCACCTCCACTATGTTTGCCTGGAACCGACGCATCACCCTGATCGTCCCGTTGTATATGAACTCGTCTGTCAGCACCGTGTCCCCGGGGTCGACGAACAGCTCAGTCAGCAATACCAGGGCCTGCATCGATCCCGCCGTGAGCGTCACGTCGTCTCCCGAGACCCTCATCCCCCTGTTTCGCCCCAAATTATCCGCCACTAACTCCCGCATCCCCGGATGTCCCTGTGGGTGTGGGTATACCGCCAGCTTCTCGCCCTCCTCCTCCACCCCCGACTGCAATGCCTCAACCAGGTGGTCCCCTGGAAACGTCTCCCCGTCTGCAAACGCTATCGCAAAATCATAAGGAAATTGCTGTGCTAGTGGGTTCACGGCGTCCGGCTTAGGTGGCGTGGTGGAAGCAAATAAGGCCTCATAATCAAGCTGGGAAGCGGTCATCTGATGCTCCTTACAGAACAGGTGGGACCCGGCACTATAGTACCACCTATTCCCCTGGTGCTCTTCGCTCGATTGACAACCGATACTGCTAGCCATAGACTTTCTACAAAGAGAAAGCCGAATAAGGGGAGCTTGGCGAGCCAGGCTGAGAGGGCGGCCCAACCGATGCCGCCGACCCCTAGCACCTGAACTGGGTAATGCCAGCGGAGGGACAGCGTTCCGAGTTGAAGCCGCCTCCGTCAGGCGGTTCTTTTGTTATTGCACCTTGCCTGCTCAAGGATGGGAGGTTTCGGAAGTGAAAATGGACGACACCCTGACCATCGGCAACCGGACATTCAAGTCTCGGCTTATCCTCGGCACCGGAAAATACCGTAGCTACGAGGAGATGAACGCCTCCTTCGAGGCCTCCGGCGCGGAGATGATTACCGTCGCCCTGCGTAGACTCGACCTTGATGACCCATCCAAGCGCACTCTCCTCGACTACATCGACTGGAACAAGTACGTCATTCTCCCCAACACCGCCGGCGCCCGGACCGCCGGGGAAGCAATAAGGACCGCCCGGCTTGCAAGAGCCATGGGCCTTTCCGACCTCGTTAAGCTGGAAGTCATCCCCGACTCAAAATATCTTCTCCCAGACCCCATCGGCACCCTTGAAGCCGCCCGCACCCTGGTCGATGAGGGGTTTGTTGTCCTGCCCTACATCAACGCCGATCCCGCCCTTGCCATGCGACTTCAGGAAATAGGCACAGCTACCGTGATGCCCCTCGCCTCACCCATTGGCTCGGGGCAGGGGATGGTCTCCTTTGAGCAGATCAAGATAATCATCGAACAAGCCACGGTACCCGTAGTAGTCGACGCCGGAATAGGCGCACCTTCCGATGCCGCCCTCGCCATGGAGATCGGCGCCGACGCCTGCCTCATCAACACCGCCGTCGCCCAGGCCGGCAACCCTGCCATGATGGCCGATGCCATGGCCCAGGCCGTCAGGGCAGGCCGCAGTGCATTCCTTGCTGGCCGCATCCCCAGGAAGTCCTACGCATCCGCCAGCAGTCCCCTGGAAGGCGTCGTGCGTTAGCGCTTCACCTAAAGTGCTATCATAGCCCGGCATACCACCACCAGGCCCCGTGCCCCGACGTTTCCCCAGGGAGGTTCCCGTGCCCAATTCATCCGACGTTCTCATAGCCGGCGGCGGCATTATCGGCTGCTCCATCGCCTATCACCTTGCACAGCTTGGCATCAAGAGCACCATCATCGAACGGGAGTCCGTGGGAAGCCAGGCATCGGGGGCTGCGACAGGCCTCCTGGTCGCGCTGAAAGAGAGCGGGGCCCCCGAGTACTTCACCCAACTTGTTGAGGAGAGTTGCAAGCGCCACAAAGAGATAGTCCCGGCGGTTGAAGAGCTATCAAAGATAGACGCTCGATACGGCGAATTCGCATGGACGGAACTTGCCTGCTCTGATGAGGAAGATTCCGGGCTGAAAGAGGCTTTCGCCGAGGTTCTGGCCTCACCTACTGCCCATTGGCTCTCGGAACCCGACCTCCGGGAGATGGAGCCCCGAGTTACCCAGGAAGCAATTGGCGGGGCCTACATCGGCGGGCAGGCTCAGGTAGACGCTTACCGCTTAACCTTGGCCTTCGCCCAGGCCGCCGAGGCTCTCGGCTGCACAATCCGTTACGCCGAGGTCACGGGTCTTCGAACCGAAGCAGGCCGCGTTACTGGCCTCAACACATCCCTCGGCCCCATGGATTCCGACACAGTGGTTCTGTCCATCGGATCCTGGAGCAAGCGTATAGAGGAATGGATAGGCATGGACGTACCGGTTGAGCCCCTCAAGGGCCAGACCATCCACGTCGAGATCCCGGGCCCCGACCTACCCTGTATGATCCACCACGTCGATAGGTACGTTGCCCCTAAGATCGGCGGCACGGTCATAACCGGCACCTACGACGGATTCATGGGATTTGACACCTCTATTCACGACCAGGGTGTTGCCAAGATATCCGAAGGCGTCCAAAGCCTCTGCCCCGGTATTCTCGAAAGTAAGGTCGTCAGCCATGTCACCGGCCTCCGGCCCGCTTCCGCCGATTGGCTCCCGATACTGGGCGCCGTGCCCTCGATTCAGGGCGCATACGTCGCCACGGGCCACCAGCGCTTGGGCATTACCCTCAGCGCCATCACCGGAGAACTCATGTCCCAGCTGATCAGTGGCGCAACCCCGAGGTTGGACCTCCACCCCTTCCGCCTGGACCGCTTCGAAGGAGCCACCGTGCAAATGGTGAGAGACCGCTTCGGCGCCGTCCACTGAGAATCCATCCCATGGCCACCCTCCTCGTAAACGGTAAACGCCGCGAAGTCGAGACCCCCGTTGCCCTACTCGGCTATCTTGCGTCCCACAAGATTGAGCCACGCCTCATCGCCATTGAATACAACGGCGAAATAGTGAAGCGGGACCGGTGGGAAGGCATCACCCTCCAGGACGGCGACAAGCTCGAAATAGTCCACATGGTCTCCGGCGGAGCCCCGATACCCCAATGATCTCCTCCCCTGACGTAGTTATAGTCGGCGGCGGGATAATGGGCGGCTCCGTCGCCTATCATCTGGCCAAACTTGGCATAAGGCCCTTAATCCTCGAGCGGGAGTCCATAGGCTGCGAGGCGTCGGGCGTCGCAACAGGCATGATCTCCGTCATGTCCATCGACTCCCCGGGGCCCTACCTCGACCTCGCCAAGCTCTCCTTCGAGAAGTACAAGACCCTCATCCCTGAGATGGAAGAGGCCTCCGGCGTCAACACTTTCTACGGCAACATCACCTGGCTTGACCTGGCCTTCGATGAAAACGACGAGGCGGACAACCGCCATGCCATGGAGTGGCGCAAGACTCTCATGCCAAGGGTCTCCTGGGTTCAGCCCGACGACCTTATCCACATCGATTCCCGCATAACCCCTGAGGCCATCAGCGGCCTCTACTTCGAAGACCTCAACCAGGCCGACGCCTACCGCCTCACCCTCGCCTACATCGGCGCCGCCGAATCCCTTGGAGTGGAAGTCCGGTACACTGACGTCACTGGTCTGCAGAAGGACAGAGATAGGATCACCGGGGTATGTACTGCGGATGGCGTTATCCCCTGCGATGCCGTTGTCCTTGCAATGGGGGCCTGGACTGCAAACGCCTCCGACTGGATCGGGATCCCCATCCCCGTTCGCCCCTACAAGGGTCAGATGCTGGAGCTCCAGGCCCCCGGCCCGCCCCTCGGTGCCAACATCCACCACGGCCGCTCCTACGTCACCTCAAAGCTCAACGGCACTATCCTTTCCGGCAGCTACGACGGCTTCCAGGGCTACGACAAGTCCGTGTCCCAGGATGGTATCCAGCACGTGCTGGAAGGAGCACTAAAGGTCTGCCCGGCCATGGAGGAAGCCCACATTACCTGGCCCATCACGGGACTCCGACCCGCCACCCCCGACGAAGTACCAATCATCGGCCCGGTCCCGGGACTGGATGGCGCTTACATCTCCGCCGGCCACCAGCGCAAGGGTATCACTATGGCCGCCATGACCGGAGAGATGATTGCCGACCTAGTGGCCGGCAACGATACCCGAATACCCGTGGAGCCCTTCTCCATCGCCCGCTTCGACGACATCCCGGACCCCTGGGCCGACTCCTAGCCCTCCACTCCTGTACAATACCCCGACACCCTACCGGAGGCCCTCCACCATGCTTATTGCGGGCAAAAAGACCAGGGTAGGCATCGCCGTACCCCAGATGTTTCCATACGGACCTGTCGACATGAATCTCGTTGCCGAGCACCTGGCTCTAGTCGAGTCTCTCGGATATGACAGCGTGTGGACGCAAGACTCGGTCCTCGGCACCATGGACACTCTCGATCCTTTTACACTACTCGCTTACGCTTCCACCGTCACCGAAAGGGTTGGGCTCGGTATCTCCGTCCTGGTTACACCCTTCCAGAACCCCATCCATCTCGCCAAGATTTCCGCCAGCCTCGACCAGCTGTCCAGGGGCCGGCTCATCCTCGGCGTAGGCATCGGTGGCCACGAGGAGAAATACCCTGCCTTCGGCTTTGATGCCCGGCACCGGGTCACCCGCTTCGAACACACTCTTGAGCTTGTGAAACGCCTCTGGACCGAGACCTCCGTCACCTTCAAAGACCGATTCTGGAACCTCCGGAACGTCAGCATCAACCCTAAGCCTCTCCAGTCTCCCCGACCCCCCATCTGGTTTGGCGCTCACGCCGAGCCCGCATTGGAACGGGCCGTAAGAGTCGGCGACGGCTGGATGGGCGCCGGTTCTTCCTCGACCAATGCTTTCAAGCGCGCCATCGGACACATCCGCTCCTACATGGCGGAGGTGGGTCGGGATCCGACCACCTTCCCCCTCGGTAAGCGCGTTTACGTTGCAATTGACAACGACAAAGAAAGGGCCGCCCGACGCCTGGAAGAATGGTTCGACGGCTACTACCACGACGCTGAACGAGCCCGTGAGGTTGCAGTCTTCGGTTCCGAGGAAGAGGTGATTGACGGCCTGGGCCGGATCATGGAGGAAGACCCCGACATGATTATGTTCAATCCCGTCTTTGACCTCATGGATCACGCCAAGCGTATCGCCGCCGACATTGTGCCCAAGCTTTAAGCCGATTCATGCGCATCATCGACTTCCGCAGCGACACTGTAACCCACCCCACCCCCGAGATGTACCAGGCCATGCTCAACGCCGAGCTTGGTGATGATGAATACGGCGACGACCCCACCGTAAACCGACTTGAATCCCTCGCCGCCGAAAAGCTCGGCAAGGAGGCTGCCCTTTTCACTGTCTCCGGCACCATGAGCAACCTCGTCGCCATCCTCACCCACTGCCGCAGGGGTGACGAGCTTCTCGTCGGCGACAAGTCCCACATATTCCTGGAGGAAGGAGGTGGAGCTTCCGCCCTGGGCGGCGTCCATCTCCAGACCCTCTCCAACGACGACCACGGTATGCTCGACCCCCAACTTGTCCAGGAAGCCATCCGCCCCGACGACCCCCACGACCCCCGCACCGGCCTCATTGCCCTGGAAAACACCCATACTTTCTGCGGAGGATCGGTCCTTACACAGGACGACATAGCCTCTGTGTCGTCCGTCGCCCACGAGCACGACCTCCCTCTACACGTAGACGGGGCCCGCATCTTCAATGCCGCCGTCTATCTGGAGACCCCAGTTTCGGAACTCGTCAAGGACGCCGACTCGGTGAGCTTCTGCCTCTCCAAGGGCCTCAGCTGTCCCATAGGCTCCATGCTCTGCGGCTCCGCCGACTTCATCAACCGCGCACGCTACTGGCGCGAGACTGTAGGCGGTGGCCTCAGGCAGGTCGGGATCATAGCTGCCGCGGGTATCGTGGGTCTGGAGAGCATGGTGGACCGCCTCGCCGAGGACCACGCCAACGCCCGACGCCTCGCCCTCGGCCTCAGCCAGATCCCCGGCATCGAAATCGAACCTGACCGCTACCCCACCAACCAGGTCTACTTCGACGTCACCGCCGGCCCTCCTGCCGACATTGCAGCCAAACTAGACAGCTCGGGCATCAAGGGCGGCACCGGTGACAAGAACTGGAGATTCGTCACTCACTACGGCCTCGGCTCCGAGGATATTGACTACGCTCTGGACATAGTCGAATCCCTCTTCCGGGAATACGCTTCCTAACCCTGCAATAAACAAAGTTCGTTGCCGTCCGGGTCCTCCACGACCGTCCAGCCCTCCCCGTCCTCTAGGAATGCCGCCAGCCTTCTGCCTCCCAACTCCTCCACCCGCGCCAGCGACCATTCCATATCCTTCACCGTCACATCCAGGTGCACCCTGGTCTTGCTCGTCTTCTCCTCCGGCACTTTTTGCAGATACACGGTCAACTCGCCCGGTAAGGGTTCGAAGTTCAGGTAGTTGTCATGTGCAGCGAAGCGCTTGACCCCCAGCAACGCTGAATAGAAAGCCTCCGCCCTACCCAGGTCTGATACATCTATCCCCACCTGCGTCAAGATTCCTATCGCCTGGCTCTGTTCTGTCATCGGTTCAACTCCTGGTGATTCTGCACTTTTGAAGGTTTTAGCAGTTTACTGGCACGGCATCCAGGTCAAAGTTCAGCAGGCAGAATTCGTTCCCGTCAGGATCGGCAAACACGGCGAGCCCGTCGGTCGGTTCTCCGTATTCTTCGACCAGCAACCTGGCACCGAGCGCCTGGACCTTTGGCACCGTCGCCTTGACGTCGGATACCGTCAGGTCTACATGCACCCGAGTCTTGCTCGTCTTCTTATCCGGCACCTGCTGCAGAAAGACGATCATTCCGTTAGGAAGCGGCTCCAAGGCTACATATTCGTCCCACGCCCTATACCTCTTGACTCCCAGCAACGCTGAATAAAACTCCTCCGCCCGGCCCAAGTCCGAAACGTCTATCCCCACGTGCGTGAGCGCCGCAATTGCCTCAGCTTGCTCCGCCATAGCCAATACTCCAAACGTCAAATTCGAATTGGTCATTCCGCGCAGGGGCGACCCATTGTTAGTTGCCCAGGCCGGTTCGATAGTTGGCGATCCTATGCAACCACCGGGCGCATAAGCGTTGCTTTCCTAGTACGCCGCCATAATCAGCTGCATCCCTGGCCGCAGCCGTACCCTCCACTTCCTCTCCAGATCATCACTCCACTCTGGATCCAGCTTGCTCGCCGCTTCGCAGATGCTATCCAGCCACAGCTCGTACAGCCTCGGGTGTATGTCTCTCCACGCCCGACTGTGTATCCGACCCAAGTTGTTCATCATGTCCCGCATCCCCGGGTCTGTCACGTCGTTAGCCACCATCATGTAGACCGACTGCCGAAGCACTTTCCTCTGCCTCTCGAAGTTGGTCGCAGAGAAATACGGGGCGATCTCCGGCGAAGAGTTCAGGAAAATTCCATAGAACGTCTCCGCAAAGTTGCCGTTCTCCTCGCACCTGTCGAAGCTACTTCTGACATCCTCATCCGCAAACCCACCCGGCGCCGCTCCAGACTCCCCCACTCCCTTTTCGCGGAAAAGGTCTAGCCGACAGCTCACCGGCCCATCTGCGGCCACCCGATGCGGTACTTCCGGGTGAATCGTAACTAGTTCCGGCGCCTCGATTGTCCGCTCTTCCCCACTCGCAATATCAACAAATTTCAAGCTGCCCTCAAAAACGTGCAGAACGCCCCAGTGCCCCGACGCCAGCTTATGCTCCTTCTTGAGCGCTTCCGGTATCATGTCCTGCGTGAATACGTGCGAGCCACTGCTCGGGATAAGGTCTGTGGGTATGCGGTCAACGGCCATTCAAACTCTCCTTAAGGGCGCAATGCGTGGCCCCGATTATAGGTGCGACACATCCCTTCTTCAACCGCAATACCTCCTTCAGTACCTTGGACACGACACAATGCACTCCCTCGCTTGCGCCCTTGACCTTCCGGTGGGAAACTTAATATTCGGCGATGGTTTCCTGCTACGTCGCCTATACCCGATCTGTGCGGAAGTGTCGGAACCGGTAGACGAGCATGACTTAGGATCATGTGCCTTCGGGCGTGTGGGTTCGAGTCCCACCTTCCGCACCACCCCAACTATGCCCCGTCGACGAAACACCCAAACACAAGAACTGGACCTCCACGGCCTCTCCTGGCCCGAGGCCCGAAGGCAGTTCATCGACTTCTATAACAACGCCTTAGCTTCTGGCAAGAGACGAACCCGGCTGGAGATTATTCACGGATGGGGAGCGTCTGGGCAGGGTGGCGTCCTGCGCAATCGGTTGAGACGATTCCTGGTCGGCTGCCGAGACAGCCTTGAATTCACCCCCGGTGAAGACGCCGACGGCAACAGAGGCTGCACCTACGTCACCCCCCTCGAACCTCTCCCGGACGCCAATAACACCCTCGCCGAAGCGATCTGGGACTTCTGTCGGCGCCCCCGCGCCATGAGCAAGGTAGCCGGCCAGTTCCGCCGCCACGGCGATCCCCAGGTGTTGGCCGCAGTCCGTTACCTCAAGAAACAGGGCCGTCTCATTGAGACCCAAAAAGGCAGCGCAGCTCTCCTCGAAGCGCGCTAACCCTTTCGGATCTATCTTAACTTGCTGACGGCATCCGCCGGGCTGACGGCTGGTATGGGAGACTGCTTGTAGTCCTTCAGGTTCCTTGTGACTATCATCGTTGCTCCGCACGCCCGGGCTGCTGCGACCTGCAGGGCATCTTCGAAATCCCTCATTGGGAGCGAGGCGGCGTACCTGACTCCTTCAGTATCAGTCTTGGCAACATCTACTATGTGGGTCAGGTCCACAATGAAGTCCAGGATGCTGAAACCTTTATGTCTTGAGGAGACTAGGTAGTACAGGCTGGAAACGCTGTGCCAGGCTATGGAGGCCCTTTCATAGCCCAGCTCCACAAGGTCCAGAACTTTGGCGGATGCTTCTGCGAAGGGCTGCTGGTCCAGGGCCACATCGACCAATACGTCGGTATCTATGAGGATCATTTAAGGTATTTTCGGGCCAGGGCCTCATATCGCGGGTCGTCGCCTTCGGCTGGCCTGAACCGCCCTCTCCACTTCGATGACAATGTCGGCTCGTATTTGACGGCGGCTTCCCTCAATTTCCTCTCTACGAGGGAGGATAGGGATTCCCCTTTGGAGTAGGCGAATTTCTTGGCCTTCGGTATTAGTTCTTCGTCAACTGTTATTGTGAGTTTCTTTTTCATGGCTCGCATTCCTTACGTGTGCCGTATACGTGTATTATATTACCGTATACTCCCCTTTTCAACCCCTCGTCCGTTTTCGTTTTCCCCCGAGCCTTTACCCGTCCTTTTTCACCCGTATGCCGCCAAATCTTTCTGCTCTCCACTCCAGGGCAGCTCTTAGCCCTTTCTCATCAATCATGTCAAGAAATTCCCGCACTTGGGGAGCGAGGTGCGTGAAGGCAGAGTTCTCTGTCGCCAGCCTCTGTGAGGCAGCGTACCCCATGTTGTCCAGCACTTTGTTGACCAGCGATTTGTTCGGCTCCAGCAGATCAAGTGGTTGCAGCGCCAGCTTCTGTGCCAGTTTGTCCACTTCGGCCTCAAGGTCTTCCTCCGGCACTGACTTGAACGTGAGCCCAATCCTCTCCGCCGTTTTCCCATCAATGTTATCCCCCGTCAACAAGACGTACTTCGCCCATTGCGGCCCGACCAGATATGTCCACGCGTGCCTGAGCACGCTCTGCATGCCCTTGACATCCGGACACCCTATCTGCGCGTCCTCTGCCGCTATGATGAAGTCGCATGTCAGGAACAAGTCCGTGGCCCCGGCCAGGAAATAGCCATGCACCTGCACAATCGTAGGTTTGCTTATCCCTCGAATCATGTCGGCGGTCTCAGTCCAGATTTTGGTTACTTTCTTGTAATCGTAGGCATTCTTGGCATCTCCGGAACGATCTGTCTGGTCGGGTGCTAGGTCTGCCCCCGCCGTGAAGGCCCTTCCATTCCCTTTTATCACAATCACCGTCACATCGCGGGCATCGTCCATGTCCTTCAGCGCATCGAAAATCTCCCTGACGAACGGCTTGTTTAGCGCGTTCAGTTTCTTGGGACGGTTCAATATTAGGTACCCTATGTTGCCTTTCCTTTCGGTCAGCACGTATTCGTAAGCCACGTTTTCCTCCGTTGCCTGTTTTCACCTGCGCCTGACTATGTCCGACGTCTACTATTGGCCATTCTCTTTCCGGAATCTCGGCACGACCTCCGTGCCGAACAATTCGATACTTTCCATGTACTGGTCGAATTCAATGAACGGTATGCTAGGAAATATCTGGAAATGCTGGAAGTTGATCTCCCTGTTCAACCTGTCCAGCTGCTCTGCGAGATGGTCCGGCGTCCCGATCATGATGACGTTGTGTTTCCACAGGAAGTCAAACCAGTCGCAGTTCAGATCGTCATTAGTGAGTTCTTCGTTGGACCCCAGCAGGCCCTGCCGCACCCGACCCATGTGCGCCTCTATGTTTCCATAAAGATCATTGATGCCCGGCCTCGCTACTTCAAACGCCTCTTCCATGGTCTTCGCGCAGAACGTCATATACTGGATGGATGTCTTCTCACCCAGTGGCAGACCCTTGCAAGCACTTTCGGTGCCCCTCTTGTACGCTTCGAAGCCCTCCCTGACCCCTTCCAAGGACCTGGCCGACCCCATGCCAAAGAGCCCCCTGGCCCCGGCCACTTCCCACGAACGGTTGCTGGTCACCATCTGAGTGATTGGAGGATGGGGCTTCTGGTACGGCTTCGGCAACACCGATACTTTGACCAACTCCCCGTCAGGCGTATAGTGTGGCGGCTCCAGGGGTACGCCGGGATCCGTCTCCATCCAGCCCGGTAGGGGGATTGTATAAAACCTTCCTTTATGGCTGAAAGCGTCCTCAGTCCATGCCTTGATAATGATGTCCAGGGACTCCGTGAACAAGGCATAGTTCTTCTCGTTGTCCCGGCGGTCAGCCTCCGGGTTCAACTGAGCGCCCCATCGGCTATTGAACCCTCTCCCTATGCCGAACTCCGCCCTACCCTTCGTCATATGGTCCAGGGTGGCGATGTCCTCCGCCACCCTGATCGGGTGCCAATCACATATGGATGTAGGGCTCTGTCCAACTTTCAATGTCTTGGTATGAAGGGCAATGTCCAGTCCCGTCATAATCGGATTCGTTGCGGTGGAGAAGAACCCATCGTGCCAAAGGTGGTGCTCCGCCACCCACGCGGTTTCAAACCCGAGAGCCTCCAGCGCCCGACCGTATTCCCGATATTCGTCTACCTGGATATGCCATGGAATCACCTTCTTGGTATGCCAGTAAATTGAGCTGTCGAATCTCATCCGGGTCCTCTTCTTTGAATCTCTTAAGTGCCCACCGAAGGCTCAGGTGCGTCAGTGGATTTACAAATCAGCTGCCGCTGGCTCCGCAAATGTTAACGCGCGTTTCGGGTTGTCTACCAGTATCCTCTGGATATCTTCTTCCTTAAATCCCTTGGCCCGCATCCTGGGGACCATGTATTCAAGAAAATAACAGTATCCTTGGCCCCCGTACTTTACCAGTTGGCTCTTCCTTGCTATGTCATGGGAGACCAAAAGCTGACCCCCGTGCCCCTCGCCTGTCAGCCACAACATCATGCTCAGCCGGTGAGCATCATTCATTATGTCTATATGAGGTGCCGACGGAAAATACGATGCCTCCTCTCCAAAGAAGTCGTACTCCAAGAAACATCCTGTCTCCGCCAGTTTCTTCAGTATCCTCTTGTCGAATACAGTCCGATCCAGGTGACCGATGATCACCCGAAAAAGGTTTGCCTCGGCTTCCTGAAGCACTTCCATGATCTCTCCCGGAGCATTCTGATCTCTTCCTGGGTGTATCAAGATCGACGCTCCCGTAACCCTCTGCGCCCGAGCCGTAGCCCTTAACACCTTCCGTTCATTAGGCAGCAATGGCCAGGAACACCCGACCTCTCCCATTATCCCAGCCTTTACGCCCGTCCTGCCCACCCCTCTCATCACATCCCCGGCTATCTGCTCGGCGAGCGAGTCTTCACTCCTGTCATCCATATCGGGGGGATGCGTAGCACCGACATAGAAGGAGGAACCCATGATCACGTGCACCCCAGTGGCCCGGGAAATACGAGCCAGACCAACCGGGTCCCGACCGATACCAATGTTCGTAGCATCCACCAACGTCGAGCCGCCATACTGCTTGTACAACCCCACCTCAGCGATGATCGTCGATATGTCATCTAGCTTGGAATTGTCCTTGTTGTCTCCCTGCCCGTGATAAAGCCGACCCAGATCCTCCATGCTCACAGGAGCTTCGTATAGCCACCTCAGGCTTGCTCCCTGTGGCTCTTGTGATACCCCATCGAAAGACGACAACAGATGCTCATGGGTCATGGTCACCCCCAGCTCTTCCGGCTCTATCGGCCCGAGCACCGTCTGAACCTTTCCTGCGAGGCTCACTCCGTTCATCCAGGCTCCGCAAATGTCAGCGCTCGCTTCGGGTTCTCCACCAGAATGCGCTGGATGTCGTCCTCCCGAAACCCTTTGATCCGCATCCTGGGTACCATGTATTCCAGGAAATACCCGTATCCGTGACCGCCGTATTTCACGAGGTGAGCCTTCTGGGCTATGTCATGTCCCACCACTATCTGGCCCCCGTGCCCCTCGCTTATCAGCCACTCGATCACATTCAGACGCTGTGCGTCATTCATGATGTCTATATGAGGCGCCGGTGGATAATAGCTGACCTCCTGCCCAAAGACGTCGTACTCTAGGAAGCACCCCGTCTCAGCCAGCTCCTTTATCAGCCTTCTGTCGAATAGTGTCCTGTCCAGATGTCCGACTATCACCCGCGTTAGGTCAGCTCCTGCTTCCTTCAGAATCTCCATTATCTCCGCAGGGCACGACTGGTCCCGACCCGGGTGAATCAATATCGGCGCCCCCGTCTCCCTCTGCGCCCGAGCCGTGGCTCTCAACACCTTCCTCTCGTTGGGATGTAGCGGGAAGGAACACCCCACCTCCCCCAGCACCCCCGACCGAACACCCGTGATACCCACACCATTCCTTACGTCTCTCACCATCTGACCCGTCAATGAATCCTCGGTCCTTTCGTCCATGTCCGCGGGATGCCGTGAAGCTACGTAAAAGGATGACCCCATGATGATGTGCACCCCTGTACCCCGGGAAATGCGAGCCAGCCCTACCGGGTCACGTCCGATGCCTATGTTCGTGGCATCCACCAGCGCAGAACCGCCGAATTGCTTGTATAGCTCTACCTCCTCGATGAGGGTCGAGATATCATCCAGCTTGGCGTTGTCGCTGTTAGGCCATCGACCGTGATGAATCCAGCCTAGTATGCCCAGGCTGAACGGAGCTTCATATCTCCCCCTGTAGCTGGCCTCCTCGGGCACTGGAAACACGCCGTCAAAGGATCCCAGGATGTGCTCGTGGGTCATGGTCGGCCCCAGGTCCCCAGGGTTTATCGGCCCGAGAACCGTCTGCACTCTACCGGCCTGGCTGACGCCCTTCATGACCGCGTCCCCATGTTCGCTAGCTTGTATATATCAGAAGCTGACTGAACAGTCTTTCCTCAACCGGAGGAGACAAGCTGAAAGCCTTCTCATTCCTCCACCGGCTCCACGAACGCCAGCGCCCGCTTCGGGTTGTCTATCAATATCCGCCAGATGTCCCTTTCATCAAATCCCTTGATACGCATCCTCGGCACCATGTATTCCAGGAAGTAGCAATACCCGTGGCCCCCGTACTTCACCAGCCGGTTCTTCCGGGCTATGTCGTGCGAGACAAGCAGCTGACCCCCGTGCCCCTCGCTGATGAGCCAGGCCAGCATGTTTAGCCTTTGTCCATCGTTGGGCATGTCGATGTGCGGCGCGGCCGGATAGAGCGAAGTCTCCTGCCCGAAGACGTCGTACTCCAGGAAGCATCCGGTCTCCGCAAGGTCTTTGAGTAGTTTCTTGTCGAAGATGGTCCTGTCCAGGTGGCCAACAATCACCCGCTTGGGGTCAGCCCCTGCTTCCAGCAGGATGGACATTATTTCCGCCGGGCTTGACTGGTCCCGACCCGGGTGTATCAGGATCGGAGCACCCGTTATCCTCTGGGCCCGGGCCGTGGCCCTCAGCACTTTCTGCTCGTTCGGGCGTAAGGGCCACGTGCACCCCACCTCCCCCATCACCCCCGACTTGATTCCCGTATTTCCCACACCTGTTAGGACATCACTTACTATCTGATCGATGAGCGACTCCTCGCTTCTGTCATCCATGTCCGCGGGATGCGTCACCCCGACGTAGAACGACGACCCCATGATGATGTTCACCCCCGTGGCCCGGGATATTCGCGTCAGGCCTATCGGGTCCCGACCCAGTCCCATGCTTGTGGCATCTACCAGCGCCGTGCCGCCGAACTGCTTGTAGAGGTTCACCTCTTCAATGATCGTAGGGATGTGGTCCAGCTTGGAGTTGTCTTTGTTTATCCCTCGACCGTGAAGCAGCCATCCTAGGATCTCGATGCTGAATGGGGCTTCCCACCTTGCCCTCTCACTCGCCTCCGTCGGCTCCTTGTACACCCCCACCGTCGAGACTAGCAGGTGTTCGTGGGTCATGGTGACCCCGAGATCATCCGGGTCTATAGGCCCGAGTACCGTCTGCACCTTCCCGGCTAGGCTTTCACTATTCATGGATTGCCCTCAACGCGTACGCAATCGGCCCTAGTCCCTGATGTTGAAGCCGCGATAGACCTCTGCGTATTTCAGACCCCTCGGCTTTCCGTTTTCGCTGCGCCATAGCCTCATGTATTTTTCGGCGTCCTCTGGCCTGACCTGGCTTCTGTGTTGCTTCAGGGCCTCGATAGCCGTTTCAATGGTGTCCGATACATCAATGACTGTGTTGGCGTCGTCTCCCCGGTCCAACACCAGCAACGTGGCAACCTTGTGTGGTTCGAATCCTTCATCCAGGAGCTCCGGGAACGTGAGCCGGTCCCGCGCCGCTGGGTACACCGCCGACAACGTCGCTTCTCCCACCGCTATGTGGTCCGGATGCCCAATGTAGTCCCCGTGATCGAAGCTGCGTATCGGGCAGGGAGCGATCAGGATGTCGGGCCTGTGCCTTCTGATCTCCCTGGAAATGTCCTTTCGCAACTCAAGGGATGGGGTAAGCATCGCATCTTCATAGTCCAGGAAGATAACGTCTCGGACTCCGAGCACGACCGCTGCGTCCCTTTGCTCCTGCCTTCGCATTTCGGCAAGTTGCTGGTTGTTTATCTCCGGTACGTCGGTACCCTTGTTTCCGTTCGTGCATATCACGTAGACCACATCCATCCCCTCCCGACACCACTTCGCCACCGTCCCCGAGCATCCCCACTCCGCATCGTCGGGATGGGCCACTATCACCATCCCGCGCTGAGGCTTGATATCGTCTTCCATGCTCCTTGTACCTCTGTGTTCGATTAGTTGATTTGAAAGTAGGCCTTGACGTCAGCCGTACCGGTCTATCAGTTCACGGGTCAGGAGAGTCAGGCCGGAGATGATTATGACCGCAACCACCGCAAACCTCAACATCGACTCCCGCATCTTCCCCACCAACCGGGAAGCCACCCAGAACCCGACCAGCGTCGCCGGCAGCAGCATCAGGTTGAGCAGCCATCTCTCTCCCGTGTACACACCGAATATCACGTACAGCACGATCGCAAAGACCGCAACTGTCGAGTAGTAGACCGCTATCGTCACCCGGATAGTCCGTGGCCCGTGACCCTGGTTGAAAAGGTGCCACGCCACAATCGGGATTCCGACCCCCAGTCCCGTTACCAGCGCCGCCCCGCTGAACCCGAAAACCGCATCCGAGATCTTGGACTTTGGTATCGGGACTCTCCTTCTCGCAAGGCTCACCACGGCCAACACTACTATCACCGCCCCAATGAGTATCTTTAGGGCATCGGGTGCAAGGGTCTCCAGGACCAACAGACCCAGGGGTACCCCGCACAGCCCTGCGATCACCAGCGGCCGGGCCGTCTCCCCGGACACCTCCTTCCTGTTGCGCACCCCGATCATCGCCAGCCCCACAAATGACAGGCTGTTGACTGCCAGTACTACCGGCTGCGGCTCCAGCACCAACAGAAGTAGCGGTGACAGCATCATCCCCATACCGAACCCCACCAGCCCCGCCACCACCGAGCTTGCAAACACCGCCGCCAGGGCGAAAGCAAGCTCTCCACCGGAAAGAAGCATTATCCGGTGCTCTCCATCCCGACCGCTGGTTCTTCAGTTCCCACCCGACCCTCGTTCAGGTAGAATCCAACTACCATGTCTATCCTTCTGACCGAAGCCACAATAGTCACCTCCAACCCAGACAGCGAAGTCCTGTACGACTCCTCCCTCGCGGTGGACAAGGGCCGCATCGCCGCCCTCGGCTCCACCACAGATCTCCTCTCTCAATTCCCTGACGCAGAGCAAGTCAATTGTCGGGGCAAGACCATATTTCCAGGGCTGATAAACGCCCACACTCACCTCATGCGCACCGTGGGTCGGGGCATCCTGGAAGATACGGGTTACCCTAGCACTCTGCAACATCCTGAGGACATCCGGGACATCCTCACCCCCGACGAGACCCTGGCCATGACCACCCTCGGGGCCCTGGAGTCTATCAAGAGCGGGGCCACCGCCGTGCTGGAAATAGGTCGGAACGTCGCATCCTATGCCCGCGCCCTTTCCAGCACGGGTCTGCGTCTGGTCCTCTCCGAAGTCATCGATGACCTGGACCCCGGGCCCGCCCGTCTGGGTAACTACGAGTATTCCGAAGAAAAAAGAGAATCCCGACTCGAAGTCGCCGAGGACCTGGTCAAGGAGTGGCACGGCGCCGCTTACGGACGAGTCACCTGTTTCCTCGCCCCCGGCACCCCCGAGTCCTGCTCCCCCCAAATGCTCCGCTCCGTAAGGGAGATGGCCGAGCGCTACCACATCGGCTACACCATCCACCTCTGCCAGAGCATGGTCGAGATGAATTCAATTTACCGCATCCACGGCACCCGCCCTACCCACTACCTCTTTGCCAACGAGTTCCTCTCCCCCCGACTCCTCACAGCCCACAACCGCTACGTAGACCACTCCGAAATCGCAATGCTCGGCTGGGGCAAAGTGAACATCTCCAACAACCCGGCCATCGCCGCCCGACGCGGCACTGCCGCTCCCGTTCTCGAACTGGAAGCAGCGGGGTGCAACATCGCCATGGGCTCCGACAACATGACCCATGACATGGTCGAGGTCCTCCGTTCCGGCGTTTTCTACGAGAGGGTGCGGCGCAACTCCCAGATGCACCCCATCCCCGAGGACGTCCTCCAATGGGCAACCATGGGCTCGGCCCGTGCTCTCCGCATCGACGACAAGGTCGGGTCCCTGGAGCCGGGCAAGCACGCCGACCTCTTCATCATCAACTCCTCCCGCGCCCATCTCGTCCCCAACCTCCGAATCGTCTCAGCCTTCGTCCATAACGGCCAGGCTGGCGACGTTGAGTCGGTCATGATAGACGGCAAGTGGGTCATGCGCGACAGAGAAGTCCTCACCATCGACGAGCCTAGAGTCGTGGAAGCCGCCCAGGAAGTCGGGACCCGAGCCTGGCAAAAGCTCCTCGAACACTACCCCAACGTCCCCTTCCCCTTCACCCTCACCCCAAGCTAGCGCTCAATTCTATGTTTGTCCCAAAGGGGGAAGGGGCATTCCGCTCGCCCTGAGCGAAGTCGAAGGGTCTCAAGAGCGGCGTAGGGTAGGTGGGGCAGGGCGCAATCACACGCTATAATGCCTCCACCGCGAGCCCTCTCACCCGACCAAAAAGGAGGCCCTCATGCGCGTAAGACCCCCGTCCCTCGACACCCTGGCCGCCATCGCCGAATCCTTCGGCATGGAACTCTCCGAGGAGGATCTGGATTCCTTTCACGGCCTGATCGCACCCATAATGGCCTCCTATGAACGGCTCGACCAGCTCCCCGAGCCTTCTCTCCCCGTCAAGTACCCCAGGACCCCCGGCCACCGCCCCGCCGCCGAGGACAATCCCCTCAACGCCTGGTACTGGCGCAGCGAGATCAAGGGTGCATCAGAAGGCCCATTGGCCGGCAAGACCATTGCCATCAAGGACAACGTTTCCGTCGCCGGTGTTCCCATGATGAACGGCACTGCCATCCTGGAAGGCTACGTTCCCGACTCCGACGCCACAATCGTCACCCGAATCCTTGATGCCGGTGGCACTATTCTCGGCAAGGCCGTCTGTGAAAGTCTGTGCATATCCGGCGGAAGCCACACTTCGGACACCGGTCCCGTCCGCAACCCCTACGACCCCACCCGCAGCGCCGGGGGCTCGTCCAGCGGCAGTGCTGCCCTGGTCGGTGCGGGCGATGTCGACATGGCCATTGGCGGTGACCAGGGAGGTTCCATCCGCATCCCCGGCTGCTGGTGCGGGATCTACGGCCTCAAGCCCACCTACGGACTGGTCCCATACACCGGCATATTCCCTATTGAGATCACCCTTGACCACACCGGCACTATGGCCCGCTCCGCTGCCGACTGTGCCCTCCTTCTGGAAGCCATCGCCGGCCCCGACGGCCTGGACCCCCGCCAGAATGCCAACCTCCAGCCCCAAGCCTACGCCCAGGCCCTTACTGGTGACATCTCGGGCCTACGCATCGGGGTGCTGGAGGAGGGTTTTGGAATAGACGGCCTTTCAGAAGAAGACGTCGATGAGTCGAACCGGGAGGCCGCCGCAGCCTTCGAAAAGCTAGGCGCGAGCGTCACCAGCGTTTCCGTACCCTGGCACAAGGACGGCGTCCATGTATGGAATGGTATCGGCATCGAGGGCTTGACCCTCCTCATGATCGCCGACAACGGCATGGGCACAAACTGGAAGGGCCACTACTCCACCTCCCTCCTCGACGCCTTCGCCCGAGGCCGCCGCACCCGCGCCAACGACTTTTCGGAAACCGTCAAGATGGTCATCCTCCTCGGCCAGTATCTCCACGACGACTATCACGGGCGCTACTACGCCAAGGCCCAGAATTTAGGCCGTAGCCTGAAGGCCGCCTACGACCAGGCCTTTGAGGACGTTGACCTCCTGTTAATGCCCACCCTCCCACTCAAGGCCACCAGGATCCCGGGCCCCGACGCCTCCCGCGAAGAGTATGTCGCTAGAGCCTTGGAGATGATCCCCAACACCGCCCCCTTCGATATCACAGGGCACCCTGCCATGACCGTACCCTGCGGCATGTCGGAGGGGCTGCCTGTGGGATTGATGCTGGTCGGGCGCACGGGAGAGGATGCCACTGTCTTACGCGCGGCCGACGCCTTCCAGCGCAACATCTACTCCCCCGACTACCCATCCTGATACGGCCTCGTTTGCAGGCACACATGGCAAAGGAGCGGACCAGTGGAGATGAACGAAAGCCGCCGTCGACTCGCTGCAGCCTACGCCTTGGAGAGCGAGAGTCAGCTCCTGGAGCAATATGATTCCTGGGCCGACGTCTACGACGCCGATCTCGCATCCTACGGATACCGCATGCCCCCGGTTGTTACCGGTCTGATAGTGAGACACATACCCGACACAAGCAGCCCAATATTGGATGCAGGGTCCGGTACAGGCATTCTCGGGGAGGGTCTGCATGTCCTCGGCTACTCCAATGTCACCGCCCTGGACATATCCGAAGGCATGCTAAGGGTGGCCGCAAACAAGGGTATCTACCGCGCCACCCGGCAAATGGCCCTCGGCGAACACTTGGACTTCTCCGACGATTACTTTGCCTGTATCGCCGCAATGGGCGTTCTCACCGTCGGCCACGCGCCGCCCTCGTCCCTGGATGAGTTCGTGAGGGTTACCAGGCCCGGAGGCGTCATCATCTTCAGCATGCTCCACCAGGAACCGGTCGAGTCCGACTTTAGACGCAAACAGGACGACCTTGAGCACCGAGGCCTATGGCGGCTCGCCGAAGATACTTCTTACTTCCAAAGCCTCCCCTACGGCGAACCCGACGTCTCCCACAAAGTCTACGTCTACCGAGTCCTCTAGGAGGGGCCTTCACCCCCCAAACACCGCATTCGCAAACCTCTCGATAATCTCCTCAAATGTTGGGTAAGGGCCCCCCGCCCCGGGCAGTGTAATCACAACCTCGCTGATCTCCGGCATCTCAGCTAGCGCAGCAACTTTCTCTCTGACCTCTCCGGCATCTCCTGCAACCGCAAACCTATCTATGAATGAGCCGAGCCCTGGCACAGGAGGCATTTCTGCTCCTCCAAGGCTCGCAAAGTTGTAGTCCCTCCTGAACACTTCTATCGCCCGTTTGTCCTCCTCGCTGAACCGACTCTTGTCCACCATGTTCAGCATAGTCAGCACCCGACCCTGCACATGCGAACGCGCCACCGCCCCGTCCTTCGCCACCGACGTTATCACCCACGCCGCTCTCTTCACCACACCCGACTCCCTCCCTGCCTCCGACTCCCCCTCGCTCACTAGATCCATACCGTCCTTCACCTGTGACGGCACCGCTCCGTAGTGAAGCAAAACGCCATCCGCCACCCGCCCCGCCGACTTCGTAATCCTCGGCCCGGACACCGCAAAATAAATCGGTATCCCTGTAGGCTTATCCAAGTACGAGATGCCACTGCTGACCCCCCTCCCGAACTCCACCTCCCCACCCGACAGCAGACCCCTCACCTTCCCCGTGTACGCCTCCAGCGATGCAATGGTTGACCTCTTAGCCCCGATGCTATTCACCAGCGTGTTCCCGACACTCATCCCCAGTATCAACCTGCCCTGAGCAATGTCATTCAGCGAAGCGAACGCCCCCGCCGTCACGCTGGCATGTCTTGTCCGGGGTGCCGTGACCCCTGCCGCCAATTTGATCCGGGACGTAGCCAGGGCGCAGGCCGTAAGCGTTACGTAAAGCTCCCGACACGTTAGCTGTGAGTCGATCATCCACGCGCTTTCGTAGCCCAGGTCTTCAGCCAGCTTCACCTGTTCCACCACCCGGGGCACGGGCAAATTACTCACGATGCCAACGCCGTATTTCATATCGCTTCGTCCTGATTCCAGAGTTCAACCAAATGGGCGCGTTGATGTAAGGTGATGATTATAGTGGGTCTATGCCTAAACGGCCGGGAGTTGGCGAACGGCCCGGAGCTACATGTCCCGGTAGATCGCCAGCCCTTCCGTAAGCCTGTCGGTCCGGTCCAGCCCGACGTAACGCGCATTACCCAGATACGTCCGCACGAAGTCCCCCAGCAGGTTCCCGACCCGCCTCATCCCCGTCCTCACCCCCTCCACCCCGTGGCCCATGATCACACCCAGCGACTCCGGCAGCACCGGGTCTTTCAGGTCCCTAACCATCTGGGTCTCCGCAATGTCCAGGACTCTATGGAACACCCTCTCTTTCTTTGGCTGCTCCGACAGCGAGTACTTGACGTGGGCCAGGCTGTAGGTCAGGTGTCTGGCCTTATCCTGAAGGCATCGCGCGAATATCGCCTTCTCTGCAGGATTGTGCGCAAACATCTCTCCGTATCTGTAAAGCGTCTGCGTGAACGACCCCCTGAGAACGTGCAGGAACAGGCATGTCGAGGTCCAGTCGTTGTTGCTTTGCAGTATCACCCTGTCCACTTCAGCCCGGCTCTCGAGTCCCAGGCCCCCGCCGTTGCTCAGCGCCCGCTTCCTGAACGCGTCGAAGTGTCGGGCCGCATCGAAAACTTCTGAGGCTAGGAACACCTTCACCTCGTGGAAGCCGTAGGACATCTGCTGTATCCAGCCTGCCACGGTCTCGTATTCCACGTTGGCCTGCTGGCACAGCTCCGTGCACAGCTGGCACATGGCGCGCTCAACGTCGTCCGGCAGCGGTTCAATAGTGTCCCAGGGAATGTCGGTAGCCGGCACCCATCGTTTCTGAATGGTCTCCTCGTACAGGTCGGCGGCGTTGTCAGCCCACAGTTCCCGCTTGTGCCTCAGGTTGATGTTGGCGATGAATGGGCGCTCTGCACTGGGATAGGCCCCGCGCAAAGCCCGAGTCCGGTCTTCGTGGTATTCCGGGATCTCGCCGTAGATCCCTACGTTCAGAGACCCGATCGTCATGCCCTTCTTGCCGGGCTTTACCCTTACTCCCCACTCCAGGTTGTGCTCCATCCAGTCAAGCGACAGTTGGGGAGTCTCGGACTCTTCTTCCTCCACTATCTCCTGCAGGATACGCTGGTGCCTCTTAACACCAGCTTTCTGTTGACCCTCGGTTCTTTCTTCGGATTTGGGCATGTTTAGACAACCTGTGGTCTAGTTTGTGTCGCAGGTGCGGAGCGCCTGGCGCCCGATTAGGACACCCGCGCCCGACGCTATCAGTTGCGGAGCAGCTTCAGGACCTCGGGGTGCGCCCGGCCGTTCGTGAATCGCTCCTCGAACCCCGCCGACTTCACCCTCTGCACCCATTCCCTCATCTGGCGCCTGTTGATTGCCATCAGCAGACGCCATCCTTCGTCGATCTTGTCCTTGCCACCGCCCAAGAGTACCGCCATCGAAGCCGTGCTCGACCTGTCCGTCCCCGCAGACCCGACCGCTGAGCCCGAGAACAGGTACTCTTCTCCCTCGTCCAGGTAGGTCTGGATCTCCTCCCGGCGCTCCGGCTCGGTCTGTCCAATGTAGCGCATGTGCATGATGCCAAAAGCCACGTGTCGGGACTCGTCCTGTGCCGCCAACCGGTATATCCGTTTTTCGGCTTCATTCTTGGCCAGCAGCTCACCGGTCCGGAAGATGGTCAGCACGGGCGACTCGCCTATGACGTGCACCCGGGCGGACATCTCCGAAAAGTCCCGTGCCATGTCGATGCTTACCACCCCGCCACCCATAGTATCCTCGGAGGAGCGCATCAGTCCGCCGCCGTTGGATAGTGCCCGCTTGCGGAACACGTCCAGGTGTCGGGCCTCATCCATCATCTGGGTCATCAGGAACATCCGGGTTTCCAGGTAGTCGGGGCTGATGGTGGCGACCCACCGTCCCGGGATGTCCGCGGCAACGAACTCAATGTCGCTGAGGAAAGTCGTAAACTGGCATGCCGCCCGCTCGATGTCATCGGGAAGGGGTTCGATTGTCTCCCATGGAATGTCGGTAGCCGAGCTCCACTGCCTTTGCAGGGCCTCTTCGTACAGGCCGCCGGCGTTCCTCAGCCAGACGTCTTGCTTGGAGTTGACGTAGTAGGCGCCGCTCCGGTAGTTCCACTCCCGCGCCGCCGACCCCCGCTGCCGCCCCGACCTTATGGAGCTGCTTTCGGGGGCATCTCCGTAGGACTCCATCTGGATATCTTCAAGGGTCAGCCCGTGCTTGCCCGGTTCGGCCTTCATTCCCCACTGACCCTTGGAGTCCATCCAGTCCAATGTGGGTTCGTAATGCTCGTCGTAAGCTACGCCCGGACCCGCAGAGATGGTGGTGTTCGGCATGTCTTTACTCCCTGAATTCCACTACCCTATCCGAGACCAATGTACCACGCTCAATATACTTGCTGGCCTGAACTCGTGTCAAACCCGACGTTAGGCTCGATAAGCCTTTCATCCCCTCATGGTACAATCCACCCCTCCATCCCCTCTCGCCAAACCTGTGGATATGAAAGAGGAACCCGTGGCATGACAACTACCTCCCCAATTTCCCTCAACGTCAATGGTTCGACCCATACCATCGACGCCCCGCCCGACAGCACTCTCCTCGAAGTCCTTAGAAACGACCTCGATCTTATAGGCGCAAAGCAGGCCTGCGACGTTGGCGAGTGCGGCAGCTGCATAGTCATGTTCGGCGGCAAGGGCGTCATGTCTTGCCTTCTGCCCGCTCGTCGGGCACAAAACAAGCCCATCGTCACCATTGAGGGCCTCGCTGAATGGCACGCTGAATCCACTGAGACCTCAGACCCCCAGCCCGACTCCCTTCATCCACTTCAGCAGGCCTTCATAGACCTTGGCGCTTCCCAGTGCGGCTACTGCATACCGGGCATAATCATGGAGGCTTCGGCCCTTCTCGCGAAGAATCCCAACCCTACCCGTGAGGACGTGGTCAAGCGGCTGTCCCGGAACATCTGCCGGTGCACGGGCTACGTAAAAGTTGTCGAGGCAGTCCTCGGGGCTGCAGAAGCCATCCGTGATGGTACCCTGACCGCTAGAGAATTGACCAATGGCGGCTCCACTGTCGGCGCCAGCATCACCCGGCTCGACGATAGAGACAAGGTTACCGGCGTCGCCCGCTACGCCGCCGACCTCAAGATGCCCGGCGTCCTGTACGCAAAGGTCCTCCGCAGCAAGGTCCACCATGCCAACATCATTTCCATCGATACCAGTGCCGCCGAGGCAGTCCCGGGCGTCGAGGCCATCGTCACCGCCAGGGATATTCCGGGAAGCCCCGTAATGATCAATGCCAAGCCCCAGAGATTCCTGTTCCCCAGCGACAAAATCAGGTTCATGGGCGAGGCCCTTGGCGCGGTAGCCGCTGACTCCGAAGAAGCCGCCGAAGAAGCCCTGTCGAAGATAGTAGTCGAATACGAGGAGCTTCCCCCAATACTCGATTTCCGCAAGGCCGATGACCCCGATGCACCGCTCATCAATCCCCCCGAACCCAACACGATATTCTCCAGAAGAGTGATTTCGGGAGACGCCAGTGCGGCCATGGAAAAGGCCGACGTTGTGGTGCGAAACACCTTCTCCAGCCCAAGATGGGAACACTTCTACATGGAGCCCGAGGCTGGTCTCGGCTATATCGATGAAGATGGCCGTATCTTCCTCAACTTCCCATCCCACGAGCCCTTTGAAGGACACGCCTTCATCGCCAGCCTTCTCGGCATCGACGAGGACCGCATCAGGATAGTCTGCCCGACCATGGGCGGAAACTTCGGAGGTCGGGAGGACTACGTCACGGCCGGAGTTATGGCCGTCCTCGTGCACAAGACTCGCAAGCCCGTGAGGGTGGTGTTGAGCCGGGAGGAGTCGTTGTTCGGTTCTTCCAAGTGGTTTGGCTTCCAAGTGGACTGCACCACCGGCGCAACCAGGGACGGAAAACTCGTCGCTGTTGACACCCAGGTCCTGGTCGACGGCGGCAACTGGAGCCACGAGCCCGGCCAAGAGATCAACGACTGCGTGGGCCGAAACTCCTACTTCCTCACCGGCCCCTACCTCGTCCCCGACGTCAAAATCGAGGTGATGGAGGCCTGCACCAACAGCGCCCGGGCCATCCCCATACGCGGCATTACCAGCATCAACTCCGCCCTGGTCCACGAGACTCAGATGGACCTCCTCGCCGAGAAGCTGGGCATGGACAAGCTGGACTTCAGGATCAAAAACGCCTTGGTGGCAGGCGACACCCTCCACACCGGCATGCTCCTTGAAGAGAGCGTGGAGGTAAAGGCCACCCTGGAGCAGTCCAGGAGGCCCTACGCCGAAGCCCGTGCCCGCACAGAGTCCGACCCACCTCCCGCACCATGGAAGCGGGGCATTGGCATCGGCACCGGATGGAGGGCCGTGGGTGTTGGGGGAAGGTACTTCTCTGCGGCGGAGCTGTTGGAATCGGGCAAGGTAAAGGTGTATCTCGGTGCGGTTGAAAAGGGCCAGGGGAGCAAGACTGCCATGGCCCAGATTGCCGCCGGAGAACTCGGGCTGCCACTGGACGCCATCGAGGTAGTGATGGGCGACACCATCGCCGCACCCTACCATCACATAACCGCATCCCAGGGCACTATAACCATGGTCGGCGGGGCGCTCCACCAGGCCACGATAGCACTAAAGAAGGCGCTGGTAGAGGCCGCTTCGGAGATTCTTGAGGACTCTGCTGACAACATCGAATGCTCAGGCGGGAAGGTCTTCTCCACCCGGGCCCCGGCTGAAGTCCTCACCTTCACCCAACTGGCCCGGCACCTGCATGAAAACGACCTCCCGACCAAGTACGAAGGCTCCTTCGCCTACAAGTTCGCCAAGACCTACAGCGAAAAGTCCAAGCAGCAAGCCTTCGACCCGGTGACCGGTCAGGGCTCCAACTGTGACGTGTTCGCCTACGCAACCTGTCTTGCAGAGCTGGACGTGAATACGGAGACCGGGCAGGTGAAAGTCCACCGCGTCACCTACGTCGCCGACTCCGGCAAGATCATCCACCCCCTCAGCTTCGAGGGCCAGTGCCAGGGAGGGGTTGTGTATGGCCTCGGGCTTGCGCTCAGCGAACAGTACATCCCCGGCGAGACCCGCACCATCAAGGACTACGGCCTCACATCCATCAAGGAAGCTCCCGTGGACATTGATGTCATTACGGTAGAAGGCAGCTACTCCCAGGGGCCCTTTGGGGCCAAGGGCGGCGGCGAGATGAGCGATGTTCCCATCGTCGGGGCCATCATCAACGGCATCGCCGACGCCACCGGCGCCCGGGTCTTCGACCTCCCCGCCACCCCCGAAAGGGTCCTCGAAGCCCTGGCACGGCGTTAGTTTCAAGCCTTTCGGCAATGCGTTGAACACCATCCTGGCGATCCGGGAGAAGCGGGCTTACGGCTGGGCCGTCCTGGTCTCCTTTACCGTCAACTACGCCTTCGTCGTTGTGGTGTTCATGACCCTCGGCCTCCTCCTGCCTGACATACGGGAAGACCTCGGCATCGACGTGCGGGGCGCCGGGTGGCTGGCGTCATCTCTACTCATCGCTAACCTTTTCCTCGAAATCCCCCTGAACTGGACCCTGTCAAAGTTTCGTCCGTGGCGGGTGTCCGTTGTCGCGTTTTTTGGCACCCTCGCCATGGTCCTGCTTCATGCCTTCTCACCCACTTTTGCCGTTCTGATCGTTGCAAGGGTTGGACTGGGCATCTTCTACCTGTCATCTCAGCCTCCCAGGACCCTCCTGATCCTCATGTGGATCCCAAAGAAGAACGTAGGGTTGGCCAACGGCGTACTTTTCGGCATCATGGCCGTTTTCGAAGGCCTGGGCTTTGTCCTGATTCCTCGGATCAATGACTGGACCGGAGACTGGCGGGAAACTCTCCTGGTCTGGGCAATCCTGTGCGCCGTGGGCACTCTCGTCTGGACCATCATCGGCGTCGATCGAAAGTCCATGCAGCTCGAACCCAGCCCCGAGCCCCCTCCCGCAAACCAGACCCCGCTCAGGGCGCTGGTAAAGTACAAGGAGCCTTGGGTACTGGGATTTGGCATCGCTGCAACGATTGCCGGCAGGCTCACCTTCGACACCTGGTGGCCTACCTTCATCACCGAGACCTATGGTATTGAGAAAACGACCGCCGGACTCATTCTCGCCGTAATTTCTGTTTCCGGGTTCCCGTCGTCCCTCGGCCTCTCCGCTATTCCCTTCCTCGTCCGCTACCCGGGGATCACGATGATCGGTGGGGGAATCGTCCTTGCGGCCACCTACATGGGCATGCTTTTCACGGGGTCGCTGCCGCTATTATTCCTGCTAGGGCTGGGGAACGGTTTGGGCTTTGGATTCTTCGCCATAATGATGGCTTCCTTCTACACATTGCGCGGGATACAACCCAGGGACCTGGCAATAGTCGTGGCCGTTTTCTACACCATCATGTGGGGTGGAGCAGCCATAGGACCTGTCCTTGCGGGCTTCATCGCCGGAGAGGACGAGAACCTCAGGCTCGGCCTCTTTGTTCTCTGCTTGGCGCCACTTGGCCTCTCCGTCGTCGGTTTGTGGCATCTGCTCCGCCGACGCCCTCCCATACCCGACTCTTAGCATGACAACCTGGATTACCATTTAAACCTATGGCCTCCCAACCCGAATACATAGGTCCCTACCGCTGGGTAATCGTCAGTTCCGTCACCGCTCTGACCGGGGCACATCTGGCACTTATCTACATCATTGGCCTGCTGCTCCCGGACATAGTCGATGACCTCGGCCTCTCCCCAACCGAGCAGGGCTGGCTCGGCTCTTCCGTACTGCTGGCCAACCTCGTTCTTGCCATCCCCCTTAACACGCTGATATCCAGGTACAGGCCCTGGCGCGTGATAGCCATAATGTCCCTGGCCGCCGCCTGCTTCGGGCTCCTTCAAGGCTGGTCTCCAATACTGGCCGCCCTGATCATCGGCAGGGTAGGCGTGGGGTTGTGCTTTGCCGCCACCATGGCCCCCCGAGCCCTGATGCTCCAGCAATGGTCCACCCAGCAGCGCATTGCCCTTACCAACGGCGCCTGGGTCTCCGGCGTCGACGTCGTGATGGGTATAGGGTTCCTGGTCACGCCTTTCATCCTGGACTGGGTCGGAAACTGGCAGGGCGTGTACTACTTCTGGGGGTTCTTCAGCCTCGGCCTGGCCGTAGTCTGGCTCGTGTTCGGGAGAGAACGGTCCACCGGCGAGTACCGACAAAGGATGGAGTCCCAGCTCGAAAGTCCACTGACCGTCTTCCGCAGGTATCCCGAGCTTTGGATCATCGGCATTGGCATGTTCGGAGGCATGACCGCCAACACCGGCTTCCAGACCTTCTGGCCCCGACTCGCCGACGAGCAGCTGCTCATAGACCCGAAGATTGTCGCCTTGACCCTCGCCCTACAGGCCATTGCCACGGCCCCTCTCGGCTTCCTGGTCAATGCCGTCCCCCGATTCGTCGGGAGGCAGACCCTCATCCTTGCCGTTGGCGGGGTGGCGGTTTCTGCTTCCTACATCGCCCTGCTGTTCGCCACCTCCACGCCTCTTGTCCTTCTGCTCGGAGTGGCGGAGGGCCTGTCCCGAGCCTACTTCCCCGTCCTGATGACGATGGTATTCCTCCTCCCGAGGGTCAAGCCCCGGGAGGCGGGTATTGGCCTGGCCTTCATCGAGACCTGCATCTGGGGAGGCGGGGCGCTCGGGCCCGTGATAGTCGGGTTCGTGGAAGAGGCTACCGGCGACCTCCGGACCGCCATCATGGTTATCTGTTTCGCACCCCTGGTCCTCGTCCCCGCATCCCTGCTTCTCGTCTTCCGACGCTGGGACCCCTTCGCCAACTTCACTACAGCCCGTGCCGCCGAGTCCTAACCCACGAATCTCCAGTCGAAGGGCGCCTGGGATATCACCTCTGGGCCGTTGCTGGTGATGATAACCTGCTCTTCCAGCTTCACCTGCTCCAGCCCATTCTCCCGACCCCAGCTGGACTCCACCGAAATTACCATGTTCTCTTCCAGGTGGCCGGGATAGTTCCCCAGCCCCGTGTCGCTCCTGTCCGGGAAGAAGATCGCCGGATATTCGTCGGACATCCCGTCCCCGTGAGCGAGAATCGTGTACCGGTTGGCCTTGTACTCGTCGGGCACCTCCGGGGACTTCTCCGCAATCTCCTGGAAGCTCGCTCCGGCCCGGTATAGCGGCAGACACCGCTGCAGGAACTCGTAGGCTCGCTTGTAGGCATCGTCTTGCTCCTCGCTGGGGGTGCCGTCTCCACACAGATACGTGCGGGAAATGTCGGCGAAGTAGCCGAGCGGTCCGGCCATGTCCGTGTCTATGGTTATAAGGTTGCCCGGAAGCACCAGCCTGTCCGACGCCTCTCTCTTCAGCCACGGGTTCGTGTTGCCTCCCGCGCAAAGCAGCTTGGAGTCAGTTCTCTCTCCCCCGAATCTCAGGTTGGTAGCGGCCAGAACTGCGTACAGATCGTTCTCGGTTACGCCCGGTTCGATGGCACCCTGAACGTTGGCCAGGGCCACGTCCCCTATGGCACTCGCCTGCCTGATGAGTACCAGCTCGTCCTCGGTTTTCACTGCCCGTGCCCTGTCCATAGGCAAAAGCCCGTCTTCTAATACAACCCCCTGCTCCTCCAGGGCACGTATGGTCGCCATATCACCCTTATCTAGTCCTATCGGCTCACCGACGATATGTAGCTCCGTCAACAGGTCCTTGAACTCCACTGCCCACCGTCTGGTTGCATCCCACATGAACTCCGCCGTCCTCCACGACGCCATGTTGAACACCGGCCGACCTATCACGTCGTCCCCCAGCACCGGGGCCTCCGTGATCGATGGCATGAACAGCACCGGCTTACCTTCCCGAGGCACCAATGCGTGCCGACCCTTCAAATGTAGAAAGAAGGTCTCGAAATTCCGGGTTCCAGTAGCGTAGCGCACGTTTATCGGGTCGAAGAGAAGCAGCCCTCCCAGGTCGGCCCGGGCCAACTCTGCCTGTATCCGCCCTATCCTTTCCAGCCGCAGCCTCCGCACGTCCACCCGCTCCTCGAAATCGACCACCTGGGTCCCGACAACATCCCTTTCGTGCAACTGTTTGGCACACACTTTGCTAGCCCTCGATTCTTGTTTGTTGGGACCATATCCGCCGGTGCGATTCTAGGAGTGGGGTAGCGTGTGGTCAATGAACCATGGTTTGCCATTGCCTCTCAGCATTGCGGCCTGTAGGATTGTGCAATCCGCCCTGACGGGCTCGAAAATAAGGTAACAACAAGGGAACACAACATGCAGCAGAAAGTCGTGTCCGCCGACTGTCACATTGACCTTAGCTGGCTGCCCGAGGACCTGTTCACCACCCGGGCCCCGGCCCACCTGCAGTCCTCGATGCCCACGGTCCAGGAGACTGACGACGGACGCTGGTGGAAGATTGACGACGCTGTCATCTCCCGGGTTGCCGGCTCGGGCTTCAGCGGGACCGCCGAAAAATACGTCCCGGGCGCATCCCTGCACCTTGACCGGATGGAGCAGGAAGGCTTCTTCTCCGATGCAGCCAGGGGCCTCTACCACCCCACCACCCCCGAGCTCCGGCTCCGCGACCAGGACATCGACGGCATTAGCGGCGAGGTGATCTACGGCATTCTCGGGGTTGCCAGCGGCTTTGCAGCAGGCGGAGACGCCGTACGCAACTCCGAGGTCCTGGCAACCGTTTACGACATCTACAACCAGTGGGCCTCCGAGTTCTGTTCCACCAACCCCGAACGCTTCATAGGACTGGCCTGCCTCTCCAGCCACGACCCCCAGGTCGCCGCCCAACAGCTGTCCAGGGCCGCAGATCTCGGCCTACGCGGCGCCGAGTTCAACGTTTCCAGTGCATCCTCCCCCATCTACCAGCCGGAATGGGACGCCCTGTGGACCGTCTCAGCTGAGCGAAACATGCCCATCTCCTTCCACACCGTGGGCCTTCCATACCGAAAGCCCGACCCAGGCGCCCCCGAATACTGCGGCTACGTCGCTATGGGCATCAACTTCACCTTGTTCCAGCTCTCAGGCGCGGAGTTCTTGACCAGCATCATCCTCTCGGGCGCATGCTCCAACCACACCGACTTCAAATTCGTGCTTGGGGAGTGTGGAGTGGGGTGGATTCCCTACGTCCTCCACAGGCTCGACCAGGAGTACAAGGACCGGCTTTTCCACCTGGAGCTGGAGATGGAGCCCAGCGACTACTGGCGTCGGCAGGGATACTCCACCTTCCAGGACGAGGTGATCACCCAGGAAGTCGTAGACCTCGTCGGCGAGTCCAACATCATGTGGGGCTCCGACTACCCTCACCCCGACGGCATCTGGCCCGAGTCCCGGCAGCTCCTCGAAACCAACCTCGCCAACCTCGACGAGGAGACCCGCACCAACATAACCTACCGCAACGCCGCCGAACTCTACCGCTTCAACTAACCCCTCTCCATCATCGCCCCCACCCTCAAGTTGGAATCGATCCCTTGGGGTCTGGGGCAGCCCCATCCCTCGTAGGGGCAGGTTTCATGCCTGCCCTCCCCGGTGGCGGGGCCGCTCACCCTGAGCGCAGTCGAAGGGTCGAGCGGGGGGAGGCTCGCGCCCGCTAATCCGTAACGTTCTATCAGCAGACCGGGACGCCTACGCTTTCATCCCATAACCCCGCGAGGGATATCTCACGCCTGCCCTTAAGACCCACCTATATTCAACTACCCTCCCCACGCGGTATATTCCCCTCCGCATGAGCGCACAGCCCACCCACCCCGACGCGCCCCAGTCATCCAACTACCGGTTTGTCGTAATAGCCGCATGGATGATTCCCCACGTATTCGGCTTCATTTTGCTGGAAAGCCTGGGCCTCATGCTGCCCAGCATCAACAGGGAGTTCAACCTCACCGCTACGGAGGAGGGCATTCTCGGCTCCGCCCCGAGGGTCGGAATGATGCTCCTGGCGCTACCCGCCGGATGGTGGCTGTCCAAGTGGAACGCCAAGCGTACAACCACGATAACCTTTGTCGTAGGGGCGCTGCTCGTGGTGCTCCAAGGCTGGTCGCGCTCCTTCTACCTCCTGGTCCTCGCGCGGGCCATGTACGGCATCACCATGGTCGTGCGGGAGCCGGTCAGGGCCATGCTGGTGCGCCAGTGGGCCCTGCCCAGAGAGGTCGTCATCGTCAACGCCATGTCCAACATGCTCTGGGGAGTCACCGCACTCGGTTTCATCCTCGTGCCCGTCCTCCTCGAAGTCCTTGACGACGACTGGCGCACTACCTTCTACATCTTCGCCCTAGGCACCCTCGGCCTCACAATCATCTGGCAGGTCTTGGGCAAGGAACGTACCTCACCCCAGTATCTCGCCGAGATGCGAGACCAGACCTGCAGCCCCCTGTCCTCCATAGTCCGTTACAAGGAGATATGGTTCCTGGCCTTGGGCCTCATAGGTAACTCCATGGCTTGGTCTGCCTTCGCCGTTTTCTGGCCGACCCTGATGCTGGAGCAGTATGGAGTCAAAGAGCTTACATCCGGCATCATCATTGCTATTGGCGGTGGAGTGTCTTCTTTCGCAGGAATCGGTGTTGGGCTCCTTACCAACAGAATCGGCAAGAAACGCGTCATACTATGGTGGTGCGGGGTGGGGATGGCGGCTACACAGGTCGGGTTCCTGTGGACCGGGTCCTTTGGGTGGCTGGTGCTTCTCACCGCCGTGAACGGCGTAGCCTGGACCTACTTCCCCATCACCCTCTCCATCCCCTTCCAGCTACCCGGAATCAAGCCCCGGGAGATAGCCACTGCGATAGGTTTCCTGGAAACGGCCGTATGGGGCGGCGCATTGATCGGCCCTCTGCTGACCGGTGTGCTGGAAGACTACGCCCTGGAGCCCCGCCTCGCGCTCATGGTGGCATCCTCCATGCCTATCAGCCTGTCCATTTGCGCGATGCTGCTGCCCAAGAAGTGGGACGAGATCAGGTACTAGCGGCGCCGGCGGGCTAGTTGCTGTTCAGCTTCATGTCGAAGAGGCGGATGGCATTGTCCCGGGTGATCTTCTTCTTGATCTCGTCGGACACCCCTTCAAAGTTCCGGGCAATGTATTCGTGGGACTTGGGCCACGTGCTCTCCCAGTGGGGGTAATCATTGGCCCAGATGTAGTTGTCTGCCCCGATGATGTCCGTGTTCTTCACCCCGACCGGGTCGTCCATGAAACAGGCATAGATGTTGCGCTTGAAGTAGTCGCTCGGGGCCATGTCCGGTACCTCCACCCGAGAGTCCTGCCGCATCCGGTATTTGTCGTCGGCCAGCCAGAGGTAGTGGGGAATCCATCCTATGTCCATTTCGGCCAAAACGACCTTCAACCCCGGGTACCGGTCGAAGACGCCCCAGTAAATCAGGTGAGACAGAGACCTTTGCCCCGGGTGGTGGAGGCAGGTCTGGCTGATCCGGTCCTGGCCCAGCTGGTCCTCCGGCCCGAAACCCGTGAAAGCGTGCAGGCTTATTGGAATGCCTGCTTCCTGGGCCGCGGCCCAAAGCGGCTCGTACATAGGTTTTTCATAGGTGTATTCGGGCTCCGGCCACGAGTTTATAAGCGCACCCCGAAGACCCATGGCAGCACAACGCTCCAACTCCGCTACGGCCTGGTCCACATCGTATATCGAAATCAGCCCGATCCCCAGCAGTACATCCGGCGCGTGGGAGCAGAACTCGGCCAGCCAGTCGTTGTAGACGGAGAACAGCGCCCGCTGGAAGGGCGGGTCCTGTAGCCGGTACAGTGTGAGGGCATAGGAGGGGTATAGCACCTCGGCCTCCGTCCCATCTATCTTCATGTCCTCCAACCGAGCCGCGGGGTCGTATCCCCCGGCCCGCCCGTCCCGATACGAGACTTCCTCAATGTGTGACTCAAACTCCGAGTAGCTCTCCCGACTCGCCCCCGCAAAAAAGGCCATGGACGCTGTTACAGTCGGCAGGTCCTCGCATACCCACCTATCCCCCTTCTCTCCGGGCGGGTCCTTGACGATTCTCGGGGCCCGGTCCCTGAACTCCAGCGGCAACCGCTCAGTCCACAGGTCCGCAGGGTCGGTGACGTGGGAGTCTCCCGAAATGATCTTGTAGTCGGCCATCATCGCTCTCCTCAGCCCCGAGTCCCCTCTTATCCCCTCTCCCTTGATGGGAAGGGGTTAGGGTGAGGGTGGTCCTATTCTGGGCTTCTTATTGTTGGATTATAGTCCCGACCCCCAGGTCGGGCCACTAGGTGTTCACCCGACCCCCGTCTATTGGCAGCTCCACCCCCGTCACGTAAGAAGATTCATCCGACGCCAGGTAAAGCGCCCCATACGCAATCTCCTCCGGCGTCCCGATGCGTCCCATCGGAATGTTCCCAATAGCGTCGCCTTGTTCGGCCATCTCTCGGGTCTGGGCGTGGAGCATGGGCGTGTCTATGGGGCCCGGGTGGATGGAGTTGGCCCGGATCCCTTCTCTGGCGTACTGGTGGGCCGTCGTCTTGGTCAGAATCCTGATCGCGCCTTTGGCCGGGCCGTAGGCCGTCCCGTCGGCATTACCCACTATCCCCGCACCCGACGACATGTTCACAATCGATCCCCCACCCGACCTCTTCATCTCCGGTATAGCATGCTTGCTCCCGAGAAACGTCCCTGTAGCGTTCACCGCCATTATCCGCTCCCAGGTCTCCAGAGGGGTGTCGGCGACCAACTCAGGGCTGTAGGCCCCTGCATTGTTCACCAGCACGTTCAGCCCCCCGAACCGCTCCACCGTTGTCGCAACGGCCCGCTCCCAGTCCTCTTCTTTGGTGACATCCAGGTCTATGTAGATGGCTTCACCACCCGACCCCGTGATCTCCGTCACCACCCCCTCCCCCCGCCCCGAGTCCACGTCCGCCACTACAACCTTCGCCCCTTCTGACGTAAACAGCCGGCAAATCGCCGACCCTATTCCCCCCGCCCCACCCGTCACCAGCGCTATCTTCCCTTCCATCCTCATGGCTTGACTAACGCCCGAATGCCAAAAGACCTTACTCTTGATCGGCTAACGTAAATGCTTCCTGAAATCATCCGCCGTAATCTCCAGGTCGGTAAGCACTGACTTCAAAATCCGCTTTGGAACCTCTTTTCTCCCTAAGACAATCGTCGATGTCACCTTACGACTACCCACGTAACGATAAACGAATTGATGGCTGCCCCTGCTTGACCTGTTCATTTCGCATCCCAGCTGTAGGAGACAGGCCAGAATGCTTTTGCCCAAACATAGCGGAAGGTCAGTGTATTTCACCTCTAAACGGGCACGGCCAATTTATACGTGTTGAGTTGCTTTGACCGACCCACGTGCTCGAAGGTGGAAAGTGATAAAGGCTTGTCGACATCTGCGGAATAATCCGATTCTCGCTCTATCCTGACACCCTTCTCCCCGAACACCTTGTCCCGCTCCCCAATCTCCTCCAGCCCCTCGATATAGACTTCCAGAGCATCAAGGAGATTCGCCTTTGCCTCCTTTATCGTGTCTCCGCAAGTGATGGTTCCCAACTCCTTGCAGTAAGCCAGGTACACATCCCCTTCCTTTTCGATGATTACCGTCAAACGAATGAAGACGGCATCGCTCATCCTTCAACCTCCGTCAGGATTTTGCTCATGTCTTGCCCCATCATACCTTGTAAGGCTACCCCTGCTCCGTCATCACCTTCCGGCAGAACGTCGCAGCATTCACCAGGTCCGGTATCACCACGAACTCCCTGACAGTGTGCATCTCGTTTGTCGCCATCCCGACCACTATGCACTCTATCCCCTTCTGCCTCATCACGTTGGCATCCGTCCCTCCCCCCGAGGGCTCCAGCCTCAACGGCAGCCCCATCGAGTCCAGTGTGCGCCTCGCCATCTCCAGCATCTTCTCGCCAGGCTTCACAGTGTAGGTGTTGAACTCCACGGTGAACCCGTCCTCGATAATCGCTTCTTTGTACCGGTCACGCACCTGGTCGAAGATGCCCCGGGCCTGGAGCTGCAGCAGGTCCAGGGTCTCCAGGTTCACGCTTCGGAACTCGCCCGTGAAGGTCGCCTGCTCCGGGACGGCGTTCCGGACGCTTCCCCCCGAGATAGTCCCCACGTTAAACGTCGTCTCCTCGTCCAGCCGACCCTGCGGGAGCTCGCTGATGATCTCCGCAGCTATCTTGATGGCGGATAGGCCCTTCTCAGGCTCGACACCCGCGTGCGCCGACCTCCCGATAACCTTCACCTCGAAGCTCACGTAGGTCGGGCTGGACGCCGTGAGCTTGTTGACCGGGCCATTCCCGTCAAAGACCACAGCCTCGTTGGAAGTAATCATGGAGTAGTCCATGTTCCGGGCCCCGACCAGCCCGATCTCCTCGCCCCTGGTGAAAGCAAGCTGAATGTTCCGCCGGGGTAGATCGTCCTCAATGGCTGATTCCAGGCCCTCCAATATGGCTGCCACCCCGGCCTTGGCGTCGCCCCCGAGTATCGTAGTCCCATCGGAAACGATACGATCGCCCTCCACCCTCGGCTTGATCCCCCGGCCCGGCTCTACGGTATCCATGTGCGCCGAAAGCAGGAGTGGGTTCTCTCCCTCCTCCCGTGCGATCAGGTTCCCGTGGGCGTCCCTCAGCACCTCGAATCCCAGCTCCGACAGCCTTCGCGTTAGGTCTTGCGCAACTTCCTCTTCCTCGTCCGACGGGCTGTCTATCTGCACAAGGTCGCAGAAGGTCTTCACCAGGCGGTCTTCTTTGATCATCGTTGCTCCTCGGCTATTTGCGAAACTCGTTTATGCGGGACATGCGGTTCCGGACTATCTCCAGGGTTTCCAGTTTCTTGGGAAAGGCGAAGCGCACGAACTGCTTGCCATGCTCCGGACTGCGGTAGAACGCCCGACCCGGCACAGGCGTCACGCCTATGGTCTCGGCCATGAACATGGCGAAGGCCAGGTCGTCGTCATAGCCGCAGTCCGGGTATTCGGTCATAACGTAGTAGGCCCCCTGGGGCGTGACGTAGTCGAATCCCGACTCCCTCAATATTTCCAGCGTCACGTCCCGTCGTGCCTGGTATTCGGCTGCCAGTCCCTCGAAGTAGCTCATTGAAAAGCTCATACCCTTGGCAGCAGCCATCTGCAAGGGGTGCGCCGCCCCGACCGTCAGGAAATCGTGCGCCCGACGTATCGCCGTGCACAGCGTCGCATCCATCACTATCGCCCACCCGATGCGCCAGCCCGTAACGCTGTACGTCTTGGACACGCTGTTGACAGTCACGGTCCGCTCCGCCATCCCCGGCAGCGACGCAATGCTCCGGTGCTTCAGCCCGTCGAAGATGATGTGCTCGTAGGGTTCGTCGGAGAAGACCAGGGCGTCGAATTCCTGGCAGAGCTCGGCAATGACGCCTAGTTCCTCGTCTGAGAACACCTTGCCGCACGGGTTGTGAGGGGTGGTGATTACCATCGCCTTCGTCTTGGATGAAAAAGCTTTTCGGAGCTCATCGGGGTCGAACCTGAACTCGTCTCCCACCCGACGCAGCGGCACGTACACAGGCTTCCCGCCTGATATCAGTGTGTCCGGCCCGTAGTTCTCGTAGAACGGCTCGAAGATGATGATCTCATCGCCCGGGTCCACCAGCCCGAGCATCGTGGCCATCATCGCCTCGGTGCCGCCGCAGGTAACCGTCACGTGGGCGTCGGGCTCGGGTGTCAGGCCGTTATACCACCCGAACTTCTCCGCAATCGCCTCCCGCAGAGGCCCGGCCCCCCACGTGTTGGCGTACTGGTGGAAGTCGCCCCTCAGGGCCCCCTCTGCAGCCTCCACCAGAGCTGTGGGTGGCGGAAAGTCGGGAAACCCCTGCGCCATGTTCACCCCGCCCAGGTTGTTGTTTATCCGAGTCATGTCCCGGATTATCGACTCGGTAAAATGCTGGACCCGGTCCGCCGTGTGTCTTTCGCTGGACAAAACAACCCCAAACTTCTAGCCCGTGAAATCGGCCCATTCTAACACGTACCCTCCTTCATCCCCGACACCAACCCGTAAACCCATCCCCGGATCAAGGCCGCCCATGCTGGGATCTGCATCAATGGGAATATGATGAGGGTGAACCTTGAGCTAATTGGTGTACAATGGACGAATAGGTGAGCAGCAATGACTAGTCTGGCCGAAATCAAGGAAGCCATCCAAAACTTGCCCCCCGCCGACTTCGCTGAAATAGCCCAGTGGTTCAATGACCTGCAAGAGGACTTGTGGGACCAGCAAATCGAAGCCGATGCAGATGCCGGCCGTCTTGACTTCTTCAAAGAACAAGTCGAGCAGGCCCTGGCAGCCGGCACTGTGAGAGACCTGTAGCGCACCGTACCATACCCCAGTTTTGGGAACACCTCGCCTCCCTGCCCGAGCCGATTCAGCAGGTCGCCCACCGTAACTTTCAACGCCTCAAGGAAGACCCTGCCTACCCATCCCTCCGCTTCAAGAAAGTCGGAGACTACTGGGTAGCTCGCGTCGGACCTAATTGTCGTGCCCTCGCCGTGACCAGGGGGGCAGACCTGTTTTGGGTCTGGATCGGCCCTCATGACGCCTACGAACGAATAATCAGTTCCTGATTCCCCCATCCCCGTCTCCCCATCCCGTCATCCCCGCCACAGAGAGTCGGAATCCATCCCCGGGCGGTGAGGCCGCTCATGCTGAGAGGCCCTCTTAAGCATGCCCCGAGTCCCTCGAGGGGTATGAGCGGGGGGGAGGCTCGCGTACAGTCCACCCGTCGCGCCCTTCCACATCCACTCCCCTCTCTGTCATCCCGAGGCCCCGCGAGGGATCTAGGACTTGCCCACCTACATCTTTCCATGTCATACCTTCCCTTCTCCCCCGACCCCACCTCCCACCTATTGATTTTGTAAATGTATGTGCTATACTTATGTTCGTGGCACCGGCCTCGTTACCCGGGCCACCAAACCAGGAAAGGACTAAAGGAGTCCCATGAGCCGCATAGGCCTCACATGGCCCCGTCGCACCCGGTCGGTATGGGACCGACCCTCTGCCGACACGCACCTCCTCCCCACTACCTTTCCGCCTACCGTGTCCCTCAGCCCTTCACCCTTCCCCCGTGGAAGTTCAAAGCCCAGCGCCCCCTCTCGACCACTGTCGTCCGGCGTCACTAAGGAGCCGCAACTTACCTTGCTGCCCCACCCGGACGTGGATGCCCGCGGTTTTCCGCGGAAGGACCCCACCTGCGCCCATAGCGGCGTACGGATGGATGCCTGCTTTCACTCGCTGCAGATGTTCCCACGGCTAACCCCCGCGAGTGCCCCCCTCCGCCGTGGATGCCTGCCCAGGCTCGCCGCAGATGTATTTCCCACAGCTAACCCTTTGCGAGCTTTCCCCTCCGCTGTGGATGCCCGCGCCTTTGCGCGGAGGTACGCCCGCAACGCCCTACCCGGCCTTGCGAAGATTGCCCGGGCCAACGCCCAGGCGATTGCCCACGTTCCAACCCCCGACGCCCCGGCTTACGCCGCAGAGGGGGCGCTGGCAACTTCCTCATTTAGTTCCTCTTCCTCCTACGCCATCCCCTCCCTTATTCCTAGTACTGAACTAGAGGCAAGCGCCTGCGCCATGGCGCAGGCGCTTGCCTCTGTTTTTTCCTCCCCCTCTCCCTTGAAGGCCCTAAGGGAGAGGGGGATCAAGGGGGTAAGGGTTCCCCTCCCCGCCCCTTAAACAATCAAACCCATGCCTGAAACCCCAATTCAATCAAAACCTCCCTAGAATCCGGGAGTCCCTTCCCCCACAATTGAATGCCCCGGCCACCGTCCGACCCCCGGCCGCTTGACCTGAACGCCCATAGGCGTAACAATGGCGCCCACAGGCCGGTCTTTACCCAATCGACTAGACGCAGGGGGTGAACGGGATGGGATACCGGATTATTTCAGCGGACAGCCACCTCGATCTGCAGTGGCTTCCCCACGACGCCTTTACTTCCAGGGCCCCGGCTGAGTGGAAGGACAAGGTCCCGTACGTCGAGGCCCGCCCCGACGGCAACTACTGGATGGTCGAAGGCCGCACCATGACCCGCGCCGGCTGGTATGGCCCGGGCGTCAACGGCGGCAAGCGCGGCGAGATGCTCGAAAGGGAGGGCTTCACCGTCGGCGACCTCCGCTGCTCCGACTACCAGCTCAGAAAGGCCGACCAGGAACGCGACGGCGTCGACGCCGAGGTCATCTACGGCATCCTCACCACCGACCGCAGCTTCGACGACAAGGAAGCCCTCGCCGCCACCTACCGCGCCTACAACGACTACATCTCCGAATGGCAGCAATACGACCCCGACTGGCTCGTGCCCCTCGGCGAGATCCCCAACCATGACGGCAAGGCCGCCGGCGGTGAGCTCTCCCGCCTGGCCGAGATCGGTGTCCGCGGCGCTGAGTTCGCCCCGGCAACCATGACTCACCCCTTCTGGAGCGACGAGTGGGAGCCCCTCTGGGATGCCGGCGAAGAGACTCAGCTTCCCGTCTCATTCCACGCCTTCAACATCTCGACCACCTTCTCCGACAAGGACCACCCCTCCGCCGCCGCCGTCAGCCTCTGTCTCGCCCCATCACGCGCCGACGAAGTCCTCTGCGCCCTCATCTTCTCCGGCGTCCTCGAACGCCACCCGAGACTCAACGCCATCCTCGGCGAGAGCGGCATCGGCTGGCTGCCCTTCATGCTGGAGCGCATGGACTACTCTTACGACCGCCGCCTCACCGACCTCGAACTCCCCCTCCTCCCCTCCGAGTACTTCAAGCGGCAGGTCTACGCCAGCTTCATCATCGACTACTGGGGCACAAAGGCCATGTGGGAGCTCGGCTACCTAAAGAACATCATGTGGTCCACCGACTACCCCCACCGCGATGGCTCCTGGCCCGACTCCCAGGAGATCATCGACCGCACCTTCAAGGACCTCCCTGAGGACGTCAAGAAGGCCTGCGTCCACGACAACGTCGTCCGCCTCTTCAACCTCAACGACTGACCTCTACATTCCCACCAACGACAAATCGGCGGGTGCGATATCGCACCCGCCGATTCATTTGTTGAACTTATCGAAGCTTAGGGCTATCCGATTGCCGGCGCGGCCTCTCGGGCCAGGACGCCCAAGTCGCTCATCAGACCTTCCAGCCTCGATTCCTGCTCCGCGGTCAGGGGCCTGAACGGGGAGCGCGGAATGCCGATGTCCACGCCAGCCATTGCCGTGGCGGCCTTTGCGGTAGCGGCGTATCCCTCGGTCTCGAAGAAGTGGTTCAGGCGGTACAGCGGTCTCCACAGTTCGCGGGCGGCGTGCCAGTCCTTGCGCTCAACCACCAGCTCGAAGAGCTCCACACAGCGCCCGGGAGTCGCATTGGCTACGCCCCACACGCAGCCCTTGGCCCCGTGCAGCAGCCCGGCCAGAGAACCGGTGTCCGAGCCGTTGAAGATGATCAGGTCTTCAGACCTCTCCTCCAGCACCCGTTGGAACTGGACTAGGTCCCCGGTGGAGTCCTTGATCATCTGGACGTTGGGTATTTCCACCAACCGGGCCAGGACCTCGGGGGTGAGATTGACCTTCGAGTGGGCGGGGATGTTGTAGACCATGATTGGCAGGGGGACCGCATCGTTGACGGCCTGGTAGTGGTCGACCAGCTCCTGGGTGGTGGGCACCTCGTAGAAGGGCGGCACGATCATCAGGGCGTCGCAGCCTGCGGCCTCGGCGTGCTTGCTCAGCTCTATCACTTCCCAGGTGCTGCATGCGCCCGTGTGGGCCATGACCGGCACCCGACCCGCCACCTGGTCTACGGTCATCTCGGTGACCCGCTTCCGCTCCTCGAAGCTCAGGCTTGCGAACTCGCCGGTGCCGCCGCATGGGATGATCCCGTGGACACCGTTCTCCAGCTGGAACTCGATGAGCCTTCTCAAGCTCCCCTCATCGATGCTCTGGTCTCCCCGGGAGAAGGGGGTACAGATAGGGGTATAGATACCTCTGAATTTGCTCACATTACTCCTCCTTATTGGTGCAGTCCCGTTGGACTGCCCTTGCGGTCTCAGTGGTTGAATGCTAGCAAAGCCCGACACCCCTGACAACTCCGCAATAGGCCGTGCTAGAATCCTCCCGAATGGCCCGAAGACTATACCCACCTTTTGGAGGAATAACGTGCAGGTAGAACAGAAGCTGCAAGAACTGGGCATAACCTTGCCCGAGGTCCGGGACCCGGTCGGCAACTACGTCCCGACCGTCCGAACCGGGAACCTTCTCTACGTCTCAGGCCACATAGGAGACCTGACCGACGCCCTCGGCCAGCTGGGCACGGATCTCACGGTGGAGGAGGGGTACGAAGCCGCCCGAAAGACGGCAATTGCACTCCTTGGTTCAGTGAAGGGCGCCATCGGTGACCTGGACAAGGTTAAGAGGGTGGTCAAGCTGCTGTGTATGGTCAATGCGGCAGTCGGGTTCACGCAGCACCCCTCGGTTGCCAACGGATGCTCGGACTTGCTGGTGGAGGTATTCGGGGAAAAGGGTCGGCATGCCAGATCAGCCATAGGCTTCTCCGGCCTTCCCGGCAACGGCTGCATCGAGATAGAGATGATCCTCGAAATCGAGGATTAAGGAGTGCCTTCCTAGGGAGCCGGCATGGATATCAGTGCCCCGATACATCCCAGAGAACATTTGGCCGAAATCATAGAAGAGTTGGATATAAGCCAATATCGCCTTGCCGTCACTATTGGAGTGCCGCCCAGACGAATCAACGAGATTGTGCATGGCAGGCGCTCCATAACTGCCGACACAGCACTCCGAATTGGCAAGGCCCTTGACATGACTCCCGAGTTTTGGCTCAACCTCCAGCGGATGTTTGATCTGGATGTCGCTAGTGCGACAACGGATGTCTCCGGGATTGATACGCTCGTCCCGAGTCCGAAAGGCTCCCCGTGAAAGCAGGTCTTCCTCGATTTGCGCTAACTATCCGCGTCCATCAACTGTCTGAGTACGTATTGAAGAACGCCACCGTGTCTGTAGTATTCCAACTCGACGGGGACGTCTATACGGGCGATTACGGAGAAGGACTTGGCCGTACCATCATCTGATGTCGCGGTGACAGTGAGCTCTTTGCCAACGGATAAGCCGTCGGCGATGCCTGCAATGTCGTAGAGCTCCTCGCCGGTGAGCCCGAGGCTTTCGGCGTTGTCTCCGGGCTTGTACTGGAGGGGCAGGACGCCCATGCCGACCAGGTTGCTGCGGTGGATCCTCTCGTAGCTCTCTGCCAGGGTGGCCTTTATGCCCAGGAGGTAGGGGCCCTTGGCCGCCCAGTCCCGAGAGCTACCGGACCCGTACTCTTTGCCTGCGAGCACCAGAGTCGGGACTCCTTCCCGCTTGTACTCCTCGGAAGCCTCGAAGATGTTCATGTCCATGCCGTCAGGCAGGTGTCGGGTCCAGCCACCCTCGGTACCGGGTGCGAGCTGGTTCCGAAGCCTGACGTTGGCAAATGTGCCCCGCATCATGACCTCATGGTTGCCGCGTCGGGCGCCGTAGGCGTTGAACTGAGGGACGGGGACATTCTTGTCGGTGAGGTAGTAGCCGGCAGGGCTCCTGGCCTGGATCCGACCAGCGGGCGAAATGTGGTCCGTGGTGATGGAGTCACCCACCTTGACCAGCACCCGAGCCTTGCGGATATCATGAACTTCGGATGGCGTGTCTGGGAGGTTTCGGAAGATGGGAGGCTCTTTGACGTAGGTCGAGTCCCGGTCCCACTGGTAGATGGCGCCCTCGGGGATTTCTAGCTCTTGCCACCGAGCGTCACCTTCGAAGACCTTGCCGTAGCGCTCTCGGAAGACGTCGGGGCGGAGGGCGGCAGCTAGAATATCGCGGACCTCCTGCTGGCTGGGCCACAGGTCTTTGAGGTAGACGGGTTGGCCGTCGGGATCAGTACCGATGGGTTCGGCGGTCAGGTCTATGTCCACCCGACCGGCCAGCGCAAAGGCAACCACAAGCATGGGCGAAGCCAGGTAGTTGGCCTTAACCACGGGATGCACTCGTCCTTCAAAGTTGCGGTTGCCGCTTAGCACGGATGCCGCGACGAGGTCATCCTCACCTATGCTATCCAACACGGACTCAGACAAAGGGCCGCTGTTGCCTATGCAAGTGGTGCAGCCATATCCAACTATGTGGAAACGCAGGTCTTCAAGATAGCTGAGCACCCCCGAGGCTGTGAGATAGTCCTCGACCACCCGGGAGCCGGGGGCCATGCTGGTCTTGACCCAGGGCTTCGTTTCAAGACCCCGTTCGACGGCTTTCTTGGCCAGGAGCCCTGCACCTACCATGACCGAAGGATTCGATGTATTGGTGCAGCTGGTTATGGCAGCAATGACGACCGAACCGTGGTCCAGCCCGTTGTCCAGAGCGCCGCCGTTGGTCTGGGCGCTGTCTTTGCCGTAGACATCCTTCAGGTTGTTGACGAAGACCTCTTTCATATCCCGTAGGCGCACCTTGTCCTGGGGACGTTTCGGGCCCGCCAGGCTGGGCTCAACCTGGGAGAGGTCAAGTTCCAGGAGATCGGTGAAGAGGGGCTCGGAGGAGTCATCGGTGCGGTAAAGGCCCTGAGCCCGGGAATAGTCTTCAACCAGCTTCACCTGCGCCTCGTCCCTTCCGGTGCCTGAGAGATAGGCCAAGGTTTCGGGGTCCACGGGGAAGAAGCCGACGGTGGCGCCGTACTCGGGGGCCATGTTGGCGATGGTGGCCCGGTCGGGCAGGGAGAGATTGGATAGTCCGGTCCCACAGAACTCAACGAATTTCCCTACAACACCCTTCTGTCTGAGCATCTGGACAACGGTGAGGACGAGGTCGGTGGCAGTAGCGCCTTCCCGGAGAGCGCCAGTCAGCCTGAAGCCCACAACGTCGGGCAAGAGCATGTAGTAGGGCTGTCCGAGCAATACCGCTTCCGCCTCTATGCCGCCGACACCCCAGCCAACCACCCCGAGGCCGTTGATCATGGTGGTGTGGGAGTCGGTGCCGATGAGGGTGTCGGGGAAGGCCACGACTTCACCATCGGCCCCTCGGGAGGCGACTACGGAAGCCAGGTATTCCAGGTTGACCTGGTGCACGATGCCCGCGCCCGGAGGTACAACACGCAGGTTATCGAAGGCAGACTGGGCCCAGCGGAGGAGACCGTAGCGTTCGCCGTTGCGCTCATATTCCCGGTCGACGTTCCGGGCCAAGGCCGTGGGGACACCGGCGAAGTCGACCTGCACCGAGTGGTCGATGACAAGGTCCACGGGCACTACGGGGTTAATCTCCTGGGGGTCGCCGCCACGCCTGGCCACTTCAGATCGCATGGCAGTCAGGTCTACGATAGCGGGGACGCCGGTAAAGTCCTGCATGAGGACGCGGGAGGGCATGAAGGGGATGTCTGCCCGGCTTGCATCCTGGGGCGCCCATCCTGCAACTGCGGCCACATCATCCTCCGTGACCGTACCATTCCCACTGTGACGCAGTACGTTCTCCAGCAGCACCCGTATGGTGAAAGGAAGGGAGGTCAGGTCAACGCCGTATTGTTCGGCGGCGACGTTCAGGTCGTAGTAGGCGACGGGTCCGGCAGGGGTATCCAGGGTTTTTCTTGCCTGGTTAAGGTCGCGATTAGCTGTCATTGGTCTCTCGTTTACGAAGTTTGTGGAAAGGCATCGGCGGGACGGCTCACGGGTGGGAGTATATCACGCAGCACCGAGCAGATTAGGCGAGCTCTCGTTCCACATCCGAGAGCACCTTGTCCACCTGCCCGACCACGTAGTCGATCTCGTCTCGGGTGACGATGAGCGGGGGAATCAGGAATATGATGTCGCCCCTCTGTCGGGCGAGGAGGCCGTGGCGGAGGAAGGCTGCGGTAATCTTTTGGCCGAGAGCTGCGTCTGCCGGGAAGCGCTCGCGGGTGTTCCTGTCCTTGACCAGCTCAATGCCGCAGAGGAGTCCCAGGCCGCCACGTATGTCTCCGACTATGGGGTGTTCGTAGAGGGTCTGTAGCTGGTCGAAGAGGTAGGCGCCCATCCTGGCGGAGTTCTCGACCAGGCCTTCGCGGTCGAGGATGTCCAGGTTGGCAAGCGCTGCGGCACAGGCGGCCGGGTGTCCGCCGAAAGTGAAGATGTGACGGAACATCTCGCGGTCGCCGCCAATGAAGGTGTCGGCGACTTTCCTGGTGGCGATGGCGGCGCCGATGGGCTGGTACCCGCTGGACAGGCCCTTGGCCCCGACCAGGATGTCGGGCACGAGGTCCCAGTGGTCGGAGGCGAACATCTTGCCCGTGCGACCAAAGCCTGTGACCACTTCATCGGCGATGATGAGGACGCCGTAGCGGTCGCAGATGGAGCGGACGGTGGGCCAGTAGTCGGGGTGGGGGACGGTACAGGTGGCGGCGGAAAGGGGTTCGGCGACGAAGGCGGCGACAAGCTCGGGACCCTCGTCGAGGATGGCCCTCTCCACGTCCTGGCCGCACTGCAGGGTGCATTCGCCCATCTGGCTGCAATAGAGGCAGCGGTAGGGGTTGGGCATGGAGACGTGAACGTTGCCCGGCATCAGGGGTCCGAAGTCCTTGTCACCAGCGCCGGCCCCTCCGCCGAGGCTGATGGTGGCGAGGGTGCCGCCGTGGTATGAGCCGATCCTGCTTATGACCTTGTAGCGGCCCGGTTCGCCGCGGAGCTTGTGGTATTTCTTGGCCATTTTGAGGGCGGTCTCAATGCCCTCGGAGCCGCCGCTGACCAGGAAGACCCGGGACTCCTTGTCGGGGGCGAGGGAGGCGAGCTTTTCGACGAGGCGCAGTGCTGGCTCGTTGGTGGTGTGTTCCGGGGAGTAGTTGATCTTCACCAGCTGGTCTGCCACTGCGTCTGCGATCTCCCGACGGCCGTAGCCTACATTCTGCAGCTGCATCCCGGAGATGAGGTCGAAATAGCGGTTGCCGTGGATGTCCTCGACCCAACAGCCCTCTCCCCTTTCGACGATGTTGAGGCCGCCGGGCTGGGATAGCTCCGCGACCTGTTGGGAATGAGGCCAGAAGTGGTCGGCGGCGATCTGCTGGAGCCGGTCGAAGCGTTCAGATGGGGTCGGGGATATCACAACAGCAACCCTAAGATGCCGGTTTCCTGAGGAACGTTCGGAAAGGAGGGCAAGAAGCAGACTCAAAGAAAAAAGGCACCCGGCGGCGACCTATTTTCCGCGGAGAGTTGCCCCTCTAGTATCGTCGGCGCAGAGGTGTTTCACTTCCGTGTTCGGAATGAGAACGGGTGGGCCCACCTCGCTATAGCCACCGCAGTGCCTTTATTCAGGGACGAATTCTACTATGACACCGATGTCGGCGCAAGGGCTTGTGTTCGTTCCGGAGGTTGGCGACATGCTAAGTCTCTATTCAGTTGTGGGGGGTGGGGTTTTGGTTGAACGTTGATTGAACTCGTAGCTGGTTTGATTGAATGACGCCTAAAGGGATTGCTGAGAATTTCGCGTGGTGCGGGGAGGGGATGCCTCCAGCCCCGCGGGGGAACCCTCACCCCCTTGGTCCCCCTCTCCCTTGGGGCCTTAAAGGGAGAGGGGGAGAGAAGAACAGAGGAAGAGGTTGGCGCTGCAGCGCCAACCTCTTCCTCTAGTTCAGTACTGGTAAGAGGGGAGGGTATGACGCATAAGGAAGCGCAGGGCGTGGATTCCCGCTTGGGGGCCGGAATAGCGGGATTGGAAGTTATTCAGTTTGGGGGCACGTTGTCGGTTCTGTCTGTTGGGGTTTAGGGTCGGCGATGGAAGACGCACCTGGAGCGGTGACCCCGCAGGGTGTCGCTGGCCCGGCCGTACGGGGTCGGTCAGTCCGGTCCCGCCTCACTGGACGGTCGGACTGCGGCCGGCAGAAGCCCCTTTCTTTAGTGTCGGCTTGGAGGCGTCCCAGGGCTGGGGACGTGTCTCCGCCGCTGCCTAGATCTGGCTGTGTAGGCGGACATACGGGTCCGTCATCCGTCACAGGTTCCAATAAACGGGTTAGCTGCGCTGTAAGTGAATACAGGAAGGGGAATGTCCAGAGTCATGTCCCCACGCAGGAGTACGGGGTTTCCAGTTCGCCGCCTGTATCCAGGAACCCGGAGTGGCGGTCTGCCCAGTTTCATTTGCTGAAGCGGACGGAGAGCCGAGCGGTCCTCGGCTACGGGCGACCCCGTTCCGCTCCTTAGGTCGGGTTGCTCCAGGGCGTCTTTCCATCGCCTGGGGGGACAGGGGAATGTGATGGGTCGGGACGATGTGGAGGAGATGGCGCCTTTCGCTTGTGCCGCAGGCCTCTCTTTTATCCGTTCTTAATACCCTTCGACAAGCTCAGGGCGAACGGAACGGAGAAGGCCGTTGGGATGGGCCAGGACGTTGAGTCCTCCGGGCGCCGGGATAGGAGATGGCGTCTGTCGCTTGTGCCGCAACCTGTCCGCCTCACAAGGGAGGGGAGAGGCATTGGGATGGGCTTGGGCGTTGAGTCCTCTCGGGCGCCGGGGTTGTTCCCCTTGGGTTTTCGGGTTCCTCCTTAAGGTGGTGTCGGGTCTAGACTTAGAACAAATATAAAGCTCAAGTGTTTGCATGTCAAGGGGTATGTTACGTTTATGGAGGGAATATCCCCCGGTCCCCCAGGAAACCCTCACCCCCTTGATCCCCCTCTCCCCCTCGAGGGACTCGGGGCAGGCTCTTAGGGCCTTTAAGGGAGAGGGGGAAAGAAGAACAGAGACAGACGTGGGTGCGTTGCACCCACGTCTGTCTTTAGTTCAGTACTGAGGGGACAGAACCCCGCCCCAGATTCCTCGCGGGGCATCGGAATGACAGTGAGGGGTGTGATTGGCTATGGAGGGATGCGACGGGTCGGCAGGATGTGGGCCTCGCCCCGCTCATACTTCGAGGGCCTCAGCACGAGCGGCCCCACCCCAGGGCAATCCTTTGTGATTGCCGCTACGCGGGAGGGGATACCCCCAGCTCCACGGGATGGATTCCCGATCGGAGTCGGGAATGACGGATGTGAGGAGGGATGCCAGGGGTGAGGGACGTGAGTGGGCAAGTCCTAGATTCCTCGCGGGGCATCGGAATGACAGGGGAGAAGGGGGCGGGGCGATGGGGAAGGCGGTAGTGATCCAGGCAGAACATGGATTGTTCCCGTAGCTGTATGATTGTTTTCGAGAAAACTCTCTATGAGATTAGGAGAAGGGGGTTTGGAGTGTCGGGTAGAGATGAGTGTCGGGAGGGAATCCTGGACTCGGCGGAGTTTCCCCGTTCGGCGAAGTATGATCCTGAATGGGTCCTGGAGAACATGATGGGGCCGAACGCCCTGTGGTTGACGGAGTCCCTGGCAGGGTGCATGAATTTCGAACCGAATATGCGGGTCCTGGACATGGGCTGCGGCAAGGGGCTCAGCTCCATATTCCTGGCGAAGGAGTACGGGGTGGAGGTCTGGGCGACGGACTTATGGGTAGATGCGAGCGATAACTTTCAGCGCTTTTGTGCGGCAGGTGTTGAAGACAGGGTGTACCCCATACATGCGGAAGCGCACGCACTGCCATACGCCGACGGCTTCTTCAACGCCATTGTGAGCGTGGACGCCTATCACTATTTCGGGACGGATGACCTCTACCTACAGACCCACATGGCGAGGCTTATCAAGCCCGGTGGCCAAATGGGGATTGTGGTCCCCGGGTTGGTGGAAGAGCTGACAGCGAACGAGCCCCCGGAACACCTAGAGAACTATTGGGAGCCCGCCTTGTTCAGCCTGCACAGCCCGACCTGGTGGAGGCGTCACTGGGAACGAAGCGGCCTCGTGACAGTCGAACTTGCCGATTTGATCCCGGATGGATGGAAGCTCTGGATGGTGTCGGACCGGGCCTGGTCTGAGCGGCTGGGCAAGCCCAGCGAAGAGGCCGATATGCTGGCCCTGGATGGGGGTCGTGCCCTGGGGTTCACACGCATGGTTGCCCGCAGGAACGAAAGGCCGGCGGCGCGGCTGGATGCGCTGTAGCAGGGAAGGGATCAAGTCGGGCAGGGTTCGCGGGCCAATAGGGGATTGCGTGGAGGCGTTGTCGAGAGCAGGCAATGGGGAAGGGGTTGGGCCCGGACTACTAAGTGCTGGGCCAGCAGGCTTCGGTAAGCGGGGCCGTCACTACATCTTTTCAATCAGCTCTACGGCCTGGGACTTGGGGAAGGCTTTTAGGGTAGTGAAGCGGATGTTGCCTTCTTTGCCGGTGCCCATGGAGAAGGTGAGCATTGTCTCGTCGTCGGGGAATTCGAAGATGCCTACGAAGTCGTGGGCGCCGAGGGTGAAGTAGATGGCTTCGATCCTGCCGCCCAGCTTTTCGACCCTGGCAGCAGCGCTAGCCATCCTGTCGGGCGCTGCCTTGACAGCCTGAATGCCCTTGTCGGTGTAGTTTCCAAGTACCACGTAATACGGCATGTTTTGCTCCTTATGTTCAGCGCGCCGAAAGTTCAGTCGGGTATAGGCCCACTATCCGGGACTCGTGAAGGCCAGGGCCCGGGCGGGGTTCCCCACCAGAATCTGATCGATCTCCTCTGCGAGGAAACCTTTGCGTCGCATGATGGGCATGACATTCTCGATGATATGGGCGTAGCCGTGGCCACCGTACTGAGTTAGACGGTGCTTGTTACAGATATCGTGGGCCATGAGGGCCTGCCCTAACCGGCCCGTGTCCCGAAGGTGCAGGAAGTAGTCCAGCCTCTTGCCGTCGTTGGGCATGTCGATGGGGGAGAAGGGATAGAAAGTAGTCTCGGAGCCGAATAGGTCGAACTCGATGAAGCAGCCGGTTTCGGCGAGCTTATCGAGGGTGTCGTTATCAAAGATGGTGCGGTCGACGTGGCTCATTATTGAGCGGGTCGGGTCTCCGCCCGACTCCCGGACAATCTCCATGATCTCGAGGGGTGCCTGGGGGTTGCGGCCGGGGTGGATGAGGAGGGGGGCGCCGGTGATGGTCTGGGCCCGGGCGGCGGCGCGCAGGCTCTTGCGTTCGTTGTCGTGGAGGGGCCACGTACACCCGACCTCGCCAATGACACCCGACTTGATTCCCGTGTCCCCAACGCCTTCGGTGATGTCGCGCACTATTTCCTCGACTATCTCGTCCTCGGACTTATCGTTAATGCTGGCCGGCTGGTATTCGTGGACGTAGTAGCCGGAACCCATTATGACGTTGAGGTCGGTGGCCCGGGCTATACGGGCCAGGCCGAGGGGGTCGCGCTTGATCCCGACGCTGGTGGCATCGACGATGGTCCGGCCACCGGACCTCCTGAAGCGGGCTGCTTCCGTTACGGCAGTGTCTTCGTCCAAAAGCTCCATGTTGTCCTTGTTGCCACCATAGTTGTAGCGGACCCACCAGAGGTTATCCATGGTAACGGGCTGGTAGGCGAAGGAGTAGCTGGAGGCATCGTCGGGGGGTTGGAAGGTGGAGCCGAGGTCGACCAGCAGGTGTTCGTGGGTGAGGGAGATCCCGAGCTCGTCCGCGGCTACGGGACCCAGGACGGTCTGAGCTTTTCCGGCGAGTCCTGAATCAGGCATGGTCAAGCCTCGATTCCCTTATAGCGACCGTAGTGGACGGCCGCGACTGCATGCGACACCAATTGCGAGCTGGCCCCACTAAGCTCCAAGTTGTACGGTGGGATTTAGCCTCGGGCCTGGTCGAGGGCGTAGTCCATGGCCTCGATGGTCTTGGCGATGTCGTCGTCGGAGTGGGCGCTGGCGGTGTAGAACTTGGAGTCGCCCTTGAGAACCCCGGACTCCAGCATGGCGTGGTTGAAGCGGCCCATCATCGAGCTGTCGGCCTTGAGGGTGTCACGGTAGTTCTCCACTTCATCAACGCCGAAATAGACATCGAAGCAGGGGGCTTCACCTACGACGGTACCGTGGATCTCCTTCTCTTTTAGCATCCTGTCCATCTCGGCCATCAGCTTGTTGCCAGTGGACCAGAGCCGGTCGACTCCACCTTCCTTGAGGATCTTGAGGGTCGCCAGGCCAGCGGTTGCTGCAACCGGGTTGCCGCTCAGGGTTCCGACGCCGGGGACGAAGGTGCCGTCCTCCTTGGAAACGGGGTCGAAGACACGCATGATCTCTTCACGGCCTGCGACCGCGGAGAGGGGGTAACCGCCGCCCACTGCTTTGCCGAAGGTAGCCATGTCGGGGGTGACGCCGTAGTACTGCTGGGCGCCGCCGTAGGACCAGCGGAATCCGGTTACGACCTCGTCGAAGATCAAGGGGATCTGGTAGTGGCTGGTGATCTCGCGGAGGCCCTGGAGGAAGCCGGGTTTGGGCGGGATGATGCGCTGGCAGCACTCGGTGATGACTGCGCCGAGCTCATCGTGGTGCTTTTCGATGACTGCCTGGGTGGTTTCGAGATCATTGAAGGGGCAGATGAGGACCTCGTTCTCCAATACCGCGGGGATGCCGGCGGAATTGCGGCTGGGTCGGGGGAAGTCGCGCATTTCGGTCGGGGTTACGCTCATGAGGGCGTAGTCGTTGGTGCCGTGATAGCCGCCTTCGAACTTGAGGATCTTGTCCCGGCCCCGGAAGGCCCGAGCTGCTTTCATGGCGAAGTAAGTGGCCTCGGAGCCGCTTGAGAGGAATTTCACCTGCTCGGCGCAGGGAATGGCGTTGACCATTTCCTCGGCGAGGTTGACGGCTGCGCCGCCGGTGGCGAAATAGGTGCTTCCCTTGCCAATAACTTCGGAAACGGCGGCAACGACGTCCGGGTGGGAGTGACCAACGAGCATGGGGCCGGAGCCCAGCAGGTAGTCTATGTACTCGTTGCCGCTGTAGTCCCAGACCTTGGAGCCCAGGGATTCTTTGATAATCAGCGCATCTTCAGGTTTGAAAAAGATGTTGCCGGTCGAGCCTCCGGGGAGGTACTTGGCGGCCTTGGCCATCATGGCTTCTTCTTCGGGTGTCCTCTGCTGTCTCGACATGGCTTCTCCCTCGGGGCTGGATTTGCCCATAGAATATCACGGGGGGAGTCGGTAAGGAACCGATGGGCAGACTTGACACTGTATTCCCCCTTTACCTATGTTTAGCGATGCACTCGGGCAGTAAGAGGAGGTCCAAAATGCTAAAGGCCGGAGACCAGGCCCCCGATTTCGAGGCGGTGCTGGACAATGGAGAGAAAGTATCGCTCAGTCAGTTCAAGGGCAAGAACGTGGTCCTATACTTCTATCCTAAAGACAACACGTCAGGTTGAACCAGGGAAGCATGCGACTTCCGGGACAATATCTCGTCCCTGGAAGACAAGAACGCCGTGGTTCTCGGCGTCAGCCCCGACAGTGTGAAGTCTCACCAGAAGTTCAAGGACAAATTCGACCTGCCATTCCCGCTCATTAGCGACGAGGCCAAGGACGTAGCGCAGGCCTATGGTGTGTGGCGAGAGAAGAAGATGTACGGGAAAACGCGCATGGGGATCGTGCGTTCGACCTTCATTATTGATGGCGATGGCATGATTGCCAAGGCCTACGATTCAGTGAAGGTTGCCGGACACGCAGATGACGTGATAGCGAGCATCTAGCCTTCAGATTGCCTACCGCCGGAGGACACTATGAGGCCGAACAAGATTAAACAGCTCTGGAGAGAAGGCAAGCCTGCGGCGATAGCGTGGGTCGGGAGTGCGGACCCTTACATGGCCGAAGTGCTGGCCAACGTGGGCCTCGATGCGCTGGTGCTGGACATGCAGCACGGCATGGGCATCGGGCCCGACAGAGCCGCGCAGTGGTTCCAGGCAGTCAGTACGACGGGCACCGTACCGATGGCCCGGGTCCCGTGGAACGATCCGGTCTGGTTCCAGTGGGTGCTGGACGCGGGAGCGTACGGGGTCATCGTGCCCCTGGTGAACGACGGTGAAGAGGCGGCGAAGGCGGGCATGTCCTGTCGATATCCGCCCATCGGGTTCAGGAGCATCGGGCCGAACAGGGCCACGCTGTACGCAGGCTCCGACTACCTGGCGCAGGCTAATGAAGAGATCATCTGCCTAGTGATGGTAGAGAACATCAACACGATCCCTAACCTGGAGGAGATGGCAAAGGTCCCGGGAATCGACGGGTTCTACATCGGGCCGGCGGATTTGGCTATTTCTATGGGGGTCAATCCGCGGGACTACCGGTCGAGTAAAGAGCACGCGGAGGCTTCTCAAAAGGTGCTGGACGTGGCTCGGGCGAACGGGATCGTTGCAGGAACGCATTGCGGAAGCCCTGAGGAAGCGAAGGAGCGGTTCGAGCAGGGATTCGTGATGTGCCCTGTGCTTTCGGATGCGGGGTTGCTGGCGTCGGCGGCTCGGAATGCGCTGGAGAGAGCTAAGACCCCGGAGGTCGACGCGGCGAAGCCGTTCTACTAGGCCATTAAGGCATTCGGTTCTTCGGTCGTTGGAAAGGCACGCCCCTGGAAGCGATGGCGAAGGGGGCTGCGACGATCGTCGCAATCCCGAAGGCTACGAACACCCAGGTGTATTCCCCCATACGGTCAAAGGTCAGGCCTGCGAGGTAGGGGCCCAGGATTGCCCCAATGGCATAGGGCGCCGATAGCATTCCTTGAATTGCGCCGATGTGCCTGTGGCCGAATTCGTCGGCCAGGAGAGGGTAGAGGACCGACCCGTAAGACTGCGCCGACAAACCGAAAATGCCTATGAACAAGGCAAGGGTCCAAGTGCTTTCCACGTTGGCGAGGGCCAATATGCCCAGCCCTTGTAGCAGATATGAGGCCGCCAGTACGATTCGCTTGTTCAACACGTCTCCCAGCCAGCCAAAACCCATCTTGGGCACAAGCCCGAGCACAGTGTAAGACGCGACTACCCAACCGCCCGTAGTGGTGGAAAGGCCCTCGGCTTCCAGGTGGGGCAAAACGTGGACGTAGACGGCGGCCAGCCCGAATATGGCCAGGAGCTGCCCTATGCCGAGGGCCCAGAAGGTCCACGTTTTCAGGGCTTCCGCAAGGGTGTAGTCTTGACCCTCGCCGCGGGTGAGGGCCGGTGCGACCGGAGGGGGACGGTCCAGGCCGTCCGGGTGGTAGCCGTACTGCTCGGGTTTGTGGCGGAGGGCCGCGGAGGTCGGGATTCCGACTATGACGAGGCCAATGGCAGCGGCCACGGAGGCCGTCCTCCAGCTGTAGGCGTCGATTATCCAGACAAGAAGCGGGGCAAGGAGGCCCCCGACATTCGATCCGCCCAGCAGTACACCATTGGCCTTGCCCCGGTGCTTGCGGAACCAAATCGCCGCCAAAGCCGGGCCGATGCCAGCGAAGAAGATGGTCCAGCCGACGGAGAGGATGGCAAAGTCGAGGTAGAAGCTCCATGCGGAGTCGCTAACGGCTAGAAGCAGCAATGCTCCCGCGCCCAGGGCCGTGGCGATGAACATGAGGAGTCGGCCCCCGATACGGTCGAAGAGCAGGCCGACAACCACAGACCCGACTCCCGCCATACCCTGTTGCATGGAAAAGGCAAGGGAAGTGGCTGCGCTGGAAAGTCCGAAGGTCTCCTTCCAAGGGTTGAAGAATGCCGTGAACCCGGACCCCATCACGCCCGACCAGTAGAAGTTGATAAAGAAGAAGGAGATGGCTATCCACCATCCGTAGAAGATGCGGGGTCGGCGGTCCGGCATAGGGGTGTTTCTCCTGAGGGACACTCAGGGCCGCGTGCGGGTCACGGGCATGATAGACACAAGGCCAGTCGGCAACAAGGGGAAGGGAGGCGTTGGGGAAGAAGGAATGGGGGGTTAAGTCGGGGCGGGGGCGGGGTTGCCGGTCCAGTAGATGCGGCGCATGGTGGGCCCTACTCCACTGACAAGGACCACCGCAAGGAATGCCAAGCCACCGACGGCAAGGAGCCAGAAGGGATCGAACAGCTCGGCCAGGGCCCCATTGCCGAAGTTGGCGAAAGACATGATGCCGCCTGCGTGGATGATGTAGATGCTGGATATGCGGCCGCGTACGGCGTCGGGGACCATGGACTGCATCATGGTGAGGGTAATGACCATGTAAGCGGTCTGGGTGGCGCCCATGGCGCTGGCAGCAAGCATTCCGATGGCCATATTGGGGGCGAAGGCGAGCGCCAGGGGTGCAAAAGCGCTGAGGACTCCGGTGGTCAGAAGCAGTTTGCCTCTCAACCTGTCCGACCGTATTCCAGCCAGGTAGATGGACGAGACCATTGCCCCAGCCCCGACGGCCATCATCAGGTAACCCACACCGCTGCCTCCCCACCCGAACCGTTCGTCGGAGAGGACAGGCAGGAGGGCCTCGAAGGACATGGTGAGTCCGCAGTGGAAGGTTATCAGCAGGACTATCATCGTCAGCGGCGGTCTTTGATATACGTATTTGAACCCGGCGACGAGGTTGAACAGGAACCCTTTTGTCTTCTCCATGACGCCGGATGACACCGTGCGGATGTTGAATACCAGCAGCAAGCTGAGTACAAATGGAGCGTTGCATGCGGCGAAAACCCAGCCGGGTTCCACGGTCGCCAACAGGGGAGCAATCAGTCCCGCACCGACAAGCCTGGATGCGTGGAATGTCGCCGAATTCAAAGCGTAGGCGTTGACCATCAAGTCCCTGGGGACCAGGTTTGGGACCAGGGAGAAGGCGGTTGGAGTCTGAACGGCCCGCGCTGAGCCGTTGACAAATGACAGGAACACGAGGTGCCAGAGCTCCAGGGCCCCGACGAGCGCGAGCCAGGTCAATGCGACACTTTGGGCCAGGGCCAGGACGAAGGTAAAGGCGAGGACGTGTTTTCTCACGAAGCGGTCGGCGAGATAGCCAGCGATGGGCGGGACAAGGATGAAAGGGATCATTCCGGCGAAGACGACGACGCCCACCCACAGGTCGCCCAGCTCGTCCGCTATGTCACGGGCCACGACGGCCCGGGCGGTCATCAGGGCCCAGGTGCCCGAATCTGAAGCGAGAATGGCCGTCCAGAGGAGACGAAAGTCCCGGTGGCCGAGCGCCGGGAAGTAGCGACGGCCAACCCCACGGCTAATGTTGTCTAAAGAAGTCAATCGCCCCGGGCCTGCCTCGGGCATTCAGGGTTGATGTCTATTGTTTCCCCCAGCCGGGATTGTCGCCCCGCATTCGATTCAGCCAGTCGTCTCTTTTCTCGGGGGTGAAGATCTGTGCGGAGGCGTCGGCCATTACACCTTCTGTTAAGTCTATACGCTTGTCGGCCCCGGCCAATGAGAGGAGGCCAGGAACCGAGTATTTGCCGTAGGCACGATGCTCCCCCTCGAACCGGCCGCCGATTATGAGGGTGTCAATGCCCGAGTTCATGATGGCCCCGCAGCACATGGGGCAGCATTCGAAGGTGATGTACATGGTGCAACCGGCCAGGTAGGGGGAGCCGATGTTGGCGGCTGCATTGCGGATGGCGAGGAGCTCGGCGTGGGCGGTGGGGTCGGAGTCAACCATGACGCGGGGCTCGCTCTGTCCGATTATTTCACCGTCCTTCAGGATGATTGCAGCGACGGGGACGTCACCGTGGGACTCGGCTGTCTTGGCCAGGTCCAGGGCTTTCTGCATTATTTTTTGGTCGATTGCCATGATTGCCTCCTATTGCCAAAACCGGTTGCAATACTCCTGTAGGGAGTCCCTGGTACTAGGAAATGCCAGGTCGTCCCAAGGGATTTCGTCTCGGTTGAAGAATTCTATGCCAATGGACTCGTCCAAAGCTCGGGGTTCTCCACCTACAATCTCCCCCGCATATACGATGATCACTACGGGAGAGCCATCGTAAGAATAGGCGCCTACCAGTCCCCTAATAGAGACCTCGATGCCGGCCTCTTCCATCGACTCGCGTTGGGCTGCACCTTCCAGGGTCTCGCCGGCATCAACAAAGCCCCCTGGGAAGACCCACTTCCCGTAGGCAGGCTCGATGCCCCGCTGCAGGAGCAGGAGTTTGCCGTTCTGCCGCACGATTGCGCCGGAGGCGACTCTGGGGTTCAGGTACTGGATGTAGCCGCAAGACTGGCAGACGAGACGCTCGGGCTCTCCGTCTTTCACCAGCTTGAGTTTGAGGCGTCCTCCACAGCGAACACAGAAGTTGTAGCCGGTGTCTTTGTGTTGATGGGGCATAGCGTGGTTGCAGGCCGAAAATGAGCCTTGCCTCGGCCGCGGAGTTTAGGGTAGGTTACTCTGAATGGTAGACTGCCCGCAAACATCAAACCGACAAAGGGAGTCGGCGGGAGGTCTGCTCCCAAAGCAAGGAGGTTGCAGGTGAAGCCCATAAACTACGTAGCCAAGCTGAATGCGCATTACCAGGGCCACGGGTTTCCGCCGTACAGGTGGTCCGTGTTCCGCACCACGACCTGGGCGCCGTTTGAGAAGCCGCTGAACAAGGCCAAGGTTGCGCTTCTTTGCTCCTCGGGGATGTCGCGTCGGGACCAGGAGCCCTTCGACCCCCTGGCCAGGAGCGAAATGAGCTACCGTGAGATACCCAAGGACACGCCGACCGAAGACCTGGTCATAAACTACGACTACTACGACCATCGAGACGCCGACAAGGACCCCAACGTCATCCTGCCCCTGGACAGATTTCGAGAGCTGGAGGAGGAGGGGTACATCGGGGAGCTGGCCGAGACCAACTACGGGCTCGGCATGGGAAGGATGTACAAGCGGACTGCTCTCCAGACGCAGCTGGCGGCCGAGATTGCCAGGAAGGTGAAGTCGGCGAAGGTTGATGTCCTGTTCTGTGTACCTGCCTGACCTCTCGACCACCAGTCCGTTGGACTGCTAGCGAGAGTAGTTGAAGAGGTGGGAGTCAGCACGGTTTACGTGGGGTCGGTAAGGGATATGATGGCGCAGGTGAAGCCGCCCAGGCCGGTGTTCGTCAATTTCCCGTTGGGACATCAATGCGGCAAGCCCTTCGACAAAGCGCTGCAGACGAACATCATCAAGGATGCCCTCGGGACTCTGAACTCGCTGGATGAGCCGGGTCGGATTACCGACCTGCCCTACGAATGGGGAGAGGAATTCGTATACGAGACAGGGAAAGGGGAATTGCCTGCGGACCAGAGGCCACCGGGGCGGTGATGGGGGTGGGAGGCGTCGTGAAGGCAGCGGCCTGTACGGCGTCTATAGACTTTGCACGTGCTCTTCTAGCCACGAATTAAGCTGCGCGAACTGGAACGTGCCGGTCTCAAACAAATGCATGAAGAAGGCATACGCCTCCTCGTTGCTGCAGTCGATGAAGCTGCCATTCACACGGAGAAATGCATCTGTCACAGCGAAAGCTACCCGCTTGTTGCCATCAATGAATGGATGGTTCATTGCCAGGCTTTCCATCATGGCTGCAGCTTCCTGGATGAGGCCATCGTAGTAGCCGATTTGGGGCCTCATGATGGCGGAGGCCAAGGCTCCTTCGTCACGTAGTCCCTGGGCACCGCCGTGAGTGCGGATCAAGAGGTCATGCGTCGCTATGACGTCCTCAAGGGTAGGGAATATATGAGTCATTGGGCGAGGAGTTCAAGAAGTCGACGGTTTCGCTCCATACTCGCCCTAGCGTGGGCCATGAACACCGGGTTGGGTTTCCCTCCTTCTCTGCTCTCGATATATTCCCGAAAGGCGTCTTCCAATACGGCTTGAAACTGACGACCTTCTTTACGCGCTATCTCACGCATGGCCTTTAGCAGTTCGGGTGAGGCCTGACTTGAGAATTTTTCTCGAGAAGCAACCATGTGATAAAGCTCCTTTGTGGCTTATCCACATTATCCTGTTGTCTATCAAGTAATGTCAAGATATATCTTGCTCGCACTCACTCAACTATCCCAACCCCCGAGGCCTATACTGGACGGCTTCTGCGACATGTGTAACCTCGATGCGTTCGGAGGCGGAGAGATCGGCGATGGTGCGGGAGAGCTTGAGGATGCGGTGAAAGGCGCGGGCGGATAGCTGCAGCTGCTGGGTGGCCTGCTGGAGAAGGCCTCGGGCGCCGTCTTCCAGGATGCAGACGTTCTTCACCTGGGCGGGGCCCATGTCTGCGTTGCAGGCCAGGGTAGTGCCTTCAAAGCGGGACAACTGGAGACTCCTGGCATCTTCTACCCTTTGCCGGGCGTGTTTGGAGTTCTCAGCGTTATCGGGCTTCATGAGTTTTTCGTAGTCGACTCTCGGGACTTCTACGAACATATCGATGCGGTCAAGAAGGGGGCCGCTGATGCGCTTCTGGTATCGGGCCACGAGCCCCGGGGCACAGGTGCACTCCCTGACGGAGTCACCGTAGAAGCCGCAAGGGCACGGGTTCATGGCGGCGACCAACATGAAGTTGGCAGGAAAGGTAACTGTGCCTTGAGCGCGGCTGATGGTGACGACTTTGTCCTCGATTGGCTGGCGGAGGACTTCGAGGGTGTTGCGGCCGAACTCGGGGAGTTCGTCCAGAAATAGGACGCCGCGGTGGCTGAGGCTGATCTCTCCGGGGCCGGGCTTGCGGCCTCCACCTACCAGTCCTGCGTGGGAAATTGTGTAGTGGGGCGAACGGAAGGGGCGCTGTCTCATCAGGGCCGTGTCGGATTGAAGGAGGCCGCTCACGCTGTATATCTTGGTCACTTCCAGGGACTCGTCGGGGGACATCTTAGGGAGGAGGGATGGAAGGGACCGGGCCAGCATAGTCTTTCCGCTTCCGGGCGGGCCGGTCATCAGAATGTTGTGGCCTCCCGCGGCAGCAATCTCCAGGGCGCGCTTGGCGTGTTCCTGACCCCTAATGTAAGCGAAGTCGGACTCATAGAAATCGGGGGCTTCATCGGCGGGCACAGCTCCATTACCGTGGTGAGGGGCAAGGGGTTCGTCGCCGCGGAGATGGTTGACGAGTGACGGCAGGGTGGCCACCGGGAAGATGTCAATGCCTTCCACGACGGCGGCTTCGGCCTTGTCGAGGTCGGGGACGAAGACACTGCGAAAGCCTTTGTCCTTGGCGATACCGACCATCGGCAGGACCCCGTGGGTGTGTCTTACGGAACCTTCCAGTGAAAGCTCACCCAGGAATATGACCTCGGTAGCGTCAGTCTCGATCTGGCCGGAGCTCATCAGGATGCCGACGGCGATGGGGAGGTCGTAGGCCGGGCCTTCTTTACGGAGGCCGGCGGGGGCGAGGTTGACAGTGATCCGCTTCATCGGGAACTGGAATCCCGAGTTGCGGATGGCAGCGCGGACTCTCTCCCGGGATTCCTGGACTGCGGTGTCGGGGAGGCCGACTATATTGAAAGCCGGAAGTCCTGGGGAGATGTCTACTTCGACTTCTACTATGGCCCCTTCGAGGCCAACGACTGCACAGCTTCTAACTCTGGCTAACATGAGTGGTGGAGGTGACTAATCGGAATCTGCGCCCGTCCCCCTAACCTTCACTCCGGCCCGCTCTTCGATAATCAGGTCGGTGGCGTTGAAGTTCCTGTCGCCCCAGCCCCGGTCCATAGCCTCAAGCTGGATCTGCTCCGCAATGGAGGAAAGGGGCACGGGGGCACGGACTTCCCTGGCCAGCTGAATTGCAAGGGACGTGTCCTTCTGAGAAAGCTTGAGTGCGAAGCTGGCAGGATCGAATTTTCCGGACAGGAGGTCGTTCTCCAGGCCGCCGACAGGAGAGGCCTGACCATACATGCCGCCCCCAACGGCCTTAAGAAGGGTCTCGGCGTCGACCCCCGCTTTTACTCCGAGGGTCATGCCTTCCAGGACGACCATCCGGGTAGCAGCACCCATGACGTTGTGCACGAGCTTGCATACCGAGCCGCTGCCTATGGGCCCCGTGTAGAGGATGTTATTGCCGAGGTGGTCGAGCAAGGGTTTCACCCTGTCGAAGATTTCTTTGTCGCCGCCGATCATGATGATCATCGTGCGGTTAGTGGCCCCGACTTCGCCGCCGCTCACAGGGGCATCAAGGATATGGGCTCCCTTTTCCCTGAATGCGGGGTACATTCTTCTGGCCAAGGATGGTGAGATGCTGGAAAGGTCTGCGTAGACGGCACCTTCAGAGATACCGTCGAGAATGCCGTCAGGGCCGAGGGCAACAGCTTCGACCTCCACGGGGCCCGGGAGGGAGCTCAGGATGATCTCGCTGCCCTCGGCGGCTTCGCGGGGGGTTGCTGCCCAGTCGGCGCCCAACTCTTCGAAGCGTCGTACCGCTTCACGGTTGATGTCATTAACTTTAACCTTGTAGCCATCTTCAAGAAGGTTGCGGACCATAGGGCCACCCATGTTGCCGACACCAATAAATCCCAGATTCATAGCAATCTCTCCTGTAAGGAATGAATCGACCACTGATACAAGTCTGCCAGAAGGCCATTATAGCAATCGTTGTGTGCCTTGACACCCCGTAAGCCGGGGAATAGCCTTCGGGCTAGTCGGGCGAAGAACAAGGTAGAGATTGTCGGGAGGGAGTCATGGCAAGAAACGGTTTCAAGGTGATGGACTCCGACATGCACGTCATAGAGCCGATGGACTTATGGCAGACCTACATGGACCCCGAGTTCCGGGACCGCGCGCCGAAGGGCGTCACCCGGTTCCAGGGCGACATGATGATGGAGGTGAACGGCCAGAACGTCCCGTACTGGATGCCCGGCAAACGGTACCATGACTGGCAGAAGCATACTGCAAAGGAGCAGGACGCCGCCTACAAATACTCCTACGAGAGAGACTGGAACTCGGCGACGCAGGTAAGGGCGATGGATATCGAGGGGCTGGATGTGGCATTTCTATACCCCAGCCGAGGGCTGTACACGCTGGCGGTAGACGGGATGGAGCCGCAACTGGGGGCAGCAATTGCGACGGCCTACAACCGTTGGATGTACGACTTTTGCTCGATAGCCCCCGACCGGATGTACGGGGCTTCCATGGTGTCCGCGTTTGACGTGGAGTCGGGGGTGGCGGAGGCCCGGGCGAGCGTCCGGGACCAGGGGATGAAGGCGATATTCATCAGGCCCAACATTGTCAACGGTCGCAACTGGCATGACGCCTACTACGATCCACTCTGGGGCGAGATCGAAGCACTGGGTGTGCCCCTCGGGTTTCACGAAGGTGCAAGCGCTCGGCTTCCTCAAGTAGGCAGCACGTTCGAGACCTACATGATGCACCACACCGTGTGTCACCCGTTCAACATGATGATGGCTGTGGTGAGCTTCATTGGCGGCGGGATACTCGAGCGGTTCCCAAAGTTGAATGTCGGGTATCTGGAGGCAAACTGCGGATGGGCGCCCTGGCTGTTGTGGAGGCTGGACGAGCACTATGAGATGGTAGGGCGGTTCGAGTCGCCGGAGCTAACCCTGGAGCCACAGGAGTATTTCCTGAGACAGTGCTTTGTGTCGGTGGAGGTTGACGAGGAGCCGGCGGAATACGTGGAGAGCACGGGCCTGGGGGACACGGTGGTCTTTTCCACCGACTACCCGCACAACGATTCGAAATACCCAAGGGCCACGGACACGTTCCTGGAAATGCCGTTTCCCGAGGATTTCAAGCGGAAAATCCTGTGGGATAACTGTGCTCGGATGTATGGATTCAACTAAGTACACCGCGCAGCGTAGATTCGTAGTATCCTAGGCTGCAACAGGCAGTGTCTGAACGGAATAGAAATCGCCACCTAGTGGAAAGGAGGTCGGACAAGAAATGAAAGACGGAATGAGGTTTGTAGACTGTGACATGCACATCATGGAGCCGCAGAGCTTGTTCGACCGGTACCTGGACCCGAAGTTCAAGAGTCGGGTCACCTCCATGGTGGCAGCGGATGGCTCGGCCAGGGCCAACTGGTATATAGACGGGGTGCACCCATCGGAGGACACGGAGCTTTCCCAGTACCGGAAGCCGATACGACCCAACAACGCCGACGCCTCGATTCTCAGCCCATCCCTGGGCAACCTTACGAGCTCACGGCTGGTGGAAACGGGCCGGATGGACTTCGCCTTGAATCGGAAGTACAACGAGGAAGCCCAGGTCATGGCAATGGAGATGGAGGGGATAGACATTGCGGTTCTGTTCCCCACCTCGGGGCTGAACCTGATAGCCAGGGATGACCTGGACCCGTGGATGTCGCTGGCCTTGTGCGAGGCGTACAACAACTGGATTCACGAATTCTGCCAGTACAGCCCGGACCAGCTGAAGTTCGCGGCCATGCTCCCGATGCACGACGTAAACTTGGCATGTCGGGAACTGGTAAGGGCAGTCACGGAGCTGGGGGCAGTCGGGTCCTTTGTGCGCCCCAACCTGCTAAAGGGACGCTACTGGCACTCCAACTACTGGGACCCCCTCTACTCCCTGCACGAAGAGCTGGACGTGACCTGGGGCTTTCACGAGGGCACCGGGCCCTGGTACTCCTACATGAACCGGCTATACGGGGAAAACAGGTTCTACCGCCACGTGGCCAGCCACTGGATAGAGATGCAGCACGCGATGATTGCGCAGATCATCGGCGGAGTATTCGAGTTTCACCCGAATCTCAGGGTCGGGTACCTGGAGGCACAGAACTCATGGGTCCCGGGTCTCCTGACCCGGATTGAATGGGACTATCCAAACTACCGGGAGACCCACGCACCGTACCTGTCGATGACGCCCAAGGAGTACTTCCAGCGCAACTGCTGGGCTGCCGTTGAGGGGTCGGAGCCGGAAATTGAGCCGACGGCCAGCCTGATCGGGTCCGAGCACATGTGCATGTCCACGGACTACCCGCACTTCGACTCCAACTTCCCGAACGTGTCCAGCAACCTGCTGGCAACGGCGAGTCGGGAGACGGCGAAGAACATCATGTACGGCGGAGCGCTGCTGTACAACTTCTCGGATGCAGACTTTGCAAAGGCCGACGGTGCAATGGCGGCGTTCCAAGCCCGCAAGCAGGAGGAGAGGGCGCCGGCGGTGGGTTAGGTTCCTACTACTAACACAGAAGTACAAGAAGGGGCGGTTGGCCAAGCCAACCGCCCCTTAACTTTGCGAGAGAGGAAACGTGCGTCTACCGTCTACAAGTAAGTAGTGTGCTTTTCGGTGAAAGCTTCGGAGACGGGGAAGAAGATTAAGAGCTTTGCCGGCTCGGGACCTACGACGGTGAAGCCATGATTGGCGTCCCTGGGGATGGCGATGGTCTGCATTGGGTAGGCCCTGTGAACTTCTCCGCCGAGATCAGCGTCAACTACTCCTTCCAGGACTACGATTAGCTCGTCGATGTCGTGGTGGTGGGGAGGCGCCCCGGAGCCGGGGTCTACGATGTGGTAGTCGAAGGTGAGGGCAAAGCCGTCTTCGTAGCCAGACAACCTTCGGCGTCGGTAGCCTGGCCTGCGGGTCTCCTCTGCAGCGCTTTCGTGGTCGATGATGGACATGGGGCCTAGCCTCCGTAGAAGACCATATCGCCGAGGTCCTGCATCCATAGGGTAGCGTTGTCGACGCGCCCATCGCCGAGGTCGGCAGGGGTTCCGGCTTCGATAACCTCACCGACAAAGATGGAGTGGTCGCCCTTTTCAATGGTGTCGGTGAGCTTGCACTCGACCCATGCGGGGGCGCTGTCGAGGATCGGGGCGCCTGAGCTGCCAGCCTGGAAGGACTCACCGCCGATGGAATTGCCGTCCCTGTCGTGGGACTTGAAGAAGTTGAAGGCGAGGCCCTGCTGCCCTTTGCCAAGAATATTCAGTACGAAGCTGCCACTGTCCTTGACGATAGCGTGGGCGCCAGAGTCAGCTTTCACGCCAACGGCCACCAAAGGCGGGGCAAAGGAGGCCTGGGTAACCCAATTTACGGTAGCGGAGGCCACGGATCCGTCCTTCCCTTCTGCTGTCATTACGTAGATGCCGTAGGGGATCATTCTGAGCGCGCTTTTCTTTGCATCCTGATCCATCTTTTCCTCCCAATTGGTGCTGAATCCGGTGGCCGGCGAGGCCATTATAACAGCCCGTTTGACACCTGATTTTCGCGGCATGATACTTGCCGAAGGGAGGGAGATGCAGCTATGGAATACAAGACTATTTCGGCGGATACACATATCGACATCCCGTGGCTTCCGGCAGACCTTTTCGTCTCCAACGCGCCCGAACAGTACAAACCGCACATGCCCAGGGTGGAGGATACAGACAAAGGAAGCATGTGGAAGGTGGACGGGCAGCTATTGGGTTGGGTAGCGGGCGCCGGATTGAAGGGTACATGGGAACCTTATAAGGCCGGGCTGTCCAATCATCTTGATCAAATGGCGGCGACAGGATTCTTCGCTGATGGAGACAAAGGAGACTTCCACCCCACCACCCCTCACCTCCGGCTAGGAGACCAGGACCTGGACGATATCCAGGCTGAGGTAATCTACGGGATTCTCGGGCTTGGAGGCGGATTCTCTGTCGGGGCGAATGACTATGGAATCACCGACGCTGACCGCACCGTATTAATGTATGACATCTACAACGAATGGCTGGCAGGTTTCTGCAACAGCAACCCTGACAGGTTTGCCGGCCTGGCGTGCCTCACGAGCCACGATCCCGAGGTAGCGGCAAATCAGGTCAGGAAGGCTGCCGAGATGGGATTGAGAGGCGCCGAGTTGAACGTCAGCCAGGCAGTCAAGCCCGTCTACCACGAGGCGTGGGACCCCCTTTGGATAGCGGCAGAGGAATGCCGGATGCCGATCTCTTTCCATACGCTCGGGATCGGGTACCGAAAACCCGACCCCGAAGACCGGAAGAAGTTGGAGTGGGTAGACTTCGGGATCTTGCTGGTGACCTTCCAGCTATCGGGGGCAGAATTCCTGGCAAGCATGGCGTTCGGAGGGGCTTGTGACCGGTACCCGGATTTCAACTTCGTGCTGGGGGAGTGCGGAATTGGGTGGATACCCTATGTCCTCTACAGGATGGACGAGGAATACAAGGAGACCCTATTCCACCTTAACCTGAGCATGCTGCCTAGCGAACTGTGGTGTCGGCAGGGGTATTCGACGTTCCAGCACGAAAGCCCGGGGCACGAGGCCATTGCAGCCATTGGTGAAAACAACATCATGTGGGGCTCCGACTATCCCCACCACGATGGCGTTTGGCCTGATTCTCAAAAGGTGATCAAAGAGGACCTGGGACACCTAGAGGAGTCGGTGGTAGACAAGATCACCTGTCAGAATGCTGCAAGGCTGTACCGTTTCAATTGAACGAACCGCCGGATGATGACGAGGTAATTCCAAGTGGCATTCGGCCGATTTAGCGTTTTTCGATTGCTCAGGTTCGCGCTGGCGATAGTAGCCCTATTGGTGTTGGGCGCTTGCGTACTTGACGCTACCCCCACAACAGAGGCCACCCCACCATCACCTACCTCAACGCTGCCAATCCCAACCAGCACACCACTGCCTACAACATCCGAATTATCTTCCCCGACGCCTGAATACAATCGTGATGAATGGGGTGGGTGGATCGATGCCGATGGAGACTGCCAGGACACACGGGCGGAGATTCTTATCGAAGAAAGCCAGGTAGATGTTGTTCTGGATGGGTGTCGGGTGGTGGAGGGAGAGTGGCTTGATCCGTGGGGCGGGCAGACATACAACTCCGCAGGTGACGTTGATATCGACCATCATGTGCCACTGGCCCATGCGCACGAGACAGGCGGGGCAGGGTGGGATGAGGAACGCAAGGTGGAGTTCGCCAACGATCCCGAGAATCTCAATGCGATGTCGTCATCGCTCAACCGGAGCAAGGGGGCCAAGGGGCCGGATGAGTGGCAGCCCCCCGAGGAATCCTCACATTGTGAATATGCGAGGCAGTGGGAGGCGGTGAAGAAGAAATATCAACTGGAGGTCGACCGGGAGGAACGACGGGCGCTGGATGAGATGCTGTCTACATGCGACCTGGCGTTGCCGACACCGACGTCGCCTTCGAGATACCTGCCCGTTCAACCCAGCCCTACGCCTTACACTACGGGGAGGGTGTACGATAGCTGTGAAGATGCGGAGGACGCCGGGGAGCTGCGTATCAAGGGGAGCAAAGGAGACAGTCGGGGGTTTCCGAAGGAGATGGTGCCGAGTAAACGAGACCAGGACAATGACGGGGTGGTGTGTGAAGAATGATCCGCATCGGATATTGACGATAACATACCATGTTCTTAACATAGCCAGTTAGAGAAGACACGCAATGGCCTCGGGCCTTATCCAGGAGGACTTGATGGAATACAACGTAATCACTGCCGACACCCACATGGACGTCACCTGGCTGCCGGGTGACATGTTCGTAAAGGGCGCTCCCGCCGCTCTGAAAGACAAGATGCCCTACGTCAGCCAGAACAACGGCAAGGCCCAGTGGGAGATTGAAGGAGAGTTCATGTGCTGGGTCGGGGGCGGGGGGCTAACGGGAGCGTTTGGTGACTACGTGCCGGGGGAATCCAAACACCTGGACCGGATGGCTGAAGTAGGCTTCTTTTCGGGGATCAAGGACGGTATATATCACCCGTCGGACCCCGACCTCCGGGTGGGCGACCTGGACATCGACGGCATGGATGCCGAGGTTATCTACGGCATTCTGGGCATAGGTGGGGGCGGGTTCTCGGGGCCCGGGTTCAAGGACCCGGAAGTGACGGCTACGATTTACGACGTATACAACGAATGGATCGCCGAGTTCACGGGGTCGAACCCGAGCCGGATGAAGGGGCTGGCATGCCTGGCGAGCCACGATCCTGAGAGGGCAGCGAGACAGCTACGAAGGGCCGGTGAGCTTGGTCTGCGGGGTGCCGAAATCAACGTTGGGACGATGTCCAAGCCCGTTTATCACAAGGCGTGGGACCCCCTGTGGGAGACTGCGGCCGAATACCAAATGCCCATTTCATTCCACACTCTCGGGGTGCCCCACAGAAAGCCGGACCCCGAGGATGAAGAGACATACCACTGGCTCGAAGTTACGTTGGGATACACCCTGTTCCAGCTCTCGGGGGCGGAGTTCCTGGTTAGCGTCGTATTGTCGGGGGCTTGCGAGAGGAACCCGAACTTCAACTTTGTCCTGGGCGAGTGCGGCATTGGTTGGATCCCATACGTGGTTGAGCGAGTAGACGAGGAATACGACGACCGGGGCTTCCACATGGGATACTCCATGAAGCCGAGTGAGTACTGGAGACGCCAAGGCTATTCCACGTTCCAGAACGAGTACGTCTCCGTCGACCAGATCGAGCGGATCGGGCTGGACAACATCATGTGGGGCAACGACTATCCGCACCCCGACGGTGTGTTCCCCGACTCCAAGAGGGCGATCGAAGAGGGTCTCGGGCACTTGCCGGCAGACATCCGAAAGAAGATAGTCTGCGACAACGCGATCAAAGCCTACAGGTTCAACTAGGCCAGGTCTCGGGAGTGGGGCCTGATGGCCTACGACGAATGCCTGGCCGAGAGAGTCCGCCGGGAGTTTGCTGCCTTGGAAGGGGTGTCGGAGAGGCGGATGTTCAGTGGGCTGTGCTTCATGCTGCACGGGAACATGGCCCTGGGGATCTACAAGGACCGGCTGATGGTGAGGGTCGGGCCCGACGGTTACGAAGCTGCGCTACAAAAGCCCCACGCCCGACCCATGGACATGACGGGTCGGCCAATGAAGGGGTTCGTGGTCGTGCCGCCGGAAGGTATGTCGACGCCCGATACATTAAAGGACTGGGTAAGCCAGGGTGTAGACTACTCCTTGAGCCTGCCTCCCAAGTAAAATGCATTCGGCACTTTGGAAAGGACGGGACCTAACGTGGAATACAAAGTAATCTCTGCTGACACGCACCTTGACCTCACTTGGCTGCCCGGAGACATGTTCGTAGGGGCTGCGCCGGAACATTTGAAGTCGCAGATGCCCTATATCACGGACACGGACAGCGGGAAGAGGTGGATCGTGGAGGAGGAAGATATCGCACGCGCTGGGGGATTTATCGGCTATACGCCCGGCCATTCGAAGCACATGGACCGGATGGCCGAGGTCGGGTTCTACGATGGGGTTGGGGAGGGTGTATACCACCCGGCGATAGCTGACCTGCGGGTGAAAGACCAGGACATTGACGGCGTGGACGCGGAGGTAATATACGGGATATTGGGGATAGCCGGTGGAGGATTTTCGGGGCCCGGGTTCCGGAACCCGGATGTGACCACAGCAATCTATGACATCTACAACGAGTGGGTGAGTGAGTTTGTGAAGGCTAACCCCGGCCGGCTCGGCGCCCTGGGGTGCGTTATTAGCCACGACCCCCAGGTTGCGTCCAAGCAGTTACGGAAGGCGGCGGAGATGGGGCTCAAAGGTGCGGAGATCAACGTGGCCAAGATGAGCGCACCGATGTACCAGAAGGAATGGGACGTGCTATGGGCCGTTGCGGATGAGTGCGACATGCCCATATCTTTCCATACGCTCGGGATTCCGACGCGGAAACCGGAAGGAGAATCGGCGGACGAATACGATGTAGCATACGACGGGGTTAGGGAGTGCCTGTTCCAATTGTCGGGGGCGGAATTCCTGGTGAGCGCCGTTTATTCGGGGGCTTGCATGCGCTACCCCAACTTCCAGTTCGTGCTCGGAGAGTGTGGGATCGGGTGGATTCCTTACGTAATCGAACGAATGGATGCCGAATACGAAGACCGTTACCATCCGATCGGGCTGGAAATGAAACCCACGGCCTACTGGCGTCGACAAGGCTTCTCCACATTCCAGAACGAGTACGTATCGCAGGACCAGGTGGAAAGGATAGGGGCGGAGTGCATCATGTGGGGCTCCGACTACCCGCACCGGGACGGCGTTTTCCCGGACTCCCGCAAGGTGATAAGCGAGGGCATGGGACACCTGGATGAGGCAGTGGTCAACCAGATTATTTGCGGCAACGCCGCCCGTCTCTACAACTTCAACTGATCTGACTGCGCGTAGGGCTGAACGGAAAGCCGGATAAGGTCGGGAGGAGCGCATGGTCGTTATGGACCGGTTCAGCGTTTTCGCCTTTGCCCTGGGCGACCCGCCCCCCGCTGCCTTGGAGTTGATCTCAGCGGCCCGACGTGCCGATGCACTCGGCTTCCACTCAATCTCTTTGCCCCACCATCTCACGTTGCCTGCGGCCCAGGTATACACGGGATTTCCGCGTCGGGACATCCTGGACCCATTGGCGCTTCTGCCCGCCATGGCTGCGGTGACGGAGAATATCAAGGTGGGTACGAACTCGGCGATTGTGCCGGTGTTGGCGCCCTATGTGTGGGCGAGGTACTTCGCGACGCTGGACGTGATGTCGGGTGGTCGGGCGCTGGCGGGGATGGCGATGGGGTGGTTTGAGAAGGACTTTGCGGCGGCGAAGGCGGACATCAAGAGAAGGGGCCGGCATTTCGACGAGGCTCTCGGTCTTATTCGTAGACTCTGGACCGAGTCCTCTGTGAGTCACAGTGGTGAGACCTGCGAGCTGACGGAAATGGAGCTGGAGCCCAAGCCTGTGCAGAAGCCCCATCCTCCAATCTGGATTGGGGGGCACACGGCATCTATTGAAAGAACTTCGAGGCACGCTCAATACCTGTTGCCCGCCAACCTGCAGGTGGAAGAGGTCAGGGACGTTTACTTGCCTCGCCTGGAAGAGGCGAATGCGAAATTCGGGACAAATGCTGGCATATGCCTGAGCGTTCGGGTGAACGTGGGGGACAGTCGGGGCCCGGACCCCGAGATGCTGCCGCGCATTGCGCGGCTTGTGAACTCACGTCGCCGGCCGGTGAACAACATCCACAAGATATCCATAGCAGGCTCGCCAAGACATTGTGCTGAGAGGATAGAAAAGTACGTGGATGCGGGTATTTCACATTTTCTCCTGGACTTCCAGTATCACGGGCTAACCAGTGTGGAATACTCTATAGGACAGATGGAGAGATTTGTGTCGGAAGTCGTGCCTCTGCTAGATGGGAAAATCCTTGAGTAAATCGTACTTTTGTTTCTTGACCCCATGTTTCGCAAGGAATAATGTTCCACCCACAAACAGAGCAGCTTAGTTAGTAGTTTCCTCCGGGGAAACGCAGGCGAATAGAGCAATGGCCATAGGCCCCTTCAACTGCAGGCTCCAAAGCAGCCATGTACCCGCATCATGGTGGGCCAAGTGGGGAGTCGCGCCACCCCGAACCCTAGCTCTGTACTGACAGACCCGCGCCCCTGACTAATCTCCAAAGACCGCGAAGGTTCGGCTCTTTCCTCGTACCGCATGGAGGTTAGCGAGCATACTGCTATCGGGTCCCGGGTCTCCGACTCGACCTTTTATTGAGCAAGGGAGACACTATGAAGTTTCAACTTTTTGTATTGCCTACCATTCCGGGCATCCTGACGGAGGGTGAAAAGCTCCGTCCCATTGCCCGGAACAACGACAAGTTCCAGGAGATGCTGGAGCAGGTGAGGCAGATCTGCGTCCTGGGCGACGAGCTCGGGTTTGACTGCTTCTCCACAACGGAGCACCACTTCCACTCTGAGGGTTACGAGTGCTCGGTGGCGCCGCTGGTGCTGTATTCCAACCTGGCGGCCCAGACCAAGAGGATCAAGTTCGGGCCGCTGGGGCTGGTGCTGCCGTCCTGGGACCCGATCCGGTGCGCCGAGGAGATAGCGATGCTGGACCATCTGACCAAGGGTCGGGTGATTGCAGGCTTTGCCCGGGGCTACCAGGACAGGTGGGTGAACGTGATGGGGCAGCAGTACAAGGCGATAGCCGCCCAGTCCGACCAGAGCGCGGGCGACTCCCACAACCGGGAGATCTTCCAGGAGATCTTCAACATCATCAAGGGCGCCTGGACGGAAGACGCCTTTTCCTACAAGGGCAAGTACTACGAAGTCCCTTACCCCTACGAGGAAGGAATCAAAAACTGGCCGGCACAGAAGTGGACAGGCAAGAACGGCGCTCCAGGAGAGCTGGATGAAGAGGGCACCATCCGCAAGGTCTGCGTGGTGCCGAAGCCCTACCAGCAACCCCACCCCCCGATCTTCAATGCCTTTTCGGTCAGCGAGAACACGGTGAAGTGGGCTGCCGAAAACGGCACGATTCCCCACATCCAGATATCTCTACCGGAGTCATTCAACCGGCTCTGCCACGTCTACCAGGACGTAGCGCGAGAGCATGGTAGAGATCTGAAGCTGGGGGAGAGCGTCGGGGCTTCGCGGGTTGTGTATACGGGCAAGACCTACGAAGAAGCATACGCCCTAGCCGAAGAAACCCTGGGCTGGAGCTACGCCGTCTACTACGACCAGTTCGGGTTTGCGGAAGGCTTCCGGTATCCGGGCGAAGATACCCCGAGACCCCTCCGGTTCCCCAGCAAGGCCGCGGCTACCGAGCGGCTAGTGGACCAGGGTTACGGGATAGTCGGAACGGTAGACCAGGTGAAGTACAAGCTGGAAGACCTTCAGCGCTGCCACGAGGATGGGGACCTGGAATGGTTCGGGTTCCTAGTAGATCAGGGGATGTACCCGCTGGAGGAGGCGCTGGAGCAAGTGCACACGTTTGGGTCGAAGATCATGCCGGAGTTTCAGGGTTAGGAAAAAGTAGCCGAGGGCGGGCGGCGCTGGATGCGCCGCCCGCCCCGGGCACAGGAGGCATAAAGGCCATGACCTCTACGGCAACGCGAACCTCGGCGCCTATTTGGAGAACCCTGCCCAGCCGATATTACTGGGCAGAGGACATCTACGAACTGGAGAGGGAACGGATCTTCTACGATGCGTGGCTATATGTGGGTCGGGTGCAGTCGATCCCGAATCCCGGGGACTTCATAACGCAGGATATAGTGGATGAAAGCGTCATAGTTGTCAGAGACAAGAAGGGGTCCATCAACGCCTTCTCCAACGTGTGCCGGCACCGGGGGAACAAGCTGTGCAGCGCGGCATCGGGGAAGTTCCGGGGGAGTGCAATCCCCTGTGGCTACCACGGCTGGACCTACGACCTTGAAGGAAAGCTGATTGCCACCCCGAACATGATAGGTACGGAGGGGTTCCAAAAGGAAGACTTTCCCTTTATCCGGTGTCCCTTCACGTTTGGATGGGTTGCATTTTCGTGAATCTCTCTGCTGATCCCGAGCCATTTGACCCGGGAGTAGGGCCCCTGGAGGAGGTAATAGAGAGGTACAACCTGGCGAACCTGGCCGTTGTAGAGCGGAGGGAATATCACCTGGATGCGAATTGGAAGATAGTCCAGGAGAACAACGTGGAATGCTATCACTGTCCTTCGATTCATCCCGAGCTATGCGCCATCCAACCGAATGTGAGGCGAGGGAATATCGGTGCGTCCAACAAGGACGGCAACCCGCTCATCGAGGGCGGCAACTCCTTCACCCTGGACGCGACGACGAAAAGGCCTCTAATCAGCACCATAACGTCGGCGGACAAGGGTCGGTTCCGAAGCACACCGATGTGGCCCGGCTTCTTTATGGGATTCCTGCCTGACCACGTCTTTTTCTTCAACGTCTGGCCGACCAGTGTAGAGAAGAGCACGGTTGTGATGGAGTGGCTGTTTGAGCCTTCCGCGATTGCTCTACCGGACTTCGACCCGAGTGATACGGTGAGCTTCCTGGACACGGTCCTCAAGCAGGACTTCGATATCTGCCACGAGGTGCAGAAGGGGATCAAGGCCCGGGCGCACAAGCAGGGGATCTACGCCCCTAACGAGTTCCTGCCCTACGATTTCAATGAGTGGGTGAAGGCAAGAGTAGAGCGTTGATGCTCGGACTCACCTTGCAGCAAAAAAGGTGGGGGCAATTCCGGCCAATGGAGGCACAAAGCCTATGACTCTCACGGCGACTCAGACGGCGGGTGATGTCTGGACAACGCTTCCCAGCCGCTACTACTGGTCGGAGGAGATATTCGCTCTGGAAAAGGAGCGGATTTTCTATGATACGTGGCTGTATGTCGGGCGGGTGCAGTTGGTCCCGAACCCCGGGGACTTCATCACGCAGGACATTGTGGACGAGAGTGTGATCGTGGTCCGGGACAAGCAGGGATTTATTACCGCCTTCTCCAACGTATGCCGACACCGGGGAAACAAGCTGTGCAGTGTCGCATCGGGGAAGTTCCGGGGAAGCGCCATCCCCTGTGGCTACCACGGCTGGACATACGACCTTGAAGGAAAGCTGATTGCCACTCCAAACATGATCGGGACGGAGGGCTTCCACAAAGAGGACTTTCCACTCTATCCGGTCGCCATTCACGTTTGGAAGGGGTGCATTTTCGCCAATCTGTCCTCTAACCCCGAGCCCTTTGACCCGGGGATCGGGGCGGTGGGGGAGAAGATAGACAGGTACAACCTGGAGAACCTGGCGGTCGGGGCACGCAGGGAGTACATCCTGGATGCCAACTGGAAGATAGTCAACGAAAACAACATTGAGTGCTATCACTGCCCTTCTATCCACCCTGAACTGTGTGCCATCCAGCCCAACATTAGGAAAGGGATGATCGGGTCTTCAAGCAGTGACGGCAATCCGTTAATTGAGGGCGGCAACTCGTTCACGCCAGACGCCACGACCAGGAGACCTCTGATAAGCACGATAAAGCCGGAAGACGAGGGTCGATTCCGCAGCACCCCGATCTGGCCGTGCTTCTTCTTGGGGTTGCTGCCGGACAGCGTATTTGTCTTCAACGTCTGGCCAATAGCAGAAGAGAAGAGCAAGGTTACGGTTGAGTGGCTGTTCGAGCCTTCAACGATAGCTATGCCGGACTTCGACCCGAGCGACACGGTGGACTTCGGGGACAACGTGCTCAGGCAGGACTTCTCGGTGTGCCACTCGGTGCAGAAAGGGATCAGATCCCGGGCGCACAGGAACGGAGTCTATACGCCCAACGAGTTCCTCCTCCGCGAATTCAACGAATGGATCAGGGCGAGGGTGGAGGGGTAGGTCGTCAAGGCTGGCTCGAAGAGTTTCACCCACCCGGCGGCTCGCCTTGCGGGAGCTTATCTACGAAGCAGTGCCCGTCCTGAATACGAAGGGCCAGTGGGCCAATGGCATGTGAGCAGACAGGACGATAAACGAGTCCACACGCCCCGACGTTGCAACCAACATGATGGTCTTGGGTGCGTCAAGCCGACGGGTGGGTGAATTTGCCTCGCTCGGATCCACTATCCCGAACAAACTTCTCGGTGAAATTACCTGCCTGCTAGTGTGCAATCGGAGGTCAGACCTTGAATGAAGCGCAAAATCGCAAAGGAATCGCATTCAGGGACCTGCATTTGGCTGAAGGGATATTTGTCATGCCCAACGCGTGGAACGCCGGCAGCGCCTGCATGCTCGAAGCCGCCGGCTTCTCCGCAGTGGGAACCACCAGCGCGGGAATATCCTACTGCCTGGGGCTTCCCGACTATGAAGGCGTTCTAACCCGGGAAGCAGCCCTGGAGGAGACTGGTCGGATCGCAAACTCGATTCGGGTCCCGGTCAGTATGGATGCGGAAAATGGCTACGGACACACCCCCGGGGAGGTGGCCGAGACCATCCGAAAAGTCGCGGACACCGGCGCTGTTGGCGCGAGCATCGAGGACTATGCCTTCTCTTATGGCACCGGTGAGCTTTACGATAGGGTTTTAGCGAGGGAGAGAATCGAGGCTGCGGTGACAGCAGCGGCCTCCCTGCCGTTTCCCTTTACCGTGACCGCAAGAGCAGAGTGCTATCTTGTCGGACACCCGAACCCCTACAGGGAATCAGTGGCAAGGGCCCAATCTTATCGGGATGCGGGAGCGGATTGCCTCTATGTGCCCGGCATTACGGACGCCGAGACCATCGGCCGCCTCGTGAAAGAAGTCGATGCACCGGTCAACGTCGTCATGGGCCTTGCCGGTAGTCCAATGAGCGTGAGCCAGCTTGAGGATCTGGGGGTAAAGCGGATCAGCATTGGCGGTTCGCTTGCCCGCGCAACCTTCGGGCTCATCCGAAGAGCTGCGGCTGAAATACGTGATCGCGGCACCTTTACCTTTGCAGATGGCCAGGTGCCGGACCCCGAGCTTTGTCAGTTCTTTTCGGACCGCCTGGATGAAAAGCGAAGCTAACTTCAATGCCAAGTGAACCGCAAGGGAACGGCGTACATTCGGACAACGAAATCCTGTCTCGGGAGATCAACGAGCGGATGAGGGCGAGGGCTGAGGGAGATAAGCCTATCCAGTAGTGGACTTCGCGTCGACAAGAACGGATAATGGGCTGGCGTAGACGGCACGGTTTAGCCTATTCTGGGGAGGAATATCATGGGTTACACAGGCAAGGTCATTTCCGGGGATTGCCATGTAGACATACCATGGCTGCCAGCAGACCTGTTCACGTCTAATGCTCCGGCGTATCTGAAGGACCGGATGCCCCACGTGCAGGATACCGATGACGGGGAGCAGTGGTTTGCCGGCGACAGACAGTTGGGATGCGTCGGGGGGGCGGGCCTAGGGTTACAACCGAGCCTCTTCTGGGACCCATACGTGGCCGGGGTGAACGAGAGGCTGGACCGGATGGAAGAGAAGAACTTCTTCACCGACGCACGTCAAGGCCTGTTCCACCCCACCACCCCCGAGCTTCGCCTTAAAGACCAGGACACGGACGGAATTTCGGGCGAGGTGCTTTACGGCGTGCTCGCCCTGGCGAGTGGATTCGGGACGACGCAGGCCGGAGAGGAAGGGGCGGTATTAGGAGGGGACGAGGCGAGCGGCCCGGGTTACGGTCTTACGGATCCCGATGCCATCCTTACAGTCTTCGAAATCTACAACCAATACATATCCGACTTTTGCAAGACGAATCCCGACAGGCTAGCGGCGTTGGGCTGCCTTTTTGCCAGGGACCCGGAAGAGGCTGCCGGACAGGCGCGCAAAGCTGCGGAGGTCGGGTTGAAGGGCACCGAGCTCAATGTCGCCTCCACGCAAGAGCCGATTTACTTGAAGGAATGGGACCCCCTTTGGGCAGCGGTTGATGAATCAGGTCTGCCGATCGCCTTCCACACTGTCGGGTTGTCGCCCCGGGCCCCGACGAGGGAGACCACCGCAGCAGAGAAAGCGGTGATGACCGGGGTGTCACTAACGGTGTTCCAGCTCTCGGGGGCGGAGTTCGTGTCGAGCATCATATTGTCGGGCGCCTGCGAGCGATTCCCCAACATGAAGTTCGTGCTGGGAGAGTGCGGCATCGGGTGGCTGCCCTACGTCCTGTTCCGGATGGACGATGAGGCGGAGCGCTGGAAGATCGGTGAGCATGGGTTGAAGATGAAGCCGTCCGAGTACTGGCACCGGCAGGGCTACTCCACCTTCCAGATAGAGTACTTGACCAACGAGATGGTGGACATGGTGGGCGCCGACAACATCATCTGGGGCTCCGACTACCCGCACCCCGACTGCGTCTGGCCGGACTCCCGGTCCGTAATCGACGAGAACCTGGGGCACCTGGACAAGGACAAACTGAAGAAAATCGTGTGCGACAACACGGCCAGGCTCTACGGCTTCCCCAACTAAGGGCTTGCCGGAATAACAGCGCGAAGAGAGAAAGCACTTTTAGGAGAACAGTAATGGGTTACACGGGCAAAGTTATCTCGGGAGACTGCCATCTGGACATTCCGTGGTTGCCGGAGGACATCTTCACTTCTCGTGCGCCAGCGCACCTGAAGGACAGGATGCCAATGGTTAAGGAAACGGACGCAGGCAGGCAGTGGTTTGCCGAGGACGGACTTCTGGGCTGGGTTGGAGGGGCGGGAATCGGCCTTGTACCCGGGGGTTGGGACCCCTATCAAGCGGGTGTATCCAACAGGATGGACCGAATGGAGGAACTGAACTTCTATTCGGACGCCGACAGGGGGCTGCTCCGGCCTGGAACGCCGGATCTGAGAATAAAGGACCAGGACGCCGACGGCATCAGTGGGGAGGTCATATACGGTGTGCTGGGGCTGGCCGGGTTCGCGGGCACCCAGGCTGATGAAGTTGAGACTATCCAGATGGGTGACGAACCGAGTGGCGCTGGCTACGGGCTGCATGATGAGGAACTCATCACCGCTGTGTATAACGCCTACAGTGAATGGATATCCGAGTTCTGCAAGACCAGCCCAGACCGGTTTGTGGGGTTGACCTGCCTGACCCCGAGCGACCCCCAAATTGCGGCCGGGCAGATGCGCCGGGCGGCGGAGTTGGGTCTCGGGGGAGCGGAGATTAACATAGGCTCGGCCCCGAACCCGCTCTACCACAACAGCTGGGACCCCCTCTGGGAGGCCGCCAGCGATACGGGTCTGCCCATATCTTTCCACACGGTGGGGCTCGAGCCCCGGATGCCGAGAGTGGAGGAATTCGACGACTACAAGTGGGTCATAAACGGGCTGTTCATCACCATGTTCCAATTGGCCGGTGCGGAGTACCTCGCCAGCATCATCTATAGCGGAGCCCTGGACCGTCAGCCGAATATGAAGTTTGTGCTCGGCGAATGCGGCATCGCCTGGATCCCCTACGTGCTCTTCCGCATGGATGAAGAGTATCAAAGACAGCTGTTCCACATCGGCCTGAGTCTGAAGCCCAGCGAATACTGGGAGAGGCAGGGTTATTCCACCTTCCAGATCGAGCACCTGACCAATGAGATGGTAGACCTGGTGGGAGAGGACAAAATAATGTGGGGCTCCGACTATCCTCACCCCGACTGCATTTGGCCCGACTCACGAGCCGTGATCGATGAGCACCTCGGACACCTGGACGAGGCAAAGATACAGAAGCTGGTGTGTGACAACACGGCTAAACTGTACGGCTTTCCGAACTAGCAGAAAACCGAGCGCCGACTGACACATAGCGGGGAGGAAGACGATGGCTGAATTTGACGTCGTAGTCAGGAATGGGACCGTGGTTGAAGCGACGGGGATTCCCGCGTACAGGGCGGATGTCGGGATCAAGGGCGGGAAGATTGCCCAGATAAGCGGCAAGGTCCGGGGTTCGGGGGGGAAGGAGTTGGATGCCACGGATTGCATCGTGGCACCGGGGGCGGTGGAGCAGCACGCCCATTATGACGGCCAGATCAACTGGGACCCGTACTGCAGCTTGTCGGGGTGGCACGGGATGACGTCGATGACAATCGGGCACTGTGGCTATGGCGTCGCGCCGGTCAGGCCCGAGGACCGGGAAGCCAACATGCAGCTCCATTCGCGCATCGAGGCGATACCGCTGCACTCGATGCGGGCAGGAATTCGATGGGACTGGGTGACCTTTCCCGAATACCTGGACAGCCTTCAGCGGCAAGGGACAGGGGTGAACGTGGGGGCAATGTTTGCGTACTCACCGGCCCGGGTGTGGGTGATGGGCGCGGAGGAAGCTGCTAACCGGGGCTACGTGACGCAGGAGGAATTGGAGCAGATCCTGGCGCTGTTCAGGGAGGCGCTGGATGCGGGCGCATTCGGTTTTTCATTGAACAAGAACATGGCAGACCGTCCGGCGACCGGCGGCTACCTGCCCACCCACGTTGCCGCTGACGATGAGTTCGAGGCGATGGCGCGATTGCTGGGGGAATACGGGCTCGGGGGGATCACGATGACCCTCGGGAGCACGGATGACCAAGGCCGGGACATGCTGGTCGAGAAGATGGCCAGGGCCAGCGGTCGGCCGGTGCAGTTCGCGGCCCTGAACTACAGCGACCAGGACCCGCAGCAGTACAAGAGGCAGCTTGCCTGGGTGGAGGATGCCAAGGCTCGGGGGCTTTCGATATATGGCCAGTCTATAGCCATGCCCATCGACCCGAGGTTCAAGCTATCCGAGTTCAACCTGTTCGACGACATGCCGAACTGGTTCACGGCACTTCTCGGGACACGAGAGGAGAGGATCGAACGACTGAACCTGAAAGAGACCCGGGACGGGATGAAGAAGGACATCGCAGAGTGGGAGGAGACGGACTTTCACAAAGACTGGTCCAAGTTCAACGTGCTGGAGACGATAAACGAGCGGAACTACAAGTACGACGGGATGAGCATTGCTGAGATAGCGGCTACTGAGGGGAAGGACCCTGTTGATGCGCTCCTGGACCTGAGCCTGGACGAGGGTCTGGAGACGGAGTTCAGTTTGTCGGGGCTGGTGGGTGGTAACCAGGCAGCAGACGTGGAGACGTTGACTCACCCGCTGACCCACCCATCGTTTTCCGATGGAGGGGCGCACGTCAGGTTCTTCACCACGAGCACATGGCCAACGTACCTGCTGAGTCACTGGGTGCGGGACGAGGGGGCACTGACCCTGGAACAGGCCCATTACAAGATGAGTGCGTTGCCTGCATGGCTGGCCGGGTTCCGGGACAGAGGAACCCTCCGGGAAGGCATGGCCGCCGACATGATCGTGTACAACCTGGACGAGATAGGCTTCGAGACGGACAAGCCCGAGTACGCCACCGACTTCCCCGGCGGCGAAAAGCGGCTCATCCAGAAGCCAAAGGGCATGCGCTACATCATGGTCAACGGCACGGTGACTTTCGAGGAGAACAGGTGCACGGGCGCACTGCCGGGCAACGTCCTGCGGAGCTACGACATGATCGGCTAGGTTGAGTTAACATAGGACTGTAGAAGGGGGACGGTAATCGTCCCCCTAGTCATGTCCAAAACGAGAGCAGATATGAGGATAAAGGAAGGCACGAGACAGGTTGTCCGTCGGGGGGAGGGGTTTGAGATAGAGGTGGACAGAATCCCGAGGCAGGCGTTTGAAGGGGAAAACGTGGCCTCGGTGATGCTCGCCAGCCGGACCCGAACCCTGCGCAAAACGAGAAAAGCGGAAGAGCCCCGGGGCCTGTTCTGCGGAATCGGGGTGTGCTACGACTGCCTCGTCGTTGTGGATGGAAGGTCGAACGTACGGGCCTGCATGACCAGGGCTTTGCCTGGAATGAAGGTGCAGACACAGGAAGGCATCGGTGGAGTGGTGGAGGGATGAGGGGCGTCGGCCTGGCGATAATCGGGGCGGGGCCCGCGGGGTTGTCGGCGGCGATTGCCGCGGCGAAATGCGGGCTGCGGCCAGTGGTGATTGACGAAAACCCAATGCCGGGAGGTCAGATATTCCGGCAGCTTCCGCGGGAGTTCCAGGTTGAGCTGCCGGAAGCGCTCGGCCTCACCTACGAAAAGGGTCAGAAGCTACTTACTCGGGCCTATGATGCGAATATAGAGCTGAAGCTGGGGACGACTGTATGGGGACTGTTCGATCCACTCACCCTTGGCCTGGAGTGCGATGGCAAGGCCGAGTCGCTTCAGTGCGGGGCCCTCGTTCTGGCCACGGGCGGCTATGACCGTGCGATCCCGTTTCCCGGTTGGACGCTGCCTGGGGTGATGACGTTGGGAGGTGCACAGACCTTGGTGAAGAACCAGAGAATGCTGCCTGGCAGGAAGATCATATTGTCGGGGTCGGGGCCGTTTTTACTGCCGGTGACGTCGCAGTTGGTGGAAGCAGGGGCGAACATCGTAGCCGTACTGGAAGCTTCGAAGCCGATGGGTTGGCTTCCAAGAGTGTCTGCGTTGTGGGGCCAGTGGGACCGGTTCCGGGAAGGTTGGGACTACCTGAAGCCACTGTTGAAAGCTCGGGTTGGGGTACGGTTTGGACAAGCGGTGATCGAGGCCTGGGGCAAGGAAAAGGTGGAGGGGGTGGTGACGGCATCCCTGGACGATGACTGGCGCCCCATAGCCGGTACTGAGAGGACGATATTGGTCGATGCCGTGGCTGTTGGATACGGGTTCTCCGTAAACACGCAACTCTCGCGGCTGTGCCGGTGCGAGCACCAGTTCAAGAAGGGATACGGGGGTTGGACGGTCAAAGTGGATAGCAGGCAAGGGACCTCTGTGGCCAAGGTGTTTGCGGCGGGAGAGACGACGGGAATCGGAGGGTCTGACATAGCGGCAGCGGAGGGATCGATTGCTGGATACTCGGCGGCTCAAGCCCTGGGGATGATATCGGAATCGGAAGCAAGGGCGCGACAGAAGCCGTACCTGGAAAGGCTGCGGAAGCTCCGCCCCTTCGCGCGGATGATGGCCGACTTGTTCAGCCCTCGGGACGGCTTATTCAATCTTACGTCGCCTGAAACAGTGGTCTGCCGGTGCGAAGAGGTTACAGCGGCGCAAATTCACGAGGCCATTGACAACGGGGCAAGTGACCTGACGGGCGTGAAGTCGAGGACACGGGCGGGGATGGGGATGTGCCAGGGCAGGGTGTGCGGGGCTTCGGTGGCGACGCTGGTGGCCCGACGGACGAGTCGCTGGCAGGGGGAGGTTGGCGCCTTCTCTGGCAGGCCCATAGTGAAACCCGTGTCGATGGGGGCACTAGCCAAGATGGGGCGAGGCGAATCGTGAGTCCTGGCGCAACAACTGTGGATGCTGTGGTGGTGGGTGGGGGCATAGTCGGGACTTCCACGGCGTATCACCTGACCAAGATGGGGGCGAAGGTTGCCCTGTTGGAGCGCGGTGCGATCGCATCCGGAACCTCGGGGGCGTGCGACGGGCAGATATTGATAGCGGACCGGCACCCGGGCCCCGAGCTTGAGCTGGGCAAGCTGGCCGCACGCCGGTGGAAAGACCTCGCACAAGAGCTGCCCTTTGACGTGGAATACGAGGCAAACGGCAGCACTTTGATAGCCGAGGTGGAGGAAGATCTAGAGGTCTTGAGGAAGCTGGTAGATAACCTGCAAAGGGAGTCGGTGGAGGCGGAACTTGTTGATGGGCGTGCGGCGAGAGAGCTGGAGCCCAACTTGGCTCAGGACATACCGGGCCTCGCCTTCTTCCCGAGTCACGGACAGGTACAGCCGCAACTCGCCTCGTGGGCAATGGCAGAGGCCGCGAGACTCAGGGGGGCTGACGTCAGGCCTTACACACCCGTTACGGCGATCGAGCAGGATGATAATGGGAGGATCTCGGGGGTTGTGGCTGGAGAACAGAGATTTTCAACGCCCGTAGTGGTGTGCGCGGCTGGGGCATGGAGCTCGACGATTGGGGAGATGGTGGGAGTAGATGTTCCTGTAACGCCGAGGCGAGGGCACATACTGGTCTCGGAGCCTGCGCCGCCGATAATCAAGCATGCGGCCATGGAGGCATCCTACACCCGGACGATAGATGCGGACGAGTCGGCGCTGGTGGTGGCGTGCGTAATCGAACACACCAAGAGCGGGCCCATGCTGTTCGGGAGCAGCCGAGAGTTCATCGGGTTTGATGGGAACGAACAGATGGCGGCCGTGACCGGCATAGCGGCGAGGGCGGTGCGTTTCTTCCCGGCGCTGGCCGGAGTGCAGATCATCCGGTGCTACACGGGATTCAGGCCGTACACCGAGGATCACCTGCCGATCCTGGGGGCATGCGACGAAGTGCCGGGTTTCTACCTGAACACGGGTCACGAGGGCGGCGGAATCTGCATGGGGCCGGCGTCCGGGATGTTGGTGGCGCAGATGGTGTCGGGGGAGGAGACGGATATCCCGATGGAGGCGTACAACATCGCGAGGTTTGTGCAGTAGAGGCGGCAGTGACTGCCTAGTCGGGAGTGGTCTGCCAGCGGTGCTGATTGCCCTCGTTCCGAGGAAGTGGTTTTTGATTGTTTTGCGGATTCAGGCACGGCTTTGATTGTTTAAGGAAAAAATCTTCATTTGCCTGTTCACCCTCGCCCCGCACCGCCCCTGGATTCCCGACTTCTCGGGAATGACGAGTAGAGGGGGATGGATTCCGGTTCGGGGGTGGGAGTGACGGGTTAGATGGGTGGGGATGATTGTGGGGGAGGTGGGGTTGTTTGGTTGTGGGGTCTGGGTTTGCATTTTGTCTGTTGGGTTTTGGGTCGGCGATGGAAGACGCTGTCCGGACTTTGACCCTGTTCCTATCCAGGCAGCTTGTAGGTGTCCCGGGGTCGGGGGACACCTGCCGCCGGCAATTGCTATGCCTCCACGTACTAAGTACGGGCTTGCACGCCACACAGGCCGCGAGCAATCGCCAAGCGTCCTCGTACCAAGCAAGTACGGGCCGCAGGCCACTTACGCCGGTGAGTTCAACCGGCCAGGCCCAGCTCCCTGAGAGAGCGGCAGCATTGGGCCGCCGTCGAAACGGCTTTGTCTTGCCCTGCCGCCAGAGCGCATCTAGGCGCTCGGCCCGCCTCAAACGACGTCGAAAGGACTCGCAGGGGGCCGGCCTCGACCCTCACGTATAAGAGGGGAGGCCAAGGCCTCTACCCTCATGCACTGAGGGGGAGGCCGGACGGGAACGGTGTAGACCAGAGCGTCTATCCATCGCCTGGAAGACCAGGGAAGAGTGCATGGGACCCTGTGGGGTCGGGTGGGCTTCCCCGGTTTTTTGGTTCCCCCTTTGGATATGAATAACAGTTCGAAACTGAGGACAGTTTAGCACGATTGTAATAGGGGTCAAGGGGTTTTGGCGTGGTTTTTGGGGGACATAGGCGGCGGGTCGGCCAGTGTGGGTCGCCCCACCCCAGGGCGACCCGCCGGTCGCCCCTACGGGGGAGACGAGCGCGGGTGGCGTCCAGTGTGCCCACTAGGGGCACCCCTACGAGGGATGGGTGTCCCCCCGATTTCACACAGGCAGGCCAGGGTCGGGAATGGCGGATAGGGGGCAGGAGGCGCATGGCAAGGGGCGGGGTTGGTTTGGGGCGGGGCGCTACGGATTCCTCGCAGGGCCTCGGAATGGGACACGAGAGGGCGCCGGGATGGGACAGGTTGGGTGGACAGAGTGGAGTAGAATCGGGGTGTTATGAATAGCAAAGTAGAGATTTTGACGGCTGGAAGCTGGAACACGCGAAGAGTGGCGGACCATGCCAAACTCGTGGAGGAAGGAGGCTGGCACGGTATTGGGATTTTCGATTCCCAGAACCTGGGAGGGGATACCTACGTTTCAATGACACTGGCGGCCGCGGCGACTGAGCGGATAGAGCTTAGCACGGATGTTACCAACCCCCTGTCCCGACACCCGGCGGTAACGGCGGGCGCCATTGCGAGCGTACAGGAGATATCGGGGGGCAGGGCGGTGCTGGGCATCGGGCGAGGGGACTCGGCGCTGGCGTATGTAGGGCATGCGCCCGTCTATGCAAACTTCTTTGAGAATTACCTGAAGGCGCTGCAGTCGTACCTAAGTGGAGGTAGCGTAGCTTTCGATGAACTGACCCACTGGCGAGGCATGGCGCCCCATGTAGACACTCTGAAGCTGGCGGACACCCCGGATGACAGCCGACTCGTGTGGCTTGACCCCAACGACAAGAAGGTTCCCGTGGCCGTCGCAGCGAGCGGGCCAAGGGTGATCGGCGCGGCGGCGAGGCACGCCGACATTATCATGTTTGCCTTGGGCGCAGACATGGGAAGGCTCAAGTGGGGATTGGAGCAAGCCCGGGCGGCGCGTCGGGAGGCGGGCCTGGACCCGGACGGAATCCGATACGGAGCGTATCTCAACATTGTTTGCCATCCCCAGATGGAGGTGGCCCGGGAGCTGATCACCTTCCTGGATACCTTCGTGCGGTTCTCAGTGATGCACGGAAAGACGTACGGGCCCGTTACCCGGCAAGAGCAAGAAGTGCTGTCGGGCGTCCACAAGGCCTTCAATATGCGGGACCACAGCGACTCAGGGGTCCCGCCGGCGGAGTTCGTAGACAAATTCGCTATTGTCGGGCCACCGGAAACTTGCATCAGACGAATCCAGGATGTCATCAGCCTGGGGATAGACAGGATCGTAGTGCTGGGGCCTACGGTGGATGAGAACACCGGAGACAAGAAACTGGCTGCAGACCTGATCGTCAGCGAAGTGCTGCCGGCTTTTTCGGGATAGGTAGTCGTACCGGACTTTTGACTGAGTGCCGGGCCCAGGAAAGTGCTGAACAAAACATTGTTCTCAACCAAAGGCAGTCCACGCTGTTCAACCGCCCATATTCAGGTGTTGGCTCGGGCCCCGGGCCTACGAAAAAGAAGGCACCGCGTCGATGGTTGGACTCCGGATCAGGTCAGTGTTGTGGGCTAGAATCGGGGTGAAATGAGCAGCAAAGTGGAATTGCTAGCGCCCGTCGAACCAAGCATCCGGTGGGTTGCAGAGTACGCAAAAAGGGTAGAGGACGCGGGCTGGGACGGAGTCTCCATCTACGACTCCCAGAACATGACCGCCGACACCTTTGTGGCGATGACTCTGGCGGCGATGGCGACGGAGCGAATCGAAATCAGTACGGATGTAACCAACCCTCTAACGCGGCACCCTGTAGTTGCCGCGGGCGCGATTGCGAGCTTGCAGCAAGTGTCGGGTGGGAGGGCGGTGCTTGGGATTGGGAGGGGAGACTCGGCGCTGGCACACGTCGGGCATGCGCCGGTATATACGAGTTTCTTCGAGAACTACCTGAAAGCGCTGCAAGCATACCTGAGTGGGGGATGCGTGGCATTCGACGAGCTAACGTTCGGCCGGTGGATGGCGCCCCACGTGGATACTCTGAAACTGGCAGAAGCGCCACGGGACAGCCGGCTGACATGGCTCGATCTCGGCGACAAGAAGGCGCCTGTGGCTGTTGCGGCCTCGGGGCCACGGGTGATTGGGGCGGCGGCGCGACAAGCCGACATAGTGATGCTTGCCCTGGGGGCGGATATCGACAGGTTGAAGTGGGGCCTGGAACAAGCGCGGAAGGCCAGAAGCGACGCGGGGCTGGACCCCGATGGGGTGAGATTCGGGGCTTACGTGAACGTCGTCTGCCATCCGGATGTGCAGGCCGCCCGAGAAATTATCTTCTTCCTGGACGGTTTTATGCGGTTCTCCGTTATGCATGGCAAGACGTATGGACCAATGAGACAGGATGACCGGGAGGTGCTTTCGAAGATACCGACGGTATATAACGTGAGCAAACACGCCATGACAGGGTCCCTTCCGGCGGAGTTTGTGGACCGGTACGCGATAGTCGGGCGTCCGGAGGAGTGCATAAGGCGGCTTCGACAGATCATTGACCTGGGGATAGACCGGATTCTTGTGTTCGGCCCTACGGTGGATGAAGTTGAGGGAGATAGAAAGGTGGCGGCAGACCTGATGGTGAAGAAAGTGCTCCCGGCTTTTGGGAAATAGTTTGCTGGTGGAGGCTTCGCAACCACCCCTCCAGTAAGAGTGCCTACGAGAGTGCGAACGAGGGGATAGGGTGGGTATCATGGGGTACAATCCAGGGTGATATGAGCGACAAGATTGAACTTTGGACGATCGCGCTTCCGGATGTGCGCCTGATAATGGAACATGCCCGGAAGGCAGAGGAGGCGGGGTGGGACGGCTTATCCATCGCCGATGTTCAAAGCGCCTCCGGTGACATGTACGTGGCGATGACGCTCGCGGCGATGGCGACGGAGCGGATCCTGATTGGCTCGGACGTTACGAACCCACTAACCCGGCACCCGGTGATCACGGCCGGGGCAATCGCCAGCGTGCAGCAAGTGTCGGGTGGGCGGGCGGTGCTGGGTATCGGGAGGGGAGACTCGGCGCTGGCGCACGTGGGGCGCGCGCCAGTCTACACGAAGATCTTCGAGAGCTACCTCAAGGCTTTACAGGCTTACCTGAGGGGCGACGGCGTACCTTTCGAAGAGCTCACCTTTGGCCGGGGGATGGCGCCGCACGTGGATACGCTGGAACTGGCAGAGGCTCCGGATGACAGCCGACTCACCTGGCTCGAACCCGAGGACAAGAAAGTGCCCGTAGCGGTTTCGGCCTCCGGGCCGAAGGTAATAGCAGCGGCGGCGCGACATTCAGACGTAGTGATGTTCGCAGTGGGCGCCGACCTCGGGAGACTGGAGTGGGGAATGGAGCAGGTGCGAAAGGCGCGAGAGGAGTCGGGGCTGGAACCCGACGGAATCCGCTACGGTGTCTATCTCAGTGTGGCCTGCCATCCCGACATCGAAGCGGCCAGGAACCTCGTGCCCGAGCTGGCAGCGACGGCCCGCTTTTCAAACATGCACGGGAGGGCAAACGGGCCTGTGGCAGAGCAGGACCAAGAAGTGCTTACAAGGGTGCACCAGAGCTACGATGTACGCAACCACGGCGCGTCGCTCAAGCTGCCTGCGGAGTTCGTGGACCGGTATGCGATAGTCGGGGCTCCGGAGGAGTGTATAAGGCGGATTCGCCAAGTTGTTGATATGGGTTTTGAGAGGATAGTGGTGTTTGGTCCGACGGTGGATGCAGTCGACGGGGACAAGAAGCTGGCGGCAAACCTGATGGTGAAAGAGGTGCTGCCGGCTTTTGCGGGGTCATAGCCATGCCCGCGAAGGTATGAAAGGCGTCTCCAGATACCGCATCCAGCATATCTCGCGCTACCGGTACTCGGCGCCGGTGCATAGCTCTGCGATGACGCTGTGCTTCAAGCCTCGGGATGACGGCGGGCAGTCGGTCGTGGAATTCGATATCGAAACAGAGCCTGAGATTGGGCTTACACAGGAAACGGACTACTTCGGCAATACCAAGCACTACCTGATACTGCACAAGCCACACGAGTCGCTGGAAATAGTGTCTACGGCGACGGTTGATATGGCTGATCGGGAGTCGTTCCCCGATTCGGTGGGTGAGGAGACTTGGGAGGCGCTGCGGGGGTGGAGGAACTCGGTGGAGCACTGGGTGTACACGCACGAGAGCTCAATGGCACGACCATCCCCCCAGCTGGAAGCTTTCATATCGGGGCGGGGGTTGGAGGAGCCGAGCGGAGACCCATTAAATGCCTTGCAACGGCTGTCCAGCACGCTGCATGAGAGTTTCGAATATTTGCCGGGCAGCACCTCGGCGATATCACCGATCGAGGAGATCCTCCAGACGGGGAAGGGTGTGTGCCAGGACTATGCCCACGTGATGATAACCGTGGCTCGGGGGTGGGGGGTGCCGACGCGCTACGTTTCGGGGTACCTGTACGTTGAGGACGATGCGGGGAATCCCATACCTTCGGCTGCGGGACATGCGTGGGTGGAGTGCCTGGTCCCGGGGCTCGGGTGGGTGGGCCTCGATCCGACAAACAACTGGATTGTGGGAGAGAGGCACGTACGGGTAGCGGTGGGTCGAGACTACCGGGACGTATCGCCGACTCGGGGGGTTATGCTGGGGGCTGGGGAGACGAGGCTGGAGGTGGAAGTGCGAATGGAGTCCCTCGTCCCTACCAGCTAGTTCATCGCTCCCTAGAGGCTCTCAGTAAAGTCAGGGAGTTATCGCGCTCCGTAGACGAGGTTGGGAAGCCACAGGGCGATCTGGGGGAAGGCGAGGACCAACCCCGCGGTGACGGCCATACAGATCATGAAGGGAAGAACGCCTATCCATACATCCTTGATGGTCCTCTGAGGCATGGGACTGTCTGTGCGTTCGGCCTGTTCACGGTCGATATCTCGGCGGACGCCGTGGAGCACGTAGAGATTTATGCCCTCCGGAGGGCTGATGAGTGCGGCCTCGACCAGGATCACCATGATGACGCCAAACCATACGAGGTCGACTCCGGCGGCATTAAGGGCAGGCAGGAGAATGGGAACGGTCGTGACCATCATGGCGAAGCTCTCCATGAAGGTGCCCAATATTAGATAGAAGATGACCAGGGCCAGGACCAGTTGCCAATCGTTGAGCTGCAGGTCTGAAATCACTTCGGCGATTTGCTGGGAGATGCCGAGTCGGGCAAAGGCGAAGCTGAGAGTGAGGGCGGCGAGCAGTATCAGGAAGATCATTCCCGTGGTGCGTACGGCAGAGAGCAGGGAGTCGCGCACCATGCGGAAGTTGCTTTCCATGACGGCGGAGACCATTGGCCGGTCGGATGGGGGGTCTTCCGCGGAGTCGATGGGGGCTAGGCCACTCAATCCGGCGGTATTGAGGAGGCGTCGGGCGGAGGGGACGATGATATCGGCGGAATTGAAGAGGATGGCAAGGAGGAATGCGCCGGTAACGCCGAAGGCCGCGGCTTCTCCTGGGCTGGCGAGGCCCAGGTAGATAGCGCCGAGAACGAGGAAGACTAGGGCCAGCATAGGAAGAAGCTGGAAGATGCCGAGCAGTCTCATGCGCCAGCCCTGCCAGGAGGCTAACCCGTAGCCCTGTTCCCTCGGGGCCATGCCACGCCAGACGAGAGCCACAATCGCGATCATCACCATGAACGAAAGGGCGAGTAGAAGGCCGGGGATGAATCCGGCCATGAAGAGTCGGCCGACGGACTCCTCCACGAGAACCCCGTACAAGATTAGGGTGATGCTGGGAGGTATGAGGATGCCCAGGGTCCCGCCCGCGGCCAGTGAGCCTATGACCATCCTTTCGGAGTAACCCCGCTGTCGGAAGGAGGGGAGGGAGACGCGGCTGATGGTGGCCGAGGTCGCGACACTGGATCCGGAGCAGGCGGCAAACAGGGCGGAAGAAACGATATTGGTGTGAACAAGCCCACCGGGCAGGAACCAGACCCAGCGGGAGATTACGGCATACATGCGCTCGCCGATGCCCGAGCGGTTTATGAGTTCGCCCATGAGGAGGAACAGTGGGATGGCAACCAGGATGAATCCGGTGTTAACGTCGAAGGCCTTGCTGGACACGATGTTCCAGAGAGCGGGCTTGCCGAAGAAGAAGAGCATGACGAGGGAAAGGCAGCCCAGGGCCCCGGCCACGTACATGCCGGCCATGAAGAAGGCCCCCATCAAGCCGAATGCTACGCCGATTGCCACAGGTCAATCTCTCCTTCGATTCGCCGGTACAGATTCGCTATCCAGGTGTTCTCGGGAGATGTCGGCGCCGCCCATGAGCTTGTGGATGGTCGGGAGGGACTTCTCGGCGAGGATGGAGAGGAGCATTTGAAGGCAGGCCGCCAACAGAAGGGTGTAACCGACGGCTATGAAGGCCTTGGGGAAGAAGAGGGGGGTGCGGGGATAGTCGTTGCTGTACTGATTCAGCTGGTATGAAGTGATAACGTCTCCCCACATCTTCCAGGTGACGATGTAGGCAAGAAAAGCCAGTCCCATAACGGCGACGAAGTCTGCAATTGCCCGGACCCTGGGGCCCATGAGAGGAAGCAGGACGTCGATGCGGACATTGGCGTCGGAGCGGAGGGTGTAGGCGAGCCCCCAGGTGGCCGCCATCCCGAGGACGTAGCCGCTCATCACGTCGGTCCCGGGGGCGCGGGGCCAGTCGAGGTTTCGGGCAGCAACCTGGTAGGTTATGAAGAAGCCGAGGAGGAGGAGTTCTAGGCCGCAGAGGTAGCCAAGATATTTGTAGAGAACGTCAGCCTTGCCGCTGAGTGCCCGGACGGCTAGCAATAGAAACAGAGCGGGGGTCCTGCGGCCCGAGTAGGTCGTTGGGCTGATGGTGCTCATGCAGTGCTCGGCGGGTCAGGGGTAGGAAGATTGTAGGGAGGGGCGGGAACGTACGCAATGCGGGGACCGGTTACGGGAAAAACGGAAGAAGGCTATCGGCAGAGCGTTCTGCCGACAGCCTTCCAATCGATCAGTCTAAGGTTTTAGCTACCTTGCTCGGGAGCCCTTGGTGATGGGAACCTCGGTTATTGAGCCATCCTCGTTGAAGGAGTAGCCGACGTAAGGGCTTATGACATCGTTAAAGGTGGCTACTACATCGGCGTTTCTGTCGGGGTAGCCGAGCCTCTTTATCCAGCCGGGAAGGATGTGCCCGGGTAAAACGACGTTGTCGATGTGGTCCAGGATTTCCTGGGAGAAGGGTACGGGGGTCATGCCGAGAGCCAGGTTGGCCTGCATTGCATACAAGTTATCGAAGGGGGCGAGGCGCAGGGCTTCCAGTTCAGCCTTGGCCCCTTCTTCAATGATGATCTGCTGAATGTCCTCAGGAATGTCGTTCCAGATGTCCTTGTTTATGACGTTGTTGGTGTAGCCGAAGGCGATGATAGGGCCGGCCAGGTAGTCGGTGACCTCATAAATCCTGTCGGAAAGGGATAGAAGGATGCCGAGGGTGGTGGCATCAACCTGGCCAATCTCGATGGCGGTATAAGACTGACCAGGGCCGAGGAAGACGGGTTCTGCGCCCAGGCCGGTTATGAAGTCGGACATTGATGCGCTGTGGGAACGGATTTTGATGCCCCCAAAGTCGGCTACGGACAACAGGGGCTTGTTCCCGTAGAACCATTGGTCCGAGCCGGCGAACCAGTTGCGGTTGATTACGGGGCTGCCACCACTGGATTCCAATATGATCCTGTCTACGTCCGGCGCGAGCTCCGTGAGTATGGAGTAAGTGGTCTCCCAGTCCTGAGAAGTACCCCATAGGGACTGGACTTCCAGGGCGGGAACGGCGCCTGCAACGTAACCTGTGTAGATGTTGGCCATGTCCAGGGTGCCGTCGCCCACCTGCTGCAGGGTCTCGGGGCCGGCGAGCCCGAGCTCAGGGAAGGATGTAACCGTCAGTTGGACCTGGCCATTGGTCCGCTGAGCCAGGTTCGGGGCCAAGTATGCCTGAACGATAACGCAAGTAGCCAAGGTCCTGGTTATGCAGGCGTGCTGTATTTCTATGCTCTCGCCCGAAGAGGTGAGAGGTGTAGGGTTGGTGAGTCTGGCTTTTTCAATGAGACCCTGGTAGTAGTCGCTGGTGTAAATGAACATGTGGCTGGAGATGCCCATGGAGGGAAGCCCGACAATGGATGCCGTCAATGCCTGGAGGTACTGGGCCTCGGTGGCCTGGAACATCAGCCCGGGATGGGGAGGGGGACCGACCAGCTGCGTGGGGTCACCGACAAATATAGCGCCAGGGCCTCCGGCGTGCTCGGCAGCGTAGGCCGCCAGGGCGTCCTCGGGTGAAGGGGCGGGAGGCTCAGGGGTGTCGGCGGGCGCAGGGACCGGGGTGTCTTCCGGCTCGGGAGCAGGGGTATCAGCAGGAGCGGGAACAGGGGTGTCGGCGGGATCGGGGACAGCCGTATCGGCAGGAGCGGGGGCCGGCGCGGTCGGGGTGGGCTGGGGAGGGGTGGTTGCGTCGGCTTCGGGTTCTTCATCTCCGCCACAAGCCGCGAGAAGCAGAGCGAGCAAGGTGGCAGCTGCAACTACGGCGAGGGCTTTAGAGATACGGCGTTTCATCGGGTAGCTCCTCTATGGGCCGGGAAATGTGGCGGTCGCGGGTCATTGTAGGCTGATGGTTTCAAAGGGTCAACAATTCTCAGCAGAGCACTACCATTACCCCAAGGTTGAAACACAACTGACCGGACCCGGCAATCGATACGCCATCCAGCCTATCGCAGCGGAAAGGGTAAATATCGACCGGGTCTCCACGTTAAGGGAGCCTGTATATCGGGCCCTTTAACCGTGCGGTTCGGGACTACAAGTCCGTACGATATATGTAGCGGGTATCGTAGAGGCCGTAGAGAGTCGGGGTGGTGTTGCCGAAGACGTTGCGAATGGCGCTCAGGCGCTCGGAAAGGCTGGTGTAGATTAAAGGCACGTTCTCGGCGTCGATCTCCTGGGCACGACGATACAGGTCGATACGCTTATCCCGGTCCAGCTCGCGACTTGCCATTATGTATAGTTCGTCTATCTCGGCCTCCCAGTCGGTGGCGGGCTCAGGCTGATTGGGATACCAGAGGTGCAGGTTTTCGCCGCTGTGCCAGAGGCTTATGCCGGAGTGGGGGTCGGGGCCGCCGGTGAAACCTATGAGGATGGCCTCCCAATCATAGGACTGGGTAAGCTGGGAGACGAGGTCTCCGAAGTCGATCGTACGGTAGTCCACGTCGAGTCCGATTTGCTCCATACCCAGACTGATTTTGTCTCCAACCCGTTCACGCACACTGTTGCCGGAATTGGTCACAAGGGAGATTTCAATTTCGTTGCCTGCGGTATCTTCGCGGATGCCGTTGCCGTTGGTATCCACCCAACCAAGGCCATCGAGGATAGCGTTGGCCTTGTCTATGTCGTATTCGTAGCGTCGGGCGTTGGGGTTATGGAAGTCACCGGCGGCCGGACTTATGGATGACCACTGGGGGTAGCCGGAACCGTGCAGGATTTCGTTGATGATGGCTTCCTTGTCTATCGTATGGGCAACGGCTTGCCGGAACTCCTTGTTCTGGAACCATGCCAGCTTGTGGGACTCCACATAGGGTTCGTAGGTATCCGGGTTGCTTCCGGGATTCATGTTAAAGGTAAGAAACGTGGTGCCGAAAGCAGGTCCCCGACGGTGAACGGTGAAGTTTCCTTCAGCCTGGAGGGGTTCAAGCTGTACCAACTCCTCTCCGAGTATGCCGTGGGTGTCCGCCACTCCATCCAGGAACATTTCCAGTTCCGCTTCCAAGTCTGGGACTATGATGCGGACAATATTGTCGAGATAGGGCAAGGAATTGCCCTGGGCATCCTTGAGCCAGTAGTCCGGGTTCCGTTTGTGGACCAATCGCTCGCCGGGAACGTAGCTCTCGATAGTGAATGGGCCGGTACCGATGATCTCTGCAGGATCAGTGTTGATGTCCCAGATTTCGTTGAAAGTGCCATCATCTACATGCTTCTCCAGGACATGCCTGGGGTAGATAGCCGTGCCCATGGAGCGAAGGAAAGGTGCGAACGGGGCCGGGAGGACGCACTGCACGGTGTAATCATCCAATGCAGTCACGGTCATTGGGCTCTCCTCCCAGACCCCCGTGTCCTCGTTCAGAAATCGGAATTGGAAGGAAGCTCGGCTGCTAGCAGGAATGTCGTCGTTGTAGATGATGCGGTTGAATGTGAATTCGACATCGTGGGCCGTAAAGGGCGTACCATCGTGCCATCGGACGTCACGTCGGATGTTAAAGGTCCAGGTCAAGCCGTCATCGGAGTGGTCCCATGACTCGGCGAGGGAAGGTTCCACCTCGTCGGTAAGCCAGGAGGTCTCGGTAAGGCCATCGAAGAGGTAGCCTAGGACGCCGGAGGATGAGGCGTCGGTTGAAATGGCCAGGTTGAAGGTGAGGGGCTCGGAAATTGTCGCGAAGGTAAGGTCGCCGCCATGCTTGCCAATGGAGTACTCGAACTGTTCGGCGTTCATTCTTAGTTGGTCAACCACCGTAGGCTCAGGCGTGGCAGAAGGGGGTGGGGCGGTGGGGGTGGGGGCTACAGGGGTTGGGTCGTGGTGCTCTTCGGGGGTGGGGTGGATATCTTCCCAGCAGGCGGACAGCAGTAGCAGGGAAAGAAGGAGAAAGCTAACCAGGGTGATACGTGCGGCCAACTTGATTGTCATGATTCCCGGATAAAGTCCTTTCGCATGGAAGTCTAGGTTAAACGTGTATAGGAAGCTAGGGTCGGGGGTCTGGGACAGCTTTGGCTACGAAGTGCCTTTCTACTCGGCCGGTTACGAGCATGAAGCCAATGATGACCAACCAAAGCAAGAATACAATGCCGGTGATGCGGTGAACTATGGTGGCGGCATCCAACCAGATGAACTGCATGGCAACGCCTAATATGGCAGACAAGGGTGCAATCTTCTTCAACGGCATTCCGGCTTTCCACTGCTGCCTTGCGGCAATAAGAAGACCCACGCCGGCAAGGGTGAAGCCTATCTTTCCGGTTATCCAACGGGCGGCGCCAAGGGCCTCAGTCGTCGCACCGATGGATTCAGAATCCGCATTTCCTTGGGCGGTGACGGAAAGAGCAAGGGCACATGCTCCCGAGACAGCCGTAATGACACCCGACAGCGCAAGAAACACCGGGACCAGGGGATGGCCAAAGCCCTGCCTGATCACCCACGTCCGCAAGAGAAGCCATCCGGCAACCAGGAGGGTTATCCCCGAAACGAATCTGGCAATCCCGCCTGTACCATAGAGGAGGCGGCTGTCTGCTATTGCGGAGAGGGTTTCGGGGAGGGTGGGGTGGTCGGCGTTGGCTGAAACTCTAGTTACGACGGCCACTAACGTGGCGATTGCTGTCATTATGAGGAATACGCCAGCCAGAGGGGCCGAAGAATCCCTTCGACCGATACTTGCTTGCTTCGCTGTATCTTTCAAGGCGTTGACAATAGCCGGCTAGACAAGATTGCAGACGCTATTTTAACAGTTTAGGGAAAGGTTGATTGATACTATATATCTAATCTGCTCCTGAGCAGATTCCGAAGTGGCTTTGCCACGGAGTCTGGAGGAAGGACTCCAGACGAAGAAAGAAGCATATAAGGAGTGAGGTTCAAGGGCTTAATTTACACCTGAATGACACAGGATGACATCCAAGATCGACCACGGCGAACATTGACATGGAGAGGGAGCATTCGGAAGGTCGCAAGGAATTGTGATTCCTAGTAGAATCGGTCGAGTTCTGCTCGACATACCAGGCGCAGGAGGCCACTCCAACGGCTACGGCAGCAGCTAATCCCCGGTACGAAGTAGACGAAAACCCGCCCCATAGGTCCACATTCGGGCTCGGGTTACAGTTCAGCATTCTTGCTTCAGCGACGCTGCTGGTGACGCCTGTCGTGGTGGCAAGGGAGTCGGGGCGCGGCGACTCCTATCTCATTTGGATGGTTTTCGCATCGCTGCTGGTGGTGGGGGTGTCAACGCTGATCCAGGTGAGGACGATAGGCCCGGTCGGGGGGCGGGCGGTGCTTCCAATGTTCACCGCGGCATTCGCCATCCCATTCTGTATTACGGCGGTCGTGGACGGGGGCCCGGCAACTCTGGCTACGCTGATCATGGCTTCTGCCATTTTCCAGCTGGTGATTTCCAAGTGGCTTTTCCTGCTGCGGCGGGTTGTGACGCCCATCGTAAGCGGCACGGTGATCATGATCCTTTCGATAACGTTGGCCTCGGTGGTGTTTGCTCTTCTGGAAGATGCAACGGAGGAAGAGCCCGGGTCGGCTCTTCTCACAACACTGGTGACCCTGACCATTGTGGTAGCGCTCACGTTAAGGGGAACGGCGCTGATGAAGTTATGGGCGCCGGTCTTGGGCATCGCGGCGGGGTGTGCCACGTCGGCGGCGCTGGGAATCTACGATACAACGCTGGTTACGGAGTCGACGTGGGTCGGGCTGCCTGCCGAAATCCCGGACCTGGGCGTCGACTTTGGGGTGGACTTCTGGGTGCTGCTTCCTTCTTTCTTGTTCCTGGGGGTGATCATCTCCATACAGGTAAACGGAGAAACGGTGGCCAATCAGAGGGCGTCGTCCAGGGAGCCCAAGGCGATCGATTTTCGCAGGGTGCAGGGAAGTCTGGCAGGGGCGGGGGTAGCCAACCTGATGGCAGGGGCAGCGGGGGCGGTCCCAATAGTAGTCAACCCGGGGGCGGCGCCCTTCGTACAGGCAACGGGAGTGGCGTCCCGCAGAATCGGCTACGTAATAGGGGTCGTGTTTATCCTGGTAGCATTTCTTCCGAAGGCGTCGGGGCTGCTTAGCACGATCCCGGGCCCCGTAATGGCAGGATACCTGTTGCTGGTGGTGGGTTCGTTGTTCGTGGAGGGGGCACGGACGGTGATCCAGAACGAGCAGAACAGGTCCAGGTTGATAGTGGCGGGGATATCGTTCTGGATTGGGGCATCTTTCCAATTCACGCTGTTCAATCTGCCCGACCTCGGGCCAGTGGTCGGGGGGCTGATGAAGAGTGCGGTGACGACAGGTGGGGTGTCGGCGGTGCTGATGATCATCTTCCTGGAGCTTACCAGCTACAGACGGATGCGCTTCCAGGCCAAGCTGCACATCGATTCGCTGCCGGAACTCACGCAGTTCATCGAGCGCTTTTGCAAGAGTCGGCGGTGGAACGATGCAATGAGAGATAGACTATCGGCGGTTGCCGAAGAAACGCTGCTCACGCTGGCCCCCCTGGACCTGGAGGCGGAGCTGGAAGAGTTGGAAGAAGACCCCGACGTTATACCTCGACAGCTGGTTGTTGTGGCTTCGAGCGACGGGCCGGTCGCCGACCTGGAGTTTATAGGAGGTGGCAGCGAAGGGGAAAACGTGGAAGACCGGATGCGGCAGATGCAGGACCATGAAGAGGAAACGCCCGTAGATACTGAGATTTCTCTCAGGCTATTGAGGCGTTATGCGTCTTCAGTGCGACACCAGCAATTCCACGACATGGACATCATAACCGTCAGGGTGGGGCCGCCAGGAACAAGGTAGGGGGTCCACTCTCCAGGAGTCGGTTGGGTCTAGCGGCCCTCTTTGATGAAGTCCGCGACGCGTTCGGCCATGGCCATGATGTTGGCGCTTAGGTTCGCCCGCAGGGAGTGGGGCATGATGGAAGCGTCGAGCACCCGTACTCCTTCGACACCATGCACCCTGGCAAACTGATCTACGACCGCCAGGGAGTCGGAGGAAGGGCCCATCTTGCAGGTGCCTGCGGGATGATGGCCGGTCCTGACGTTCTTCCTTAACCATTGGTCAAGGGCATCGTCGGATGCCAGTATTTCATCGGAAGGGGCTTGCCGTTTGCCGATAAGGCCATCAAAGGGGGCCCTGCTGAAGATGTCAACGCAGACCCTGACGCCCTCCCGGAACCTGGAGCGATCCAGGGGCTCCTCCAGGTAGTTGTAGTCCAGGAGCGGGGCCTTGCGGGGGTCGGTGGAGACCACCTTCATCTGGCCGCTGCAGAGGCTCATATATATGAGGAGCTGACACCCGACCAGGACCTCCGCCGCTTCGTCCAGGGGAAGGCCCGGCATCTCCGACATCCGGTTGTTCATGCATACCACCATGTCGTTCTTCCAGGGTGAGCCCGAGGCGGTATAGCGCAGGGTGATGGCGCCCTCGGCGCACTTTTCATCTGCCAGCCGCATCGGGGCTAGGCTCTCCCAGATCAGGTCTAGGTCCATGTGATCGCGCAGGTTCGCCCCGACTCCCGGCAAGTCCTGCACCACGGGAATCCCCAGATTCACAAGCTGGTCGGCCGGCCCAATGCCCGAAAGGGTGAGAATGTGTGGAGAACCTATAACCCCCGCACAGAGGATGATCTCGTCTCCGTAGACAGTGAACATCTCGCCGCCGCTGTTCACCAGCAGGCCCTCGGCCTTGTTGCCCTCGAATATGATGCCGTGGACTTCGCAGTTGGGTCGGATGTTGAGATTGACGCGGTGCCGGGCGGGGTTGAGGTAGCCTAGAGCGGTACTCCAGCGAACCCGGTCAACAACGTTGAAAGTTAGCGGGCCGACGCCGGTGGAGTCGGGACGGTTGTGGTCCGGGCAATCAGGGAAGCCGTAGTCCAGGCAGGCGTCATAGAAAGCCTTCTGGAAGGGCCCCCATTCTTCAGGGGTGAAGCGGCGGCAGCGGATGGGACCCGACTTGCCGTGATAATCGTCGTCGAAATCTTCGTCTGACTCCGTCTTCTTGAAGTAGGGGAGAATCTTCTCGAAGGCCCATTCGTCGTTGCCGGCCTCTGCCCAGAGATCATAGTCTTCCCTTTCTCCGCGGAGGAAATTGGCCCCGTTTATGGCGCTGGTTCCCCCCGTGACCCGACCGCGTGGGACCATGGTGGGAATAGCCTCGTCAGTGGTGCGGGCCTCGAAGTTCCAGAGGTGGTGGCTTTCGAAGACCGTGGGTCGGGGGCCGTAGACGTATTTCAGTTCGTCGGGAAGGTGGTCAAGGTCGGCAAAATCGGCGCCGGCCTCGACGAGGAGCACCGACCGATTGGGATCTTCCGAGAGCCGGCTGGCCATGACTGCACCACCGGAACCCGCGCCAACGACGATGTGGTCGTATTTCATGACAAACCTCAAGATGGTGACCACGGGAGGGTAATCCCCTCCCGTGGTCTATGACTCTCGGATTCAATTGTGATCGCCTATAGGCAGGTATGCCCGGGGGCAATCTCTACGGGATCCAGGCGCTCCAGACGTCCTCGTTGGCATCTATCCACGCTTGGGCAGCCTCGCGAGGAGTTACTTCGTTCTCAGTGACGTTAAGGACCATCTCGTTCTGCTGATCGTTAGTCAACTGGAAGTTGGACAGGAATTCGTAGACCTCGGGGAATTCGTCCTGGAGGCCGGGCCAGACCAGCTTGGCAACGTCGTCGGCGGGCCAGCCGCACTTGAAATCGTCGGCGTTGCCTGCCGGGTAGCAGTCGTCGGTTAGCGGCGGAAGCTCGATGGATACCAGATCGTACTTGGCGTGGGCCCAGTGGGGTTCCCACAGGTAAGTGAGTACCGGATCGCCGCGGTTGAAGGCAGCGTCGAGTTCCGAAAGAGCGGCTGCTTCAGATCCTGCGAAAACGACCTGGTAGTCGGCTCCCATGGCATCGAGCCTCTCCTGGCTTCTGTCGTCCCAGGCGGGGGTGAAACCGAGGAGCCTTCCGCTCTCTCCTGTGTCGGCGGTGGCGAAGACGCTCTTGAACTGATCGAGTTCGTCCCAGCTGTCCAGGCCCGGGGCAGGGGCGTCAGCACCCTCCACGACATACGAGGGGGTGTACCAGCCAGTCCCGCCGCTGATCCCTGTAGAGCCCAGGCGTTCGACGGACTCCTTGCCGCCGGCATTCACGTATTCGTCCAAAAGGGCGAAGCTGTAGGAGGGCCAGTTACAGCAGACAAAGTGGAAGTCGCCGGACTCTAGCCCGATAAACAGAGGCGCTGAGTCGGCAGGTGCAAACTTGGTCTCGACTGTATAGCCCAATTCATCTTCAAGGAGGATTTGGACCACGCGGGTGGTGACAAGTTGGCCGTCCCAGTCCTGGTCAACGATGACCACGGTGCCCTTGGGCTCGTCGGCGCCGCAGGCAAGGGCCACAGCCAAAACAACGATCAGGGCAAGGGCCACAGCCAGAATGGTCCGTTTGGATTTCAGTTTTTTCATGTTGGGTCTCCCTTCCGGGTTGGGAGCTTTGATTAAGAACCTTCAGACCTGATTCGCAGCTAATTTCTCATAGGCATCACCCCTATTGGAGGGCCACTTCAGTTTGCTGACGTTGATTCTACCTTAATTCAGCGAGGCTTCGCATCGCCCCCCGTTTACCTTGAGTCATGCGGTCCAGGACCATGGCCATGAAGACAATCGCCATGCCGGAGACAAAACCGTCTCCCATCCTGAGGTATATGGAACTGATATAGACCTGTTCCCCGAGGCCCCTTCCACCTACAAGTCCTCCGATTATCACCATGGCCATGACCATGATGATGGTCTGGTTGACGCCCATCATGATGGTGGGTACTGCCAGCGGCATTTTCACCTGCCACAAGGTCTGCAGATTGGTGGAGCCGTGGGATTGGGCGGTCTCTATCACCTGGGGCGGGACTTCCTTTATGCCCAGGGCTGTCATGCGTATCACGGGGGGAAGGGCATACACAAAGGTGGCAATTATCCCTACCAGCGGGCCTATGCCCCAGAGCATGATGACCGGTATGAGATACACGAAGATGGGCATCGTCTGCATGGTGTCCAGGATGGGGCGGATTATGGATTCGAAGGTGCGGTTTTGCGATGCCAGCACCCCGAGGGCTATCCCGACGGCCACGGTTACTACACCAGCCGTCAGGACCTGCCCGAGGGTGTCCATGGTCACGTCCCACACCCCTCCAATACCCACGAAGGTGAGCCCCACAACTGCCAGGAGGGATAATCTCCACCCGGCCGTCAGGTAGGCCAGTCCGGCAACCAGTACCATCATTGCGGGCCACGGGAGCCACAGCAGCAAGGTCTGGACGGGAGCCAGGCCAAATTCCCGGAAAAGTGTGTCTCTAATCCAGCTGGTGATGAAATACAGATTGACGGACATCCAGTCGACCACGCTCTCGACGGGGCCGGCAATGGAAAAGGTAATCTCTTCCGGGAACTCCTTGAGGAAAGGCAGCACCGCCCCTACGATCAGAAGAAGCGCTATTACTCCGACACCCACTGCCTGCGCTGGGTACCTGGAGACGAGGGCCCTGAGTCTCTCACTCAAGGCGCCTTCCGTAATCGGGGAAGTGGGTGGGGCGCTTCTCGACGTGGTCGGGCCTGTGCGGGCAAGGGCGTAGCTCAGCCGGTCAAAAATAATAGCGACAAGGACGATGGCTATGCCGCTTTCCAGGCCCTCGCCCGGATTCACTTCCCTGAGGGAGACCCAGACGTCCTTCCCCAGCCCCGGCACCCCGACCAGCGCCGTGATAATCACCATCGCTATCGCCATCATTATGGTCTGGTTTATTCCCAGCATGATGGAGTTCTTGGCCAGGGGCAGCTGGACCTGGAATAGAGTCTGCAGGGTTGTCGACCCGTGGGAATGGGACGTTTCGACGACGGCTCGGGGGACTTGCCGGATCCCGAGATTCGTCAACCTGATGACGGGTGGAATGGCATAAACAACGGTAAGGAACACTCCCTGGGTGCCGCTTACACCGAACAGGACGATGGCCGGGATGAGGTAAACGAAAGCAGGCAGCACCTGCATGGTGTCCAGGATGGGACGGACTATGGACTCGAAGCGGTTGTTGTAGGCGGCGAGAATGCCTACAACAACCCCGAATGCGACAGCTATGAACACCGACACCCCCACTACGCTAAGGGTGATCATGGCCGAGTCCCAATACCCGTTCAGCCCGATCCACAGCGTCGCAGCGCCGCAGAAAAGGCCCAGCCACTTGCCTCCAAGCCTGAATCCCGTAAATCCCGCCACGGCAACTACCACAGGCCAGGGGAGCCACAGCAGGAAGGAGTCGATTAGCTCCAACCCCCAGTCAATGACGTCCGAGAGCGGGTTGAAAAACCATGCAAAGGTATCCCCGACCCAGTCAAAGAACGTGTCTATGGGCTCCTGGATGCCAAGCTCCCAGCCAGCGGGCCAGTCGCCGAATTCGGTGCCGGCGTCGGCCCTGGAGAGGAAGTAGGCAAGGAGGTACGCAGCGACCGCAGCCGCGGCCCAGAAGTAGGCCTGATACCGACCTCCCTGGCGCAGCTGGTTCGGGAGAGCGCCGACGCGAATCATGTGGCCACCCCGTCGTTGCTAATCAGGGCGGTCATGGCGACCTCACGGGTAATCGTGCCGAGGCACTTGGTGTCATCGAGAACGGCGATGGGGGCTTCGTTGTCGATAACAAGCGGGATAAGCTCTTCGAGTCGGGTGGCAGGGGCTGCGGTTGGACAGGCATCGCGCATTACGGAGGCAACGCTGGCGTTTTCGGTGGCGGCTTTTGCGTCGGAGAGTCGAAGAGCTCCCCTGAATTGGTCTTGATTATCTAATACAACCGCGCAGTCGCAGTTCTCTTCAGTCATCCTGGTGACCAGGTCCGACAACCCTTCATCTGCGGTGCAAGATACGCGCGCAGGTGTCATTACCGAGCGGGCCGTCAGGACCTTGGATCGGGGCACGTCCCTGGTAAAGTCCCGGACATAGTCGTCAGTAGGCGCGGAAACCACCTCCTCCGGGGTCCCGACCTGCACAAACTCACCATCTTTCATTATGGCCACCCGGTCCCCGACCTTGAGGGCCTCCAGGAAATCGTGAGTGATAAATACCATGGTCTTCTGGACGAGCTGCTGGAGCCGGATTAGCTGGTCCTGCATTTCACGGCGGATGAGGGGGTCCAGGGCACTAAAGGGCTCGTCAAAGAGTAGTATCTGGGGGTCGACAGCAAGGGCCCGGGCCAGGCCGACGCGCTGCTGCATGCCGCCGCTAAGCTCGTGGGGAAATCGCTCTTCCCAACCCATGAGGCCGACAAGTTCTATGACCTCGGCGGCCCGCTTGTTGCGCGCTGCCTTCTCCATCCCCTGTATCTGAAGGCCGTAGACCACGTTGTCCATTACACGCTTATGGGGGAAGTTGCCGAAGTGCTGGAAAACCATCCCCATCTTGTAGCGGCGGATGTCCCGCAACTCCTGCTTGTTCATGGCCAGGACGTCCTGGCCGTCTATGAGTACTTCGCCTCGTGTGGGCTCTATGAGGCGGCTCAGGCACCGAACCAGGGTGGACTTGCCGCTGCCGGAGAGTCCCATGATGACAAAGGTCTCGCCTTCCCGGACGGAAAATGACACGTCCTTGACCGCGACGACGTTGCCCGTCTGTGCGAGCACCTCCTCCCGGGAAAGCGCGGGGTCTATGGAGTCGACCAGGGAGTCAGCGCCGTCCCCAAAAACTTTCCAGATGTTGCGGCATTCAAGGCGGTAGCCGGTCTCGGTTCCGGTCGTACGGTTGTCTTCCGCGGCTGTCATTCGCCTCAAACCTACCTCAAGTTGTACACATCTACGGCGTTTTGGCCCATCACTTTGTTCACGTCTTCTTCCGAAAGGGGGCTCAGCAGGTCCCTGATGGCCCCGACTACACCCGGAAAACCATCATGGTGCGGGAAGTCGGAAGCCCAGAAAAACTTGTCCGCCCCGACCTTGCTGATGATTTGTGGGATAAGCTCTTCCTCGGGTTCGAGAGATATCCAGCATTGGCGCCGGAAATAGTCGCTGGGCTGCTCCTTGAAATTAGTGGCATGGCTCTGGCTCTTGAACTTGTCGTCGAGGCGTTCGAGGAGGTAGGCAAGCCACGTGGCGCCGGTCTCCAGGAATACGTATTTCATAGTTGGGAAACGATCGAAGGCGCCCTCAGTGATCATGTGGATAAGGGCAAGCTGGGACTGGAACGGGATGACCATGGTGACGTAGTAAAAGTCGTCACCCATGGTATCGAAGGAGCGGTTTTGGTCCTTGGCCAGGTAGTTTATCTGGCTTACAACGTGGTTGCCCAGGGGCAGCCCCGACTCTTCAACGGCCTCGTACAACGGATCGAAGTAAGGGTTGCCGTAGTAGATGCCATTGGTGGCAGTGTTGTACACCATGAACCCCTTGACCCCCAGGGCTGCGGTGCGCCGCACTTCCGCGGCCGCTTCATAGGCATCCAGCGTAGGAATATGAGCTATGGGGTAGTGACGGTTCGAATATGACTTACAGAAATCGACTATCCAGTCGTTGTAAGCGCGGCAGTACGCTGAGGCGACCTTGGGGTCGTCACACTCATCCTCCCAGGAGATACCGATAGTGGGATACAGAACAGCCTTGTCGATACCCTCCTGGTCGTGCCAGGCAGCACGGGCATCGGGTTGGTTGGAGGCGGGAATCATTCCGTCGTAGTAGTGGACTCCGCCCGGGGTGAAGAAAGGCTCGTAGTCATCGGTCCCAAAGGCCTTGCCCGCGTCGACACCCAGCCCCGTGCCTCCCTGTACAAGCGACGATTTCTTCCCGTTTATCTCCAGGTATTCGAGGCCGTTCTCGTCGTTGAGCAGGCGTAGTGGTCTATCCCTGAACGCAGGATCAAGGTACTGCTCCATAATTTCGGTGATGGGCTCCGCAACGTGCCCGTCTACGTCTACTACTACGCCTTGCATTTGCTTCCTGTGAATCCGCCTCGGTTAACCCCTTTATCTAAACGCATCAGCCCCACATTCGGTTGAAGGGCCTACTTAAGGTCGTAGATTCTGAGAGCGTTGCCGCCCAGGATCAGGTCCTGCTCCTCCTGGGACAGGGGGTCGAGGGTCTCCTTGAGTTCGGGGACCGGCTCTTCGTGGCCCTCTTCGTGGGGATAGTCGGAGCCAAACATGAGCTTGTGAGCCCCGACCAGCTGGGCCATGTGAGGGAATGTCTTTTCGTCGGCCTCACCGGTTATCCATCCCTGGCGATCGAAGTACTCGCTGGGCAGCATCTTCATCTCGGGGTGGCCTGAAATCTTGTATTTTGAGTCCAGGAGCTCCATCCAGTGGGCAATCCAACCGCATCCTGTTTCCACCACCCCGACGCTCAGCCCGGGAAACCGTTCGAAAACGCCGCCCTGAAGGAAGGTGCTGAAGGCCAACTGGCAGTCCTGGTTGTACATGATTTGGAACCACCAGTAGTTGGAGTGGAAGCCGCCCTGGTACAGATGGCTGCCGGCGTGCTTTGGCGTGTTGCTGACGTGGATGCCGAGAGGTAGATTGAGGTCCTGGCAAGCCGCCCAGAACGGATCGTAGTGGTGGTCGCCATAGGGTATGTCATTGACGGGGGTGGCAAACAGGTAGACGCCCCGTGCCCCTAGCCTCGCGGCCCGATTCACCTCGATCACGGCATCTTCGATGTTGTGAAGAGCGACGTGTGCAATCGGCACCATCCGGTCGGAGTAGGGGCGGCAGAGATCGGTGAGCCATGTGTTGTAGACGCGGCAGTAGGCGGTCGCTAGGTCAGGATCCTCAACCTCGTCCTGCCAGCCGAGAAGCAGAGACGGGTATACGATGGCCATGTCGATCCCGTGATGGTCCATCCAGTCCAGGCGTACGTCGAAGTTGCGGGCCCCTTCCGGGACGCTCTCCTCGTAGGTCGGGCCCCCAGCCCCGTCCGCGGTATCGCGGAGGGATCTTACGTCGGCGTCCAGGCTGCCAAAGCTGTTGAATCCCCCGCCGCTCACGCAAACCGACTTCTTGCCCTCCAGTTCCATGTACTCCAGGCCGTCCGAGTCGATCCTGAGTCGAATTGCCCTGTCCCGGTACTCGGGTTCCAGGTTCTTTTCCCACAGGTCCGACGGTTCGAGGATGTGACCGTCTGCGTCTACAACCTTGGTCATTGCCCCTCTCCCTTTAATGAACTTGACCCGAAGGGACCGCTCCTAGCCCTGGAACTCCGGCATAATCTTCGTGCCGAAAATCTCCATCTGTTCCATCGCTTCGTCTATGGGTTGGTATCCCTGGTCCAACTGGAGGGTGAACCACTCGAGGTTGCCTCCGTCATGGCAGCGGGACAGGGAGTCCATCTGGCGCTTTACGTCGTCCACTGTCCCGACAAGGGCAAATTCATGCTCGATAAGGCGCTGGGTGACGGCGGTGGAGTCCTTGAAGCGAAGGGGCTTGGGCTCTTCCGGGTCTTCCGGGTTGCGGAAGCCTTCCATGAACCCGAAGGCGCCGAAGTACTCGGAGTACTGCCACCCGAGCGTCCTTTCGGCCCGTGCGAAGGCCTCTTCGTAGGTATCCCCTATGTAGACGTACCGAGGCGCGGCCACGCTCTCTCCAAGCTCCAAGTCCCTCCCGTTTTCGGCGGCGGTCTCGCGGTAAACGTGACATAGCTTGTTGAAGTCCGCGGGACGGGAGACCTGGATCTGGGAGATCATCCCTTCCCTTGCTGCGAACCTGATGCTGGTCTCGCTGAGCGAGAAGGCCATGAAAACGGGGGGATGAGGCGACTGGTAGGGCTTGGGGACTACGGATATACCTCGGATGACTCCCTCATCGTCGATCTCGCCGGGGGCGCCGCGGTCTCGGGTGATCTGGCCGAGTGCCCAGCCCTGGATGCCGTCCTCGTATGGGAAAGGGACCTCGTAGAAATCGCCCTGGTAGCTGAGAACGTCCTGGGTCCAGGCGGCCTTGATGACCTGCCAATTCTGCTCGAAGAGCTTGCGGTTGCGCTCGTTGGTCTGCGATTTGTCGGACTGGGTGCCCTTGACCCGGTATTTCTGGCCGAGTACGCCGACCCACCGGTCCTGGTAACCCCGGGCAAAGCCGGCCATCAAGCGGCCCTTAGTCAGATGGTCGAGAACGGCCAGCTCCTCCGCCGCACGGATCGGGTCCCAGGTGGTGAGGACAAGGGCGAGGGGTGCGAATTTTATCCTCTTGGTTCTCGCAGCGAGGTCCGTATACAGGAGCAGGGGGGCCACGGACATCTCGATGCCCTCGGAGTGGAAGTGGTGCTCGGTGGTGGAGAAGGTATCGAAGCCCAGGTCTTCCGCCGCAAAGCAAATGCGCTTCATCTCCTCTATAAGCTCCTGGTAGCGCTCATTGTTGCGCCCTATCGGGGCCAGCTTCTCGCCGTCGGGGATTACGCCGGGAGACGCGGGGTTGGTGAAGATTCCGAACTTCATGGGATTCCTCCTTAAATCAGGAGCCGGGGAACGGATGTGAAGGTTGCCTTACCCTATAAACGGACCCACGGGCTTGGTGCCAATCCGAAGTAATGCTGGTTGCAGTTTGTGGCAACCTATTAGGTGGGGATACTAACATATCCAGCCTGACATTAGGTAGAGGTGCGTTGACCGGGCTGCACAGGGTGGATAACATCGTTCGACAAAGATGAAGGAGTCCCCTGAAACCGAACTTATGCGTGCGTTTGAGCTTGCTCACAGGGCCCCGGAATGACAGATAGTGGAGTTTGAAATGGCAGACCCAGTTTCGGATGCGGTGGAGGTAATCGAGCACTTCTACCGGGAAGGCTTGACCGACGGCCTCCCCGTCCTTCCCCCGACGCCCGAGTCCGTGAGCCGGTTCCTCGAGGCTGCCGGCGTGGACGCTGAGGAGGTGATAGGGACCCGGGCCAGCCGCAATTGGAAGGTTACCGCTCAGAAGGTAGCCATCAATGCGGTAATGGCGGGATGCCAGGCGGCCTATGCGCCAGTTGTGATAGCCGCAATGCGCGGGATGCTGGAACCCGAGTTCAATGCGTCGGCGCTAGCGGAGACAACGGGGGCTTCAGCGGCGATGATAGTGATAAACGGGCCTGTCAGAAATGAAATCGACCTGAATTGCGGGTGGAACCTGCTTGGTCCCGGATGGCGGGCCAACGCGACCATCGGGCGGGCGCTGCGGCTCGTGATGATGAACGTGTGTCGGGAGATACCCGGGGTGACGGACAAGTCGGCCTTCGGGCATTCTGGTCGGTACACCATGTGCTTCGGAGAGAACGAGGAACTGAGCCCCTGGAGCCCGCATCACGTAGACAACGGCTTTCCGCTGGAGGCCAGCACTGTCAGCCTGATACCGGTCGGGCACCCGATGGAAGCCTACAACCAGAGGGACAGCAGTCCCGAGGCGATACTGGAGGTCATAGCCCATACTGTAGCCGCCAGTGAGCGATGTCATGGAGGCGCCATTGTAGTCCTGAGCCCCGAGCATTCAACGCTGGTTGCCGAGGCCGGTTGGTCCAAGGAAAGGGTGAAGGAGCACTTGGCGGACAGGTCCAACATCCTGAGGCCGGCCCTCGCCCCCGACAGAGGCATGAGCGGGGCGCTGGCCGGAGCCGTGTTCCCGGGCCACGAGGGCGACGCCGGCGCCGCACGCATCACTGCCGATGACGTAATGCTATTCGTGGCCGGGGGCCCCGCAGGGGGACACTCCATGGTATTGCCTCTCTGGGGACAGGGAATCTGCAAACCCGTCACCCGAGAAGTGATCGGGGCCAGGTAGGGTATGGCCAGGCAGTACGATGTGGCGGTGGTCGGGGGTGGGCACAACGGGCTGGTCTGCGCGGCGTACCTCGCTAGGGCGGGACTGGACGCAGCAGTGCTGGAGCGGCGGTCGATTGTCGGCGGGGCGTGCGTTACGGAGGAGATTTTCCCCGGCTACAAGGTCTGTACTGCCGCGCAAATCGGTGGCCTGCTGAAGACCAAGATCATCCGAGACCTCGACCTGGAAAAGTTCGGGTTCAGTCTCGTGCCCTTCGACCCCCACCGCCTGCACCTATTCCCGGACGGGCGCTACATCCAGTACTGGCGAGACCCATCCAGGAGCATGACAGAGGTAGCCAGGTTCTCCGAGAAGGACGCACAGGCCTACCTGCGCTTCGAACAGCAGATGGACCGGCTCGCCTCGATAATGAAGCCCTCTCTGGAACTCCGGCCCCCGATGTCCATTGGAGAAGTGGAAGCGAGGTTTGACGAGGCGGGGGAGTCGAGGGCGTTCCGGGAGATTATGTTCGGGAGCATGAAAGGCTTCCTGGACGCGAGGTTTGAATCGGAAGAAGTGAAGGCATCCATCGCGCCTAGGGGGATGACAGGCATAGGGAGGGGCCCGATGTCGGCAGGGTCTGCATACATGATGCTGCACTATTGGCCGGAGCCCGGGACGGCGTGGGGTCGAGTCCCGGGCGGCATGGGTACAATAACGCAGGCACTCTCCGCAGCGGCCCGGGTCCTGGGAGCTGACGTTTACACGGATGCCGAGGTTGCTTCGATAAGCGTGAAGGAGGGTCGGGCGGCTGGTGTGGAGTTGGTGGATGGTCGGATCATCGAGGCGAAGGTCGTGGCCTCAAACGCCGACCCAAAGAGGACATTTCAGACGCTGGTCGAACCTGAACACCTGGACCCAGACTTCCTGACGCAGGTCGAGGGCATATCAGCGCATGGGATGACCTTCAACATCCATTTGGCCATGAGTGGTCTGCCGGAATTCAAGGCGTTTCCGGGCGAGGGGCAGGGGAGCCAGCACCAGGGGCTGTTCTGGATAGCCCCGAGCGTCGATTACCTGGAACGTGCGGTGGACGAGGCCAAGTTCGGGAACCCGGCGAAGGGACCCTACCTGTCGGGGATCATCCACTCGGTGATGGACCCATCGATGGCGCCGCCGGGCAAGCACTACATGACGGTCTACGGACAGTGGGCGCCCTACCACCTGAAAGAGGGAACGTGGGACGAAATCGGGGACTCGTACGTGAAGCACTGCATCGACCTGATGACGGGGTACATCCCCAACCTGCCGGAAATCATCGAAGACTACTTCCTCGTATCTCCGGAGGAGCTGGAGGACCGGATTGGCATGAGCCAGGGGCATATGTTCCACGGCGAATGCGTGCCGGGCCAGCTATTCCAGCACCGACCCTTCTCCGGCTGGGCCGACTACCGGACACTCATCAACAACCTGTACCTGTGCGGGGCTGGCACCCATCCCGGAGGCACGGTAACCGGCGCCCCCGGCCACAACGCCGCCCACGAGATCCTGAAGGACTGGAAGGAAGGGGTCGTGGGCTAGGGGTGAGCGTCTGCTAGACGTGCTGGTCAAACAGGATCGTATTGCCGTCAGGGTCCTGGATTATGAAGCTTCCCGGGCCCGAGGTTGCCTCGTCGGCTTCGCTGATGAACTGCATACCCTTGGATTTGAGCTGCCGTTGCAGTTCACGAATGTCTACAAAAGAGTCTAGGGGCTGGGCCTCGTCATCCCAGCCGGGGTTGAAAGTGAGGATGTTCTCTTCGAACATTCCCTGGAAGAGGCCTATCGTGTGGCCGCTGTTCCTTAGAATCAGCCAGTTCTGGGCCTGCTCTCCCCCGACAACCTCGAATCCCAGCTTTTCGTAGAACTCCCGTGAGGCCTGGATATCCTTTACGGCCAAACTAACCGAAAACGCGCCAAGTTTCATGTCTGTATCTCCTGGTTGCCTTAAGCAATGGGCGTAGAAGTGCCAACTAGTATTGCGGATTTCGAGAATGCCTTGGGTCAGCAACTGAAGGAATACGTGCCTTCATCGAAGATGCCGTTGGCAAGCTGAAGTTCCCGGATGTAGCAGATGAGGTTCTCAACCGCCGCATCGGAGACGCCGACCACGGGCGGCATGTCCCCGAACCACCAGTGGTGCTGCGGCACCCCGTTGCGCACTGCGCTGCGAATAGTGACGTCCGAGTGATGGCCCGGCTCATATATCCTGTCGATCAGGGGAGGCCCGGTGCCCGTGCCCATGACGTCCGACCCGTGACACAGGGCGCAGTTGGCGTCGAAGACCTCCTTGCCCATTAGCGCCGAGTTGGAGAGCTCAGGCCCCGAGGGAGCAAACGTCGCGGCTGGCGGGGGGGTGGGGGTGTCTTCGGGCGGAGGGGGCTCTGAGCCACAGGCCGCAATTGCCGTCAGTATCAAGCCCATCGCACACAGGAATCCTAGGATTCCGACTAATCGACCGTTCTTGTTTGTCATATCCAATCCCGAGTCTAAGTGCCGCATTAAGGAGCACTGAAGCTGCGTCAACTCTAGTGCAGTCAGCCAAAATGCTCTTGCGTTTGCTGTGATTAAAGCTTATCACGAGCCGCTTCTTCAGGAGTGGGGATCGCAGAATGAGTAGTGCTAAACTCGGAGCGTGAATCAAAGATGCTGAGCCCCTGCACATTCTGGCAGGAAGATATTATGACAATTCCAAGGACCATGACCCCGCTCCTTTTGCTGGCGACACTAATCGCTGTCGCCGCGTGTGGCGAAACCCGGGTACCTGAGCCTCCGGAACCCTCCGCCTCCGCGCTTATGGGGTACCTCGAAGAGGTGGACTACCGGGAGAATTGGGGCCTGTGGCCCGGGCTTGGGGAGAAGTACTCGGCCAGGGAGCCCCATGGCATGCTGATAACTACCTACCTAAACCCCTCGGCCCTCGACGCCCTCGTAGGCAAGAAGGGAAGCATGCCTGAAGGTGCTATTATCGTAAAGGAGAACTACACGTCAGACGGGGAGTTCGAGGCCCATACGGTGATGTACAAGAAATCGGGTTTCAACCCCGACCACAACGACTGGTTCTGGTTCAAGGTACTGGAGGACGGAACGGTGGAGGAAGAGGGCCGTAGTGAGTCATGTCTCGCATGCCACGGGCAGGTGGAAGTAAACGACTATATCTGGAGCGGGCCCCTGTTCTAAGGCTTCGGCCCGGGACACGACGCAGCGACGCGCTCGGCGCGTTTTACAACAGCTCTGATAAGTCCCCGAAAGATCCATGAGTGTACCGGGTACAGGCCGTACCAGTAGAGCAGGCCGGCTACGCCCCTCGGATCAAAGGACGCAGTCTGCTCCAGCCAGGTTATCCCATCTTCGGCCTCCCGGGCTTTGAACTGGAGCCAGGCGCTTCCGGGCAGCTTCATCTCGGCTTTCAGACGAAGAAGGTGGCCGGGGTCCAGAACCTCCACGCGCCAGAAGTCCAGGGCATCCCCGACGCGCAGTTCGTCGGGGTGGCGCCGACCCCTCCTTAGGCCCGCTCCACCGAGAAGCCGGTCTATCATGCCTCGTATGCTCCAGGCCCAGTTTGCAAAGTACCAGCCCCGACGCGCTCCTATGCCGGTGAATACGCTATAGACTTGTCCTGGGGTCGCAGACACACGGAGGTGTCGGCGTTCGATTATCAGACCATGTCGGGACTCCAGGGTTACGGGTTCCTGGGCATCACCGAAAGTGCCGTAGGCGTCGCTCCACGAAGTGTCTATACGCCCTGAGTCAAGCTCTTCTGTCACCCTTCTGATGGCAGAGACACAGTCCAGGGGCTCTATGTCGGGAAAGAGGTTCCGGGCGAGATCGTTGCCGACCACGATGTCGTTGCGCAGACCTTCTACGAGGGCCACGGTTATCGGGGCGGGGATCGGCGTCACCCAGTGGACCCAGTAGGAGGACAGGCGAGGGGTCAGAACGGGCACGGGTATCAGCAGCCGGCGCAGCCCCCGGGCTTTGGCATAGCCGAGCATCATCCCGCCGTAGGTCGTCACGTCCCCACCCCCAACCTCGATGGTCAGGCCTTTGCTGCCGGGGTTCGTCAGGGCGGCAACCAGGTAGTCCAGGAGGTCATCGATGGCCATGGGCTGGACCCGGGAGTAGATCCATCTCGGGCAGATCATGACGGGAAGACGTTCGACGAGATAGCGGATCATCTCGAAGGATATGCTGCCGGAGCCGACAATGACGGCTGCTCGGAACTCGGTAACCGGCACTCCGCCCTCTCGGAGCAGTTGCCCGCATTCCTGCCGAGACCGAAGGTGGAGTGAGAGGTTGGTGCCCGGGTCCCCGAGACCTCCCACATAGATGATGTGCGAGACATCAGCATCCTTCGCAGCGCGTCCAAAAGCTCGGGCGGCTTCGAGGTCTATATTATGGAAATTCGGGCCGCTGGTCATGCTGTGGATCAGGTAGTAGGCAGTATCTACTCCACTCAGCGCGTCCGACAGTGCCCGTGGATCTAGTGCATCACCGACGACGATCTCAACGTTCCGGGCCCAGGGGCGGGAGAGGGCTCGGGCCTGGCTGCGGACAAGGACTCGGACACGGTGCCCCCGTTCAAGCAGACGAGGTACAAGCCGTCCGCCAATGTAACCCGTGGCACCGATGACAAGGATTGTCGAGTGAAAGGTCAAGGGGATGCCTTAGTTGCGCGAATCTGATTCGGAAGCAATAGGAAGCGGAGGGGGAGATAAATTTGGGTGCAGTGGTGGGCCTGAGTTGACGATAGGCAGAACCATTTTCGAATTGTGGATGGGTGATCCAACTTCACTCCGGCGATCCTGACACCCACGTTAGTATATTACCTAGCCGCCCCACGGCCAGCGCAAGGGGGGCCTGCGACATTGCCGGAGGCCCCCCTTGCATCCTCTTGCCGGTCCGGCCGGGCCGGACTAGTCGTCGTCCACGATGGTCATGGTTCCCACGGCGTCGGGCGGGTAGAGGGTCCCGGGCAGGTACGCCTCCACCGCGAAGTACTCGTCCGGCTCCTCATCGTCGTCGTACTCCAGCCACACCTCCGCCGTCAGCTCCGTCACCCCCGGCGCGAACACCAGCTCACCCTCCGTGTACTGATAGTCGGTCATGTGCGCCCGGTCGTCCAGCAGGTGGTACGCAGGCGCGGTGTTCCATCTGATCCTGATCTCCTCGGTGGACGCCTCGGACAGCCGCACCCGGAACTCCAGCACGTCGCCCTCCACCGCCGACGCGGCCTCGACGGTGACGGTTATCTCCACCTCCGGCGCAGCATCGTCGTTGTCTGCCACGCCGACCGTGGCCGCGCCCTGGGACGAGGACACCGTGTAGCCGCTGCCCGCGTTCACCGTCGCCGTCACCGACCCGTCGGTCTCGTCCGCGCTGTCGTCCGTGGTGCCGACGGTGAGGGTGACGCTGCCCGTGGTGGGTATCGTCACCGTGCGCTGGCCCGTGGTCGCGCCGTAGTCGCCGCTCTGGGAGACCGTGACGCTCACCGCCAGGTTGGCCGCCGGGGCCGGGATGGCCGTCACCGTGAAGACGGCGTCCCCGCCCTCGGTCACCCCGCTGCCAGCGGTGATACTCACCACCGGCGTGGGGGCGTCGTCGTTGTCGGACACCGCCACCGTGGCCGCGCCCTGGGTCGAGGACACGGTGTAGCCGCTGCCGGCGTTCACCGTGGCCGTCACCGAGCCGTCGGTCTCGTCGGCGGCGTCGTCGGTGGTGCCGACGGTGAGGGTGACGCTGCCCGTGGTGGGGACGGTCACCGTGCGCTTCCCCGTGGCCGCGCCGTAGTCGCCGCTCTGGGAGACCGTGACGCTCACGTCCAGGTTGGACGAAGGCGCCGGGCTGGCGGTCACCGTGAAGACGGCGTCGCCGCCCTCGGTGATGCCGTTCCCGCCGGTGACGCTCACCACCGGCGTGGGGGCGGCGTCGTTGTCGGCCACGCCGACCGTGGCCGCGCCCTGGGTCGAGGACACCGTGTAGCCGCTGCCGGCGTTCACCGTGGCCGTCACCGAGCCGTCGGTCTCGTCGGCATTGTCGTCCGTGGTGCCCACGGTGAGGGTGACGCTGCCCGTGGTGGGGACGGTCACCGTGCGCTGGCCCGTGGTCGCGCCGTAGTCGCCGCTCTGCGACACCGTGACGCTCACGTCGAGGTTGGAGGCCGGAGCCGGGCTGGCCGTCACCGTGAAGGTGGCGTCGCCGCCCTCGGTCACCACATTGCCGCCGGTGACGCTCACCTCAGGCGTGGGCGGAGGAGGCGTTTGCGTTGACGCCGCCTCCAGCGCCGTCAGCTCGGTCACCACCTCGTCCCACACCGGGCTGCTGTGTTTGTCCGCCATATCCTGGGCCTCGGACGCCGTCATCGGGCCGCCCGTGACGCCGGCGCCGTCGTGCTCGCCGAAGGCGACGAGCACCCGGTTCCAGCGGTTCACGTGGGCCGTCCCGTGCTGCGTCTGCGACGCCAGCTCCCTGACCTTCGCGATCACGTCCGGGTCCACCGTGTAGCCCGTCTGCTCCTCAACGACCGGGTCGTCGTTGTCTGCGACGCCGGCCGTCTCCGACGACGGCGCGCCCACCGTGTAGTCGCTGCCCGCGTTCAGCGTCAGCGTGACCGAGCCGTCCGGCTCGTCCACCTCGTCGTCCGTGGTGGCGATGGTCACCGTGGCGCTGCCCGACGTTGGGATGGTGACGCTGGTGGGCAGCGTCCCGTACCCGAAGTCGCCGGTCGTGGCGACCGTCACGCTCACCGCCAGGTTGGACGAAGGCGCCGGGCTGGCCGTCACCGTGAAGACGGCGCTGCCGCCCTCGGTGATACCAGTGCCGCCGGTAACGCTCACCACCGGCGTGGAGGCGTCGTCGTCCAGCAGCGGCAACGTGACGCGGGAAGGGTCGCCCAGCGTGTAGCCCTCGCCGACCACAATTTGCGCCACCAGCGTGCCGTCGGACAGCGCGTCGTCGTCGGAGTAGGCGATGATGGTCTGCGATGCGGACGACTCGAAGGCCTTGATGACCAGCGTGAGGAACTGTTCGCGCGCGACGCGGTCCGCACCCTCGCCCATCTCCTCGATAACGCTCACGATGACCGGCGTGTCGACCTGCGGGACCGGGCTGGCGCTGACCGTGAAGGTCACGTCGCCGCCCTCGGGCGCCGACAGCGCGTTGCTGGAGAGCGTCATCGTGGAGCCGTCGTTGAGCGTCCCCAGCGCCGAGAACGCGCGGCGGATCTCCGGCGGCGCATTGGACGGCGGCGTGAACTGGTTGCAGTCCACCTTGACGCTGAACTTGTTCGACGGCCAGCCTGACGGCGACTGCAACTGCACGCAGAACGTCACGGCCTCCCCCGGCACCTCGTCGTTGCGCAGGGTCACCGGCGTGATCGTGATCCGGTAGACCGGGTCGCCGGGGTTCGAGCGGTCGCGGTACGTGGTCTTCAGGCCGGTGTTGACGATGCCCGCTCTGTACGGCTCCTGGTTGACCACGCCGTCGTGCGCGATGACCCGGTCAACACGCCGCGAGTAGATGTACGTCGGCGGCGTATCCGTCAGGCTGTTGTCGGCCTCGACCTTGACGCGCCACTCCGAGAAGTGCTCCTCGGCGTCGTAGAGGTCGTTGCGCGGTTTACCGGGGCTGACCAGCGGCGGGCCGGTCGGCAGGTCCCACCACCAGTGGATGTTGAAGTAGTACTCGCACTCGCCGCCGGTCGTGTAGCTGTCGCACCTGTAGCCGACGGCGTCGCCCGCGTTCGCCAGCAGCGTGCCCGTGTAGGCCGTGTCGACCGTCAGGTCGGCGGGCTGCGGCGACTTGGTGTCCACCACCTTGACCCGCACGTCGTGCCAGGTGGTCAGGTTCCAGTCGATCCCGCGGCCCACCCGGTCGCGGCCGGCGAACTTGTCGCCGGGCAGCTCCAGCTCGTGCTGGATGATGTACGCGTTGTGATCTTCATGGTCGGCGCAGTGGACGTTGACGCTGATCGTCTGCCACTGATCCCAGTTGCTGGAGTCGAAGTCCAGCGAGATGTAGGTGTTGACGGGCGGCCCGCCGGAGACCGCGTAGGTCGTGTCCTCGCCGGGCGGCCGCACGGTGATGCCGTTGCGGTAGAAGTTGGAGGCCCAGATCTCCCGTTTCCAGATCTCGTTCCAGTGGTCGCTGTCGACCGGCCCCGTGGCGAGGCTGCCCTGCCGGTAGACGACGTACTTGGGGTTGTAGACGTAGAGCTCGGCCTGGCCCGCCGGGTCGGCGTAGAGACGCACGCGGTAGGTGACCAGGTCCGTGGGGTGGGTGACGCCGCCCAGCTCGGAGACGTCGTTGGGCGCGGTATTACAGGCGGAGGGCTCGTCCACCACGATCATCCGCTGCCGTCCCTGCCAGCGGAGTAGTCCCCACTCCAGCGGTTCGTCCACATCGGCCTGCACGATCTCCAGGCGCGGCCGCTTGTCGATGCGGAAGACCGGCGAGATGCCCAGGATTGAGTGGCTCTCAACCCTCGTGGTGGAAGCGCCCACCCAGGGGTTCCGGGCTTCTCCTTCTTCGAAGGACTGGCCGCGGACGACGTGTCCGCTGCTGCCCATGCTGCTCAACGCATGTTTCGTCCCGTCCGGTTGGGTGCCGCTCCAGTGCCAGTCGACGCGGGTGTCGCTGTCGACGACCGAGACGCTGGCCGCCGTCCTGCGGTCATGTTCGGACCAGTTCTCCCACGAGCTGCTGAAGAATCCCGCCGTGTCCTTGGCCACGCGTGGGCCGTTCAGCCAGTAGATCGCCGTGTCGCGGCCCGGGTCGATGTGGTCTCGGGCGTTGACCGTGGGGGTCGATCCCACCACTTTGAACGCGTCGGAATAGGGAATGATCGCCGGGTGCGAGCCGCCGGTGTGGCTGCCGACGATGGAGTCCTGGACGTGGGCGTCGTAGTCGGCAATGTTGGCGGTGGTGGCGTCGCGCCAGGTGTTGGTCAGGAACAGCAACCGGAACTCGCCGCCGATCCTGCGCAGCTCCTCGGGCACCAGCGGCCAGTCGGCGGGCACGGTGTAGGTGCCGTCGCCGTTCGCCTCGGGCGCCGGAGGCGGACTCTCGTCATCGATGATCGTCACCCGCAGCCAGTCGCGCTCGCCGACGTCGTAGCCGTCAAGGCCGCCGGTGAGCTTCAGGTAGAAGTGCTCGTAGTCCTCATGGTCGGCGTCGTCCATGATCTGGACGCCGGTGGCGGTGTCCCGGTTGACCTCAACGGTCACGTTTTCCGTGCCGGCCGATATGGGCACGTCGATGTAGTCGGTGGTCACGGTGGACCCGTAGTCGTAGTCGCTGCTCTCGGTCGCGCTCCATCGACCCTGATGCGGCTCCTGGGTCCGGAGCCGCACCGTGATGTCCTGGTAGGGCGCTGGACGCGCGTACAGCACCGCCTCATAGGAATCGGTCGAGCCTTCCACCACCGCGAGGGTGGTCCCGCCGAAGCTGACGGTCGGCAGGTCGTCGTCCCGCACGATGGCGTATGCCTTCCGGGCTTCTTCCCTTCTGTCCGGCACATACTGCCTCCCATAAATGGTTGCGGGCAGGATCTCCACCAGAATCTTGCCGTCGGCTTCGCTGACGTCGTCGTCGATGATGGGGACGCACAATTCCCTACTGATGTAACCGTTGCTAACGTGTTCAGGATCGCGCAATTCTATGGAGCTGGCTTCCTCGGTAATGAAGGAGCCTTCCTGGGTGACCCGGTAGTTGATATTGGTCGGGAGAGCGACCGACCCTCCCAGGGCGGGGCGTACCCGTACTGTGAATCTTGCGCACGGGTGCGCGCCTTCGCGATAGGTGGCGCTCCGAGTGCTGGTTTGCCCTTCGGCGTAGACGCTCGCTATCGGGCGTAACCGAAGCGCCTCATGGTCAACGTCGGGGGCGTCGTCGTCCACTATGACCATCAGTGCCGACAGGATGTTCTCCATGTCCAACTGGTAATTCTTGCCCGGCTGAAGGGTCACGACGACCGATTTATCGGCATGAAAAACATCGTCGTCATTGAGAGCAACCGAGAACGCCCCCGCGGCCCGAGGCGGATCAGGAAAGAGCTGGACGAGCGTAAAGCGGTCACCTGTCTGAAGCGTGGCGTCGCCAGTCTGAAAGACGTGGTAGTTGACTTCAAGCGGGTAGATATCCTTGCCGGCGACGAAGGGGTGGCGCACCTGGATGCCATATACGAGAGAGCCGCCCTGCTCTCTCCATGTTGTTGGATTCGGGGGGATGAGCGATACGAGCGGCAGCGTATCGCTCTGCGCCTGCGCCGTCCCGGATGGCGGGCCGTCGAGCGGGAGCAGGGCTGCGAGGAGTAACGCCCCCAGGAAGCCCAGGAGTAGCCAGCGTCGAGGCTTGATCACGTTTTCCCGAACGTCGGGGGGATGAATCTCCGCAGCGCGTCGGCCATGTCGTCGAACCTCCTCTTCGCCCGACTTATGCCACGACGCCGTGCGGGCGCTGGATCACTGTATTTCAAAGCCCAAGTACGTAGCTGCCGCAAACAGCCAACCTAGACTGTCCGCCAATCTGGGCGGAGGTGTCAAGGCAATCAACCGTTCCTGTTGTTGTTCAATCGATTCCGTCCATCACCTTTACATTCCGTGGGGTAAAGCAAGTGGGGCCTGCATCATTGCCGCAGGCCCCCTTGCATCCTCTTGCCAATCCGGCTGGGCCGGCGCAGCCCTGGGCCGGCCTATCTGATCATCCTCCCGAGCCGTCCTCTTTCCTGTCCCGTCAGCCTGACTCCGTGCTTCTCCTGCACCATGGCTGCATCCCCATCAGGAGCGAGCCCGCAGTGTCATGGACACGGGCCGGTGGGATAGGGGTTCGGCACGCACGAAAGGGTGTCGTAGTAAATGGTCGCCAAGAACAGATTGTCGCGCCGAACCACCCAAGCGTGAGCTATCAAGTTCTCCGGCCCGTTGACGACCGCCCAGGGAATGTTGATCCAGCGGCCGGCCTCCGTTGTCTTCGATACCTCCTGGAAAGCCGGATTCCCGTCCACATCCACAAGCGGCAACTGATTGGAGTCGAATCCCACCAGATTGGGAGCGGTGCCGTTGACGACGTAAATGCCGTTCTCGTCCAACACGGTCAGGAACCAAAGGCCGCCGGAGTTCTCCCCAGCGCCGTAAATCTCCTTCACCGCATCCATCCCCTTGCTCTCGTACACGTCAACGGCTTCCTGGATGAAATCCTGGGCGAATGCCGGCAGGTCTTTGGGGGCCGGGTAGTATCCGGAGGCGAACAGCAGTCCATCCTTTCGGACCGCGTAGGATATTTTTGTGGCCTCTCTGAGGGTTGCCGGATGAGGCCACAGGTATTCCACCCAGACACCTTCTCCCTCTCCGGCCTTGGCCAGCGCTTTGCCCAGCTCAAACCCGTCCCTCGCCACGTCTTTGATGTCGGTTCCTTTCAGGTTAGGCCGGAACGGATGGACGATGTAGATGTCGTCGGCGTCGGTAGCGAACAGATACCATTCTCCCTCAAAGGAAGCTACGCTGTCATAGTAGGCCACCATGGCGTCAACGCCGTCTTCCTCATAGCGTTTGATGGCCCGGTTCACGTAGTCAAGGGTGTACTCGCGGGGGTCGGCTACCATCCAGGGCGGGCGTTCATCTTCCGGCAGGGGGTTGTAGTAGCCCGAGGCGAAGATCAGCCCGTCGTGTCGGATGGCCCAGGTAGTCTTGGCTTCATCCCGGCCGCTGACCGGGTTGAGCCACAGGTATTCCACCCAGTCACCCTCCTCCGTCGCCTTTGCTATATCCTTGCCCAGTTCGTAATAGTTCCCCTCGAAGTCCTTGCCTGTCACCTCCTTGATGTCCGTCCCTCGCAGGTCATGGCGAATAGGATGCACCAGGTAGATGTCGTTCTCATCCATCAGGAACAGATAGAAAAAGCCGTCCATGCTGTCCCGGCTGTTGTAGTGGGCGACGGTGGCTTCAAGCCCGTTCTCATCGTAATACCGTATTGCCCTGTTCACGTAATTCTTGGTGGCGTCGCCAATGTTTTCTCGAAGGATGAAATGCCCGGCAGTGAAGATGAGGCCGTCGTGTCGGATGCCGAAGCTCCGTTTGGGTTCGAGCTGTCCGGTAAGCGGGTTGGTGGATTGGTATTCCAACCAACCTTCTCCCTCAGCTGTCGCAGCGATCCAGCCGAGCAGAAACGCGGTGAATTCACCTGCATCTACGCCTATAAGAGGGATTCCTACTATGTCCCGACGTACCAAGGTTGCCCACGTAGTGTGGGTAGTGGGGTCGAAGATGAACATCGACCGAACGCCTTCGAGGCTCTCCTGGCTGTTGTAGTAGGCGAGGGCGGCCTCCCGTCCGTCGCGGTCATAATGCTCGATAGCCCGCATCACGTATTCGCGGGTAAGGGCGTCGTCGTCCGGCAAGTCGGGTTCCGGCGCCGAGGTAGCCGCAGGTTCCAGCGTTGGCGTGGCCGAAGGTTCCGGGGCTGTGGTGGGCGCAGGCTCCAGCGTTGGCGTGGCCGAAGGTACCGGCGTTGCGGTGGGTTCGTCGTCGCAGGCAACGGCGAGGGCTAAAAAGGAAGCCAGAACCAGGAGCAAGGACAGTGCGCGCAGCCAGCCCGGCATCCGCCGGGTTGGCCTTCTGTTCGGTTCGCCGCCGGTTCGTTTTTCCTGCTCTGCACGCATCGCTGATCACCTTCTTGCCAATCCGGCCGGGCCGGACTAGTCGTCGTCTTTGATCGTCATGGTTCCCACGGCGTCGGGCGGGTAGAGGGTCCCGGGCAGGTACGCCTCCACCACGAAGTACTCGTCCGGCTCCTCATCGTCGTCGTACTCCAGCCACACCTCCGCCGTCAACTCCGTCACCCCCGGCGCGAACACCAGCTCACCCTCCGTGTACTGATAGTCGGTCATGTGCGCCCGGTCGTCCAGCAGGTGGTACGCAGGCGCGGTGTTCCATCTGATCCTGATCTCCTCGGTGGACGCCTCGGACAGCCGCACCCGGAACTCCAGCACGTCGCCCTCCACCGCCGACGCGGCCTCGACGGTGACGGTTATCTCCACCTCCGGCGCAGCATCGTCGTTGTCTGCCACGCCGACCGTGGCCGCGCCCTGGGACGAGGACACCGTGTAGCCGCTGCCCGCGTTCACCGTCGCCGTCACCGACCCGTCGGTCTCGTCCGCGCTGTCGTCCGTGGTGCCGACGGTGAGGGTGACGCTGCCCGTGGTGGGTATCGTCACCGTGCGCTGGCCCGTGGTCGCGCCGTAGTCGCCGCTCTGGGAGACCGTGACGCTCACCGCCAGGTTGGCCGCCGGGGCCGGGATGGCCGTCACCGTGAAGACGGCGTCCCCGCCCTCGGTCACCCCGCTGCCAGCGGTGACGCTCACCACCGGCGTGGGGGCGTCGTCGTTGTCGGACACGCCGACCGTGGCCGCGCCCTGGGACGAGGACACCGTGTAGCCGCTGCCCGCGTTCACCGTCGCGATGACCGAGCCGTCGGTCTCGTCAGTAGTATCGTCCGTGGTGCCAACGGTGAGGGTGACGCTGCCCGTGGTGGGTATCGTCACCGTGCGCTGGCCCGTGGTCGCGCCGTAGTCGCCGCTCTGGGACACCGTGACGCTCACCGCCAGGTTGGACGCCGGGGCCGGGCTGGCCGTCACCGTGAAGACGGCGTCCCCGCCCTCGGTCACCCCGCTGCCAGCGGTGACGCTCACCACCGGCGTGGGGGCGTCGTCGTTGTCGGACACGCCGACCGTGGCCGCGCCCTGGGACGAGGACACCGTGTAGCCGCTGCCCGCGTTCACCGTCGCGATGACCGAGCCGTCGGTCTCGTCAGTAGTATCGTCCGTGGTGCCAACGGTGAGGGTGACGCTGCCCGAAGTCGGGACGGTCACCGTGCGCTGGCCTGTGGTCGCGCCGTAGTCGCCGCTCTGCGATACCGTGACGCTCACCGCCAGGTTGGACGCCGGGGCCGGGCTGGCCGTCACCGTGAAGACGACGTCCCCACCCTCGGTCACCCCGCTGCCAGCAGTGACGCTCACCACCGGCGTGGGGGCGTCGTCGTTGTCGGACACCGCCACCGTGGCCGCGCCCTGGGACGAGGACACCGTGTAGCCGCTGCCCGCGTTCACCGTGGCCGTGACCGACCCGTCGGTCTCGTCAGTAGTATCGTCCGTGGTGCCCACGGTGAGGGTGACGCTGCCCGTGGTGGGTATCGTCACCGTCCGCTGGCCCGTGGTCGCGCCGTAGTCGCCGCTCTGCGAGACCGTGACGCTCACGTCCAGATTGGACGAAGGCGCCGGGCTGGCCGTCACCGTGAAGACGGCGTCGCCGCCCTCGGTTATCCCGCTTCCAGCGGTGACGCTCACCTCAGGCGTGGGCGGCGGTGGCGTCTGCGCTGACGCCGCCTCCAGCGCCGTCAGCTCGGTCACCACCTCGTCCCACACGGGGCTGCTGTGTTTGTCCGCCATGTCCTGGGCCTCGGCCGCCGTCATCGGGCCGCCCGTGACGCCGGTGCCGTCGTGCTCGCCGAAGGCGACGAGCACCCGGTTCCAGCGGTTCACGTGGGCCGTGCCGTGCTGCGTCTGCGACGCCAGCTCCCTGACCTTCGCGATCACGTCCGGGTCCACCGTGTAGCCCGTCTGCTCCTCAACGACCGGGTCGTCGTTGTCTGCGACGCCGGCCGTGGCAGCCCCCTGGGACGAGGACACCGTGTAGCCGCTGCCCGCGTTCACCGTTGCGGTGACCGACCCGTCGGCCTCGTCGGCGCTGTCGTCCGTGGTGCCGACGGTGATGGTGACGCTGCCCGTGGTGGGTATCGTCACCGTGCGCTGGCCCGTGGTCGCGCCGTAGTCGCCGCTCTGGGAGACCGTGACGCTCACGTCGAGGTTGGCGGCGGGGGCGGGGTTTGCGCTGACGGTGAAGCTTGCGCTGCCGCCCTCGGTGATGCCGCCGCCCGCGCTGACGCTCACCACCGGCGTGGAGGCGTCGTCGTTGTCGGACACGGCCACCGTGGCCGCGCCCTGGGACGAGGACACCGTGTAGCCGCTGCCCGCGTTCACCGTCGCGGTGACCGAGCCGTCGGTCTCGTCGGCGTTATCGTCCGTGGTGCCCACGGTGAGGGTGACGCTGCCCGTGGTGGGTATCGTCACCGTGCGCTGGCCCGTGGCCGCGCCGTAGTCGCCGCTCTGGGACACCGTTACGCTCACGTCCAGGTTCGCGGTCGGGGCCGGGCTGGCCGTCACCGTGAAGACGGCGTCGCCGCCCTCGGTCACCCCGCTGCCAGCGGTGATACTCACCTCGGGCGTGGGCGGCGGCGGCGGCGTCTGCGCCGCGGCCGCTTCCAGGGCGGTCAGCTCGACGACCACCAGGTCCCAGACGGGGCTGCTGTGATTGTCGGCCATGTCCTGGGCCTCGGACGCCGTCATCGGGCCGCCGGTGACGCCGGTGCCGTCGTGCTCGCCGAAGGCCAGCAGCACCCGGTTCCAGCGGTTCACGTGGGCCGCGCCGTGCTGCGTCTGCGACGCCAGCTCCTTGACCCTGGCGATCGTTCCCTGGTTGACCGTGTAGCCGCCGTCGTCGTCGGACACGACCACGACGGCCGTCCCCTGGGACGAGGACACCCGGTAGTCGAGGTTGGCGCTGGCGTCGACGGTGACCGTGACCGATCCGTCGGGCTCGTCCACCTCGTCGTTGGTGGTGGCCACCGTCAGCGCGGCGTAGCCCGCCGACGGGATGGTCACCGTCCGATGTTCCATGGATATCCCGGAGTCGTCGCTCTGCGACACCGTGACGCTCACGTCCAGGTCCGCAGCCGGGGCCGGGTTGGCGCTGACCGTGAAGGTCGCGTCCCCGCCCTCGGTCACGTTGCCGTCGGCGGTCACGCTGATCAGCGGCACGGACGTGTTGGGCGCGGGCGTCTCGAAGTCCACCGTGAAGGTCTTCGGCGTCGCGCCGGCGGCCAGGGTCCGCACGGTGATCTTGTCCAGCTGGGTCGTCCCGTGAAGGACGGAGACCACGTAGTGCGACTGCGGGTCGAGGCCGGTGAGCTGGTGCTCGGTGGCGGTGGTCGTGACTTCCGTCAGGACCGGGACGCCCGTGAAGCTCTCGTGCCAGACGACCAGGTAGGACGCGCCGTCCCCCTGCGGCTTCCAGGCGACGGTCGCCGTGGTGTCGGAGACGCGCTTGAGCTGCACCGGCGGCGGCGGCGGCAGGTCGTTGTTGGCGATATAGACCGAGGCGTAGCTCCTGAACCTGTTCAGCCGGTAGCCCTCGCCGAACTGCACCGTCGCGCCGAGCATCCCGTTGGAGCCCCAACCGGTGTCGTCGACGGTGGGGATGGTGAACGAGACGCTGCCGCCGGTGGGCACGTTGACCGTGCGCTCGCCCAGGTGCTGGGCGGCGACCACGGAGCCGGGGCCGGCCACGCCCACCCTGACGTCCAGCGGCGCGTCGGGCGCGGGGTTCACGGTGACCGTGTAGACCGCGTCCTCGCCCTCGGTGATGGTGCCGCCGGCGGCGCTGATCGACACCTCGGGCACACGCTCCACGATGACCGACGTGGGCTCCGCCTCCACCGGCGAGCCCGCCGCAAGCGTGGTGAAGCGAATCACCGGGCTGGCGGTGCTCAGCTGCGTCGCGCCGTGGTCGGCGTAGTAGACCACCGCCCGGTACTCGGTGTCCGGCTCCAGGTGGCGGATGTTCCAGGCCGGGTCGTTGGGCTCGGCCCCGAACCAGGCCTCGTCGGCCGGGACGCCGGGGAAGGGCGACGTGGTGGACCAGTAGCGCACCTCGTAGCCCTCGGCGCCGACCACCTGAGGCCAGCTCAGGTCGATGCCCGTGTCGGACAGGTTGGCGTAGCTCAGGTCGCCCACGCGCTCCACCACCGGGTCCGGCAGGTCGCCCAGCAGCCGCTGGCAGCCCACGCAGGAGCCCAGCGTGCGGTGGAAGCTGAAGCTGTCGGTGCGCACCGTCTTCGGCGGCGTCTCCGTCGAGATCTGGTTGTCGCTGCGCTCGTACAGCTTGTAGCCCTCGACCTGGAAGGTCACGTTGCCGACCACGTTGGCGCCGACGTGGACGTCGACCTGGACCGGCGTGCGGCTGACCGTGACCGAGCCGGCGCTGACGGCAGAGTCAGTTCTGAAGGTGTGCAGGTGCGAGGCGGCGGGGCTGGTGAACCAGACCCGGTGGGACCGGAAGTACTCCGACGTGCCGCTCCGCAACAGCGGCTCGGCGAAGTCGGCGCTGATGGAGAAGCGCTTGTCCTGGTCCGCCGGCGGGTCGTTCTTCGTCCGCACCCAGAAGTAGTGCGCCTTGCGCCCCGTGTTCAGCGAGGCCGGGAAGGCCAGATTGAGCCCGCCGTCCTCGATGGACGTCCAGGTGGTCCCGTCGTCGATGGAGAACTCCAGGGTCTGCTCCCACTCGTCGTCGTCCCTGATGATGAGCGGCACCTGCACCTCGGGGTAGTCGAAGCCTCCCACCTGGTACAGCACGCCATTTTCATAGAAGTTGTGGCCGACGGCGTGGGGCCGGTGGATCAGGAACGTCCCGTGGTCGAAGGCGTCGCTGTCCTGCCCCGCGGCGAGGCTCACCGGACGCCACTTGTTGGCGTCGCTCTCGTAGACGGACTGCGACGAGAAGGGGCAGCCGTCGTGCCGGTCCAGCAGCGGGCCGGCGGTGCTGCCGTAGCCGAAATGAATCCCATCCCGGCCAAGCCCTTCGACGATGGGGTCGCCCAGGTTGTAGGGGCTGCGGCTCCCGGTGTGGCACATCAGCCGGTCCCGGTCCGGTTTGCCCGGCCCGATGTAGCCGCCGTGGTGGCTGAGCGGCTCACCCACCTGGCTGGCGACGTAGAAGTGCCGGCGCTCGTGGGGGTCCACCGCCTGCCACTGGTAGGTCACCGCCGGGCCGCCCTCGGTCAGCGTGATCGTCGGCGGCGGGTCGTGCCTGTTGTAGTTGGCGATCACCCAGCCCGTCGTCGCACGTCGTTGCCCGACACCGTGCCCGCGCAGGTGCGGAACTGCACGAAGGCGTCGGCGGCCCCCAGGTTCAGGCCGATCTTGAGCGCCTCGGAGTGGGTGCTCCAGGAGACGGCGGGGTTGGGGTAGAGCGACCAGGAACTGTGGCCGTCGCCGATGCTCCAGCCCTCGGGCAGGCGCAGGCCCCGCAGGCGCTCGGAGTTCGACGCGGTGGCGCGAAGGGTGTACGTGCTGTTGGGCTGCACGGACGCGTCGTATACGTACACCCAGTAGGTGGTGTTCGGCTCCAGCCGCAGCCCCGAACCGTCGTCGCCCTGGTAGGTGAAGGTGAAGGTCCGATCGGCGCTGCCCACCGGCATGGAGGGGCGCGCCAGGTCGGCCAGGACGTCGGCGGCGGTACTGCCCGGCGAGCCGCCGGAGCCGGCCCAGATCTGTACCCTCAGATCACGGGCGGCGTTGGAGTCGCCGATCTCGGCAAACTCGACGTCGACGCTGTTGAGGCGGTAGTGGCCGCCGTTCTTGCCCGTCGTGAACGACTGCGCGCGGTCACGTACGGTACTGGCAGTCGTCACGGTCAACGCCGCGCCGTCCGCCTGGCCCAGGTTGCTCATCACCGCCGGCTCACCGGGCGGCGCGTTCACCGGCGTGGGCTCCACCCGGAACAGGGGCGAGATGCCGTAGAACGCGTGGTCCTGGGTGCTCGCGATGGTGTTGTAGCTGATGGGGCCGGTGTCCGCGTCGGTGGTCGAGAACCGTCCCCGCCGGGCGTTGCTGGCGCCCAGAGGGTTCGCCTCCTTCGCACCGTCGGTCCTGGTGCCCGTCCACGGCCAGTCGTTCGAGGTGCTCCTCTCGCCGCTCTCGAAGCGCCGGTCCGCCATCGCCCAGTTCTCCCAGGTGTCGGACCAGAAGCCGGCGTTGTTCGCCGCGACGCGCTCGCCGTTCAGCCACCAGACCTCCGCGTCCGTGTGCCCGGCGTTGTTGGGGTTGGTCCGGGTGTGGTCCCGGGCGTCCACCGCGGCGGTGGAGCCCACCACCCGGAAGTGGTCGGCGTAGCGCCGGACGGCGGCGTGCCCGTCGCGGGCCGCCTCCCGCACGTGGGCGTCGTAGACGCCGATGTCGGCGGCGGTGGCGTCGCGGTGGTCTTCGGTCATGAACAGCAGCCGGAACGTCTCGCCCGCGCCCAGACCGAGCGGCTTCAGCGGCCAGTCGAAGGGCACGGTGTAGGAACCGTCCGCGTGGGGCAGCAGCCGGCCGTTGACTCCCATCGACAGAGTGGAGCCGCCGACCAGGGTGATCCAGTTGCCGCCCCCCTGCGCGCGGATGCGAGCGTCGTTGTTGATGCTCCAGCCGGGCGCCGCGCCCTCGTCCTCGGAGTTGCTCTGCGTGAACTTCACCTGGCTGTTGCCTTCCGTGAGTCCGGCTGCGTCCAGCACGACCCAGTAGCGGGTGTCCGCCTCGAGCGCGACGCCCGGGTGCGTGAAGCTGTACGTGCCGGCCTGCCGGTTCACGAAGGCGGGATTGGCCAGGGTCCCCACGACCGTGCCGGGAGCCCCGTTGGCACCTTTGTGGACGGTGACCGTCAGCTTGGAGCCGAAGTCCTCGGTGGACCGGTTGAAGGCCACGTCCACGCTGGTCAGGGTGTACCCCGAGGGGTTGCCGCCGGTGTCGAAACCCTGCGCCAGGTCCACGTGCAGGCCCTGCACCAGGCCGCTCGACTGGCCGGTGTTCTTCACCAGCGCCGGGTCGTCGTCCCGCACCCGGACCGTCGCCGTCCCCAGCGACGTGGCCAGGTCGTAGTCCGACCCGTCCACCAGCGTCACCGTGACCGAGCCGTGGGCTTCGTCCACGTCGTCGCCGGTGGTGGGGATCTCCAGCGTCGCGGTGCCCGAGTCCGGGATGGTGACGCTGGTGGGCAGGGTCCCGTACCCGAAGTCCCCGGTCGTGGCCACCGTCACGCTCACCGGCAGGTCCGCCGTGGGCGCCGGGACCGCCGTCAGCGTGAAGCTGGCGCTGACGCCCTCGGTGACGGCGCCGCCGCCAAGGATGCTCACCCTCGACGGCCGCGGCTTGCTGACGCCGTCGAGGCTGATCTTCAGTGACGATACGTTGGGGGTCCACGCGCCCGTCGAGGAAGCCGTTCTCGTCCCGGCGCCGTCGGCGATGCTCCAGCCGGCCAGGCCCCCGCCGTCCTCGGCGTCCGAACCCGTCAGGCGTACCCTCGAAGAACTCTGGCCGGCGTCCATGTCGATCACCAGGAAGTAGGTGGCGCTCCCCTCAAGGTCGATGCCCGCGCTGCTGGTGAAGGTCAGCGTCTGGTCCGAGGTGGAGGCGGGGAAGCTGGCGGGGTTGGTCAGGGTCCCCAGCGAGCTGCCCGGAGACCCGCCGGAGGCGGCGTGGATGCTGGCGGTCAGCGCCGAGGAACTGAAGGCGCTGTCGATGGTGGAGAACTCCACGTCGACGCTGTGCAGGCTGTAGCCGAAGCCGTTGGAGCCGGTGGTGAAGGCCTGGTGGAAGTCATTGCCCAGAAACGAGGTGCCTCCGTCCGCCTGGCCGGTGTTGGCGACGAAGGTCTCCGTCTCGACCGTCTCGACGGCCGTGCCGTGGATGGTCATCTTGCGGGACTGGCTGAACGAGGTCCAGGCGCCCGAGGTGTTCCAGGTCCGGTAGTGGCCGTCGTCGGCGATGGTCCAGCCGTCCGCGCCGCCGGCGTCCTCGGCGTCCGACCCGGTGTTCTGGATGGTGTTGGCGCCGGGCAACAGGACCAGGGTGACGTCCAGCACCGCCCAGTACGTGGTGTTCGCCGCGAGCGCCACGCCCGAGTGCGTGAAGCTGTTCGTGCCGGCGGCAATCGTGCCGGGCTTGGTCAGGGTGGCGACCACCGCGCCCGGCGCTCCGCTGCTGTCGCTTCTGATCTCGGCAGCCAGCTTCCCCGCCAGCCCGCCGTCGTTGATTTGCGGAAACGAGAAGTCGACGCCCGTCAGGGTGTACCCGCCGGCGTTGGCGCCCGTCGTGAACGCCTGGGCGTGGTCGTGCTGGACGAAATTGCCGGTGCCGCCGTCCGCCTGCCCGAAGTTCGAAACCAGGAAAGGCTTGCTGACGCCGCCGAGGCTGAGTTTCGGTGATGACGTGCTGGTGGTCCATGCGGCTGTTGAGGAAAATGCTCTAAACAAAGTGCCGTCGCTGATGCTCCAACCGGCCAGGGCTCCGCTGTCCTCGGCGTCCGAAGTCGTCAAGCGCAGATTCGAAAAGGGCTCACCACTGCTAATGTCAATCACTAGGAAGTAGGTGGTACTCGCCGCAAGGTCGATGCCCGCGCTGGTGAAGGCCAGCGTCTGGTCCGAGCTGGAGACGGGAAAGCTGGCGGGCTTGGTCAGGGTCCCGAGGGAGCTGCCCGGAGACCCGCTGGAGTCGGTGTGGATGCTGGCGGTGAGGGATGAAGAGCTGAAGCCGCTGTGGATAGAGGCGAATTCCACGGCGACGCTGGTCAGGGAGTACCCACCCGGGTTGCTGCCGGTGGTGAAGGCGTGGGCGTAGTCATTGGACAGAGATGTAGCAGCCCCGTCTGCCTGGCCGGTGTTGCTGACGAAGGTCTGCGCGGTCTGCGCGTTAGCCTGCTCCGCCGGCGTCGCCGCGAACACCACCGCCAGCAGCGCGAGGGCGAGAAGCGCAATCCCAGGGCGCCTCATGAGAGAGAACCCCCACGAAATGCGGGGGGGGGGGGTGAAGCTCCGCAGCGCGTTGGTCATGTCGTCGAACCTCCTGTGTCGCCCGACTTATGCCGCGACGCCTGCGGGCGCTGGATCAGTAGTATTTCTAGCTCATGTCAATATATGTCGCAAGCGGCCAGTGTATATCATCCGCCAATCTGGGGTTCGTTGTCAATGGGGTCCGGGTTGGATTGGGGACGGAAAGGGAGGGCGGCGGCGCTGTGGTGGGCCTAAATTGACGTTAGGCAGAACCATCTTTGAGCTTTGGATGGGGTTGTGACCGCTCGTGAGTGCTATGGATGCGATGCGTTGAGGAGGGAGGACATCGGTGCACATTGGTTTTTTGGATCACAGGGAAGAGTCTAACCGACTGATTCCGATACTGGGCACGAACTTTGGTCTATGCGATGGGGGATCATCGGTCCGACAATCACAAAGCCCAGTTTGGCACTCAGAGACTGAGCATAGGCTTGAAGACAATATTGTTTAGATAAGTGGGAGAGAAGCGGACGACTCAAGATGAGAGTTCAAATTGATCCCGTCGCCACTGCCACCATGTGAGGAAAGCGGTGACAGCGGCAAACAGGACGCCAGTCGCAATGATCGGGAGCATAAACATTAGCCAGTTATCGTTGTCTGCTCGAACAACATACCAACCCTGCGAGCGGGCGAGCACAAGCACTACCAAGCCGCCCACCGACCCTAAGACACCGAGCCAAAGTCCTAAGATCAGACAACTGCGCACACTCGCTTTGTGAGCCACCAGCCCGGTCAGCCCTCCGGCGAAGATCGTCATCAAAGGAGGAGGCCCCAAGTACAGCAACGCTGCCAAGATGACATCCCAGATGCTAATGTCAAGATCAATTATCGGCAAGTTTCCTCCTCCTATACATTCGGAGCAGGTGCTTAATTGGAAACCGTTAGCCCTCTTACGGATCATCCATGTTATCGGAACGGATCGCAAGCCGTAGTACAAAGAGTCCTTAGTTCGAGTTGTAACCGCCGACGGTACTCGAATGGTATGTGGAACCCGCTGGGATAGGCTCCAGGGTCATTCTTTTCAGTCTTGTAGGTGCTGAATCACAGCACCTACAAGCCCCGACAGAATGTGATTGACATACATAACCGTATGGGTTATAGTCGTGCAATGTATCCGGTATTCTTCCACCAGCGGCCCAACGGTGCCATTCCCTATGAGGAGTACGTGCGGAACGTCTATCGGGCGGGGCAAAAGACCGAGGCGGCGAAAATCAGGGCATTCGTTGAACGCCTTGAGCAGGAAGGTTCGCAGCGTCTCGTTGGGAGGCGATGGGCAGAAAAGATGAACGACGTATGGCAGCTTCGCGCTGGCCAGCACCGGATATTCTACTTCTGGGACTCAGAGGCCGAGCGGTACGTCATTCTAAACGGCTTTCGAAAGAGGTCGCGTCGGACTCCACGCCCAGAGTTGGAGAGAGCAGAGAGTCTACGGGCTGAGTATCTGGGAAGATGAGGAGAAGATCATGAGACGGCATGAGGTTGAGGATAGCCACGCCGAGTGGCTAGAGGACATTGAGTATCGGCAGGAGTTTGGTTCGGAGACCGCCAAGCTTGAGGTCGCGGCAGCACTTGCAGACGCACGGGAGGCCGCCGGGATGACTCAATCGGTGCTGGCGGATCGAGCAAGAGTATCCCAGGCATACATCGCAAAGCTGGAGAGGGGTGACGCAAATCCCACTATTGGCCATATCGGACGACTGTTGGCCTGCATGGGATTGAAGCCTTCCGTCACCGTCGCTCCCATGGAGCCAGCCGCTTCCTCCGAATCTGTTGATGCAGGGAGCCAGGGAGACTCCAAGTTTGGGGCAGTCTACTCCGACGACCCCCTAGCTGAAGTCGCCGGTTCTTCCGTCGAGCAACCGTCGCCAGCGGTGTGAAATCCCGACGGGGGATGAGCAAGGGAGACTTGGAGTTGGTGATCCCGAGCCGCCCACCTTTCTGGGTTTGAGGAGAAAAGGACACTGAAGATAACAGTAATTGGGCTAGGCCGTGTCGGAACGGTTGTCGCCACAGGGCTGGCGACGGCGGGCCATAACGTGCTGGGCGTAGACATCGACCATGATCGGGTGACCACCCTTCGTCAGGGCAGGCCTCCATTCTACGAGCCGGAGCTGGCCGAACGGATAACCTTAGCCTCACGGGACAGCGCACTCCGGTTCCTGCACAGGGATGAAGTGAATGAGGGCTTGGGGGAGATCGCCGTCATAACCGTCGGCACTCCTCCAGGGCAGGAATCCGCTCCCGACCTACGGCAGGTCCGGGACGCCATGTCCTGGGTCAGGTCCATGAGCCCCCGGGGCTTGGTCATCGTCATGAAAAGCACGGTGCCTCCCAGTACAGGATTGAACCTGGTGAAGGAGGAACTGTTGGGGACAAGCATCCGCTACGTGTCCAACCCAGAATTCCTCCGGGAGGGCCAGGCAATACATGACTGGGATTCTCCCGACCGCATTGTCATCGGAGTCGCTCCGAATGACGTACGGTCCACCGAGGTCGTGAGACGGATGCACGCCGGTATCGATCCTCCGTTTCTGGTCACCGATGTCACCAGTGCGGAGATGGTCAAGTACGCCAACAATGCCTTCCTGGCCACTCGGATTTCCTTCATCAACGAGATTGCAGCCCTGTGCGACTCGTTCGGAGCCTCCATTGACGCCGTGGCCGAAGGCTTGGCGATGGATTCTAGGACCGGGAGCAAAATCCACGCCGGGGTAGGCTATGGCGGGTCATGCCTACCAAGGGACGTTCGGGCGTTGGACCTGTTGTCTTCCACTGGAGGGGTGAAAGCGGAGTTGCTCCGGGCGGTGACCAGCGTGAATGATCAGCAGAGGCTACTGCCTTTTCGTGCCCTGCAGAAGCGGTTCGACGGTCATATCGCCGGACTTAGGATCGGCGTCTTGGGACTGGCCTTCAAACCGGGCACCGAAGATGTCCGGGATGCGCCAGCACTGGAACTGATACGGTCCCTCGTCGCCGAGGACGCATCGGTAACAGTCTTTGACCCCCACGCCGGTGGACCTGCCAAAGGGCAACTTCCGCCCTCAGCGCGGCTGGTTGATGGGGCGGAGGAAGCCGCAGATGGTACACAAGCGCTGTGCCTGGTTACCGAGTGGGAGGAAATCGTGGAGGCTGATTGGCAGGCTGTGGCTCGTGGAATGGTTCCACCGCGTTTTATCTTCGACGGAAGGAACGTCCTAGACCCCCGCCAGATGCGCAGTCTGGGGTTTGAGTACGCAGGAGTGGGGAGAAACGGCGTCAGCACGGGGGATCTCGCCGTTGGCACTGGCCAGTCCAAGAGCGACGGCGCAGGCGTCGGAGGCCAGGATGACTGCTGAAGGGCGCGTCCTAATCACCGGTGTGGCCGGATTCGGCGGCTCCCGCCTGGCCGGAGCCTTACTGGAGCTCGGCTACAGTGTGACCGGCCTGGACATTGTGGCCCCTGGGCACGCTGACCTACTGCGTCGAGAGCTGTCCAATCCAAGGTTTCACTATCTCTGGAAGGGTATCCAGGACATCCAGGCTAAGGACATCGAGGGCCATTCGGTGGTGGTGCACCTTGCGGCCCAGCCGGACGCCCCACTCGCTTTCGAGTCGCCCCGGTACACGGTCATTCAGAACATCGAGGGCACTGTCGCCCTGCTGGAAGCGGTGCGGCAGGCAGACTGCGTATCGAAGCTGATGTTTGCGGGGTCCGGCAACGAGATAGGGCGAGCCTTGTACCTGCCAATCGACGAAGACCATCCGTTGACTCCTCACAATCCATACGGGTTCTCGAAGGCAGCGGCCGAGATGGCATTGGGGGCATGGCGCCTCGCCTATGAAATCCCGTCAATGGTCATGGGCACAGGCGTCGTGATCGGCCCCAACATGCGCAGAGAGGTATTCGTATTCAAGTGGCTGTGGACCGCGCTGCATGGCAAGCCCATAGTGGTCGAGGGCGGTAAGCAGACTCGCGATGTGGCATTCATCGATGACGTAGTTAGGGCTTGGACACTCGCAATTCAGGCTCCCGTTGAAGAGGTCGTGGGGCAGAAGTTCCTCGTAGGCTCTGGTCAGGAACACTCTATCGACGACCTCGCAAGATTCTGCCGGGATAGCGCAGGGAATGACGTCCCAATCGAGTACGTGGGTTACCGTCCTGGAGAAGAAGGACACAGAGAGGCGTTCAGCGTGGAGAAGGCCCAGAGGGTGCTAGGCTACACTCCCCAGGTCTCACCCAGAGAAGCTATCGGACTAACCGCCGAGTGGGTGCGAACGCTGCTCTAGCCCTTTCCAAATGAAGTGGAGTCGTTCCCCGCATCGCCATAGCAGCAGCCCATCCAGATAGTCCGGCCAACCGATCTCGTCTACCGGCAACCTGTAAAGGTGTGCGACTAGAACTGCCAATATGGCGTCGTGGGTCACGTAGATGTTCAGGCGTCCACAAGCCTGAAGGTCGGTGGTCGTTAGCCGCAGTAGCAGGTCGATACCCTCAGCAGTTGGCCTCATGCCGACGGGAGGATTGGCACGGGTGAGTTGGCGCCTCACTATCTCCAATATGCCGATTTCCAGAAAGAGCGCTCCGCTAACTTCCGAATCCACGACGAAGGGACCGGGGTCTCCTAGCCGCCAATCTGGGACAATCTCTTCGGGCAACGCACCACCACGCAAGATCGCCTGCGCCGTCGATTTACATCTGGGCACGGGGCTGGTGATGACCCTTGTACAGTGCCTTATGTGGGACAGCGCAGCTCCAAGTCTTTCCGCCGAGGCGACTCCATAGGCGGTCAGGGGCACGTCCACTCCGAATGTCCCTGGAGGAATGTCCTCGCGCTCTGCGTGTCTCAGAACGAGTGCGGCGTCAGCTTCAGCCGGTATGCTCCCAAGCTGTTCTTTGATCCACGACGCTCCGTCAGTGTCGGTCATGACGCTCTGGCGCGGATGATGGAACTTACGGCCACTGTCTCGATCATGTCGAGCAGGTCGAAGCCCGCCTCACGCAGGATGTTCCTGAACTGCTCCTCCGTGCGTTCAGCCCCTTGCGTCATCACGAGCATGTTCAGGTCCAATAGACCGCCCTCGCCAGTCTCTTCGCCCAGCACCATCTCGATCACATAGAGCGTGCCGTCTTTTGGCATTGCTTCGCGGGCGCGCTTCAGAATTCGCAGCGCGTTATGGTCGGGCCAGTCGTGGAGCACCCTCGCCAGAATCACGGCATCCGACGTAACCGGCCATTTCTCAAAGAGATCTCCTCCGACGAATCGGCACCGCTCTGCAAGGTCTGTGGGCGGTCTGGCGACCCTAACCACCTCCGGCCTGTCCATTACTATTGAACCCAGTCCTGGGCAGGAACGCAGCAACGCGAATGCCAACTCGCCGGTGCCGCCCCCAGCATCCAGAATGCTGTCGTGGGCACCGAATTCCACCGAGCGGGCAAGGCCCGGGTAGTCGTGTCTTGCGTAGGTCGACATGGCCGAATGGTAGGCTTGTAGATCGGTGGGCCTGTCCTGAATCCAGTCGAAGAAGTTCTTGCCTTGCATTCTCTCGAAGGCGGACTCTCCGGTCCGAAGTGACCGGGCAACCCCGGACCAAGCTTCGTAAGATTCTTTGCCCCAGTGTCGAGACGCATCCGCAAGTGAGAAGGGGTGACTTCGCACGAGGAGCGCCCCGCGCTCGGTTGGATGGTAGATGCCCTCCGCATCCCTCAGCACGAGTCCCAACTCTGTGAGCGCCCTCATCAATCTAACCCCAACCGACGTGTGCAACTGGGCCTTTCGCTCAATCTGTTCCGCCGATGCGGGCAGGGACTCGAACACGCCCAGTTCCACCGCAGCATGAATCGTCTGGGTCCGCCAGAGACCGACCATATCGCCTGACAGCCCTTCAAGATGTGATTGCGATGGCCTCCTGAGCTCCAGTACAAGCAGGCCCGACTCGTTGATTACCGACAGGGAGCCGTCGAAACCCTCCACGCGGGCCTGCCCGTTGTAGAACGGCTCCACGCTCTTGAAACGCTCTCTGTACAAGGGCTTCCCCATCATGTCCACATGGTGCCAGCCTTCTGAGTCCCGGGCGCGCGCGTACCGCTTGTGGAACACGTCCAGGTCTTGGAACCATTGACCATGGAGTGGAACGCCAGAGGCGTCTATGTGGGTGTGTCTACCGTCCTCACGTTGAACAACCGCGTAGCCGTCCTTGAAGTCTCCGGCGTACCGGTAGCGTTCCCCGTATGCAACTGAGCCATCGCCTGTAATGTGGAGGTAGTCACCGCCAACCAACCGGACGGCGCATCTGTCCTCCTGGAAGTTGCCGCACCAGGTGTAGCGCTTCTCGTACAAGGGATTCCCTTCCGGGAGGATATGGACCCAACCATCCTCCGAATGGACCGCTGCCCGGCCCTCGTAGAATCCAAAGGTTCTGACATAGCGCGGTTCGTAGGCTGCCAGCCCGTCGGGGGTGATGTGGTACGCGCCTGAGCCGTCAAGAACGGGAGCCAATCCTGGTTCATGGAACTTCAGCACCTCGCGGAATCTCGACGAATAGGCCGACCCTCCCCGATAGACGTGATGGGATGCGTCTTCGGATATCCCGAAACTGCGCCAGCGATCTTTCATGACTCAGCCGGCCGTCGCATGTTGCACCCCTGGCACAGCGCGTTCCGCATGTAGTTGACTTCAAGGTTTCTGTACGCCGCACTCTCCCAGATGTCGTACAGGCTCGTGTCGTTTACGTTGCCGAAGTAGCCGAGCGTCCGGCGCAGCACGTCCGGGGCGCAGCAGGGATTGAATCGGCCATCGGAGGCAACCCACGCCTCCTGTCCGAGAAACGGGCATTCACCATCTGGGGTGATGTCGCCCTCGCCGTTCTTGTCCAGCCTGAAGATATTCTCCAACAGCACACGGTCGCCGTTCGGCAGCCTGTGACGCTCAGCAACCTCGTAGGCCGAATCCACAACGGCGTTCCAATGGGCGATGGCGTCTTGGCTTCTACGCATCGACTGGAAGCGCATCTGCTTGAAGTGGACCCAAAGATGATGACCCTTCACCCTGTCCACACCAAGATCAGCAGCCAGCTTCACTATGCCGGGCAGCTCTGAGACGTTGATTTCCATGAATGTCAGCTGGAACGTCACGCGGCAGTGATTGCCGCCTCGTGCTGCGTGGGCGTCCCTGACCCCAATGAACGTACGAACGTTTTCCACAACGGTCTCCCAGTTCGATCCCAGCATGACGTTCTCGTGCGTCGCTTTCGTTGCGCCGTTCCACGACACCTTCATGTCGGACGTGACGGGTACGATCCGCTCGGCCCACGCTCTAGCTCCGCGCTTGGGAAAGGTGCCGTTCGTCGTCAGGTTGAGCTTGACTCCGTACTCCGCGCAGAGATCCAGGATCTCGTCGAAGTGCCGGTACAGCAGCGGTTCGCCCATGGTGGAGGGTATGATTTCGCGCAGCCCCGTGCCCCTGGACTCCTCCATCACCCTGCGGATCAGATCGAAGTCCATTCGACGCTTGGGGCGTCCTGCCTCCCGTCTGTCGGTCTGAGTCGTGCTGTAGGGGGAATGGTCCTCGCACATGATGCAGTGGAGGTTGCAGTCGTCGGGATTAGTGTCGAAGGTGATCCGCCAGGGACCGGACCGATCCTGTGCAGTCCCGGCAAAACTTGCGTTCTTTTCGACGGTGGCTTCAGTCATTGTCCTAACCTCTGGATATCAAGTGGTCGTAGATTCTCTCAACAGCAAGGGAGTGCTCTAGCATGCCTCGAACGTTACCGTCGTCCGACTGCACGTAACCCCTTCTGCCCAACCGATCCGCGAGCCGTGTGTCGTCAGCCAATCGCTGCATTTGCTGCGCCAGGGAGTCGGCGTCGCGATGAGCGAACAGCAGGCCGTTCCGTTCGTGATGGACATACTCGGCCATCCCACCGTAGTCGGCCGTAATCACGGGAACCCTGGCCTGCAACGCCTCGTGAATGACGAGGGGGGAGTTTTCCGCCCAAATCGAGGGCACTACAACTGCATCGCAGCGGTTGAACACGTCGGCAACGATGTCTTGGTTCCTGTACTCGCCCATCCACTCAATTCGATTGCCCGCGTAGTCGGGCAGGCTTTGCGCCAATGCCTTCAGTCCCTCGGTCTCGACGCCTCGGTGGCGTCCCCAGATTCGAAGCCTGGAACTGCCGGACACGCTGCCGAATGACTCTATGAGGTGGTTCACTCCCTTCGCCGGTATGTGTGTCCCGATGTAGCCGAAGGTAAACGGCTCGCCCGGTATCCTGTTTCGTCCCTCCATGCGCCGCCGGTGGAAGCCGTAGTCGAGGTAGGTGAGCTTCTTATCGGGGATTCCGAAGTCGTCTCTGAATCGCCTCAGAAGATACCTTGACGGTGCAATGAACATGTCCACGGCATCGCACACCTTGCGGACATGAGCCATGCGCCTGCCCACCCATCCCGTCCAGTAGGCAGCATCCTCCTCGTGCTCCTCCTCACTGCCTGAGAAGTAGCGCACGTAACAGCGGACGGCGCACTTCCTGTCGTCCTGCCCGTCGCAGACGGCCCAGACGTCCATAGGGTCCCGAGGATACATCTGGATGAACTGACCCCTCGGACACATCAGCCAGTAGTCGTGGAGCGTGAATACGATGGGGATCCGTCGCTCTCTGGCCTCGAACACAAACGAGGTGGACAGATGGTTCAGGTGTCCCACGTGGACTACTTCCGGGCGAATCTCATCCAGCAGACTTGCGAAAGTGGAGTCTACTGCCGGGTGGCGGTATCCGTCCCGCGCTCTTGCCATGTTGACGACGTGAAGGGCGATTCGGGGGTCGGACGGATCGGTCTCGCGCTGCATGGCGTATTCGGGAAGGAATGCATTCTCCTGCCTCGTGAAGACGTGCACTTCGTGACGCTCTGCAAGTGCTTGAGCCAAGCCCTGGCTGTACACCTCGGACCCGGCATTGTACCGCATCGGATAACCATGAATGACTTGGAGGACCTTCACCGAAACACCCTACCTTTGCCGACATCTACTGGAGAAGCCTCTCCGGTTCTACTAGCAGCTCAGAGACGCGTCTCCCCAAGGCTCCTGCGATGGCTTCGAGGGTACGGAACCGGGGCGACTGCTCTCCCTTTTCCACCCGCACCAGCGTCACCCGCCCGATGTCCGCAGCACGAGCGAGGGCCTCCTGCGTCATGCCGGCAGACTCCCTCATATCCCGGATGCGTGCTCCAAGAGTCTGCCTGCCCTGAATCGCTATCGCCTCGATTGCCGGTCGATAGAATGCGTCGCAGTAGTGGCGAGCGAAATCCCAGGGAATCTCCACCTGCTCTCCGCTGTCGGTCTCCACCATCATCTCGTAAGGGTTCGGCAATTCGAGGCTGGACACGGCCCCGCGTTCCTTGATCTCAGGAACGTCTGCGTAGGGTATGAGGCCCTTGGACCCATCAGCGAAGTTGAGCTCGATGCCGTCCTCCAGCAGGCTGGCGGCCGTCATCATCCGACTGGCGTTTCTGACCAGGACTGCTTCCATCATCGCCTATCCTCCATGAATGGCGTCCCACGTTCTTCTGATCTCCTCGGCATATCTGGCATATGCCCTCATGATGTTCCTGAAGTTACCAGGGGGAGGAGTGTCCATGCAGGCACCCCCGTTGAGCTCTATGCGGCACACATCTTCGTTGCCGACCCAGACGTGGGGCGGCTCAAAGCTGTTCTCCCTAGTGTTGACGACGAAGCGGAACTGGCCTTCTATCGCCACAGTTGGCATGGGCAATCCTTCCGCTCATCGATGCATTGTCGGGAGCCTTTGTCGCACTGGAATAGTATCATACAACGACACAACGGGGCAATACATACTGCGTTGGGCTGAGTCGGAGGAGAGGTCCGATTCTTCACCGACTAACTCCACCGCAGACCCCAACGTTAGCACTCGCCTCAGCCACATGGCCTTGTCCAGTTCCCTTTGAGCCGCCTGCAAAGCCTGCCGCCGCCACCTTAGGTGGTCCTCCCTGCGCGAAGCGTCCAGCGGCGCTCAGCTTCCCCTCTGCTGTATCATCCTGGTGGTCCTCCCTGCGCGAAGCGTCCAACGGTTCGGTCTCCGGCGGCAGCGTCAGGCCGTAGTCGCCGAGCATGGCTATCTCCAACTCCCACCGGCGCCCCGAAGGCGTGCTCCTCGTCGGGCTGTTCCTCCGACGTGACCACTCCGGCGTCGGGTAGTCCGTGCTCCCGTCTGGGAGGCCGCCACTCCCTGCGCCGACCATCGCCATCACCGACCGGATCAGGCTTGCTCGGCTCCCGTTTCTCTTCCTCCGCCCCGTCCTCCGATCCTCCAACATTGCGTTGCAACTCCGTCAGCTGCTTCGCCTGGGCTTCGACGGTCTCCGCCATGGCGCCATGCGCTCCCTCCAATGCCGTCACCCGTTCTTCCAGCGCCGCTATCTTCTCCGCAATGTCACCGGCCTCATCGTCCTGCTCATCCCCGCCGTCACCGTGCTTGTCCCTGAACTCCGCCAACGCCTTCCGCATCCGCCGCGATACGTGACGAGACTCGTGGCAGGTCACCATAGTGCGGTAGTTCACCCCCAGGGCCTCCGCAGCAGCCACCTTGCTCCGGTCATTCATCATAGCGTCCAGCAGGTCCAGTAGGGGATCGTCCGTTAGGGGGGCATCCTATAGAGGGATGCTCTTGCCGTCGCTGGCACCCTTCGACCCGGCCCCGCTGGGTTCCTCATGGTTAACCATTGGCTCCTCCTTAACTCAGAAACTACAACAGACTACAATACAATCAGTACAATAGACTTAGCACTGACCCGCAGTAAAACTGCTCGATGGATTCCCTTCGCTTCGCCCTGGTTCCCCTTCATTCAGCTACGAATGTCACCCAGATTGTATTCTACAATGTGCTCCTAATCTCCTTACAGCCCTCCCAGGGCGAAAGCCGTCCCTGAGCGATTGTAGTCTGACAGGTCAGCCCATCGGCACTCGGCCAGCCCGAAACCGTTGGCGGGCCGATAGCGGCCACGATCCCTCGCTCAATTCCGTCCGTTCCGCACCCTCATGCAAGTTGCTATTTCCTGCAACTGGCCCCTGACACAAAGTGTTCTGTGATTTGGCCCGGTAGGGAGACGTGCCTCTCCATCTCAGCTTTGAAACAGCGCGAATCTGCAACTTGCAGCGAGTCTGTTTCTGCGTACTGCCCCCCTGACTTCGAGGAAGCCCCTCGCAGGGTCGTCACCGATAGGAGGCTGACGCATCAGTGGGCCAGTAACCCCTTTGCATTGACGTAGTCCCCTCCGAGGGATACCGGCTCGCTTTCCCAGGCCCAAACACTGGTCTAGGGACGCCGGTAGTACGGCATCGACGGCGGAAAGGCCAGTCTGCAATCCCGCCGGAGACCGAGACCAAGGAGCGGGATGAAAGGGGTCGATAGAAGGAAGCCATCAAAGTGGGTTGCCACGCCCTCGAATGGAGCGACGGCGGCCCACACCGTCAAGCGGCGAGAGACGCTGCGCATCCTGACCAGCATGTCCATTCGCCCTTCCTGCGGCGGAAGGCGTCGCGGGCTTCGCAAGCCCTCGGGAGGCGGTGCATGTTCGCACCCGCATACGGGCAGGTGCATTTCCGCACCGCCCCGTGGGAGGTTCCGGATCGCATGTCCATTGTTCACACTCCTTTGCAGGCGCTGCGGTCCAACGGTCCGCAGCAGGCCGCAGGGAGGTAAACGAGTTGGCGCTGACATCGAAGCTCCAGCCGCCTGGGCGGCTCATCCCGCCGGGAACCGCACCGGTCCCGTCCTGCGCCGTCCCGACGTCACGCACCCCCGCCTCAAGCGGGATTTTGGGCGACTCTTGTCATCGGACCGTCGATTTTCTCCGGTGCGGACACCCCCGCCTCAAGCCCTCTTTTGTCATTGGAGACCGAACTCCGGCCTTTCAACAGATTGCTCGCCGGTTACGTCCCATAGGGGCCGATCTACCCCTGATTCAGCTACGAAATCACGACTTCGACCACTGCGTCACCAAACTCTATTTCCTGTACACCCCCGCCACTGCAAGAAACGCCTCCCCGATTGGAGACCCTCCGTGGCGCCACCATGCGTGAGGTCTTTTTCAGCGTCCCGGTCGTTCACACTCTCTGGCGAGGGCTGCGGTCCGGTGACCCGCAGCAAACCGCAGGAGGTGAACATCTTGGCGCTGAGTTCGACAGGGAGAGCGACAACCCCAGTGACGCCGCGGCCTCCCCGGCCTCAGCCCGGAGGGCGGGGAGGCTCATTGCGGCTCACCAGCACTGGCTACATCGGCGTAGTGGCTTCCAGGGGACTACACCGATGTAGTCCCTTCCAGGGGATAACGCTCGCCATTCCGGTCGCCCACACTGACGTAAAGACCGGGCGGTAGCCCGCCCGTCGGTCCGTCTGTGCCCGGCGGCCACCCAGGACACCTGTAGACGAGAGGCCAGCGGCCCGACGAACCGCCGCTGCGACTGTGACCCATGAGAGACAGCAATAGAGAAGATACAAGGAACAGGCAAAGGAAGAGGAGCGGAGGAGACGCTCCCGATCCCTCCATCGACAGGCCGATGGAGCCCTACACCGCCGAGCAGCGAGCTCAGCTCCAACGCGGGCTGCGCATCCTGGCCCGGATGATCGTCCGCGCCCATCTGCGGGGTGAGATACCCAAGGCAGCGTCGCCTTCCACGAAGCCGCCGTCAGAGAAGGTGTCCGGCGGATGAACCGCCATCAAGCAAGCCCCGCATCCTCAATGCCGCGTCATCCTGGCGGCGGCTCAGGGCATCGTGATCACGGCCCCTGCTTTACCACAACTCCGACCCCATAACAACGGCTTGCAAGGCATTACATGCGAGCAATCTCCCGTTCAAGATGGGACGTTGGGACATTGTTGACAAGCGGAGCACCAATTGGCAGCCACGGATTCACGAGCAGCAGAACTGAACGGCGCAGCGCAGGCCGGAGCGGACCTCGACGAGGCGGTCCGGGACTACGTGCGCACCTACGCCGTGCTGCATGGGAAGCCGAAGGCGGCCGAGGCTCTCGGCGTCTCCCGCCACACCCTGTGGCGCTTCCTCGACCGGGGCCACGCGGGACGCGCCATACCCCGCGCGGTGCTGGAGCAAGTGGGCGACAGACCAGAGGCGCTGGAGGACGCCGAGGAGCGGCTGATACTCCAGGCGCAAACCAGGCGGCGGCTGAAGGACGGCGGCCCGTCGACCGGTTCCAAGCGCCTGTCCGAGGCCCTGGAGGACGCCCTCCGGCTGGTCTGCGCAACGCCCCTGGCCACCGTGGACGAGCTGTCCCGCTTCGGACGTGTTCCCGCCTCCACTATGAGAGAACGCATTGACAAGCTCGCCAGGCGGGGCCTGGTGGACTCCGTGTCGCACCAACTGAGCGTTCTCGGCTCCCGCCCCCAACGACGCTACTTCCCCACGAAGCAGGGCATCGTCGCCGGAGGAAGGATCGAGCACGGCACGGACTACTTCCTCAGCGAGTACCCGGTGTCCAGACAGTGGTTCCGGCTGCTGGCCGAGCGCATGGACGCCGTGGCCGTCCTCTACCGCCTCGCCACCATGATCGCCGACGCAGACCCGCACCATAAGCCCGTGCGCGTGGACCACTACCGCAGCGGCCCCTACGACATGCTGATCACTCTGTCGGGTGGCCGCTCCATCGGCATCATCCGCCAGGGTCAGACCCTACCCACCTCCAACCTGCGCTACCGCCTCAGGAGCGTCGAGCATCTCCCCAGCCGGGAGAAACCTTTCGCCACCCTGGTGCTGACACACGCCGACCAGGCCACCCGCAGGGCGATACGCTCATTGGGCGACCCCTCGGAACACCGTAGGACCTTCGCGGCGACGGAGGGGGAGCTTCTGGCCGTTGCCCACACCGGCGCCGTCTGGCAGCAGTGCGGAGACGGACGGGACAATGACCCGCCCGTGCCTATCGACCCCGGCGCGGCTCTTAGGGGCATCCTGGCGTGGATGGATCGGCTGCTGGACTCGTCCCATTCGTCCTTCCGCGACAACCCGAGGCCCGATCTCGAAGACCTCTACTCTTCCCGTGTGAAGGCCGCCATGCCGGAGCCTGCCCAGCAGATCACGTCATCCCCATCGGCGCAACTCACTCGCGCCGGGAAGGACGCCCTGGACCTGCTGTCCGCCTGGCCCCTGTGCACCCGTGAGCAGCTCGCGGGGCTGATGGGCGGCGTCACCCTGCGTCGGGTCAACCAGGTGCTCCGCTCACTCCGTGAGCACGGCCTCGTGCGGGAGGACGGCTCCCTGCTCGTTCTCACCGACGAGGGGCTGACACACCTGGCTCGCCGGGACCGGGCCGCCGTCGGCCTCACCCTCGACCGCTGGAGCCCAGAACTCACCCTCAGGAAGCCCTCCGTCTACGTCGGGACAGCCCTGCGCGCCCTGGCCACCCAGCTGCGCCACCACGCCGGCGTCGTCGGCTTCGCGGCCTCCCTCTCAGCCGAGGTAGCTAAGTCCCCGGACTACGACCTGTTCGACCTGCTGCCCACCCACCGTTCCAGCATCGGCTACCGCTACGACCAGACCACCTACGCCATTCACCCCGACGCATCCTTCACCCTGGAGTACAAAGGCGATTGGCGTCCCTTCCTGCTGGAGTTCGAGCGGAGGGCCACCACGCCGAAGCGCATCCCCAAACGCCTGAGGTCCTACCGACGTTATTTCACCAGCGGCTGGGCGAAACGAGATCATGAGGGACACCTGCCCAACGTGCTCTTCATCTTCGAGTCCCCCGACTGTCGTTACCCAAGATCTTTGAGCCAGGTTACCCACGAACATTGAGCCACCCTGAACGCCGATGATACGGATTATGACAGGATGCTATCGGCGGTTCAATCACCTCCCTTCTTGCCGAGGATTTTGGCCACCTTTCCCAGTAGGGCGCGGTGAGGAGAGAGCCTCTCCCGGTAGCTGGTGCCCTCGATGACGATCTGGTAGCTGGTGTTGGCCAGACGGTCCAGGGCGCTGTTGCCCAGGATGGGATCGTTGAAGAGGCTGAGCCACTCTTCGATGGCGCGGTTGGAGGTGATGACGAAGCTGGAGGCCCGGTGCTTGCCGACGATGAGTTGGTAGAGGTCCGATGACTGTTGTGCGTTAAGACGGTGCAGGCCCAGGTCGTCGAGGATGAGCAGGTCGGGGGAGAGGAAGGAGCGGAAGGCTTTGTCCACCGAGTTGTCCACCCTGGCTTGGGACATGGCTTTGAAGAAGTCGTATGCGTGGATGAAGCGGACGGAGTATCCGGCTCTGACGGCGGCGTAGCCGAGGGCCTGGGCCAGGAAGCTCTTGCCGACGCCCGCCGGTCCCATGAGCAGGACGTGCTCGTGCCTGGGGATGAAGTCCAGGGAGAAGGCGGCGTCAAGGAGGCGGCGGTCCAGGGTGATTTCGGACGTCCAGTCGAAGTCCTCCAGGCGGCAGGTCTCCTCGAAGCCGGCCCGGTTCAGGCGGGTCTCGATGCGCCGGTTCTCCCTGCGGCTGACCTCGTCGGCCAGGATGATCTCCAGGAAGGCGGCATAGTCCAACTGGTCCCTTCGGGCCAGGGCGATGCGCTCGGGCAGGGTGTCCAGCATGCCGCTGAGCTTGAGGGTCTTGAGCAGCGGGGCCAGATCGACGTTGCGGTTGCGGGTCATAGCGTAACTCCTTCGGTTGGGTGATGGCCGTTGACCAGGGCGAAGACGGAGCCGGGCCTGGCAAAGCGCCCCGGCGGTATGAGGTCGGCAAGGGGCGGCGCATCCTGCTGCTCCAGGGCTTCAACCAGGATGCGCTCGACGCGGTGCACGTCGATGAGGTCCACGTCCAAGGCCTTGCGGCAGGCGTCGTTCAGCCTGTCGGGGGTGTAGCGCTGGGCGAGGCGGAGCAGCTTGTGTCCCTGCCGCACCTTGGCCCAAGGCGTGGGGCCTTCGAAGAGCCGGTCGGCGAAGGCGGCCACCGCCTCTCCCAGCTCCGCCGCGCTCTGCTTGATCTTGTCGGGCCCTCGCAGGGTGTAGGCGATGAACTCCTTTGGGTAGTCGTCGGGGTCGGTGGAGCGTTTGCCCCTGGGCTGACGGGGATGGACCTTGATCAGCTTGCCCCGGTGGTAGATGCGCACCAGCTTGCTGTCCAGCGCGATCTCCACCTGCTGCCCCGGAGGGCACAGGGCCGACGGCACCGAGTAGAGGGCGTGCTGGCAGGTCACGTGGTGGTCGCGCTGCACCTTGGCGTTGCGCCAGCGGGTAACCTCGTAGGGATCGCCGTCCCAGGGCAGCAACGTCTGGCGCTCCTCTGTGTCGAAGACCTCCACGGGCTTGCGCCTGGTGGTGCCGTGCACCCGCTGTCCGGCCACCTCACGGCACCAGTGGAGCGCTTCCTTCCGCATGTGAGGCAGGTCCCTGAAGGAGGCTCCCTTGAAGAAGCGCTCTCTCACGTACTGGACTCCCCGCTCCACCTTGGGCTTATCCCTGGGGTGGCGCACCCGGGCCGGGTCGGTGATGAAACCCCGGCGCTGCGAGTACTCCAGGAAGCCCCTGGTCAGCCTGGGATGCAGGGCGTCGGCCCCGGCCACCGCCGCCGGGAAGTTGTCGATGACCAGGTACTTGGGTATGCCGTCGAAGAAAGCCCAGGCCGCCTCCAGTCCGGCGACCACGTCCTCCAGCTTCTGCCCGTGGGTGGGCCAGACGAAGCTGTGCCGCGAGTAGGCCAGCACCACGATCAGCGCCCACACCGTCCGGCGGCGTCCCGTCTCCGGGTCCTCCAGCGGCCCCAGCCGACCGAAGTCCAGCTCCGCCACCTCGCCCGGAGGACTCTCCTCCATCCGCACCGTCCGAAGACTGCGGCCTCGCCAGTTGCGGCGGGCCACGAAGCGCTGGAGGGACGAATAGGGCACATCGCAGCCCCGCTCCAAGAGCAACTCCCGGATGCGGGTCAGTTGCAGCCGGTCCCCGATGAGCCACTGCTGAATCTGGTCGGCCCAGGGGGACAGCCTCTCCTCTATGGGCATCTTGGTCTGCCGCGGTCCCGCACGGCCGATGGCCGCCAGCTTGCTCAGTTGCTCCTCGCTGGGACCCGGTCCGTCCCGGGACAGCCCCAACCTCTCCGCTGAGGAGATGTATTTGACCACCGTGTTCCGGGACAGGCCCGTCCCAGTCGCTATGTGGCGCTGGCTCTCTCCAGCCTGCCAGCGCCGGATGACTTCTTCTATCTCCACTCTGAGTACCTCCTTGTAGGCCATCGCGGCACCTCCTTATCAAGTGCTGCAATGGTCTAAGCTGGGGCGCTCAGGGTGGCTCAAAGACCCTGGTTATCTGGCTCAATGTTAGTGGGTATTGTGGCTCAATGTTCCTGGGTATTGACAGACGAACGGCATCCGGCTCAGGGCGTCGAGCAACTGGTGGTCGGAGAGGGCCATGTGTCTAGCATATAGAGGTCCGGATGCTGTGGGCAACGGTCATGTGACAGCGGCGGTGCATGGTAAGTTCGTTCGGGTAACGGTCCTCAACTTGCCCCGCGAACCCCGGAACACCGCCATAGATGCTGCGTTTGGCCGCCGAAGCCTCTGGTGGGAGCTTTGCCGAGCAACCGCCTAAATTCCTAAGTTATCGGCGACCTACGCGGCACCCGTCGGTCCCTTGCAAGTTCAGGTCTTCGGGGACGAGTTTGACATGTCGGCGGAGCACGAGCGACGAATAGGCTACTCCAAGAGATATGCCAAGCGACAAAGGGACAGGGCAGGAGACATGGAGTCAGTGGAACGTCCGTCGAGCGGCTCTTGCAGCCGCTTCCTTGCGGTTCAAGACGCCACCTCCGCATATGGTCTTTTCTTTCTTTGTTCTCGGTCCATTCTCCCCGGCGGGGATTTTCTGTTGAGCGATGTCGCCCGCAATAGTCCCTTGACTGGGGATATGCGTCAGTAGACTTGGCCGGACGTGCTGGTCAAGATGAGTACTGCCCAGTTCGCGCAACATCCTTTTGGGTGGAGTTTGATTCGGATTGTCCTGATCCCACACCCTTAGGATGCGGTGTCCTGCGATTCCCACAGGACTGCCTCTTGTATCGGAAGTGCACGTTCGCCTCTTGCCTACCCCGCAGCCTCGATTACCCAAGCTCCGCCGGTCTGCTTGCTCGCTGCAAAGTTGTACCGAACGCCGTTTATGGTCACGTTTCTCGCATTGATTGAGGTTCCCGCGACGAAGAACAAGAACCTTCCTCTACCGGACGAATCGACCGAGAACTCCTCGGACGTACTCGGGTAGACACAACTCTCCCCAAGCCTGACCACTAGACCTACCCGACACAGTCCGTCGCCGTCCGATGGACGCGGCGTCGCCGTCGGTTCGGCAGTGACGGAAACCGCTACCGCTCTTGAGCAGTTGTTACCTGTATCGGACTCGCCCACCACCGCATCCACACACGCTCCATAGTAGTGAGTCCCCGTCATGGAAGGCGCGGTCAGACTGATGGACTCGATCTTGCCGCCCGACGCAGGCACTGTGGGGACCCTGCCCGTGCCAGCCTCGGTGTCAGACGTCGTGATCGTGGTGTCAGCCGAGCGATAGTAACGCAGGGTCGTCGAGCTCGAAGGATCGCTGCCTTGGTTGCGGACCGTGGCGCGAAGGGTAAAGGAATCGCCGGTATCGGGGCTGGTGTCGCTGGTTGAAACCGACTCCACAACCAGATCGGCCGCCCCCTGAGTTGGGGTGGCCGTGGGGTAGGGAGTCGCGGTAGGCTGCGGTGTAGCAGTGTGACGCGGCGTGGCTGTAGGGCGTGGTGTAGCAGGGGGAGCATTAGCCGCCCCGGCAGTCAGCGGCAGATACTGAACGCTGAAGAAAACTGGGGCGACGCTAAGGGCGAGATAGCTTGCATTACCGGGGCCTTGCATAACGATGTCGCCCCGAACCACCGTATCTGGGAGAATCTCCTTGTCAGTCAAGAGATTGTCCGTATCGGGCGCTCCGAAGGTATCTCCCAGTTCTTCATTGCTCGCACCGGTCAGAGCGAACGCGTTGGAATTGAAAGAAAAGTCATCATCGCCACGATTTCTTACTTCGACAACAACCTTGACCCATTCGTTGCCATCGTCCAGCCAGAAATCCGCCCTCGCGTTCCCAGTATGCCCCCGCACGACTTCCAGCACCCGTAACTCCATGTGTATCCCGAAGGAATCGTGCTCGAGTGTCAGAAAGTCAGCGGATGCAGAGGGCGTACTAGCTCCCGGCTTAGGTGTAGGGGTGGTCGTTGGATTCGGGGTAGTAGTAATGGTCACTATCACCGCCGACGAGCAGTTGTTGGTCGTGTCAGACTCTCCAGACACCGCATCCACGCACGCTCCATAGTAGTAAGTCCCCGCCGTGGACGGCGCGGTCAGACTGATGGACTCGGCCTTGCTGCCCGACGCAGGCACTGCGGGGACCCTGCCCGTGCCAGCCTCGGTGTCAGACTTCATGATCGTGGTGTCAGTCGAGCGATAGTAACGCAGGGTGGTCAAGTCCGAAGGACCGCTTCCCTGGTTGCTTACCGTCGCGCTCAGCGTGAACGACTCGCCTGCGGTGGGGTTGTTGTCGCTCACCGTGGCGGTGTCCACAACCAGATCAGCCGCCCCCTGAGTTGGCGTGGCTGTAGGGCGTGAGGCAACATGCCTGTCACCGGGCGCAAGCACCCGGTATCTCAAAGTCACGGTCTTGGACGTAACGAAAGAGAACCAATTGTCGAACACCAAGGTGTAAACACCTGAGGACTCTGCCGTTACTTCTCCGTTCAGCGACTTTGCCCTTCTCACTTCTCTCAATACATCTCCGGATGTATTGAGGAGTCTAAAGTCAATGTCCAGCTCCCTAAGAAACCAAAAGCTTCTGCCGGCGTCGAATCGATATTCGAGGGTCTCTCCCTCGGACAGGGTGATGCGCATCTCACCTACTTCGAGGGCCGGTACCTTGATCACAGACCTCTTCCAGGGGATGTCTCCGTGATCTGCCCAAGGCGTGGACGTAGCAACGGGAGTAGATGTGGGCGGCGTGGCCGGTTCCATCGCGGCATCCTCAGCCTCTCCCAGTACTATAGGGGAAGAACTGAGCCATCTCCCCCGGCTGTCGGCTGGAAGGAAGCGGCTGGTTGGCAGGATGCGCTCTCCCCATCCGGCGTCCTCACGTTCTTGAAGCGCGAACTCGACTCGCCCGTCCACGAGGCGACGGGCAGTAACCCGCAAGTCAGGCCCGGTCGTGGCCTGATCCATCGTGGTACCGACGGGCTTTCCCAGTGTTATCGGGGAAGAACTGAGCCATATGCCTCCACTATCGGCTGGCAAGAAGCGATTCTCTGGCAGGATGCGCTCCCCCCATCCCCCATCCCCGCGTTCCTGGAGCGCAAACTCGATGCGCCCGTCGCCAAGGCGCTGGGCAGCAATTCTCACTTCTCTCGCACCGTTGTCATCAGCGACGACAACGGCCGCGCCGACCGTGAGGATGAAAGCCATTGCAACTGTCAGAAAGATGATCCGCTTCATTATCCCATCCCTCCTACTAAACTGATTTGCAATGAATCTGCTCATGGTTTAATACGAAACGCTTGAAACTTGTGGGAGGCTGTCGTCTTCATTGACATACGCAAGGAATTCTATGATCACCAGCAACAGCAAAACAGGAGACATGAGTAACGAGAGCCACCAAGCGGAACGGCCGGTGTCATGTAAGCGCCTTGCGGTGACTGCCAGATGTGGCACTCCCCTGCTCCGACACCACGCACTCGTTGATGGCCCGGTATGCCCACGGGTCCACGCCAAAAGCGACCAGCAGGTCAGAGCGAGGCTAGGGCACCGCGCCCGCGCCTTATCGAACTCTGGCCTGACCACAATTCCAGCAGTCCCGCCTCTACCAGGGTAAGTCTCCGGCTTACTAAAATGCACAGCCAGTGCCAGGGAATTTCCGTACTTGAACAAGGTTTGCCATACTGGGTCATCTCGTCAGGCTAGTGCTGTAGCGGGTCCGGCAGCCGGAAACGTGCCTGGACTTCGGGATGTTGCTGGTCGTTTGGGCAGTGGTCATACTGAAGGTCGTCCACCCCTTCTCCGCCAATTGGGGTCAACAGCATCAGCGAGGTGACCGTCCGTCCAGCCCTGGTCCACTCTTTGACCTTCACGTGGCGTCTGATCGACTCGCCCAGCCCGACTCCCTCAAGCATCTCCGCTCCTCCCGGTCTGGGAGTCTGTGGAACCTGATCAGTACTGGCAAGTCGCCTCAGAACCTGTCTCCGCCCCTTCAATCAAGATGCGTTATGACCCAGTCCACACCCTGCTTCTCGGCGGTGATAGAGCCAAGGTCCACCTCACTGCGCGATTGGTAAACGGATCCAGAAATCCAGCCGAATTCCACGTTCGTGCCGATGAGTGTGATCGTGCCGGGTGATCGGCCAAATACCCACGCCTCGCCCATTACCAAGCCAGAGCCGTCAGACAGGTGGGCCGCCAAGAACCGCACAGTGTTCGGCGGCCTTATCGAATCTGCATCGGGATCAATGCAGAAACCGTCTCGCGGCAGAACTAGGCCCACTCGGCACTTCGCAATCCTCCCCTCTTCAAACATGGATAACCTGGTTGAGAGGCTGGCTCTGTTGAATTCGGTTATCGAGACTGGCTCCTGTACGGGAGTCACGGGAGTAGGCCTAGTGGTGGCCACGGGTTCGCCCACGGCGTTCATCACGTAGATCTCATAGTCCCCGTCGCGGTTGGAGTGGAACACGATGCGCTGGCCGTCGGGCGACCAGGCGGGCGACCAATCGGCAGCGTCGTTGTCGGTGAGGCGCGTGACCCCGGAGCCGTCGGCGTTCATCACGTAGATCTCATAGTCCCCGTCGCGGTCGGAGTCTAACGCGATGCGCTGGCCGTCGGGCGACCAAGCGGGGCGACCATCGCCAGCGTCGTTGTCGGTGAGGCGCGTGACCCCGGAGCCGTCGGCGTTCATCACGTAGATCTCAAAGTCCCCGTCGCGGTCGGAGTTGAACACGATGCGCTGGCCGTCGGGCGACCAGTCGGGGGACCCATCGATACCGTCGTCGTTGGTGAGGCGCGTGACCCCGGAGCCGTCGGCGTTCATCACGTAGATCTCATAGTCCCCGTCGCGGTCGGAGTTGAACGCGATGCGCTGGCCGTCGGGCGACCAGGCGGGCGACCAATCGTCGGCGTCGTCGTTGGTGAGGCGTGTGACCCCGGAGCCGTCGGCGTTCATCACGTAGATCTCATAGTCCCCGTCGCGGCCGGAGTCGAACGCGATGCGCTGGCCGTCGGGCGACCAGGCGGCGAAACCATCGGGAGCGTCGTGATCGGTGAGGCGCGTGACCCCGGAGCCGTCGGCGTTCATCACGTAGATCTCATAGTCCCCGTCGCGGCCGGAGTCGAACGCGATGCGCTGGCCGTCGGGCGACCAGGCGGGCGACCAATCGATACCGTCGTCGTCGGTGAGGCGCGTGGCTGGCGAAGGCGTGGCTGGTGTAGGCGTAGGTTCTGGCGTGAGTGTAGCAGTAGGCTCCGGCGAGGGCGTGTCGGTCGCCACCGGCGTGGGTGTGGCTGGTGTAGGCGTAGCGGTAGGCTCTGTTCTACGGACAGCCCCGCCGGTAACTCTTCCGTTCACAATGCGGCAACCTGCCGGATCTATGCAGGTGTAGACGGCGTCATAAGTCCAGCCGTACCCTCCATTGTCCATCAGAATTACAAAGCCGCCGGAACCGGATTGGGCCTGGGCTCCTCCCCCAAATCTTCGCCAATCTGAAAACTCAGCGGGAGAGTTTGGGAGCGTCTCTCCCGCCTCGAACACATTGTCTGGGGTAGGCGTGGGTGTAGCAGTAGGCTCTGGTGTGGGCCTTAGGGAACGCTGTGCAGATTGTCGGGACTCATAGAAGGTCCAACTCCCTTCAGCGTTGGCGGTGGCTACGATTTCGCTCTGGAAGGCATCGTCGACTTCGAAGCCGTCAGAGTAGCAGAGACGAAGGTTGTCCACATTGAGGGTGATGCCCCCTACCACTTGCTTCGCCGGGCCTCCCTCACGACAGATTGCTCCGTCGTGCGTCACTGACAGAACGACGCTGGCGCGTGGCGTGCCGCCACCGGTGTAGCTGCAACCTTCGCCAGGCTGCAACGTCATGCCGTCCCGGCATATCCCCAAGACTACAGGCGCGAGTTCCGGCGTGAGTGTAGCAGTAGGCTCCGGCGAGGGCGTGTCGGTCACCACCGGCGTGGGTGTGGCTGGTGTAGGCGTAGCGGTAGGCTCTGTTCTACGGACAGCCCCGCCGGTAACTCTTCCGTTCACAATGCGGCAACCTGCCGGATCTATGCAGGTGTAGACGGCGTCATAAGTCCAGCCGTACCCTCCATTGTCCATCAGAATTACAAAGCCGCCGGAACCGGATTGGGCCTGGGCTCCTCCCCCAAATCTTCGCCAATCTGAAAACTCAGCGGGAGAGTTTGGGAGCGTCTCCCCCGCCTCGAACACATTGTCTGGTGTAGGCGTGGGTGTAGCGGTAGGCTCCGGCGAGGGCGTGGCTGGTGCAGGCGTGGGTTCCACGGCAGGTGTGGCGGTGCGTATCGGGGTGAGTGTCGACGCAGCGGAACGCCCCGACGTCGATGTCGGCATGGCGGTACTCGTTGGTGGGACCGACGTGAACACGGGCGCGGTCGTCGGTGCGGCAATGTTCGCGACCGTAGGCGTCGCGCCTGATGTCGCCGATTCCCGTGTGGACGTGGGGTTGGTAGTTGTGTCGTCACTACAAGCGGACGTGGAGAGGGCCACCAGCACAACCAGCAGCGCCACCGCAAACGGAAGGAACTCTCTCAGCCCCGTCCTTTCATAATGGCGGCGGGGTTCAGAGGGGAAACGGCCTCCCCGACGGTCGCTCTCTAGCGAGGAGAGAGGTCGGGTATGCTTAGGACGCCTGTTCGGGGGGGGGGGGGTATAAGTATACGTTCGCACATCTAGGCCACTACCTTCGGTCATGACGGTCTCTGCCTCCTGCTATCCGATTTCGAGATTCAATGCTGAACTGCTACGTCCCCCGTTGGCGGAGCCTTTCTTCCAACTCCCGGACACGGGCTTCGGCGCTGTCGGCGCGGGCCTCGGCGCTGTCGGCGCGGGCTCGTTCGCTCTCAAGGCTGGCGATGGGCTCCCCCGTGACAGGGTCGTAGAACATCAGCCTCCCATCATCCCAACGCAGATACAGGTTCAGCACCGCGCTGTACCCCTGGAGGCTCCCTCCGGGCAACTCCTCTAGCTCTACAGGGACATACGCACCGTCCACCAGCCGGTCTCCGCCCAGCTTCGCCCCGTGATACGCTCCCGTCTCATCGAATCGCCAGTACTCCGGTATGCTCAGAGCGGTGTAGTCCGCGCGCTTCTCGGTCACGTCCACTCGCCCCGTGCTTTTGGACGCCACCTCCAGCACGAAGTCCGGCGGCTTCCCCTGCTCCGCGATCACGTAGGCTTCGCTGCGCCGGTACGCCCCCGGGTCAACCCCGAAGGCCACCAGCAGGTCGGGATACCGCACCCCGGCCAGGCTCCCCGTGGGCGCCAGCGCCAAGTAGCGCTCACCGGCCACCAGCGTCGTCTCTGGGCTGCCCAGATGCACTACCAGGTTGTGGACAATACCGGTGTAGGTCAGACCGTCAAAGCTGGTCATCTTGTCGTCCGGATCTTCCGGAGGGTCCGGAAACACAAAATGCTCCCGAACCGGCGGCGTCCTGGCAAATGTCGTGTCCGGCGTCGTCATAGCTCACCTAAACAGTCGGCTCGAAGCCTGCGCCAACCCCGCCCACTCATCGGCAGGCCAACGGAAAGGCGTCTCCACTCCGAAGCACCTCCAACAAGGTGTTACTCTACGAGTCATACTATACACCGCCGGGCCAGACCTTGGAACCCCCCGAAAACGAGCACCGCTGAAGCTGAAGTGCGCCTTGCGAATGGACATTTCGCGCCAAGGGCACTATCGGCTGCGGGCGTTGACGACACGCGTGCGCACGATCTTGTCCCAGAGGCATTGGCGGTCGGCGTCCCAGACGCACCAAAGCGCCGCAACGACGAAGGTAGGCGTGAAGATGGCCCCGCCCGCCTGCTCTCCCAGCACAGCCACCAATACCCCATTGACCGCGCCGAAAACGATGCATCGCACGACCAGGTCCCTGATCAGCATCCAACCTAGGTCGGCCGATTGACCATCCCCACGGATGACGCGCGTACGCAGGAGCTGCTTCGGCGGGATCTGTCCGCCTCGCGCCGCGATCAGGTACCATATGCCCCAGCCGATGCCGAGCGTAAGCACGAATAGAAAGCAGTCGGAGGACGAATCCGGCGAGACGGCGGCCTTGGCTGGCAAGCTCCATGTCGCTGCTGCTCATCCCCTCCTCTTACACCTCCAGCTTGAAGGACAAGCGGAAGGTTCTTGATTTTATCAAGTCTGGTAGACATGGTGGCGGCCAGGCGATATATGGAGGCCACGGCGTCCATCCTGCGTATGAGCAGCGTCAGTCACTCCCTGTACATGGGGTAGGCCCGCACGAAGTCCGAGGGCGTGTCGAAGCGGAGGACCCACGCGGCTTCGTCGATGCCCTGGGCCGTCAGGTGGTACTTCTGGCTGGCCGGCCAGTCAGCATCGGAAAGATGACGAGGGCCATTCCGTCGGAGAGCGTCAAAGTGACGCTCTTGCCGTAGCGGGACACGTTCGTGAAAGAGCGGTCCTCAATGTCCCCGGCCACGTCAATCTCGGATAGCGTCCGAAATACCGTTGGGCGGACGACGCGGGCAGAGACCACGGAAGCGCCCACCGCGCGGCGCTCCAGCACCTCGCGGACAATGGTGAGTTCCGGCGCCTCTGGCACGGGTTTCGTCCAGCCTGGTTTCTTACATGGCTACGAACGTATTTGAAAACGGGGCACCCGACCAATACCCAACCAACATCTCAGTCTCTCTGCAATCTCAAGCCCGCCCACCATTCCGGCCGCCGGTAATGCAACCTCAATCATGAAGCTGAGCGGTGCCGAGAGCACATTCTCCGTGGAACCGCCTTGGTTCCCGAGTACTCCCAAGTTGATGAATATCCATAGCAACGCGAAGCCGGCAATGAACACGCAGAATATCAGCACTATCTCGATGGCGTACTTTAAGACCGGCAAATGTAATGAAGCCCATGATGCCCCCGTCACTGCCAACCAAACTACGATTAGTGTCCAGAAGCGCCAATCCTCACTTTCGTCCAGGGCATCCACGGCAAGCACCAGCACGATGGCCGTGGATATGAATAGAAACGTGCCGACGAGAGTGCGCTTCCAATTCGACACTACCCAGGGAATCACCCAACGTACAAAGCCAGCGAGAGAGAGTAGTACTACCCATTCGTACACCGGCTCAGACGTGTCGGCATCGTCGACGTAGAATGCCCATAGCAGGAGAGCTAACCCGGCAAACACCAATCCGCCCCCTGCGACATCGAGCGCAGTTTTCTTCCAAGAGCTCTCGCGCGTTGCCTCTGGAGGGTCTTCTTTAGATGAGACGAACGATATGCCAGATATGACGAATAGTGCGCCCAAGATCAGGATCACTCCAGCGGTCCACCAGCGATACACATCGTCGCCAGGCTCCGGCGCAAGTACGAAGGGAACCCATAGCGCCCATGCGACGAAGAGGGCCCCAAGCGCAGTCGCGACAAAGACCAACCCGTGGAATAGTCGGGGGTGAATCCTTGATTCAGGTGGCTCTACAGCTACAGAGGCAAGTATCGGCAGCACGGCGAGACCAGGCAGCGCCCACCAGAAGACCCACCGGGTTACTCCTTCGCCGATATCGACATCTTGCACGTAGTGTCCCCACAGGATAAAGCCAAAGCCTATGATCAGATAGAGGATCAGGAGCACCAAGCCTGCCTTCTTCAGTCTGTCTCGCGTCAGTTGCGCATCTCCTCACACCTTCCGAACGCGGTTCGACAGTACAGAGTGTAACGTCATGGCGTGGCTGGCCCCATCGGTAATTCGGTTGGCCTGGGCTCGAGGGTTCGATAGGTTCCCGCGTTCGTGGAAATGACGAGCGGTTCCGTCTCCCGGCTACGCTCCTGGGCGGCCGCTGCTTTGTCAGTATCTGGTTGGGACACGTCTGCTCCTTTCCCGGGGCACTCTACCTTCAGTCAGGGAGCTCACACCACCTCAAATCTCTCGGGTTTTCCTATCCCCTCGGGTGTCCCATTATCGCTGACGGTCTACAGATTGGCTACAGGTCCAGAACGAGGGTAAGTGTGAAAGTTCTTGATTTTGTCAAGTCTGGTGGGCCTATTTTGACGGTAGACAGAACCGTCTTCGAATTGAGGCTGGGCAGTCTGTAAACCCACCGAAACGATGTTGCGTGGTCTCTCTTGGGCTGCCTACCAGCGTTGCGCCTATCGTGGCTTCCAGCATATTCAATGGGGCGCACGCATTCACAATCCCAGCATTTTGCGTCACTCGTGACTGCCTCTCAGCAGGGCGACGAATCCAGCCTGCTCAAAGTCTCGGTCGTAGGCGAGCGCCTCAGTCAGGTCACGTTCTTCCATTATGAGGAAGCTCGCGCAGTCCGTTAGGCTCCAGGTCTGATCCTGGCGTGCCTCGTATCGTCCCACCGCTGTCCAAAACTGGTCCTCAGTAAGCCAGACAACCTCAATGCTTGGTCTGCCACGAAGACTCTTCGCCCATTCAGTTGCACGCTGTCGCATGTACTCGCCACGGGTCGATGCGAAATTGAGTACCTCGACCACAACCATATGGGTCGTGACCAGTTGGTCCGCGATGGATTCTGAGCTCAAGTCGAGTGCGCGGGCGTGAAGGTCGTCTCGGTTGTCGAGTAGTGCGATCCAATATCCACTGTCAGCGAACACCACACGCATTACGGTTCCTTCTTCGGATGACCGTACATGTAGTGTTTGTAGTTGACAGAGCCATCGGTGGGTCGGTCTCGTCCGTCATCCGGGTACTTCTCAATGAGGTGCCTGGCCAACATTGACATGTCTCCGATAGCATTCGCGCCCTTCGCCGCGGCTTGAACGGGAATCTCCTCAATCACCAGGGCCACTTCCGCTCCCTCGGCAATGTCCAAGGGCTCCAGGGGCGTGAGAACGCCGTTGGAGTACTTGGCCTTCACGTTCGCAATCATGACGCTCCCCTCTGACATGGCTACGGCCTTCGGGCAACTCTCAGCGTCCTATGTGTGCTCAAGACCGTTCTGCCCTCATCATACTCCTGATGGCTGCTGATCATCAATGGAAACGCTGCCTTTTCTTGGTCGGCGCTATTGACAACATCCGCTTCGGTGGTTTAAGGTAATAGGTGGATAGTAATGATACTATATCTCAATTATCAACGTAATGGTGGCCTTGCCCACTGTCCGTGTCGAGACCGTACCTCGTCAATTGGACGCATACGAAGCTCAATACCAATGATCCGAACGTACTCCACGGTTGGCGACGACGGGAACAATGATACTAAGACTCAACACGATGGCGGAAACGATAGCTGACGATTGTGATATCAGTCGTCCCGCACGGAGCAAAACCAGTGTAGAAACACGCACCCGTCTTGGGCGCGAGGCAAAGAACAACGAACCAACTCGATCTAGATTTCGAAAGCAAGGAAGCTAGGAGAATCGATGAACAGCTTTACCAACGCATCAATGCCCCTGAAACTCTTCGGCGTCGTCTTGGCGCTGGCCCTAGTAGCGGTGGCCGCCCTGTTGGTCACCCCCACCTCGGCGCAAAGCCCGGACAACACCTACGACGACCCGCAGCCTTGTGGGTTCGGCCAAGGCGCATCCACTGCATTCCAGGCCGAACCGCACGAGAAGACCACCGGCCACTACGCACTCTTTGACGCCTACTGGGAGGATACGGGGCCGGATCAGGCGCAGACCCCAGGGCTGGACCCTGACCAAACCCCTGACAACACCGGCATCCTGCACACCAACGAGTGCCCGCCGCTGTTGACCACCGAAACGCAAGACCTCCAAACCGTAACCACCCTGACCGACTCCGGCGTCGACATCGACGAGCTCATAATCCACGTCGAGAACTCGCGTCAGGCGACTGTGGTGGAGGGCAATCCGGATGATTTCAGCACCCACCATTTGCGTTTGGACCAGTACCCAGGGGTTCGTGACCACGCCAATGTTGGTGAAAAGGTCTGGTGGCTGCGGCTGGACGACCCCGACCTCAGCGGGGACCAGAAATCCGACCTCACCCTCGGATTCTCGACGCACCGATTCGACAAGAAGTACTGGACCAAGGTTAGCTACGAGTTCAGGCTCTTGCGCAACCCCGGCATTGCCCCGGGCGAGCATCCCCACCTCCTCGCCTACCGGGCGCGCCAGTCGGGTGTGCCCGGCGCGACCAAGGTCTGGGACAGCGCTGAGGCAGGCATCGCATCCATGGAGATGGCGCCCGGCGAACTCATCAATGACCTACAGTGGGTCTTCACCAAGCCCGGGACCTACGAAATATCTGCTCAACCCGTGGGGTACGTGCGCAACAAAAACCCTCACGCTGAAGGCGATGAGGAGTACGACGCGAACTGGAAGGCGATCAGTGCAAACGTCACCGAGGCCGGCGAGGTGAAAAAGTACGTCATCCACGTGGGGCCTCTCGTCGAGGTGGAGCCGCCACTATTGGGCGTCAGCCGCAGCGTGCCGGAAAACTCCCCGGCCGGGACCAACGTCGGCGACCCGTTCCTGGTCTACTCGGAAGCGAGTGATCTGGGGTACAGCCTCTCCGGCGTCGGCCACGAAAACTTCGTAGCAACGGCCACGACCGACGCGGACCCCTACGGCGTCCAAATCAAGGTGGCCGAGGGGGCCAGCCTGGACTACGAGACCAAGGCCACCTATGACCTCACCTTGGGAGTGACAAACAAGATCGACCACGAGAGCAATCCCGACCCCACCGTAGACGACACCCTGGTGGTGCGGATCAGTTTGGACGACGTCGCCCCCACCGTGAGCCTTGCAGTCGATAATGCCAGCCCGGCGGTGGGTGACACGGTGACCTTTAGGGCGGTGTTCCAACACTTCGAAGAAGTGGGAGAGTATCTGTATGATTTCGACAGTCTGTCGAATTCCGATACCCTCACTGGGCGGGTTACCACCAACAACGCCATTGTGTACACCACCACCCGAAATAGCGCCCTAACGGAAACTTTCACCTTCAGTGCCACTTACGACGTTGATGATGATGGCTCGAACCGACGTGTCATTCACGCCGAGAATGTCACCGTCACCTGGGGCAACCCGTAGTATCGGATGGCGGTTGCTGTGGCCCTTAGGCTTGTAACGCTGTGCCTGTTTGCAGCGCTGGTCGCCATCGCGACCAGCGCTGCCGAGCCCGCTTTTGCTGCCCCCTCGCCCCCGGCGAGCAGCATCTCCCTGGACAGTCTGCCGAAGCCAAGAGGAACCTCAAATGTCTGGTGGGAGCTCTTCGTGCGCAACGATCCAGTCCCCGGTCACCCACCGGCGGCGGCTTATGATGTAGTCGTTCGCATTACCGCCACGGCCAATGGTCAGGAGTACAAGCAGCACACAACTGTTAGCAACCCTTCATCCGGGTACATTGACCGGGACCGTGGAGTGTGGGTCATCCCCTTTATACCACCGGGGGGCAGCGCTGACGTGATCATTCAGCCCGCAGCATTCTTTCCTCGATTCAATCAGGATACACCAGTCCGCCTGCACGCTGAATTGGTTTCACATCGTTACCTCGCCAGCGAAGCAGGCAGCCAAGGGAGTATTGAAACCGAGGATTGGTACATTAGGGCTGCGAATGCTTATCTTTTTGCATGGCCAGGTGCAGAAGTAGGCGTAAGAGTTCGCAGCCTTAACAACAGGGTTCCAGCGTTAGGTACGCAGACCACGTTTGATGTTCGTGCGATTAATGTACCCTACAATGACCCAGACCCAAGAGTTCTAATAGTACCAAGCAAGCAGATTGGCAAAGTATGGGATGTGAAGATCAAGATCGATCTTTCGCCGGGGTTGTCTTTAGCTCCCGGATGGACTGCGCCGACCGGCACATCCTTTGACGCCGAAAGCGGTATCTGGAATGTGGGGTTAATTAGTGGCACAAATACCGGTACGACAATGTCTTTGCCGGTACTCCTCGCCGCGGATAACGTTCCCTTGGAGCAGCGGTGCCTGACGGCGACGGTGGTGAGCTCCACACCCGACTTCGAGCTGGACCCGGGGGTGCTGGTGAACGACTTCTCCACCGAGTGCCTGGGCGAAGATCCGATATTGAACGAGGGCGATATTGCTGTTTTCAAGTACGTTTCCTGCGTTGGCCGCACATCTTACCCCTGCACCAGCGATGACACACTGGAATTGGTGGCAAAGCATGAAGCGGCATTCTGGCAGCCTGAAGATGTCATTGTCCAAGTCAGGGACGTCCAGGGAAGGGTTGAGGCGGGATGGAGCACCGGCAAGACGGCAAGGCACCTTGCTTCTGTTCCTTCGATCCCTGGTGTTGGTGTCATCTTCGAAGTCATTGATAGCGGGTACAACGCATACACTTTTGCAATTAGCGACGTGGTGCCAAAACAACGGCCCGGCAAATTTACAGTTGTGGCCGGCAACCAAGGAAACATTACCATCTTGGACGCCGACACAATGCTGTCCGCGGGACCGTACAACCTTAATGAACCAATTCCCGCATTAGTAGTTTTCGGCACTTTGGGCACATATAAGGTAAAGATAACCGTTGGGGCTACCAAGTCGGGGACGGCGTACACCGACAGCGGCGTCTACACCTTCCACGTGGGGCCGATAGCGGAGCTTGCGGTGCGGGACGGCGGTCGCAGCCCACTGGCGGCGCCGGACCAGCAAGCCTACACCATCCTCGCGGCCAACAACGGACCAGACGCGGCCTCGGCTGTGGTGGTAACCCTCACAGGCGTACCCCAGGGCGCGGAGGCCATCGTCAGTGGCAGCACCAAGCGCGTGGACGACGAAGACGTCAGCGGCAGCGATGGAAGGTACGCGCAGGGCGACTGCGTAGACGGATTCTGCGAAGCCACCTGGACCATCGGAAAGATGTCCGTTTCCTCTGGCAGGACCTCCATCGGCAAGATGCCCTTCCCCACGCTGACCCTGATCGCCCCGGACGGCGCGTCCACGTCGGGCATTGAGGCCAGCATCGAAAGCACCGAGCCCTACTCGGTTACCATCGACGGCACGGTCCACTCCACCGCCTACTTCGACTACATCGATGAGAACAACAGCGCTCACATCGCTGCCCGGGCCGGAGCCGGCGGGCCAGTGCCGGGAACGCCACAGGACCTGCAAGCGCAGTTCTACACCGTTCCATTCACGACCGCCCTCGTGTGGTGGACCGAGCTTGAGTCGGTGAACAGCTTCCCTGTGTCCCGCTACGAGGTGTTCACGGAGCGGCCGAATGGTGGAGCCTGCCAGGCGCCGAGTACGGACCAAGCGGGAGAGCGGCTCACGGGAACGACGTACGCGGACCGCCGTGCGAAGGAGGGCGAGCTCACGTGCTACTACGTGCGGGCAGTGAATACTCATAAAGTTCCCGGCTACTGGGCGGGGCCGGTGATGGCGACCGGCGACAGCCCGGACCAGCCGCGGCTGTCGGTGCAGGGAGGCGATCCAGTCGACGAGGGCGACGCCGCCCAATTCACGGTCAGCGCCTCCCCGGCCCCCGCCGCCGGAGACAGTCTCACCTTTGGCTACACGGTGATCCAGCGTGGCGACTACGTAGCCGACAGAGAGTTGGGCCAGAAGCATGCAACCATAGGCAACAGCGGCCGCGCCACCATAACCGTCCTCACCGTGGGGAACGATACCGACGACGCCGACGGGGAGATATTCGTCACCCTGAACAACGGCGAGGGCTACACGGCGTCTTCGGACCGGTCGGCCAGTGTCGAGGTGAGGGACAACGACAATCCCGAGGTGTCCTTCGCCGACGACCCGGCCACGGCCACCGTGAGCGAGGGAGATGGCGGTTACGACGTGGTGGTCAACCTGGTTCCGGCGCCCCACGCCGCCACCACCATCAGGTACCAGATCGGGGGCGTCGCCGAGGCCGGCGAGGATTTCACGATCGGCGGCCTGAGCAACGGCTTTGGGTCGGTCTGGGTTGGACCCGGCTCGTCCAGCGTGAACATCCCCGTGCGGCTGATCAACGACCGGGAGAGCGAGCAGGAGGATTTCCTGGACATCTACCTGCGCGCGGGAGAGAACTACGACGTGGGAACTCCGTCCCGCTACACGCTGACCATCACCGACAACGACGGCCCCGGGGCGCAGTTCGCCCGGACCGATAGCGAGGTTGGCGAGTCCGACGGGAGCACGACTGTGACCGTCAACCTGGTCCCGGCGCCCACCGAGGACGTGACCATAAACTACACCCTTGGCGGCGGCACGGCTCAGAGCGGCGACTACAGCATCGAAGGCTTAACCGGCTCTTCCGGGTCGGTGACGGTCTCCGCCGGGATCAACAGCGTCGGCATCCCGGTAACCATCAACCCCGACGGCGACTCCGAGCCCGACGAGACGGTGGTGCTGACGCTGGGGAACGGCTCGGACTACACCGTCGGGACGACTCGGACGCACACGCTGACCATCCTGGACGACGACCGGCCGCGGGCCAGCTTCGCCTCCGATGCATCCAGCATCATGGAGGCGGACACCGAGCACCCCGTGAGGGTCAACCTCGACCCTGTGCCCACAGACAACCTGACCCTGAGCTACGGCTTGGCAGGCAGTACGGCCACGCGCAACCGGGACTACCGGGCGGATGGCACGGTGCAGGTGAACGCAGGCAATGACCACGTTCACATCCCGGTGGAGATCTTCCACAACGGCGAAAGCGAGCCGGACGAGACTGTGGTTCTGACGCTGCGGGTCGGCTCGGGAAACAACGTGGGCGAAGAAAGCGTGCATACGCTGACCATCACGGACAACAACCTGCCTATGGTCGCCTTTGAGACGGCGGAGGGCAGCGTGAGTGAGACGGGCCGCACGCACCGGGCGGTCATCACCCTGGACCCGGCGCCCCACGAGGATCTCACCATCGGCTACACCGTTGGCGGCACGTCCACGGAGGGAGTGCACGGCCAGCACGGCCCAGGCGACGACTTCACCATCCGTGATTCAGGCACGGTCACGGTCCCGCCCGGACAGACTCAGGCCTTCGTGCCGATAACCATCCTCAACGACTCGGACGCCGAGGGAGATGAGACTCTGACGCTGACGTTGACCGGCGGCGACGGCTACGCCCTCGATACGTCGGCGAACATCTACGAGCTGACCATCCTGGACGACGACGCGCCGGAGGTATCCTTCACGGCGGCCTCGGGCGAGCCGGGCGAGGGCGCCGGCATGCACGTGGTGCGGGTCAGGCTGGACGGGCAGACGGACAATCCGGTGACAGTGGGCGTCAGCGTCAGCTTCCCGCCCAATATCGGCTCTGACAGCCCCGCTGACCACAGCGCCATTCCCGGCAGCGTTACGATTCCGGCGGGTATGCTTGAAACCGAGATCGAGATAACCATCACCGACGACCCTGACAACGAGGCCGACGAGGTGGTCGTCCTGACTCTGGAGCCCGGCACGGGGTACTCCCTGTCGCAGGACAAGCCCACGGAGTACACGCTGACCATCGTGGACAACGACGCGGACGAGAACACCCCGGTGGCCAGTCGCGACCATCCCCATGCCCACGGGCAGGGCTCGACACATTTTGAAGTCTACGAAGGCCATACGCGGATCCCGACGTGGTACGTGACCGGGAACTTCGCGGGGGATGTGATCTTCCAGTACGTCGGCGGAACGGCGACCCTGGACGAGGACTTCCGCTTGTTCCGCATACAGGGTCAGATCGAGAAGGTGGGCGACACCTTCACGGTCCGGTCCCTTGACTCCCCCCACGACTCCGACAGGGAAGCGGGCCTCCGTTGGGCCAGGTTCACGTTCGACCCGATACGAGACCAGGAGCGGGAAGGCGGCGAGACGGTTATCCTCCGGGTGCTGAACGGCCCGGGCTACACCGTCGAGGAGCCCACCGAGCTCACCATCACCATCATTGACTAGAAGCAACCGGCCGGCGTCCCCACGGGGGCCATGGGCTGAAGGCGGCAGTTCGGCTGCCGACCATTGGACGCCAACGCGCCGGTGCCGATGCGGACTTGGTGAAACGCAAAGAGAGCGGGATACATGCCGGTAGAGAGGGAGGCCATCCAATTCGGATAGCCTCCCTCTCTTGTACCTAAGCGGTCGCCGCCCCCGGCCGCATCAACAGTGCGGAGTAGCCCGGCGCCACCACGTGATCCACGGACACCTTCCCTGCGCCGTCGTACCCAGCGCGGAAGGCGTACTCCACCTCCGCGCCCCAGGGCACGCGCCCGCCGACGCGCACCGCACCGCCCCTGGCCGTGCCGTCTCTACCGCGAGCGCCGTGCACCACCATCCCGCTGCGCTCTCCCTTCTTCCAGCCCAGCACCTTCAAGGCCACGGGCATCACCCGCTCTTCCCCCTGCCTCCGCTGGAACAGCGCTCCGTGCAGCTTCTTGAGTACCGTAGCCGACGGGTTGCGCTGGCCGTTCATGATCTGGGAGAGGTGGCCGGAGCTGATGCCCGCCCTACGCGCCACCTCGTTCTGGCTGACGTTCAACTCGTCCATCCGCTCCCAGATGAACTGCCGGTCTACGTCGGGGCACTGGGCGGACTCGACCTTCGCACGTCCCTCAAGCACGGCCTCGACCCTGGCCTGGAGCTTCACCCCCATGCTACGGTGCCCTCTGGACACCTGGCTGAGGTACCCGGCGGACACTCCCACCTTCTCGGCCAGCTCCCTCATGGTTAGTCCGAGGGCGCGGGCGGTCTCCCTGATGAAGCTGCTGGCCTCACTCTCGATCACGTCACCCTGGCGGTTGGCGCACTGTGCGGGGGCGACCCTGGCCGGAGCGTTCAGGACCGACTCGATGCTGGCCTGCACCTTGGGTCCCATGTTCCGGCGTCCCCTTGCCACCTGCGTCAAGTACGAGTAGCTCACGCCCGACCGGTCGGACAGTTCCAGCATGGTGATTCCTATCTCGCGTGCGCGCTCCCGGATGAAGGTACTTTCTGCATCTACCTCGCGGGTCTGTCGGTAGACGATCCCCTGCCCAGGGACCTCTCCCAGCACGGCCATCGCCTTCTCCCGCAGGTTGGGGGTCCAGGGCTTCTTGCCTGTGCCGACCTGGGACAGGTGGCTTGCGCTGACGCCCATCAGGGCCGCAAGCTCCTTCAAGGTGAGGCCGCGCTTCCTGGCGGCGGCCCTGAGCTCGCTCTCGGGCCTGCCCCTGCGCTCGGCGGTCTCCGCCGCATCCGTCGTGGTTTCCGTGTCCTTGGTCCGATTGGTCGTCGTGGTGGTTGCCGTCGTCATGTCGCTTCTCCTTTCAATGAAGAAGCGGGACGGCCTACCACCCCCGTGGGGTGGAGACAGTCCCGCTCGAATTGGTTGTCCCGAATGCCGGGACTGTCTCCGTGGGTTTTGTGTTGTCGTTGTGGCCGATGGCCGGCTGCGGCGTCCTCCGTGTCGCTGTACTGGGCAGGCTCTACGTGGGGAAGCCGTGTGCGGGCAATGTCAGTGCCCGTCGTGCGTTGGGCATAGTTCCTCCTGGGTGGGTGAGTGGATGGGTGGTGCGGGACTGGGTCCCGCAAGCAAGGGGCGGAGCGGTCAGGCTCCGGCGTGGCAAACGATGTGGAGAGTCGGAACGAGGGGAGCGCTAGCTAGCGGCGCACTCGGCCCAAGCAAGCAGGTGTAAGAAGGCAGCGCGTCCTCGCCCGGGTTGCAAGAACAACCGCGCCGCCGATGCGACCGAGGAGGGTGCGGAGAGCCGGGTCAAGGGCAAGCCTTCGCTAGAGCCTGCCTCGTACTCGATACGAGAGGCTGGAGGCCCCGGAGGCTGCGCTCCGAGACCAACTTGCCGGGCCGCCAGCGCATCCCCAGGACCGCAGCCACCTCCAGCGTCCCGTCGCCGTGGGGAACCAGCGCCGAGACCCTGCCCGTGCCCTGGCTGTAGAGCACGGCGTTCTGGTCCCCGAACCGCCGCTTCACCAATGCCTTCCACTCGGAGAAGGCCCAGCGAGCCTCCCTCGGCGTGGCCTGCGCCACGTTCGCACTGCCCAGCGCCGCCAGCGCCCCGTCCACGTCCCCCGCCTGCCTGAGCCGCCGAGCCTCGTGGATGGAGCGGGTTGCGCTCCGCTCAACCGGGTGAGTCTCCGTCTCCCCCGTGAATCCCATCGCCGCGAACACCCGGTCCACCAGTTCCTCCAAGCTGCGCCGGGGCCGCATCGTCTCCGTGTCCATCGTCTGTCCGTGAGTCGCCAATGTCGCCGTCGTCATCGTGCACCTCCTACGTGCCTGTGTGTTGCCTTGAATCCGTTACGCCCGCTTTCGGGCAAAGAAGTAGGGGCCGCCCTCGGAGAGAGCGACCCCTGCGTGTTGTGATGGGTTGTGAGAGCCCGAAGCCGTCAGCGTCTGAGTCTGCGGACCGTGCGCCGGGGCATGAACCGCCTGAGCAGCAGCCAGCCGATGCCCAGACCGAACAGGTTCAGGAAGAACAGCTCCAGGTCGAGGGTGAGCAGCGGCGCGGCGACGACCAGGGCGACGACCCCGGCCACCACGACCTTCTTCCGCTTCCACCAGGGTTTCTTGGCCTCAGCCCCAACCGCCGCGTCCCTGACCGGCTCGTAGGCCGTCCAGATCGGCAGACCGGTGAGGGCCTCAAGCTCGGTGACTATCACGCCGCGACCGCAGCCCCGTGTGTGGCACCGTACGTCGATGCCGTTGCCGTCGGGTCGCTGCCGAAACGCCAGCCCGTCGGACTTCCCGCCGTGGCACACCGCCGTGCTGGTCCAGAACCAGCCTCTGTCGAAGCTGACGCGATGCGCCAGCAGGTCTGCGATCCGCGCCGCGCTGGGTCCGGTGTACCGTTCCGCCATGCTCGTACCTCCTTCTCCGTTGTCCTGTGTCCTTGATTCGTCCATGTGCGTTACCTCCTTCTGTGTTGTGTGCCGTTGACTCCGTTCCTAAGACGCACCCGGACCGCCAGCGATGCAAACGCATGGGAGACCGGGGTGAAAGAAGACGCAGCTCGCCCAAGGTGAAGTCGGTCAGTGGGGAAGAGTTGCGAGACGTGAAGCGGCCAGCCTGCTCGGAGCGGCAGACCGGCGCGTGTCGTAGCTGCGGTGTAGCCGCGTGCCAGCCATCCCGCAGACGTGTCGAACTGGCCGAGGCGACAGGCGCACTTCGACCAGTTTGCCGGGGACGAGGCGCTCATGCGCACCCGTCCTCCTTGGCCCAACGGATGAGGCGATCAACCCCAGCCGTCAGACCTATGCCCAGCGGGTGAGGGATCAACGTCAAACTTCAACCGCCGGACTGAGCCGGGGACGGAGGCCCTTGCGTCAACTCCGTCGAATCGGCCCGCGCTGGTTGCGAAGGACCAACGTCAAACTCCGCATTGCCAGCATTCCCTCTTGGGCGAAGCCCGTGCAACAGGGATCACGCACCCAGGTTTCTATGGTCGGAAACCTTGGAGAAAGCCAAACAGTGGGGTCATTATCGCAGGTCTCCGACGCCGAAAAGACCCCACGCATGCCCCCACCCTGAGAATTGCTCTGGGGTTCACTCCCGCATCGGCAACGCCGGGCGCTACTGCGAGGGCCGCCGCCACCTCAGAGTGAGCGCCCGCCACACCTTGGTCACGACCTCGCGCCTGGCCCGCGCTCTCCGCGTGTCGAAGAGGGCCTTCCTGCGCCAGCTGACCTGGCCGCTGCGGTCGAGGCCGTGCAGGGGCTGCTTCTCCGGAGGCAGCGTCATCCCGTGCTCCTCCAGCAATGCAAGCTCCATCTCCAGCAGCCGCTCCCGCTCCATAAGCCAATCAAAGCCCTTCCCCTCGTTGGGGTGAGACTCCTTCAATTCCCGCCACAGGGCGATCAGGGACCAGGCGTCTCCGAAGACCTCCTCGTCGTCATCGGCAGGCTCAAGGGTCACCAGATCGGGGTACTCGCGCCGCATCGACGACTTTGACGCAGGACTTCCTTCGCTCACTGACCCTGCATCATCGCCTTCCTGGGAGGGACCGGCGCCGGCGTGACCGGCCCCGGTCGTCTTCGGACTCACTGTGCCCTCCTTTGCCAGAGCCTCCACCGCGCCCTCCACCCTGGACAGCCGCCTGCGCGCCTCCTTGCCCAGCGACTCCATCCCGCTCTCCAACTCCCCCAGGCGCTCCTCCAGGGCGTCGTTGCGCTCTCGCTGACGGGCCGCCGCAGAACCCACGCCCTCCTGCAAGGCCCGCTCCAGGGACTCCCGCATCCGCCGCGACAGCCTCCCCGTCCTGGCGCTCTCGGCCACCGTGCGCTGGTCGATCTCCAACACCCGCGCCGCGCCCTTGTATCCCCGCTCCCACACCAGCTCTTGCAGCAACGTCATGAGCCGCATGTGGTACATGTTCTCGATGTCTCTGCTGTCCTCGATGCCGTGTTCGGTCGTCTTCATGGCAATTTCCTCCTTCTCCGAAGACTCGTTCCAGCTATGAATTCCACCAAGTCCGTGATTCGCACGATCTCTCGCCTCGCGTAACGCACCCCCACCTCAAGCGGACTTTTCGGCCGTTTTTGTCATCGGGCCGTCGATTTTGGCCGCGTCATGCACCCCCACTTCAAGCCTCTTTTTGTCATTGGAGACCGGACTCCGCCCTTTCATCAGATTGCTCACCGTTCACCTCCTGTAGAGGGGGTTTTGCCCCTGATTTAGCTACGAAATCACGACTTTGACCACTCAGTCACAAAAGTCCATTTCCTGTACACCCCCAATACTGCACGAAACGGGCCTCAGATAAGAGGGCATGGATGGTGCCACCATGCGTGGGGTCTTTTTCGGCGTTTGATTTGTTCACACTCTCTGTCGAGGGCTGCGATCCGGCGAATCGCGGCAAACCACGAGAGGTGAACATCTTGGCGCAGAAATCGAAGCTCCGGTCAAATGGCCGGCTCATTCCGCTGGCGATTGCGTTGCTGCTGGCGGCGCTGGTCGCCGTCCCCACCAGCAACCTCGCCCTGGCCCAATCGCCGCCCGCTGGCGACATCACCCTGGTCAACACCGACAGAGAATTCGTCGAGCGCAAGAAGGGCGGCGAGTTCGTCGCACGGCCCCTCTTCGACCGCAAGCTCCAAGACCTCTTCTACGCCGTTCGCGACGCCGACACCGGCGACTGGATATCCGCCATGTACCGGGTCAGGGGCGGCGAGAAGAAGCGCTCAGACGGCTGAGAGTACTCCTGGGAGTATCCCAGGCTGGACGAGCAGCCCGACCTCGACCCCGACAGGGCCTACCTGCTGGTCATGCTGGCTCACGCCGAGGACGGCAAGCAGGGAGACTTCTACGCCGTCGTCCCCATCCACGAGCCGGGACGCATCTGGGACAAGATTCTGAGCGCCCTCAACCCCTCCCGTTGGGCCAGGGCCGCAGCCGGGTGGGTGATCGAGGGAGTCCACGGGACGCTGTGCGGCGTGGTGGAGCGGGCCTCGGGCGAGGACGCCGACAACTGTGAGGGGAGTTAGCTCATGAGCGACATCCTCACCGGGACTCCTCCCGACCTCACCTACGCCCACGACCTTGTCCAGCAGGCGTGGATGGTCGTCTGGGCCGTCACGTCCGGCGCCCTAATCGTGATCCTGGGCTGGATGGGCCTCTCGCTCATCGTGTCCGAGCACCTCGGAAGGTCTCAGACAGGTTGGCGGGAGATGGTCCCCAGGCTCGTCCTCGGCCTCGTTGCAGCGGCGTCGTCCCTGTGGTGGTGCGCCCTGGTCATCGACGTTGCCGACGCCGTGTCCGGCTTCGTCGCGGTATCACTGAACGTCACCGCTCCGTTCAACCCTCAAGACTCTGCTCACCGCAGTTCAGGCGGGGAGCGTGGGCATGGCGTTGCTGCTGGCCCTTCTCTACCTGGTCTACGGTTTCTTCGTCCTCTACGTCATCGTGCAGATGATCCTGCGCCTTGCGTTGATCGACATCCTGCTGGCGTTGGCCCCCATAGCCCTGGGGCTGTGGATTCTGCCGCACACGGCGGGCTGGGGGCGGCACTGGCTCAGGCTCTTCATGACGACCACCTTCCAGCAGGCGATCCAGCTCATCGCCCTGGCGTTGGGATTCGGGTTCCTGAACGAGGTCGCCGCCATCGCTGCCTTCGAGCCGGTGCAGGACCTGGTGTGGAAGCTGTTGATGTCGTTGGCCTTCGTCTACATGGCGACCAGGGTGCCGTCCCTTCTTGGCAACGCCGGCACCTTCGACGCCTGGCTGTCCACCCTCTACTTCGGGATGAACCTGCCCGCCTCGATGGTGCGGTCGGCCCGGACCATCGGGCTTTTGGCCGGAGGAGCGGCGGGAGGCCCGGGCGGCGTTGCGGTGGGCGCGGTTGCCGCCAGCGCGGGGCTGTCGGCGGCGGCTGGCGGCCTCAGCTCGGCGGCTTCCATGGCCACCCCGTCGGGCGGCGGTGACGCGGGCAGCGAGGCCCCCAGGAGCGCCGGCGAGTGATCTCAAGGACAACGACGACGAAATCACAGAGGAGCGGCCCAATCCGTGCCGACCGAACCCGCAACGGAGGCAGAGCGATGTGCATGTGACGGAGCTGACGGACACCGACCGAGAGAGACGAGCGGAAGGCTCGAAGAACGAGAGGAGAAAAACAGATGGAAAACCTGACACAGACCATATCGAACCTGGTGGGCATCCTGCTGGGAATCGTGGGCGTCGTGGGCGTGGGCTTCTTCATCTACGGGGCCTACCTGTACCTGACGGCATCGGGAGCGCCCCACCAGATGGAGCGCGGCAAGAGCGCCATGATGACCGCCCTGGCGGGCATCGTACTGGCGATGGTGGCCTACGGGGTCGTCGAGCTGGTGATGGACGCGGTCGTCGGCTCCCCGGTGGAGATAGATGTGCCCGATCCCGACGCCGAAGCAGATGAATAGGAGCACGTGAGGAAGGAAAGGGGGGAAAAGAATGAGAGAACACGAGGTACCGACCCACGTGCAGGCCGAGGACAGGGTGCTGCTGTGGTTCACCTTCCCGCAGATCGTTGCGGTGGTGGCGGTGTGCGCCCTGTCCTACGGCGCATACCGCTACGCACCCGTTGGGCCGTCCGAGGTGCGGATGGGATTCGCCGTCCTGTTCGGGCTGATGGGCATCGCAGTAGTGGTGGGAAAGATAGGAGGTCGGCGGCTGCCGCTGGTGGCCGCCGACCTCCTCAAGTACCGGCTGGGAGCCAGGGTCTACGCAGGTTCTGTGTCCCAACTGGTGCGGCCTGAGCCGCCAGTCACGGTACAGCCGGTGAAGAGCGGCCCCGGCCCCCTACGGCTGATGGCGAGGCGGGTGGGAAAGACCCTCAAGAGGCTGCGCCGCCGCAGGAAGCAGAAGCGCAACGGGGAGAGAAAGCCCTTCCGACCCCACTGCTGGTTCGGCAAGCGCCGTTCCCGCAAGGCGGGCCGCGACAGCCAGGGCCACGGACCGAAGGGTTGGATAGCGGTCATGGCGGTCGTCGCAGTGGCGGCCGCCGCGACCGTCCCCCAGTCGGTCCTTGCCGACGGACACGAGCCGTGGCGCGACGAGATCGACTTCGAGATCACGGAGCCGGTGGAGGGACGGCGGATATTCGTCGAATCCCTCGCCGTCTCCGGCGACCGGGCCGCGGTGACCCTGAGAGCCGCCACCGACCTGGCCATCCGGGTGAGAGCCTTTGGCGGTAGCCAGGGCACGTCCCTCCGCTTCTGGGGCTCGGCGACGCTGACGGAGAGGGAGAGCATCGACTACTCGCTGCCCCTCAACGGACCAATGCCCTCCTTCACCGTTTCCTGGGAGGACGCGCTGGGACAGGCGGGGGCGCTCACCGTCGAGAGCGAGCAGATTCCCTATCCCTTGCCCGTCGTTGAAGGCGAGCTATGCGACCTGCGCATGACCTCACTGGGCTGGACGGCGGGGTCCGTCACCGGCGTCGTCGAGTCCGACTGCGTTGACGCCGTCGAGCACCCGGTCGAGCTTCAGACGGTGGCCGGACACGAGAGCGTCACCGAGACGGCGCTCATGGACGCTGAGGTGACGGCAGTTACGGGAACGGTGGTTGCAGCCGCCGGAGCGTCCACCGCAAGGGTGCCGTTCGTCCCGGACGCGGGGACGAGCTTCCGGCTCGCCGTGCCCACAGGCGAGGCCCTTCACGCGGTGAGCGTGGACGTGAGCCTTGAGGCGACCCTAAACATCCCCATCCCTCCGCTGACGACGCTCACCCACCACCCGGAGCGGACGGAGAAGCGCACCGAGACGGTGAGCCTGTACAGGCCGGGGACGACCCGGACCGTCAGCGAGACGGTCACCGTCACCAGCGACGACGGAACGACCACGGAGCACACCGTCTCCGCCACCCTGTCGGTGCCCGGCGAGACGGTGCAGAGGGACGTGACCCTCACCATCGTCCATCCCGAGCACGTCAAGGCTGAGACGACCGACCGGGAACCCCTCACCAAGACAAGGGAAGAGTCCCTATCCCTGGCCTCCGAAATCGGGTCCGACGACGCCTTTGCGGTGCTGATTCTGCCGGAGCCCGAGCCCGAAGACCCGCCCGCCGAGCAGACGCCCGGCGGCGACCTGACCGACTGGTTCCGCCGGTTGGGATGGGAGTGGCCCCCCAGTCAAGCTGAGGGCAGGCTCTGGTGAGACGGGCATGGACGGCAATCCTCCTTGCCGGGGCTGCGTTGGCGACCGTCGGCGCGGCCCCGGCCGAGGAGCGGGCGATGCTGGCCGCCTTCGACGCGGTGCTGACCGCGATGGCCTACGCCGCCGCCGGACTCGCCGTCTTCGCCGTCGTCTGGGCGGGGTTCGTCCTGATGGCCGAGGGCGCGGAGGAGCGGGGCGGCGGCAGGGCCAAGACCGCAGTGGTGCTGGCCGTCATCGGCCTGGCGCTGGTTCTGTCCGCCAAGGGCGTCGCCGCGCTGCTGAGCCACGGCGTCATCCCCATTCCAGTCCCCTAGTGAGAAAAGGAAGCGAACGAAGTGAAAGAGTTTTTTCTGAACCTGATGAGAGGCGGAGAGCGGCATCCCTCAGAGGAGGGCGATGTTCAGACGCGCAATGCGAACACCGAAACGAAGACCCGTTCCACGTCGGAGCCGCCCGCGCCGAAACTCCCGCCCGACCTGCCCCTGTTCTTCATGCTGTCGCACCTGGGCGAGGACGGCCCGGTGCGGCTGGACGGGGTGCAGCTGGGCGTGTGCGAGGTGATGGGGCTGGAGATCGACGAGCCGAAGCTTGGGGCCTTCGCCGGGGCGCTCAACGCCCTCGACTTCCCGGTGCAGCTGCTCATGCGCCAGCACCCGCCGCGCCTTGGCGGTCTGCGGGAGAAGCTGCAAGAGGCCCAACCCGACGACCTGCCGCCGCAGACGAGAGCGGCATCGGAGTCGCTCAGGCGCCTGCTCACCGACCTAGAGACCCGGGACGGCATCCTGGACCGGCGCTTCTACGCCGTCTGCGAGCACTCCCGTATCGACGAGCTGCGGGGCCTGCTGGCGAGGGCCGGACTCTCCGTCCACCCCCTCAGGGGCAGGCAGCTTCGAATGTTCCTTGTAGCCGCAGCCCTGGGTGGCTCGCCTGTTGACGTGGACGAGAACGAAGAGATCGAGGTGCAGGTCAACCGGCGCGACATGCGCATTGGCACGCATCTCATCCGCTCCCTTCACCTGGGCAAGTGGCCGAGATCGCTGGCCCCGGGGTTCCTGCAAGGACTCATGGCGGCGGGAGCGCCCATGGACCTGTCCATTCATCTGGGGCCGATCCCCGCCGAGCAGGCGGCCAGGACATTGGAGTGGCAGAAGGTCAGGTTCGAATCGGCGCAGAGTCTCTCGTTCAAGCGTGGCCGCACCATGTCGCCGGAGGCCGAGATCGCCCTGGAGGACGTGACAAGGCTCAGGGACGAGGTGCAGAGGGGCAGGGAGCGCCTATTTCACTCCTCTTTATCCGTGACCCTCCACGCGAAGGACGAGGCGTCGCTGAAGGAGATGACCCAGAGGGCCAAGGCCCATTTTGCCGCCACTCTCGGCAAGCTGGACAACCTGGCGTTCAGGCAGCGGGAGGGGCTGCTATCGACCTTGCCCCTGGCCCTGAACGCCGTGGCCGAGTGGAGGACCCTGGACACGTCCAGCCTTGCGAGGCTCTTCCCCTTCTCGCCGCCGGACCTGGACACAAGAAGCGGCACCCTCTACGGCATCGACATGCGGGCCTGCTCCCCCGTGGTCTACGACCCCTGGGACGGCACCCATCTCAACGCCAACACGGCAGTCCTCGCACGGTCGGGCAGCGGCAAGTCTTTCGCAACCAAGCTGGGCGTGCTCAGGGGATTGACGCGCGGCGTCACCGCCTACGTCATCGACCCGGAGGGGGAGTACGCGGACATGGCTCGCGCCGCCGGAGGCCGTGTGCTGTCCCCCGGAGTTGAGGGCCAGGGCATGAACCCCTTCGTCATCGACCGGGGCGACTCCGAGGAGCTGCTCCAGAGGATCGGGAGCCTGCGCCGTCTGATTGAAGTCATGGTGGGCGAGAGCCTCGGCGCGGAGCGCAGGGCCTCCCTCGACCACGCCCTGGCGGGCTACTACGCGGAACACCGCGAACGCACCGGCTTCAGGGACTTTTACAAGTATCTCGAAGGGCAGGCCCCGGACATAGCCCACCTGCTGAGGCCCTTCGCCACCGGCAGCCTCCGCAACCTGCTCTCCGACGAGGGGGACGACCTGCTCGGCAACGAGGCGTTGGTCACCGTCTTCGATCTTCGCCTCCTCGAACCAGAGCTGAGGCCCGCAGCGGCGATGGTCTGCACCGAGACGGTGTGGGCGGCGGCCGCCCAGAACCCCAAGCCGAGGCTGCTGGTGGTGGACGAGGTATGGAGCATCATGCAGCACCCCGAGGGCGCGGCCTTCATGGTGTCTATGGCGAAACGCGCCAGGAAACACCGGCTGGGGCTTCAGTTCATCACCCAGGACGTCCAGGACCTTTTGTCCGAGGACTCGTCGAGGACCATCACCGGCCATTCGGGGAGGGCGCTTCTCCAGAACGCCGCCTTCAAGCTGCTCTTGCAGCAGGACGCGGCGGCCATAGGCACCGTGGGCGACGCGTTCGACCTGCCCGAAGACCTCCAGCGCTGGCTGCTGTCGTGTCCCCGTGGGGACGGACTGTTGCTGGCGAAGGGACACCGCTTCCCCGTCCGCATCGAGGCCACCCCGGAGGAAACGGAGGTCATCGAGTGGAGGCCGGGCGGACACCGACAGAGAGGCGAGAACGCAGAAGAGACCCATACGTAGGGAGGAGTAACAGAAATGAAACAGAACCCGATACGCAAACTATTTGGAAGCGACGACAAGACCCCGGCGCTGCTTGCGGTGACGCCGCCGAGGACGGGCGAGCGGACGTTGCTGGGCGTGGAGAACCTCCTCCAGTCCATCGCGGTGCCTGAGCCCTTCTCCCTGGAGCTTGCCGGGGACATGGACGGCGTGACGCTGATGGCCCGGTGCATCGACGACCGGGTGGTACGCGGCCAGATCTCCGCCCACTACCCCCAGGCCAGGATAGAGAAGGTGGACCCAAACAACGATCCCTTGCGCCTGGGAGACGGCGAGCAGGCGTGGTCGATGACGCTCAGGGCCGACGGCCCCGAGTATGTCCCCCTGCGCACCTTCCGCGACGACGACCTCCTCGACCCCGGCTCCGACCCCCTCATCGCCCTCATGGGCGCTCTGTCGTCCCTCTACGAGGGGGAGCGGATTGTGGCTCAACTCAAGCTGAACTCCCTCGGTCCCGACTGGTCGCAGCACCATCTGGAAAAGGCCCACAAACGGCCCGGCCAGGAGCAGCGGGAGCCCTCCTACACCTACCAGACCAAGCCCCTCCAGATGGACGGGGTGACCATGGCCGTGCTCGGCGTCGGCGCTCTCGCCGCCCTCCAGGGCTACCTGTGGGTGCAGGACGGGGAGACGTGGAAAGCCGTGCTGCTGGGCATGGGCGTTGCCCTGGGCCTTACCGCTGGCGGCTGGGCATGGCACCGCTTCAAGAAAGCCCGCAATCGGGTCGATGACCCGTTGCTCATCAGGGAGAAGGTCTCCCGCATCGCCTTCGACGCAGAGATACAGGTGACGGCGATCATGCCGGACGACACGGGGCGCGAGCGGGCCGAGGAGCTCCTCAGAAGGGTTGCCGCCGCCTACCGGCACTTCGACAACCCGGCAGGGGCGAGGTTCAAGGTGAGCAAGGTAAGGCCCGTCGCTCCCGCCCCGGAGAACCTGCATCCCACAGGCCCCGGCCTGTTCGGCAGGCGCAGCGTCCTGGGGGTGCGGGAGGCCGCCTGCCTCTGGCACCCGCCGGGAGCGGGGAACGAGACGCCGTTGGTGGAGCGGTCCGGCGCACGGGCGCTCAGCCCGTCGGCGAAGGGAGTCAGGGGCGGCGCGCTGGTGGGCGACACCACGGCGGGTACCAAGAGGGAGATCAGATTCCCCGACGACCTGCTGCGCCGTCACCACCTCTACGTGGCCCGCACCCGCATGGGCAAGTCCACGCTGATGCACCACGTGGTCGTTCACAAGATGCGGGAGAAGGCGGCGGGCAGGGACGAAGACGCCATCGTCGTCATAGACCCCCACACCGACCTGGTGGCGGGCATCCTCGAACACGTCCCGGAGGAGATAGCCGACAGGGTGAGGCTGATAGACCTGTCGGACGCGAGCCGTTCCCCCGGCGTCAATCTGCTGGACACCCGCATATTCGCAGACCGGGACCGCACCGCCGACTCGGTGGTGCGGGTGGCCAAGGGCCTCTGGGACCAGTGGGGGCCGAGGATGCAATCGATCCTGGAACAGACCGTCAAGACGCTGCACGAGGCCAACGAGCAGATGGAGGCCGAGCAGCAGTACACCATCCTCGACGGCCTGAAGCTGCTCTCGGACGATGAGTTCGCCAAGCAGGTGCGCAAGAGGGTCTCCGACCCCTACCTGCTGGAGTGGTGGGCCAGGGACTTCGGCAAGTGGGGCCGCCAGTACAAGGCGGAGGCCCTGGCCCCCGTCCAGACCCGTCTCTCCTACTACGCATCGTCCAAGCGGGCCAGGGCCATCCTGGGACAGCGCCGCTCCACCATCGACCTGAGAAGGACCATCCACGACGGCGGCGTGCTGCTGGTCTCCACCTCCCAGGGGGTCGTGGGCAGGGACGTGGCCGCCCTGGTGGGCGCGTCGCTCCTGAACCTGGTGGACGCCGTGATACGGGAGCAGGGAAGTCTATCTCTCAGGGAACGTCGCGGCGCGCTGGTCGTCGTGGACGAGATGCAGTCCATGCCCGGCGTGGACTACGAGTCGATGCTCAGCGAGCTTGGGAAGTTCGGGGCGTCCTTCATCCTCGCCACCCAGAGCCTGGCAAAGCTGGACGACCTCTCCCGCACCATGCGGGACACCATCCTCGCCAACGTGGGGTGCCTCGCCGTCTTCCAGGTGGCCGGCTCAGACGCCAGGACCCTGGTGTGGGAGCTTGGCAAGGACCGGGTGTCCGAGGACGACATCGTGTCCCTGCCCGTGCACCACTGCTACGTCCGCGCCACCGTGGGCACCGAGCGGATGCCCGCCTTCTCGATGGAGGTCAGGAAGCCTGAGGAAGGAGACCCATCGGTCGCCGACCGCATACGTGCAGCTACGCAAGGCTACACCGTCTCGGCCCGCCAGGGAGACTACGCCGACGCCGAGGGCCACGGGAAGGTGGACGAATTTCACAAAGGCGTCGAGGCATTGGAGCAGGCCGAACGGGAGGAGAACGACGAGCAGGCGACCGAGAACCACACCGACGAAGAGGACGAGGAGGTCGGAGAATGAGACCCGCGGGACTGGAAGCCCACCTCCTCCGCACCCTGGCCGACATGCCCTACCTCAATCGCCGGGAGATGGTCCCGGTCACGGGCCGGTCCAAGGGCGCGGTCCACGAGGCCGTGGAGAGACTTCAGGCAGACGGCCTCTGCGGCTCCGTGCTCCACGCCGTCGATCCCTTTCCACCCTCCCGCAGGTTCCACCTCACCGGGGCGGGGCTGCGCATGCTTGCAGATGAGGACGGGATGTCGCTTGACGACCTGGTGCGTACCCACCCCGTCTCCGCCGAGTGGCGGCGAAGCCTGATGGAGCGCATGGACGCCCTGGATTCCATCTACCGCGTCGCATCTCTCGCTTCCGACGTTGCCTACCCCCTGCGCTTCCGCTGGTACCGCTCATCCAAGCTGGACGCGGGTATAGAACTTCCCGACGGCAGGACCGTCGGAATCGTCAGGCAGGGACTCACCGCCGACCGCTCGGTCTTCGCCCAGCGCCTCTGGCGACTGAAGGACGAACCCATGCCCGGAGTCGTCCTCGTCCTCACGATGGACGCCGTCCGTCTCAGGCACGCCCGCAGGATGCTCTCGACGACCGGCGTACCGGCGTTGCTCGCCATCGAAGGCGAGGCGGTCCTGGCCGGAGCCGACGACCACATCTGGACCCCGGCCCAGGTCCACGCAGCCGTGGGCCTGCGCTATTCGTTGGACAGGACCGACCCCGGCGGCGCGTTTCCGGGGGAGCCGCAGCCCGGACTGGCGTCGGTCCCCGCAGACCTGCCCGTCATGGGAACGGTAGCCGACATGGCCGACCACATGCTGCCCGTGACGCTCAGACCCGCCGAGAAGCGCGCCCTCGACCTGGTATTCGACTGGCCCTGGATCGCCCTGGGGGACCTCGCCGGTCTGTTGGAAGTATCGCCCCAGCGGGCTTCCCAGCTGGTCAATCCCTTGGAGGGCTTCAGCCTCGTCGTCAGGCCCCGCGAAGCGGAGGGACGGCTGGCCCTCACCGACCGGGGACTGGCCCTCCTCGCCCGCAGGGACAGGACATCGGTGGCGGCGGCGAGGAGGAGATTGAGCGTCGCCCCGGAGGACGCCAAAGGGCCTTTCGAGTGGCGCAACCTCACCGGCAGCAGGAGCCGCCAGCTTCTCAGGAACATCGAGCACACCGAGGCCGTCCACGTCTTTCTGTCCGCGCTTGCGGCCCAGGCCCGGCACCTGGGCTGGGAGATAGCGCAGCTCGACCCGCCCAGGAGGGCGTCCCGCCACTTCCGCCACGACGAACGGTTGCGCGCCGTCTACCCCGACGCCTTCGGCGTCCTGCGCAGGGCCGAAGAGACGTGGGCCTTCTTCCTGGAGTGGGAGCGAAGGGCCGTTCGGCCCTCGACGATGGCGACGCGGCTCGCGCCCTATCTGCGCTACTACTCGTCCCAAAGGCCCATGGACGACCACGGGGCCAGACCCGCCGTTCTCATCGTCTTCGACGACGACATCGCCGCCACCCACTTCCTGCGCGTGGCGAGGGAGCGGATGCAGGCCAGCCGGGTCAGGGTCCCCCTGTGGGTCTCCCACAAAGAAGCCATCGACGCCCTGGGGCCGCTGGGACGCGCCTGGCGCACCCCGGACACCGCATGGGAGCCGCCCCAGTCCCTGCCGACGGAAGTGCAATAGACGACGCAGGGAGCGGCGCGAAAACTCCCGCTCAATACCCGATAGGAGATGGAAAGCCGATGCGTTCACCGGATAACGATATAGCAAGAGGCCCCCGGAGGAGCGGAGGACGGAGCGCCGTCCGGCTCGACGCGGCGGCTCTGGGAGACGGCTCACTTCGGTGATCACCTCCCGGAACCGGCCCGCCGGGGTCGATACAGACAGACCCGGTCCCATGTCGAAGTCGGCGCGTGGGGAGCGACCGCCCTCCGGTCGCATCCGCCGCCGGATGCACATGGCCTTGGGAACAACAACCCAAAGCTTTACGACATGGAGGATAGACATGACCAACATCGATCACATCGACGGATGGAGCGAGATGGAGCCCCTTCAGGGCGCCGACATGCCCGAGGACTTCCCCCAGCGGCTCGTGCGCCTCAAGGAGGCCAGCGGCCTCTCCTGGCGCGGCCTGTGCAGGGTCACCGGCATCGACTACAAGCTGCTGCGAAGGTGGCTCAAGGGCTGGGCGCCCAGCGGAGGCTCCATGCTCACCCTGGTCATCTTCGCCAACCGCATCGGATGCCTTCCGATCCTCCTGGGGGAGGAGCTACGGATGACCCACTTCAGGAGCTAGCCGGCACCCCCCGCCGGCGCCCTAACCGGCGCATCGGCGGCGCGGCGGGGTAGGACACCACAACGCCGCCGGGCGCTCGCACCCATCCGTCCGTGCCCGGCGGCCACCCAATACACCTGTAACGAGAGGCCAGCGGCCCAACGAACCGCCGCTGAGATTAGGCAACATGAAAGACACCAATAGAGAAGATACGAGGAACCGGCAAAAGAAGAGGCTGGGGAGGGATGCTCCCGAGTCATCCTCCGACAGGCCGATGGAGTCCTATACTCCTCAGCAGCGAAGGACGATACGCAAGGGGCTGCGCATCCTGGCCAAGGTCGCCGTCCGCGCCCACATGCGCAGGAACGCGGCTCACTCAGAGGATGACGGCGAGGGCAGGCGGTGAACGTCCCGCCCAACCTTGTCCCCGGCAGACTCGTTGGAGATGGCCGCGTGAAGCTAGCATCTTGGCATAGCACGAAAGCCGTGCTATTATGTACTTATGATTGTCTCATTCAGAGACGGCGGTACAGAGGACATCTTCAACGGGCAATCCACTCAAGCGGCCCTGCGGGCATGTCCCATGCCGATATGGGGAGTGGCTCATCGAAAGCTTGACCAGATCGATTCCGCCTCCGTTCTGGGAGACCTCAGAATACCTCCCGGCAACCGCCTGGAACGGCTGGCCGGAGATCGAAGCGGGCAACACGGTATTCGCGTCAACGACAGGTATCGAATCTGCTTCACGTGGACACCTGCCGGACCCGCCGACGTCGAAATCACCGACTATCACTGAAGAGGAGAATGAGCATGGTACGCATTCCCACCGATCGAGAGCCTACGCATCCGGGCGAGATGCTTCTGACGGAGTTCCTGCTGCCCCTCGGAATGACTCAGCGCGACCTGTCCAATGCCATTCACGTGCCCTATCAGAGGGTCAACGAAGTCGTCCGAGGGAAGCGGGGGGTCACGCCAAGCACCGCCCTGAGGCTCTCTAGGTTCTTCGGCACTTCGCCCGGCTTTTGGATGAACCTGCAACTCCGTTGGGACCTCTACCACGCCGAGCGTTCCGAGGCTGAACAGATCGAGGGCATCCTTCCGCGTGAAATGGTCAGCGCGCTTGGGGAAGACACGGGTTCGATGACGACGATGCCGGGTGTTGCAGGCTAGTAGTGGCCCACGGGAACGACAGGAAACAGGAGGAGGACTCACAGATGAACAATAGAAGCGACTACACCCCCGTGGCCCTCTACGCCAGGGTCTCCAGCGACAGACAGGACGTGGACCTGTCCGTGGCCGCACAGTTGCGGGCGCTCAGGGAATACGCCCAGAAGAACGACTACGTGGTCGTCCGCGAGTACGTGGACGAGGCCGAGAGCGGGCGCGTCGCCGACCGCCCGGAGTTCCGCAAGATGATCGACGAGGTCGCCAAGCCCGAGGCCCCGTTTAGAAAAATCCTTGTGTGGAAATTTAGTAGATTCACCAGAAAGCGCGAGCACGCCGTCGCCTTCAAGTCCATGCTCAGGCGAAAGGGCGTCCGCGTCGTCTCCATCACCGAGCAGGCCGACGACACCGCCACCGGCAGGCTCCTTGAGGGCATCATCGAGTCCGTCGATGAGTTTTACTCGGAAAATCTTGCGGAAGAGGTTCGCCGTGGGATGCGGGAGGCCGCTTCCAGAGGCTTCTGGGTCGCCAGCCGGACGCCCTACGGCTACAACCGCGTCATGGTGCAGGACGGAGCCAAGAAGCGGCCCACACTGGAGATCGACCCTGACACTGCTCCCGTCGTCAAGCGCATCTTCGACATGGCCGAGTCGGCCACCGGGATGACCGAAATCACCCGCACACTCAACGGCGAGGGCATCGCCAGCGCCACCGGCAAGCTCTGGTCCAAGAACGGCGTCCACTTCATCCTCAGAAACGAGGTCTACACGGGCACGCTGCTCTGGGGCACTACAGGGAAGGTCAAGTCCGACCCCGTACGCATAGAGAAGGCGTTCCCCGCCGTCGTCTCCAAGGCCCAATTCAACCGCGTCAAGCGGCTCATGCGCTCCCGCGCCCCCAAAAGGAACCACCCCCGCAGGGTGGGAAGCTCCTACCTGCTCAGCGGGCTGGTCAGGTGCAAGTCCTGCAACAGGGCGCTCTCAGGCCAGGACGCCAAGAGCGGCCAGTTCGCCTACTACGTCTGCCAGTCCATCATGAAGCGGGGCAAGAACGCTTGCACGACCCCCAGGCTCAACGCACGACGCTTCGAGGAGATGGTGGTGGAGAGGATACGGGAGAACGTCCTCACCGAGTCCAACATCACCGAACTGGTCAAGATAGTGGACGAGGAGATGGATGGGGTCGCCGCCGAGCAGCGGCAGAAGCTGGAGACCATCGAGGCCGAGCTTGATGAGGTCAAGCGCAAGCTGGGCCGCGTCTGGCACCTGGTGGAGAACACCGACCTCGACATGGCCGACGCCTCGGAACGCATCAGGGAGCACCGGGAGCGTCAACAGCGCCTTGAGGACTCGGCGGCCGAGGCCAGGACCATCCTCTCCCAGCGCAGGGAGGTGCTGGACGACGTGGAGACCATCGCGGCCTATGCCCAGGACATGAGCGAGTTCCTGAAGGAGAGCGAACTGACCGAGCGCAGGGCCTTCATCGAGTCTTTCGTCAAGGAGATCGTCGTCATGCCCGACAACGCCCTCCTCCGGTACACCATCCCCATGCCTCAGGATGGACCGGTAGGAGGGAGAAACGCCGAGGAGATGGCCCTGAACGGCTCGGTTCTGTCTACCGTCAAAAATGGTGGACTGGACTTGACGAAATCAAGAACCGAGGCCGATTCCTTCGTCACGCCGTCGCTGGGCATGGGGACCGTGTACGTCAGGGTCGCCTCGTCTCCGACCACCTCGATACTCTCAACGAAGTTGCGGATGAGCGCCTTGCGCTCGGGGATCGTCCCTTCCTTCAGGAACTCCCTGAAGTCCGCCACGTACTCCCGAATCACGTCGGTTGTGGGCAGTTCCACCCTGCGCTGCTCAAGTCGGGTCTCCGCGTCCTCCCGCGCAGCCTCAAGCTGCTCCTCGCGGTGCCTTAGAGACATGATGCGGGGCGACAGCGCCTCAAGGGTCAGATCGCTCGTCTCGATGGCCTCGTAGAGCCTATCGAGTCGCCTCCTCACGTCCGATAGCTCCGCCTCGACGACCTCCAGCCTGCCGGATATCTCTCCGGCCATGGCGTCGACCTCCTCCGCCACCATCGTCACAAGCTCGGTGATAGTCTCCTCGTTGAGGATGCGCTCCCTGATCTTCTCGACGATGAAGTCCTCGACCTTCGGGGCGCTCAGGTAGCGGGCGCTGCATGTACCCGCACCTTCGGTGGATAGAGTGCCGCAGATGTAGTAGGCGAACTGGCCGCTCTTGGCTCCCTGCGCGCGATAGGACTTGCCGCAGACACCGCACCTGAGCAGGCCGCTCAGGAGATACTTGCTCCCCACCCTGCCGGGCCTCTGCATCTTCGGGGCGCGCTCGCTCATCGCCTGCTGCACGTCGTCGAACAGTTCCCTCGATACCAGCGCGGGCCACGCTCCCTCAACCCTCACCGGGTCGGCGGCTTCTCCGGCCTTGCTGGTCTTGCCCCATACGGCGGTTCCCGTGTACGCCTCGTTTCTCAGAACATAGTGGAGCGTTCCCTTGTACCAGCGCTTGCCCCTGTTCGTGATGCCTCGGTCGTTCAACTCCTTGCATATCTCCTTGAGTCCGCTGCCCCGCAGGGACTTCTCGAATATCTCCTTCACCACAGGAGCGGTGGCCGGGTCAACCTCCAGCGTGGGTCGCTCCTTCGCCCTGTCCCGCACCTTGATCTTCCTGTACCCGAAGGGGGCGTTGGAGCCGAGGAAGAAGCCCCGTGACGCGGCCTCCCTCATCCCCCGGACGACCTCCTGCGCCAGGTTTTCCGAGTAATACTCGTCCACGCTCTCGATGATGCCCTCGAGCAGCCTGCCGGTCGCGTTGTCCTCGGCCTGCTCGGTGATGGACACCACGCGGATGCCCTTGCGCCGCAGCTGGGCCTTGAAGGCCACGGCGTGCTCGCGCTTGCGGGTGAAGCGGCTGAATTTCCAGACGAGGATGACATCGAAGGGAGCCTTGGGCTTGGAGCCCTCCTCGATCATCTCCCTGAACTGCGGCCTGTCGGCGACGCGGCCGCTCTCGGCCTCGTCCACGTACTCGCGGGTCACGGAATAACCGTTGGCCTTGGCGTACTCCTTGAGCGCCCGTAGCTGGGCGGATACGGACAGGTCCACGTCCTGCCGGTCGCTGGACACCCTGGCGTACAGGGCCGCCGGCGTGAGCGGCTGCAGGTGCTTCTTCTTCATGCTGTCCTCCTTGCCAAAGTCATCCATCTCAGCGAGTCGTCGTTCATTACCAGCGTGAACTTCTACCCACTGGCGAGCGCAGGATCCCTGCTTGCTTGCTCAGCCTCAAGGACTTCCAAGATCGCGGATGCCTTGTACATGTAAGAGATTCCCGAATGTGTATCTTTGCCGGCTGGCAAGTGGCCAGCGTTAATGCCTACAAGCTTCAGGTCGCGGAATCCAGGGAAGGAGATGCCCTTTCCTGGTTTAGGCCCTTTCTGGAGTGCAAACACAGGGCTGCCTGATGAACCACCGTACGAAAACGCTTCGTAGGCGATGCATTCACCTTGATATTTGGATGATGGGTAGTAGTCGTATCTGGGATCGCTTGATATTGTACCCGTTCGGAGTATTGGACGTCGCTGATATTTGTCATGCCACTCTGGGAATCCAGGGAAGGCCACGAAATCACAGACACTAAACTCTGATTCAAAGTCCATCCTCGTTGCGAGTAGGTCTTGAGGGATCCAATAATCAATCCTTATGTCCGAAGATCCCTTAGTCGAAGCCACAGCCGGTTCAATCAGACACGCAATGTCATTCTTTGGGACGCTGGAGTAGCTGATCCGCGTGCGGTCGATAATCACTTGCAGATCAATGTCGATGCTGGGTAGGCCAGATGCGACGTCGGTACCCTTGCCAAGAACGCGCAACTGTTGAAGCGAGTATCCGGCATACTGCGGATCCGCAAATCCTAGGTCGAGGACGTGTCGGTTTGTTACAAGTGCGGGTCTCGAGTTATCGCTCTGTACCCAGAAACCCGTTCCGGCGCATCTAACCTTGTCACCTTTGCCGCTAATGAATGTACAGACAAGCTGGTATGCGGAATACAGAAATCTGTTGTCAAGACCGTGGAACATGGTGCCTCCAAGTAAGGAATGCAGGCCACGCCATTCCCGAGCGGGGATGACCCGGCTTGGAGAGTAGTGTTTCAGCTATCGTGCAGTAGTAGCTATGAAACATCCTTATCCTCCCCCACATGGGAGAAGTTGGTGATGGCGACCTCTCCCTCGGGAAACTCGGCCACGATCTTCAGCTTCCCGCCAACAGCCTCGATGTATGACCGCAGACTGGACACGTACACGTCGGCCCTATGCTCCAGCTTGGACACGGCGGGCTGGTTCACCTTCAACAGCTTCGCCATGTCACGCTGGGTCAGCGCCCGCGCCCGGCGAAGCTCGCGCAGCGGCGTTTCGGCGATGCGCCGTCGGCGCTCCGGCGTGAAGTCCCTGGTCAGCTCGCTGACCGGGCGGCGTCCACTCATTCGACCAGCCCCTCCTTGCTCAGTTCTTCCACATGCTCATCATAGCTGTCGTCGGCCACCGGAGTGTACTCCTAGGAATAACTGGTCTTGCCTGTCCTGTCTCCTCCGATGAGCAGGACTGACGTTCACCTGGGGTCGTGGTCCGCCAAGATCTTGACCTTGGCGGTCACTCCGCCCTGCCAGCCTTCCGAGACCTCCCGCCGCCGCTGCCCGAACTCGTCCGTGTTCCCGACCTTCCAGGGAACATATGTATTATATTCCTATAACGGAATTAAATGCAATGAAGGGAACTGATCTGAGGCCGTGGAACTCTCCCGATCCAGCATCTGCCTATGAATCGAATGTTGTATTGACCGCGCCACTCATCTGACGAATGCATAGGTTGGCTCCAGCGTGTCCGGGCTGCGCCATGCCCTCCCCAGCGGCCCCGCGTTCTCCAGCGCTTCCCTGGAAGAGACCCACAGGGGCAGCTTAACGCTCGCGCGTTCCATCTCCCTTCGGGCAACGCCGAGGAAGTTCGCCTCCGCAAGGGAGTATTCGAACACGATCAGCGCCAGCGGGCGTTCCCCGTGGTCGTCCAGCGGACGGTTGGAGGAGTAGTAGCGCAGGTATGGGGCGAGGCGGGCGGCCATGGTGGAGGGGTTCAGCGCCCTGCGCTCCCATTCGAGGAAGAAGGGCTTGGACTGCCCATTGGCGCGCACCACACCGAAGGCGTCGGGGTGGATGGAGCGCAGGCTGCCCGCAAATCTGAAGTGCCGGGCGGCGTGATGCGGCGGGGACAGCTGCGAGACCGCGCAGTTTGGCGTCCCTTCCGCCTGCCGGGCCAGCGCCGCCATGAAGCGGTGCACCGCCCGCGTGTGGTCTATGGCACGGGCCAAATGAAGTAGTTCCACTGAATCCCCCGCGTGGCTCGGGCTCAAATATAAACCTCTGGTTATTATTCACGAGCCTACCTTAAGGGCGGACATAGCCTATGGTATGGGATGCTGACCAATGCGACACACTTTTCTGCCAAGTTACTTCAGTTCAGAACACTAGCACTCTAGGCCCAGACCTGAATAAACGCACATATTGAAATCGAATATAGTCGTCGCCTCGTTTCCTCCACCATCTCGCGCGGTTATAGTGACACTGTGTTTGTGCAATCCGCGTCCAGGCCAAGGCAACTCGGTGACCGGGAAAGTCACCCACCCGCTAACGCTATCTATTTCAAATTTGCCGACCAGTATCCCTTCTGAGTGGTATTCAACTTCCTCAGGTGAGACTGAGTACTCTACCATGCCACCATCCGGATCCACTGCATTTACGGTGCCAAGATCCCAGACTACGAAGCATCTTGGGCTCCGCCTGTCGCAACGTGTATGGAATTCATAGAAGGGTCTCTCAAATCTGGGGGGTTCGTCCACATTGACCAAGTTGACAACTACCAATGCAGTATCATCCATGACCTTGTCTATCTCGCCGTATCCATCCAGACGATGGGATTCTTCTACCATGAACTCCAGAACGGTTGGGCCGTTGTCATAGTCTTCACCCACGCCATCATAGATTATCTCACCCGATCTCCCATTGACCTTGAATCTCCCCTCAAGATCGTCTGAGACCGAGTAAGATACGACATCATCGTTAGGGTCGGACGCTTGCAGTTCTCCTAGCGCCACGTCAGTGGCGTTCTCAAGCAAATCAAAGTAGAAAATCTTAGTTGAGAATGTAGGTGGATGGTTATGCGGAGTTGGTGTAGGGGTAGGTGTTGGCATAGGTGTAGGGGTAGAAGTAGGGACGGGCGTGGGCGTCAGAGTAGGTGCCGGCGTGGGCGTTGCAACATCAAGATTGAAAACCAAACTCTCCTTCAGTGAAGGCAGCCTGCGTTCCAGTTCAGATACGGAAACTGCGAACCCTATGCTGCTCACTGGCCTACCGGCATCGGTTTCCTCTATTCTGAAACCGTTGACACCGATCATCTCACCATCGCTGTTGATGAGCGGACCTCCGCTGTTGCCAGGGTTAATGGCCGCATCCGTCTGTATCAACTCAACTCCGTTTGAAGTCCTGGTAGATGAGATGATTCCACGCGTGACGGTCAGGCTCGTACCGATACTTTCCGCAATTGGGAAGCCGAGTGCAAGCACCTCGTAACCTACGCGCGCTCCATCAGGGCCTGCAACCGTGAGAGCATCAAACCGATCGTCACCCTCTATCTTCACGAGTGCCAGGTCTGCCGTTGCTTCCTGTTCTAGAACCCGCCCATCATAGCGGCGTCCATCCGCGAGCCAGACACTTACCACGCTCTCACCAACGACGATATGCTCGCTGGTTATGACCAAGCCGTCTGAATGGACGATGGATCCCGAGCCACTGACACCATTTGTAGTGATCCGCACTACTCCGCCCTGAACCCTCTCAATGAGTTCCGCCAGTGACGCCTTTCCCTCATCCGATGATTTGGATATCGTCCACGACTTCAACCGATGCAGACGTGTTTGTCTCCGATCCACACCCAGTGATAATGACTATGAGTATCACAACCATCAGCAGTACTATGCTGCCAGCGATCGGAGAGGTAGATTTCATCTCAGTCATTCCCCCTTCTGTCCGATTCTCAGAAACTCGCCGCCAGTATAAGTATCTATTCCAAGCCGGAAACATCGCAGATTATACACGATAGAATGTAAAATTGGCGTGAGAATTACGGCCAATTTGCATGAGTTTATTGTGATTTTAGCGTCAGGTCTGCCTCATTTGCCCAGGCAGCGTCCAATCCGACTCCCCATTCAACGGTCTGTCATGCAACGCGGCCAAGGGTTCTCCGCAGCCACGTAGAGCGGTAAGGGATGGGCCGGAACGACGTCCAAGAACGGGAGATGCTGGCCCTCAGGAAGGGCAAGGCCGACCTGGAGACGCTGATCGACACCTCTCCCATGGGCGTGGTGGTCTTCGACGCCAGGTCGGGAGCGCCGGTCTCCGTCAACCGGAAGATGAAAAGGATCGTGGATGGTCTGCGCAATCGGGACCAGTCAACTGAGCGCCTCTTTGAGGCGCTGACCGTCTGCCGCGCCGACGGCAGGGAGGCCTCTCTGGAGGAGCTGTCCCCAGGCCCAGGCGCTGGGTGCGGGACTGACCTCGCGCAGGGCCAGGTCAGTGACGTCGACGGCTACCGTGTTGGCTCAGGCGGAATCGGCGCTCATGTCAGCGCTAACTCTGGACTGACCCGGCAGCGCCTCTGATCGCGCGCCCAGCCGTATGATCGGTGGGCGTTGGGGCCGGACGAACTGCACGACCCTGCGGCAGTGGTCCAAGCCTGGGTGAGTGAACCCGACCTCCTACTCCTCTCCTGGACGGGCGATGCGGAGTTGTGATCTCCGGGTATATCAGTGAATGGACCGGTTCCGGCAAGAATTGTAGAAGTGCAAGTCAGCGAGTGGATGGCTCCAGCCACGTCACTGCCACACCGGAGCAAGTAGTCCCGAGGGGCCGTCGGAGCCGCCTCAGAGACCAGATGTGATGTATTACCCGTGTACAGGGATTTGCGACAGTTGTAGAAATGCAAGTCGGAGGCGATTTGAACCTGAAACGGCCCCCAACCGAAGGGGGTTGCCACATCGCGGCAAGAGATCCGGTGAATGGGCGGGTTCCGGCGAAGGTTGCAGAAATACAAGTCGGAAGACCGGGCTGTGGGTGCGGAGGGCGGCCACGTCTGAGCTACGTCCGAGCAGGCGATTCCGGGGCTGCGCGCAGACCACTCAGAGGATCGGCCGTCTGGCGAGCCTTTGGCGGCGTAGCGCCCGTGTACAGACGATCTCCCAGGACGGCGAGTCGCGCCAAGGTCGAATTCGGAGCGCACGGGTCAGCCTGTCGCATCGGACCACGCAATGTCATTCCGGGGTTCCCACCACCCCTGCGGGACGGTCCCAGCCATGAGATGGGGAAGATGGAACATGGACGGCGAAGGGCGGCGTATGGGACCGGGAGAAACCGGGAATCCGCGCTGGCGGGAACGTCGAAGGGCTGACGGCGTTGGATGGGACGATACTGGGTCTGGGCAATCCGGGCGCTCAACTCAGACATGGCGCGCGTGCCCGGGATCGCACAGAGGCCCCCCTCACAGGGTCAGCCGTCAAGAGGGCCTCTGGCGGCGCCCTACCCGTGTACAGGCGATCGATTGGAACGGCAAGTTGCATGTTGGGCGATTTCGTAGCTGAAAACGGGGTGAGTCGGCCAATCTGCCACATTGGAGCAAGCGATTCGATTCCGGGGCTCGTTCCACGGTGGCTGGACAGTCGCAGCTACGAAAGTGGACAAAGCGCCGGTGGCCTGACCGGGCGGGAGTGGACAGCCGCAGCTACGAAAGTGGACAAAGCGCCGGTGAGGGCTGGGGACGCGCTGAGAACGGGGTTCGAGGCCGCAAATCCGGCCGCTCTGTCCCCGCGCTCGGCCTACGCGGGCGGTCAGAGAGAAGCGCCGATACGGGACGCCGCAGGTCTGATGCGTCAGACTACAATCACCCAAGGCGACAATCGCCCCCTGAGGCTTGTAAGGAGAACCGGAATACATTGCAGAGTGCAATCTAGGTGAGAATCGTACCTCTCTGAAGGGGAATAAGGGGAGGCCCGAAGGGGATCCTGCAAGTGAATTAACTGCGGGTCCGTGTCGGATTTATTGTAGTGATTGTATTGCGCTTATTGTAGTTTCGGACGCCTGGCGGCTGACCGTGACGAGCCTGTCGCGAATGGGTCTAAGCGTTCCGGCGACAGCACGAATGTCCGCCTGTCGGACGCCTCCTTGCTGGACCTGCTGGACGCCCTGGTCAATGACCGGGGCAGGGTCGGCGCGGCGGAGGCCCCGGGGGTGAACTGCCGCATGTTGGCGGCGCGCTGCGACTCCCGCCGCGTATCCCGGCGTAGTGGACCGCGGACGGTCTCCCGGGCGAGGATGCGCAGCCCGCGCTGGCGGGTCTCACGCGGCCCGTCTATGGATGCCTTCCGCTGGCCCTTCTCAGCCCGCTCCTCGCCGCGGCTCTCGACGCCAAGCGGATGGGACTGCGCTGGGCCCGGCGGGTCTGTCTCTCAGCTTGGGCATGGGGCGCGAGCGGGATCGCCGACGCTCCCGGGCACGCGCAGAGGCCCCCCTCCCGAGGCCTGATATTTGGAGCGCCCGTTGTGGTGTACTACCCGTGTACAGGAGATCGATCGGAACGACAACTTGCGGGGAGAGCGATTTCGTAGCTGAAATCGGGGTGAATGGGGCATCCCGCCACATCGGAGCAAGCGCTTCGTATCCGGGGCGGGTTCCACGGGAACCGGACAGCCGTAGCTTTGGAAATTGACAAACGTCAATCGCGGGCGGGACGCGAAAGTGGACAGCGGCAGCAGTGGAAATTGACAGACGTCAATCGGGAGAGCGAGATGGCGAAAGAAGAGGAGTTCTACCCCGATTCCAGCCGGAGCCTGGAGAGTCTCCGGCTGGTGCGGCTCATGGCGCTGCTGCGGGACATGATCGAGGCCGAGGACAGGACGAAGGCGGCAGAGCGTCTGGGCGTCAGCTACCGGACCGTGTCCAGGGCCATCGAGTCTGGCAGGCTGACCGCGCGGATGAGCGCCGCGCTGGAGCGACACCTGCTGCTGGGGGGCGGCTCGGCAGCCGCGCGGCAGCGTGAGAGGGTAGAGGCTCTTACCGAGCGTGTGGCGTCGCTGGAGGAGAGGCTTGGGACTAGCCTCGAAGCGATTGAGAGCAGATGCGAGACGACCGGGGAGGAGCAAGCGAAGGCCATCCGGCAACTGGAGCGCCGGCTGGAGCGGCTGGAGTCGGCGAATGACGCGGGAGGAGCGTCGACAGATGCCGATCCGGACGAGAGACCAACGCCCGCGCCGCCGTGGAGGGAGTACCGCGAACTGGTGACTGAGGAGGCCGAACCCGGCGAGGAGGGTGTGTACGGCGAAGCCACGCCACTTATCGTGGAGTGGCGCAGGGCAACGGTCGAGCGCAAGCGGACCGCGGCGACTGGTACGGCGCTGGAGAGGGTCGAGGCGAGGATACGCGCGCTGGAGCTGGAGATAGAGCTGATCGACACCCACGAGCTGACTCTGCCGCCCGACACGTACCCCTGGGACCGGTCGGACCGGCGCGAGCAGCTCCGGCGCAGGAGGCGGTCTCTGGAGAACGCGCGCGTGGAGCGAAGCCGGGCGCTGCTGCGGCGGTGGCTGCGGCGCGTTCTGACCTTCGGACTGTGGAGGAAGTAGGGGCGGTTCCAGCGCCTGCCACATGGCCGCCACAAAGCTGCCACGTCGCAGCAAGCGATCTGGGGTCGAAGGGGCGATTCGACGTTTCTGGGCTTCCATTCGCCCGTCCGCTCGGGCCATAATCGACCCAGTTTCTGGCTTTTTCCAGTGTTTCATGCCGAGAAAACTGGAGGGTCAGTCCCTGACCCGGAGCGACCTGATGGATCGAGCCCCGCTCTCCCGACGGAGTTCCACGAGGGACGAACGCTTCCCGCTGCGTGACGCGGTCTAGGGGTCGAGCTCCGCTCCTCCGACACCGCCTCGAAAGCAGGTACACGCTGGTTGAAGCGCAGGTAACGCTTCTCCCGGTTCTACATGCCTGCGGCATGGCTGTGAGTTGGTCGGACCGCGGCTTCCACACGCGCCCGTCTGCCACTCGCAGACCGGCCCCTCATGTCTTCCGCTGCGTTCCCGGGATGCGTTGCGCCCTTGGCGAGCCGCGCTCTTCATGCCCCGCCGTCCTGTGTTCAATTCGCAGGAGGCCGGTCGCACATCCCACTCAGTAGATTCCCGGAAGGTCCCCTCCCAACGATGTGACCCTGGGCCGAACTGCGTCTTGTTTCACCCCAATGTCCGATCTCGGCTTCTAGCAATGGGCGTCTTCGGAACGGCATGGGACTCACGGAAGTCAACGATGACGGCGGCGGCAACGGCAACACGATGAGCTTCAGCAAGGAGGTCGCAACGACCATGGCGACATTGGCAACCGGAACTCGGACGACGGACACAACGGCGCGGCGCGGACGCAGCCTCGAATATCTGGTGGACAGGCTGATGGCCACGCGGCTGAGCGAGGAGACCCAGACGGCGTCTCCCACGACAACGCAGAGCTTGGCGCGCTCAGTCCACGACGCGCGGCGACTCAGCCAGGCGAGGCTCTATACGTAGGCTTGGCCTCCCCACGCGGGGACGCTGGACCGGCCACTCGCCTCAACGGCAACAACAACACCCAAACAGACAGTCCCGGCCACCGGGACGTGGAACCACGCGGGACTGTCTCCGACACGGGGGCCGTCTCGCTTTTTCATTACAGGAGGAAGCGATATGACGGCTACCAACACTGCAACCACCAGGAGAGCGGAGACGGCGCTCAGGGCCGCAGCCAGGCGACGGGGGCTGACCATGGGAGAGCTGGCGGACAGGATGGGCGTGAACCCCAGCCACCTGTCGAGCATCGCCACGGGGCGCAGGCCCTGGACCCCGGCGATGCGTGAGAAGGCGATGGATGCGCTGGGAGAGGTCCCCAGACAGGGCGTCGTCTACCGGCAGGGGGGCGTGGTCGGCGCGGAGAGCAGCTACATCCGTGAGCGGGCACGGGAGATGGGCGGACCTTGCCGAGCGGGCGGGAGTGTCCTACGGCTACATGATCCAGGTGTCCCGCGGCCACAGGACCATGGGAGTGAAGGTACAGGCGCGGGTCGAGTCGGCGCTGGAAGCCCCTGCGAAGGTCGCGCCCGAGCGGTGCGCCGACATGGACCGGCGCGCCGTGTGGGATCGGATGAACGCTCTCGGGGTCAGCCAGAACGAGGTCGCCCGTCGGGCCGGCGTCAGCTCAGGCCACCTCTCCCAGATCATGACCGGCCGGCGCAGTCCGTCACCTGGGGTACTGAAGAGGCTGCACGCGGCGCTCTTCCAGCCGACCCAGGCCGAAGAGCGAGTGATGCCAGCCGAGCTGAAGGTGATGGGGTGGCGAATGGGCGACCGCCGGGGGATGGTGGTGCGCGGTGCGGGAGGACCCGGACGCGGGGACGGCGGCGGCGCCGTGCGTACCGGCGGCCGGGCGCCGGAGGGGGCCACTGTGGAGTACGCCTACCGCGCCGGGTACGACGGCCGGGGACGGGTGTCTGTGGAGCATGTGGTCGAGCGGGGCTGCTCCGCCATGCTGAAGCGGCCGGAGGCGGCTATCGCGTAACGCTCTTCGCGTGCGTCCTTCATCCTTCCGCCTGAGCGGAACTCAGGGATCTCGCAGAAGGGGGATGACATCGTTGACTGAGCGATGTCATCTCTCTGGCTGCACATGTATGTCGCCCATTTTGCGTTTCTGGCGAGGCCGCTCCCTGTCGCCCAGGAATGTGTGCGGCCTTTTTTGCGTTTAAGGCCAAGTTAGACAGGAGATCCCTGGCTGCTGCGCAGGCAGATCAGACGAATGGGGCTGCGGCCTGGACGAGTAGGCATGGTCTAGGGTTACTGGGATGTCGACCGAAAACTGAAGGAGCGAACGATCCCCTTCTCGGGGTCCAACGTTCGTTGCTAACTCCGGACGGTCATCTATGCGGCCATTCTTGCGTTTCAGGCGCTGCTCACCCTCCGCATGCGCGGGGCCGATCGTCAAACCGAACTATGATGAACAGGTAGTCGAAGTGTACGCCAAGCGCCATCTGAAAACGCCAGCGGGGTGTCCACCCGCCCAGCGTCGTGCAGCGCGGCCAGTATGCTGTAGTGAGCGCTTCCCACGGACGGGGCCGAGTCCAATGCATCCTGCATACGGCGTCCCAGGTCTAGGCTCTCTTTGATACATATGACATCTCCAGACATGATCGAGTAGGGTTACACTATGCTTGGCGAGTCCCTGGCATGCAGTACAAGTTGCCAGACTTACTTGAATATATGAAAGGTGGCAGCAATGAAATCCGAGTTCTCAGAATTCTCATATGGCTTTGCGTTTACTGACGCGTTCGTTAGACGTAGGGGCAGTCTCACCACAGCTCCTGTGTTTCCGAACCTGAGGGACGAAGGGTCCAAGGGATGGGACGTGCGCCTGAATCTTCCTGGAGCATCCTTTTTTCTGCAGTTCAAGCTCTCTGACCGTCTGACACGTCCAAACGCGACTTACTGGGCTGTTCATGGGGGAGAATACTCTCGAATTGACATTACACCGCTAGGCAGGTCGCCTCAGCACAACCTGCTAAAGGATCTGAACGACCGTGGCGAGGACAACGTGTTTTACGTCGCTCCGTTCTTCTACACGATGAGTGAATTCGATGACGCGTACATATCAAACACCATTTACGACCGTAGCCTCCTAGTCCCCGTAAGCAGACTTCGGCGCTTGACTGATTATGAAGATCACCACATTACTTTCGATGGGTCTAACGACTTTCGTTGGCACACGGACGAGGAAAATCTTCATGGCCAGCTAATTGAGGGTGACTTCTCCGCAGAACGCTTGGACAGTCACCTTCTAGAACTATCTCGCCAAGGGTCATTTGAAACCGTAACCCGAGGTTACTTCATGAACCTCAGGGGTCTCTTAGAAGGTATTCTCGAGAGAGCGCCTGGTGTTGTACTCAAACGGTTTGAGGCCTCGGATACTGCAAATCGTGACACTGACGGTCCCTTTGGAGAAACAATGTCGGCCATCAAGTATTACCTGACGACCTACTTTGGACTTGAGATGTTCATGGTGTACCAAGAACTAGGGTCTCCGGAGTAACTTGGCCCCAACAGCCCGAATGTATATGTGGCCAAGCGCATCCACATGGGCGCAACTGGGCTCGAATGGGTCTACAGTGTGGATGACCGAAAGTATCTGTTCCCCAGATAGTCCAGGTATCCCCGGTCGACCTGTCCAAAGGCGCCCAGCCTTGCGTAGAGCTCCTGGTAGGACAATGCCTTGAACCCAAGCTCATGCCCCACCCTCTCTTCGAAGAGATCAACTTCACTCCTGTGGGCCTCTGCCCGATCGCCTAGGTAGTCGTAGTACAGGTAGTGGAGGCTGAATCTATTGCCGAGTTGCGTAGCGAGACCAAGCGCGTGCTTGAGGAGTTGCCGCGGATCTAGGTACTCGAACCGTTGCCAATCGCCACGGCGTTCCTCTGCCCACAGCTCTTCAGCAAGGGCTTGGCAAGCGGGAAGGCCCTTCTCTGTCCACAGCTGGTGGGGTCCAGGGAAGTAGGCTGTCCTGAATTTTGACTTGCCTCGAGTCGAACGCTTCATGTGCTCTGTGAACTTGGCCTCGACGGCGATCACGAAGCCGCTGCTCTGCGTTACGGCCACATCAAGATGCGGCGGATTCCCAGGCAGGCCAGTGTCGAACTGAGCTTCGAAGTCAAGGGTTTCTCCACCTACGTAATCTACCTCCAAGGCGACCATGAGGGGTCTCATGTCTCTGACAGTCCAGTAGTCGAAGAGGTTGGCGGTGAGCGCAGAGGATGAGTGAAGCGCTCTCATGCGGCCGCTCAATTCCTTACCGGCCCCTGCTTCAAATGCCCGCCGGGCGCGGGGAGTTAGTGGTTTCCATAAATTGTCCTCAACGCTCTCCACGTAACCACGCGAGTCAAAGGCGATATCCTTCGACCTTGCCCAAGCCTTCTGAGCCTGCCTTATCTCTTCGTAGGAGTGTCCCATGCGTCTATCAGGCGCGTGTCTGCTACCGAGCCTCCCCTGAACCCATGCAAGGAAACGTTTCGACCATGAATCTAACAGAATTCGTGATCCTTATGCCGTATCATACTCTCTGCCACCCGGATGAAGTGGATATTCCTATGTGGCCTAGTTACGGGACGGTGGTCTGGATCCACATGGGCCACCCACTATCGCGGGACACGGATTCCCTTGATAGCTGATCGTACACCTATCGGCTCATCTAAAATTAGTTTGCAGTGCGGGTAATATAGCATATGTCTCAAATGAGATTGGATTATCCACATTCAGATTCCATGTGGAGAATTCCCACATGGACGTACTTGTGGCTTTGGGACTGTTGCCTACTCTGGTTGAGGAACATGCTATTACAGGCTTCGGACTCCAGGAGGCGGACTGAGGCTGAGCTTGCGGCCCGGAAGTGCGCGCGGAGCGGTTGTCGTCGCTCTCGCCGTCAGGTGGACGCCTCAAAGCTCTAGTCCAGACTTGCGGGATATCGGCCTACCGTTAACTGCGCGATGACCGGACGGCCGACGACGAGGTTCATGATATCCTCGCGGCGGGACATCCGACTACGGACCGTCAGAACCCAAGCGCGTATTTCGATGCCAGACGCGCCGGACTCTAAGCGTACGCCAACTTGGCGCTTGTGGCCGGGCCCGTCTGTCGAGGGATGGATTCTATTTTCCGGCTTCGTATTCGGAGAACGCCTGCCCGATGATCCTATCTATTCTGGGAAAGTCGTTTTCAGCGAAGTCATCTAACCATCCCATTATCTTGTCTCGCAAACGCTGAGGATCCGAAAAGTCGCCGACCTCAGTTATTGGACCTGCCCTGTAGAGACTTCTATACGATCTCAGTTCCCGATATGCGCGGTTGAAAAGGACCAAGTGTTGGCGGGTGGTCGCATATATCTTGCGCCGTATGGGTCCGTTTCCCGGGCCGAGCATCAAGACCAGATATGGATGCCCCAGCGTGTAATCAATTTCAAACAACAGCGCGGGCGAAGGTTCCCCGACCCTCCAAGCGCCTGCGGTTCCGGTTTTGAAGGAATCGAACTCGTCCCAACCATTGGAACTGAATCGGATATGATTCGGGGACCTCCCCTCCTCTTTCCACAACGGACTTCGCGCGATTGCCTCTTGGAAGATTTGCTCCGTCTCAATTACGATGTTCGGTTTATTCTTGTAGATGAGTTCGATGGCCTCATGATGCTCCAAGTAGATTTTGCGGGCTAGTTGCTGAGTTTCGGTGGATTCTGGCACGATACGCCTCCTCAATGCTGTGGCGTAGAATTGCAGAGCGGCGCGGGCTTCCTCACTGATTGGATCGCCCGGATTGGCGATGGTTCGTTCTACCAGTTCCAAGATGGCGGCATAGCCGACGGGAACCCAATGCGCTCGTTCCGTTTCCTCCTGAGACTGCCTTCCGGTCGGCGTCAGGAATACAAATTGTCTGGTGTAATCTGGGTACGCATCTTCCAAGACTCGACGATAGCTGGATAACTGGCGGTTGCCTTCTGGGGCTTGGATCTTGTTTTCGATGGCGCACAGGAATTTCGCGGTCGGATCCACGATGAGTATGTCTATACGGCGCTCTTCTCTACGCGCGTCGCTGGCCGACCAGTCGATGGCGTTGATTTCGCAGGCAGAGGCAACGGCGATTCCAAAGTCTTCCGCCCGCGCCGACACCTCTCGCAGGAAGTTCTTGAGGAAGTAAGCATCCGCCCGGTGGTCGCCGCTAGGGTGCAACAGCCATCTCAGAAAATTGGAGTGCGCCGCCTCCATTTGGCTGATTCCCAACGTTCCTAAGAAATCCAGCCTCGGTATCTCTGGTTTGGCCTCAGCCAGCAAATCCTCCAGTTGCGCCAAGTCGTTATCGTCGGCGAAATTCCGAAGGGACCTCATCGCGTTCCGTTTCACTGCCGCCCCTTCGTCCGAGACCAGCCTCTCCAGCCGCGCTAGGTCAGGAACCAAGCGGTTCAAGCTCGCTGTTGTCCGTTCCCCTTCGTCCGAGACCAGCCTCTCCAGCCGCGTCAGGTCGGGAAGCAGGTGGTTCAGACTGGCTGTTGCCCGTTCCTCTTCATCCGCAACCAGCCTTCCAGTCGCGTCAACTCGGGAAGCAAGTGGTTCAAGCTCTCTGTTTCGCCATCATTGGATTGCAACATATCACTCCTCTTTCGGAGGCTCTGGCTCTCCGTAGGGCGGTGGAGCATCTGGATATGGTCGATACAGGATCAATCGTAGCGGCGCCAAGTCCACCTCGCCGTTGCTCCCCGCCGGGTTCGAGGCTGGGCGAGGCCCACACGCCCACTCAGCGTCCCTGATTGCCGAACTCTTGCAAGGTGGAGGTGGAGTCGCCGTCTATATCCGCCTTCATCGCGGGGTACTGCGCCGATGTCCCGAAGTCCCAGACCACAGCGTCCCAAGCGGAGTATATCCCGACGGCGGATGTAGGAGACTGCAACTCCGCCGTCGTCTTGCCAACGCCACCCGAACTCGCCGACAGCCCGCTGCTCCCGGTGTCCCAGTAGCTGGCGGATACCTGCGCGCGCCTGTGGCGCGAGCCGACCAGTCCTCCCGCTTGGCTGGAAGCCGTAACGTCGCCCGTGGCGTAGCCGCTGGTGATTCTCCCCTCGTTGCGTCCCACCAATCCGCCCGCTTCACTCGATGCCGTAACGTCGCCCGTGGCGTAACCGTTCGTCATGATCGCATCGTTGCGACCGACGAGACCGCCGATCAGGGTGGCTCCCGACACGTCGCCCGTGGCGTAGCCGACCGTGAGGATCTCGTAGTTCCATCCCACCAGGCCGCCCACGTAGTCGTCGCCGCTTACCTCCGCCGACGAGCAACCATTCTTGACGGCTCCGTCGTTCCTTCCGGTTATGCCGCCCACGTAGTCTCTGCCCGCCACGTCGCCGGAGACGCAGACGGAGGTCACACGCGAGTCGTTGTTGTACCCGACTAGGCCGCCCACCGCGTCTCTACCGGTCACGTCAACTGACACCAGCCTGAGGTTTCTGACGGTACTCAGCCCCCCGGTATTGGCGAACAGGCCGACGCGGTCCGTGGAGTCTCTGTCTATGAACAGGTTGGAGAGCGAGCGCCCGTTGCCGTCGAAGATGGCTCGGAATTCGTTGGAAGAGTCTCCGATAGGGTCCCAGCCGCTGCCGTCGTTCCAGTAGTCGTCCTCGGAGTCCGCCGAGCCGTCGCCGTCGGTGTCGAAGTCCAGGTCTGCCGTCAACTCGTAGCCCTTGCACCCGGTGGAGGGACACCCCATGCCGTCTGACGCGCGCGGGAACGCGACTGCGTGTGAGGCGTTCGTGGACGCCCCGTTTCCGTCTAGGTCCCACCTGACGGCGTCGAGCTGCGCCAGGCTTGACACTTCTATCAGTCCGTCGTCGTCAGCGTCGTAGTCCACGACGACGCTGAGTATCTCGATCTCCACCGTCGCGCTGTCCGTTCCGCTACGACCGTCGCTCGCTCCCACCGTCAGGGTGTAGGACGGCGTGGTCGCGTGGTCCAGCTCTCCCGCGACGCTGATGACGCCGGAGCTCTCGCCGATGGCGAACTTGCCGTCTCCGTTGCCCGCCGTGATCGAGTACGACAGCGCGTCAAGGTCTGCGGCGAATACCGTACCGACCTCGTACCCCGATGAAGCGTCTTCGGCGACGGAGAACGAGTACGCGGACTCAGAGAACTCAGGGGCATGGTTGCAATGACCATCCCTCACCAATACGGACGACGGCTCGCCCCATTGGGCAGCGTAGCGAATCCCGTCGCCGTATGAGCGCACCCTGAACTCGTAGGACGAAGCGCACCACAGGTCCTGCGAGGGCGCGTACCACTGATTGTCCTCTTCTGCGAACGGCGTGGTGTCAGTCCAGTCCTGAACGCCGGGAATGCGTGTCTGGAGGGCGTATTGGCTCGCGCCGGACACCGCGTTCCACGCTACCAAGTACCCGTTGCCCGCCCTCGACGAACGCAAGTTCGTGGGCGCGGGAGCGTAAGGCTCGCGTATCCGAACCATCAGCAGGTCGCCGTCCTCCCACGGCTGGGTTGTCGCCGACCAACTCAGGGCGTTGTTCGCGGCGTCCACCGTCGCGGCGGAGACGGCCAGCGACAGCGACACCGAGCCGTCCGTCTCGATGAAGTCCACGAAGTGGCCCGCGAGTCCGGTGTGCGGGCTGACCGTCATCTTCACCGCGCCGGACTCCCACTCTATGCGGCTGACGGTCGCCGCCGCGTCGTTGGCGTCGGTGAACGCGGCGGGTTTCAGAACTCCGTTCGTGGCGTCTGCTGCGACCGCCGCGCCATCCGCAACCGGGTCGAAGAAGAACTCGTGCAGGGAGCCGACGGGGGACGTCACGCTGACGAACAGCTCAATGGAGTTCCTCGCCCTGTCCGGAAGGTAACCGCAGGGGATGAACCTACTCGCCTGACGTTTTTTGTAGAAGGCGTACTCGCCGGCGGGCAGCGGACGCTTCGCTAATGTCACGCCGTTGCTGTGGGACGCGATCTCGAATAGTTCAGCGTCTCCGCCGCCGAGCCATACTCTACTGCCTTCCGCATGGGGGATCGCCTCTACAACGGTCCCGACGGGCATGCCTGACGCCAGGGAATGGTCATATCGCAGGTACGTACTCCCGCCACTCTCCTTCACGCCGTTCGCGAGAGTTTCGTCCCAGAAGCTCGCCCGGATGCATTTGAGATGCCCCTCCACGCCCTCGCCGTCCCTGCGCCACTTCTCCATCCTCGCTGCCAGAGTCCGCATCTCAGCGACGCTAATCGTCTCGGGCTGCGTCGTCGCATCCAACAGGAAGCGCGCCTCGCCGGACGACGTCCCGGACGCGCCCGCAGACGCCGGCTCAGCCGACGGCAGCCACAATCCGTACTTGCTTTCTATCGTATAGGCGTATATGCGCCCGAAAGCGTATCGCTCGTCTCCGTCCGTCGAACCGGGCACCGGCTGCCGCGTCAGCATGATGATTGCTTCCCTGCCGTCCCAGCGCGTGTCGCGGTCGCGGGCCAGGGCTCTGGCGGCCTCCAGAGCAGCCTCCATGCTCGTATAAGGGTTCTCCATGTTGAATCTTCGCCACTCGAAAGGCTGGCCCCGAACCCCCGTCTCCATGACGCGTCTTATCTCTCCGACCCTCGATTCCACGGTTGCGACTGCGACCAGTTCGTCGCCGCCACCGCCTTTGAGGTACTCGAAAACCTCGAAGGTGAACTCCACCAGCCCTTGGTATATCTCCGTTCCGTCATCTCGCTCGCCGACGAACTCGGCCGACACCCCGGTACTCTTCAGCTTTGCGCGCGCTATGACGGCGGCTTCGAACACCCGCTCATTCAACCCGGCGTCTCCTAATATGGGAGAAACGAAACTGCCAGATGACCGTCGTAGGGGCTCGACTGAATGATCGTTGTCCGCGCAGCCGGCTGCGAAGAGCGTCGTCAGCAATGCCAACGCGAGCGGCGTCAACGCGCTGGTCCATATCGACAATGAGCGCCATGCTTGCGGTCTTCGCAGAATCATCCCGTCCTCCGTACCTTTAGTGGGGACTGTGCCCCGCGTAGTTCGCTTCCATCGCCCTCTTGTCGTTGTCGGTCAGCCCCGGCTGCGCGGTGTTTTTCTGATACATCACGTCATCGGGTAAGTAGCCATGCCCCAGTCCGGCCGCGTGCCCGAACTCGTGTAGCAGAGTCTCGGGCCGGTAGTAGTAGTTCGCTTGCTGTGCCAAACTTTGATCTTCGGTCCACTGGGCTTCCACCAGTTCATATACACCCGGAAAGTTCTCCACATAGATGTGAACCGGGTTTATGACGATCATCGTCTGGTTTCCGATGTGGGAGTCGCCGAGTTCCCTGTCATCGGTGACGCAGGCCAAGGCTCCCAACCCGCCGCACCCGTCGATTCTCGGCGTCGGAGTGGACGGCGCGGCGGGTGTGGGTATGGGCGTCACCACGTCTATGGTTATGCGTCTGCCGTCCGTATTCGAGACGCGACAGGCGCCGTCGTCGTCCCCGCAGAAGGAAACGCCCAGGGCAGCGGAGTTCCACTCGCTCGCCGCCGTCGCGATTGCCGCCGGAAAGTCGGGCGTGGGATAAGGATCGATTGGGACATGTACTGACGTCGGAGTGGGCGTGGCCGTCGGCGGCAAGTCGCCTATCCTGTACATGACGACGTTGTCGGCTTGATGCGACGCCTGTGGCATGACCACGCTGGCGTAGGTTCCCAAGTCGCGCGCGACGCCGCCGCTGTCGAATGCTCTCGCCATGATCTCCAGTTTCGAGCTTCCGTCTCCCAGTCCGCAGCGCTCGATGTAGAAGGCGTCGGTCGAAGCTTGCCACGGCGTCTGTGTGTAGGCGACGGGCGAGATCCGCCACAGACACATGTGCTGGTCGTGGCTCTTCGCCTGGATGCCCGTGGTCGACGGCGCGAGGATGGAGAACTGGTGCGAAGCCGCTTGCGCCTCCACGCCGAGATATACCGTAGCGGCCGCCATGATCTCGTCGTCGAACCTCTCCAGCGCAATGGCGGGTGAGTGAGCTTGACCGTAGATATGCGTGACCACGGGACTCGGCAGGGGGTGCGTCCTGACGATGATCTGGTCGCCCCGCGAGTCGGCGAACTCGCCCTCGACCATGTAATTATTCCCGTCATTGGTTATCTCGGCGGTCACGCTGAATACGTAGTCCGAATCCTCGACGAAGCCGTCCCGTCCCGCCACGGAGTGTACCGTGTGCGCTACGTCGGCGGGTGTGGCCGCGCTCAGCGCTGCGGATCCCAGGCAGTCTTGCCCAGGGAAACTGCAAAATGTACCTGAGGTTTGGTCCCATTCGAGGGTGAGTCTCGACAGGCTGTCCGGAGGGGAAGGACTCCATTACAGCTTCACGAAGACGCTGTTAGTGCCAGGGATCACTTCTGAGATTGAGATGCTCGGCGGAACGGGCGTGTTAGTGGGAACAGGCGTGGGCGCGGGCGTGTTCGTAGGCGTCGGCCTGGGCGTTCTTGTAGGCCTGGGCGGATCGGGTGGGATGGGCGGTACTGGCGTGTATGTGGGCGTAGGCGGCGGCGAGAGCGGCATCCGCCACACTCCGCCCAACGCGGGGGAGCCGCAGTCCCGCAGCCCGGTGCGCCGACATGCCAGCAGACCGAGCTGGTACCAGTCGCCGCGCCGGATGTTCGTAAACTCGTGGTCCCCGTCTCCACTGGTAACGTCTTGGCTTCGATAGACCCTAGTGTCGGTGAATTTGCCGGTTCTGGATGCGTACAGGACGATGTTGTAGTGGAATCCGCGGCCAGGCGACGGCAGACGATACTCGACCTCGACGCTCCGGGCGGATTCGTCAACCGTGTGGGTCGGCGCGTTCAGCGACGGGAACGGAATCGGCGTGGGCGGATCATCGGGTGGTACAGGCGTATTGGTGGGCACAGGCGTGTTCGTGGGCGGCACCGGCGTATTGGTGGGCGGTACGGGCGTATTGGTGGGCACAGGCGTGTTCGTGGGCACAGGCGTGTTCGTGGGCACAGGCGTGTTCGTGGGCACAGGCGTGTTCGTGGGCACAGGCGTATTGGTGGGCGGCACCGGCGTGGGCGTATGTGTGCAGTCCTCGAAGGGGTCTTCTTCATTGCACTCATGCTCTCCCTCGACCTGCCCGGATATGGGTTGTGAACCGGCCAACGCGACCAACAGGGCTATCCCCAGCGCCAGGACGAACAAACCCGCCGCCGGCAGGAGTCTCGAGTGTGGTAGATTCATGCGCGCCATTATCGCCTCGTCACGTTTTCAGAGAATCTGGGTACAGGTACATATGTTGATCAAACGGCATAGGTAGGGCCTGATACACGGCATGATGGATCAGAGTTAGAGGCCGCCACGCCAATCGCGGCGTTTCGCGGAATACGATTCGACAATGGGTTGCTCCCTCCAAGTTTCATTCGCAAGACCGCCTACCGTAACACCGGGCGCATTGCGGAGGTTTCTCAAACCTTTCCCGGTTGTCGCCCACCAGACCGCCCGCTTCGCTAGAAGCCGTCACATCGCCAGCGGCGTAGCTATTCGTAACTCTCCTGTCCTTCCGACCGGCGAGGCCGCAGACCAAGCTGTCGCCCGCCACATAGCCGACCCTCACGATCGCGAAGTTTGGGCCGAATAGACCCGGCCACAGTCATGCCGGACGCCCAACCGACTCGGTCCATAGTCGTATTCTCCACGGCAGTCGAACCGGTGCGTTCCGCGCGGTTCCAGGGTGGGAAGCGGCTTCTGCGATGCCCCAATCGCCCAAAACGCAGCAAGTGTACCCCAAGCTAGACGAAATGGGTGTAAGGTAGCCGTGAGAACATCGCCAAATATCCATGAATTCGACGTGAGTTTTGGATCGGAACCGCAATAGTTGCCTTGGCGCGCCCCGATCGGGCTTCCCTTTTGGCCGACTGCCATCGACTGGAGCACCAGGCGTTACGCAGACTAAGCGGAGAGGTAGCGATGAACCACAGCGATGCGCGACACTTGAAGATACGAGCCCTCAGAGACCGGCTATCATGGATGAGCGAGGCCAGCCTGCGCATCGACGAGAGTCTGGACCACGACACGGTTCCGCAAGGAGTCTTGGACAGCGCGCGGTCGCTGAGCGGAGCCGGCAACGGGGCCTTCATCACGCTGGACGAATCCGGGAGATAGAGTGCTCACTGTCGTCCGGGCCAACCGCCGGATCCCTGAGGCTGCCGGACCCGCTGAGCCACGTAAGGTCGCACGGTCTTCCCGATCTTCGTCTGCCCGTGGAGGTCGGGCCCTCGTTGTCCCTTCTAGCGGCGCCGGTCTTCCAATTGGGAAAGCGAGCCTGCATCCAGTCTAGCGCGAGTGAGTGGTCTTCCAAGTGCGGATCCGCAGTCAGAATCGTAGGTAGTCGCCATCCGTCTCCACATTTTCGTAGGGTAGGCCTTAGGAGCCTCCCTGCACATTCGACTGCTGGTTTTGCAGCGCGCCGTTCCACCTCTCGAGAAACTCTCGCCTCGCGCGATGACTCTCGCGTTCCCCGAAGTCCCACTCGCATCTCGTCGGCAAAGTCCAGCGCCGTCTCCCTACTCACTCCCATACCTCTGAGAGCGTCGCGGAGTCCACCCTTTTCCACGACTCTTGCGCCTTGAGGTCAGCCTTCTCATGTAGTCATCGATGTGCCCTAGGGGAACATTCCAGTCTCGAAAGCGGAGCGTACAAGCTCCCCGGCCGAAAGCTCACTCTATACTCGGACTCTATGAACTCCCTGATCTCAGCGCCCGTCCTGAACTGTCCGCTCCCAACCTCCTCGGTCAGCTCCCTCTCCTGTTCGGCACTCAGAAAGCGGGGCTGACCAAGTCCCCGCATCCTGTGCGTCAGAACCTCCTTCACCCTCCGGCTCTGTACCAGGACACCCACCTCTGCGGCGTCCGTTAGTGGACTTCGACTACCGACGCCACCTTGCCCATTCGTCGTTCCGAACGCAGCAGCCACAGCGCGTGCAGTCGCGCGGAGCATGACGCCCTGTTCCGTTCCGACCCGGCATGCTGTCTTCAGAGCCACGGGGGTGTCCTTCGGGTCCCAGTCCACCCGAAATGGTCGACCAGTCATCTGACGCCCTCCAACTCCATGAGTTGGCATGAGCATAGACCAAATACTAGACTACTGACAGACCCTTTGCGGCTGACTCACGATGAAATGGCATTAGCCGATACTGCCCAACTGGAACGCCTGTCAGTCCTTGCGAATGAGCGCATGCAAGACATCAGCATAAAGTCTGAACTGAAGAAGCAAGGACAGTTGACTATACAGCAGGCGTTCCCTCGGATGTCCAAGCCTATAATTGATAAAATAGATTGTGTGTTGGCAGAACATTATCGATTCACAGAGGATGGATTGGACTTCGTAGTCAAATATGACATAAGATATAGGATGGACTGGCGGTGACAGGTCTGGTTATCCGTAGATGGAAGGAATCCAATGAGTCGAGAATGGAAACGGAAAACCATTACAAACATTGTCCGTCTTGTCATAATGCTCATTCCAGGAGCCTGGATACTAAATGGTGCGACGTCACTTGATAATCATATCGTCACGATTCTGTGTGCAGCGGTTATCGGGGGGCTAGTCTTCGTTCCGGCGAAGAATTTGGCAGATGCGTTGTGGGAATGGGTTTTAGGCATAATGATACCTACGTTGTTACAAGTGCCTCACCCAACGAAAAATAGTAAGTCTGATGCTCGTCGTCACAATAGACTCATGCAGACTATAGAGCAGACTACGTTCTGGCCTCTTCTGAAGAAGAATCTGAAAAATATAGCTACAGCATCAGCAAAAGGCACGCTAGCAATAATTGCACTTTTTGCAATTATCATACTAATGGGGTTGGCAATTACTTGTCTAGTATCAGTAATCAGTGACGCACCATCCTCTAACGTTTACTCTGAAATAAGTATACTAGGATTCACCATCGGCTTGGCGCTTATGGTAGTAACACTTTGGATTATATGTGCAATATTCCTTGCCGTAGTTCTGTCCGCACTGCGTGGTTCATCTACGATATGGGATCTACCTTACGTTAATGAGGACGATTTCGATGACGCAGAGAAATAGTCTCCAACCACCAATCCATGACGCCGGAGACAGTACTATAGCTTACCGCCTGCACGGTCGAGACTGTGGTCCAAGCCGGGCAGGCCGAGCCACCAATCCAATAGATAACCGCCGATAAAAGGAAAATATGACATGACCTTGTCTCAAGGTGAATTTGAAGACATACTCAACGATGACACCAAAAGGATTTCGACAGACATCGACTGGAGTGATGATCAAGACCACTCTCCTGCCCAAGAGTTTAGGGCTGAAATAGAGTCAGCGTCTGGGCGTTCCATGTTTATCCGAGGTTGGTACAGCCCGATGAGCGGCAAGTTGTCTTTTGCGATGATACTTCGGGGCGAGGGAAGAATCTACGGACTGGATCTTGGCGCGGACCACCGGAATCGCAATGGCGTTCGCGTTGGCGAAAAACACAAGAACTGTTGGCGGGAGGGCTACCGGGACAAGTATGCCTACGTCCCGCCGGACATTACGGAACCTTGGGAACGTCCCGTTGCGGTGTGGCGTCAGTTTTGCGCTGAGGCAAATTTGACACACTCTGGTACAATGCGGGAACCAGAAGTGCAGAGGGAGGCGCTTCTATGAATGCCGATAGCCTATGCACCACCATATCCGACTCGCTGCCCGCTTTGTTTGAGTGTTCACCCGCTCCTCAAGAGGGTGCGCGCGTTCGGACTCCCATGATGTACCCGGACGGCGGCATCGTGGACGTATTCATCCTCGCACGTGGAGACGAATACATTGTCACGGATTTCGGAGAAGCCCTAGCTTGGCTCAGATTGCAGTCAACCTCCACCCGACGCAGCCGGAGGCAGCAGATTTTGGTTGAGGATGTGTGCCAGACGTTGGGGTTGGAGTTGTTCCGCGGTCAACTCGTACTGCGCGCCATCCGTGGAGACGCGCTGGCAGAAGCCGTAATTCGTATATCGCAAGCTGCGGTGCGCGTCTCCGATCTGTGGTTCACGCTGCGCAGCCGATCCGTCCAGACCACCGCAGACGAGGTGAATGAGTGGCTCCGTGAGAATGAGATACCTTTCGACACGGGAGTTCATCATTCGGGCAGATCCAACTCCGACTGGAATGTGGATTTTCTGACTCGCACCGACGAACGAACGACTCTTATGTTCCTGCTGAGCACGGGCGCGCGCGGGTCCGCTCGCCGAATTGCCGAACACGTCCTATCCGGCTTCGTGGACCTCAGCCATCTTAGGGAAGACCAGCCCCAGCTGGAATTCGTCTCACTGTTCGACGATACCTATGATGTGTGGAGAGAAGAGGAATTCGCTCTGGTCGAGAGTCATTCGCAAGTTGCGTTGTGGTCTCGCCCTGATCAACTCAAGCTGATACTCCGCCCAGATAATCGCCAAAGTACGCCCTCTGCGTCTTTGAGGTAAATCGCCCAACGTCTACTATTGGCACACCCGTTCGATATAGATGCTGTGTTCGCATGATATCCCTGCTCACAATCGAAATACCCCTGCCGACAGCGGACACCCCCGGGAAGACCTCGAAGAGTTTCTCAAGCCGTCCGGCTCGCTGGTTCGCAGGCCTGCGACGGGACTTCTGGCCGACCTCGGTCGCAAGACCGCACCGGACATGGGCAGAGCGGTTGCAGACACGAACTCGCAGCGTCTGCAGGAGTTCCTGACCCGCGCGGCCTGGGATTCCCTGGAGATGGACCAGTTCAGGGTCCGGTGCATGATGGATCGGGCAAGCGTGGGGGAGCGAGTGCAGATCGTAGATGACACCGGCTTTGCGAAGAAGGGCAGCCGGTCGGTCGGAGTAGCGCGCCAGTGCTACGGAACGCTGGGTCGCATGGACAACTGCTAGGTACTGGTGACGACCCGCTACGTCGACAGGGTGTATGACTGGCAGGTCACGTCGAGGGTGTATCTTCCGATGGTTCCGTTGAGTATTAGGTGGCGGCACATTTTAGGGCTACCGGGCGACTGGCGCCGTTCGCCGCCTAGACTTCCGTTTCCGCTTTGAGGCTGGAAGGAATATTACATTGCGGGGCAGCGAAGGCTTAGGCTTCGCGCTTCTCGGCCTGGATACGCGCCCCTCGCGCTTCACGACGTCCGCCCACTCGCTGAAAGGCGCATCCACGCCGGCCACTCTGGCCGGCGGCTTGTGGCCTAAGCTCTCATGCTCGCGGAACAGGTTGTAGGTCAGCGCCCAGCCATCGAGGTAGCGCTGGCCCGTGCGCCGGTTCTCAAGTCCCCTCAACGTCTTGATGCGCTGTCGGTAAGTGCCTTGCAGTCTCTCCGACAGGTTGTTGTTGGACACGATTGACTTCATGCCCTTGGACTTGACGTGCCTCGCCTTGGGGAAGACCCGCTCTATCGCCTTGTCATACGACCATAGGCGGTCGGTCGCAATCTGCTTTGGCGGCTCGGTCGCCGCGTCCCTCGCCTTCTCCATGACCTTGACCGCGCTGGCGATTGTCCGGGTGGGCGACAGGTGGGACGCGAGGATGTAGCGCGTGTCGGCGTCCATGACGTTCCAGTTCCACATCTTCTCGCCGCCAACGTCCACCGCCATTTCGTCGGCCACCCACTTGCCGCTTGTGTGGGCTTTGTGGTCGGCCATGGCCTTGACCGCGGCGTCGGTGTAATCCCGAACCCAAGCGTAGATCGTGGCCTTGTCCGGCTCGCTCATATCGAAGGCGCTAGCCATGTTCTCGCCGATCTGCTTGTACGACATTCCGGAGTAGAACATCCTGATCGCCGCGCCTATGCGGTCAGCGGGCACTACGCGCCCATGGAGCGCCCCTGTATCGTTGAAGCGCTTGCCGCAAGGCTTGTTCTTGCACTTGTAGAGCTGCTTGCCGTTCTGCTTGCCGTACTTGATGACGCTCTCGGATTCGCAGTAAGGACAGTTGACGTTTACGGTCGTTGTGAACTTCGCCATGCTATCGCCTCCAACTTCATTCTACCCAAACCGCCCGGTCTCCTCATACCATTTCAGATCCCACGCGGAGTCGGCCATGCGGTTTTCTTGTATGCGCCGCAACCGCAGTTCCGCCAGCGTCAACTTGTTGCCCTTAGCGCCATTGCACGGAGAACACAGCAGCACGCGGTTGCGTATATCATCCCGACCGCCCTTCGACTTCGGGACGCGGTGGTCAACCTCGAAGTACTCCTCATGATGCGGGACCCACCCGCAACCCTGACATTTCATCCCGTCAGCCATGATCAGCCTGGATCGCAGCTCGCGCGCCGTCAACCTCGGTTGTCTGCGCCGCGGGCTTACCAGAATCAGCTCGGGCGCTGCGGGCTCCCCATCGTCCGAACGGTTCGGCGCGCTGGTCTCGACTCGCACCGCCCTATCCCATGACTGTCTATCTTCGGGTAGTCTCGCTTCGCGTTGGAGACGGTCGCGCACCACGGCCTCCGCCTCTTGATTGATGTCAACCGCTATCCACCTTCGACCTTGCCGCTCAGCTGCGATGCTGGTCGTCGCGCAACCGGCAAAGGGGTCGAGCACAATGTCGCCTTCGTCACTGGACGCTTTGATGATGCGCTCATATAGCGCAAGCGGCTTCTGTGTGGGATAGCCGACCTTCTCCTTAGACGTGGGGGTTTGCTGAAACGACATAATATCCCCCCAAACATCCCCTACGGCCTTGCCGGCTTTCTCCACTACATCCAAGTATCTGCGCTTGCCCCGGCCATCAAAGTACCTCCGGCCATCCCCGTCTATCTTGTTGAAGCGACCAAGATACTTCTCGCTATGTGGCTGCCTAGGGCGATTCCATGCGAAAGAAGACGACTTGCTGTAATAGAGTATCGTATCGTGTCCGCGAATCCAGTTGCGCGCCTGCGTCTTAAAACCCGATAGCACGGCAATATCCCAAATGATTTCACGCCTGAACCGCTCGCGTCCGAACACAGCGTCAAGCATTGCCTTGACCCACGCGCCCGCCGTGTGGTCTATGTGCAGGTACAGACTCCCCGTTGATTTGAGTATGCGGTGCATCTCCAAGACGCGAACGCCAAGCCAGCATAGATACGCGCCCATGTCTTCCCCCCCCCCCCCGCGTTCGCGGCCCTTATGACCGCATAGAGGTTCGGCTGGTCTTGGCGTATGCTATCTACCCATTCGGATTGGACGTCGCCCCAAGTCCACACGTCTTTGTAGGTGATTGCCTTGCCCTCGGCGTCCAAGCCTGCGGCGACGATGCCTTCGAACGCCTTCACGCCCTTGTTGAACGGCGGATCGGTCGCTATCAGGTCAATGCTCTCGGAATCGATGCCGCGCAACACGGGGAGGTTGTCGGCTACGAACAGCGTGCGGTTGAATTCGCTGGCGTTCGTCATTTGAGGGCTACCTCCCTGGTTCTGTCTCCCGGCGCTTCTCCACCACGTGCTCGACACCTTCGATCACTTTTCCCAACATCCCTCTGGCCATCGTCCACCAGACGCGCCCGAGGCCGGGGGCATCGAAGTCCTCGGGCGATCCGTCCATGATGGAAGCCGCATCTCGCAGCAGCGCAAGAACCTTTTCGGGCCGATCCCCAAAGAACCCTTCCGCCGCTGTTCGGTCTTGTGCATCCCTCAGTCGTTGCGCAAAGTTGTCGTGTGCCATTGCTGCTCCTCTCAATCCCCGCCGCCTCAAAGACGGCGGGGGCGCTAATAAGTGGCTATCGCACTACCTTCATGCGATGTTCCCTAACTGGCCTAGGGCGGCGCTCCAATCGCTTGTTCATGCGACGCTCCCAAGCCAATGCGTTCTTGCGAGTTACCGGCGGACCCTCGATGCGCATCTTGCCCGGCCTGCCGGCTCGCTCATGCTCGCCAGCTCTACGCTTCGGGTTGTTCGTGATTCCAAAATAGAAAATCCGATCCTTCACGCGCAGAGTGTATTTGTGCGTGTCTCGCTTAGCCATAGCGACTCTCCTTTCGGTAGAGTCGCCAGAGACGAGTAACGGTCGAACCAACACGGTCGAGCCGCCCGTTGTGCTTGACACCCCAGAAGCCGCCAGATAACCTAGCGGTGTTCGTCTTCTGTTGGGTGTCCTCGCCTCTGGCGCGGACTAAAAGTGAAACGCCCCGTCTGGTTAGCTTCCAAGCGGGGCGTTTTTGATTTAATGCTGTTGGCCGTCTATACTGACGGCGTCTGGCGCCCGCATTGCGCTGGATACGAGGGTCTGGACAGTCTCGGGTTCAGGCCCTCACTTTTGTTCCCGCTCTCCCTTCATCGAAGCGGTGAGATTACAATATCAGCACCGCCCAAAACTGTCAACACCTAATACCCAACGGAACCGGTCAGAGAGAGGCGCGGCGGAGCAAGGCATCCCTGGTCGCCACGGGGCTGTGGCTGCCCTTTTGGATCTACGATTACGCTCCGTCCGCCGGATGGTCCCGGCGCTATTGCGGACCAGAGGGGTCGCAGCCGGGTCATCCCTAGTCCGTAAAAGGACGCGGCCGTCGTTCTCCACGTCGATGTCCAGGTTGCAACTGTCCATGAGAGCCATGCCCAGCAGTGGCGTGGCGTCTGCTTCGTCCGCCGACACATGCTTGGACTAGTTGTCCCGGAGAGCGGTGACGCCATACACATCGAAGTTGTCCTCGCTGCCTTTTGCCGATTCTGCCTGGATGCTACCGAGGTAGGCCAGTTCCAACTCCTCGACAAAGGACGAGAGTAGGGTCAGGAAGCCATTGAGGCCTGTTTCCACCACGGCTTCGATGTCCCGGTTGCCCTAGAAGGTTACAGAAGAAGGGATATTAGGGCGGCATAGCGCGCGCTTCGGTCGCACAGGAGGGTCCATTCCGGCGATTTTCGGGCCGATACGGTCTCATCTGCAGTCCTGAGAGCCCCGACCGGAGTCTGAGTGGCACACCTCGACCACGGAGCGTTAGCTGAAGATGGGCGCTTTGGTCTCCCGCTCAGCGCTCAGCCTCGACATCCTCACCAGGTTGTACGCCGTAGCCACCAACTCCGCGCACAGTCCGGTCCGCTACAATCCAACGTACCTGCTCCGACGGAACCCTCCCACTGTCTTCATCCACCCGAAGATAGACTCCACCCGCTTTCGGACCTTCTGACTTGACCTGTACGCCTCTTGGCGCGTGGTTCGTCCGTCTATCGCGGACCACCTCCTCTTCTGGGAAATATGCGGAGTGATGTTGATCTCTCTGCGCTCGGCCACGAAGTCCTTCACGTCATAGCCCCTGTCCGTTTCCACGCTCAGCCGACGACTGCCGGGTATTGACATCAGCATGTCCAGCGCGGCGTGCCTCTCAGCCATGCCGTTGGCCTCGGTCAGCCGAAAGTCGCTGACCAGCCCATGTCTGTTGTCCATAAGAGCATGGGCCATGAACACCAGCTTCGCCTCCTCGCCCACACCCTTCCTCATCAGTCTCGCATCGGGATCTGTCACGCTCCGGTGGCTGGAGTTGCTCAGCTTCTCGCCCCGAAAATCTCCGCTCGCCCCTCTCCATCGCCCCCGGAGTCGTCGTCATCGCGTCTTCTGAAGCTTCTGATGGAGGCTGCGGCCTCGATGAACGTACCGTCCACGCTGAAATGCTCATCCGACATCAGTCCACGACGGTCCGCCTTGTGCGCCACCTCCTCGAGCAGCTTCCTTCCCACCTTGTAATCGAGCAGTCTTCTCATGTTCTTGGTGAACACGGTCGCGTCGAAGCTCGGCTCCATCAGATCCATGTCGAGGAACCAGCGATGGAGCAAGTTGTAGTCGAGCTCCTGGCAGAACGCTCTTTCACCCCTGATCGAGTACAGCGTGAGCAGCAGCAGAGACCTCAGCAGACGCTCGGGAGGGACCGCCTCCGATACTGGAGTACATTCGCTCCCACTCGTCTGACATGCGGTCGAGGGCGTCGTCTGTGACACGATTGATGATCCTGAGAGGATGGACCGGAGGGACTCGCTCGTCGAGGTTGACGAAGGCGAGCATGGTGGACTGTGGATTGCGCCGGCCTCTCATGGGTCGTTCTCCTGGACTGTTGGTCTGGTGAGGGCGTTGTATCCCGCCAACCTGGAAGCGTGACTTCAGCAGTCCTTTCGCTAGCCTACAAATTAATGTGCAAAGCTGGTAGACGCCAAGATTAGGAATCCTCAATCGGATCACTGACCACCTTCACCCCTTGTACTCCAATCTATATGTCGCAGGATATAAAATCAGTCTTTTTTGTTTCCCCATTTCCACCAACAGGCTGGCACGAATCGAGATCGGAGCACCATTCGCATCTATCAATACTAACGAATACAACTCTGGAGTTTGTAGACAGAGCTCCCAGATGTCCGCACCCAAATGTAATGGTTCTTGCTGGATACAATGTTCTTTGGGCCAGTAATACTGCAAGATGTCCCCTTGGGCGGATCTGAGTTCCCAAGGGAAAGCATTCCCTGAAGTTTTCCCCAATGATCTCCCATCCGCATGACCATATTTGCCGGTTCCGTTCGACGCGAATCCCTTCGCTTGCGCGAAGCGTTCAATAAGACTCTGCCGAGGGGGGCTGGCAGATCGCCGTGACACGGGAACTTGTGGTTCATTGGCGCCGTTGTCTTCGTCAGCTAGTGGCGCGGATTCACCTACTCGCATATCATCTAAAGCCAGACCATCTCGTGGTAGGCCAGCAACCGCGCCCTGTTCTTCTCCAGTATCAGGCTGCACCTTCTGGGTATTCGAGCGGTCTAGTTCCTCTTCATCTACCGGCGGCGCAAGTTTGAAGTTGTCTTCTAGATACTCGTGAACGAAGTCCGTGGACCTGTCGTAGCAGAGCTTGATGGCTTCGGTGATCGCCTGCAGATTGAAAGCCTTAGCAATCTCTTGAGGTACTAATCTGGCCATCTTCGCGGCAGAACTCTCTTGCACATAGAGACGGTTGTCACGCCACAGTACATCAATCGAACGTGGCGTGCCGACAGGGGTTCCGTCAATATATGGCTCAGATTTCAGCCCCCGGGCAACTTGCCACCTAGTCTGGGACAGCCGGTGAGCTTGTTCACGAACGCGCTCCATTTGATTGGGGTCGTCCAAAATAATCCGTTGCAGCCCCGCGCCAAGCGCGATGAGCCAATCCCTTCCCTGGGGATTTGGAAGCCCCGATTGTCCCTGAAATCGTTCCTCGATTGCTCCGGCTAGTGTTGGGAGGGTCGAGAATGGGTGGCTCTGACATATCTCAGAAGAAAGCGACTGGAAGTCTGCAGTCTTGCCCTTGACTCCCGGGAATAGGTGGCTCCACGACGAGAGCGACTGCATTGTAAGAGAGTAGCTGAGACTTTCAACAGACACCCAGTTTCCCTCGAGGTTCAGCCAATGGGCAGTTTCACTCCAAATGCGGCCAGGATAAACTGGCATTACACGGCGGATGCGTCTGACTTGAGTAGCACTCAGTTTCCCGTTGGGAGGCAGCCCCTTCAACCATTCTATCTCCATGTCTGGGGTCGGACGTTCCGGCACTCCTATCTTTCGCCACAACGATAGATCCCGCAATGAAGGATGGATTAGAGCGACTCCTGGCACACCCTCGCCATCAGAACTCAAGAAGACCTCATTCGAAGTCGCCCATTCATCCTGGTCGGTGAGAATCAATGGGTTATTGGCCAATGAGTTCTTGATCTCTTGGACCTCTGAGGTGGAACATCGGTCGAATAGCTGGTCGAGGGAATGGCACCACTTCTGTACTTCAGGAAGTAGAGGGGGATTGACACCAGCTAGTGCACGCAGCCGTTCCAGAATCCGCTCCGGTCCTGTCGGGGTGTCGCGGACCCCCAGCAATTTCAACAAGGGCCTCGTCGCCTCCGTATCCAAGTCTGCTCTAATGAAAGGTTCAATATCTCTAAGAGGTTCCGTCTCAGGAGTGCGCAGGAAAATTTCCGCCGGTTGGCGAGCTTGTCCCCAAATGTCCTCAAGGCAAGGCAGGCCCTGAAACCGAATAATCCACTCGGGTAAGAGTGGCTCCTGGGTCACATGACGAGAGTAGGTATTACCCAATTGAGACACTCGGGCTGAAGTCGCACCTGACCAGTACGAAGGGGGTTGCTCCAGAATGTGAGTCATCAGCGTGGCCCAGAATCGGTCGTCATCCTTGGCTAAGGAATTCCAATACTTCCAGTGGATGGCATCGAAATCCCAATCTGTGACCCTAAAGTTGTCGCGCTTGTAGTGAAAGTATGGTTTGCCATCGAATCCACGTCGCCCAAGGTCCTCTGTTAACCCGGACCGGCTCCAAACATTCCTCATGATTTGGCCTGGTGATACGAAAGTGCGGAGCCCACTGCCGGCTGACCGGACCCACTGTCGCCATTCGGCATCAGTGCATGATTCAGAAGGTTGCATGTATGAGTCATGGAGAACGTTTTGCTTGTACCAGCTTTCATCTACAAACTGGTCTAAAGAGCCATCAGTGTCGGCAAATGTAGGGTTGCTGTCCGTTGAGCGAAGCTTAGCGTCTTGACTCACATACTTGAAGCTGCCGGGGACGTTAGCTTCGAGCTTTGCGGCTATGTGCGCAAGGCGAGCGCAGTCCTTAATCTTTAGACGACCTTGGGAAAAGAAGGCGTTGGTAACCTGGTTGAATATTTGATGTATGCTTGTAGCCTCGCCTAGTCTGAGCACCCGGAGCACACTTAAGGCCGAGCGCACCTGGTCCGCCCAAGCTTCGTCGGTGCTTGTGTCACCATTCCGCCATTTCTGTAATGTGCGGACCCAGTCTTCATCGAGCGCGAGTAGATGAGGAGCGAGAAACTCCCAGTCGGCGGGCTTTAGAGATCGACTCTCACCAAGCCGGACTACTTCACTGGCCGCGTAGAGTGATTCTTTTCCTTGGACCGGCACAATACGAATATTGCGGCGGTCGGGTCGAAAACTGGTTATTTCCACCGAGACGTAGTCCCACAAACCCAACAATCGCCGCCAGGACGTGGGTCGGGGCAGGCGGTTGTTCTGCAGCGTCTCGATTACCTGGGGCTTGTCCAGAGTCTTGACATGATCCCGGTTGACCAATTTTGCCTGGTCTCGTTGGCTAACGTGCCGAGACAATATCGGCAGGCCGTCCGAACTGAAGCCTGTGGATACTTGGGAAGACGACCAGACGTCCAACAACGCGCCAGGCACTGCTAGGCAGTTGTTAGAGGGCTCAAGGGTATTGGTTTCGGTTATCAGAAACTCTGTTCCTTCAATCCTCACCTCAAAGCTCTCTTCGACGATGGAACCACAGCTCCCCTCGATAGTGCTGTCATTACGGTCAACATCTGGGAGCAGTCCGTATCCGGAACACCGTTCTTCTATTGGAAGAGACTTCCTACCTAGCCAGGCGAGCATTGCATCTGCTGCCAGTTCGCCGGTACGTTGCAACAGCCAACTATTGGTGGGAGACAATGCGGGGTCTTTGATCTTCATCCTAGCCGGGTCCTGGATGAAGGGAGCGTTGCAGGCAAACGGGAGTTGAGTCACCACCCCCGTGGGAAGGACAACAAAAAGTCGTCCTTCCATGCCCAGAACGATTTCGACTCTGCACGGAGGAAAAGTCGTGCTATCGTCTGTGGTCATGCGCTCATCTTTGATCTCATTCAGGGCGTCCTCGGGAAATTCTTCCTCAAGCGAGCGAACTAACAGGTACTGATTCCCAGGTGTGTTCGACACCGACATCCACTCTGATCCCTCGACGGGGCCGTTCCCTTGCGACTCCCATCGAATTTCCCCCTCATCAAATCGGAGACAGCGGATGCTATTGAAGAACAAGAGCGAAGCCGGGCTTTCACTCCATTCCTTGAGGTTCTTGACCAGCTCTTGTTGCACTCGTTGATTCTGGATGACCACGCGGACTTCAGTACGGCCGTCGACCGTTCCAGAAGATTCAGTCCACACTGGCTCAGTAAACCTTTGCTTCTCAAAAGCGACTGAGAGTGTGGGAGTAACCAGATGTACCTCGTTACCCAAGCTGAATGTGCTCTTGAAACCCACACCTCTGAATCCGATGGTATGCAAGGTACGCTTGTTGGAGAATCCAAATCTGCACAGCGAAGCGAACTGCTCTTCGTTGAAGTCTTCCCCGTTGTGGGAAAAGATGAACTCACCATCGCTGATTTCAACGCTTGCGTCCGTTGCTCCGGCATCGTCCGCGTTCTGCAATAGCTCGGACACTACGTGGCGAGGACTTTGGACTTGGTTGAAGAGTTGCCGCCAAGGGCCGGCGAGTACGGGGTCTCTGTCAAGTTGATCCCACAGCCTGGACGCATCACGCTGTATTCTCTTGAAGTATCCTGGTGGACGCATCACGTCGGTTCCTCAGACCGGGCTAAGAGGCAGGCAAAGTTATAGTTGACGCTGGTTACACCGAAGTCCGGCTCGCTGTTGAACGGCTCTCGCAGGTATCGGGTTCGGTGCTGGCCGTCAGGCAGGAATTCCACCATGGCCAGAATGAAATCTTCAGGCTTGTTCAAAGAGTAGAGAATCTCATTCCGCGTCACGGTAAGTGTATGCGCTCCGGCGGCTCGGCCTTTTACTTCGATGAACCGGAGCCTGCCTTCCCCTGGGACTCTGCTTTCAATATCGTATCCACGCTTCTCCGTTTCGTAGTCTACCGGCTCGAATCCAAGGCCTCTCTCAACTTCCATCACAATCTTTCTGGCCCTAGCTGCTACCGCTTGTCGGTCCATCGCTCCCGTATCCGTGGACGCCGGTTTCCCAGCCATGTTGGAAAGTAAGCCCATCGGTATGACTAGGACACTGCCAAGTATCACGGGCGGTAGAGGAGATAGCTGTCTTTCCAGACGCAACTCCTCAATGCGCTTCTGCATACGCTCCTGCAGCTCAAGCGAGCGTTTGCGGGCTTCGTCCGAGTTTAGCCTGGCATTGACCTCGCCGGCCTGTTCCTGGATCTTCAACTCGTCGGCGCGGTGGCCCCAATAGTTGATTTCTTTGGTTAGGCGCTCCTTGACGGCTGCCTCGGTCTTGTCGATGTGATCCAGTCTCTGGTCGCGGACTTCCTTCAAGTGTCCCGGCACAACGTAAGCGATAGCGTAATTCTTGGCTGTGTCCTCCAAGTCCCCGGTTAGCCAGGCACATTCCGGTCTGGCGAGAATAGCCTCGACTTCAGGCTCATCCTCCGCTAAGGGACGGTAATCAAGGTAAGGAGCATAGTGAGGATGTCTGGCACTGCCTTCAGAATCTAGTTCCACGTACAGCATGCGCTTGGAGATTATTCGGCGTTCGCCGGACCTGTTCGTGGTAGCGTCCTGGATGGCGTGATCCAAGTAGAAGAGCACTCTTGGTTCCAGTCCCTGGTCGTTTTCGTCCACCAGGACTGCCCCCCGGCGCAACAAGTCTCGATTCCGTTCCAGTAAGAGGTCTGCTGTTTCATCGAGCAAAGGGTGGCCCGGACAAACGAACGCAGCTAATGGCTGGTCTTGGGGAGCCTTCAATGCTTTCTCGAAGACAATGCGCTCGTAGCGAGGAAGCACAGTTCTGTTCCGGTTGCGGATGGCTGCTGGCGTCTGGGCGACCCTGTACCGCCGAGGTTCACGTTCCCTGAGGGTGCCGCCCAGGTGCTGGAATGCCTCCAGGAAGAAGGACTCGATGTAATGGGGCTGTAACCGGCGAGCCTCGGCTCGTTCCATTTGCTCGCGTACCCGGTGGACCCGGCTGGTATCCATTGCGTCATGCACCAGCGCCTTCTCTTCCCAAAGGTCCTTCAAGAAATCATGGTCGAACGCATTGTCGATTACTTGGGTAAGCTGCCCCCGCACTTCCGGCCGCTCCCCATACCTGATAGCCGCTATGAGCAGATCTCTCAGAGGCTTGCCCTCGAAATGGACCTTGCCAAGAACATCGAATACTTTGCCGCCCAGCGCATTGCGGGCTTCCTCAAGTTTCTCTAGTAGGCGCTGGTATACTGCCCCTTCGCGAGTTTCCTGCGCAACCAGATTCCAGAGACGGCAAACTTCGGTCTGACCTATACGGTGGATTCGTCCAAATCGCTGTTCGATTCTGTTTGGATTCCATGGCAAGTCATAGTTGACCATGAGATGGGCTCGCTGCAGGTTGATTCCTTCCCCGGCGGCATCGGTGGCAAGCAATACCTGGACTTCCGGATCTAGGCTGAATGACTCTTGGGCCTTGGCGCGGTCTTCCCGTCTCATGCTGCCGTGAATACAAACTATCGCATCGCTTTGTCCTAACAGGTCGGCGATCCGGCCTTCCAGATATCTGAGCGTATCGCGGTGCTCAGTGAATATCACCAGCTTTTCGTTGGACATGGTGCGGTTGGCAAATAAGTTAGCCAACTCCTGCCATTTCTTGTCTCCTCCGCTTTGACGAACCTCTAGTGCCAAAGCCTCCAATCGTCTCAACGTGGTAATCTCCGCCTTGAGTTCGGCGATAGTGCTGGCTGCGGTAGCCCGGTCCAGTAACTCTCCTTCAATGTCGTCAACTTCATCGTCAGGGGCGTCTTCAAGGTCTTCGATGTCCTCGTCTTCTATGACGGACGCTGATTTGTTGAGCGCACTCTCTACATCGCCATCGCGCTGCAAGGCTTCAAGCTCTCGCATTGTGTTCTCTAGCCTCTCACGCCGACGCCGCAAAGACTGATATATGGCCTCCGGCGAAGAGGCTAAACGGCGTTGGAGGATGGTAAGCGCGAAACCCACGTTTCCGGCGCGTTTGTTATTTTGCAGGGACGCGGCCCGGTTGAACTCTTCACTTACATACTTGGTCACGTCGTCGTAGAGATTCTTTTCTCCGTCCGACAGCCGGTATGGCACGGTTTCTGCGATACGTTCCGGCAACAACGGAGTGTTGTCGAACTTGACCAGCTCCTCTTTCGTCGCACGGCGCATGAGGTCCGATACCTCTGTTGTATGGACGCCGTCCCGGAACCGTCCCTCAAAGCGATCGCTATTGAGCAGCGCCATGAATAGCTGAAAATCCGTCTCCTTTCCATTGTGTGGCGTGGCCGTCATCAGAAGGAAATGGCGTGTCAGGTTGGACAGGAAGCGCCCTAGCCGATAGCGTTTGGTGTAGCTAATCTCACCTCCGAAAAAGGTGGCTGACATTTTGTGGGCCTCATCACAGACAATCAAGTCCCACTGGCAGTCAGGGGCGCTCAGTTTGCCTTGGACGTTGTCATCGCGGGCCAGCTTGTCCAGTCGACCTATCGCAAGATCGGTTTCCAGGAACCAGTTGCCTGTTCGCGCTGCGTCCAGCTTGTCATTGGTAAGGATTTCGAATGGCAGGTTAAATCGCTGATGCAATTCGTCCTGCCATTGCTCGACCAGATTCCCCGGACAAACTACTAGACACCTTTGTAAGTCGCCACGAGCGATGAGCTCCTTGATTAGTAGCCCCGCCATAATCGTCTTACCCGCACCAGGGTCGTCCGCAAGCAGAAACCTTAGGGGCTGGCGCTCGAGCATTGCCTCGTAGACTGCTGTAATCTGATGAGGCAATGGCTCGACTTCTGAAGTGTGGACCGCTAGGACCGGGTCGAACAGGTGGGCCAACTTGATTCGATTAGCTTCGGAAACAAGGCGAAATAGCTTCCCGTCTCCGTCAAAGCTCCAAGGGCGCCCCTGCTTCACCACCTCAATTCGAGATTCTGAGTCTCGGAAGAGAACCTCTTCACCGAGTTGACCAGTATGAGTTCTGTAGGTAAGTGTAACGACGTCAGGCCCGTTCCACTGTACGCTGACCACTGTGACGAAAGAGTCGGGTCGGATACCACGTATGGCAGTATCAGGTTTCAGGTCTTCAAGTTTGCTCACTTCGCAACTCCTACAAAGTCATAGCTTTTAAGTGGGAATTGTATCACATCCGCCTTTGCCCGCTCCAGCGTCAGATGTCCCAGATGTTCAGACGCTCGTCTGAGGGCCACGCCTATGGGGTCCCAGAATCCCCCGGGGTCTTCTTCGTACACCTGCCAGTACCCTACGAAATCGCCGTTCTCGGTGATCAGATCCGGGACGTTGCGCGTTCTGCCAATCTTGAGAGTGTCGGTCTCCGCGTCATAGTCCGACTTGCCCAGGGGAATGAAGGTGGAGGCGCCCAGAACTTCAAGCGCGGCTATATCGTGTCCGTCCTCGGTGGCGAGACAGATCACGATATAGGGATCATCCCCCTCCGGCAACGACGCGCAGATAGCCTCCGGGGTATCCGTCATGACGCTCAGAGCGTCAAATTCCCGTTCAAACGCAATCCGCATCTCTCACCTGCGCCTTCTGGCTTTGTGGTTCTTCATGTACCACCAGCCGTCCTTCGGTGGAGAACGTTGCTGCGGACTGACAGGCAAACACCTGTCCGACGATAGGCCAATCTGTTCCCGATTATAACAGAGTAGGTATAAGATTAACGTGATTAGATACCCAGATCTTCATTAAATCAGCGTGAATTCTTCGGGAAGGCGTTGGATAGCGGATACAGAAAGGGAGAGAGGAGGGGAATAGAGGTAAGTGAACGTCTAGCTTCGTCTGGTCGCCAGCGGCAGGTTGGCTAGAAAGAGGTGCGGCTGAGCAAGGTCGCCCTGGGCCCTCAGGGGGCTGCGGCCATTCCTTGACCAACTCCGACGGCAAGGCGAGGGCATTGGAAGTTGGCCGGTAGGTGGCAATTGCGTCCAAATCTGTTTAACCCGCTCTGCTGCAGACGATCCTGAGCCGTCCGGGACAGCGGTTGCTTGGAGGATGTTCATAGCGGATTGCGCCGGCGTACATTGGAAACAGTCGGAAGTCTTGTCATCCGTATGAATTTCGGCGTCGCGGTCCAGCGCAAGCGCAGTCATGTGGGCTTCCGTTACCAGCTTACCGGCCCGTCCCGCAGCCTCGAGACATTGCGCCATCATGATCAAAGCGACCGGCGCCGGAATCCAGTTGAATGAAATGCGGGCGCTGAAACCATTCTTGGACAGTAGAGACGGCTTGACCACCTAGGCTTAGGGAGCGACTGCGGCTGGACTGGTTGCCGACCTGACGAACCCTACGGATACTGCAAACGGGATACCTACGGTCTCCTGGACGGGCGCAAGCTCTCTCTTTCCCTCGTCTCTCAGCGTCATGCGTCGCAGATCGGGGGCGCTTGGACTACGCTGGGAACGCCCAAAGATTCCTGTCTCAGGCAGCGCGGCGGCATGGGCGCTGAGGAACGGATCCTGGACGCCGTTGTCCGCGAGTTAGGCCCGCGCCCGGAGCGGGAACTGCGTGGGCCCCACATCGTCGAAGGGGATGAGGATGACGGGAGTTGCGCCATAGTCGTCGGAGGGTTGCAGGCGGTTATGCAGTGGAGGTAGGGATTTATCCTAACGGGCGCTTGGCGCAGCGGTCCCACTCCAGAACCAAAGGCAGTTGTTACTGTCCCAGCCAGACGACCCTGGCGGCGTCAGGAAGTATCGCTCGCGTCCTGCCTCATATCAGGAAGTATCGGGCCGTTCTGTGGGGAGACGTCAGTTCGGTGAGCGTCGCGTCGGGAAGTAACTTACAGCGCCTGGGCGCTCGATGGCTCAGGCGAACTGCCGGAACTCTGCGCCCCTCACACTTGCCTTCCCATCCCACCGACGGACCAATAAGATTGACGAGGCCGCCACGTCACGCCTATCACTATGGGCAAGCGCGCGTATTCCATTGTCTGAGGGAACAAACCTGCGGCCCTCGGCGTCCGGCAGATTCAGGGCGACGATCAGTATGGAATCGCTAGCTGTTCCCTGAGCGCGTACATCCGGCTCGTCTCGATTCCGAGCAGACTCGTGTCGGTTCGCTCCATCGGCCAGTACGCCAGCGCGCCCGGCGGCGCGTGGAACGAGCGCGAGCGGCGACCCGGACTGCGGCTCCGCACTTGGAACACACTCACGCGCGCTAGACCGGATGCTGACTCGCTTTCCCAAGTGGAAGACCGGCGCCGCCAGGAAGGACAACGAGGGTCCAACCTCCACGGGTGGGCGAAGATTGGGACGACCCTGTGACCTGACGTGGCTCAGCGTGTCCGGCAGCCTCCGAGATCCGGCGGTTAGCCCGGACGGCAGGAAGCGCTCCCTATCTCCTCGGAGTCGTACCAGTATGATGAAGGCTCCGGCGCCGGTCAGCGACCGCGCGCTGTCCAAGACCCCTTGCAGAACCGTGTCAAGGTCCAGGCCCTCGTTGATGCGCGGGCTGGCATCCCTCAGCCGGGACAGCCGGTCTCTGAGGGCTTGTATCTTCACGTCGCGCGCATCGCCTCGATTCATCGCTACCCCTCCGGTTGGTCTGCGGAACACGCGTCTCTCGGGTCAACGGCAAGCGGCCAGACGGAAAGCCCGATTGAGATGCGCAGGGGCAACCATAGCGGTTCCTACCCAAAACTCACGGTAAACTCATGATAAATCGGCGATATTCTCACGGCAATCTTACACATATTCTGTTTAGTCTGCGGTACACTTGCCTCGTTTTGGGCGGTTGGGGCGTCGCGGAAGTCGCTTCCCACCCTGGAACCGCGAGGAACGCCCCGGTTCGACCGCTGTGGAGAATACGCCTGTGGAGAAAGTACGTGGGGCGGCCTGGTCGACTGCAGCTTCGAAAGCGTCTCCGCCAGTTACGCAGCTGGGCGACAGCTTGGTCGGTCGGAAGGACATGAGAACAACGAACGGCGACGAGACGGCTTCTCGCGAAGCGGGCGGTGCAGTGGGCGACATCCGAGGAAGAACTGAGAGAACCATGTTATCCGCTGGACATTCCCGTAGGCGGTCTTGTGAATGAAACTTGGAGGGGCCAACCGATTGTCGAATCGCACCATTCGAAACGCCGCGATTGGCGTGCCGACCGCGGTGGTTACATTGACGGCGCTCCTGTCCGGCAGCACTTGGGCGCAGGACGCGTCCCCCGCCTCTCCATCGGGCAAGCTCGTCGTCGCACCGCTGTCGGTCCAGCGGGAACAGACGGCCTTGGAGATGGGCTTCCACGTCGAACCCGCCTATCTAGAAGTGAGGATTGAGCATCGCGAGCGCTTCACCCCAGAGGGAGAATGGCGCGACGACGCGGGAACCCCTTGGATGGCGCTAGGAGCAATCGCGCCGACTTGGGTCGCGCTGAACGCAACGCCCGCTCGGTCATAGAGGACACGATTCGACGCGTCGTCGCAGACACCGGGAGCAAAACGCGGTGGGTGGGACGACATACGACTCTGATGGATTACACGGCGTGTCAGGCTCTACCCATGCCGTTGGATCAACATATGTATCTGTACCCAGATTCTCTGAGAATGTGACGAGGCGATTATGGAGCGCATGAATCTAACAAACTCAAGACTCCTGCTGTTGGCAGGTTCGTTCGTCCTAGCGCTGGGGATAGCCCTGTTGATCGCGTTGTCCGGTTCACAACCCGTATCCGGGCAGGTCGAGGGAGAGCATGAGTGCAACGAAAAAGACCCTTCGCAGGACTGCACACATACGCCCACGCCCGTGCCTCCGCCACCGCCACCGCCTCCGCCTACCAATACGCCTGTGCCTCCGCCACCGCCGCCACCGCCGCCTACCAATACACCCGTGCCACCGCCTCCTCCACCTCCGCCGCCTACCAATACGCCCGTGCCACCGCCTCCTCCACCTCCGCCGCCTACCAATACGCCCGTGCCGCCCGATCCCCCAAGCGAACCCCAAGGTGAGCTTCGGTTCTCTAGACTACTCCGTGGGAGAGGGGAGCAACATCGCGGTGATCGTGAATCGGACTCAGAACACGTCCGGCAGTCTGAGCATTACCATCAGAGTCTCCCACGGATCGGCTGAGGACGGAGACTACACGGTTCCTGGACTGTCCAACGGCAGGCTGTCGCTGTCGTTCAGCGACGGCGACGATTCCGAGTCGTTCACGATCAGAACACACCATGATTCCGACTGCAACAACGAGACCGTGAACGTCAGGTTCGGAACCCTGCCCTCTGGAGTGGATGAAGGTTCGCATACCAGCGCGACGGTCACGATCAACGACGATGATGCGTGTCCGACTCCGCCCGGAAAGCCTCAAAACCTCACCTACACTCCCGCAAGGACGGAGGGCAGAGTCGTTCTCGACTGGGATGCCGCTTCCGGCGCCACTGGATACCAGGTGCGGCAGTGCGTGAGACGCCACAACAATCCCAATCGTTGCGACTACTCCACGGTTCAGACTCTGGGAAGCGGGACGACCATAGCCACAGTGAGCGGACTTGCCACTGGCAGGCTTCATGACTTCAGAATTCGAGCCACCAAGGGATCGCTGAGCGCCGATACGGACACGATCACGGTCAATCTGAAGCCGGCGCCTCGGAATCTAACGGGCGCTTACGTGGCGGGGCAGCACCGGAAGCTAACGCTCACGTGGGACCCCGTGCCTAATCCCGACGTAGGCGACGACTTGGACGGCAACTACCACGTGGAACAACTCTTCCCGAACAATAATCCTCTTGACTCTGGTTGGAAGAGGCTGACGGATACTCCCCGCGACGGAGTGACGATAGGCTCGATAGCCAGCGTCGGCGGCAAGCTCATGGTCGTAGTCAGCGGGCTGACTCCCGGAGAGTCGTACCAGCACAGGATAAAGGCCGAGAGCGTACAGGGAAAGTCGGTCGAGTCCAACGTCGTCACGACGACCGTTACGGACGAGTCTCCCACCGTTGCGCCGCCCACGCCGACGCTCAGCCTTCTGATAGGCAACAGGGGCATCCAACTCGATTGGACGGAGAATGTTCCAGGAGCGGATTCCTACCAGGTCAGCGCAACGCCGGACAGTCCTTCGCTGGCATTCACGCCTCTTCCATCCCACGCGGTTGTTGAGATACCCGGTAGCTTCTGGGTAGATGTCGGCAAGGGGAGCGGCGCTGTCCAGATATTCGGATTGACGCCCGGAACACGGTATACGTTCTCCGTCAGGGGACACAACGGTTCGGGTGGCGGCCCCGCCGCAAGCGCGGAGCATGTGGCGCTTGAACCAACTCACTGGTGGGGACACCAAGCCGATCATACCGTCGGTTACATCATCGGAAATATCACCGAGCCGCTTCTACAGGCCGCGATTCCTGATGCGGTCGCCGATTGGAACGGCAGGCTGAACTTCGGTCTGGAGATATGCGATGACTCGGACAGGGACTGTAACAGGCGGAATTCCGATAGGTTCATAGCCACTATCAAGACGGTGGCTCCAAGTTCGCCCAGCGACAATATCACTGGGTGTGGACGGAGCGTGGCCTGCGTGAGTCCTACAGGCTCAACTATAGAATCGCCCGGCGGCGTCGGCAGGCATATGACGGACATGGATGTGATCTTCGAGGACCCGCCCTATGGGTGTACCAATGGCAATAATCGCTGTCGGGCTGCCGATCAAGTGACGTATGAATGGACCAATGACCCGAACAAGAGCCACGTTGTCGTAGATCCGACAATTAGCTGGAGACATCTATACCTTCATGCTGGGCATTTGGCGCTCCACGAATTGGGACACACGCTGGGGGCGCCGGACTTCTACAGCGATGTGATGACGGGACTCGATGGCGAGACTGCCATAATGAACCTTCAGTGGGATGCCAAGACGATACAGGACGAGGACATCGCGCAGTTGGACGCGATCTACAGAACTCATTCGAGCCACTCTGCAAGGTAGCGTCCTGTGAGATGCCTGAAAGTGAGAATAGGGAATATGAGGTCACTAACGATTTTCGCCATGCTGTTGGCCTGCGCGCTGCTGTCCTGCTCCCCAACTACGCAACGGTCCGAGCCGAACGAGGGCCTAGTGGGCGCGCCACAGCGCACTGGCAACCCTCCAAGTCTGTCGGCACAGACCGGCAACCCCCCAGCCACTGGGACCACGGCATTTGCGTACTTCGGCGAAGAATCCATCGAAGAGCGGATTGCAGGGAGAGACACTATCGTCAGGGCGCGCTTGGATACCACAACGGTTGAGGTTGCCACGTCGACGGTCGAGGGATGGAGTGACTATTACTACGTCGCCCTGAGATTTCACCTAACGGTGAGCGAGTATCTAAAGGGAAGCGGCGCGAACAGCATCACCGCGTTCACGATTCAGGGCGATTATGACACGCGGAAGGAAGCCGAGGACGCCATGCCGGACATCCTCGCAGGAAGAGTTACCACCTGGGATGATCGAGAAGCGTTCTTCTTCTTGACTGAAGATGATCCAGAAGACACTTTCAGTGGATCGGTTCAGGGCGCTAACGACTATTTTCTGTCGGTTGGAGACTCGGAACAGGATATGTACAGCCTTCACAACAGACACAGAAAATTGTGGCTTCCGTCTGCTGGAACGGCAGCCACAGGAGATGACCAAGAGTTTCTGCTTGCGGCGCCTCAGCAGGGTATAGACACTCCTACGATAACCCTCGGAGAGTTGAAGAGCAGGATCGCCGCTGTCAATGCCGAATTGAACGGAGGCGATGGCTCGGAGGCTTATAAGAACTGCATCAGAACAAAGTATGCGCTTGAGCGTAATGATAGCTTCCGCGAATTAACGCAATCTAGGACGAACTACGAGCCGGTATGGGGAGGCGATGGCTTTGCATCCGGCCAGCCCGCCGGGACTGAGGTGTACAGGTACTTCCGTGAAGGTTTCGCCCAGCCTGCCGAAGACAAGTCAAAGTTATGGCTTGACGGTCGGGACGCGGACTTGTTTGCCGTCAAACTCAGCGATCTTCGGCCCGGCCCGGACTTTGACAGGGACGGTCAGTTTGACCTTTTTGAGTTCGACCAGAGCATCGTGTCTGTCCGTCCCATACCGGCGGGAACATATGAGTTCAATCATAACTACATGCCTTACGGGTTCCTTGCTTGTGATCACTCTTACTCGTTTGAGATGACGGCAAATGTCCTCACCCCCGACGGCTCGTTGCACGAGTTCTTCTTCGATCCAGTCACGGACGGCGCGGCGGTTGCCGCCGACGCCACGAACGGCGTTCTGAAGCCCGCCGCGTTCACCGACGCCAACGACTCGGCGGCGACCGTCAGCCGCATCGAGTGGGAGTCCGGCATGGTGAAGATGACGGTCAGCCCGCATACCGGACTCACAGGCCACTTCGTGGACTTCATCGAACTGGACGGAACGGTGTCGCTGTCGCTGGCCGTATCCGCCGCGACGGTGGACGGCGCGAACGATACGCTGAGCTGGTCGGTGACAACCCAGCCTTGGGAGGACGGAGACCTGCTGATGGTTCGGATACGCGAGCCTTACGCTCCCGCGCCCACGGGTCTGCGTTCGTCGAGGGCGGGCAACGGGTACTTGATCGCGTGGAACGCGGTGTCCGGCGCGAGCCAGTACGCGCTCCAGACACGCATTCCCGGCGTGCAGGACTGGACCGACACCACGCCGTTCGCCGAGGAGAACAGGCAATGGTGTACGTACCCTCCCAGGATCTGTGGTGCGCGTTGTCATACGAGTTCAGGGTACGCTCGTACGGAGACGGGATTCGCTACGCGACCCAATGGGGCGAGCCGTCGTCCGAGGTGGTCAGGGAGCGACAATGCTGACGCGGGTGGACACAGGCGTCAGCGAGAAGACAATACCGAGTCACTGTATTCAGAGGCATTCAGACACACACAGCATCATTTCTTGGAGGCGAATCAATGAGCGACGCAACCATCTGGGACAGATACGACATTGGCCGAAAAGTAGAAAGTCTATTGGCCGAGGTCGAATACTACAACCCGGACCATCACTTTGGCAGGCCCTCCGTAACGCCCTACCAACTCGCGATAATGTTCAAGGAGCGATTCCCGGCGGACTTCAAGAGCATTGGCCTCCCGGTCGGAGGAGCGGGAACCGGCGAGAGAAGAAGTCTGGCTCAGTACCTCGCGGGTCAGATGGCTCGTAAGATGGCCAATGGAGAGTTGCCCAACATTGAAGGAGGATTCCTATCGAACACTCAACTTCGTAACTTATCTTTCGACGACAGCGACGGTACGGTCATCACGTCGTCGTCGACAAATTCCCAATACGACGTATCGCTCTTTCGTTTGAGGTCAACCGACCATTGATCGAAAGTCTGTCGTTCACTTTGACTCAGAACGCAGTAGGGAGGCTACAGCGCGCCGACGCCCGCCAACATCGGACACCAAGAAGACCACACCGCGGAGTACGAGGTGGTCTTCATGCCTGCTACGCCGCCGAATTTGCCCTCAGGCATTCCGGATCCCGCCGTGGTCATTCCGGCGGCGATCGGACCTGTTGCGGAGGCTTGGAACACGGCGGCGGCGATAGTGGGCAAGAACCTGCAGATATGCGAGGTCCGCGCCTGCGGCGTCAGCAACCACGACATTGGAACCGTGACGGTCAAGACCGTCCCAGTGAACACAATGGCCGTACCCACCGACACCGATCACAACCACGGCTGCGGCTCGATCGTGGCTTGCGTCAAACTAGGTGTTCCGACTTCTTCAGCGTTCTCCTCGGACGGTCCCGGCAACCATCTGAGGGACCTATGGCTGGTTATCGAGGAGCCAGCATGGGAGTGCCGGGGGGATACCGATCGGGCGACCGGCGATTGCATACCTGTAGAACACGCCAGGATCTACTGGACCGGCAACTCAGGGTTGGATAGGAATGATGTTCCTGGAGTCCCTAATTCTTACCATCACTACATCGGCTCCATACTCATCCACGAGTTCGGACACACACTGGGCCTGCCCGACTTCAGCGCCGACCATACGCTTATGAACTTGCTTGCAGTAATGGATAACCCCCACAAAAACAAGACGATAACCGATGAGGACGTAGCGCAGCTGCGCGCGATCTATGCCGTCCACGACTCGTCCGGCCACTAACCACAGTGGGGAGGTCTGAACCATGATGAGCGCAAGAAGCGCCGCAGCGCGAATATCCGCCGTAATCCTATTGATCGCGGTGGCGGCAATGCTGCCGGGCTGCGGCCTCTTCGACGACGGGCAGAATCCCGAAGCAGCGACGTTGGTGGAGCCGACGCCGTCAGCGACAACTCCCGCCTCAGCGGAGCCGCAGCCACCCGCCGCCGGTCCCAGCTCGATCGAAGAGCGGAAGCCCAAAGTAGAGGCATCGGTAAAACCGCCGCCGACCACAACGTCCGCCTCGGTAGCGACAGCGTCACTCGCCTACGACGGCCCAAGTTCGCTGGAAGAGAGGATTCTCGCATCCCCGGTGATCGCCAAGGTGCGGCTTGACTCGGTTTCCTCGACCACGGAATCCGGTCCAACCGTCCAGGGCACGAAGTACATTTTGCTATTGGAGTTCAGTTTCAGCGTTCTCGAGTATCTGAAAGGCAGCGGCAACAACGATATTGTGGCCGTCTGGAACTCAGATCAACTATTCGGCACACGCCAAGAGGCCGAGGCCGCGCTGCCCGCTATCGCCGCGGCGCGGGACGCCCAGTGGGACGACCACGAAGCTATCGTCTTCCTGAAACATTCCCAGACGTATCTTGCTAGCACGCAGCGGGCGGAACGATATTATCTGTCTGGGGTGGTGCTCGGCTCATTCGGCCTTGACGATAACTACAGCCTGGCCAGCCGATACAACAATCTGTGGCTGCCCGCCGAGGCGTCCGCTGACGCTACGTCCCAGCCGAGTGGAGACCAGCAGCGCTTTCTGATGTACACGCCGGTGGCCACGGGGACGGCTCGCACAATAACGCTCAGCGAGCTGAAGACGCGGACCGCGGCGGTCGCCGCCAAGATCGACGCCAGCGACGGCTCCGAAGAGTACATGGAATGCGTCTCCCGCACATATTATTACGAGGGAATCAACAGCTACCGTATGGCGACGGAAGGCCGCGGCTATTACTATAGTACCCCCGACCACGAACTGGGATCGGGGCTAGCCGCCTCTGCCGCGGTATATGAGCAGAATCCAGTTTTCGGGGGCCTTCCCGACAAGCGAGGACTGATCTGGCTTGACGGAGGAGACGCAGACCTGTTCAGCGTAGAGTACGACGATGCGGTTCCCTACGACTTCTCTGGCGACGGCGTGAACGACACCATTCGATATGCCTATCGCGTGGTTGCGTCGCGACCGCTCCCAGCAGGGGTGTACAGATTCCACTTCAACAACCGGGAAGTTCACTTCGTTCCCTGCGACGGTTACACGATCCGCTACGAGTGGACGGTCACCGTCAACGCCCCCGTCGGCTCGCTGCACGAGTTCTTCTTCGACCCGGTCACCGACGGCGTGGCGGTCGCGGCCGACTCGACGCATGGAGTACTCTATCCCGCCGGGTTCACCGACGCCAACGGCGCCTTGGCGTCCATCAGCCGCATAGAGTGGGAGTCCGGCACGGTGGCGATGTTCGTCGCTCCACACACCGGTCTCGCGGACCACTTCGTGGACTTCATCGAGCCGGACGGCTCGGTGTCGCTGTCGCTGTCCTTTTCCGCCGCGACGGTTGACGTCGCGACCGGCGCCCTGAGATGGGCGGTGGCGTCCCGGCCGTGGGAGGACGGCGATCTGCTGATGGCGCGCATCCGAGTCGCCCAGACGCGCCAGAATCATTGAGTCCAGGGCGAGGGCCGCCGGAGACTGGATTGTCTACGCCACCCGGTGGGGGGCGCCGTCGGACGCGGCGGTCAGGGAAAGTGGATGCGACAGGGGCCCGGAGTTCCCAGAGTCCGCGCACCTGTTCATCGTTACAGAGTCCGCGTCGGCGGGGGCCGATGCGGGAACCGTCTCCGCCGCCGACCCGGACGCGACCGACTCGGTGGCATACTCGATCGCGGTTGGGAATGAGGGCAGCAAGTTCGCCATCCGCGAGAGCTCCGGCGGTCATCAGCGTCGCGGGCGAGCTGGACCAAGAGACCGCTTCCTCGTACACGCTGAGCGTGAAGGCGAGCGAGGGTCGTGGCGGCTCCGATACCGTCGCGGTGAACATCGCCGCGACGCGCGGACCGTGAGACCGGAACGAATCTGGATGGCCGTCTCGCAGGACCGCCGCGTCCGGAGCGGCCAGGCGCCAGGAGCCGCATCGAGAGGTCGGAGACGAATGGTCCGATGCGCCCATAGACGCAGCCCAAGCGAGGCGCGCCCAGGAAGCGGACCGGGATCGAACCTGGCCGGGTTCGGTATCGCGTCAACCGAGGAGGACAGCGCGACGCTCGTTTTGGACGTTGTGTAGGGAGCGGTAGTAGATTATCAGGTCGAACACAGGAAGGCTGGCACAGTCCGACCGACCGGTGGACCGCGTCGCCAGGCAAGGAGGGCGTTTCATTCGCACTCTGGAGCAGAACCGCTTCGATGAGATGGATGGGCCGGGATGCATAGACCGGTTCGCCTGTAGGAGCCGGATAGCGAGGGTGAATCTGAAACGGACGCTCAGTTTGCTCGGCAAGCCCCGGCTCCGCCATCGATCGGAGACTCCAAAAGTATGTCGAAGCTGCTGGTCGGCAAAGACCCCGGGATGGACGGTATCGGGCGGTGCTTACAGACGCGTTGACGGTGAACATACCCACGCTCAGATGCCTCGAAGGGCTCAGGCATGCTGAGGACGCGCCAATCACCGAAGGTTAAACGCAAAAAGGGTCCGCATACACTCCCAGGCGACAGGGAGCGGCCTCGCCAGAAACGCAAAAAGGGCGACATACATGAATAGCCAAGGGGACGACATCGCTCCGTCAGCGATGTCATCCCCTTTTGTCAGGCTCTTGGGTTCCGCGCAAGCGGAAGTCTGAACGACGTATGCGAAGAGCGCTACGCGATAGCCGCCTCCGGCCGCTTCAGCATGGCGGAGCAGCCGCGCTCGACGACATGCTCCACCGACACCCGTCCCCGGCTGTCGTACCCCGTTCGGAAGGCGTACTCCACCGTCGCCCCCTCAGGCGCCCGGCCACCGGTTCGCACGGCGCCTCCGCCGTCGCCGCGTCCGGGCCCGCCCGCGCCGCGCACGACCATGCCTCGGCGCTCGCCCATGCGCCAACCCATCACCTTCAACTCGACGGGAATGACTCGTTCCTCAGCCTGAGTCGGTTGGAAGAGCGCCGCGTGCAGCCTCTTCAATACACCCGGAGACGGACTGCGCCTGCCGGTCATGATCTGGGAGAGGTGGCCTGAGCTGACGCCGGCCCGCCGGGCGACCTCGTTCTGGCTGATCCCGAGAGCGTTCATCCGATCCCACACGGCGCGCCGATCCACGTCGGCGCATCGCGCGGGCGCGACCTTCGCCGGGGCCTCCAGCGCCGATTCGACCCGCGCCTGTACCTTCACGCCCATGCTCCTGTGACCGCGGGACACCTGGATCATGTAGCCGTAGGACACTCCCGCCCGCTCGGCCAGGTCCTGCATGCTCATGCCCATCTCCCGGGCCCGCTCCCTGATGTAGCTGCTCTCCGCGCCGACCACATCCCCCTGCCGGTAGACGACGCCCTGCGCAGGGACCTCTCCCAGCGCCTCCGTCGCCTTCTCCCGCATCGCCGGAGTCCAGGGCCTGCGCCCGGTGGCGATGCTCGACAGGTGACTGGGGTTCACGCCCATCCTGTCCGCCAGCTCTCCCATGGTCAGTCCCCGCCGCCTGGCTGCGGCCCTGAGCGCCGTCTCAGATCTCCTGGTGGTTGCAGTGTTGGTAGCCGTCATGTCGCTTCCTCCTTTAACGAAGAAGCGGGACGGCCCCCGTGTCGGAGACAGTCCCGCGTGGTTCCACGTCCCGGTGGCCGGGACTGTCTGTTTGGGTGTTGTTGTTGCCGTTGAGGCGAGTGGCCGGTCCGGCGTCCGTGCATGGGGAGGCCGTGTGCGGAGTGAACCTATGTATCGAGTCGCGGCTGGATGAGCCACCGCTCCTCATGTACGCTCCGCGCCAAGCCAGGCGTCGCAATGGGAGCGGCCGTCTGGGACTCCTCGCTGAGCGGCGCGGCCATCAGACTATCCACCGGATCTTCGGGTCTGCGTCGTAGCCAACCCATGTCCGTCGCCAGATCGCCTATTACTGCTGTTGCCGTGGTTGTAGCGCTCCTCCTTCCTGAAGCTCATAGCGTTGCCGTTGTCGATGATTTCGTCGCCGTTATCGTTGACTTCCGCGAGTCCCAGACCGTTCCGAAGACGCCCATCGCTCGAAGCCGGGAACGGACATCGGGGTGAAGGAAGACGCGGTTCGGCCCAGGTCACGCCGTGGGGAGGGGACCTACCGTGAAGCCGCTGAGTGGGGTGTGCGACCGGCCTCCCTGCGGATCGAACACAGGACGGCGCGGTGTGAGAAGACGCAGTTCGCCCGGGGTGACAGACTTCCGGGGAAAGCCGCGAAGACGTGAGGTGGCCGGCCTGCGATTGGCAGACCTTCGCGTGTGGGAGCCGCGGTCCGACCGACTCTCAGCCATACCGCAGGCGGGTGAAACCGGTAGAAGCGTTACCTGCGCTTCAACCAGCGTGTCCCGGATTTCGATGCGGCGCCGGGGGAGCGGAGCTTGACCCCTAGACCGCGTCACGCAGCGGGAAGCGTTCGTCCCTTATGGAACTCCGTCGGGAGAGCGGGGCTCGATCCGTCAGGTCGCTCCGGGTCAGGGACTGACCCTCCAGTTTTCTCGGCGTGAAACACTGGAAAAAGCCAGAAACTGACTCGATTATCACCCGAACGGATGCGCGATGGAAGCCCTGAATCGCCCCAATTCCCCTTTCGATCCCAGATCGCTTGCTGAGACGTGACAGCTTTGTGGCAACCATGTGGCAGGCGCTGGAACCGCCCCTATTTCCTCCACAGTCCGAAGGTGAGAACGCGCCGTAGCCACCGCCTCAGCAGCGCCCATCTCCGGTCCACCCGCGCGTTCTCCAGCGACCGCCGCCTGCGCCGGAGCTGCTCGCGCCGGTCGGACCGGTCCCAGGGGTACGTGTCGGGCGGCAGCGTCAACTCGCGCGTGTCGATCAGCTGTATCTCCAGCTCCAGCGCGCGCATCCTGGCCTCGGCCCTCTCCAGCGCCGTACCAGTCTCCGCGCTCCGCTTGCGTTCGGCCGTCGCCCTGCGCCACTCGACGATCAGCGGCGTGGCTTCGCCGTACACTCGCTCCTCGCCCGGTTCTGCCTCCTCGGTCACCAGTTCGCGGTACTCCCTCCACGGCGGGGCGGGCGCGGGTCTGTCGTCCGGAGCGGCATCTGCCGGCGTTCCCTGAGTGTCCTTCGCGGACTCCAGCCGCTCCAGCCGGCGCTCCAGTTGTCGGATGGCCTTCGCTTGCTCCTCCCCCGTCGTCTCGCATCTACCCTCGATCGCTTCGAGGCGACTCCGGAACTCCTCCTCCAACAACGCCACGCGCTTGGTCAGGGCCTCTGCCCTCTCAGACTGCCGCGCGGCGGCCGAGCCACCCCCAAGCAGCAGGTGTCGCTCCAGCGCGGCGCTCATCCGCGCCGTCAGCCTGCCAGACTCGATGGCCCTGGACACGGTCCGGTAGCTGACGCCCAGACGCGCCGCCGCCTTCGCCCTGTCCCCGGCCTCGATCATATCCCGCAGCAGCGCCATGAGCCGCATGTCACCAAGGCTGTCCAGGCTCCGGCTGGAATCCGGGTACCACTCATCCCCGTCCGGTCCCGGAGCGTCCCTCGGCGCTTTGTCCACTTTCCTAGCTGGCACTGTCCACTCCCCATCGAATCGCCCACCGGCGCTTTGTCCACTTTCGTAGCTGCGGCTGTCCTGTAGGGATGGAACGAGCCCCGGAATCGAATCGCTTGCTCTGATGTGGCAGGTTGCCCTATTCACCCCGGTTTCAGCTACGAAATCGCTCTCCCCGCAAGTTGTCGTTCCAATCGATCCCCTGTACACGGGTAGTACACCACAACGGGCGTTCCAAATATCAGGCCTCGCGAGGGGGGCCTCTACGCGATCCCGGGCGCGTCCGCGATCCCCTCGCACGCGCCATGCCTGAGTCGAGAGACAGGTCCGCCGTGCCCGGCACAGCCCCATCCAGCGCGACGCTCGGCAGACCCGATTCGTTCTTGGTCGCGAATGCTGTGCGGGGCGAGGGTCCTATCGTGTTCCCTGGGAGTTGGAGCCAGAACAACCATCTCGCTGATACACCGGAGGGCAGACGCCGAGACGCGACGACTCAGACGACCAGTGGTCGGCGTTGAGAGCCCTGTCGAGGAATGGGATGAGAAGAGACAGGGATAGGAACATATGAACGAACCAACGGGCAACGGCCTGAATCGCTGGAGCTTGGCCCTAGGCCATCCGTAGAGGCTGACGATTGGGACTAAGCGACTGATGGCCCGGATTCAGGGTCTCATCCAACGCCATTTCCATACCGAAGTCCGAGATTCATAAAGTGCAATTCCCAAAGCTGGCTCTGCACACTTCACGCCTGTTTCTCTGATTGCACGTTGTCAGTTTCCAAATCTGAGACTGTCTAGCAGGGGTGCAAGGATCCCCGGAATCGAAATGCTTGCTCCAGTGTAGGAGGATATCCCGTTCACTCCGACTTCGGCATGTATCCAACCTGCCGTCCCAGAAGATCGTCTGTACACAGGTGATACACCGCCGACGGCTCACCGGAAGACTGGTACAATGAGAGGAGTCTGCACTGGCCCGGGTACGCACAGTGTGCCCCTCACGCACCTTGCGCTTTTGCTGGACAGCACGACGACCAAGGCGCATCCGGGCGGACTGGCGTGCTGACAGAAAGGTCAATAATCCATAGGCAGGTCTCGTGGCGGGTTGACAACAAAGACCCGCATGGCGTCCTCATGTGAGCGTACACCGGTGATCTTTCCGTTGTATGGCGAACAGACTCACAACGCTCCCACAGGATTCAAGCTATTGGAACGGTGGGGACGATAGTGTGGGAGTCCGCACATAGCGAAGGACCGAGCCGTGCGACACATCAGTTGGCCTTGGGTCCGGGGCATTCAGTTGTTGTTCCCCCTCGCAGGAGTCGCCCGAAGTCGTGGGAGTATGACTGGGAGTTGTACAGGAGGCCCAATGAGGTGGAGAGTCTGTTCGCAGAATGAAAGGCCTTCGTGGGATCTTCACTCGTTATGACAAGCATGAAGAGCTCTACATCGGATTCACCATCTTTGGACCCATCTGCGATGCGCTACGTAGTGTGAACCAAGCCTTAGTTCCAAGAGGCCTGATTGTCATCTCCTTCCCCTACATAAAGAACCGGAACTGGTAGGGCGTGCGCCTTAGATTGGGCATCCGCTTGACCACGCGAGCGAGTACCTTGGCGTAGGACAGTGTAACGGGAAGGTCATCGTATAGAGAGTCGTTGTTCCAATTCATTTTGGATAGTCCGAGTATAGCGAGGGCCGTCTCGTCCCATGAACCGTGTCCTGCGTGGCGGACCAAACGAAGTGGTCGAGGCGTACTCCTAGATCCTTTGAAGAAAGACCGTCCGTTGTTGCTGATACCATGCACATCGCCGTGAGTCCACAGCAACGCATCACGCGGCCCAAGGCCGACTAGAGTACCTCGTGTGACAGGGAACGGAGTGGGGCCCTCCTTGCGAGACATGCGTTGCCGATCGAAATTTACGCCGCGCCAGCCGACATCTTCGACGACCTGCACCAAGTCAACTGATTCGCAGAGATGGAACGCATCCATGCAGCCTTCTACTTCTTGCCACTTGAACTCGGTCGTCTTGTGGACTATTACTCGACGGGGTGACCTTCCTGCATGGCGACGGCGGTACAGGTCCATCGACCGGGTCATCACCCGAAACATCTCGGTTTTTGATAGGAATGGGTTGCGCTGACGGACCTCAAAGTCGTGCGTGTCGTAGGCGACGAACTCGATCCCAGCGCCCTCTGCGTCGAAAACCTGGCTACAGCACGTCACAAACCGGGAATTGCTCGAACTTTGCGGACGGATAGCATATGAAATCCCGATGTGAGCGGTCTCTGAATCTGTATCTGCCAATTTCCATGGTACTCCACCAGCCTTAGCGTAGAGCGCCAATCCAATACGCCACGCAACACTCGCTCTGCAGTTATAGGCCAGCGCCTTGTCTTCACGTATAATTTGAATCGGCATCCCTAGCGATGCCGTGGTAGCTTTCAGATGGTCATGAAGATCGAAGTCTTCGTCTGACTTTCCCTTGAAACCTATTTCACAACGTTTCGGGAGGTAGGCGAGGACGACGTCGAAGTCATTTCTTACAGCGTGTAGGCGCTGTATAGCCCGGACCAGACTTTCCGCTAGAACGACATGCGGTGTACTTGAACGACGCAGATCAGTGTCCAAGCCGTGATCGAGTTTGACATCGCAGTTACCACCCGCCAAGCTCAGCCGAAGTCTGAAGGCATTGCTAAATCCCGGCCAAGCCGGCAAGTAATCCCTCCGTTCAAGAGGATTGTGAGTGGAGTCTAATTCACTAATGAGGGCTTGTAGTCGCCCATGCTCTCCGCTCGGCACGATCGTTGCGATCCTAATAGGGTCAGGCACAAATCCGCTTGAAAATGGCCCGTGCCTCAACAGTCCTCTCAGGGGATGAGCTTCAGTGACCGAGGTTCCGTTCGGACGAAACAGCAGATTGGGCTCGGGTAGCCAGATGTGCGGAGCGATTTCCGGGGCTCTATTGCTCCTCATGCTCCCACTCTCCTTGAACCGGCGGTTCGTGAGGACAATCGGAACGCCGCGTCAATACCATCAGATGTTCCAATCGCACGAAGTTCGTCGCCATTTTGAGAGAGATGCTTGGACCAGAAATCAATTATGTCGTTGAGTTTTATGTTGTATCTAGTGGCGGTTCGCTCGCGGGCGAAGTCAGATGCCGCAAACCGATTGGCGTCATCGATACCGTCGAAAACAATACGAGGCTCGAACAGCGTCCAGAGACGATCATTCGCCCAATCTAAACGGACACCAACGCCTTCACGCCAACGGAGTTGCGGAAGTCTTGGTACCGTTCCAGCAAGTGGCCCTACTATCTCTCTAAGGCGAGACCATTCCGCATTCATCGGGTCACGTGGAGCAAGCAGGTCCGAGTGTCTCCGTCTGATCGCAGCCAAGCCACATTCCCTCTCCAGTGCACTTGTCTGGGCTTCACGTAATAGCCCTCGCTCTGTCGAATCATAGCGCTGCCGACGCTGGTCGAGGGCATAGATGTCGAAGCTCTCTACTCCAAACCGGTCGAAGGCAGTTTGGATGTCTGCGTCTGCTCCAAAGGCTAGTACACCATGCTGCGAGCGGACTGCAATTACGTTTACCCCAGCGTGCCTTACGGCCTCACGGACTTCAGCGGTACCGCCGATGTCGCAGGCTACGAGTCTGCAAACGCTGGGGGTCTTCTTCAATTCCAATGCGTTCAGACGGATTATTGGATGACCCATTCGCCCCCGTGGAATTGGTGCTGGACTCCAGACTTTCCGTGCTTGGGCAAACGTGTCCAACGCGGTTGTGTCCAGCCCACCAATCAAGCGAGTTAAATCCCGCATCACCTCATCGAAGTTATCGACTGACACGAGAGCCGCTTCTACCCCTGCATTCGGGGCGCGGTTCATAAGATGCGCAACGCGTGTCAACGGCGAATCGTCACCTCGATGTAACCAGAATAGCCCCGCAGGGAATGTATTGGGTTCAGAAATAGCCAGTTCGATGGAGTCCATCACAGAATCATCACGACCGCTGTAACCAACTACCACGAGCCCATTCTGACGACAGGAATCCACCAACGCCTGCCTCATAGCCGAGTCCTGCTTTCTGAGTTCATCAGGTGTGTTCTTCAGCCTCCGAGAGCGGAAGTCACCGTGTAGCTTTACCTCCACAGGCCATCGCCCTTCCTGAATCGCCTCCAATGCACGACTGGAGGAATCCAGGTCGGCCGTCGTCAGATTGCCTGTACTGCCGAAGACCGTAGCGGAAGCGTCCGCCACCAACGCATCAAAATTGGTCGTCCACACGATTCGAGTCCGGTTCGCCTCCATAAGCGTCGCCAGCGCGATGTGGCCGTAGGAAGGTCTCGCGTCTGTTAACTTACCGTCCAGATAGGCCCTCCTGTCGGCCTCGGCAGGATAAACTTCCTCGAACAGCGCCGCATACTCGTCAGGGTCTCCCGGAGAAGGAAGCGTTCCCAGCGAATCAACATGGCTCTGGAGCCTATTGCGCACAATTGGATTGGACAGGTCGGCAACCTCATGGGGCGACACTCTACGCTGACTAACAAACAGTTGCTGTTTGAAATCCCAGATCATGTCTGCCGCAGTGGGTACGCCCGCCGCAGCCGACGCACCAGCGCCAAGGAGCCACATCAGATTCTGAGCGCGCATGGAGAAGCGGCGCGCAAAGTCGTCGGCATCGATGTACGGCAGATTTGGTTGATGAATCAAATCACTATTCTTCTTTCAGGTACTGTGGTAACCTGCGCTCTTCGTCAGCGCTGGCGGCTCCATCCTAAGACTTATACAGGAGGATAACTTCAGCTCTCCTTCTCGTCAGCGTTGCGATGGGCGCTGAGGTACTGGTCGAAGAGATGATTCTTGATCACTTCGCCAAAGGGCGGGTCGTTTGTGATCCGCTTGTATAGGTCGAAATTCAAATCGACGATCTCTTGGATGATCTCCTCGACCTTGTGGTCGAAGGCGATGCGTATGTTCTCCAACGTGTTGACCTTAGCGGCCGCGTCCAGCGCGACGTCTTCTTCAAGCCGTTTCATCATCCGACCAAGCGTAACGCGGTGTTCGGGCCCGAGTTCGATGCCGAAGCGCTCGTTGAGGTCGGCTATGATGCGAGAAAGAGCTTCCAAATCTTCCGGACTGCTTTCGCGTAGGTCCTTCGTCCCCACGGGATCGAGTGCGCCAGCCTTGCCTTTCCGATCCAGTACGACCTTCCCGCTTCCGGTCCGCTGGATACGATAGGACTCCATATCGATGTTGTGCTGAATCTCCCGGGGCAACTCCTCCCCGTCGTGGGGCAGCAGCCGACGTAGATGACGGGCAAAGGCGTAGAGTTTCTCTAGTCCGACATCCGAGAATGGGAGGACCTGAGCTAGGAAGGAGTACAGCCGCACGTAGTCGGAGAGTTCGCCCCGGAATTCATGACGCTCGTCCTCATGCATCTCCTTGAAGCGTTGGACCACAGGGGCGAGGGCGGAATAGAGGCGGTCCTGGGCGGAGTTGGCTCCGAAATAGATCGCTGCGAAGTCTTTCACATCCGTCTCAGTGAAGACAGGGAACTCTGCCATGCGGCCCTGTTTCTCGTATAGTAGGTTGGGATCGGTCGCTTCCGACAGAATGGTCGTCTCGTAGTAAGGCTCAAAGGACGCCCTGATGTCGTCGGACTCGTTGGCGAAGTCGAGCACCATCGTGCTCTGCTTCTCAGGGTGCGTGCGGTTCAGCCGCGAAAGGGTCTGCACCGCATTCACTCCGCCGAGCTTCTTGTCGAGGTACATCGTGTGCAGTAACGGCTGATTGAAGCCGGTCTGGAACTTGTTGGCTACGATCAAGAACCGGTACTCGGGGAGTTCGAAGGTATTGGCGGTCTGCGCCTCTGAGATAGCATTCATCCCAGACTCAGTGTAGGACTGACCGCCGTCTTGAACCATCCCTGAGAAAGCGACTAGCGCCTTGAAGGGGTTCCCCAACTCCGCCAGATACCTGTCCAGAGCCAGCTTGTAACGTACAGCGTGTAGGCGGGAACGGGTGACTATCATGGCTTTCGCCCTACCGCCAATCTCACTTTGGGCGTTGCCGACAAAGTGATCGACCATGACCCGCACCTTCTGGTCGATGGCGTGCGGATGGAGGTCCACGAAAGATCTGAGCAGGTAGTCCGCCTTGTTCCTATCGTATCGCGGATCTTCTTCGATTTTCTTGATGAGCCGCCAATAGACCTTGTACGTAGTGTAGCTCTCCAGTACGTCGCGGATGAATCCTTCCTCGATTGCCTGTCTCATACTGTAAAGATGGAAGGGCGCGAACGACCCGTCAGGCTGCTTGTTCCCGAAGAGCTCAAGTGTCTTGGACTTGGGCGTGGCGGTAAATGCAAAGGTCGATACGTTGGGGAGGTGCTTTCGCTTTTCCATCTCCGCCAGAACCAAGTTGTCGAGTTCTTCCTCCGGGGTCTGGGCTTCCGTCTCCTCCGACTCGGCCTCGTCGAGGGACGGGGCGGCGAGCACGGACTTTAGACCCTTCGTACTCTCGCCTGATTGGGAAGAGTGCGCTTCGTCGACGATCAGGGCAAAACGCCTGCCCGGAAGTTCCCCGATTTCTTCAGCGATCACGGGGAACTTCTGAAGTGTGGTGACAATTATGGTCTTGCCACCTTCCAGTGCCTGCTTCAACTGCCGAGAGGTCCTGTCTATGTTCTCCACGACGCCCAGAGTCTGCTCGAACTGGCGCATCGCGCTCTGAAGCTGGCGGTCGAGTACGCGCCGGTCAGTAATCACGACAATCGAGTCGAAGACGCGCCGGTCGCTGGCGTCGTGAAGGGTCGAAAGCTGATGGGCGAGCCACGCGATGGTGAAGGTCTTGCCACTGCCCGCAGAGTGCTGTATCAGGTAACGCTGCCCCGCGCCCTGAAACCGCGCATCAGCCACCAACCTCCGAACGCAATCAAGCTGCTGGTAGCGCGGGAAGATGAGGAAGCGCCTACCATTCCTCCTTCCTTGATCGCCTTCCTCATGTACCTCATGGATGAACCGGCGTACCAGCTCAAGCACGCTTTCAGGCGCCCAAGTTTCCTCCCAGAGGTAGGATGTTGGGTAGCCGTTCTGGGTCGGCGAGACAGGCGGATTGCCGGCCCCTCCGAACTTGCCTCGGTTGAAGGGAAGGAAGCGCGTTTCAGGCCCAGCCAGTCTGGTAGTCACGTAGATGAGATCTGGGTCCACGGCGAAGTGGGCGAGGCAACGCCCAGGTGCAAGCAACGGTTCCCTCGGGTCGCGGTCGATCCTGTATTGGCGGATAGCGTCCACGACGGTCTGGCCCGTCAGTGGGTTCTTGAGCTCAGCGGTGAAGATAGGGATGCCGTTTAGAAATAGCGCGAGGTCAAGGCTCCTGTTGCTCTTCTCGCTGTAGTGAAGCTGCCGGACAACCGAAAAGAGGTTCGCGGCGTGCAGACGTTTGGTCTCCTCGTTCAACCCGCTGGCTGGCCGGAAAAATGCGAGTTGAAACTTGCATCCCATGTCCCGGATTCCTGTACGGAGCACATCGAGCGCGCCCCTGCGCCCGATCTCGGACGCTAGACGCTTTAGAAACCGCTCCTCGACCGCCGTTCCGTGATGCTCGGCAAGTCTCTTCCACTCACGCGGCTGGGTTGCTAGAACGAAGTCCAGCGCGTCACGTTGGATGAGGCAGAGGGTCTTGTCGTAATTCTCGGTGCTGCGTTTCGAGTATCCACCAGACGGCACATCTACGTAGGAATGTCGCTCCTCAGCGACCATGCCGTCACGCTGGAGCAAGGCCGCCACTATGGCGTCCTCAAACGCCCGCTCTGAAACGTCTGCGCTCACGCTGTCTCCTCTCGAACGTCGATCCTACCAGTGACCACCGCCTCAATGAGGGCGGTACGAAGTTCCTCCAGATATTTGATCGCGTCTCTGACTCTCGCTATGGGCGCGTCGAGCTTTGCCGCCCCTCTGTCGAGATGGCAAACAATTGCTCGCTGTTCCAGCATTGGAGGCCTTGCCAAAACCAGATCTCCGATCTGCTCGAAGTTGAGAGCGTCTCGAGAGACACCATTCTCGTTGTTGAATATCTGGTCTTGCATTGAATATGATTCTATGGAGTAGGCCAAGAACGAGGGAGAATCTCGTCGCTGGTCTAGTCGAACGATGCACACGTGTTGGTTCACATTGGCAGTCGATGCATCTAGGTGGGCTGCACAGCATCGGCCTAGTGATGCACCTGTGATATTCAAAAGCACATCGTCTTCTTTAACTCGACTACGAGCCATCTCAGTGTCTGTCGCAGCATCAATGTAGACGACATCGTTGAGGCGCAGTCCTCCAAAATGCACATTCTGGCTGCGAATCAACATAATCCCCTCATCTACATAGACTTCTGCACCGCCCTTAGGCGTCTTGCCGCTTCCTATCTTCTCAGCCAGATGCTTCATGCGCTTCACCTCCCAGTGCACAGGTATCTCACCCAGCCACTCAACGCCAGAGTCTTTCATAGGCACGTCGAGGTCGAGGCCCTTGGTGACGGCGCGGCTAATGAGGGCGGTGCGCTTCTCCTGAAGCAGCTCAATCAACCGCTGTTTCTTCACTATTAAGGAGTCGATCTTCGCCGTCTCCCTGTCGAGGAAGGCGACGATGGCGCGTTGCTCTGCTACAGGTGGGATAGGGTGTCTTAGATCCTCAATAAACGACTCCGGTACACGCTTTTGCCCTCCAGCACCGTACATTTCGGCTTCGCCGAGCTTGCGGAAGGATTTACTAAAGGTCAGGTAGAAGGCGAACCTATTGTCAAGCCCCGATCTACATCTCATCACGTGGAGTTCGGTCGTGCCAAAGGCGATCCCATTTAGAAGTCCTTCCGCTAGGGAGCCCTTCCCATTTTCAAAACATGGAGTGATCTTCGCAACTAGGACGTCACCATCACTGAAGTAGGTATAGCCTTTAGTTACGTCGGCGAGTTCTCGTGACAGCGATAGATCCAAGCCGCCATATTCACCAATTGCCTTCATTGGAACAAAGGAAACTTCCATATCTGGGGCCAGTCTCCGTACCTCCGACACACTTGGATTTAGGTCGGCAGCATACTTCAACCTCAACACCTTCCAGTGTGTCGGAATCTCTCCCAGCCATCCGACGCCGGAGTCCCTGTAGGCCGGATAAGGTTTGTGTTCTGCAGTTAGAGTCGCCATCGCGCAATCAATTCCTGGAGGGGTGATGAATCACAACAGAGATGTGAGTGCTGGGAGCACAGGTACAAGAATGGATATGTGATCCGCTGCGGCAGCTACGAAATCTCTGTAGGCTCTTGTGAAGTCGCCTGTGGCTCGACTACGTTCCATATCGTCTACTAATTCGAGCAGAACTTCAAGATCAGGTGAATCAGCTGCAAACTCACGTAGTAGGTCGCGAAGTTGTGAGAACAACTGCTCTGGCTGGCTACTGATGGTGTTCTGCGATCGATCGCTCGAGTAGAGGTTCACTCTTGCCTGAGGGCTATGTGAAACTTGCAGGTTGACACTGCTCGGTTGAAGTTGGTGCTGTTGGACTCCTTCGCGCCGATAGTCAATCTCATAAAAGTCTCGAATTCCGCCGTTACCTTTCCACACTTGAAAGTCCGTGACCAGTAAGACTTCTCTCTGACCGCTAGGCAACTCGCGCTCGATTCTATCGCCTATGGACAGAGGGATCGTGACGTCATTTATGAAGATTTGCCCTTTCTGGACGGATGCACGAACGTTCTCGTGCTTGCTTCCGTCCTCGTGCAGCACCGTGACGATGTCTTTCATCAGACTTCTCATCTCAGTTCCTCCCGGGGATGGTGCGTTAGTCTGTCCAGCCTTCAGAGCATTTGCGCCGAGTCCAATTCCGGCCAAATGACCTTCTCGCATTATCCGGTGGAGCTCCCTGTCTACGGATGAATGCTCGATGGATCCACTCAGCAATCTGAGCCGGCGTCCATGGCTGTGGCCATCTATGAATTAGTGCATATGGATCGCTGCCCCGGCAGTTGTCTGCCAGCCTGGGAGGCATCAGTCGTGAGTTGTAGGTCCGTTTGCGGAAATCTGGATGGTTAGGGAGCAAGATACCGATGAGGCCGCATCTGGAGTTCTTCTTCGTCTTCCGTATGCTGGCGCCTATCTCCCAGTCCACATGCTTCCTCTGCCATGTGCAGGGACCGATTAGCACAATCGTGACTGACGCATCTCTGATGTACCCGTCGCGTATCTTCTGACGAATTGTGGTTGTCTTGAGTCCAGTGTCGTCGATGTTTCCTGTGTCAACTGATCTGTCAACTATGCGTTTTCCCATCATACGGACGAAGCACTCCTTGTATTCAATGTCCTTCTCGTGAAAGCTAATGAACACCTTATGTATAGGCGTTTTGGCTGCCATGATTCTGCTCCCGATTAAAAGACGAAGTGCCATGCCAGCAGGACGGTGACGGTGACCACGAGGTAAAAGGGCAGTACGGAAAAGGATCCAAATAGCACCTCGAATACTCCCTTGGTAATCGACCCTCTGGGGCTTATCTTAAAGAGATCTGATGCGGATGCCCTCCCCCGGTGGACTTTGTCGACGAAATTGTCGTAGGACTCACGAAAGCCTCCCTCTAGTGCGAGGTGGTAAGCGTCGAGCACGAACAGCAGGAAGATGGGCGCCAGGGCTATTGTAGCGTGCTCCGCGTTTCCGGTCCTGGCTACTAGCACGAGAATGGCAGAGACCAAGGTTACACACCACACCTTGCACGAGCGGCTATTCTCCGCCATCCGTTGGATGACTCCTTGCATGATCTCAAGGTGAGTCCGGACAGAAGAGGACTCGTGCGTTATACGCTGGTTATCAGACAAGTACCTCTCCTTATTCCTCACGTCTACCCATAGACGTAGCGGGGGACCGCCAAGGTCCTCCTGCGGGCCAGTGCATCTCGAAAGGCGATCCTGCCACGATGCTTTCGCGCACAGGCTCCATGAATAGTCGTAATCGACTGCCGATTTCCTCGAACGCATTCGGTGGAGAACTCAATAGTTGCCCGTCCTGCCCATAGGATTGCCAGCGAGACTGAATGTCCGCGTTTGAGTAGAAGGCTGATGTGAGGGCGTCGGGTATAGTGTGAGTCCAAGGGGTGCCGCGCCGCTCAAAGCAGCGTTCTACCGCTTCTCGGAGCTCGGTCCCGTCAAATGAGAAAGTCTCCGACAGGGCCCATACATCGTAGAAGTCCTTCATACGACTGTTGCGAGTACCCAACTGCACCATGGTTTCAAACTTCTCGGCGATGGTGGCAACTCGCGGGTATGTGCGCACCAACGGTGCGGGAACGCCATCGATGAGAGTAGGAAGACATGCCTCGTCGACCACTGAGGTAACAGCATTGCCAAAGCCGAAGTCTACCTGTACTGGAATTCGTGCCGTGCCAAGCCGGGCGCGCAAGTTGGCTCGTTGTCCTTGATACCTCTGATTGTCTCGAATCGACGAGATCCGCAATGTCTCAAGGTCAAACATGATCCCGTCCTCTTTGCATGGGACAGAGCAGACAGTCGTGACGATCTCGCGAACGGCCTCATCATCACTTTCGCCAAACGCCAACAGATCGATATCGCGTGTGGCGCGATAAGGCTCCTTCATCCATAGCGCTAGGAGGGTCGCACCCTTCAGAATACACCTTTCCTGGACCGCAGACTCACCTAGCCGGTAGAGGAATCGCTCGCAGGCGTAGCGGACGAGGGAAAGCTCAAACTCCGTCCCACCCCTTCTAGCCTCGTTGAGAAGACGCGCCCTGATTGAATCAGCGATGTTGGAACTCATAGCACTCCGGTCTCCAGGATTGCGCTGAGGCGGCGTGAAGGCAGAGCGTCGAGCACCCGATGCAGTTCGTCAGTGGTCGCCTTGTTATCTCGAAGGGAATCTTGCAGGGCCTCAAGCGCGGTCTCTCGTCCAATTAGGCGCTCAAACCGGAAACAGTCGACTACTGTACGAGCTGGGGAAGTGATACGAGCAGGCACACCTTCGAACTTCGTTTCCTGTACACCATAGCTCAAGGCTGCGCCACTAAAGCGGACCAGCCGAATCCTAGTTCCCCCAAGTCGGGGAGGTCTCGCCTTATGCTGGATGGCGATCCATACTTGACGTGGGAGTTGCGTGCCGATCTCGTGCACCTGTAGCGCCGAGAGTAGACAGACGATGGCATTGGGGACCCTAGCGCAGACGGAAGCTATCGAGTAGCGTTCAGTCGGCTCGGCATCGGCAAGCCGGTAGAGCCCACGGTCCACACGCTCAACAACCTCCTTGGCCTCAAGTTGCCGAAGCTTGTGGTAGGGGATACCCAGTTGCTCCAGTTGGCTCGGGCGAAAGAAGTTGCCAATGCCTGCCTCGCGGAGGGCGTCTCTATCTAGGTTCACAGTCATTGTATTGAAAATGTAGGCGTTCCCAACAAGTATGCCGACATTTTACTATTCGCAGGCCAAGCTGTCAATATCAGTAAACCAGCCAAGGGCCTGACGTTTCCTATTGCGCTGAAGTGGATGCAGGAACTACCTGACCACCCCCGTCACCTCGCTCAGTAAACGCATGATGTCCGATTCGATGGTTTGAATGTCACGCTCTATTTCTTCGAGCGGGCGTGGCGGTGAGTACCGGTAGAAGTGGCGGTTGAAGTTAATCTCGTAGCCAACGACGCCCACCTTCCCGTCCTTGAGGTCACGCTTGGACTTGTCGATCCAGGCGTCTTGTACATGGGGAATGACTTCGCGCTCGAAGAAGCGCTCGACGCTCTCCGACAGAGGTACGCGCTCAATGTCTCGAAGTTGGGGGTCTGGCTCTAGCTCACCGTTGCGGCGGCGACAGACGGCGGCGGTCTCGTCGCGCTCTGAGAGGGCGTTGAGGATCGCTCTCTTGGCCGGAGCACGTAGCTTCATTTCAGATTCCTTTAGAGCGCCATCTAGAATCTCTTGGAAGGCTCTCCTGTCGGTCACTGTCGTCTCAGGCAGGTTGCGCAACATGTCGCGGAGAGCACTCTGCAGCTTGAGACCTTGAGATTCCTCCCGAGACGCCGCAGCTCCGCGCTTCTTCGATTTAGCCAGGGATTGAAAGCCCCTTTCCTCCTCAAGCCGAGATATGCGATCTGCGCTTGCCAGGAAGTTGAGCCTGAGTGGACGCTCGATGGTGATCTTGCGATAGCCGAAATGAGATGTGGAGAAGACACGACTCACGACGGCCTCCTCCAGCTCGCCTTCCTTCGTGACAATGCGAGTGTCGCCATCGCGATAATCGACGAGCAGCTTCAGGATGTCATCCGCTTTATCTGGCGTTATCTGACGGCGCTTGTCGCCAAGACTCCTTCTCATCGGCCCCCAAAACGACGATGCGTCGATGAGTTGGACCTTGCCCTGGCGCTGCGGGGTCTTGCGATTCGTCAGGAGCCAAATATAGGTGGCGATACCGGTGTTGTAGAAGAGCTGCTCAGGCAAGGCTATCAGAGCCTCCAGCAGGTCGTTCTCGAAGATGTAACGTCGGATCTCGCTCTCGCCACTGCCGGCGTCACCGGTGAAGAGAGGCGAGCCGTTCATGATGATGGCGATGCGCGATCCTCCTTCCTTTGGGTCTTTGGCGTGGGAGAGCATGTGTAGCAGGAATAGTAGTTGGCCGTCGCTGATTTTGGGCAGCCCGGGCTCAAACCGACCTAGACCGCCGAGGTCGTGCTCAGCTCGGACCGACCTCTCGTCCCGCTTCCAGTCTTTCCCATACGGAGGATTGGCAATGAGGTAGTCAAAGCTACGCGCGGCGTGGACATCGTTCGACAGCGTGGTACCGAAGGCAATGTTGTCGGCATCCCGGCCCGTTGGTTCCTTGATGAACAGGTCCGACTTTGAGACAGCCCAAGTCTCAGGGTTGACCTCCTGGCCAAAAAGGTGAATCTCGGCATCTGGATTCACAGGATCGCGCAGCAGGTTGCCGTTCTCCCAGCGGCCCAGATTGACGTGCTCCTTGGCAATCATTAGCATCCCACCCGATCCGCAGCACGGGTCATACACGGTACGGACGACACCCCTGCCTCCGATACTGGCCTCGTCCCCCGCTAGCATCAGGTCGACCATCAGGTGAACGACATCTCGTGGCGTGAAGTGCTCACCGGGGTTTTCGTTCAGCGCCTCGTTGAACCTGCGGATAAGTTCCTCGAAGATTGTGCCCATCGCAGCGTTGTCGACCTGGTCCGGATGCAGGTCTACGCCGCCGAATCGCTCCAGCACCTGGAAGAGAAGGCCTGATTCGTCGAGCCTGCTGATGGTGTTGTCAAAGTCGAAGCGTTCCAACACCTCCCGCATGTTCTGGCTGAATCCGGCGATGTAGTTCCGCAGGTTGGGAGCAACGTTGGGAGCGTCCGCCAGCAGCCTCTCGAAATCGTACCGAGAGGTGTTGTAGAATGCGAACCCGGATGCCCGGCATAGCTGCATGTGGAGATCTTCGAGTCCCCGGCCTGATAATTCCGCCTGGCGTTGAAGAACGTCCTCCCTTGTGGAGGCCAGGACACAATCAAGTCGGCGCAGCACCGTCAAAGGCAGAATGACGTCCTGATACTTGCCTCTCTTGAAGGTGTCTCGGATCAGATCCGCGACGCCCCAAATGAAGCTAACGATCTCGCTGTGATTCATTGCCATGATTTTCGGTTCTCAAAGTTCCAGATATATAGTTAACCCACTTGGTTTGTGTCGCTAGGGTAGCAATCCGTGTCTATGCGTGTTGGGGCGGAGCCCAATTGCAGACTGGTTGTCACTGGCAAGCTTGCAACGATGATGTAATGCTACGACTGTATCGAGAGCCATCAACCTTCTTGGGTACCGTAGAGCAAATGGACAAGCCAGTCAATACGTGATTTCTTCGCCTTGACGCTAGATTGCTTATAGTAGGGCGTGGGAATGGGATGGGCAACCTTGGTCGGCGAACAAGGGCCGTACGCAAAGGCAGTAAGTTGGTGCGACTGACTATGCACGCGCGCTGCCACCCCTGAGTTCAGAATGATACCTGTCTCACGTGCACCGGTGATCATACGAGCGAGGCGCTGATTGCGGATTGCCCTACGTGGAACTTGCGGGAAGCATCTGTGACATCGCCTGAAACTCAAAAGTGACCGCATCCGTGTCCGTGCAGGAGAAGGCTACCTCGTTTCAGTATCATCCCCATCTGGCGCCACGGCCTAGAGTCCAGCGCCGACCTCCGTTCCTGCTCCAGGTTGAACGCACACTTGAACAGGGACTTGGCGGCCAGTCTGGGCTTCCGACTACGGTTCGTTGACTTGATGGCTCCTCAGCTATGAGTTGCACCCAAGATAATAGAGACAGCTGCGGGTCCGCGGCCTCGCAGTGGTAGCCGTTTATCCCGTTTCTGGATGGCATCAACGGCGACGGCTGCACTTAGGCCAGCTTCCATCCGTTGTCCACCAGCGGATCCACGACAGTCTTGGCGGCACACGCATGGGCGAAGATTTCCATATCGCCTGTCACAGGACATTCCTTCATCAACCACCTCATCCCATCAGTTCCACCACAGTCTGAGAGTGAGGTTGCGCCGCCGCCGCCGGTGCGACCTCGGTGTATTTCTCCGGCTCCAGCCGCGCCAGCCGTCGCTCCAACTGCTGGACGGTCTCCGCTTGCTCCTCTCCGCTCGTCTTGCATCTACCCTCAATCGCTTCGAGGCGACTCCGAAGCTCCTCCTCCAGCGACGACATACGCTCGGTCAGGGCCTCTACCCTCTCACGCTGCCGCGCCGCGACCGAGCCGCCCCCCAGCAGCGGGTGTCGCTCCAGCGCGGCGCTCATCCGCGCGGTCAGCCTGCCAGACTCGATGGCCCTGGACACGGTCCGGTAGCTGACGCCCAGACGCGCCGCCGCCTTCGTCCTGCCCTCGGCCTCGATAATGTCCCGCAGCAGCGCCATGAGCCGCATGTCGCCAAGGCTGTCCAAGCTCCGGCTGGAATCCGGGCACCACTCCTCTCCATCCGGCTCTGGAGCTTCCACTGGCGCTTTGTCCACTTTCCTAGCCGTCACTGTCCACTCCAGCCCGGTCCGCCCACCGGCGCTTTGTCCACTTTCGTAGCTGCGGCTGTCCTGTAGGGGTGGAACGAGCCCCGGATTCGAATCGCTTGCTCCGATGTGGCGGGACGCCCCATTCACCCCGATTTCAGCTACGAAATCGCTCTCCCCGCAAGTTGTCGTTCCAATCGATCCCCTGTACACGGGTAGTACACCACAGCGGGCCCTCCAAATATCAGGCCTCTTGAGGGGGGCCTCTGCGCGTGCCCGGGCGCGTCCGCGATCCTCCTCGCGCGATGCCTGAGTCGAGAGCCCGGTCAACCGTGCCCGGCGCGTCCCATCCGCTTGGCGTCGAGAGCCGCAGCGAGGAGCGGGATGAGAAGGGGCAGCGGAAGGATTCCATCAATGGGCCGCGCGAGACCCGCCAACGCGGGCTGCGCATCCTCGCCCGGGAGACCGTCCGCGGTCCACTACGCCGGGATACGCTCCGGAAGTCGCGGCGCGCCGCCATTGTGCGGCGGTTCACCCCCGGGGCCTCTGCCGCGCCGACCCTGCCCCGGTCGTTGACCAGCGCGTCCAGCAGGTCCAGCAGGGAGGCGTCCGACAGGGGGACATTCGTGCCGTCGCCGGAACGCTTGGGCCCATTCGCGACAGGCTCGTCACGGTCAGCCACCAGGCCTCCGAAACTACAATAAGCGCAATACAATGAGTACAATAAACCTGACACGGACCCGCAGTAAATTCACTTGCAGGATTCCCCTCGGGATTTCCCATATTCCCCTTCAGACAGGTACGATTCTCACCCAGATTGCACTCTGCAATGTATTCCGGTTCTCCTTACAGCCCAGCCACGGCGAAAAACGGCTCAGGCGATTGTAGTCTGACGCATCAGCCCTGCGGCGTCCCGTGTCGGATCTTCCCTCTGGTCGCCTGCGTAGGCCGAGCGCGGGGACCGAGCGGCCGGGATCACGGCCTCAAACCCTGTTCTCAACGCATCCCCAGCCCTCACCGGCGCTTTGTCCACTTTCGTAGCTGAGCCTGTCCACTCACGCATTATCCACCCACCGGCGCTTTGTCCACTTTCGTAGCTGCTACTGTCCGGCCGCCTTGGAACCAGCCCCGGAATCGAATCGCTTGCTCCAATGTGGCAGATTGGTCGATTCACCCCGTTTTCAGCTACGAATCAGTCCCGGTTACAACTTGCCGTTCCAATCGATCGCCTGTACACGGGTATTACACCGCCAGCGGCCCTCATGACAGCTGACCCTGTGAGGGGGGCCTCTGCGCGATCCCGGGCACGCGCGCCATGTCTGAGTCGAGCGCGCGGATTGCCCAGACCCAGCATCGTCCCATCCAACACCGTCAGCCCTTCGACGATCCCGCCAGCGCGGATTCCCGGTTTCTCCAGGACCCATCCGCCGCCCTTCGATGTCCATGTTCCACTTTCCCCATCTCATGGCTGGGAGCGTCCCGCAGGGGCGCTGGGAACCCCGGAGTGGATTGCATGGTCCGATGCGACAGACCGACCCATGCGCTCCGAATTCGACCTTGGTGCGACTCGCCGTCCTGGGAGATCGCCTGCACACGTCCGGCGCCCCGCCAGAGGCCCGCCGGACGGCCGATCCCCTGATGGGGCTGCGCGCAGCCCCGGGCGCGTCCACGATCCCACCGCGGGCCGTCGCCCCGGTCGGCGAACCGGTGTCAGACCGCGCCGTCCACCATGTCGCGCGCCGCGCATACGCTGGTGGACTCCGCGCCCGCCGGCATGACCCCGCCCCGCCCCGGAATCGCCCTCTCGGACGCAGCTCAGACATGGTCGCCTTCCGTCCCACAGCCCGGTTTTCCGACTTGCATTTCTGCAACTTTCGCCGGAACCCGCCCATTCACCTGATCGCTTGCCGCGATGTGGCAACCCCCTTCCGTTGGGGTCCGTTTCAGGTTCAAATCGGCCCCGACTTGCATTTCTGCAACTGTCGCAAATCCCTGTACACGGGTAGTACATCGCATCCGGTCTCTGGGGCGGTTGCGGCGGCCCCGCGGGACCGCTCGCTCAGACTCCGCGGCGACGCGTGTGGAGCCATCCCCTCGTCGACTCGCATTCTTACGACTCTCACCGGAATCGGCCCATTCATCGGGTCTGCGCGACCTCCTCGGCCTCTGCGCCGAAATCGATTGCTCCGACGTGGCGACTGCGCGACAGACTCCGCGAACCTGCCGGGACGCCCCCGTGTCGGGAATTGGAGACAGGATGTGCGCCGGCGCGCAACGAGACGCGATCGCTCCGCCCGCGGCTCGACGGTCACTCTCAGAGCCCGATTCGCTTGCTCCAGCGCCGCCGCGCGTCGCTCCAGGCATGCCGCCACCTACGCAAAGTCGCCGGCGTCATCGCCCTGTTCATCAACGTCAGCATCCGCATCCCAGCGCTCATCCATAGCGCTTCGCATCCGCCGGGACTCGCGGCGCGCCGACCCTGCCCCGGGCCATTGACCGGAGCGTTCAGCGGAGGGCTGTCCGATAGGGGGGATGTTCCCGCCGTCGCCGGAACTCTTCAACTCACTGGTTAGCGTCAACCACACGGCGCTCCATGTCTCGGAACTGCAATAAACTGCAATGCAATAACTACAATCGAGTTGCGATGGAGCGTCAACTTCCCGATTGCCAAATTGCTTGCTCGAACCCCTGCGAATCAACCTGATTTCAGTTGGAAACGGCGTCGATTGCATTCTACATTGCGCTCCAATTCTCCTTACAGACCAGCCACGGCGAAACACGGCTCAGGACGATTGTAGTCTGACGCGTCAGCCACGGCGGACCAGCGCGGAGCGTTCCGTTGCAGGAACAGGATTAGGGACTCTTGCAGGCTGCTGCAGGCGTCTGAGAAGCAGAGTCCACCGTGGAGGGGTTCACCCTCTACGGATCAGACCCCCGGCGCCGGCCGCAGCGCTAGAGATTCTGGGCAGAGAAACGGAGTGGAAGCAGACGGCGTCTCATGAGGGCCTCACCCGTCTCATCGCTCCTCCAGGAGCACGGCCCCCGTGGGAACTCCGAGCCGCTCCAGGGCGGCCTCGACCTCAGCCTCGACTCTGGGATTTCGACCTGGGTCGATTTCAACTATCAGCCTGTTCTTCTCCTCCATGAAATCAGGGATGAGGTCCGCGTCGGGAATGTCCAGTCCGTCAGACTGGATGAGCAGGTACCACTCCAGAAGCTGCTCCCAGGTGTACTTGCCCTGGATTGCATGAACGCGTGAGAGCCGCTCCAGGCTCTCACGGCCCACCACCTTGAGCGCGAGGTCCTCCGCCTCCTGCTGAGACGGCTCCATCATGTAGACGTTGAGCGTCCAGGAACCAGTTGATCCCTGTTCCCAGAACATACCGCCGAACCCTGGCGTCGACACACCCGTACTCAGATCGACTACTTCTCGTGGCGCGCATTCGTATCTGGCCGGACCTCCAACCTGCGCCCTCCCTTGAACCTTTACCCTGACCGCGTCGACCGGTATGTTCTCCTGCGACAGCAGGTCATGTATCCGCCGTTGCGCTCGGTCCCTGTTGCGCTCGCAATCTATACCATACACGAGCTTGTTTTCCGCCTCTTGGACGTCCGACATGGTCAGCTCGGGAATGTCCCATATTCCAGAGTTGAAGAGCTGGTGTTGCCACCTCTCGAGCTGTCTGAACGTGTAGTTCGCTTGGAGCGGGCGTACCTCTCTGATCTTTGTCATCCCCCTGTACACCACGGGCGCGAGGTGGGTGATGGTGACCTCTTCCACAGCCTCAGGTGACGGATTCACCAGATATACGTAGACGACATTGTCGACCGGGTCGATGAAGTGGCCTCCGTATCCCGGCCCCTCCACCGGAGTCGGTGTTGGAAGCGGAGTGGGTGCGGGTGTGGCTGAGGGAACGGGAATCGGCGAGGGCGCCGGAGTTGAGCTTGAAGAGACAGGTGCGGATGTCGGAGTGAATATGGTCGACACAGTCGGTGTCTGGGGCGAACTCGTCTCTTGACTTGGTGTCAGTCCACACGCTGACGCCGCGATCAACAGGGTCAGGGCAATTACATGGGTGAGTGGTCGGTTCACGATTTCTCCCATCTCCGATAACAATGCTCGCCGCTCCCGTTCTTCCGAAGGCGGATGAAGCTTTCAGTCCTACCTTCAGACGAACGTCGATCTCTTCGGTTTCATCGTCCCCTGCACGTCTCCTCCGCAGTCCGAACTAGGCCAGACCCACGCCTGGGGACTACAATAACTGCAATACAATCAGTACAACAGAGTTGCGATGGAGCGTCAACTTCGCACTCGCCAAATTGCTTGCTCGAACCCCTGCAGATCAACCTGATTCCCGTTGGGAACGGCGCCGATTGCATTCTGCAATATACTCCACTTCTCCTTACAGCCCAGCCACGGCGAAAAACGTCTCAGAGCGATTGTAGTCTGACGTGTCGGCCCCCGGCAGCCCGACGGCGACCGACATATCCGGCTGATCCCCAGGAGCCTTCTGAAACAGGCTCACTTGGGAACTCACCCCGGAACCGGCCCACTCACCGGATACCCGGCGCCCGTCCCGAAATTGCTTGCTCCGATGTGGCAGCTATGTGGCAGGGCGCGGCTATTGAGGGGCTGATCTGGACTAGAATGGTCGCGCCGGGGCGGATTGTCGTTGGGTCCTCCTTGACCATGGAAGCTCATATTGGAGATGATAAGAGTAAGACAGCGCGCTACCACTATAGGGAAAAAGAGAGACCATGCCCACCAAACCAAGGAACACCGCCACCATCACTTTCTCCCTGTCGCACGAGATGGCGCAAGAGCTTCGGGAAGTGGTCAAGGATGAGGATCGCACCGTCAGCGAGCTTCTGCGGGAGGCCATTCGCCTCTACATGGAGGAACGAGAGTGGCGCATACAGGAACGGACGCTGAGGCGACAGTCACGCCGGACGGAGCAAGGATGAACACGGAGAAGATGAGCATGAACGATATGAGCGACTACACACCGGTGGCCCTGTACGCCAGGGTCTCCAGCGACAGACAGGACGTTGACCTGTCGGTGGCTGCGCAGCTGCGCGCGCTCAGGGACTACGCCGAGAAGAACGGCTACATAGTCGCCCGCGAGTACGTGGACGAGGCCGAGAGCGGACGCATCGCCGATAGACCGCAGTTCCGTAAGATGCTGGACGAGGCCAGCAAGTCGGAGGCTCCCTTCAAGGAGATACTCATATGAAAGACACAATAGCAACGGAAAATTCAGGTACTCATGGACGGTGGGGCTGGGGAGCTTCAAACCTTATGGTAGGTGATGAATCGCCGATCGAGCAGGAGCAGGACGGTAGATGGCATTGTCTGCAAGATGTGGCTGGGGATCGTTGGACTGTCTGCCTCGTCCTGCAAACGACTGCGCCCGGTCCTTTCCGCGCGCTGGACAGGTGTAGTAGAATGTGGCGCGTAACAGAATACCTTGTTGGAGGGGCCGAGGAGTGGATGCGCCGGTCCGGTTGGCCGGAGTCGGCGCAGGCTCCGGGCCAATTGTCGGGTGAGATATGACGACGCCAGACACGACATTTGCCAGGAAGCCGGGTGTTCGGGGAACCTTCGTGTTTCCGGACCCGCCGGAAGACCCGGACGACAAGATGACCAGCTTTGACCATCTGACGATTACGGGCACGGCCCATTCCCTGGCGGTACACTTGGGCAACCGTGAGACGACGCTGGTGGCCGGGGAGCACTACCTGGCGCTGGCTCCCACTCGAAGCCTGGCCGGGGTGCGCTATCCCGACCTGCTGGTGGCCTTCGGGGTGGACCCGGAAGCCTACCGCAGGAGCAACGCCTACGTGATCTCGGAGCAGGGGAAGCCGCCGGACTTCGTGCTGGAGATAGTCTCGCCAAGCAGCGGACGGACGGACCGAGTGGAGAAGCGTGTTGACTACGCGGCTCTGGGCATCCCCGAATACTGGCGGTTCGACGAGAGAGGGCGAGTTTCCGAGGAGCGATTGGCCGGAGACCGGCTGGTTGAGGGCGCGTACGTTGCGGTGGAGATAGAGGAGCTGCCCAACGGAAGCCTCCAGGGATACAGTGCCGTGTTGGGCCTGAATCTGCGATGGTCGGATGGTGAGCTGCTGTTCTACGACCCCGCCACCGGGGAGCCCATCGCCACGTTTGAGAGTGAACGAGTCCGTGCCGACACAGAGCAAGCCCGCGCCGAGGCTGCCGAGGCCCGAGTCAGGGAGTTGGAGGAGCGGCTGCGTCGCTAGGGAGCGTAGCCTCGCCGGCAGACCGGTAGGGCAAGGAATACCAGGCAAAAGTTCGCCCACCGCAGCGGTGCCGCTACAGGGCAATCGCATCTTATTGAGCAAGGACCTTGAGTAGGTAGTCATTGTCCCAGGCGGCGTCTTTTCGCTTACCGGCGAGGCTGCGCTTGGTGGACTTTTCGGCCTTGAGCAGATTCAGAGCCATGCGGCGCAGCACGGAGAAGTTCTCGGCCCCGTCCGCTACGCACCCGGCTCCCGTCCTCATTGAACGTCACGTCCAGCGACCAGTGCAACTGGTTTTCTATACTCCAGTGACTGCGCACCGCGCTGAGTAAGGCACTCGCATCGTTGGGCAGGCTCGATATGTAGTAGCGCGACTCCATCGTCGTCTTGTCTCCTATGCGTCGCTCACCTTCCACCATCGCCAGCGTAGTCAGCCCCGGCCATCGCCTGTACTCATCGACGTATCTGACGTTGCCGAGGTCAGACACCGTCCAGCAGCGGCGCGTCTCGACTCGTCCATGACCAGCATCCACCGTCTCGTGGTAGTCGTGGTCTATGTCGTCGAAGCAGGAGTTGCGGATGAGGTCGAAGACATCGACCACTCCCTCGTGCAGGAGTACCTGGTTTCTCTTGACCGCCAGCACGTAGTCGGCTTCCTCCTCCAGTATCTTCGATGCAATCTCCCTCTGGCAGCCCATGGCATCTATCGTCACGATGCATCCCTCGACCGCGAGCATCTCAAGCAACCGGGGTATCGCCGTGATCTCGTTGGAGCGTCGGTCCACACTGGTCTGCCCGAGCGTCACGCCGCTCGCACAGGCCCAAGCACTGACCATGTGGATAGCGCCCTTCCCTACGTATCGATCGTGCGAGCGTCGCACCGCCTTGCCGTCTATGGCCACCACATCACCTTGCAGAACCTCACTGACTGCCAGCACCCACTCGGTGAAACAGCGCTCGAACTGCTCAGCGTCCAGCTTGGCGAACACCCTGCCGAAGGTGTCGTGCGAGGGAATGCCGTTGGGCAGTTCCAGCATACTGCGCAACCATCCTTCCTTGCGCCTGCCGAACGCTTCCACGTCTACCCAACTGTCCGCTTCCGCTATGGCGCCGCAGAGCGCAATAGTAAGAATGTCGATCAACTCGTGGCGTTTGGTTCGGTCTATACGCGGGTCATCGAGGCTGCTAAAATGCTCCGTAAGCGAAGCAGGGCTACTATTGTCCATCGGCCAATCTCCTTATGAGACTGACCCCAATTTTATACTCTGCCTAAACTAATTTAGATGCGATTGCCCTGGGCGTTGATCTTGACAACGAACCCCAGATTGGCGGATGATATACACTGGCCGCTTGCGACATATATTGACATGAGCTAGAAATACTACTGATCCAGCGCCCGCAGGCGTCGCGGCATAAGTCGGGCGACACAGGAGGTTCGACGACATGACCAACGCGCTGCGGAGCTTCACCCCCCCCCCCCCCCGCATTTCGTGGGGGTTCTCTCTCATGAGGCGCCCTGGGATTGCGCTTCTCGCCCTCGCGCTGCTGGCGGTGGTGTTCGCGGCGACGCCGGCGGAGCAGGCTAACGCGCAGACCGCGCAGACCTTCGTCAGCAACACCGGCCAGGCAGACGGGGCTGCTACATCTCTGTCCAATGACTACGCCCACGCCTTCACCACCGGCAGCAACCCGGGTGGGTACTCCCTGACCAGCGTCGCCGTGGAATTCGCCTCTATCCACAGCGGCTTCAGCTCTTCATCCCTCACCGCCAGCATCCACACCGACTCCAGCGGGTCTCCGGGCAGCTCCCTCGGGACCCTGACCAAGCCCGCCAGCTTTCCCGTCTCCAGCTCGGACCAGACGCTGGCCTTCACCAGCGCGGGCATCGACCTTGCGGCGAGTACCACCTACTTCCTAGTGATTGACATTAGCAGTGGTGAGCCCTTTTCGAATCTGCGCTTGACGACTTCGGACGCCGAGGACAGCGGAGCCCTGGCCGGTTGGAGCATCAGCGACGGCACTTTGTTTAGAGCATTTTCCTCAACAGCCGCATGGACCACCAGCACGTCATCACCGAAACTCAGCCTCGGCGGCGTCAGCAAGCCTTTCCTGGTTTCGAACTTCGGGCAGGCGGACGGCGGCACCGGCAATTTCGTCCAGCACGACCACGCCCAGGCGTTCACGACGGGCGCCAACGCCGGCGGGTACACCCTGACGGGCGTCGACTTCTCGTTTCCGCAAATCAACGACGGCGGGCTGGCGGGGAAGCTGGCTGCCGAGATCAGAAGCGACAGCAGCGGAGCGCCGGGCGCGGTGGTCGCCACCCTGACCAAGCCCGGCACGATTGCCGCCGGCACGAACAGCTTCACGCACTCGGGCGTGGCGCTCGCGGCGAACACCACGTACTGGGCGGTGCTGGACGTCACCCTGGTCCTGTTGCCCGGCGCCAACACCATCCAGAACACCGGGTCGGACGCCGAGGACGCCGGCGGCGCGGACGGCTGGACCATCGCCGACGACGGCCACTACCGGACCTGGAACACCTCGGGCGCCTGGACCTCGTTCAGCCAGTCCCGCAAGATGACCATCCACGGCACGGCCGTCGAGACGGTCGAGACGGAGACCTTCGTCGCCAACACCGGCCAGGCGGACGGAGGCACCTCGTTTCTGGGCAATGACTTCCACCAGGCCTTCACCACCGGCTCCAACGGCTTCGGCTACAGCCTGCACAGCGTCGACGTGGAGTTCTCCACCATCGACAGCGCCTTCAGTTCCTCGGCGCTGACCGCCAGCATCCACGCCGCCTCCGGCGGGTCTCCGGGCAGCTCGCTGGGGACCCTGACCAACCCCGCCAGCTTCCCCGCCTCCACCTCGGACCAGACGCTGACCTTCACCAGCAGCGCGGGCATCGACCTTGAGGGGAGCGCCACCTACTTCCTGGTGATCGACATGGACGCTGGCCAGGGTTCTTCGAGGGTACGCCTGACGGGTTCGGACGCCGAGGACGGCGGGGGCCTGGCCGGCTGGAGCATCGCCGACGGCGCCGGGACGAGAACGGCTTCCTCGACGGGCGCGTGGACCCCCAACGTATCATCACTGAAGATCAGCCTCGACGGCGTCAGCAAGCCGGAGCCGCCGCGGGTGAGCATCCTTGGCGACGGCGCCGTCACCGAGGGCGTCAGCGCCAGCTTCACGCTGAGGGCGGTCCCGGCGCCCACGGCAGACCTGCCGGTGAGCGTCACGGTGACCACGACCGGCGACTTCGGGTACGGGACCCTGCCCACCAGCGTCACCATCCCGGCCACCGGGTCGGCGACGCTGGAGATCCCCACCACCGGCGACGACGTGGACGAAGCCCACGGCTCGGTCACGGTGACCCTGGTGGACGGGTCGGACTACGACCTGGCCACGTCGCTGGGGACGGCGACGGTCCGGGTGCGGGACGACGACCCGCCGCTGGTGAAGAACATCGGCCAGTCGAGCGGCCTGGTGCAGGGCATGCACGTGGACCTGGCGCAGGGTTTCGACACCGGCGGCAACCCCTCGGGGTACACCCTGACCAGCGTGGACGTGGCCTTCAACCGGTCCACCGAGGACTTCGGCTCCAAGCTGACGGTCACCGTCCACAAGGGTGCCAACGGGGCTCCCGGCACGGTCGTCGGGACCCTGGCCAATCCCGCCTTCGTGAACCGGCAGGCCGGCACGTACAGCTTCACGCACCCGGGCGTCGCGCTCGAGGCGGACACCCGCTACTGGGTCGTGCTGGATGCAACCGGACTCACGGAAGGCAACAGCCAGGTAAAGTTCACGCAGAGCAACTCCGAGGACGCGGGCGCGGCGCCCGGCTGGAGCATCAACAACGACGCTCGCATCCGCGCGCAGGGGGGCGGCAACTGGATCACCCTGGTCGGCGGCTCCACTCTGTCCATGGGAGTCAACGGCCGGCTGCTGCCCCACGCGGACGGTTCCTACACCGTGCCCCTGGACTGGCCGCTGAAGCCGCTCGGTCTGGGCGCGGGCGAGACGTTCCGGCTGCTGTTCATCACCGACGACTGGCGCGACGCCTCCGCCACCGACATCGCCGACTACGACGCCCACGTGCGGGACGCCGCCTTAGGGGGGCACGCCGACATCCGGCGCTACGGCGACCAGTTCCGGGTGGTAGGCTCCACCGCCGCGGTGGACGCCCGCGACCACACCCGGACCAATCCCAACGAAGCCGGGCACCCGGACGTACCCATCTACTGGCTGAACGGCGAGCTCGTCGCGGCGAACAACGCCGGCTTCTGGTCCGACACCTGGGAGAACTGGGCGCAGGCGGACCGCCGCTTTGAGAGCGGCAGGCGGGACACCGACGCGGACTGGCCGTGGACCGGCACCCGCACCGACGGTGCGAAGGAGGCGAACCCTCTGGGCGCCAGCAACGCCCGGCGCGGACGGTTCTCGACCACCGACGCGGACACCGGCCCCATCAGCTACAACACCGTCGCCAGCACCCAAGACCACGCGTTCTACGGCATCTCGCCCCTGTTCCGGGTGGAGCCCACGCCGGTGAACGCGCCGCCCGGTGAGCCGGCGGTGATGAGCAACCTGGGCCAGGCGGACGGCGCGGCGTTGACCGTGACGACTGCCGGTACCGTACGTGACCGCGCGCAGTCGTTCACGACGGGCAGGAACGGCGGCCACTACCGCCTCAACAGCGTCGACGTCGAGTTTGCCGAGATCGGCGACTCCGACGCCGCCCGTGATCTGAGGGTACAGATCTGGGCCGGCTCCGGCGGCTCGCCGGGCAGTACCGCCGCCGACGTCCTGGCCGATCTGGCGCGCCCCTCCATGCCGGTGGGCAGCGCCGACCGGACCTTCACCTTCACCTACCAGGGCGACGACGGTTCGGGGCTGCGGCTGGAGCCGAACACCACCTACTGGGTGTACGTATACGACGCGTCCGCGCAGCCCAACAGCAGGTACACCCTTCGCGCCACCGCGTCGAACTCCGAGCGCCTGCAGGGCCTGCGCCTGCCCGAGGGCTGGAGCATCGGCGACGGCCACAGTTCCTGGTCGCTCTACCCCAACCCCGCCGTCTCCTGGAGCACCCACTCCGAGGCGCTCAAGATCGGCCTGAACCTGGGGGCCGCCGACGCCTTCGTGCAGTTCCGCACCTGCGCGGGCACGGTCTCGGGCAACGACTGCGACACGGGCTGGGTGATCGCCAACTACAACAGGCACGACCCGCCGCCGACGATCACGCTGACCGAGGGCGGCCCGGCGGTGACCTACCAGTGGCAGGCGGTGGACCCCCACGAGCGCCGGCACTTCTACGTCGCCAGCCAGGTGGCTGAGCCGCTCAGCCACTTCGGCGGCTACATCGGGCCGGGCAAACCGGACCGGGACCGGCTGATGTGCCACACCGGGAGCCGCAGCCCCTACAACCTGGGCGACCCCATCGTCGAAGGGCTTGGCCGGGATGGGATACATTTCGGCTACGGCAGCACCGCCGGCCCGCTGCTGGACCGGCACGACGGCTGCCCCTTCTCGTCGCAGTCCGTCTACGAGAGCGACGCCAACAAGTGGCGTCCGGTGAGCCTCGCCGCCGGCCAGGACAGCGACGCCTTCGACCACGGGACGTTCCTGATCCACCGGCCCCACGCCGTCGGCCACAACTTCTATGAAAATGGCGTGCTGTACCAGGTGGAAGGCTTCGACTACCCCGAGGTGCGGGTGCCGCTCATCATCAGGGACGACGACCAGTGGGAGCAGACCCTGGAGTTCTCCATCGACGACGGGACCACCTGGACCTCCATCGAGGACGGCGGGCTCAATCTGGCCTTCCCGGCCTCGCTGAACACCGGGCGCAAGGCGCACTACTTCTGGGTGCGGACGAAGAACGACCCGCCGGCGGACCAGGACAAGCGCTTCTCCATCAGCGCCGACTTCGCCAAGCCGCTGTTGCGCAGCGGCACGTCGGAGTACTTCCGGTCCCACCGGGTCTGGTTCACCAGCCCCGCCGCATCGCACCTGCACACCTTCAGAACTGACTCTGCCGTCAGCGCCGGCTCGGTCACGGTCAGCCGCACGCCGGTCCAGGTCGACATCCACGTCGGCGCCAACGTGGTCGGCAACGTGACCTTCCAGGTCGAGGGCTACAAGCTGTACGAGCGCAGCGACAACCAGGTCTCGACGGAGACGCCGCCGAAGACGGTGCGCACCGACAGCTTCAGCTTCCACCGCACGCTGGGCTCCTGCGTGGGCTGCCAGCGGCTGCTGGGCGACCTGCCGGACCCGGTGGTGGAGCGCGTGGGCGACCTGAGCTACGCCAACCTGTCCGACACGGGCATCGACCTGAGCTGGCCGCAGGTGGTCGGCGCCGAGGGATACGAGGTGCGCTACTGGTCCACCACGTCGCCCTTCCCCGGCGTCCCGGCCGACGAGGCCTGGTTCGGGGCCGAGCCCAACGACCCGGCCTGGAACATCCGCCACCTGGAGCCGGACACCGAGTACCGGGCGGTGGTCTACTACGCCGACCACGGCGCGACGCAGCTGAGCACCGCCAGCCCGGTGATCCGCTTCACCACGCTTGCGGCGGGCTCGCCGGTGGAGGCGGAGCCCACGTCGGTGATCGTGGAGCGGGTGCCCGAGGTGTCGATCAGCGCCGCCGGCGGGACGATCACCGAGGGCGAGGACGCGGTCTACACGGTCACCGTGAACCCCGCGCCCGACGCGCCGCTGGACGTCAGGGTGGGCGTGGCCGGCCCCGGCTCCGTGGTCGCCGCCCAGCACCTGGGCGAGCGCACGGTCAACGTGCCCACCGGCGGCAGCGTCTCGTTCACCATCCCCACCGTCGACGACACCGGTTGGGGCTCCAACGGGATGCTCGGCGCGACGGTGCAGTTCGGCGAGGGCTACCGGCTGAACAGGTTCAGGAGCTACGCCTCGGTCTACGTCGCCAACAACGACCTCCCGCCGCCGCCGCCGGTGCAGCTCAAGCGCGTCTCCGACACCACGGCGACCGTCGCCTGGAAGCCGCAGGGGGACGGCGCGTCCTACCTGGTCGTCTGGCACGAGAGCTTCACGGGCGTCCCGGTCCTGACGGAAGTCACGACCACCGCGACCGAGCACCAGCTCACCGGCCTTAATCCGCAGTCGCATTACGTGGTCTCCGTCCTTCACGGGACGACCCAGCTGGACAAGATCACCGTGCGGACCCTGGCCGCCGGCGCGACGCCGAAGACCTTCACGGTGGACTTCGAGACGCCCGCGCCCAACACGTCCGTGCCGGTGATCAGCGTGACCGCCGACGGCAACGTGACCGAGGGCGGGGACGCGACCTTCACGGTCAGCGCCAACCCGGCGCCGGCTGCGGACCTGGACGTGAGCGTCACGGTGTCGCAGAGCGACGACTCCGGGATATCCATAGAACATCAGACGGTGACCATCCCGACGGCGGGCTACGCCACGCTGACGGTGGCCACCACCAACGACGAGGTGGACGAGCCCGACGGATCGGTCACGGTCACCGTCGACGCCAGCGCCAACCTCGACTACCGGGTGTCCTCGTCCCAGGGGACGGCCGTCGTGGTCGTGTCCGACGACGACGGCGGCTACACGGTCAACCAGGGAACGATCGCCAGGGTCAAGGAGCTGGCGTCGCAGACCCAGCACGGCGCGGCCCACGTGAACCGCTGGAACCGGGTGCTGCTGGCCTTCGGCGAGCACGACGGCACCGGCGTCACCGGCGGCCCGATGACGGCGGCCGAGGCCCAGGACATGGCCGACAATCACAGCAGCCCCGTCTGGGACCTGGTGGTTGTCGAGCTGACCGCCCTGGAAGCGGCCGCGGCACAGACGCCGCCGCCGCCGCCCACGCCCGAGGTGAGTATCACCGCTGGCAGCGGGGTGACCGAGGGCGGCGACGCCACCTTCACGGTGACGGCCAGCCCGGCCCCGGCGTCCAACCTGGACGTCAGCGTCACGGTGTCCCAGAGCGGCGACTACGGCGCCACCACGGGCCAGCGCACGGTGACGATACCCACCTCGGGCAGCGTCACCCTGACTGTCGCTACCACCGACGATACTACCGACGAAACCGACGGGTCGGTGACGGCGACGGTGAACGCGGGCAGCGGCTACACGGTGTCCTCGTCCCAGGGCGCGGCCACGGTGGCCGTGTCCGACAACGACGACGCCTCCACGCCGGTGGTGAGCGTCAGCGCTGGCAGCGGGGTGACCGAGGGCGGCGACGTCACCTTCACGGTGACGGCCAGCCCGGCCCCGGCTGCGGACCTGGCGGTGAGCGTGACGGTCTCCCAGAGCGGCGACTACGGCGCGACCACGGGCCAGCGCACGGTGACCATCCCGACTTCGGGCAGCGCCACGGTGACCATAACCACCACGGACGACGACGTGGACGAGACCGACGGCTCGGTGACGGCCACGGTGAACGCGGGCAGCGGCTACACGGTGTCCTCGTCCCAGGGCGCGGCCACGGTCGGCGTCGCAGACAACGACGACCCGGTCGTCGAGGAGCAGACGGGCTACACGGTTGACCCGGACGTGATCGCGAAGGTCAGGGAGCTGGCGTCGCAGACGCAGCACGGCGCGGCCCACGTGAACCGCTGGAACCGGGTGCTGCTGGCCTTCGGCGAGCACGACGGCGCCGGCGTCACGGGCGGTCCGATGACGGCGGCCGAGGCCCAGGACATGGCGGACAAACACAGCAGCCCGGTGTGGGACGAGGTGGTGACCGAGCTGACCGCCCTGGAAGCGGCGGCAGCGCAGACGCCACCGCCGCCCACGCCTGAGGTGAGCGTCACCGCGGGCAGCGGGGTGACCGAGGGCGGCGACGCCACCTTCACGGTGACGGCCAGCCCGGCCCCGGCGGCCAACCTGGCGGTGAGCGTGACGGTGTCCCAGAGCGGCGACTACGGCGCGGCCACTGGCCAGCGGACGGTGACCATACCCACGTCGGGCAGCGTCACCCTCACCGTCGGCACCACGGACGACAGCGCGGACGAGACCGACGGGTCGGTGACGGCGACGGTGAACGCGGGCAGCGGCTACACGGTGTCCTCATCCCAGGGCGCGGCCACGGTCGGCGTTGCCGACAACGACGACGCACCCACGCCGGTGGTGAGCGTCAGCGCAGGCAGCGGGGTGACCGAGGGGGGGGGCGCCACCTTCACGGTGACCGCCAGCCCGGCCCCGGCGGCGGACCTGGCGGTGAGCGTGACGGTGTCCCAGAGCGGCGACTACGGCGCGGCCACTGGCCAGCGCACGGTGACGATACCCACCACGGGCAGCGTCACCCTCACCGTGGGCACCACGGACGACAGCGCGGACGAGACCGACGGGTCGGTGACGGCGACGGTGAACGCGGGCAGCGGCTACACGGTGTCCTCATCCCAGGGCGCGGCCACGGTCGGCGTTGCCGACAACGACGACGCCCCCACGCCGGTGGTGAGCGTCAGCGCAGGCAGCGGGGTGACCGAGGGCGGGGACGCCACCTTCACGGTGACCGCCAGCCCGGCCCCGGCGGCGGACCTGGCGGTGAGCGTGACGGTGTCCCAGAGCGGCGACTACGGCGCCACCACGGGCCAGCGCACGGTGACCGTCCCCACCACGGGCAGCGTCACCCTCACCGTGGGCACCACCGACGACGACGCCGACGAGACCGACGGCTCGGTCACGGCGACGGTGAACGCGGGCAGCGGCTACACGGTGTCCTCGTCCCAGGGCGCGGCCACGGTGGCGGTGTCCGACAACGACGATGCCGCGCCGGAGGTGGAGATTACCGTCACCGTCGAGGCCGCGTCGGCGGTTGAGGGCGACGTGCTGGAGTTCCGGGTGGTGCTGTCGGCGGCGTCCACCGAGGAGATCAGGATCAGATGGAACACCGCGCCTGCGTACCACCTGCTGGACGACCGGGCGCACCGGTCCGACTATCAGTACGCCGAGGGTGAGCTGGTGTTCGCGCCGGGGGTGACGGAGCTGACGGGGGAGGTGTGGCTGGAGTACGACGACGATGAGGAGCCGGACGAGTACTTCGTGGTGGAGGCGTACCTGCCCGGGACCCTCTACCCGCCCGACGCCGTGGGAACCATGACGATCATAGACGACGACTAGTCCGGCCCAGCCGGACCGGCAAGAGGATGCAAGGGGGGCCTGCGGCAATGTCGCAGGCCCCCCTTGCGCTGGCCGTGGGGCGGCTAGGTAATATACTAACGTGGGTGTCAGGATCGCCGGAGTGAAGTTGGATCACCCATCCACAATTCGAAAATGGTTCTGCCTATCGTCAACTCAGGCCCACCAGACTTGATAAAATCAAGAACCTTCGAGTTGCGGATAGTCTTAGAACTATAGCGGGTAGGCGTTTACCTTGCGCCGCTAGCCGCGTCGGTGGGTTGCCTGACGGGAGCGGCGCATTCATCGGCGACCTTAGGAATCCTGTCCAGCCAGGGACCAGTTCATTCGGCGAGGCCACGAATGCTCAACCGTGGCGGCAAACCCGAAAAAACGTCCGTCGATAACGCGCGGTGGCCAGACGCAATGTGGTATGGCTCATAAACGTCCGATTCCAGAAACTGGAGCATCGCCATGGTCGGTTCTCGACGTCTTCCGGGATTCCAAATCGAGAGGGTCTGGGCCAAGAATTTTCGCAGCATCGCTGATGCAACCCTGGACCTAGGTCCAATGACCATGCTCGTCGGACCCAATGCATCGGGCAAAAGCAACGTGCTCGACGTTCTCAGGTTCTTGAAAGACTCGCTGAGGTTCTATCTGGAAGCGGCGGTTTCGCTGCGCCGCGGGTTCGACGCGATCCTGCGCCGAACCGAAGGGCCGCGTCCCGAATCAATGGAAATCGGGATTACCGCTACCATAGGCGGTACTCCGCGCCAGCCAGACCGGTTTCGAATTGAATACAGCTATGCGCTGGGCGCCGAACCCGACGGTGGTTACGTCGTGGCATGGGAACTCGCGACCGTGGACTCGGACCCTGCTGGTCAACGAGAACCTCTGGCGCTCAGGGTGGAAAACGGACGCATCTCTTCCCCAAGCCAATGGGCAGAACACATCGTGCCGGATGCACGTTCCCGACCGGACGACTCCGAGAGGGCTGGGTTTGACGCCACGGATTTATATATGCGACGCTTAGTGAGGGCGTGGGCAATTGGCAGAGCCCCTGGCGCCAGGGAAGTTGAGGAACCGGCCGCGTTCATGGCACAGGCCCTGGAGGTCATGCTAAACCGTATCGCCCTGACTAGGTACTATCACATCTTCCCGAATACGCTCCGGGAGCCTCAAAGCCAGGTTCGAGCATAAGGTGAGTGACCACCTTCCCCTGTGGATCCGACTGCCGCTTCCGGTAGACTGAGTTCCCGCGCTACTCATCCACTAAGGCGGCTGCACCAAGCGGGTCAGAACGTATCGAGTGAACGGAGGCACCAAAACTGTTTGGCTGGATTACAGGCGGCGATAATCGCAAGGAGCCGGAAGACGCGAACGCGCAGCGACGCAAAATCGTCAGGTCGATGTTCTACTGGTTACTGATCGGAGTAATCGCATCTTCAATCGGGCTGGTTCTCACAGGCGGTATGTTCATGGGCATCTTGTTCGGGAGCAGTGATGGCTCGGCAAAGGCATCAACCAACCAGTTCGTTCAGGGGGTTGTCTTGACCTCAATAACCGGAACGATAGCTGCCCTGCTTACCTACATGGGCATGATAGTCAAGGGAATTGTGGACAACTTGACATCAGGCAATAGCGAAGATAACAGAGAACAGGACAACAACAATGAGAACTAGCCCACCGGCGAAGACTCCACCAGCGCGGCCAACCGTCGCCTCTCCGCCTCCGCTTGGTCTCTGACCCTACGCTCTTCGTCATGCCTGAGCGCGTTGGCGATGGCGACCGACGCCTGGGAAGCGAACATGACCAGTATCTCTTCGTCTTCTACCGAGAACCCCGTACTCCCTTCATTCTTGGCAAGGCAGATGCTGCCCAAAGACCGGCCGCGATGGTTGATAGGGGCGCCGAGAAAGGACTTCATCGGCGGGTGGTTCTCAGAGAAGCCGACCGAGAAGGGATGCATGGCAATATCCGCGATTCTCAGCGGCTCTTGAATCTCGTTCAGATAGCCGAGCAGCCCCGGCGCTCGCCGTTCAGAGGTAAAGTCCGAAGTGGCGAACTCTCCGATCCGCCCTGAATCGTCGAAGACGCCGACCGCTCCATATCGAGCGCCGGTCAGATCGCGCGCGCCGTCAACGATTTCCTAAAGCGTGGCGTCAAGTTCCCATATCTCGGCTACACGACCGCTGATCTCGCTCATCTTGGCGAAGCGATCCCGCAGGGCGCTGATCTCTCCGCCTATGGGCGTCTTCCATCTCCGAACCTCCTCCAGCGTCGCGTCTCCATCCTACAGACCATCTAATCCAGCGACGGGATTGAAACGCATCATATCACAGCCTCTGTCGCCAGGGTCGGCCATCCCGGAATCTTTGATGGTTTTTTGATGGAAACGGGGTTGTTTTTGATGTCCATTTGATATCCGACCACTATCATCGACAGTATCATACGTCAGAGGAGGCGCTACATGGTCCTTCATACGGGTATTCGTCGCTAGGTTCTGCACAACGTACATGGTAAGGCGCATAAGTGCATTAAGGAGATTTGGAAATGAGACCGATAACGCGAATCATGCTGATGCTGGCGACCCTAGCGGTAGTGGTCGCCCTCGCCACCACGCAATTTCTGAATGAGCGAGTTGAGGCAGGTCACAATTGCAGTTGGCCCTATTCCGGAAACAGCGTTCCTGTGAAATACCGATGGGGTTCCATCAATACCGCATGGAAGGCGGCGTTTACCACAAGTATCAGCGACTGGAATGGGCTCGGGACCGACGTCACATTGAGCTATGATGCCTACGGTAAGCTGTGGATGGGCCAATACAATCAAAACGACGGCCAGTATGGTCTGAATCAGAACTGGTGCAGTGGAAACGACATAGTCAATTCTAACAACTGGGGCAATCTGCATTACGAACCTCACACGTTGAACGAACGGAGAAGCATAACAGGCCACGAGCTCGGACACGGCCTTGGTCTGCATCACACAGGATCCGGGCAATTGATGTACACATACTGCTGCCCGTCAAGCAGTCTCTACAAGCCGAACAATGACGATAAGAACGACCTGAACGCCTTGTACAACGGACCTTAAAGGGTAATCACTGCATATGAAGCTTTGGATGGTGGCAATTCCATTTCACAAAGGAGTACAGGAACAATGAGACAGATACTTAGATCGATCGCCGTCGCGATTGCTGTAGGATTGATTTCTCTTGCAATAGCATGTGGCGATACGACGACCACAGTAAGCAGTGCGTACGTGACAGCTAGTTCGGTTGAAGAACTTGTAGGTCGGTCGTCCTTGGTAGTCATTGGCACGGTCGCGTCCACCGGACCCGAGCGCCGTGAGATACCTGGTAGGTTGCCCAGTGATCCTACGCAAATCGATCCCAACTACACTGGCGTAGGACAAATCTACGAAATTGAGGTCGAAAGGTATCTGAAGGGTACGGGGGGCACAACAATACGAGTGGTGCAATTCGAAGGCAGCATCGTATCGCTCGGAGGTCAAGTCAGAGAGATTCAGTCGGAGAGCGCCGGCCATCCCTTGACAAGTGCCACACGTTATCTTCTCTTCCTAATCCCTCAGGGCCAAGTTGATGATCTATGGCTCGGGACCGCGCAACCATTCCGATTTGCTCTATCGAGTGGTCTCGCTAAGGCTGAGAGTCCGGAAGGAGGAATACCGGATCTATTCCCTAACCGCTCAGAGTCAACCTTGATTAGTGAGGTTGAAACGATCCTCACGCGAGGTTAATACAAAGAATAGCGGAAGTGGTTGCATTACCCCGGATGTGCTCATCTTGCTCCACTTCCACTATTCTACCAATATGGATGGAGGCATATTATGCGTAGGCTAATCATATCATTCATATTGGGCATTCTCACCCTTTGCTGTAACGTGTCAAATCCAGTTCCGCCATCATCTATCGCCATAGAGAAACAAGAACAAGACGGTTTCACTCCAAGCGCCTCGACACAGACAACTCCTGAGACATTCTCCACGCCCGCTACGCCTACGGTAGTTCCCCTTCATGAACAGAAACAGCCTCCCGCTCCATCCCTAACGGCGACATCGAGCCTGCCAATCAGTCGCTCGGAGTCGCAGCCGGTCGCCCCAGTGCCGACGACTACACCGAGCCTGCCAATTCCCCCAGTTCCTCAGACCTATATCGAGTACCGTGGAGGTCTCTATCCGGGACGGCTAAGCAGCTACTGCTGGCCGATGAGTGCGAATAGCTCTGTCTGTACAGGCGGTGTAGCGTGGCAAGAGTTGGACAAGGCTCCCGCGGTCCGTATGAATCAAGGGGACGACTTCAAGATTGTCATTACAGGCGCCGATCACAGTCCGGATCCAGAACTAACGCGATTTGCAGTGTTCACCGTAGTGGAAACAGAACCATTGCTGCGACTGGGAGAGCAAATCTATTCGATTGACGTGGATGGGAACGTACATGTACCTGACCTTCCCGAGGGAATTTACTTCGCAGCCATTTCCCTGAAGTATCACGTCGGTGACGTTTCCCACGGTTTCAAGGTAGAGATAGTTCATTAACAGATCGCTGAAAAAGACGCGTTGAAGTCGCGTTCTCCAAGTTGGTGAGATACAATGCCCCACCAGTCCAACCGCACAGGAGAACGTGTCATGAGACGCCGGCGCAACCCCCAGTCCACCATGCTCGCCTTCGTCAACCTTGACGAGCGAGTCCCACCTGACCATTGCCTCAGGATCATCAAGTGAGTCTCTGGCGATGCGCTCGATCGCGTGTCAGACGACTTCGACGCGATGTACTCGAGGGTCGGTCGGGCCTCGGTTCCGCCCGGGCGTCTGCTGAAGTCTCTGCCGCTGATCTCTCTGTACTCGATACGCAGCGAGAGAGCGTTCTGTCAGGAGCTCGACTACAATCTGCTCTACGCTGGTTCTGGGAATGGACCCTATGGAGCCGAGCTTCGACGCGACGGCGTTTACCAAGAACAGGAGAAGGCTGCTACGCCACAAGTTGCGAAGGAATCTGTTCGAGGAGGTGGCGTATGAGGCGGACAGGCGCGGGCTGATGTCCGATGAGCATTTCAGCGTGGACGGAACGCTCATCGAGGCGGCGGCATCCATAAAAGCTTCAGAAGACGCAACGACGACGATGATACAGGCGACTCTGGCTATGGGGAGGGCGCGAGTGGAGACTTTCGAGGGGAGAATCTGAGCAACTCCACCCAGCGTAGCGCGACCGACCCTGATGCGAGACTGATGAGGAAGGGCAAAGGCAAGGAGTCGAAGCTGGTTTTCATGGCTCACGCGCTGATGGACAACAGGCATGGACTGGCGAGCGATTTTCGGCTGACCGAGGCGAACGGAACAGCCGGGAGGAATTCCGCGCTGGACATGCTGATGCGGATACTGGCAGTCGGCGACTGAGCGTGGGAGCCGATAGGGGATACGACACGAGGGACTTCGTAGCCGAGTGCAGAGAGCTGAAAATCACCCCGCGCGTGGCTCAGAAGAAGAGGTGGTCGGCGATAGACGGACGAACCACGCGCCATAAGGCATACAGGTCGAGTCAGAAGATCCGAAAGAGTGTGGAGTCGATCTTCGGGTGGATGAAGACCGTTGGAGGGTTCCGTCGGAGCCGGTATCGTGGAGTCGAGAGAACCGGACTATGTGGAGAGCTGGTGGCGACGGCGTACAACCTGGTGAGGATGTCGAGGTTGATAGCTGATCGGGAGGCTGAAGCGCCCATCTTCGGCTAGCGCTCCGCTGCCGACGTGCGCCACTCAGACCCTGGTTGGGCTCTGAGGGCGGCAAATCAGACCGTCTCAGACCGAAAATCGCCGGAATGGGCCCTTCTGTGCGACCGATGCGCTCGCTACGCCGTCTTGATCCCCCTTCTTCCGCAATCTGATAGAGAAGTGGGGAAGAGAGGCTAGACTTCTTCGCCAAAGAGGGAGGAGCTTCGCGCCAGTGGGCGCCGGAATAGTAGGGGAGGGCAACGAACAACGACTTAAGCTGGTGGCCTAAAGTCTATCCCTTCGCCATCCGGTAGCCGACGCGGGGCTCGGTGAAGATGTACTTTGGATTTGTGGCGTTGTCTCCCAGCTTGCGCCGAAGGTTTCTGAGTGTGGCGCGAAGCAATTGAACGTCGCCTGCGAACTCCAACCCCCAGACCCGTTCGAGGATCTGGTCGTGAGTCATCACCCGTCCGCCGTTGACGGAAAGTTCGAACAGCAGCTTGTACTCGGTAGCGGACAACGACGCCTCATGACCGGATATGGCGACCGCGCGGTCTGTATAGTTGATGCTCAACTCTCCCAGATGAAAGGGTTGACGCCGGGTAGCCGCGCCTGCCGCCTGCCGCTTTCGCAGTGACGCTTCGACCCTAGCGATCAGTTCAGTCGAAGAGAAGGGCTTGACGATATAGTCGTCGGCGCCCATATCGAGAGCCTTCACCACGTTATCTTCCTGATCATTGGCGGACAGGAATATGATCGGCGTGTCGGACACCTCGCGGACGCGGTTCATCAACTCGAACCCGTTCGCGCCGGGCAGCGTCAGGTCCATCAAGACAAGCTGGGGGCGCTCCGTATCCAGGAAACGCATCATCTCGCCCGAGTTGACGGCGCCGAAAGTCGCGTACCCGCGGTCGTCGAGTATGGTTCGGAGCAGCCGCAGGATTTGACGATCGTCATCCACCGCGAGAATCTTCGTCATGTCGCCGGATCTGAGCGCCGGAGCGCCGATGGTGGGCGGCTGAACGGCGTCGGCTAATGCGGGAATCGTGAATACTATCCGAGTGCCCTGTCCTTCGCCGCCGCTCTCAGCGCGGATTCTGCCCCCGTGCGCTTCCACTATGCCCTTGCAGATAGCAAGCCCAAGACCTTCGCCAGCGACGCTTCGCTCGCTGCCGGCGGTCTCTATCCTCGAGAACTTCTTGAACAGGTTGGATAGCTGGTCGGCGGGTATTCCCCTGCCTTCGTCCGATACTGAGAAAGCGACGTAGATGTCGTCCTTAGACGCGGTTAGCTTGATGGTCGCGGTCTCGCCGGAGTACTTGGATGCGTTGGATAGTAGGTTGTTCAGCACCTGAACGATTCGCTTCCCGTCCGCCGAGACCTTCGGCAGGTTCGGCGAGATTTCCACCACTACCGGGTTTCGTCGCCCTTGGCGTATGAACGCCATCCTTGCTTCGTCAACAATCGTCCCCACTTCCGCAGGCTCGATATCCACCGATATAGACCCCGATTCTATCTGCGTCATGTCGAGTAGATTGTTCACGAGGTCGCGCAGGTGATCCGCCTGCTGATCTATCATGCGAAAGTACTGCATCATCTCGGAACCTGTCGGGGAAGTGGAACTGCCCAGCACAATGCCGGCGCAGCCCTTAATGGTAGTCAATGGCGTTCGCAGCTCGTGGCTCACCATGGCGAGGAATTCGCGGCGTAGCCGCTCCACTTCCTCCAAGGGAGTCATATCCTGTATCACGGCGACGGCGGACACTATCTCGCCGTCTTCGGAATAGATGGGCGTGGCGTTGACGAGGGTAGGCACCTTGCGCCCGTTGGGGAGATCGAACAGTATCTCTTCCGCCCGCGTGACGTCGCCGCGGTCCAGCGCCCTTGCCAACGGGCGCTCGTTGCTTTCGTACTTCTCCCCGTCCATGCGTCGGTAGAGCGCAACCTCGTGGTAGCGCACGAGGGTAGAGCCTGGCTCCGGGGAGACTCCCAAGATGCGCTCCGCTTCCTGATTGACCGACGCGAACGTTCGGGTTTTGGCGTCAACCACCAGAACGCCCACCGGCGAGGTCTCCACCAGCGCAACCAATCTGCGCCGCTCGGTCTCTGCCTGCTCTCTGCTTCGCCGCTCTTCCTGATGTCTGATGGCGTTGACTATGGCGACGGCGGCTTGCGACGCGAACAGCGCCAGTATCTCTTCGTCTTCTTCCGAGAACTCATCGCCGCCTTCCTTCCCGGCAAGGTATATGTTGCCCAGCGACTTGCCGAGATGGAAGATAGGCGTTTCGAACGACGGCCGCCGTTCTGGAGTAACGCCGGAAGTGATGAATTCCCCAATCCGCCCGGATTCGTCGAACAGCCCGACCGCGCCGTACCGAGCGTCGGTCAGCGAGCGAGCGCTGTCAACGATTTCCTGAAGCGCGGCGTCCGGTTCCCAAATCTCGGAGACACGGCAGCTGACCTCGATCATCTTGGCGAAGCGAGCGCGCAGGGCATCGGTCTCTCGCCTAGCGGCGTCGGCCTTCTTCATATCGCCTCCCGAATCGTGCTGGCATCCCATTGGACCATCTCGTCCGGCGACGGGATGGGAGCGCATCATATCACAGTCCCTGCCGCGTGGGAGTGTGCTGGGGGAAAGCCATCCTGGATTCTTTGATGGTTTTTTGATGGAAATGGCGTTGTTTTTGATATCCGTTTGATGTTGGGCGTCTATGATGGGCAGTGTATGGGTTAGAGAGGGGCGACGGATGGACAGGCTGAAGGCCTGCTTGTAGTGTCAAAATCCAGAATACACGATCTAGAGGAGAATGATCATGACACGGGTATTGTTTCTAAAATTTCTGCTACGGTGGATGGTACTGCCAATAGTAGCAGTTACGGTTTTCGGTGTCTCGGTACTTGCTGGGGCGAGTACCGCTTACGCTTACAACGATAGCGGTTCTACACCGTGCGTGTGGCAATACGAAGCAAACACGACACTCCAGCTACCATATGTTGCTGACCCAGATCACCCGCCCAGCGGCGCGTACGCAACTGCCTACTCTCGAGCGCGATCGTCATGGAATGGTTCAGACACGCCAGTTTCCTTTCAGCATGACGGTTCACAGTCCAACCATAAGATAGGAGTTCGAGACCTTGGACAGTCGGGTAGCGTTTCCTTTTAGGTGGTAGAAGACAGCAGTCCACGTCGCTGAAGCAGGATCATCAGGTTGTGTGGATTCCACCAGGTTCCCATCCGCTCCCGCCGTCTAAGCTCACGATTCAACCGTTCAAGCAGAGAGGTGGTCTTGTAACGTGACTGTCCACTCACAAGGTGCGCCAAGCCCTTGCTCAACGCCTTCTCGCACCAGTACTCGGCTTCGCCGCCACTCAGGTACATTGCGTGTTCAGCGTGAGTCCGAGCCTCAGCCGGACTCTCAGACCTCAGTAGTTTCAGAGCTTCGGAGAACCCCGCCTCGCCTATGTTCCTGAGGTATTCTCTCAGCAGATGGAACTGACACAGCTGGTGGTTGGCCTCTCTGCCATAGGTCATCTCTATCGCCGACGCTATCGCAAGGTCCCCGTCGCTCACTATATGTACAGGAGACTCCGCGCCACGCATATACGCCTCGGCAACAGTCTCCTCCCAACTGTCGAACGTCGCCATCACGTTGCCCCTGTCGTCACGGACCACCTTCATCTCCACAGCGCCCTGTGCGGTTCGTGTCCACAACCCGTCCATCTCCAGGACATCCCCACCCATGCTGGTCGCTCGCAGCTTCTCCTTCCTTATCCACTTGCACAGCGTACTCTTTGCGAATCCAAACAACTTCCCGACCTGAGCGTAGCTCAGACCCAGCGCCGCCAACTCTATCGCCTTCTCTCTGGTTTTTTTGAGTACCGGTTCCTCTTTTCGTCTCCCAGAAGCTCCATTCCACTACTCATGAGTCCACACTCAGAGCAGCGGAACTTCGGGACCGATAGCCTGAGTTCACCGTCCTTTGTGATTATCGAGCGCGGGTAGCTTTGGTGTCTGCTCATCGCAAGGTCGCACTCAACGCACATCGGCCTGTAAGCGTCCAGGGCGGACTGGAGTCTGTCCTGCATATACTGGGCCATCGTACGATCTCTCTGTTCTTCCAATTGATATAGCAGACCCGACATCGCTTGCCCCTCCTCAATGGTGTGCCTGAGCTCATCCTATAACCTGACCACCTAAAAGGAAACGCTACCGACAGTCGGGACCTCTGGGAAGAACGTCTTGGTCATGCTTTTCTTGGTTCCACAAGCGATCTGCAACGACCACACTGTTGAACTCGGCTATCTTAGACAGCAAGAGCGCGAATTACAAGAGATCAGTCGCTACTCACGAACTGGGACACTACATCGGTGTTCGACATAGTAGCGAGTCGCCCGCTGTCATGAAGACCAGTAGAAACCGCAATACGATCTATCTGGTGTACGAAGACGACGAGTGTGCGGTGAATGACAGGTACTCGCATACGAGCTACCCAGTGACCTGTGATTAGAAACAAGTAACGAAAAGGAGGTTAAACTATGAAATTCAGAATGTTCGCATTCTTTGGCACCATAGTAGTTGCAGGGCTTATCTTTGGGATCCTAGTGGCTCCAAATTTGATACTTTCTGGCGGCAGCGAAGACGAGTGGGCCGACTACACTAGCGCCGATACACTGGTCAGTGACTCTGACAGAATCATAGTCGCCCGATACTTGGACGAAACGCTCCATGTCAAACCGGAGACATCAGCGGCTACAGGGAAAGAGCACGGGTCTGTGAGTCACCTCTTTCGTCGTTTCGAAGTCGTCGAGTCGCTTAAGGGGAGCGCGACGATTGGAGAAACAATCTTCGTAGCGTTCACAACCGGCTACACGACCAAATTAGACAACGGCGAGTCTGAGTTCACTTCATTCGAGGTTGCACCCTTGGTTCCAAGCCAGGAGTACGCGCTATTCCTCTATGGCGTACCTAGGAGGGAAGGTTATCCGACGAAATACGGGGAAACCCTGTGGGCGACTACTGGCGAACCTGGCATCGCTTTAATAGACCAAAGCGGTGGCCTAAGCTTCAAGTCCAGTGAACGGTACAAGAACGAGTATGGGCTTGTGTCTGATACTGGAGCTCCATTTATACTCAGCAAAGATCAGATAAGGTCGATCGTGTCAACAAGTCAATGAGGGTCCGGTAGAATAGCTGGCTTGCTATGAAACGCAAAAGGGGCCGCATACATGGGGAGCTAGCGATTACATTAAAACAGGGAACAGAGACTTCCCACTGTCTGTAACTGGCCCGGACGGTCAACTGATCGGATACATAGGTCCTAACGGCTACTGGACTATCGGTGAACCAGATCCTGTAATCACGGGTTCGGTGATGACGGTTGAAGAATTCGGCGGGCCCGACGCCAACCAACAAGCGCCTGCCGGACAGTGAACTACTCATCAAGTCAGCGTTCTGGCAGCGTGCGACCAGAACGCTGACTTGCAACAAAGTTAGATTAGGGAGGGGTGCGCCATTGCAATCATGTGCTGGCGCGCCCTGATTGGTTCGTCGAACACTCGGCAGTGCCCTAGGAGGCTACGGCCCTTCATCTGAAAACCTATCCCTTGGGACGATTGTCTCAGGGGATTTTCTTTTGCCAAGCTCCCTCTCCCGCCTGGCCCGCGCCCATTCCCTGTGACCGCGCGTCGCACCGCTATCAGCGTCAACGACTCGGTGACGCTCCAGTGCGTCTCGCTCACGTTTAGGAGCGTAAGCTTTGCCGCAATCGCAAGTGCCTTGACTGCCAGGCGGCCCAGCGCGAGAACCAGACAGTCAACCCACTTGGGAATCAGCCCCGGATAGTCCGGGACGTCCGCCCTGTGGGAGCTGCGGCCCCTGCTGCGGACCTCGTTCATTCCCCCAGGCAGCATCTGATCACCTCATTACCCCGCTTCAGTTCGTCTATAGCAGCTAACATCATCGCATTCACCTGAGTTTGAGTTTCCTTTTGGGAATTATAAGGGAGACTTGACGGAATGGTCACACGACAACGCAATGCTGGGTATGGGAGGTGGGCAACTATCTAAGGAGTCGTCCAGTACTAGGAAGGCAAACCCACAGCGCAGGCAGTGTTTGGCGACCTCCAGCCTCGACTTTGTACAATAGCTAGACAGAATAAGGAAGCGGGATAAGCTGGGCGTACCAATCCATCACGAGAGGTACCGCCCGCGCTCATCCCGCCAGAAGCTATTGTACCGATACTCCAGCCCTTCTCAAGTCTGTTACACTGGAGGACGTGGACGAAAGCTCAGATCCTGCTGTTCGGAGCCATACTCAGTCCGCGAAAACGGACCATCAAATCGGAGCTTCGCGTAATAGGACTCGGCGACGATTACGGCTTCGCAAAGTATCACCACGTTCTCAACCGCGCGGTCTTCTCTCCTCTCCGACTCAGCAGGGTTCTGCTGTTGATTCTGGTCCAGCGTCTCGGTCGAGACGGTGAGCCGATGGTCTTCGGTATAGACGAGACTAACGAGCGCCGTCGCGGCAGACGCATCAACGCTCTGGGAGTCTATCGAGACGCTGTCCGCTCCAGCGAGTCACATGTGGTCAAGACCACCGGTCTGCGTGGGATAAGCCTGATGTGGCTGGCGCACATACCATGGGCGCATCGAACCTGGGCCCTGCCGGTTCTGACTGCTCTGGCTCCATCCGATCAGTACCATAGGGAGGTCGGTCTTCCTCAACAAGAGGATCACCGACTGGGCGCGTCAGATGATACTCCAGATGCGACGCTGGCTGCCTACCAGACGCATCGTCGTGGTCGCAGACCGTAACTATGCCGCCCTCGAATTGCTCAACTTCTGCCAATCCCTGACACAGCCGGTCACCTTCATCACCAGGCTGAGACTCGACGCAGAACTCTACGAACCTCCGCCAAGCAGAATGCCTGGACAGATCGGACGTCCTCGCATCAAGGGACAGCGACTGCCCTCGCTTGGGATCGCAGACCGCATACTGGTATAGTGGAGTTTGCGCCTCATGATCAATCTATTCAGAAAACTCAAGACGTCCTTAGGGTGGTGTGACGCCGACTCTGACTCTGACCTTTCGTATCTATACCGCGTCAACCTTCATGGCGAGCCTGACATGGAAGAGCTCGCGGAAGCGGCAGGTCGGCGTATGCGCCATTGGATGTTGATTGAGAACGTCGGGAACGTGATTCTTGGACTGCTTATGGCAATCCCGTTGTTCATCGCTAGGCGTCTGAAGAGACAAGCGCAGTCCGCGCCGCCCGAATTGGACGAACACGGATTTCCGATGGACTGGCGACAAGACCCTACGACTCGCCCGATCTTGGTTAGCCATCTTGAGCAGTCTGCAGAGGACTGGGCAATATTCGAACGCTGGTGCGAAGCCAAGTCTTTCAGGGCGTTCCCAGCTTCGCCTGAGACGGTTCTGAAATTCCTAACCGACCCGTCCGTTCACGGGCAGCGTCTCGCAGACGTGTACTGGGCCATTGATCGCCGGCACGATGCCTACTACTGGAATGAGGATGCGAATCCTTGCTACTACATAGACCGCTGTTACAGCGTAGATGTTTCCGCGAACGGGGAGGTGACGTTCGCGGACCACTGGAACGTCTTTGACTGGTGGCGCCGCGAAAGGGACGTCGTCTCTTTACCCGCGTCTCCGGATGCGGTTCTGGCGTTTCTGAGAGAGCCGCCTCTGTCCGGCCCTAACCTCTACCACGTTTGGGTGGCAATAGGCGAACGCCACGATGCCCACTATCGCCACGAAGACGCCAACCCTCGCTATGTCCTGGAGCGAGAGTTTGGAGTGAGTGTCGCGCCGGACGGGGCGGTGAGCATTCCTGCCAGCGCTCCTAATGCCCCAGCCTATCCCATGCGTTGGGGTTATACTGAGTGAAGCCCCGCGCTCCGACGGAATGAACATACGACTGCTGGTCTCTATTTATTCAGAGGCTGTACCCGATTTAGGCAGGTAGGTGTTTCGAGGGATACGGTTGACAGTGGAGTAGCGCTCTGGTTCCAGCTTTCGCGAGAATGGGGTCGAAGACGAAAGTGGGGTCCAATATCTGAACGCACAATCTAGGAAAGTAGGGACAGGTTTGAAACCTGCCCCTACGGGTTAGCCGAATTATCCTTACGGTTGTCGGATAGTCGGGCGTTAGTTGTTTCCAGTGCGCTAGTTGCGGACGAAGTCGAACTGCTCGAAGTTGCCGTTGGCGATCGGTTCTGGGCCGAGGCCGAGCCAGCGGTCGAGGATGGTGGAGTAGGTGATGCGGAAGTCGTTGCTGAAGAGCATATCGCCTTCGAGCTGGTCTTCGGGGCGCAGCGACGGGAAGTCGCCGTAGAGACCGCCGTTGACGTCGCCGCCAACTACGAACGCCACGCCGCCGGAGCCGTGGTCGGCGCCCGCTCCGTTGTCGTTGATGTGGCGCCCGAACTCGGAGAACATGAGGACCACCGTGTCCTTGTCGCGCCCGCGCTCCTTGAGGTCGTCCATGAAGTCGGCGACAGCGGAGGATACGTCGCCCCACAACTTGGCGTGGGCGGCGAGCTCGTTGGCGTGTGTATCGAAGCTGCCGCGCTGAGTGTAGAACCCGCGGGCGCCGACGTCGGCGAACATTGCCTGAGCGATGTTCTTCATGTTCTCAGCTATGGGGGTGTCTGCGTACTCGACGCTGGAGGTGTAGGCTTCGGGAGCGGTGCGGAGGATGTCGGCGCCCTTGAGCGCGTCCATGCCCACCTGGCTGATGAACTGCGAGATGGTGTCTTTGCCGGATCCGCCGTATATCTGCGAGAACGCTTCTAGGGCGAGCTTGCGCGCCGCTTCGTCCTTGATGTCGGGCATCAGGCCGTAGGTCTCGAGGTTGCCTACGGAGGCGACGGGGACGTCTTTGGCGTACATGGCGCGCGGCAGCCTCCTGGGCGGGGTACGATGGTCGGGGTCGGGTGTCGGTGGAGCATGTAGTGGCGCCGGGATACTCCGCTTTGCTGACCAAGCCGGAGGCGGAGTCCGCGTAAGAGAAGCGGCCGCATGGACGGCTCACATCGAACCGCGCGCAAACGACGACGCATCCGGGCCTTGCGCATCCAAGCAGACATCCGGGGGCGTGGCGCGCCTCGGAGACTCATCGACACCTATCGCGACGTCATCAGGGGCCTGTCACTCTCTCCCTACAGACCCACCAGGGCGCCACCGTAGTGGGCAAGATGTGAACAGGGAAGACCTTCAGCGCGCCGTGCAACGCGGCATAGTATACCCGGCTCAACTGGGAAGAACTCGGAGAAAGTTCTTGGGCCAACAGACCCACCTTCGAAGCGAAAGCCTAGGGGGACAACAGCATGTCGGTAAAGCGGCTACAGTCCCAAAGCGTTCTAGGGCCGGTTCCGCAAGGCCCGCGCGATACCGTGAAAGCTTGATTGCCTGAACCCCGGTTCCCAAGCGGTGTTGCACTTCACACGCCGGCAGAACGCTTGAAACCCGGCGCCGCTCATTGCGCTGGCCTGACGTAGGAACCACTGCAACTCCGATGAGCGGACGATGACCGATGCGGTCATTCAAGGAAACGAACGGGGCGCCTACAGTCGCGCTCGAACGTCCTATGTCGAAACGGCGATGGGGAACAACGGCTCGCCCTGGGCACGCCTCAGTTGCCTCAGTCTTGGTCACGAGACTCCGATTCGCGCTCTATCGTAATGATCCTCACTTTGAGGAAGCGAAACGCAAGCGCGATGACGACGACCAGCGCCAAGCCGGTAACCAGCGCTTCAAGAAGCTGCAGCCAGACAATGGTAAACAGAGATTCCATTCTAATCATGGTGTGGAGTCTAGCCGAATCACACCCCATCGTCAACGGAACGCGGGATGGGTAACCGTCCCATAGGCGGAGACGTGGACTTTCTGCGCGAGGCGCTGCGGGTGTTGATGGATGCGATCATGGATGCCGAGGTCTCAGCGAGGATCGGCGCCGAGCATGGCGAACGCAACCCTGACCGACTGACTCATCGCAACGGGTACCGCTCCCGTACTTGGGACACGAGGGTCGGGACTATGGAGCTTCGCATACCCAAGCTGAGGGAGGGAAGCTACTTCCCCTCTCTGCTTGAGCCTCGAAGGCGCAGCGAACGCGCTCTGCTGTCTGTTATCCAGCAGGCGTACGTCGAGGGTGTGTCCACGAGGCGTGTGGACGATCTGGTCAAGGCGCTGGGATGCGATGGCATCTCCAAGAGCCAGGTGTCTCGTATCTGCGGGGAGCTCGACGGTGTGGTCGACAGCTTCCTGGGAAGGCCGCTGGATGAAGGACCGTACTGCTATGTGTGGCTGGACGCGCTGAGCCAGAAGGTCAGAGAGGAAGGCAGGATAGTCAACGTATCTGTGGCTGTGGCGACCGCGGTGAACGCCGAGGGCAAGCGTGAGATCGTGGGCATGGACGTGGGAACGAGTGAGAACGGCGCGTTCTGGCTGGCGTTCCTGCGATCCCTGTCCACCAGGGGCCTTTCGGGCGTTCAGCTTGTGACCTCGGATGCACACCATGGACTGAGGGATGCGATAGCGACTGTGTTCGCCGGCGCCGGTTGGCAGAGATGTCGCGCCCACTTCATGACCAACCTTCTCACCCGCGTACCCAAGAACGCCCAGCCCTGGGTTGCGACCATGGCGCGCACGATCTACCAGCAGCCGTCCGCCGAGGAGGCGCGCTCCCAGTTCAACAGAGTCGTCGACCAACTCAACGACCGGTTCCCTGAGGCATCCTCGATGCTGGCAGAAGCCGGAACTGACATACTGGCGTTCACCTCCTTCCCCGGCGCTCACTGGAAACAGGTATGGTCGAACAATCCCCAGGAGAGACTGAACAAGGAGATACGTCGCAGGACCGACGTGGTGGGGATCTTCCCGAACCGGCCCGCGGCGCGTCGGCTGATCGGAGCTGCACTCGCCGAGCAGCGCTATGAGTGGGCAGTGGGCAGACGGTACCTGACGCCCGCTTCAGCGACCTACGACAAAGCGTTGCCGGAGGCTCAGATCACACAGCCGACTGCGGCTTAATTGAACAAAAGGATTGACGTACTCCCACACCACTCTAAGGGACTTGACCACCAGGTGTGTATCGCGCACGTCAGAAAGTGGGTGTGGAACCGACTCAGGGAGATAGAAGGGTGGGACTGGTACAGGAGTCGGATATGGCTTCTGCTGACCGAGTTGCCACAGGGAGGTGGGCGAGAGTTGCTGGAGATGGAGCCTGTGGTTCGCAGACAACCGAAGCTTCACAGGCTGGTGGTGGAGTTGTGCGAGAAGTGGCGGTCTCTGACATGTCACCAGCGGGTGAGAGCAATGCCACAGACCAACAACTGCACGGAGCGGACGATAGGAAGGAGCAAGATCAGGTACAGGACGGTCAGGGGGTACAAGAGCGAGGAAGGAATGATGAATGGACTGGGACTCACGCAGTGGGTATGGAGCGGTCAGGAAGCGCTCGACCTCGGCGTGTTGATCGCCGCCTAGATACTGGCTCTCTCTGCCCACGCTGACCCTTTCAAACTACTTTCAACATCTCACACCGCCTATGGGACGGTTACGCCGGAGGTCTCCCCTTGACAATCCGGACGATGGCATTCAACAAGATAACGCCCCACGCGTATTACGCGGCGTCTTCGCTGACGAGGGCGGCGTGAAGGGATTCTCAAGGCTTCGACAGCGGCGCGTGAGTGGTCATAACGTTTGTCCCATGCGAACCAGTCCAGTCCTCGACGCTTAAGCTCGTGTCTCAATACGCGGAGTTCTGCTGATACGACGTATTTTGGACGTGTGGAGTGGGTGAATCCCTCTTGTCCGTGGGTTATGAAGGCTGCGTCGGCGTCGGTCATGGCGGCGAACAACTCGTCGTCCGGCAGGTTCTGAGCGCTTGCTCTCCACCTGCTCCAGGGGATTCTGCATGATTCCTCGGAGAATACGAGAGTCGAACTTCCTATCGAGTCCACTCCCAATCCACATTCGCCGCAGGCGTACTCGGTTGGAGAGTTCTCTGATCTCCATTGGTGGATTGCCCGTTCGTCTCCACACATGACGAATTCGTCCAGCAGTTGCTTTGTATGATCGAGTGATGATACGAGAGCTACGACTTGTCCTCGGCCTTGGTCCGGCTTTTGCGAGTCGGCGAAGAACTCCGATACTGGACGTTGGAATATCGTGGTGAGATAGATCTCTTTTTCATGCTCCGTTAGCGCGGCGACCATACGATGTCTCCTGTCCTCGATTTCCACCGGGCTTTGCAAGTCTGGTGAAATGTGGAATCTGGGATTCAGTATAGCACGATGTGGAAGTTGTTGTTCGTTCGGGGCATGGGGTAAGCGTATGTGAGATATAATGGCGCCGTAGGAGGCGGCGGACATGAGACCGATCACACTATTGAATTACTTGTCGAGATGATCGCTCGGCAGGATGAGGCGTTGGCCGAACATACCGCCGATGAGCGCGATGCGGTCGATTGCCGGCCGGGACTGGATAACCGAAGCGATCAATGGCCTGCCGTCCTCTCATGCGGCTTGCTCAGACTAAAATGATGTTAGAGGGTGTCTGAAAAGGTATTTCATGCGGGTCGCGCCAGTCTGCGCAGCATCAGCCTGACCATGGCAGCACATACAAGCGCCTCCTCTGTCTCTGGCAGGAACTCATAGTCCTTCGACAGCCGACGGTTGCGAACCAGCCACGCAAACGTACGCTCCACCACCCATCGCCTGGGCAACGCCACAAACCCCACCGGGCGAGTCGGCGGATCCTGGTCATCTCGTAGCCACACCCTCCCACTCCACGGATGTCGAACCACCTCCAGATCCCACCCCAACTCGGCCCGCATCCACTCCTTCAGTCCCCTGTAAGCGCTGTCGGCCCATACCTTCGCCATTCTCGGGAACACGCCTCGCAACTTCCCAAGCAGCAACTCCGCTCCCTTCCTGTCGCGCAATCCCGCCTCATGCGCCACCACCTTCATCGCTAAACCCCGTGTATCGACCAATATGCGCCTCTTTCGCCCATTTATCTTCTTGCCTCCGTCGTAGCTTCGAGGCCCCTTTTTTCCGTGATCCTCACCGACTGGCTGTCGATGATTGCCGCGCTCGGCGTGGGATCGCGCCCCTGCCTCATTCGCTCCCGCTCACGCAGATCCTGGTTGATCTCCTCCCACACCCCTTCCATCCGCCAGGCTCTGAAGTAGTGATAGACCGTCTTCCACGGTGGAAGATCATGCGGAAGCATCCGCCAGGATATTCCACCCCTCAGAACGTAGAAGATGGCGTTGAGCGCCTCTCTGGTATCTGACGAACGTGGCCTTCCACCGGACCTCGCCGGTGGAATCAGCGGCTTGATGATGGCCCACTCTTTGTCGGTCAGGTCTGTCGGGTAAGATAGACGCTTCATAATGAGCCTATCCTACACCCTTTCAGACACCCTCTTATCCACAAAAAGCCTAGCCTATGGATGCCCTTGCCTTTCTGACGATGTAGTCTATGGCACCAGCAGTCTCTTGCCTGCGACCGTATAAAGTCCCATCCGGTGCCACCAACCCGGCATTCACCAGCAACGATCCAGCGTTATATCCGGGCCTAAGTGATGAGGATCGCAGGAAATCCGCCAAAGGCTGCCAGTCGTCTGTCCCCCAAGACCGGTAACAGCCTGCCAGTATCCTGAACACACTTATGTTGTATGCGAGAGTAGACGAACGTAGTTGGGGAATTTCCGAGTCTTGGACATCTCCAGAGACCAATTGCTGATATTCCTTACGAGCAGCAACCATGAATTCATCTGCCCAATGCAGACTGCGCTTGTACAGATCTTCCAAGTTCAGCATATACGAATCATTGAGGTCTCTGCTGACACGCCTCCCGGATCCTACCTCCATGGTTTTCAGGGTGGTTGCCAGCTGATTGATTGCGATTATGTTCTGGCTGGCTCTTGGGACACTGGACCTCTCCATATCGACTCGGCCGGCGAATAATTTGCTGTTTTCGGAGAGCCACATCGCAGCCAGATTGAAGGCGTCTCTCTGATCGAATCTGGTAACGGTGTGCGCCTCAATTCGTTTTGTTTGCGACGCATCTACGAACATTTGCCTCAATGTCTTGATTTCGTCCTCGGCGTATAGGACTATGGTCATTGATGCCCTTCTCAATGTATCTAGTTTGTCGGCGTTGCGGTCATCATCCAAGTTGGATAGGTCATACAGTACGTCCTGTATCGCGCGGCGACGATGCTGACCGTCAAATATTCTCAGGGTGTTTGTCCTGTTAGTGAGAATTCGCAGTTCGCCGAAATCTGGGTATTCATCCGAATCATAGGGATCGAACTCTACGGCGTTGGGCGCAACCCCAAGCATCAATGCGCCGAGCAGCCAGTTATCTTTCTCGTCAAGATATCTCTGAATGTTCTTTGCATGGCTCGGCGTAAGACGGCGATTGGCTTCTCTGACTATGTTGTCTTCCACACGCTGAGGCAGTAGCCCATCGAGTGTCTGAAGATCGAGCGCGAAGTAGTACACGTCGCGACCTCCCTGACGGAACCGATGGGATGGAATACGCAGGCTATACTGGTTGCTTACTTCAGGTATCACCAATGCCATCTGAGAACCTCCTTGAATGTTATTTCCAAAGGGCTTGCAATTCTGTACTTAGTTTCGACCGGCTACTCCCCTTGCCTCACTTACTATGTAGTCGATCGCTTGAACCACCAAGCGTTGCTGCGCATCTGGCGAAGTACCGCCAGGAGCTACCACACCAGCATCTACCAATAGAGCGTTTGTGCGGCTACGCGGCTTTAGTGAAGCATCGCGAAGAAATGACGCCAAGTGTTCCCAGTCAGAACTGCTCTTTGACCATTCGTGATGACATCCTGCGAGAATCCTGATGACAGTGGCGTTGTACGCCATAGTTTTAGTACGCATCTGGGGAAGGTCTGAGTTATCGATTTCACCGGCCATGAGGTTGTTGTATTCGCCCCTCGCGGCGGGCATGAAGTCGTCTGCCCAATCCAGACACCGTTCATATAGAGAATCCAAGTCAAGCATGTAGGTTTCGTTAAGATTCTTGCTGACCCTGCCTCGGTATCCGACCTCCAGGGTTTTTAGGGTAATCGCCAACTGGTTGATAGCGATTATGTTGTGGCTGTTTCTGGGAACTGACGCTCTCTCCATCTCGACACGACCTGCAAACAGGTCGCTGTTTTCGGCAATCCAGAGCGCAGCCAAGTTGAACGCATCCCGCTGGTCGAATCTGACGACTGCATTTTTCTCTATGGGTCTGGTCTGAGCTGCATCTGCGAACATTTGACGCAGGGCTTCTATGCTGTCCTCAGCATAGAGCATAATGGGCAATGAAGACTTTTTCAGAGAAGACAGCTTCCCGAAGTACGCGCGATTATGGGAAAGTTCTTCCAACGCATCCTTGATTGCACGCCGTCTGTGCTGGCCGTCGAACATTTTCATAGAAGCGGCATCATCTCGAGAGATTGAGAGTTCTCCCACAGAGAGGTTGCCAGAGTATGGACGAAATTGCACAGCATCCGGAGAAACTCCCAACAGCAGCGTTCCCAACAGCCAATCGTCTCGATCCTCCAGGTAATCCTGGATTTTCTTGGCATGGCTTGGCGTCAATGGGCGATTGGCGTCTCTAACCATTCTGTCATCTATCCGGTCGGGTAGAAGGTCGTTCATAGTTTCTAGGTCCAAGGCGAATGCGTACACATCGCGTCCGCCCTGCTGGAACCTGTGAGCAGGCATCTTGAAAGGCATCAGCGCCTCCTTGAGGTTTTCCACAGCCAAGCCATGTTCGGACTCGTTGATCTCCGAGAGCGCCTTACCGATATCGGTCAAGCCGGACGTAGCGCACACAAGGTCAATGTCATGCTCGGGAGGGTGCGATACCTCGTTGCGCGCTTTGGTGATCGCGTACATGGTATCCAACGGTCTCGCGCCCGGCGCGAAGGAATTTTGGAACACGTCCCGCCAGTACTTCTTGATGATCTGAGGGAAGTCGCCGATGTCTATTGATTCTGCGACGCTTCGACCAGCGCGTCGGTTCTGTATGAACTGATTGTACTGGTCGTCCCGGAGCGCAGAGCCTACTAGCTCCTCTACCTCTTTGCCCAAGATGCGCTTGAGGTGTCGGATGATGAAAGGTCTCATTGCGTCTCGGTAAATGTCCAGTCCATCGGTTAGTGCTTTCTTGTTTGGACGGTCAATCGCTATCACTGCCATATGGGATGACCTCCACATCGATTCCTGAGAGCCATGCATGGGCAATCTGCCAGATCAGCACTTGCCCCGAAGCAAAATTTACAGCACATCTAAAATAACATATTATTTTACGTCTTGTCAAGCATGTAAGATAACAGCGGTCGCCCGATAGGTGGTGTGCGAGTTTGGGATGAATTCGAGATGGGGGCGCCCCCTCCAGACGGGCGACAGCCGGCTACGCCGCCATCAGCTCTGTAGCATCGAGTCTGTGCCCGCTCCACATCCACTGCGCCAGCCCCAATCCGTTCATCATCCCAGATTCGCTCTTGTACCCCCTCGCCGTCTTGTGCCTGACTTTGCCGCTGCATATCGCCCGTTCCGTGCTCTTCGACCGCCGGCTTGTACGTCGAAAGATGTCGTTCGCCGCCGACCCCACGCCGAACTTGCTCATGCACCCGCTCAACCACTCCACAAAAGCCGCCGGATCTCGCCTCGTCAGAACGTCCATACCCAGAAGTTGACCGCTTTCGGCGTTAGCAACGAAGCCGACCACCGCCTCCTCGCCCCGCAGCTTCATGAAAGTCTCGTCCGCTCCGATCACTCGAACCCTGCCTGGCGCCGAGCGCGCCAAGCCCGACAGGGCGCTTGTCCCCGCTTCCCGCGCCGCTCGCCACACGCTCATCCTAGACATGTCGCATCCCAGGGCGGTCAGCGTGTGGGTTGCGGACCTAAGCGACAGTCCCAGCGCCCAGCTCAGCGCGGCGAACGTGAGCCTTTGGCTCTGGTCGCGCCGGTCCACGCCTTGCGGGTAGTGTCTGAATGCGCGTCCGCAGTCCGCACACAGGAATCTCAGCGCCATGACCGCGTCGACTCGGATGTCCTCGATGGGCTGTTGGACTTCGCCGTGCTCGCGTAGGACGCCGCAGCCGCATCGAGGACATTTCGACGGTCGACAATCCGGCCGGATCTTGACCTGTGGGAGCGTGAATCGTACCCTTGGCATCGCCGGGGAACCTCCGGGAATTGTTTGTTGAGTATCAGCACCCTACCAGGTTCCCCAACCCTTTTCTTCAAACACCGCCTATGGGACGATTACGTGTTGTCTACCGTCGCGCCCTGTGACACTCAATCCGGCGAGACTCCGGCCCTTGCGCGACCGTCGGCTCAGGCGTCGCTGTTGGTGGAACGGGTGTCGTGATGGGGGATTCTGAAGCATCGGCTGGTCATGCCCGGGATGTCCCACATGAATCCGACCAAGCCAAGCAGGATCGACACATCCGCCACGTTGAAGATGAACCATGGGACAATGTCGATGAAGTCCGTCACGTGTCCCAAGACCAGCCGGTCGATGAGATTGCCAGTGGCGCCGGCGAGCATCAGGCCAAACGTAACCTGCGTCCGCGCTCCAGTTCTGGCCTGTGACCAGTAGAGCGTGAACAGCAGGCAGATGCCCGTGGCGGAAATGGTGATGATCGCCAAAGTATGGCCGCTGAAAAGGTCGAGAGTATTGCCCATGTTCGCCACATGTGTGAATCGGAACAGGCCACCCGCTGACCACGAATCGCCAATCGCCAGCGTCCAGATGATGAGTACTTTAGATACCTGGTCCAGCGCCAGGGCCGCAAGTGCGGTGGACATACCGATCCGGTGAGGCAAGACAAAGGTAGTAAGGCGCGTTAGAAGTGTAACTTGTCGGTGCATGACATTCACTGACGTGAAGGGCGCGGGCAAGGAGTATCCTCGGTCTGCGCCCAGACACACTGGTCGTTGTGGGAGTCATTGCAGGTATGGGGCGGCAGTCTTGCCACCAACGTATGCGCTCACGCCTATCACCTCTCCGGTCTTGGCATCCAGCGCGAACGTGATGTTGTCGTAGGTCTGACCACCGGCGCCCGGCAGGGACAACATCACGTCGCCCTCAAACGCCACCACCCAGACTCGTCGATCAGGGTTGAGTCCAACCCCGCTCGCATCCGGACCTGCTTCGCCGGTTCCGTTCGATGAAACCCTTGTGTAGTCAGCAAGATTGGTTAGCGTGGTCGTCACCCTGGCAGGGACACCGACGAGACCCGCAAACTGGGCCTCCGACAATCCTTTGGTCTGCGCTTCGTTGGCATTCATGACGCTGCTCTGGTTGGGATTAGCCGCGAAAGTGAAGATAAGGGACGCGATAATCCCAAGAACCACCAGTACGATCAAACCTCCGAATATAAATGGTTTTCTTGCCGTCATGGCAATACCTCCACGGTTTCTGTGTCGTTTACTCGTTGCCTGTTGCCCGGAAATTATTTCCGTCGATGTTCACGGTCGTGTACGGAGCATCTTCGCGGTGGACGATATGCCCATTCCATGACCGATGGACCCAGCCACCGCCGCTCCACACCTGATATTTCAGCCCCCCACTGCCGCCGTCGCCGCACCTGGTGTTGCCCATTCCCTCGACGCCGGTTGCAACTTCCCCGCCGCAGAATACACGGTCGCCCTGTGCGAAACTGAGATTGTCGGAGTGAATATGCTGGCCGTCATAAAACCAGTGATACTTCGCCGACTGCCGGTCGTACTGGTTTGAGAACGAGTGGGTGGAGCCTGAATCATAGGAGAATTCCCTTGTATGATAGTCTGGGTTTTCCCAGACTATTAGACCCTTAAATGTCCCGTTGGACTTCTTCCACCAACCGATCTCACCATATCGCCGCGGGCTGGTCTGCATGACCCCGACGCGGTTGTAGGACCATTATAGCGATAATCCGAGAAATTCCATTTGGCGCATTCAAATCCACCGAGTGTCAGGGAATCATAAGAAGGCAGTGGCCGAGTCATGCGCTCGGCTACATGGACGGACCACAGTCTGGACAATCAGTCCTGACAGATATTTGGCCCATGCTGAAGGCGTGGGGCGTAAGAATGACGGGCACCCAGCCCAGACGCTATGAAATGACCGATGCCGCCAAGACGACGGTGAGATGAACTCGTCCCCTTGCCCTCACACCAACCCAGCCCGCCTGGTAGACTCCGCGCTCTTGATGTACCTACTCCGTAGCCGCTCCACGTCATCGCGGACGCGCCCGGCAGTTTCGGCGCGCGTTGCTGTCAGCATCACACTAGTACTACAGTCGCAGATGATCATGGAGATGCTGGAGTCGGCGTTGGTAGTGGCAACGGCGGGCCCGGGCCTGGTGGCGTCGTCTCCAGCGGGACCAGGCTAACGCCAATTCGGGCGACCCCCTGGGCTGCCAGATCAATCGGCACAGCAGTCGTCGCACCTCGGGAACCGTGAACGGTATCAGTCTTTGATCCCGACCCGCGTCTCCCCCTTTTTGACTTCTGGGCAGGCGTTAGCCCGTAGCCGCACTACCGCCAGGAAGGCATGGGCCAGCATGGCCAAGGTGACGTGCCGGTACCATCCCTCCCATCTGCGCACTTCATACTGGTCCAGGCCCACCTGACCCTTGGCTTCCTCAAAACATTCTTCAATGGTCCACCGAGTTCCCACCACTTGCGCCAGTTCCTTCAGAGTCGTCTCCCCAGGGCCGTAGCAGACGTAATAGGCCAGCTCTTCAGGCTGAGCTATGCTGCGGCGGACCAGCAGCCAGTACCCCTTGCCTGGTTCCCGCAAAGGACGGATAGCAACCCAGGTCCAGTCGTAAATCCTAGGTCCCTTGGCCCCGTCCCCAGCGCTCAACCGGACCCAGTCCGCTTCTTCCACTTGGGACGCCAACCGGTCCGCACGCGCCTGGCTGTACCCTTCCTCCGTCCATGCCCACAGCTTCTCGTTGCTCTTGATAGCCAGCGCGTGGGATATCTCTCGCTCCTCCAGCCATCGCCGCAGCCTGCGGTCGCTGCCGTACACCGTGTCTCCGGCAAACCACCGGAAGGGGATGCCCCCTTCTGCCGCACGCTCCACATTTTCCGGGCCAGTTGCGGCTTGGTCTGGAACCTTACCCCCTCCGGCGCTCCCGCCTCATGGCGCCGCTCCCAATCCTCTGACCATACCTGGGGCAAGTACAGCTCGCGATCCAACAGAACCCTGCCCTGGGCGGTAGCGTAGGTCAGGAATACTCCTACCTGGCAGTTCTCTATTCGCCCCGCCGTCCCACTGTACTGACGTTGCACCCCCGCCGACTTGCTTCCCTTCTTCAGGAATCCCGTCTCGTCCGCCACCAGCGCCCCGCAAGCGTCTCCCAGATACTCCACTACGTAGTCCCTGAGATCGTCTCGAACCAGCCCAGCGTCCCATACATAGTTGTACAGCAGGCGCTGCACTCCATCGGGCGTGGCATCCCCCGCCTGCTCCGCCAACTGCCATCCGTTCTTGCGCTCCACGGGACTGAGCAGCCCTTTCAGGTAGGCCAGTGCCCGCCAGCGGGGTTCCGAACGGTAGAACCGTGCCCCAATGCGCCGGTGGAGGTCCTCAATCCCTTTGGCCCACTGCGCCACTTCCAACACCTCAACCATCTCTCCAAACAACTCCTCTCCTCACCAATTATCTGAAGTAACCCTATTCTACTTGAACTTATCTGCGACTGTAGTACTAGGGCGTGTCGTCAAATTCGTGAGATGGTGTTAGCCTAGGCGCGTAAAGTTATACAGCCCGAGGGGAAATGTGTCCACCATGACAAGAGCGCCCGCCCACCGCCGCCACGATATATCCGACAGAGTCTGGAACATCCTCGATCCGCTGCTGCCTGGGCGCAAAGGCAGCTTGGGACGTCCTGCCCAAGACAACCGCCGCTTCATCAACGCGGTGTTCTGGATAATCCGCACAGGCGCGCCTTGGAGAGACCTTCCGCCTGACTACGGCGACTGGAAGAATACCCACCGTCGCTACAGCCGTTGGCGGGATAGAGGTGTGTGGGAGGAGATACTGGATGCGCTGATGGACGAACCAGACTTTGAATGGCTGATGATTGACGCCAGTTATGTGAAAGTCCACGCACACGGCACAGGAGCGGAGGGTGGCAGTGAGGCTATCGGTCGCACAAAGGGGGTTGAACAGCAAGTTGCGCTTGGCGGTGGACGCACACGGTCTGCCAGTAAGGATGCTGGTCACTGCGGGTACGGTGGCGGACAGCAGCGAGGCGTTGGCGTTGATAGAGGGCATAGAAGCGGAACATCTGCTGGCGGACAAAGGATATGACAGCAATGCTATCGTGGAGGGAGCGTTGGAGCGTGGGATGAATCCTGTGATACCGCCCCGTAGGAACCGGCGTGAGCAGAGAGGATATGACCGTTATCTGTACCGGTTGCGGCATTTGGTGGAGAATGGGTTCTGTGAGTTCAAGGGATGGCGAGGGATAGCGACCCGGTATGCGAAGAAGGTGTCATCATATTTGGCAAACTGCCAGATTAGGGCAATACTCATATGGGCTAAAATCATTTGACGACACACCCTAACAGCGTCGTCTCCTAAGTTGCGGACCGCTTTCGGTACGCTCTGCTCGTAGAGGCGACGCGCCACTTCGGGGGAGCGGAAGCCCAGGCCGCGCCCCCGAAGTCCGCGCGTCTGAAACAGGCGTCGCGTCTGCGGGGATAGATTATTCCACCCGCCAGTCGAGTTAGTGATGACTCCGCTCACCGGACGCGCCGCCATCCCACTTGCGACGGAGCCAGTGTCCGAACCGGCCCCGTCGTTGATGCCGTTCACGACTTCCAATTCGGTTTCAGGCCATGCGTAGATCTTCTGGGCGACAACGCTAGCGCCCTTAGATATCGTCTTGTCGCAGTAGCCGCACCGGACGTCATCTCGAGTCTTTTCCCGGGATGTGTACCAGTGATTGAGCCTCCGGGTGTAGCAGGCGCGGGATCTAAGTCCTTGCTTGCGTGTCTTCGCTTTGCACTCGGCGCACTCGATACAGGAATTCTCGTATTTGCGTCGCAGGAAGTCATCAGGCATCGCTGGAGGCATTTGCGATAGGCATCGGGATCCCACAGAGATCATGTGACTGCACTCCGTACAGCGGATGTCTTCCTCTGCGATTACTTGCCACATGTCTGTTCCTTGTCAGAATCGGAATGTACGAATCATACCATATTCGGATGTGATGTAGGAGTCCCCACCTAGACGGTAACCGTCCCATAAGCAGTTGTTGAAGAAAAGAGTTGGGGAACCTGATAGGGTGTTGACACTCAACAAACAACTCCCGGAGGTTCCCCAGCCGATGCCAAGGGTACGACTCACGCTCCCACAGATCAAGACCCGACCGGATTGTCGACCGAAGAAATGTCCACACTGCGGCTGCGGAGTCCTGCGCAAACACAGCGAGATCCCAAAGGCCCATCCAGAACTTCAGATTCCTGTGTACGGACTGCGGACGCGTGTTCAGACACTACCCCAAAGGTGTGGACAGACACACTCAGAGCAGGAGGCTTAGGGCGTTCGCCGCGCTGAGCTGGGCGTTGGGACTGCCGCTGAGGTCCGCAACCCACATCCTTGCCGCCCTCGGATGCGGCGTGTCGAGGATGAGTGTGTGGCGAGCCGTCCAGGAAGCGGGGGCGAACGCGCTAGCGGGTTTGCGCCGCGCCGCGCCCGGCAGCGTTCGAGTGATGGAAGCGGATGAGACGTATGTGAATCTCAAGGGGGAGAAGATCGTGGTCGGCGTGGTGGTGGACGCCGAGAGCGGTCGGTTTGTGGGGATGGACGTTCTTTCCAATCAGGATACGGCGGCGTTTCTGGAGTGGCTGGAAGGGTACGCGCGCGAGTTCGGCGTCCAGACGCTGGTGACCGACGATCTTGCGACGTACAAGGTGGTAAAAGTCCCTCAACCACTGTTCAGTCATCTCGTGGAGTCTCTCACCTATGCCGCTCGACGGCCTCGACCAATGTACAAAGTCGAGGCCAGACAGCAGTGAATAAAGACTGATGCCAACTAGAATCATGAGTCATTCGAGGCTTGGGAATCAGTGATTCCCCGCACCTCGGCATGGAGGGCTTGTCCACAATGGACCGATCACTTGATGCGATTGTGATAGTGGTTCCAAAAAGTCTCGCGTAGCAAAGGGTCGCTCGTCTGTAGACGTACTACTGACTGTGTACTTTTTTCCTTAAGTACCAAGTACTTGGATCTAGGCTGAACGAGTTCGTACTCAAGGGTGTTCGTAAAGATGCGGTGTAGTAGATCTGTCACCTGGTCTGTGGAGGTGGCCACCATCGCTCCGACAGCTACGCCCGTATCAAAATTAATCAGACGGGACAGAGGATGTACATCGCGGAAGAAATCACTTCTGAATTCCTCGTTCGCGAAAATGATGACGGGCTTCCCTAGACTCAGCGCCATGGCAGCCTCAGCATCCTTGCCGTAGCTATCACGACTACCAGCATTAAGAATGAGAGCCTTTGCACACTTCACCATCAGACACTCGACTATCCCCTTGTCCTCGTGGTGCTCTGCGGCACTAAGCGTGGGGTCAAAATACCGGAGCTTCAACGATTGCAATTCGTAATCGTCAAACACCTTTTCACAAAACTCTGCCATGTCGCGGAAGTCGTCCCGGGTACGCATTGAGGTTGCTATATATACATCCAAGTCGCCTACCATTGACAAGTACATATGGGTATTCGAAAGGGCTGCTCTCCGGGCGCGGGTGAATTCTTGAGCGACGCGGCGAATCTTCTCAACTAGGCCGTCTTCATCTTCTAGGACCTCTTCCATAAAGTCATCCGCCGAGAGTTGCAATTGCGGCTGAAGATGTGCGTATTGTGTTTTTGCATAGTCGCCAGTTAGTAGCTGTCTAGCGGTCAATGGAACCCCACCATCGGTGCGGTGTTTTCGGAATAGGTCGATCATGACCTGCTCTATCTGGTTAGCGTCTCCTTTTCCCTCGACAAGCTCGAACGACTTGCAAGCCATCTCAGATATCAGATAGCGATTGTCTTTGGCGATCTGTGAGAGCAGAAGAGCTTCACCACGTTCTTTCAGCCCAGTAATTCGGCTGGAGTCGAAGAAGGCATGCAGGTCAGTCTCGGACAGTTGACGGAGCCTTTGATAGGCGGTCCTGATGCTCCCGAAGTACAGCAGGGCGTCCACGTAAAACCTATACAAACCCCAGTAGAGCTGGTCGATAGACTGAATGTTCTTCGATCCAGGCCAACGTTCGTCGAAGCAGGGAACGCGGCAGACATCGTAGGGATGCTCCGGAGCGCTAAGCCAATAGTAAGTGAACAGCGGTTGTGATACTGGTGCTTCATGAGCCAAAGTCAGCAGCTGATTAAGCCGCGCCCTGCTGAGCGGGTGCGTTTCGAGATCCGCTAGTGCATTGAAGACCTCGTCGGGCGTCTCTGGCCGCAGCCAACTGTCGAGGCCACCAGTTCCACCTTGAAATAGCTGAAACTGCTCAAGGATTTGTTCCTTTTTCACTGTCGTCGACATCAGGCAGTCATTTCCCCTTCTCAGTTTCCACGCGTACTCTCGCGGGAGCACATCCAATATATGTATCTATGTAGGCTCGTGCATAGTCTCACATAGGGTTCAGTGATTCTTCGTGATCTCGCGAGGGTTGCCCACAAGCGGAAATCAGTGTCTCCCGCGAGCTTCGGTTGGTTTCTCAGTCACCAAGCTAAGGAGGATGATACCCTAGTCTGGAGACTTTGGAAAGCTCAGTGAGAGCGGGATTTCAGTTTGAACTTGGGGCGCTGACTAGGCACTCATAGAATGCCGACCCTTATTGTTACCAGCCGTCGAGCCTTCTATGGCTGAAAGAACTCATAACCTCCCTTGACACCTCGGATTCATCAGGGCTGGCTGAATGCCCAGTCCTTAGACAGAACTTCGGCTTGCTCCAAGACGGTCTGTGTCGCTTTCTCCTGCTTGTCCGGCGGGTAGCCGTGTTTGCGGAGGATGCGGCGAACCAGCCTCCGCAGATTGGCGCGGACGTTCTCCCGCAGCGTCCAGTCGATGGTGACATTGTTCCGGACCGTTTCGACGAGCTGGCGGGCGATGTCTCGGAGAGCATCGTCGCCGAGCTTCTGTACGGCGCTGTCGTTCGTTCCCAGCGCGTCATAGAAGGCCAGTTCGTCTTCCGACAGTCCCAGTCGTTCGCCCCGCGCGTGGGCCTCTCGCATCTCCTTTGCGAGAGCGATCAACTCCTCGATTACCTGAGCCGCCTCTATCGTGCGGTTTTGATAGCGGCGCAGCGTCTGTTCCAGCATCTCTGCGAAGGAGCGGGCCTGCACCACGTTCTTGCGGCGGCGAATGCTCAGCTCGCCCTCGAGCAGCTTCCGGAGCAGTTCGACCGCCACGTTGCGATGCTGCATCCCTCTGACCTCGGCCAGGAATTCGTCCGACAATACCGAGATGTCCGGCTTGCGCAGACCAGCGGCGTCGAATACGTCCATCACTCCCTCGGCGGCGACGGCCCTGGATATGATCTGTCGCACGGCGAGGTCAATGTCCTCAGCCAATCGAGCGGCCCTTGGAGCCTGTTTCGACAGCGCGGCGCGTACAGTCTGGAAGAAACCCACGTCATCGCGTATTCGCATGGTCGCCGGGTGTGGCACGGAGAGCGCGAAGGCTTGCGACAGCTGCCGGACGGCGTTCAGGTAGCGTTCCTTCCCGTCCTCCTGAGCCAGTATGTGTTCTTGAGCTGCGGGCAGGAGGGACAGGCGTTCCCGATGAGATCCCGTCTTCCAAACACCCCAGTCGAAGCCGTGGAACAGGCGACAGCAGATCTCATGCTTTTCCAGCATCGCGTCGACCGCCTCTTCCTGGTCCAGCGCCGTACTGCCGCTACCGCCGCTTTCGGTGTACGTCGCCAGAGCCTGTTTCAGGTCTTGCGCCAATCCGAGGTAGTCCACCACCAGGCCACCGGGCTTGTCCCCAAACACGCGGTTGACTCGCGCTATCGCCTGCATAAGCCCGTGGCCACGCATTGGCTTGTCAACGTACATGGTGTGCAGGCTGGGCGCATCAAACCCCGTGAGCCACATATCGCGCACCAGCACGATCTTAAACACGTCGTCCGGGTCACGGAAACGTTGCGCCAGCGCCTCGCGCCGCGCCTTGTTCCCAATGTGCGGCTGCCAACCCACAGGATCAGACGCCGAGCCGGTCATTACGACCTTGATCTCGCCCTTGCCATCATCGTCGTCATGCCAGCCGGGACGCAGCCGGACCAGTTCGCGGTACAGCTCGACGCAGATGCGGCGGCTCATGCAGACGACCATCGCCTTGCCTTCCAGCGCCTCCCGGCGGCTCTCGAAGTGGGCAACGATGTCCTCCGCGATCTGCTTGACCCGCGCGGGCGCGCCGACGACCGCTTCCAGCTGCGCCCACTTGGTCTTGAGTCGCTCCCTGCGTTCTATCTCCTCGCCCTCGGTCGCTTCCTCGAAGTCGGGGTCTATCTTCGGCCTCTCGCGCTCGTCTAGAGCGAGCTTGGCAAGGCGGCTTTCGTAGTAGATCGGCACCGTTGCGCCGTCCTCGACGGATCGCCGGATGTCGTAGATGCTGATGTAGTCTCCGAACACGGCGCGGGTGTTGGCGTCCTGGATCTCGATGGGCGTGCCGGTGAAGCCAACGAACGATGCGTTGGGCAGCGCGTCTCGCATATGTCGGGCGTATCCGTCGATGAAGTCGTACTGGCTGCGGTGCGCCTCGTCCGCGATTACGACGATGTTGCGCCGCTCCGACAGCGTGGGGTGCGTATCGCCGCGCTCCTCTGGGAAGAACTTCTGGATGGTGGTGAAGACCACGCCGCCGGCGTTGACCGATAGCTTGGCGCGCAGGTCGGCGCGGCTCTGCGCCTGCGTCGGCGGCTGGCGCAGCAGATCCTGGCAGCGAGAGAAGGTGCCGAATAGCTGGTCGTCCAGGTCGTTGCGGTCGGTGAGGACGACGACGGTCGGATTCGCCATCGCCGGATCGCGGATGATGGCACCGGCGTAGAACGCCATCGTGAGACTCTTTCCCGAACCCTGCGTGTGCCATACGACCCCGATGCGGCGGTCGCCCGGCTCTCCGCCCGGTCGTCTCGACTCGTACTCGTCGATTCTCGCATCGCCTACACGCCCAATACGCGCCGCCCTAAGCGTCTCCTCTACGGCTACGCGCACGGCATGGAACTGGTGATAGCCCGCCATCTTCTTGACCGGCGCGCCGCCCCCATCGTCATCAAACGCGATGAAGTCTCGGATCAGAGAGAGAAAACGGCTCCGCTCAAAGACGCCTTCGAGCATCACCTGGAGCTGGGGGGTATGAGAGTCTGCCAGCGCCTCGCCGGTGACGGTTCGCCAGGGCTTGAACCACTCCTTGCCCGACGTGAGAGCGCCTACCCGCGCTTCGATGCCGTCCGACACGACCAGCGCCTCGTTCATGGAAAACAGCGTGGGAAGCTCAGACTTGTAGGTTTGGAGTTGGTTCCATGCCGTCCAGATCGTCGCGTCCTCGTCCGCGGGGTTCTTCAGTTCGATAATGCCAAGGGGCAGGCCGTTGACGAACAGCACCACGTCCGGCCTTCGGGTGTTTCGGTCCTCGGTGACGGTGAACTGGTTGACGGCGATCAGGTCGTTATTGGCGGGGTTGTCGGAGTCGATGACTCGGACCTGGTTGCCTCGTAATCGTCCATCCGCATCCTGGTACTCGACCTCCACGCCGTTGACCAACATCCTGTGGAATGCCCTGTTGCGAGCTTCTAGGGTTGAACCCTGGGGCCGGGTCAGCTTGCGGTAGGCATCTTCCAGCGCCGACGCAGGCAGCGCAGGGTTGAGTGTGGCTACAGCATCCCGCAGCCGACGCTCCAGCACCACTTGGCCGTAATCGGTGCGCTCGTCATTGGAGGTCTCGGGAGCGATGTCGGGGCCGTGTGCCGTCTGCCAGCCAAGACCCTTCAGCCAGTCAAGGGCAGCCTGCTCGACTTCGGCCTCAGTGATAGTAGTCATTTCATCCAGTCCACGACGCCAGCGATTGCCAGGATAACCATAACCGTCAGACCCGCATGAAGCCCAGCGAAGAGGATAGGTATCCACCGTTCGCTCTTCGACACAGCACGATACGCCGGACCTTGTCCCTCCTCAGCCAATCGCCACTCATGCTTGTACATCGCCACTGGAAGATGTTGCTCGAACTCGTGAATCACCTTGAACTTGACTGTGTTCAGGTCTGCGTGTGACTTGATGATCAGATACCAGAGCAGGGACACGGGAATCCCTATAATGGGAATCAGCAGCGTCCAGTAGCTCTGGCCGAAGTTTGCGGACTGCAGCCCATACAGCGCAACCAGCGCGGCGTTAATGGTCAGCAGGTAGCGGTTTGAGGTGACACGCCGTGAGCTAACATTCTCAGCAGATTGAACGTATAGCTTGTACTGCTCCAGCAGGTCTGCCTTAAACGACTTGCCGTAGGATTCTTCGGTCCTAGGAATCAATGATCCGCACTTCTCGGTACCCATGCCTACCTCGGACTAGCGATGAGTTCTTTCAGGGTGGGCCAAGTCCAAGGATGCATCACCTTCTTCTTCGGCGCTGTGTTCGGGCGGGAACATTGCCCTTGCCTGCGGCCCTTCAGCAAGAAGTAAGGCTTCTTCTCTTCCCGAGTGATGGCAACCTCGCCTGCTACTCCGCTGGCCCTGTGCGTACGCCGTCCGCAGATAACGATGACAAGGTCGCACCTGCGTATCCGAGACCGAACCTCATCCCGCCATTTTTCGTCGATTCGTCCGTACACAGACTCATCCTTTATGCTGAATGGCGAGTCTGACCTCTCAGCTTGGGCGACCAAATCGCCCCTCAGGTCCTTGTCGTTGTCGAAGTCAAAGCTGATGAATACGCTCTTGGTGGTCATTTGGTATCTCCTCTCAGCGCTGCCTGTTCAAAATCGGCTTCGTGATGGTGGTCGGAGGTCTGAGCATTGGAAATGAAGAACTCTACGGTGTATTGGGTGCATCGAAGTCAATCTCAAGCATATGAAAGCCTTTCTGCTCAAGAAAGTCGGCAACCGCCTGTTGATACTCGGGCATATACTCAATGTCAACGACTCCCGCAAGTTCCGTTGCTGCATTTGTAAGGAGAATCACAGGCAACGTTATGGTTTGGTCTCCCTGTCGCTGATCAATTGGCGTCAGCGCCCAGCTGCGCCCTTGAAATCCATGTGCCATTGATATCCACCGGGGCGACTTATCCAAGCCACCATCGATTACCACATGCTGCAGCTCCGAATCGTATCCTGGGGCTATGAGACCGTGTTCATTTAGCCGATTTAGGGCAGTGTAACTTAAGCCATATTCCTTTAGAGAGTTATTTGCGGCTCGACCATCCAAGGAAATGACAAATTCATTTCCTGCTCGTTTTGCACCACCTCCCCTTAGACCAATCTGAGGTGTCATCCTAGCTGAGCACAATCCTCTAAAAAGTCTAGCCGTTGCTCTATCGAGATTCTTGAGGATGCTCATAGTTCTAAATGAAGTGCTCCCGGGTCTTTCTACTTCACCTGCAAGGATCTTGCCCCAGAGCTGTTGCATCTCTTCAGAAGATACGTCTTGCACATCATTGAAGAATCGCGCTGTCCAGTCGTGATCAACGTCGTGGTCTTGGACCTCCCTATCTCCAAGCTCCAAGGCGGCCTGCGCAACCACTGATCCGATGTTGGCCTGACGCTTCTCCTCTCGGAACTGCACTCTTTGCTCTATGAGATCTCCTATTGTCACTTCCCCTTGAAGTGCTGCTTGAGGAGAGATCAGCTTTGATCGCGCCTCCACCTGCGCCGCGGCAATGATCTGTATGGACGTTGCGCGACCCTGAGTCAGGATTCGCTGTGCCTCTGCTTCCCCTTCCGCAGCTATGGCTCTTACCTCAGCGTCACGTCGCGCTACCATGCGAGAGAAGAAGAAGCTCGCCGTGCTACCTATTCCACTCGCCGTATAATCGATTAGCTTCTCAATAGCCCGCACATTTACCTTGATATCCATTACGTCACCCGCACTCCCCCCGACACCAACCCCGGCAGCAGTGCATCTCGCTGGGCAGCAAGGACCAGTGACTCTTGGCGGTTGAACTCGATCTGAGCAAATAGAGGACTGACCAAGGCTTTTAACTCTGCCCATATCTCTGCTGGAGGGTACGGCAACAAGTAAGGGGCCAACGCGTCAACCTGAACTCTCTGCCGTCCGGACGTCCCCGTCATGCTTTGGATGGCGTGCTCTCGGAATGCGGCGTCACGGGCCAAGAGGTATGTGTATTCAGATGGAACAGGTGGAATCGCCCGCATCACAATGAATTCGGTCGAGCCCCAACCCGCCGTACCTGCCGCCAGCGACTGGACAAAGGCCGTCTTGCCGTTTTCCAAGCAGGGAGTAATCCGTGCAAGGAGCGTATCGCCGTTGCGAAAGCGGGTACCGGATTTGAACTCTCGCAATATGGGAGAGCTTGGACCAGACCCAGACGTTGGGAGGGATGCCATGTCAAGGTAATGAGCCACGGTTCCCCGCTTCATTGGCTCAGGGGGGTTTAGCTTCACTACCTCCTCCAGTGCTTTTACCTCCCACTCCTCCGGGATCTCCCCCAGCTCCGAGTCCACCAGCCGGTCCGGGAACAGGTTGTAGAGGTCGGAGGAGAGGCCGGGCAGCGACTCGCCCCGGTGATAGCGGCCCTCTATCTTGGCCCGCACAGGGTCGAAGTCTACGAACCAGGACTTGAACAGCGTCCTGGCCATCTCCTCCAGCGTTTCGTTCATCCGCCGGTTCAGCTCGATCTTGTCATCCAGCGTGCCGAGGATGCGGGCGATGGCGCGCTGTTCGGAGAGGGGTGGGAGTGAGAATATATATCGTGAAACGTGTTCCCAATCGGCTCGAGGCATTCTTGTACCTGTTGAGCCGGCCATGGCGAAGTCCACGAACTCATGGGATGCCATGCAGTAGTGAAGATAGCCTTGTTCAACTCCCTTCTTTGCGCGAACTACCCAAATGTCGGTCGAACACAACCCATTTGCAGGTGCACGGACTACCTTTCGAAAGTATGGACGTAGCTTACCGAACAAGGTGTCGCCGCACTTAAATCGCGCCTTTGTACTGGTTACATCGGTAGCTGTTCCTTGTCCGACTAGGGATAGGGTGCCTTCTCCTATGTGCTCAAGACCTATGTAAAGAGCATCATCCATTTCAGAAGGGGATACAGTATCCCGAATCAACTCCGCGCACTCCTCTAACGTCGCCTTGCGCCATCCGTCCGCCGCCCGGTTCAGAAACTGTGGCGCAATACGTTTGTCTAGATCAGCCATTGCTGCCATCTCTAAAACTCCACATCGCGGGGTCTCAAAGGTATCCGCTCAAATTCGAAGTCTTCGGAGCCGCCTTTGGGTATTGCCAGCGGGTGCTCCGCGAAGCTCGGTATGTCTTCCTGTGTGGGGGCGCTGTCTTGGATTAGCTCGGCGGTCGTCTGATGATCGTAGAGACGCGCGTATTCGTCCGCCGACAGCACGACGACGGCGGATGCGCCATCGCATGATACGCGCTGCGGTTCGCCGGTTAGGGCGGCGTCAACTATGGCGGTAAAGCTATTCTTGGCATCCTGCAAAGTCCAGTCTGTCACTATATCCTCCATCTAGCGCGCTGGCCGGGGCATAGATACTCTATCATGCCCTCTTGGCTACGGTTGGCAAAGCGGGGGACCTAGCACGTCTCGGCCGTCGAACTTGGCGCCGGGCTTCTGAAGCAGTATGTCGAGGCGGATGTCTAGCAATTTGTGGATGGCGCGGGCCTGCGGTACTGTTAGGTTTCGCTTGCCTTCCATCACTTCGCAGACTTTCGCATCGGTGCCGATGATTTGGATGAGGTCATGGGGCGTCAGATACCGGTCGTCCAGCGCGCGCTCGATGGCGGCGGCGGCGGTAGGAAAGCCCATCGGATAGCGCTTGTCTTCATATCTCACGACCATTTCCACTAGCGCTTCACATTCTTCACCCTCCGGTGTGCTCGGCTCTGCGGCGAATATCTCGTCGATCCGCCCAAGCGCGGCGTCGAGGTCTTCTTCGGTGAGAATTTCCGTGACAGCTACCATATCTAAACCTCCCCAGCGTCTATTCTCTCATATTCGGAGTGGGTTCCAATGAACCGGATATAGACGCGTCTCGCTCTGTAATTCACTCTTGCGACCAGTCTGTATCTGTTCCCCCTGATCCTGAACACCGCGCGGTCCGAACCTACGATACTGGCGCGTCGGTATCGCTGCAATAGGTCGGCAGGGGAACGCCAAGTCTCTTCGCTGACCCGTTGGTGCCAATCGTTCAGGGCATTCTCCGCGTCTGGGTGTCTCCGCCAAAACCTCTGAAGTGTACGTTTGGAAAAGATTCTCAAAGTCGAGTCCGTCCCCAGTGTGCCGATGCATCTTGTCGCAAGTGTCGTTTGCCGCGCTCATTCTTCCATTATACCCCAGCCACGTCTTCCCTACCTACCAAACCCCAGCCTCGCTAGGTTCTTCTCTATCTCGGCATCGAGCCGTTGCGTCTCCGCCCGCTGCTCGCGCCACTGGGCGGATAGGCGCGCCATCTTGTCGGCGAAAGGTTCGCCGTCGTCGGGCTGCGGCTCTACGCCGACGTAGCGGCCCGGCGTCAGGACATGTCCGTGCCTGCGTATCTCATCGAGTGTCGCGCTCTTGCAGAAGCCGGGGACGTCGGCGTAGTCATCTGCGTTCGGCTTGCCACCCCAAGCATGGTACGTGTCGGTGACGCGGGCGATGTCGTCGGATGACAGGTCCCGGCGGGTGCGGTCTATCATGTGTCCCAGCTTGCGGGCGTCTATGAACAGCGTCTTGTCGGGTCGCGCTTCGTAGTCGGCGGCGCGTCCCCGACGCAGGAACCAGAGGCAGGCGGGTATCTGGGTGGATCGGAACAGCTGTCCCGGCAGGGCGACGATACAGTCCACAAGACCAGCCTCGACGATGTTCCTGCGTATCTCGCCCTCGCCTGACTGCGCGGACGACATGGAGCCGTTGGCGAGGACGAAGCCCGCCACGCCTCGCGGAGCGAGGTGGTAGAGGAAGTGCTGCACCCACGCGAAGTTGGCGTTGCGCGCCGGCGGGATTCCGTACTGCCAGCGCCTGTCGTCGCGCAGCCTCGCGCCGCCCCAGTCGGAGACGTTGAAGGGCGGGTTGGCCAGGATGTAGTCGGCGCGCAGGTCGGGGTGGCGGTCGTTGTGGAAGCTGTCGCCGCGCTCGATCCGTCCCACGATGCCGCGGATCGCCAGGTTCATCTTCGCCATGCGCCAAGTGGTGTAGTTGGACTCCTGGCCGTAGATGGAGATGTCGGCCCTTGCCCCACCGCCGTTGCCATTGCCGCTGGCGTGGGCGCGTATGAACTCGTCGGACTGTACGAACATACCGGAGGAGCCGCAGCAGGGGTCATAGACCCGCCCGCGATACGGCTCTATCATTTCGACGAGGAGGCGCACGACTGAGCGCGGAGTGTAGAACTCGCCGCCCTTTCGTCCCTCGGCAAGCGCGAACTGCTCCAGTAAGTACTCATAGACGCCCCCAAGCGTATCGTTGGCGCGGGCGTCGGCCCCGCCAACCTTGATGTTGCTGACCATATCAACAACCCGACCCAACCGCTCCTTGTCCAGTGCGGGGCGCGCGTAGTCCTTCGGCAGCACATCCTTGAGCGCGGGGTTGTCGCGCTCGATGGCGGACATTGCGTCGTCCACCGCCCGGCCTATGGACGGCTGGCGCGCCTGCGACTGGAGCTTGCTCCAACGGGCTTCGGGAGGGACCCAGAAGATGTTCTCTGCGATGTACTCGTCCCGGTCCTCGGCGGCCTCCTCGCCCCATTCGGCCAGAACCTCGGCGCGACGCTCCTCGAAGGCGTCCGAGATGTACTTGAGAAAGATGAGGCCGAGGACGACGTGCTTGTACTCGGCGGCGTCCATGCTGCCGCGCAGCGCGTCCGCCATGCGCCACAGTTCTGGCCTGAAGTCTGCTTCGGCTGTTTGGGCGGTGGTCACTTGGTTGCCTTTCGCTTATCCGTTGCGGTCACTATAGATTTTAGCACAAAGGGATGTGGAGGCGCAGGGGCCATCGGCCGCATTGAACAAGTACAAGAAGTGGCATTGACTCCGACTTGCCCACAGGAGCGCAAGACTTCAAGGCATCGGGCTGGGCGCTCCGCCCAAGACTGAGCACAATTCTTTCACAGTCGAATAGCTAAAAGCGCGGACCTGCAAGCCGCGCCTAGGCGAAACGATCAACCCTTAGTGAATGCTGAATCAGTGTCAACGCCCGTCCGAGTTTACTTCCGTTCAGCTTAGCTATGTCTACTCCAATCGCCAAAACGGACTCATGCAATTTTCTCAGGTAGGATTAGGCGGCGCCGACCGGCGCCATGGCGGTGAAAGCGTCTATGTTCAGATACCGAGAAAGGCTAGGGTATGCGGTGAGGACGCGCCAGTCGCCGGAGGTTAAATGCAAAAAGGGCGGCATACACGTGCGGCCAGGGGGACAACATCGCTCGGTCAGCGATGCTGTCCTCCTGCCACTAGGTCCATTATTTCCGCTCCGGCGGAAGTCTGCAAGACGTATGCTAAGAGCGCTACGCGGTAGCCTCATCCGGCCGCTTCAGCATGGCGGAGCAACCGCGCACGACGACATGCTCCACAGACACCCGTCCCCGGCCGTCGTACCCGGCGCGGAACGCGTACTCCACCGTGGCCCCCTCCGGCGCCCGTCCGCCGGTCCGCACGGCGCGTCCGCCGTCCCCGCGTCCGGGCCCTCCCGCGCCGCGCACCACCGTCCCGCTGCGCTCGCCCTTGCGCCAGCCCAGCACCTTCACCTCTGCGGGCATCACCCGCTCAGCCGGAGTCGGCTGGAACAGCGCACGGTGCAGCCTCTTCAGCGCCCCCGGCGACGGGCTGCGCCGGCCGGTCATGATCTGCGAGAGGTGGCCTGAGCTGATGCCGGCCCTCCTCGCCACCTCGTTCTGGCTGATGTCGTGGGCGTTCATCCGCTCCCACATGGCATCCCGGTCCACACCGGCGCACCGCGCGGGCGCCACCTCCACCGGACCCTCGAGGGCAGCCTCGACCCTTGCCTGGACCCCGGCGCTCATGTTCCTGTGTCCCCGGGAGACCTGTATGAGGTATCCGTAGGATATGCCTACCTTCTCTGCCAGGTCCTGCATGGTCATTCCCATCTCGCGTGCGCGCTCCCTGATGTAGCTGCTCTGACCGCCTGCCACGCTCCCCCTGCGGTTGGCGCGCCGCGCGGGCGCTATCTTCACCGGCGTTCCGAGCGCGGATTCTACCCTTGCCCGCACCCCGGCGCTCATGTTCCTGTGTCCCCTGGAGACCTGCAAGAGGTATCCGTAGGAGATGCCCACTCTCTCCGCGAGGTCCTGCATGGTCATACCCATCTCGCGAGCGCGCTCCCTGATGAAGCTGCTCTCTGCGGTAACGACCTCGCGCTGTCTGTGGACGGTTCCCTGTCCCGGGACCTCTCCCAGCGCCGCCATCGCCTTCTCCCGCATCGTCTGCGACCACGGCCTGCGCCCGGTCGCGACCTGCGACAGGTAGCCCGCCGACACGCCCATCAGAGCCGCCAGGTCCTTTATGGTGAGACCGCGCCTCCTCGCCGCCGCCCTGAGCTCGCTCTCGCGTACCGCCGTCGTGGTTGTCATCGTTGCCGTCGTCATGTCGCTTCCTCCTGAAATGAAGAAGCGGGACGGCCCCCGTGTCGGAGACAGTCCCGCGTGGTTCCACGTCCCGGTGGTCGGGACTGTCTGTTTGGGTGGTGTAGTTGCTATTGTTGCCGGGTGTGATCCCGATTTCGGGCAAAGAAGAAGGGCCGCCCCCCGCGATGGCGACGACCCTTGAATTGAGATGGGTAGTGGAGCCGGCCTACGGGCGTGTCCACCGCCTGATGCGGCGGGTGAACCGCCAGACCAGCAGCGCGGCGGTGCAGAGACCCACCAGAGCCTGCCCCGTACTGGATACGGGGTTGAGAATGGCCGCCTCAGCTCCGTGGCCGAGCGGCAGCGGCGTCCACCACTTCCGCCACGACATCTTCGGCGCGTCGCCCACCGGCTCGTAGGCCGTCCGGATGGGCAGCACCACGAGCGCCTCCAGGCGGGTTATCACAAGGTCGCGCGCAGCCACGCGTGTGGTAGCGCGCGTCTATGCCCTCTCCCCCGCGTATCGGGGTACGGGCAGGCCGACTTCTGCCTGAAGGCCAGCCCGTCGGAGCGACCGCCGCGGCAGATGGCCGTGGCCGTCCTGAACCAGCCCCGCTCGAAGCTGACCCTGTGGGGCAGCAGGTCCGCAATCAGCGCCGCGCTGGGTCCGATGGGTTGTTGCGTCACGTCATTTCCTACTGATACTGCTTCGCGCGTCCGTTCAGGTGTTGCCATTCGTTACCTCCTTGTCGAAGCTGATTGCCGTTGACTTCCGTGAATCCGTGTGCCGTTCCGAAGACGCCCGCCGTCCGAATCCGCGACGGACAGCGGGGTGAGAGAAGACGCAGCCTGCCCACGGGTCACATCGTTGGGAAGGGACCTGCCGGGGAGTCGCCGAGTGGGGTGTGCGACCGACCTCCTGCGGATCGACCACAGGACGGCGCGGTGGGAGGAACGCGGCTCGCCCGGGGTGAGATGCATCCGGGGAAAGCCGTGAAGACGCGAGGCGTCCGGCCTGCGAGTGGCAGACGGGCGTGTGCGGAAGCTGCGGTCAGGCCGCGTATCAGCCGCGCCGCAGGCGTGTAGAATCGGTAGAAGCGTCGGCTGCGCTTCAACCAGCGTGTCCCCGGCTTTCGAGGCGGTGTCGGAGGAGCGGAGCTCGACCCCTAGACCGCGTCACGCAGCGGGAAAGCGTTCGTCCCTCGTGGAACTCCGTCGGGAGAGCGGGGCTCGATCCGTCAGGTCGCTCCGGGTCAGGGACTGACCCTCCAGTTTTCTCTGGCATGAAACACTGGAAAAAGCCAGAAACTGAGTCGATTATCGCCCGAACGGATGCGCGATGGAAGCCTTTCGACTGGCAATCAGGCCTTCACGCCGGATTCGCTTGCGCCGGGTTAGCTCCTTCGTAGCTCCGACATGGCTGTGATGTGGCAGACGATGGAACCGCACCTACTTCCTCCACAATCCGAAGGTCAGAACGCGCCGCAGCCATCGCCTCAGCAGCGTCCATCTTCGGTTCTCCAGCGACCGCCGCCTTGGACCCATCCTCGGCTTCGATCATGTCCCGCAGCGGCGCCATGAGCCGCCCGTCGTCAAGGCTGTCCAGGCTCCGGCCAGAATATGGGCGCCACTCATGCCCGCGCGGTCCGGAGCTCGGAAGATCCATGAACGGTCTTGGGAACCCGGCGCCACCCATGCCCGCGCGGTCCGGAGCGCCCACCGGCGCTCTGTCCACTTTCGTAGCTGAATCCATATCAATGGAGTGGGTCATGCCTGTAGGTGGAGACGTCTCAGGATGTCGAGACTCGCTGGGAAGATGATGTGCCGATGGGCCAGGTCAGGCGGTTCACGTAGACGGGGGATGTCCGCTGTCATCTCCGCGGTTCAGGCAGCCGGATGGGTCGCCAGGGCATGGAACGGATGGCTGAAGACGCTGGAGCGCCATACACGCCAGAGGGCGCGCAGACGATGCGAGCGCCTCGGGCGCCTTCGCGCCATGGAAGCGCAGCGCCTCGCCCTGCGTGCGCCTATGACTGTTGCCCTCCCGGCCGTAGGTGCAATTGGTCCCTGTGATGGGGACGATTCGGTGATCGTCGCCCCCGACGGCTTGATGTCCTTCTCCGCCGGGGGATCGGCGAGAAAAGCGCGCGATTCCTTATCCCGGGCACACGCCGGCGGCTACTTCCACCAAATGCCTAGGGTGAGCATTCGTCGCAGGAGGCGCAGCCGCCTCACTCCAGCCAACTCCCTCCGGGCCTGCGCCAGCGCCTCACGTCGCCAGCGCAGATGGTCCTCCCTGCGCGAAGCGTCCAGAGGCGTCGCCTCCGGAGGCAGGGCCAGGCGGAAGTCTCCGATCATGGCGATCTCCAGCTCCCACCGGCGCGCCGCAGCCTCCGCCCGATCAACGCGGTTGGCCTCAGCCCCAGTCCCGCTCCGCAGTTCCCGCCACTCGGCCACCAGCGCCGCGGCCGGGCCGAAGGCATGCTCCTCGTCGGGCCGCTCCTCAAGCGTGACCACGCCCGCGTCGGGAAGTCCGTGATCCCGTTGCGGGGGCCGCCACTCCTCGCTCTGTCCACAGTCGGCCTGGGAGGCATCGGCTTCGGTCTGTTGCCGGTCCTCGTCCTCGGGCGCGCCTGCCCGTCGTTCCAACCGCGTCGATCGCTCTGCCTGGGATTCGATGACTTCCCGCAGTTCTTCCTCCAAAGCCGCCACCCTTCGCTCCAGCGACACAACCCGCTCCGCAATGTCGCTGGCGCCTTCATCGTCCGGATCATCGCCGTCGCCAGCGACCACGTCCCTGTACACTTCCAGCGCCCTTCGCATACGCGGAGACACCAGCCGCGAGTCGTGGCAGATCGCCAGCGTGCGGTAGTTCACCCCCAGCGCCTCTGCCGCGGCGACCCTGCCCCGGTCATCGACCAGAGAGTCCAGCATGTCCAATAGGGATGCGTCCGACAGTGGGACATTCACCCCGTCGCCGGAGCCGTTCGCCCCGTCCGCGACAGGCTCATCATGGTCAGTCATCGCACCCTCCGCGTCTCAGAAAACTGCAATAACCGCAATACAATAAGTACAATATATCCGACACGGACCCGCAGTAAAATCGCTTGCGGGATTTTCCTTCAGGCCTCCCTGATTCCCCTTCATTCAGGTACGATTCTCATCCCGATTGTACTCTACAATGTATTTCGATTCTCCTTACAACCCTCATTGGGCGAAAACCGCCCCTGAGCGATTGCAGTCTGACGCGTCAGCCCCCCGATGGCCCGGCGGCAGCAGGCCCCCCGGCCCGTTGCCGGTCAACCGTTCTTGCGGGTTGCGTCAATGGATTTCGCCGGTCCGACTCCTTGTCTGACTGTGGATTCCGGCTGCATGGACGCGACGACGCGCAATTGACGCGACAGTCAGATCCGTCGGTCTATCTCATCGTCCGCCCGCTGAGTCGCGCTTGCGGTTTTTGGGTGGCTCCGCCATAATAGAACATATGTATTACCATCAGGTCGCGGCGGGAGTCATCATTCAGAGGACAGAGCCGGGCGTCAGAGGAGGTTCCACCATGAGATTCAACCCTATAGCCGGACTGTTCAAGGGCGAAGAGAAACCCGCCACCAGGCTGATGAGCGTCACGCCGCCGCGCTCAGGGGAGCGCACCATGCTGGGTGTGGAGAACCTGCTGAGCTCGATCGCCATACCGGAGCCCTTCTCGCTTGAGATAGTGGGAGACGGCGGCGGGGTCAGCCTGCTGGCCCGCTGCCGTGACGGCTCCTTCGTTCGCCAGCAGGTGGGCGGTCGATACCCGCAGGCCACTGTGAACGAGCTCTCCGCCGAGGACGACCCTCTGAGGCTGTCCGAGGGGGAGCGGGCGTGGTCGATGGACCTGCGGCTCGATGGGCCGGAGTACCTGCCGCTGCGCAGCTTCCGGGACGACGACCTGCTCGACCCCGGCTCGGATCCCCTGATCTCGGTCATCGGCTCGCTGTCGGATCTGGAGGAGGGAGAGCGGCTGGTGGCCCGGCTGCGTGTGCTCTCGCTTGGGCCGGACTGGTCCAGCGCCCACCAGGAGAAGGCCAACTCCAGGCCCGCGTACGACCCGAACGCGTCCGCATCCAGCGCCCAAGGCGACGCGCAGGTCAACCGCAGAACCATGGTCCACTTTGCGATGCTGGCGCTGCTGGCCTTGCCGGCGCTGAAGGCATACTTGTGGATACAGGCCGGCGAGACGTGGAAGGCTGTACTGCTGGGACTGGGAGTGATGTCCCTCGCTGCCCTGGCGGGCTGGGGATGGTGGCGCTTCAAGAAGTGGCGCTCCGGGGGCAAGTACCGGGACCCTCTGATGATCAAGGAGAAGGTCTCCAAACTCGCCTACGAGGCGCAGCTGGAGGTTACGGCCGTCCTGTCTGAGCACGGCGCCGAGGCTCGCGCGAAGGAGTTGCTGCGGAACGTCGCCTCGGCCTACGGCCACTACAACAACCCGGCAGGCGCCAGCTTCAGGGCCACCAAGGTCCGGCCTTCGGTTCCAGACACCGAGCCGTCGCCTCCCGTCAGAGGACTGTTCCAGAGCCGGGACGTGCTGGGGGTCAGGGAGCTGGCGGCTCTGTGGCACCCGCTTGGGGCCGGAGACCAGCTGCCCATGGTGGCGCGCAGCGGCGCCAGGGCGCTGTTCCCGTCGTCCGGGAACAACCCGGGCGGCGCCTACGTGGGAGACACGGTTGTGGGCAGGCCGAGGAAGGTCCACTTCCCAGCCGACGCGATGGGCCGCCACCACCTGTACGTGGCCCGCACCCGCATGGGCAAGTCCACGCTGATGCGCCACCTGGTCGTCCACAAGATGCGGGAGAAGGCGGCGGGCCGCAACGACGACGCCATAGTGGTCGTCGATCCCCACGACGACCTGGTGAAGTCCCTGCTGGAGCACGTGCCGGAGGAGATCGCCGACCAGGTATATCTCATCGACCTTGCCGACGACGAACGCTCGCCCGGCGTCAACCTGCTGGACGCCCGGATCTTCCCGGACAGGGACCGCACGACCGACTCGGTGGTGCGCATCTCCAGGGGGCTGTGGGACCAGTGGGGACCCAGGATGCAGTCCATCCTGGAGCACACGATGAAGAGCCTGCACGAGTACAACGCTCACCCCGACACGCGGGAGGAGGAGCAATGCACCATCCTGGACGGGCTGCGGCTTCTGTCCGATCTGGAGTACCGCGGCCGGATTCTCAGGCGCGTGTCCGACCCGTACATCCTGGGCTGGTGGGCCAGGGACTTCCGCAGCTGGACGCGGACTTTGAGGGCCGACGCGGTCGCCCCGGTCCAGACCAGACTCGCCTACTACGCGTCGTCGAAGAAGGCAAGGGCCATACTGGGCCAGCGCCGATCCACCCTGGACATGCGGGAGGCGATCGCCGGGGGCGGCATTCTGCTGGTCGCCACGTCGCAGGCCGTAGCGGGGCGGGACGTGTCCGCGCTGGTGGGAGCGTCGCTGCTCAACCTGACCGACGCGGTGATCAGGGAGCAGGGCAGGCTGTCGCCGGAACGGAGGCGCGGCGCGCTTGTGGTGGTGGACGAGATGCAGTCCATTCCCGGGGTGGACTACGAGTCGATGCTTTCCGAGCTTGGAAAGTTCGGGGCCAGCTTCATCCTGGCCACCCAGAGCCTGGCGAGGCTTGCGGAGCTGTCTCCCACCATGCGGGACACGCTGCTTGCCAACGTCGGGTGCCTCGCGGTGTTCCAGGTGGCGGCGTCCGACGCCCGGCAGCTCATAGGGGAACTGGACAGGGACCGGTTGGACGAGGAGGACCTGGTGTCGCTGCCGGCGCACCAGTGCTACGTGCGCGCCACGGTGGACGGCCTCAGGCAGCCCACCTACTCCTTGGGTGTGCGAAAGCCCGAGGAGGGGAGTCCGGAAGCTGCGGAGCGGGTAATGGCCCGCGCCGAGGCGTACACCACTCCGGTGGAGGCAATCGCCTCCCAGGACCCCGAGATCAAGAGAATGGCGCAGGAGTTTCGGGAGGAGCTGGAACGGGAGGAGGAAGGAAAGCGAGAAGGAACCCCGCCGCCGCCCGCTGCACGCAACGGAACGACGGCCCGGCCCGGTGGAAGGAAGAGAGTGCGCACGCGGCGCAAGGGCGGCAGGCCGGACGGCGCCGGCGGCCCGGCAGGGGCTGCATGAGGGCGAAGGAGCGGGAGGGGCTGGCTCTGCGGACTCTGGCGGCGATGCCCTTCCTGGACCGTCTGGAGCTTGCCGCCGTCGCGGGCGTCCACGAGGAGGCGGCCCACATCGCTCTCGAGAGCCTTGAGCGAGCTGGGCTCGTCGACTTCATTCGCCACGCCTCTCCCCTGACGGCGACAACCAGACGCTGGTTCGCAACCACAATGGGGCTGAGGCTCCTGGCCTCGGAGAACGGGACCGGCATCGACCGCCTGCTGCGCACGCATCCGGTATCGGCCCACTGGCGACGCATCCTGCTGGCGCGGCTGGACGCAGTGGCCGCGATCTACCGCTTGACGTCGGCGGTGGCGAATGCGGCCGGCCCTCCCCGATTCCGCTGGTACCGCGCCGCGCCGCTGGACGCCGCCATGCTGCTTCCTGACGGCAGGACCTTCGGCGTGATCCGTCAGGGGCCGACCGCCGACCGAACCGCCTTCTCCGACCGTGCGCGCCGCCTACTGGACCCTGAGCGGTCCAGGCCCCGCGCCCTGCTTGCGCTCATGCCCGATGGGGCGCGACTGCGCGAGGCGCGGCGGCTGTTCGCTCGTCATCCCGGCCAGGTGTACATGGCTCTTGAGCGAGATGCGGCCCGCCTGATGCCCGACGACAGGGTATGGCATGGAACGTCCGGTCCTGGGCCATTATCCCTCCGTGAGGCGTTCGCTCACCTCCGTCCGGGTGGAAGCATCCCCTGGGAGGCGCCGACATCGAGGCTGTCGCTGCCCGGTGACACCGACCTGCATGGGATTGAAGATGATGATGTCGCCGACCACCTGCTCCCCCTCACTCTCAAGCCCTCAGAGAAGCGGATGCTGGACTGCCTCGCCGACTGGCCCCTGGTTACGGTGGAAGACCTGGCGGGCATCCTCAGCCTGTCCGACTCCCGCGCGCGGCGGCTCGCCGCGCGCCTGAACGGGTTGGGACTGGTCGCGCAAGTCCGTCTTGCGAGCCGTCGCCGCTTCGCCCTCGGCGATAGGGGCCTAGCCCTTCTGGCACGCAGGGACCGGGGCTCGGTCGGAGCTGCCCTGCGTCGCTGGAGCGTCGAGCCGAAGGACGACGAGGCTCTATCGTCATGGCGGGACGTTCCGGGCAGGCGCAGCCGTACCCTTGCCCGGACCATTGAGCACACACAGGCGGTGCACCGCTTCATGGCGACGCTGGCGAGGCAGGCGAAGGGAACGAAGGACCGCCGCGTTGAGCGGGTGTCGCCACCGCATCACGCCGCCCGGTACTTCCGACACGGAGGCGGCATGCGCTCCATCCACCCGGACGGCTTCGGGGTGGTGCATGCCAACGGACGCGCCTGGCCCTTCTTTCTGGAGTACGAGCGCAGAGCGGTGAATCCCTCCACCATGACCGCGCGGCTCGCGCCCTACCTGCGCTACTACTCCTCCAACCGGCCCCTGGAAGACCACGGGGAACGCCCCCTGGCGCTCATCGTATTCGATGACCCTCTGGCCGAGACCAACTTCCTCGGTGTTGCCCGCGGGGAGATGCGGCGCAACAAGGTCGAGCCGCCCCTCTGGGCATCCCATAGGGAAGCGATAGAGCGAGCGGGGCCGCTGGGCAAGGCGTGGCGCAGCCCGGAAGCAATGGAACCGAGCCGCGTCTTTGAGTGATTGCCGCGAGATGTCCTCGCGCAGATTCGATGGCGAGTTCGTTCTGCATATGGTATGATGCAATCAGAATGGAATTCATATGAGGTGAGACATGCGCATATCGGAACGCGGACAAATCACCATTCCCAAGCGGTTCAGGGACCGCTTCGGCATGAACAAGGACGTCGAGGTCGAAATCACGCCGACCGAACACGGCCTGCTAATACAGAAGCGGTCGGCGGCGCAACATCCGGTCGAGAGAGTCAGCGGGATTCTTGACGGCGTTGACGCCGCTTTCGACGTTGACCAGTACATGGAAGAGATCCGGGGAAGATGATCACGTCGGTCGATACCAGCGTCCTGCTGGATGTCTTCGCGTCCGGCTCACCGCACCACTCTCAATCGCAGGTGTGGCTCATCGACGCCTACGATAGAGGAGCCATCCTGGTCTGCGACGTCGTCTACGCGGAGCTTGTACCGGCTTTTGGCGACCGCTCCTCGCTGGACGGATCCCTGCGGGAGATCAATGCGGTGGTCTCTCCGATTGACACCGCTATCGCATATGAGGCTGGATTGCGCTGGGCGCGATACCGGCAGGCGGGAGGGCCGAGGGAACGCATCATCGCCGACTTCCTGATTGGCGCGCACGCCATAGCCAATGCGGACACCTTTCTGACCCGGGACCAGGGATTCTACTCCACCTACTTTCCCGAGCTGCAAGAACAACAGTAAGCCGATGGAAAGCCCATAGCTAATTGAGAAATCAGAGGAGGACGAAATGAAGGAGAAGCGCCTACAGCCGCTCACACCGGCGGCGCTGTACGCCAGGGTATCCAGCGACCGGCAGGACGTGGACCTGTCCGTATCCGCACAGCTGAGGGCGCTCAAGGAGTACGCGAAGGCCAACGGTTATTCTGTGGCCCGCGAGTACGTGGACGAGGCCGAGAGCGGCCGCGTCGCAGATAGGCCGCAGTTCAGGGAGATGATCGAGGAGGGCAGCAAGCCCAAGGCCCCCTTCGAGGTCATCCTCGTCTGGAAATTCAGCCGCTTCACCAGGAAGCGCGAGCACGCCGTGGCCTTCAAGGCCCAGCTGCGGCGCAAGGGCATCCGCGTGGTCTCCATCACCGAGCAGGCAGAGGACAACGCCACCGGAAGGCTGCTCGAGGGCATCATAGAGAGCGTGGACGAATACTACTCGGAGAATCTGGCGCAGGAGGTCGTCCGTGGCATGAGGGAGGCCGCTTCGAGAGGCTTCTTCCTCGGATCCAAAGCCCCCTTCGGCTACCGGAAGATCAAGGTCAGCGACGGACCTAAGGAGCGTCCCTCGCTTGAGGTAGACCCTGCCACCGCTCCGGTGGTGAAGGAGATATTCGAGAAGTCCCTGCGTGGCAGCGGCCTCAAGGAGATGTGCAAGGAGCTGAACGACCGGGGCATCACCAACCGGGGCAAGCGTTGGTACAAGGGAACGCTCCACTACGTGCTGAGAAACGAGGCGTACACGGGAACCGCTGTGTGGGGCAAGACGAGCAAGGGAGACAAGGCCCCGGATCCCGTGCGCGTGGAGGGAGCGTGGCCCGCGCTGGTGTCGAGGGATCTGTTCGACGACGTTCAGCACGCGATGAGCGAGCGCGCCCCGAAGGTGCAGAGGCCCGGTAGGGTGGGGAGCAGGTACCTGCTGAGCGGACTGCTCAGGTGCGGTGTCTGCGGCAAGCCCTATCGCGCGCAGGGAGCCAAGAGCGGCCGGTTCGCATACTACATCTGCGGCACCCTGTTCACCGAAGGAGCGGGGACGTGCAGCGCCCGCTACCTGAGCGCCCCGAAGGTCGAGGACTTCATCGTCGACAAGATCAGGGAGCGCATCCTCAACGAGGAGACTATCGTTGAACTGGTTTCGCTGGTGGCGGAGGAGGTCGACGCGATTGCCGGTGAGATGTCCGGCAGGTTGGAGGTAATCGAGGCGGAGCTGGAGGACGTGAGGAAGCGGCTGGAGAAGCTCTACGAGGCCATCGAGACGAGCGATCTGACCCTGGAGGTCCTATCGCCCCGCATCTTCTCTCTAAGGCACCGCGAGGAGCAGCTGGAGTCTGCGAGAGACGACGCGGAGCGCCAGCTTGAGCGGCGCAGGGTGGAGCTTCCCACAACCGACGTGATCAGAGAATACGTTGCAGACTTCCGGGAGTTCCTGAAGGAAGGGACGTTCCCCGAGCGCAAGGCGCTCATCCGCAACTTCGTGGAGGGCATCGAGGTGGTCGGAGACGAGGCGACGCTGACGTACACGGTCCCCATGCCTAGCGACGGCGTGACGAAGGAATCGGCCTCGGTTCTTGATTTTGTCAAGTCCGGCCCACCAGACTTGACGTTAGACAGAACCGGGGCGTGGAGAGCCACATCCTGGGCGTCCCTTCCGCCTATGGGAGCGTCCTCCGGCATAGGTATGGAATAGCGCAGCAGGGCGTTGCCAGGCATGACCACGATCTCCTTGACGAAGGACTCTATGAAGGCTCTGCGCTCGGTCAGTTCACTTTCGTTGAGGAACACGCTCATCTCCTGTGCGTAGGCCGTGATGGTTTCCACGTCGTCCAGTACCTCCCTGCGCTGGGAGAGCATCGTTTTGGCCTCGGCAGCCGACGCCTCCAGCTTCTCCTGCCGTTCCCGGTGGTCTCTGATGCGAGGCTTGAAGTCCTCGATGTCCAGGTCGGTGGTCTCCGCCAGGTCGTAGAGACGTTCCAGCCTGCGTTTCACGTCGGCAAGCTCCGACTCGATGGTCTCCAGCCTCTGCCGCTGCTCCTTGGCGATGCCGTCCATCTCCTCGTCCACCAGCTTCACCAGTTCCCGGATGTTGGACTCTGTGAGCGCGTTCTCCCTGATCTTTCCCACCACCATCTCCTCGAATCGCCGGGCGTTGAGCCTGGGTGTATCGCAGGCGTCCTTTCCCCGCTTCATGATGGACTGGCAGACGTAGTAGGCGTACCTGCCGCTCTTGGCGTCCTGTCCGGAGAGCGCCCTGTTGCACGACCTGCATTTGACCAGCCCGCTGAGCAGGTAGGAGCTTCCCACCCTGCGGGGATGAGTTCTCCTGGGCGCCCTTGAGCGCAGTCGTTTGTTGACTCTCTCGAACTGGGCCTTGGAGATGATTCCGGGGAACGCCTTGTCGACTCTGACCGGCTCGGCCTTGTCCTTGCCGCCGACGCCCCAGAGAAGCGTTCCGGTGTAGACTTCGTTGCGGAGGATGATGTGGACGCCGTTCTTGGACCAGAGCCTGCCGGTGGGATTGGCGATGCCCTCGGCGTTGAGGGTCTGGGTGATGTTCAGGATGCCCCTGCCCGACTCGGCCATGGAGAAGATGCGCCGCACCACGGGAGCGGTGGCGGGATCGGGTTCCAGCGTGGGGCGTTTCTTGGGTCCGTCCTGCGCCATGCGCTTGTTGTAGCCGTAGGGCGCCCTGCTGGCGACCCAGAAGCCGCGGGAAGCCGCCTCCCGCATTCCCCGGCGAACCTCCTCGGCAAGATTCTCGCTGTAGAACTCATCAACGCTCTCGATGATGGCCTCCATGAGCCTGCCGGTGGGGGAGTCGTCGGCATGCTCGGTGATGGAGACGACGCGGACGCCCTTGCGTCTGAGCATGGACTTGAAGGCGACGGCGTGTTCGCGCTTTCTGGTGAAGCGACTGAATTTCCAGACCAATATCTCCGCAAAAGGGGCCTCCGGCTTGGATGCCTCGTCCAGCATCTTCTGGAACTGCGGCCTGTCGGCTACGCGTCCGCTCTCGGCCTCGTCGATGTACTCGCGGGCTACCGTGTAGCCGTTCTTGTCCGCGTAGTCCCGGAGCGCCCGCATCTGGGCGGCCACCGACAGGTCCACGTCCTGTCTATCGCTGGACACTCTGGCGTAGAGGGCCACGGGGGTGCGTTCATTGGTCTGATTCATGGATGCGTCCTCCTCTCGGTTCATTGCCTTTCGTTCCGGTGTGAAAGCCGTCGCGTCCGTTCCTGCATGAGCCAGTCGCGCTCCTCCATGTACAGGCGGATGGCCTGCCTGAGCACCTCGCTCACGGTGCGCTGCTCCTCCCCTGCCATCTGCTGGAGATTCTGGGCCATGTCCCGGGGCAGGGAGAAGCTCACGGACACGGTGTTTCTGGAGTTGGGTTGCATCCTCACGCCTTTCGATTGCACAGATAGCATTGAGTCTTACTATACACTATCGGACACCCGCCCTTCAATCACCCGATGGCCCCCGATGGCCGTGGACAGGGCCGGACTCAAGGCTTCAAACAAAGGCCCGCCTGGGTTCCATGACGTCTGGATTGCGCCAGGCTTTGCCCAGCGGCCCGACCTTCTCCAGCCTCTCCCTATGGGACACCCACAGGGGCGGCTTCACGCCGCGGCGTTCCATCTCCACGCGGGCGACGCCGAGGAAGTTGGCCTCGGCCAGGGGATCGTCGAAGACGATGAGCGCGAGTGGCCGGTGTCCATGGTCTTCCAGGGGCCGGTTGGAGGAGTAGTAGCGCAGGTAGGGAGCGAGCCGGGCGGCCATGGTGGACGGGTTCACCGCCCGGCGCTCGTACTCCAGGAAGAAGGGCATGGTCCGGCTGCCGGTCTGCGCCACGCCGAAGCCGTCGGGGTGGACGGAGCGGAAACTGCCGCCGTACCGGAAGTGCCGGGTGGCGTGATGGGGCGGCGACACCGCAACGACGCGATAGCCTTTCGTCCCTTTCGCCTGCCGCGTCAGCGCCGCCATGAACCGGTGCGCCGCCTCGGTGTGGTCGATGGCGCGGGCCAGGGGACGCGCCCGCGCCCCCGGCAGGTCTCGCCAGGAGGACGGAGGTTGTCCGTCCACCGGCTCGACGCTCCAGCGGCGGACGGCAGACCCCACGGAAGCCCGGTCTCTGCGGGCCAGGAAGGACAGCCCTCCATCGCTGAGAGCGAAGCGGCGCTGGCCTGCAAGATTGACCGGAGCGACCAAATCCAACCTGTTCAGACGGGCGGCAAGCCGCCACGCGCGGGAGTCGGAGAGGCCAAGGATGCCCGACAGGTCTTCGACGGTGATCAGAGGCCAGTCGGCGAGGCAGTCGAGCATCCGCTTCTCGGCGGGCTTGAGGAGGACGGGGAGCAGGTGGTCGGCGGCGTCATCGTCAATCCCGCGCAACTCGGCCTCTTCGGGCAGGGATTGTCTCGAAGTCGGCCTCTCCCAGGGAATCGCGCCGCCCTGCCGCAGGTGGGCGAATATCTCGCCAAGGGACAGGAGCGAAGGAGCGGACGTTGCGCGCCACACCCTGTCGTCGTCCGACAGGCTGGCCGCGTCCCGCTCGAGAGCCAGGTACGCCGGTCCGGGATAGGGAGCCAACAGCCGCCGCGCCTGGCGCAGCCTCGCCTCGTCGGGCGCGAGGGCGAGCAGGGCGCGGGGCCTGGATAGCTCCGGGTCAAGGAGGCTGCGCGCCCGGTCGGAGAACGCCGTACGGTCCGCGGTGGCGCCCTGCCGGATCACGCCGACGGTCCTGCCGTCAGGGAGGGTCATGGCGGCGTCCAGCGGAGCGGCGCGATACCACCGGAAGCGGGGAGGGCCGACCGCATCCGCCACCGCCGAGGCCAGTCGGTAGACGACGGCCACGGCGTCCAGGCGCGCCAGCAGGATGCGTTGCCAGTGGGCCGATACCGGATGCGTCAGCAGCAGGCGGTCGATGCCGGTTCGGTTCTCAGAAGCCAGGAATCGCAGTCCCTCCCTGGTGGCGTACCAACGTCTGGTGGGGTCGGTCAGGGGAGAGGCGTGGCGTATGGAGCCCGCCAACCCCTTCCGCCGCAGCTGGCCCAAGACGTGGCGGGCCGTGCTCTCGGCCATGTCCGATACGGAGGCCAACTCCAGGTAGTCGAGGAAGGGCATGGCCGCCAGGGTCCACAGGCTCAGCCGCTCCCGCTCTCCGGGTCTCATTCACCCTCCGCCGCCCTGCCGCCGGATGCGTTGAGGTCGTTCTGGTTGTCGTTCCTGCGCCGCCTGCGGGGTCTCTTGTTCTTCTTGGGCTTCGGCTGGTTCGCCGTCCCGTTGCCCGCGCTGGGCGGCGGCGGATTCCCACCCGACTGCTGTTGCCTCTGCTCCTCCTCCCGCTCCAGCTCCTCACGATACTGCTCCGCCATCTTCTCGACCTCGGCGTCCTGGGAGGCGATGGCCTCCGCCGTGGCGGTGTAGCTCTCGGCCCGCGCCTTCACCCGCTCCTCGGCGGCGGCGCTCCCCGCGTCGGGCGCCCGCACTCCCAGGGAGTAGGTGGGCTGCCTCAGCCCGTCCACCGTGGCGCGCACGTAGCACTGGTGCGCCGGCAGCGACACCAGGTCCTCCTCGTCCAACCTGTCCCGGTCCAGCTCGCCTATGAGCTGCCGGGCGTCGGACGCCGCCACCTGGAACACCGCCAGGCATCCCACGTTGGCAAGGAGCGTGTCCTGCATGGTGAGGGACAGCTCCTTGAGCCGCGCCAGGCTCTGGGTGGCCAGGATGAACGACGCTCCGAACTTGCCCAGCTCAGACAACATGCTCTCGTAGTCCACGCCGGGCATGGACTGCATCTCGTCAACCACCACCAGCGCGCCCCGTCTCTCGTTCGGCGAGAGCCGTCCCTGCTCCCGGATCACCGCGTCGGTCAGGTTGAGCAGCGACCCTCCCACCAGGGCGGACACGTCCCGCCCAGCCGCCGACTGGGAGGTGGCCGCCAGCAGCACCCCGCCCTCGGCGATCACCCGCCGCAGGTCAAGGGTGGAGCGGCGCTGCCCTAGGATGGCCCTAGCCTTCTTCGACGTGGCGTAGTAGGCCAGGCGGGTCTGCACCGGGGCGATGGCGTCGGCCTTCAGGGTGCGGCTCCAGTTGCGGAAGTCCCTGGCCCACCAGCCCAGGATATACGGATCGGACACGCGCCTGAGAATCCGGCCGCGGTACTCCAGGTCCGACAGCAGCCGCAGCCCGTCCAGGATGGTGCATTGCTCGTCCTCCTTCGTGTCCGGGTGGGTGTTGTACTCGTGCAGGCTCTTGACCGTCTGCTCCAGGATGGACTGCATCCTCGGCCCCCATACCTGGCTCCACAGCCCCCTGGCGATGCGCGCCACCGAGTCCGCCGTGCGGTCCCGGTCGGGGAAGATGCGGGCGTCCAGCAGGTTGACGCCGGGCGAGCGTTCGTCGTCGGCAAGGTCGATGAGGTACGTCCTGTCCACGATCTCCTCGGGCACGCGCCTCAGCAGGGAGTGCGCCAGGTCGTCATGGGGATCGACGACCACGATGGCGTCGTCGTTGCGGCCCGCCGCCTTCTCCCGCATCTTGTGGACGACCAGGTGATGCATGAGCGTGGATTTGCCCATGCGGGTGCGGGCCACGTAGAGATGGTGGCGTCCCATCGCGTCGGCGGGGAAGCGCACCTTCCTCGGCTTGCCGACCACCGTGTCCCCCACGTAGGCCCCGGCGGAGCCGTTGCGGGACGAGGGAAACAGCGCCTTCGCCCCGGCGCGGGCCATCATGGGCAGCGCGTCCCCAGCCCCCAGCGGATGCCACAGGGAGGCAAGCTCCCGCACCCCCAGCACGTTGCGGCACGCCAGCAGGCTCCGCGCCGGCGGCAGCGGCTCGGTCACGGGAATCGCCGGACGAACCTTGGTCGCCCTAAAGCTGGCACCGGCCGGGTTGTTGTAGTGGCTGTAGGCCGCGGCCACGTTGCGCAGAAGCTCCCTGGCCCTGTTCTCGGCGCCGTGCTCGGACAGGATCGCCGTCACCTCCAGCTGGGCCTCGTAGGCGAGCTTGGAGACCTTCTCCTTGATCATCTGCGGGTCCTGGTACTTGCCCCCGGAACGCCACTGCTTGAAGCGCCACCAGGCCCAGCCCGCCAGGGCCGCCAGGGACGCCACGCCAAGACCCAGCAGGATCGCCTTCCAGGTCTCCCCGGCCTGTATCCACAAGTAGGCCATGAGCGCTGGCGGGACCAGCAACGCCAGGATGGTTATGGCAACCGCGTTAGTGCGGTCGATCCCGGGTTGGGCGCTGGAGGCGGAGGTGTTGGTGTCGTAGGCGGGCCTGGGGTTCGTCTTCTCCTGGTGGGCGGCGGACCAGTCCGAACCCAACGACGACAGCCGCAGCCGCGTCACCAGCCGCTCACCCTCCTCCAGGTCGGACAATGAGCCGATGACCGAGATGAGCGGGTCTGAGCCGGGGTCCAGCAGGTCGTCGTCCCCGTAGGGACGCAGGGGCAGGTACTCCGGCCCTTTGAGCCGCAGGTCCATCGACCACGCCCGCTCCCCCTCGGCCAGCCTGAGCGGGTCGTCCTCGGCGGAGACCTCGTTCACCCTGGCCTGGGGATAGTGGGCTCCCACCTGCTGGCGCACGAAGGAGCCCTCCCGACAGCGGGCCAGCAACGTGACGCCGTCGGCGTCCCCGGCGATCTCCAACGAGAATGGTTCGGGGACGGCGATGGACTCCACCAGGTTCTGCACGCCCAGCATGGTGCGCTCCCCTGATCGGGGCGGCGTCACGGCCATCAGCTTGACGGCGGGCTTCTCCCCGCCCTTGAACAGCTTGGCTATCGGATTGAATTTCATGAGACATATCCTCCTATTGCCCAGAGTCGCAGCGAAAAGAACGTATGCGCTAATACTACCCTGTCGGCTGCGAGGAAAGCAAGGCCGCGATGACCGCAGAGGACCGCCCCGGCGCGCCGAGACGAGCCGGAACTCAGACGGCGGGCCGGAGGGCCTGACGTGTCAGACTACAATCGCTCAGAGACGGTTTTCGCCCTGGGAGGGCTGTAAGGGAATCAGGAATACATTGTAGAATACAATCTGGGTGATATTCGTAGCTGATTGAAGGGGAATCCGAGGGAAGTGACGGGAATCCTGCGAGCAGTTTGACTGCGGGCTGGCGCTAAGTCTATTGCACTTATTGTAGTGTGGATATTGTAGTTTTCTGGGGTATAGGAGGCCCACGTGAGTGATGCCAAGCAGTCCAGGCAAGGGGTTCCGGGCGACTCCGGCGATGCGACCATCTACCTATCGGATGCCCCCCTATCGGACGACTCCCTACTGAACATGCTGGACGCCCTGGTGAATGACCGGGGCAAGGTCGCCGCGGCCAAGGCGCTGGGGGTGAACTACCGCACGATGACGGCCTGTCACGGGTCCCGCCGTGTGTCCCCTCGGATGCGGAGGGCGCTGGAGGAGTACCGGGACAAGCGCGTTGACGGCGATGGTGAGCGGGACGATGACGCTGGTGGCATTGCGAGGAAGATGGCCGCGCTGGAAGAACAGGTGAAGGCGTTGGAGACGGAGAACCAGGCCCTGCGGGAGACCGTCGAAACACAGGCGGAGCAGATTAGAGAGTTGGAGCGCAATGCTGAAGGTCAGGAGGAAGGTGAAGGGCAGGAGATCGAGTCGGATGCGCCCGAGTCCAAGGATGAGGGTGAGGAAGGACAGAGACGCGAGTGGCGGCCTCCAAGACGGGAGCGCGGGCTTCCCGACGAGGGCGTCGTCACGTGGGAGGAACAGCCCGACGAGGAGCGCGCCTTCGGCCCGGCGGCATCCCTGGTTGCCGAGTGGCGGGAGCTGCGGACCGGGGCTGAGGCTTTGGGCGGTCGGGTGGACCGGGCCAGAGCCTCGGTCCGACGGTGGGAGCTGGAGGTCGCCATGCTCGGCGACTACGGCCTGACGCTGCCGCCGGAGAGGGAGCCTCTGGACGCCTCGCGAAGGGAGAACCACCTGCGGTGGCGGCGGAAGGCCCTGGCCGAAGCAAGGCGGGCGTTGGCAAGGGCGGAGCGTATGCGGTGGCTCAGAAGAATGCTCACCCTCGGTCTGTGGTGGAGATGAAACGCTGTACGCTGGAGGATAGCATGAAGCGCCTGCGGCGGCCACACCCCGCTCAATGCGAAGGCCAATGCCGGTAGATGCGCTCCAGCGGAGAGATCATGCCGTTTGCGGGGAAGCTCCACTCGAAGTCAGTCCCGAGCTAATATCAGAAGTTGTGGAAATTGGAAATGCGTGAGTAAGAGAAAGGGCGTATCCTTCCAGGCGACTAAACCGTCAATGAGACGAGGAACTGGAGGAATACGCCGTGCGAGAAGTATACCAGACCGAAGGGAATGAGAACGTCGTCGGAGACACGCTGGAAGATATGTTCAGGGAAGGAGCGAGAAGGATGCTGGCAGCGGCCCTTGAGGAGGAGGTCAGCGCCTTCCTTGGGAGGGACCGCTACGAACGGTCCGACGAGTTTCGCGGATACCGCAATGGCTACCACATGAGCCGTGAGTTGACGGTGGGCGTGTCTGCGGTCGAAGTGAAGGCGCCCAGGGTGTCGGACGTGCCACGGGAGGTGTCTGCGGATGGATACAGTTCGCAGATAGTCGGCAAGTACCAGCGCAGTTCCCGCCAGACCCAGGAGCTGTTTCGGAAGCTGTACATGGAGGGACTATCGACCGGGGACTTCGAGCCGGCGCTTCGGGAACTGGTGGGAGAGACGACGGCGCTTAGCGCAAACGCTATCGTGAGGTTGAAGAGTCGTTGGGAGGACGAGAATCGGGCGTGGCGCAGTCGCCGCCTCGACTCTCGCCGGTACGCATATATCTGGGCTGACGGGGTGTACCTGGGAGCCGGCGTGGATCGGGAGAAGACGGCGCTGCTGTGCGTGGTGGGAGCGAGTGAGGATGGGACCAAGGAGCTATTGGGAATGGAACTCGGCTATTAGGGAGAGCGCGGAGAGCTGGGCCGGCGCGCTGCGTGGGTTGAGAGACCGTGGGATGGATACGCCGCTGCTTGCGATTGGAGACGGGGCTCTGGGTCTGTGGTCGGCGCTCGATGCGGTGTTCCCCACGACGGGGCGCCAGCGCTGCTGGAACCACCGTGCGCTGAACCTGGCGGCGCGGCTTCCGAAGTCGTTGCAGTCGTCAGCGAGACGCAGGCTGCGGGAGATCTCCCACGCTCCCACTCGAGCGGAGTGTGAGCGGCTTCGTGACGAGTACGTCTCAGAGCTGAGCGCCGAGGGGCGCACTGATGCCGCCGAGACGGTGGTCCGGGACTGGGACTCGTTCGTGAGCTTCTACGACTTTCCGACTGAGCATTGGATCGATCTGAGAACGACGAACCCTCTGGAGTCGGTGTTCAGCGCGGTCAGGCTGAGGACGGATGCCGCTCGTCGGATGAAGCGGCGGGACAGCGTGTTGTACCTGGTGTTCAAGGTGGTCAGCAGGCTGAGTGAGAGATGGAGACCGCTGTATGGAGGTAGAAACCTGATGAAGCTGCTGATGGATGGAGCGAAGTTCGAGGACGGGGTCCTAACCGAGTTGCCGATGAGCGCTGAGGAGGCAGTCGCAGCCTGATGAACTAAACCGCCTGGAAGGAATTTCCACAACTTTTGACACAAGCTCTCCCTTCCCCTTCCGGCTCGGATACGCTTTTTCCCAATTGAGCAGATAATCATTCAGCCTAGTAGTCCAGCAGTGAGTTCCTGAAGAAGTCGAGTACGACATGGCCCTCTTCGTAGAACTGTTTCACATCCTCGAAAGTAAGGTTCGAACCTATAGAGTGAGCAGTATCGTGACGATTGGTTATCAGGTTATTGTAGAACGTCTCAGCCCTTTGATTGGCCTGAGTAGCCATAATATCATTCCTGAATGACGCTTTTATTTCGTCCCCGAATCGCTCCAACAGATCTCCTATGTTGCCAGACTGGATTCGGCTAATGCTCCCCACACATTCACTTACGAGGCCTCTCAGCGACTCGTCTTCAATGAAATTGCACCGTTGTTGAACGATGGAATTTACCATCTGTTCAAATTCGGCATAAATCACTACCAATAAAGAATAAGTGAGTAACCGTTCGATCGGGGTTCCAAACGACCCGGTGGAGGATAAGTGATTCTCACAATCCTCCAAGGCCTTGTCGATCCGGGATATGCGCAATTGATGTGCCTCTATCGGAACAAGACGCTTTTGGCCTGGTTGAAACGCTCACGGACTATCGATACGTCTGTTGTTCCTTGCCTTGTTCTAATGACGAACGACTCATCATCTCGCAATCTGTTGTATCTGACCCTGATGTCATCTGGAATCGATGCCAGATTTTCTGAGAAAGCTACCATCACGGAATCCAAAACCGCAACATTTACACCACTGCGACCATGAAAGGGCTTTTCCCCTAGGGAATCCAACACTTGTGCACAAGTGTTGCGGAATACTTCCTCACTTTGAAGGAGTAAGTTTTCTGGAGTATCACGATTTTTGCTCATGAACTTTGACAAGAAGTCCTTCATCGGTTTCTGATAGCTTGAGATATCCCTCATTGCGAAGAAACGAAGCAGTATCTCTATATCCTTCTTGCGACTATCTGGCATCGACTTGCCAAGGATTTTACGCCATTCGTCATTGGCATTCAGTCTCACCAAGAATTTTACGAAATTACCACTATGCACGCAGTTGCGAATCTCTTGATTGGACAGCAGAGTACCTCCCGTGTTCAGGCGTTCGAAGATATGGTATATGCTCGTGTCGTCATCCGGTTCAAGTTGCTGGACAACAAAGGACCTGAGAACAGCGTTTTTTAACTTCCTTTGATCCGCATCCATGAGGTCATTAAAGGCTTTACCCAAGAAGCGACTGTCGTCATTTAGACCGCGAAGCCTAAACGTTCTCTTGCGACCTGATGCTTCGGGAAGATTCCCTTCCAAGAAATAGAAAATGCTCTTCAACCGTTGTTGTCCATCTATAACAAGATAGTTTTGAGATTGACGCTCGGTATAGACAAACACAGGAGGTACTGGCAGGCCGACTAGAAAGGACTCGATAAGCTTACTGGATTGCGCTACCTTCCACACAAAGGCCCGCTGGAAATCTGGAATGATGATCTCACCAGCTTGCCATTTTTGATGCAAAACCTCCAAAGTGAAGTCGGCTGGGTATGTGGTGATCTGGTAGTCGGCAGGCGAACTAGTATAGTCGTCATCCTCAGAGGTGACGGGCTCTAACTCTAGGTCTGAAGAATGGAAACCCTGACGTTCAAAATCGATACGGGCATCATAGCTCTCATGAGTTGTCATCGCGGCCCTCCCAGACAATTATGTATGATAACCGCAGCGAGTGCTTGTGTCAAATGTTGTGGGAATTCCTTCCAGGCTATTGATCGATCAGAGTAGTGTCCCCTAGAGTGTCCGTATTGGAAGTCAACCCTCCTTAGCTGGACTTTGTACAAAACTTATAGAGGACAGGATAAGCTGACGAGACTCAACCATCACGAAAGGTCATGTCATGCTTACCCTGCCCGATGCCATTGTACCCATTCTCAGTCCGTTCGCACCTGTGTTCCAGGCCAGGACATGGGCGAAAGTCCAGGTTATGCTGGTTGGGGCGGTTCTGGCTACGCGCAAGAGGACTGTTACCTCCGCGCTCCGCGCCATGGGACTCAGCAACGACCCCGGCTTTGCTCGGTACCACCACGTTCTCAATCGCCCTGTGTGGTCACCGCTCCAACTGAGCCGTGTGCCGCTGTCGCTTTTGGTAGAGCATCTGGATCAGGGTGATGGTCCACTGGTGTCGGGGATAGATGAGACTTTGGAGCGACGACGTGGCGAGCAGATCAACGCCAAGGGAATATATCGCGACGCGGTGCGCTCCAGCGGGAGTCACTTCGTCAAGTCCTCCGGTCTGCGTTGGATAAGTCTGATGCTGTGACCGCCATACCCTGGGCACATCGTACATGGGCGCTGCCGGCGCTGACCGCGCTGGCGCCGTCCGAACTCTATCATATCGAGATCGGCAAACCCCATAAGAAGATCACCGATTGGGCGCGTCAGATGATCCTCCAGCTGCGTCGCTGGCTGCCCAACCGGCGCATCGTGGTGGTCGCTGACAGCAGCTACACTGCCCTGGACCTGCTCCACTTCTGTCAGTCCATGACTCGTCCGGTCACCTTCATTGCCAGACTGCGTCTCGACGCCGCGCTCTATGAACCCGCTCCGCCTCGTCGGCCCGGCCAGATGGGGCGTACGCGCGTCAAGGGCCAGCGTCTGCCCACGCTCAAGGTGCTTCTGGACTTGTCCCCATACGCGCTGGACGAGCGTGGCAGTCGCCTGGTGCGACGGCGCTACTCGGACGGTGGAGTTCAGCTCTCATACAGCGCTCTGGTATCACACGGGCAAGCCGCCCGTGCCCATTCGATGGACGCTCATTCAAGACCCGCTGCGGCAGTTCGACTCCCAGGTGCTGCTGTGTACCGATGATACGGTCGTTCCGGTCCAGATCATCGAGTGGTTCGTGTTGCGCTGGCAGATCGAGGTGACACTTCAGGAGGTACGGGCCCATCTGGGAGTGGAGACTCAACGCCAGTGGTCGGATCGCGCCATAGTCCGAACCACCCCTGCGCTGTTGGGACTGTTCTCCTGGATAACTCTCGCAGCCCACCTGCTGGGAAACCGCCAGCTGGCGACTCCACGATCAGCGGCCTGGTATGCCAAGACTGAGCCGACCTTCGTAGACGCCATCGCTCTGGCGCGTCGTCAGCTGTGGAGCGCCACTGGGACTTTTTGCATGTCGGAGCAGAAACCCGATATGCGGGAACTCCCCACACCGCTGTTCAACAAGTTCATAGAGTCGCTCTCTTATGCAGCGTGAATGTACAAAGTCCAGATAAGGGAGGTGCTTGTATCGCAATTGCGCTCGACTCTTGGAAATGGTATATTGCCAAGGAATCGGACGCGCGCATCTGGGCTGGGAACATTGTGATGCGCTCATAAGTTTCCGCCGGGAGTGTGAATCCGTTGACTAGCTCGCGGATAAGATATCGCCTCATTGGACTGGTGGGATTGCTATTAGCGGCGATCTCGGTATTGTCGGCGTGCGGAGACACTCCAGCCGCGCCGCCTGCTGGCGATAGCTTAGCCATAGTGCCAATCGCTACTGCCACCGCCACCCATACGCCGACCGTAACCGTTACCGTCTCACCGACAACCACACCATTCCCTACGCCGACCGCCATCGCCACAGCGGTAGTGCCCCATACACCGACTTCCACCGCTTCGCATACGCCGACCGCAACCGTTACCGTCTCGCCGACAACCATAGCGGTCCCTACGCTAACCGCCACCGCCACAGCGACGCCCACGCGCAGACCTACCCGCACTTCTCCAACGCCAACACCCGACCGTCGGAATGCTGACGATCTGGCCGCGCTTGTTGCCTTGTATGATTTAGCTGGCGGCCCAGATTGGTCATACAACAGATTTTGGCTTAGCGACGCTCCGCTTGGCGAGTGGTATGGGGTGAAAACAGACACCAACGGTCGCGTCATAGAGATAGACCTTGGAGCCACTTTCGGTGGCTTCTACATCGGCGGCAACAATCTCAGCGGAACAATTCCGCATCAACTAGGACACCTTTCAGAGCTAAAGGAACTCGTACTAACTGGAAACCCAAGATTGGGGGGAGAGATTCCCCGCCAATTGGGGCAGCTTTCCAAGTTGGAACAACTTACGCTCTCTGCAAACGACCTGAGCGGGTCTATCCCGTCGGAACTGGGGCGGCTTTCCAACCTTCAATGGCTTAACCTCTCCGATAACAACCTGAGCGGGTCTATCCCGTCGGAACTGGGGCAGCTTTCCAAGTTGGAACAACTTGCGCTCTCTGCAAACAATCTGAGCGGGACTATCCCGCCGGAACTGGGGCGGCTTTCCAACCTTCGATGGCTTAATCTCTCCGATAACAACCTAAGCGGGAATATTCCGTCGGAACTGGAACAGCTTGCTAATCTGGAAGACCTGAGAATACACAACGCTAACTTGAGCGGATGTATTCCAGAACGCCTGTGGGCCGTGCCTAAGAGCGATCTTGTGTATTTCACAATGTGGAACCAATGTGTGCCTACGCCCACTCCAACTCCTATTCCGGGACCGGGCAGCAGGCAAATTCCACTACCGTTCGGGGTTCCGGCAGAGGTCAGGAACAGTGAGGATGACCACTGGCAGATGACGGTGCTGAACATAATACCGAACGCTACTGAGGTCGTCATGGCTGAGAGCCATTTTAACGATCCGCCTGACGTGGGGGAGCAATTCTACATAGCAAGACTACGGGTGAAGTACTTGGGCCCCGATTCCAACAGTTTCAGTGGCATAGGCAGATTGAGAGCCGTTGGTGACGGCGGGATAGCCTATACGAACGGTTCGTGCGGAGGCTTCATTGAACGCATCCCCGACCCTCTCCTTTATCCGGAGCTATTCACTAACGGGACTATTGAAGGCAACGTCTGCTGGCATATAGTCTCATCCGACGCCGCCTCTCTGCTGATGTTCGTGGAAGGACCCGGGTATTGGCCCGACAGTAGCGAACGGGTTTGGTTCACTCTTTCCGGCGGCGTTCTACCGACCCCAACGCCAACGCCGACTCCAACACTCACGCCTATGCCAACCATCACACCCACGCCTGGGCCCATCTCTACACCTGCAGACCTCGTGGAGCGAGTGAAGGATGGCGTAGTACAGGTCAGGGCAAGCACTGGTTCGTTCTTCGTGTTTTCTTCCACCGGCTCCGGGTTCATATTCGACGTAGAAGGAACTACGGCATTCGTAGCTACGAACTACCATGTCGTAGAGGGTGCGGACTCCTTGGAGGTCACGGTTCGCAACACGGACTCCTACGAAGCGTTGGTTCTGGGATGGGACGCTGATAGAGACGTGGCGGTTCTCGCCATATGCTGCTCGGAAGACTTCGCAGCGCTATCTTGGGAGGAGGCGTCGCCCGCTGTGGGGGCGCAGGTCGTTGCGGTAGGGTACCCAGACGGCGGTTCGGCGAGCCGCGTTACTGCGACTACGGGTGAGGTTGCGGAGGGGGACGCTCTGAGTGAGCAGCACGGCTATATCCGGCATACGGCGCCGCTGAACCCGGGCAACAGCGGCGGTCCGCTGTTCTCGATGCCGGACGCCAAGGTCCTGGGAATCAATACATCTCGCGGCACACAGACACTCAGCTTCTACGCCGTGCCCTTGCAAGCGATTGCGGGTCAGATGGTGGAGTGGCGCAAACAACTGGTGGTCAGCCCGTAGCAGGCTGCAGAAGAAGGCTTGCTGAAGTCGCGTTCCCAAGGTTGTCGAGATAGAATGCACTCACCAACCCGACCAGCCGCAAAGGCGAACGTCCCATGAGAGGTCGGGGCAGTCCCCAGTTCACCATGCTCGCCTTCGTCAACCTCGACGGGCGCGTCCCAACGAGCCTGCTCGACATAGACCTCGACTTCCCCCGCTCCATCAGGAACGAGCTGATCGAGCGAATCCACCGGCGCTTCGGCGTCGAGCGCGCCGTCCTAGCGGGCGCCGTGTCCACCTATCGGACTAGGGGCGTCATACGGGACTTGGGCAAGGCGCTGGGACTTCCGGGGGAACGGCTGGGCTTGCTGTCCAGGCGGCTGGGTTCAGTTTCGGCGTCGGAGTTGCGCGATGAGATGTTCAAAGCGCCGGACTTCGCCGACGCGGTCGACGCTCCGGGCTGGCGGGACCTGCTGGAGATGGCCTCGCATCTCGCGGGCGCGCCGAAGTCGCTCGGGCAGCACGTAGGCGGCATGATCCTGAGCGGCTCCCCCATCCCCGAGATGACGCCGACGCGCCCCTCGGCTATCGAAGGACGCTTCATCATGGACTGGGACAAGGACAGCGCGGCGGACGCCGGCTTCGCCAAGATAGATATCCTCTCCCTCCCCGTGCTCGACCAGTTGGAGGAGGCCCTCGACCTGGTTGAGGAACGGGAGGGCGCGCGGCCCGACCTCGCCGCGATCAACCCCGAAGACGACGGCGTCTACGACATGATCAATACGGGCATGGCCAAGGGGGTCTTCCTGCTGCAGTCGCCGGCGCAGCTTGCGATAGCGCGACGACTGAAGTCGCGCAACCTGCTGGACATCGCCTACCAGGTGGCGCTCATACGTCCGGGGGTGGGCGTCCAGGGCAGCGCGGTGTCGCAGTTCATCGAGCGCTACAGACACGGGGCAGAGTGGGATTACGACCATCCGTTGGAGAAGCGGGCGCTGGAGCGCGGATGCGGGGTCATCATCTGGCAGGAGCAGGCGGTCCAGCTGCTGATGGACGTGGGCGGATTCGGAGCGGGAGAGGCGGACGAGGTACGGCGAGCGTTCGCCAGGTCGAACGCCGAAGACCTGGTGGACGCGTACAGGCGGAGGTTCGTGGCTGGAGCCAAGAGCCAAGGCGTTCTGGAGGACGTCGCTCTGCGCATTTTCTCCAAGGTCAACGGCCACTACATGTTCCCCGAATCGCACTCTCACGCCTTCGGGGTGACGGCCTACCAGGCCGCCTGGCTCAAGAGATACCATCCGCTGGAGTTCTTCGTCGCGCTGATGAACCAGCAGCCGATGGGCTTCTACCCGGTCGAGTCGCTGAAGCAGGACGCGAGGCGATTCGGCGTTCCGTTCCTGAACCCGTGCGTGAACCGCTCCGGCGCGGACTGCTCGCCGCTGGACGGCTCGGTACTGGTGGGACTGCGCTTCGTGAAAGACGTGGGCGCGGACGCCGCGGTGCTCATCGCGGTCGAGCGCGTGCGCGGTGGCGCGTACCTGGGCGCGGGCGACTTGGCGCGGCGGACTGGTCTGAAGCCGCGCGCTGTGGAGTCGCGCGTTCGACGGGGTAAGCCCGAACCGCAGGGCGGTGCTCTGGGACGCCGGGCTGCACCCTCGCCCCGGCCGCAACGGGCAGGCGACGCTGCCGGCCAACATGGACGACGGGGTACCGGAGCTCGCCGACTTCACCGCCGCGGAGAAGATGGCGGGGGAGTACGCGACGATGGGGCTGTATCCTCGCGGGCATCTCATGGAGTTCGTCAGACCCACGCTGCCGCGCTCGGTGATTCCCGCCGCCAAAGTGGAGTCTCTCGGCGACGGCGCTCCGGTGACGGTGGCGGGCTGGCCGGTGGCGCGCCAGCATCCGAAGGGACGCGAGGGCGTGGCGAACGTGATCGCGTCGTCCGTCCGCGCGATTCCTGTGGGAGTCCGGATGCCGCCGTCGCATGACTGGCGGTGAGAGATCTCCCCAAGAGTGACGAGGACATGGCGGCGAACTCTTCTAAAAGTGACGAGGATATGGTGGCGCGACTTGTTGCGTGAAGCGGCCGGCGGGGATACGATTGCGGGCGTGATCCAACGTTCGCTTGCAACCGAAGGGGAAAGCCATGTGCGGCAGATTCAGCCTCATCGCCGATCTCGGCGAGCTCGCCAGGATGTTCGAGTTCGACGGCGACTGGGACGCCCTCGACGCTAGACACAACATAGCGCCGACACAGAGCATCCTGACCGTCGTGGGCGGCGAGGACAGAAGGGCGGGCCTCATGCGCTGGGGGTTGATCCCCCGCTGGGCTAAGACCGCCTCGATTGGGGCGCGCATGATCAACGCCAGGGCGGAGACGGTAGCCGAGAAGCGGGCGTTCAGGGACGCCTTTCGCCGCCGCCGGTGCCTGGCGCTGGCGGACGGGTTCTACGAATGGCGAAGGGTCGGAAAGTCCAGGACGCCGATGCGGATAGTCATGCGGTCGCGGGAGCCGTTCGCCTTCGCCGGACTGTGGTCGGTCTGGCGCGACGAAGACGGCAACCGCATTTCCTCATGCGCGATCATCACGACGACGCCAAACGAGACGCTCGAGCCGATACACGACCGGATGCCGGTCATCCTGTCCAGGGAAGCCGAGAGGCTGTGGCTGGACGACGGCGTTGAGGATCCCAATGCACTGTCCTCGGTACTCGTCCCATATCCGTCGGATCTGATGGAGGCGTACGAGGTGTCGTCTCTCGTCAACTCGGTTGCCAACGACGGGCAGGAAGTGATCGAGCCGGTTGGCGACTGGCGCCAGGGCGAACTCAGCCAAACGTCCTGACGCTTGCGCCACACCCATATCCATGCCAACCACGGCGGAGGGTCGCGCTGATCCCAATGATCCATGGGCGAACCCGCCGTGTCAGGGCGTCATAAATGTCGCCTCCGACCGCGTCCAGGGTATCAGCCCCCACCCGTTTGCTGCTCTCGCGCAGCTGGTGGTAGCTCAGGCACGATCTCGTGTTCTCAGACGTCCGATAAGGCGGTGGTCCAGTCCACGTTCCAAGTTCAAGCCGAATCCGGCTCCCCTTGAGCTTTCCGAAGTCACTAGGCTAGGGTATCATCCTCCTCGGCCTGATCTGAAAACCAGTCGCAGCTCGGCGTAAACAGCGTTGTGGCTTTTGGGCAAGCTCTCCGCGAAATCACGAACGCCCGCTGGATCTCATGCGAGGCTCTGGCTCAAATATAAGGCTTAGGTTATCGCGCGCGAGACTGCATAGTAGAGGCAGGAGGTACGGTGATGACAGAGTACTTGATGCGAGCGGACTTGTCGTTTGGACACTTTAAAGGCGTCCCGGTTTCCACGGCGCTCCCTGTCAAATTAGGCCCGTTCCAACTGGACCAGTCGCCCAATGCCGCGCTGTATCTTACCGAGCGCGGTCTTTATGAGCCTGACCAGGTCGGTCAGGTGCGACGCGACTCTGCATTCCCAATGTCATTGCTGTACCTCGAACGGAAAGTTACATGTGCCAGGGGCGCGCCTCCGACGAAACATGCCGACGACGCTTTGGATCGCCTCGAACGTCTCCTTCGCATATTCCAATCCGGCGAGGTTTCGGTCCGGCGTCATGGAGTATGGCGCATTCACCAGAACGGTGGTCTGACGCCTGGTTGGTCCTTCTCTGGGTACGATTTCAGACCAGTCAAGTCGCCGATCGAGGGACTTCGTGAATACGGCGATTACCCACTCGATGACGCCACGCTGGGCAAGGTCATCAAGTTCGTCGCCCGGTTCTGGGATGTGCTCGACGCGGTCCCTGATAACCTGCAAGTTGCAATGGCTCGGCTCAGTTCATCCTACGAGAAGCGGGATGGCTTGGATCGTCTGGTCGACTTGGTCATTGCGCTAGAAGCCCTATTCGGCGATCGTAGTGGCATCTCCACAATCGCAAAGCGTGGAGGTTTTTGGCTGTACAAGACAGAAAGTGAGCGACGGAACGCTTCCAAGACCATCAAGAAGCTCTACAGACACCGGAGCAGGGTTGTCCATGGCGGGCCGGGTAGAAATGTCAGAGAACAGGAGATGAATGGTCTCGAAGCGATGGTGAGGTCGTCTCTGATAAAGTTTTTGAATTGTCATGTGCAACAGGGGAAGCCACCAAGCCCAAGAGACATAGATCGTCTGATCATGGATGGAAAATTCCAATAGCGGCTCTGACTTGCAATATCGTTGGCACAGTCACTCAGTCAGATGCAGTTCGCTTGAAACCAGAATTGGCAACAACATGCGGTTTGAGGCTCGTGCTTAACGGGGTGCGGAAGGGAGGGTTGCAGAGCGGCATCGGCCACACAGGAGCACTCACCTTGGCGATTTCCTTACGCTCCAAGACGAGACCGGACATGCGCTGGTATTCGAGGAGCGTCGATTCGAGATACGAGCGCCGGACCTGCTGGTTCATGGGCGGGTCTCCCGTCGTCAGGGCGTCATGAACGTCGTCGGTCGCCTCAGGGGCATGGGACTGCCCCATGCGCTGCCGCCCTTGCGAGGCTGGCGGTCCAGTCCGCGCCTCCCGCGTTCAAGCCGAAATTCGGCCTTCCCGGAGCTTTCCAAAGTCTCCAGGCTAGGATAGTATCCTCCTCAGCCTGATAGCTGAGAAACCAGCCGATTCTCGTGTGAAGCGCCGATTCTCACGTGTGGGTAATCCCCGTGAAATCACGAAGGCCCACCATTTTTGACGGTAGACAGAACCGAGCCGTTCAGGGCCATCTCCTCGGCGTTTCTCCCTCCTACCGGTCCATCCTGAGGCATGGGGATGGTGTACCGGAGGAGGGCGTTGTCGGGCATGACGACGATCTCCTTGACGAAAGACTCGATGAAGGCCCTGCGCTCGGTCAGTTCGCTCTCCTTCAGGAACTCGCTCATGTCCTGGGCATAGGCCGCGATGGTCTCCACGTCGTCCAGCACCTCCCTGCGCTGGGAGAGGATGGTCCTGGCCTCGGCCGCCGAGTCCTCAAGGCGCTGTTGACGCTCCCGGTGCTCCCTGATGCGTTCCGAGGCGTCGGCCATGTCGAGGTCGGTGTTCTCCACCAGGTGCCAGACGCGGCCCAGCTTGCGCTTGACCTCATCAAGCTCGGCCTCGATGGTCTCCAGCTTCTGCCGCTGCTCGGCGGCGACCCCATCCATCTCCTCGTCCACTATCTTGACCAGTTCGGTGATGTTGGACTCGGTGAGGACGTTCTCCCGTATCCTCTCCACCACCATCTCCTCGAAGCGTCGTGCGTTGAGCCTGGGGGTCGTGCAAGCGTTCTTGCCCCGCTTCATGATGGACTGGCAGACGTAGTAGGCGAACTGGCCGCTCTTGGCGTCCTGGCCTGAGAGCGCCCTGTTGCAGGACTTGCACCTGACCAGCCCGCTGAGCAGGTAGGAGCTTCCCACCCTGCGGGGGTGGTTCCTTTTGGGGGCGCGGGAGCGCATGAGCCGCTTGACGCGGTTGAATTGGGCCTTGGAGACGACGGCGGGGAACGCCTTCTCTATGCGTACGGGGTCGGACTTGACCTTCCCTGTAGTGCCCCAGAGCAGCGTGCCCGTGTAGACCTCGTTTCTGAGGATGAAGTGGACGCCGTTCTTGGACCAGAGCTTGCCGGTGGCGCTGGCGATGCCCTCGCCGTTGAGTGTGCGGGTGATTTCGGTCATCCCGGTGGCCGACTCGGCCATGTCGAAGATGCGCTTGACGACGGGAGCAGTGTCAGGGTCGATCTCCAGTGTGGGCCGCTTCTTGGCTCCGTCCTGCACCATGACGCGGTTGTAGCCGTAGGGCGTCCGGCTGGCGACCCAGAAGCCTCTGGAAGCGGCCTCCCGCATCCCACGGCGAACCTCTTCCGCAAGATTTTCCGAGTAAAACTCATCGACGGACTCGATGATGCCCTCAAGGAGCCTGCCGGTGGCGGTGTCGTCGGCCTGCTCGGTGATGGAGACGACGCGGACGCCCTTTCGCCTGAGCATGGACTTGAAGGCGACGGCGTGCTCGCGCTTTCTGGTGAATCTACTAAATTTCCACACAAGGATTTTTCTAAACGGGGCCTCGGGCTTGGCGACCTCGTCGATCATCTTGCGGAACTCCGGGCGGTCGGCGACGCGCCCGCTCTCGGCCTCGTCCACGTACTCGCGGACGACCACGTAGTCGTTCTTCTGGGCGTATTCCCTGAGCGCCCGCAACTGTGCGGCCACGGACAGGTCCACGTCCTGTCTGTCGCTGGAGACCCTGGCGTAGAGGGCCACGGGGGTGTAGTCGCTTCTATTGTTCATCTGTGAGTCCTCCTCCTGTTTCCTGTCGTTCCCGTGGGCCACTACTAGCCTGCAACACCCGGCATCGTCGTCATCGAACCCGTGTCTTCCCCAAGCGCGCTGACCATTTCACGCGGAAGGATGCCCTCGATCTGTTCAGCCTCGGAACGCTCGGCGTGGTAGAGGTCCCAACGGAGTTGCAGGTTCATCCAAAAGCCGGGCGAAGTGCCGAAGAACCTAGAGAGCCTCAGGGCGGTGCTTGGCGTGACCCCCCGCTTCCCTCGGACGACTTCGTTGACCCTCTGATAGGGCACGTGAATGGCATTGGACAGGTCGCGCTGAGTCATTCCGAGGGGCAGCAGGAACTCCGTCAGAAGCATCTCGCCCGGATGCGTAGGCTCTCGATCGGTGGGAATGCGTACCATGCTCATTCTCCTCTTCAGTGATAGTCGGTGATTTCGACGTCGGCGGGTCCGGCAGGTGTCCACGTGAAGCAGATTCGATACCTGTCGTTGACGCGAATACCGTGTTGCCCGCTTCGATCTCCGGCCAGCCGTTCCAGGCGGTTGCCGGGAGGTATTCTGAGGTCTCCCAGAACGGAGGCGGAATCGATCTGGTCAAGCTTTCGATGAGCCACTCCCCATATCGGCATGGGACATGCCCGCAGGGCCGCTTGAGTGGATTGCCCGTTGAAGATGTCCTCTGTACCGCCGTCTCTGAATGAGACAATCATAAGTACATAATAGCACGGCTTTCGTGCTATGCCAAGATGCTAGCTTCACGCGGCCATCTCCAACGAGTCTGCCGGGGACAAGGTTGGGCGGGACGTTCACCGCCTGCCCTCGCCGTCATCCTCTGAGTGAGCCGCGTTCCTGCGCATGTGGGCGCGGACGGCGACCTTGGCCAGGATGCGCAGCCCCTTGCGTATCGTCCTTCGCTGCTGAGGAGTATAGGACTCCATCGGCCTGTCGGAGGATGACTCGGGAGCATCCCTCCCCAGCCTCTTCTTTTGCCGGTTCCTCGTATCTTCTCTATTGGTGTCTTTCATGTTGCCTAATCTCAGCGGCGGTTCGTTGGGCCGCTGGCCTCTCGTTACAGGTGTATTGGGTGGCCGCCGGGCACGGACGGATGGGTGCGAGCGCCCGGCGGCGTTGTGGTGTCCTACCCCGCCGCGCCGCCGATGCGCCGGTTAGGGCGCCGGCGGGGGGTGCCGGCTAGCTCCTGAAGTGGGTCATCCGTAGCTCCTCCCCCAGGAGGATCGGAAGGCATCCGATGCGGTTGGCGAAGATGACCAGGGTGAGCATGGAGCCTCCGCTGGGCGCCCAGCCCTTGAGCCACCTTCGCAGCAGCTTGTAGTCGATGCCGGTGACCCTGCACAGGCCGCGCCAGGAGAGGCCGCTGGCCTCCTTGAGGCGCACGAGCCGCTGGGGGAAGTCCTCGGGCATGTCGGCGCCCTGAAGGGGCTCCATCTCGCTCCATCCGTCGATGTGATCGATGTTGGTCATGTCTATCCTCCATGTCGTAAAGCTTTGGGTTGTTGTTCCCAAGGCCATGTGCATCCGGCGGCGGATGCGACCGGAGGGCGGTCGCTCCCCACGCGCCGACTTCGACATGGGACCGGGTCTGTCTGTATCGACCCCGGCGGGCCGGTTCCGGGAGGTGATCACCGAAGTGAGCCGTCTCCCAGAGCCGCCGCGTCGAGCCGGACGGCGCTCCGTCCTCCGCTCCTCCGGGGGCCTCTTGCTATATCGTTATCCGGTGAACGCATCGGCTTTCCATCTCCTATCGGGTATTGAGCGGGAGTTTTCGCGCCGCTCCCTGCGTCGTCTATTGCACTTCCGTCGGCAGGGACTGGGGCGGCTCCCATGCGGTGTCCGGGGTGCGCCAGGCGCGTCCCAGCGGCCCCAGGGCGTCGATGGCTTCTTTGTGGGAGACCCACAGGGGGACCCTGACCCGGCTGGCCTGCATCCGCTCCCTCGCCACGCGCAGGAAGTGGGTGGCGGCGATGTCGTCGTCGAAGACGATGAGAACGGCGGGTCTGGCCCCGTGGTCGTCCATGGGCCTTTGGGACGAGTAGTAGCGCAGATAGGGCGCGAGCCGCGTCGCCATCGTCGAGGGCCGAACGGCCCTTCGCTCCCACTCCAGGAAGAAGGCCCACGTCTCTTCGGCCCTGCGCAGGACGCCGAAGGCGTCGGGGTAGACGGCGCGCAACCGTTCGTCGTGGCGGAAGTGGCGGGACGCCCTCCTGGGCGGGTCGAGCTGCGCTATCTCCCAGCCCAGGTGCCGGGCCTGGGCCGCAAGCGCGGACAGAAAGACGTGGACGGCCTCGGTGTGCTCGATGTTCCTGAGAAGCTGGCGGCTCCTGCTGCCGGTGAGGTTGCGCCACTCGAAAGGCCCTTTGGCGTCCTCCGGGGCGACGCTCAATCTCCTCCTCGCCGCCGCCACCGATGTCCTGTCCCTGCGGGCGAGGAGGGCCAGTCCCCGGTCGGTGAGGGCCAGCCGTCCCTCCGCTTCGCGGGGCCTGACGACGAGGCTGAAGCCCTCCAAGGGATTGACCAGCTGGGAAGCCCGCTGGGGCGATACTTCCAACAGACCGGCGAGGTCCCCCAGGGCGATCCAGGGCCAGTCGAATACCAGGTCGAGGGCGCGCTTCTCGGCGGGTCTGAGCGTCACGGGCAGCATGTGGTCGGCCATGTCGGCTACCGTTCCCATGACGGGCAGGTCTGCGGGGACCGACGCCAGTCCGGGCTGCGGCTCCCCCGGAAACGCGCCGCCGGGGTCGGTCCTGTCCAACGAATAGCGCAGGCCCACGGCTGCGTGGACCTGGGCCGGGGTCCAGATGTGGTCGTCGGCTCCGGCCAGGACCGCCTCGCCTTCGATGGCGAGCAACGCCGGTACGCCGGTCGTCGAGAGCATCCTGCGGGCGTGCCTGAGACGGACGGCGTCCATCGTGAGGACGAGGACGACTCCGGGCATGGGTTCGTCCTTCAGTCGCCAGAGGCGCTGGGCGAAGACCGAGCGGTCGGCGGTGAGTCCCTGCCTGACGATTCCGACGGTCCTGCCGTCGGGAAGTTCTATACCCGCGTCCAGCTTGGATGAGCGGTACCAGCGGAAGCGCAGGGGGTAGGCAACGTCGGAAGCGAGAGATGCGACGCGGTAGATGGAATCCAGGGCGTCCATGCGCTCCATCAGGCTTCGCCGCCACTCGGCGGAGACGGGGTGGGTACGCACCAGGTCGTCAAGCGACATCCCGTCCTCATCTGCAAGCATGCGCAGCCCCGCCCCGGTGAGGTGGAACCTGCGGGAGGGTGGAAAGGGATCGACGGCGTGGAGCACGGAGCCGCAGAGGCCGTCTGCCTGAAGTCTCTCCACGGCCTCGTGGACCGCGCCCTTGGACCGGCCCGTGACCGGGACCATCTCCCGGCGATTGAGGTAGGGCATGTCGGCCAGGGTGCGGAGGAGGTGGGCTTCCAGTCCCGCGGGTCTCATTCTCCGACCTCCTCGTCCTCTTCGTCGGTGTGGTTCTCGGTCGCCTGCTCGTCGTTCTCCTCCCGTTCGGCCTGCTCCAATGCCTCGACGCCTTTGTGAAATTCGTCCACCTTCCCGTGGCCCTCGGCGTCGGCGTAGTCTCCCTGGCGGGCCGAGACGGTGTAGCCTTGCGTAGCTGCACGTATGCGGTCGGCGACCGATGGGTCTCCTTCCTCAGGCTTCCTGACCTCCATCGAGAAGGCGGGCATCCGCTCGGTGCCCACGGTGGCGCGGACGTAGCAGTGGTGCACGGGCAGGGACACGATGTCGTCCTCGGACACCCGGTCCTTGCCAAGCTCCCACACCAGGGTCCTGGCGTCTGAGCCGGCCACCTGGAAGACGGCGAGGCACCCCACGTTGGCGAGGATGGTGTCCCGCATGGTGCGGGAGAGGTCGTCCAGCTTTGCCAGGCTCTGGGTGGCGAGGATGAAGGACGCCCCGAACTTCCCAAGCTCGCTGAGCATCGACTCGTAGTCCACGCCGGGCATGGACTGCATCTCGTCCACGACGACCAGCGCGCCGCGACGTTCCCTGAGAGATAGACTTCCCTGCTCCCGTATCACGGCGTCCACCAGGTTCAGGAGCGACGCGCCCACCAGGGCGGCCACGTCCCTGCCCACGACCCCCTGGGAGGTGGAGACCAGCAGCACGCCGCCGTCGTGGATGGTCCTTCTCAGGTCGATGGTGGAGCGGCGCTGTCCCAGGATGGCCCTGGCCCGCTTGGACGATGCGTAGTAGGAGAGACGGGTCTGGACGGGGGCCAGGGCCTCCGCCTTGTACTGGCGGCCCCACTTGCCGAAGTCCCTGGCCCACCACTCCAGCAGGTAGGGGTCGGAGACCCTCTTGCGCACCTGCTTGGCGAACTCATCGTCCGAGAGCAGCTTCAGGCCGTCGAGGATGGTGTACTGCTGCTCGGCCTCCATCTGCTCGTTGGCCTCGTGCAGCGTCTTGACGGTCTGTTCCAGGATCGATTGCATCCTCGGCCCCCACTGGTCCCAGAGGCCCTTGGCCACCCGCACCACCGAGTCGGCGGTGCGGTCCCGGTCTGCGAATATGCGGGTGTCCAGCAGATTGACGCCGGGGGAACGGCTCGCGTCCGACAGGTCTATCAGCCTCACCCTGTCGGCTATCTCCTCCGGGACGTGTTCGAGGATGCCCGCCACCAGGTCGGTGTGGGGGTCTATGACGACGATGGCGTCTTCGTCCCTGCCCGCCGCCTTCTCCCGCATCTTGTGAACGACCACGTGGTGCATCAGCGTGGACTTGCCCATGCGGGTGCGGGCCACGTAGAGGTGGTGACGGCGCAGCAGGTCGTCGGGGAATCTGATCTCCCTCTTGGTACCCGCCGTGGTGTCGCCCACCAGCGCGCCGCCCCTGACTCCCTTCGCCGACGGGCTGAGCGCCCGTGCGCCGGACCGCTCCACCAACGGCGTCTCGTTCCCCGCTCCCGGCGGGTGCCAGAGGCAGGCGGCCTCCCGCACCCCCAGGACGCTGCGCCTGCCGAACAGGCCGGGGCCTGTGGGATGCAGGTTCTCCGGGGCGGGAGCGACGGGCCTTACCTTGCTCACCTTGAACCTCGCCCCTGCCGGGTTGTCGAAGTGCCGGTAGGCGGCGGCAACCCTTCTGAGGAGCTCCTCGGCCCGCTCGCGCCCCGTGTCGTCCGGCATGATCGCCGTCACCTGTATCTCTGCGTCGAAGGCGATGCGGGAGACCTTCTCCCTGATGAGCAACGGGTCATCGACCCGATTGCGGGCTTTCTTGAAGCGGTGCCATGCCCAGCCGCCAGCGGTAAGGCCCAGGGCAACGCCCATGCCCAGCAGCACGGCTTTCCACGTCTCCCCGTCCTGCACCCACAGGTAGCCCTGGAGGGCGGCGAGAGCGCCGACGCCGAGCACGGCCATGGTCACCCCGTCCATCTGGAGGGGCTTGGTCTGGTAGGTGTAGGAGGGCTCCCGCTGCTCCTGGCCGGGCCGTTTGTGGGCCTTTTCCAGATGGTGCTGCGACCAGTCGGGACCGAGGGAGTTCAGCTTGAGTTGAGCCACAATCCGCTCCCCCTCGTAGAGGGACGACAGAGCGCCCATGAGGGCGATGAGGGGGTCGGAGCCGGGGTCGAGGAGGTCGTCGTCGCGGAAGGTGCGCAGGGGGACATACTCGGGGCCGTCGGCCCTGAGCGTCATCGACCACGCCTGCTCGCCGTCTCCCAGGCGCAAGGGATCGTTGTTTGGGTCCACCTTCTCTATCCTGGCCTGGGGGTAGTGGGCGGAGATCTGGCCGCGTACCACCCGGTCGTCGATGCACCGGGCCATCAGCGTCACGCCGTCCATGTCCCCGGCAAGCTCCAGGGAGAAGGGCTCAGGCACCGCGATGGACTGGAGGAGGTTCTCCACGCCCAGCAACGTCCGCTCGCCCGTCCTCGGCGGCGTCACCGCAAGCAGCGCCGGGGTCTTGTCGTCGCTTCCAAATAGTTTGCGTATCGGGTTCTGTTTCATTTCTGTTACTCCTCCCTACGTATGGGTCTCTTCTGCGTTCTCGCCTCTCTGTCGGTGTCCGCCCGGCCTCCACTCGATGACCTCCGTTTCCTCCGGGGTGGCCTCGATGCGGACGGGGAAGCGGTGTCCCTTCGCCAGCAACAGTCCGTCCCCACGGGGACACGACAGCAGCCAGCGCTGGAGGTCTTCGGGCAGGTCGAACGCGTCGCCCACGGTGCCTATGGCCGCCGCGTCCTGCTGCAAGAGCAGCTTGAAGGCGGCGTTCTGGAGAAGCGCCCTCCCCGAATGGCCGGTGATGGTCCTCGACGAGTCCTCGGACAAAAGGTCCTGGACGTCCTGGGTGATGAACTGAAGCCCCAGCCGGTGTTTCCTGGCGCGTTTCGCCATAGACACCATGAAGGCCGCGCCCTCGGGGTGCTGCATGATGCTCCATACCTCGTCCACCACCAGCAGCCTCGGCTTGGGGTTCTGGGCGGCCGCCGCCCACACCGTCTCGGTGCAGACCATCGCCGCTGCGGGCCTCAGCTCTGGTTCGAGGAGGCGAAGATCGAAGACGGTGACCAACGCCTCGTTGCCGAGCAGGTCGTCCCCCTCGTCGGAGAGCAGGTTGCGGAGGCTGCCGGTGGCGAAGGGCCTCAGCAGGTGGGCTATGTCCGGGGCCTGCCCTTCGAGATACTTGTAAAAGTCCCTGAAGCCGGTGCGTTCGCGGTGTTCCGCGTAGTAGCCCGCCAGGGCGTGGTCGAGGGAGGCCCTGCGCTCCGCGCCGAGGCTCTCGCCCACCATGACTTCAATCAGACGGCGCAGGCTCCCGATCCTCTGGAGCAGCTCCTCGGAGTCGCCCCGGTCGATGACGAAGGGGTTCATGCCCTGGCCCTCAACTCCGGGGGACAGCACACGGCCTCCGGCGGCGCGAGCCATGTCCGCGTACTCCCCCTCCGGGTCGATGACGTAGGCGGTGACGCCGCGCGTCAATCCCCTGAGCACGCCCAGCTTGGTTGCGAAAGACTTGCCGCTGCCCGACCGTGCGAGGACTGCCGTGTTGGCGTTGAGATGGGTGCCGTCCCAGGGGTCGTAGACCACGGGGGAGCAGGCCCGCATGTCGATGCCGTAGAGGGTGCCGCTTCTTGTGTCCAGGTCCGGCGGCGAGAAGGGGAAGAGCCTCGCAAGGCTGGACGTGTCCAGGGTCCTCCACTCGGCCACGGCGTTCAGGGCCAGGGGCAAGGTCGATAGCAGCCCCTCCCGCTGCCTGAACGCCAGGTTGTCCAGCTTGCCGAGAGTGGCGGCAAAATGGGCCTTGGCCCTCTGGGTCATCTCCTTCAGCGACGCCTCGTCCTTCGCGTGGAGGGTCACGGATAAAGAGGAGTGAAATAGGCGCTCCCTGCCCCTCTGCACCTCGTCCCTGAGCCTTGTCACGTCCTCCAGGGCGATCTCGGCCTCCGGCGACATGGTGCGGCCACGCTTGAACGAGAGACTCTGCGCCGATTCGAACCTGACCTTCTGCCACTCCAATGTCCTGGCCGCCTGCTCGGCGGGGATCGGCCCCAGATGAATGGACAGGTCCATGGGCGCTCCCGCCGCCATGAGTCCTTGCAGGAACCCCGGGGCCAGCGATCTCGGCCACTTGCCCAGGTGAAGGGAGCGGATGAGATGCGTGCCAATGCGCATGTCGCGCCGGTTGACCTGCACCTCGATCTCTTCGTTCTCGTCCACGTCAACAGGCGAGCCACCCAGGGCTGCGGCTACAAGGAACATTCGAAGCTGCCTGCCCCTGAGGGGGTGGACGGAGAGTCCGGCCCTCGCCAGCAGGCCCCGCAGCTCGTCGATACGGGAGTGCTCGCAGACGGCGTAGAAGCGCCGGTCCAGGATGCCGTCCCGGGTCTCTAGGTCGGTGAGCAGGCGCCTGAGCGACTCCGATGCCGCTCTCGTCTGCGGCGGCAGGTCGTCGGGTTGGGCCTCTTGCAGCTTCTCCCGCAGACCGCCAAGGCGCGGCGGGTGCTGGCGCATGAGCAGCTGCACCGGGAAGTCGAGGGCGTTGAGCGCCCCGGCGAAGGCCCCAAGCTTCGGCTCGTCGATCTCCAGCCCCATCACCTCGCACACGCCCAGCTGCACCCCGTCCAGCCGCACCGGGCCGTCCTCGCCCAGGTGCGACAGCATGAAGAACAGGGGCAGGTCGGGCGGGAGTTTCGGCGCGGGCGGCTCCGACGTGGAACGGGTCTTCGTTTCGGTGTTCGCATTGCGCGTCTGAACATCGCCCTCCTCTGAGGGATGCCGCTCTCCGCCTCTCATCAGGTTCAGAAAAAACTCTTTCACTTCGTTCGCTTCCTTTTCTCACTAGGGGACTGGAATGGGGATGACGCCGTGGCTCAGCAGCGCGGCGACGCCCTTGGCGGACAGAACCAGCGCCAGGCCGATGACGGCCAGCACCACTGCGGTCTTGGCCCTGCCGCCGCCCCGCTCCTCCGCGCCCTCGGCCATCAGGACGAACCCCGCCCAGACGACGGCGAAGACGGCGAGTCCGGCGGCGGCGTAGGCCATCGCGGTCAGCACCGCGTCGAAGGCGGCCAGCATCGCCCGCTCCTCGGCCGGGGCCGCGCCGACGGTCGCCAACGCAGCCCCGGCAAGGAGGATTGCCGTCCATGCCCGTCTCACCAGAGCCTGCCCTCAGCTTGACTGGGGGGCCACTCCCATCCCAACCGGCGGAACCAGTCGGTCAGGTCGCCGCCGGGCGTCTGCTCGGCGGGCGGGTCTTCGGGCTCGGGCTCCGGCAGAATCAGCACCGCAAAGGCGTCGTCGGACCCGATTTCGGAGGCCAGGGATAGGGACTCTTCCCTTGTCTTGGTGAGGGGTTCCCGGTCGGTCGTCTCAGCCTTGACGTGCTCGGGATGGACGATGGTGAGGGTCACGTCCCTCTGCACCGTCTCGCCGGGCACCGACAGGGTGGCGGAGACGGTGTGCTCCGTGGTCGTTCCGTCGTCGCTGGTGACGGTGACCGTCTCGCTGACGGTCCGGGTCGTCCCCGGCCTGTACAGGCTCACCGTCTCGGTGCGCTTCTCCGTCCGCTCCGGGTGGTGGGTGAGCGTC